>NC_015975.1:0-2066652 GCF_000224985.1 Ligilactobacillus ruminis ATCC 27782
GGAAATTGTCCACCGTTTCCTTCTTTTTGAATGTGGCTTTTTTTGCTCTTTCCACACTTTTAATAACAAGTTTATCAACAATCAACAGGCTGTGGATATCAACCTGTTGATTTTGTTCTTTTCTCTTGTTGATAACTTGCCAATTCCGTTTGGCATCAGATCGTTTCCGGGTCAGTCTTCTTGTGGACAACTCAAGCAAAAAAATAAAAAATCTCTTTTTATGCACAGCCTGTGAATAATTAAGTTAACAATGTGTTTATGAAATTCATTTCCTTTTCCACAAGTTGTGCATAAGTTGTCAAAAGAAACCTTGTTTCACACCCTGCCTGTGGAAAACTTTTTTTAGTCATGTTAAAATAAATCCATGATAAATTTCTTAAAAAGGAGGTATCTTTTGTGAACGATCTCGAATCCATCTGGCACCTTGTTTGTACCTATTTTCAAGCAAAAACGACTGAAATGTCTTATCGCTCCTGGATTACGACGGCAAAACCCCTTCAATTCACGGATAATACTTTGCTGCTTGAAGTACCGTCAGTTGCGCATCGCGATTATTGGAACAAGAATCTGACAGATCAGGCAGATGCTTTCCTTGAAAAAACACTGGGCGAAAAAATTACCGTTCTGCTGAAACTTCCGGAAGAACCGAATCCTTTCACGATTGCTGAAGAAGAGATCAAAGCTGAAGAACAAGCCGCGCAATCAAATTATTCAGACGCACTGGATTTTTCAGTCAAAACAACGTCATCAAACGCTTCAGAATCCCAATTGAACGAAAAATACACGTTTGACACTTTCGTTGACGGAAACGGCACTCGCATGGCCTATGCCGCAGCACTTGCTGTCGCAGAGGAACCGGCAAATTACTATAATCCGCTGTTCATTTACGGAGGCGTCGGGCTCGGCAAGACCCACCTGATGCACGCTATCGGAAACCGTCTCTTGCAAGACAATCCGAACGCCCGCATCAAATACGTTTCAAGCGAAGCCTTCGCAAATGATTTCATCAATTCGATCAAAAGCAAAAATTCCGAAGCTTTCAGGAAAAAATATCGCAACCTTGACTTGCTTTTGGTTGATGACATTCAATTCTTTGCCGAAAAAGACGGTACGCAAGAAGAATTTTTCCACACGTTCAACGCTTTATATGATGACAAAAAACAAATCGTTTTGACCTCTGACAGGCTTCCAAATGAAATCCCCAAGCTTCAAAAAAGGCTCGTTTCCCGTTTTCGTTGGGGACTTTCAGTCGACATCACGCCGCCTGACTTTGAAACAAGAACCGCCATCCTGCGAAAAAAAGCGGAAAGCGACTTTCTCGACGTTTCCGATGATGCATTAAGCTACATCGCCGGAAAAATCGATTCAAACATTCGCGAACTGGAAGGCGCTTTGATGCGCGTTTCTGCTTATGCCAAACTAAAGCACCAGCGAATCACGACGAGTTTGGCAGCAGAGGCTTTGCGCGACTTGGATCAGGGCTCTTCTTCCCACGAGCTGACCATTTCGGAAATCCAAAACAAGGTTGCAAAATACTACCACGTTACGGTTTCCGAACTTCGAGGCAAAAAACGCGTCAAGACGATTGTCATCCCGCGCCAGATTGCAATGTACCTGTCGCGGGAACTGACGGATGCTTCTTTGCCAAAAATCGGACAGGATTTCGGCGGTAAAGATCATACGACGGTTATTCACGCCTATGACAAAATTACCAAAGCCGTCAAAAAAGACAACGCGATCAAAAAAGATGTCAATGCGCTGTTAAAAGAGCTAAAACGATAACTGTGAATATCTTTGGGATAAAACGAAATTTTTTCCACATTGTTATTAACAACCAGAAAAGCGAAGTTACAGCCTTTTTGCGGAGTTTTCCACAATATCCACAATCCCTACTATTACTACTACCTTATTTTATTTTATATATTCTTATCGTGCAGACAGAAAGGACGATTTTTGTATGAAATTTTCAGTACACAGAGCTGCATTTCTCCAATATCTGAATACGGCTCAGACAGCTATTTCAGGCAAAACAACTTTAGAAATTTTAACGGGTGTTAAACTTAACCTGTCAGCTGATGCCTTGACTATTACCGGCAGCAATTCAGATATTTCAATCGAAACGATTTTGTCAATTGCGGACGAGGATGCGCAACTGACCATTGAAGAACCGGGCAGCGTTGTTTTGCCGGCAAGATTTTTTGGCGAAATCGTCAAGCGCTTGCCGGAAGACACTTTTACGCTGACAGTTAATGATCGCTTCCAAACAACGATTGTGTCCGGTTCCTCTGAATTTACTATCAACGGTGTTGAGTCGGAGGCCTATCCGCATCTGCCGGAAATCGACTCCAAGGATCAGCTCAAAATTCCTGGCGATCTGTTGAAGCAAATTATCGATCAAACCGTAATCGCAACTTCCAAACAAGAAAACAGACCGATGCTGACAGGAATTCATTTGACGATCAATGAATCTGAACTGACAGCCGTTGCGACGGACTCACACAGACTCAGTCAACGAAAAGCAACGCTTGAAAACAACGCAACGGGAAATTATGACATTCTCGTTCCTGGCGATTCGTTAAGCAAGCTGAGCAAAATGTTGGGAGAAACTCAGGAAGACGTTGAACTTCAGATTTCAGAAAATCAAGTGCTCTTTATTCTTGACCACACGTCGTTTTACTCACGCTTATTGGAAGGTCAATATCCGAATACGACGCAACTGATTCCTAATTCTGCTTCAACGACGGTTGAAATCGATGCTCACTCGCTGCTCCGCTCAATCGAACGTGCTTCGCTTCTGTCTCACGAAGGGCACAACAACGTTGTTCGCCTGGTTGTCGATCCTGCGGCCAACACGGCCACGATTTTTGGCAATTCTCCTGAAATCGGCAACGTTGAAGAAGTTCTTGATTTCAATCAGATTGAAGGCGACGAACTTGAAATTTCATTTAACCCGGATTATATGAAAGATGCGCTGCATGCGTTCGGACAAAGCGAAGTCAAGCTTAATTTCACGCTGCCGTTGCGTCCGTTTACGATAGTTCCTTCAGAAGACGACGGTTCGTTCATTCAATTGATTACTCCTGTCAGAACTGCCTGATTTTTTGAAAACGACTGAAAAGCGGCTTGAGAAGGCCGCTTTTCTTTTTTGCACAAATTAACGCGTCTTAAGGCTAAAAGAAAGTGCTCTTTTTTCTCTAACCCGTTTAACTTCACGTTTAACGATTTTGTCGCTTAGGAGTCACAAAGTACTAAAATAAAAAAGAACGGCTTAAAACGCGCATAAAATTGTTTTTAGACCCAAAAAAAGGTATAATCTAAAATGAGACCATTTCAATGAAAGGGAGCAGAACCGTGAAAAAAGAAGTCAGATTGAAAACGCCATGCATTACGCTTGGTCAGTTGTTGAAAATCGAAAATATCGTTTCATCGGGCGGTCAGGCCAAATACTTTCTTGAAGAGCATGCCGATGAAATTCTTGTCAACGGAGAACATGAAAACAGGCGCGGAAAGAAGCTTTACCCCGGAGATGAAGTTGTTGTGGCAGATCAAGGTAAATTTGTCATGAAAACCGGAGAATGATATGCGACTTTCAAACCTCAAACTGAAGAATTTTCGCAATTATCACGAAACAAAGCTTGAATTTTCACCGAACATCAACGTTTTGATCGGAGAAAACGCTCAAGGAAAGACGAATCTGCTTGAATCAATCTATGTTTTGGCAATGACGAAAAGTCACAGAACGACGAATGATCGAGAATTAATCGAGTTTTCAGAAAAAAGTGCTTTTCTTGAGGGAATAGTTGAAAAAAAGACCGGAAATTTACGCTTGTCGTTGTCTTTGAGCAAAAAAGGCAAGACGGCCAGGGTCAATTCTTTGGAAACGCCGCGTTTGTCTCAATATATCGGCAAATTAAACGTGATTCTGTTTTCACCGGAGGACTTGTCATTGGTCAAAGGATCCCCGGCCGTCAGAAGACGGTTCATTGATATGGAATTTGGTCAGATTGACGCCGTTTACCTCTATGAACTGACGCGCTATCGCACGATTTTGCGCGATCGAAACGTCTATTTGAAGCAGCTTCAGACCAAACAGTCAACGGATCGCGTTTATCTGGAAGTATTGACGGAGCAGCTTGCAAAAAGCGGGGCGAAAATCATTTTAAAGCGCCTTGAATTCTTGGAAGAGCTTGAAAACTATGCAAAAATTTTGCATGCAGACATAACGCAGCAAAAAGAAAACCTGACGTTTAAATATAAATGCACGGCAAGCATCGATGATCTTGAAATGAATCAAGATGCAATTGAAATCAGACTAAAGGAAACGTTTGAAACGATCGTCGACAAGGAAATTTTTCAAGGAACGACGTTGATCGGACCTCACCGAGACGATGTCAGCTTCAAAGTCAACGGCAAAAACGTTCAAACGTACGGTTCTCAAGGACAGCAACGAACGACGGCTTTGGCTGTCAAACTGGCCGAAATCGATCTGATGCGTGCCAAAACGGGCGAATATCCCGTCCTGCTTTTGGATGACGTTTTGTCTGAGCTTGACGGAGAACGACAGACTCACCTTTTAAAAGCAATTCAAGACAAAGTGCAGACTTTTTTGACGACTCCGGGATTGAATGACATCGCACGGCAACTGATCAAGCAGCCGCGTCTTTTTCGCATCAATGCGGGAAAAATCGAGGTCAAACCGGAAACGATCATCTTTTACCCTAAAAAAGAAAACGAATCATAGAAAGGACAGTCTATGCAAGTGCATAGCGGGAAGCAGAAGTGACTGATAAAGAAAAGCTTGAAAAAATCAAAGAAGAAAAAGCTAAAGAATATGATGCCAGCCAGATTCAGGTTCTTGAAGGACTTGAAGCGGTCAGAAAACGCCCAGGGATGTACATCGGTTCGACAAGTTCGCAAGGCCTGCACCATTTGGTCTGGGAAATTATCGACAACGGCATCGATGAAGCTCTCGCCGGATTTTGCGACGAAATCAACGTGACCGTTGAAAAAGACAACAGCATTACCGTTCAGGACAACGGCCGCGGAATTCCGGTCGACATTCAGAAAAAGACTGGACGTCCGGCGCTTGAAACCGTTTATACGGTGCTCCATGCCGGTGGCAAGTTCGGCGGTGGCGGATACAAGGTTTCCGGTGGCCTTCACGGCGTTGGTGCCTCCGTTGTCAACGCCCTTTCGACCGAACTTAACGTTCAAGTCAAACGAGAAGGTGATACGAACGTTTACGGAATCGACTTTGAACTCGGCAAAGTCAAAAATCCGATGAAAGTCATCGGACAATGCCAGGAGCATGAACATGGCACGAGAGTTCACTTTTGCCCTGACCCGGACATCTTTAAGGAAACGACGGTTTATGACATCAAGGTTTTGACGACAAGAATCCGCGAATTGGCATTTCTGAACAAGGGATTAAAAATCACGATTGAAGACAAACGTCCGGAAACTCCGACCAGAGAAGAATTTCATTATGCGGGCGGGATCAAACACTACGTCGAATATCTCAACAAAGGCAAGAAGGTCTTGTTCGACGATCCAATCTACGTGGAAGGAGAGCAAAGAAACATCACGGTTGAAGTTGCCCTTCAATATACCGATGACTTCCACAGTAATCTGCTGACGTTTACGAACAACATTCACACTTATGAAGGCGGAACGCACGAATCAGGCTTTAAGACGGCTTTGACGCGCGTTATCAACGATTATGCGCGCAAGGCGGGAATTTTGAAAGAAAACGACGACAACCTTTCTGGTGAAGACGTTCGTGAAGGCTTGACGGCCGTTGTTTCGATCAAGCACCCGGATCCGCAGTTTGAAGGTCAAACCAAAACCAAGCTCGGGAACTCTGACGCGCGTGCCGTAACCGACAAGATGTTTTCTGAAACGTTCAGCAAATTCATGCTGGAAAATCCTTCAGTCGCAAAACGCATCGTTGAAAAAGGCATGCTTGCTGCCAAGGCTCGCGTGGCTGCCAAAAGAGCGCGCGAAGTCACGCGCAAAAAGAACGGACTTGAAATTTCAAACCTTCCGGGCAAGCTTGCCGACAACACGAGCAAAGATCCGGAAATTTCAGAATTGTTCATCGTCGAAGGGGATTCTGCCGGAGGTTCCGCAAAACAAGGGCGTTCTCGTTTGACGCAAGCCATTTTGCCGATTCGAGGCAAAATTCTGAACGTTGAAAAGGCCAGCTTGGATCGAATTTTGGCCAACGAAGAAATTCGGTCGCTGTTTACTGCTCTCGGCACTGGATTTGGCCAAGACTTTGATGTTGAAAAAGCCAATTACCACAAATTGATCATCATGACCGATGCCGATGTCGATGGCGCTCACATCAGAACGCTGCTTTTGACCTTGTTCTATCGTTTCATGAAACCGATGATCGAAAAGGGCTACGTCTACATCGCTCAGCCGCCGCTTTATCAAGTGCGTCAAGGCAAGATGATTCGCTATATTGATTCGGACGAAGAATTAAAAGAGGTTCTCGGAAGCCTGCAGCCGAGTCCGAAACCGGTCGTTCAGCGCTACAAAGGTCTTGGCGAAATGGATGCCGAACAGCTTTGGGAAACGACGATGGATCCTGAAAAACGTCGTTTGCTGCGCGTCAATCTGTCTGATGCGGAAGAAGCAAACAGCGTCTTTGAAATGCTGATGGGAGATCAGGTCGGACCAAGACGTCAGTTCATTGAAGACAATGCCACGTTTGTCAATAATTTGGATGTTTAATTTGCAAAACGCAATGTAAAAATTTAGAAGTGGAGTGAAAAGAACTTGGTAGAATTACCTGATCGTATCAGCAATGTCGACTTGTCAAAAGTCATGCGAACGTCATTTTTGGATTATGCGATGAGCGTTATCGTCGCTCGTGCCTTGCCTGACGTTCGTGACGGCTTAAAGCCCGTTCATCGCCGAATTTTGTACGGAATGAACGAACTTGGCGTCACGCCTGACAAGCCTTATAAGAAATCGGCTCGTATCGTCGGCGATGTTATGGGTAAATATCACCCGCACGGCGATTCTGCAATTTATGAATCAATGGTTCGCATGGCGCAGGATTTCAGCTATCGCTACTTGTTGGTTGATGGTCACGGAAACTTCGGCTCGGTCGATGGCGACGGGGCAGCCGCAATGCGTTATACCGAAGCCAGAATGTCAAAAATAGCCTTGGAAATGTTGCGTGACATCAACAAAGATACTGTTGATTTTCAGCCGAACTATGATGAAACGGAACGCGAACCCGTTGTTTTGCCGTCTCGTTTCCCTAATTTGCTTGTCAACGGCGCAACGGGGATTGCAGTCGGAATGACGACCAATATCCCGCCGCATAATTTGCGCGAAGTTATTTCCGGACTGCATCTTTTAATGGAAAATCCAGATGCGACGACAGCTGAGCTGATGGAAGCAATCCCTGGACCGGACTTCCCGACAGGAGCAATCGTGATGGGAAAATCCGGGATCAGAAAAGCCTATGAAACGGGTCACGGAACAGTGACGCTGCGTGCCAAGGTTGATATCGAAGAGCAGTCAAACGGAAAGTCAAGAATCATCGTTCATGAGATTCCGTACATGGTCAACAAGGCCAACCTGATAACGCGCATTGCCGATTTGGCTCGCGAAAAGAAAATTGACGGAATCACTGATATCAACGATGAATCAGATCGCGAAGGGATGCGCATCACGATCGACATCAGAAGAGACGTCAGTCCTTCAGTCGTTTTGAACAACTTGTACAAATTGACTTTGATGCAATCGTCGTTCACGTTCAATATGCTGGCAATCGTCGACGGAACTCCGCGAGTGCTCGGATTAAAGCAGATTTTGCAATATTACTTGAAGCATCAAGAGAACGTCATTCGTCGCAGAACTGCATTTGACCTGAAAAAAGCGCAAGCAAGAGCACATATTCTGGAAGGCTTGAAAATTGCGCTTGACCATATCGATGCGATCATCAGCATCATCAGAAATTCTCAAAGCGGCGAAGTAGCCAAGGATCGCTTGATGAACGAGTATGAACTCTCTGACAAGCAGGCTCAAGCCATTTTGGACATGAGACTTGTTCGCCTGACAGGATTGGAACGTGAAAAAGTCGATGCCGAATACAAGAAAACCTTGGAAGCAATTGCTGATTTTAAAGATATTTTGGCGCATGAAGAGCGCGTCCACAGCATTATTTATCAAGAATTGCTTGAAATTCAAGAAAAATTTGGTGATGATCGCAGAACCGAGCTGATGGTCGGCGAAGTTTTGAGCATTGAAGACGAAGACCTGATCGAAGAAGAAAACGTCGTGATTGCATTGACGCACAATGGCTACATCAAACGGTTGCCGACAAGCGATTTCAAAGCTCAGCGTCGCGGTGGTCGCGGCGTTCAGGGGATGGGCGTTCACGATGACGATTTCATCGAACATCTGATTACGACTTCGACGCACGATGATGTTCTGTTCTTTACGAATATCGGCAAAGTCTATCGCATGAAGGGATATGAAGTTCCGGAGTACGGGCGGGCTGCCAAGGGAATTCCGGTCATCAACCTATTGGATCTGTCGGAAGGAGAAAAGATTCAGACGGTCATCAACGTTGATCCTGAAAAACGCAACGATTCGCACTTCCTGTTCTTTACAACTGTTCAAGGTGTAGTCAAGCGTACTTCCGTGACAGAATTCGGAAACATTCGAAAGAACGGCCTGAAAGCCATCACGTTGCGTGAGGGCGATGAATTGCTGAACGTTTCGATTACTGACGGCAATCAAAACATCATTATCGGGACTCACGGCGGATATGCGGTAAGCTTTTCAGAAAATGCAGTGCGTCAGATGGGCCGCGCAGCTTCAGGGGTTCGCGGAATCAGACTTCGCGATGACGACTATGCCATTGGTTCAGACGTTTTGAAGCCTGACAGCAACGTCTTCGTGATTTCCGAAAAAGGCTACGGCAAGCAGACGCCTGCTTCTGATTATCCAATCAAAGGGCGCGGCGGAAAAGGCATCAAGACCTCAAACATTACGGAAAAGAACGGTTCTTTGGCCGGATTGACAATCGTTGACGGAACGGAAGACATCATGGTCATTACTGATAAGGGCGTGATGATTCGTTTCAATGTCAAGAGCGTTTCAACAACGGGTCGTTCAACGATGGGCGTCCATTTGATCAATCTTGATGATGACGCAAAGGTGTCGACGATTGCAAAAGTTGAGCCTGAACAGCCGGAAGCAGATGATGAAGAAAATTTGTCAAATGACGAAAATTCAACGGAGCAGACTGAATCATCAAATGATCAGAAAGACTCGCAAGATTCTTCAAGCAATCAGGAATGATGAATGAACAGGACACGAAGCGGGCTTGAATTGAAGATGAAGTTTAAGTCGTAAAAAAGAAAAAAACAGCGAGAAATCGCGTATATTATCAGTAGTAGCACAAATCAGAAAACAAGTTGCAAAATTAATAAATTAATGTTATAATTTTAATTCGTGAGTATCTAAGCTCAAAAATGCTTAAGATTCTCCTTGTTCTAAAATAAGAACCAAAAGTCCATAAGGAGGTGCAAACAGTCATGACAAATTACGAAATTACCTACATCATCAGCCCAGCGTTGGACGAAGCAGCCAAGAACGACTTGGTAGAACGTTTCGACAACATTTTGAAGAATGATGGTGCAGAAGTCGTAGATTCAAAAGACTGGTCTAAGCGTCGTTTTGCTTACGAAATCGGTGGTTTCACAGAAGGTGTCTACCATATCGTAAACATCAAAGCTGAAAATGCGGACGCTATCAACGAATTTGACCGTCTTGCAAAGATCAACGACGGTATCTTGCGTCATATGATCGTTAAACGCAAAGAAGACTAATATAGAGATTAAATATTGAAATAAAGGAGGAGCAGAAATGATCAATAGAGTTGTTTTGGTTGGTCGTTTGACCAGAGACCCTGATTTGCGCTACACGAATTCAGGTACTTCAGTGGCCAGTTTCACTGTTGCCGTCGATCGAAACTTCACTAACCAACAGGGTAATCGTGAAGCAGATTTTATCAATTGTGTAGTATGGGGCAAATCCGCAGAGAATTTTGCCAACTTCACGCATAAGGGTTCGCTTGTCGGAATTGAAGGGCGCATCCAAACGCGTTCTTACGAAAATCAGCAAGGGAATCGCGTGTATGTGACTGAAGTCGTTACGGAAAACTTCTCGTTGCTCGAATCCAAGGCAGAATCTGATCGTTACCGCGCACAGCACGGTGGTTCGGCATCATCTGCTCCTCGTCAACAGAGTCAGTCTTCGTTCGGTGGAAATCCTTACGGAGCTCCTACCAACAATCAGGGCAGTTATCAGCAAGATAACGCCTATGGCAACGGGAATAACGATGCCATGCAGGATCCGTTTGCCGGCAACGGCTCCAAGACGGATATTTCAGAAGACGACTTGCCATTCTAATTGAAGAGGAGGGAAATCACATGCCACAACAACGCAGAGGCGGACGTCGTCGTCGCAAGGTCGACTTCATCGCAGCCAACCATATCGAATACATCGATTACAAGGATACAGACTTGCTCAAGCGTTTCATCTCAGAACGAGGCAAGATTTTGCCACGTCGTGTAACGGGGACAAGCGCTAAGAACCAACGCAAGCTTACAGTTGCGATCAAGCGTGCCCGTATCATGGGCTTGCTTCCATTCGTAGCTGAAGACTAATCTTTATTTGAGCGTTTAAATAAAATAATATAAAAGCGACCGAAACTATTATTTGTTTCGGCCGTTTTTAATTCATGTATTATTCTAAAAAGTGACATGCTTTTAGAAAAGCTGAAAGAAAACGTAAAAAAATACTTACTGAAAGTACATGAATTTTTTACAAGTTATTGGTACTATATGAAATATAGATTGAGTGATGAAAATCAATCAATCAACTCCCCCTTATAAGCAGAAAGCATATCACCATCCCCCAATGGTGAATATATATACTCCCTATAACATACCTTTTTTCTCCGTGGCGCCCCAACCACGGAGTTTTTATTTGTGGCAGAAAGCATGAACATGTGGAAAAAGAAAAAGGAAAGTTATCAACAAGGCTGTGGATAACTTTGTGGATAAACTCTTTTTAAAAACAATCCACAGCTGTGTGCTTAAAGATTTCGACGTCAAAAGTTTGGCTGAACTTTTTTTGAACTGAAAAACTCTCGCTGATTTTTCAATCTGCATGATACTTTGATGTTTTTGTCGGCTTCTTTCAAGAATTTTCTAAAGAAAAAATTAATTGTACCAATAATGTTCATCTTAATAAAAACTAAAAAAAATCACTAACATTCCTTAAATTATCAGATGTATCATACAGACATAGGCTGATGAGATATCAACCTTCTCCCCCTTTTTATGTAAGTAATAACCGCCACCTCCAAGGCGGTAATTTCCCCAATAACATGACCTTTTTCCCGTAGCAGGCGTTTGCCTCTGCGGGTTTTTTGTTGTTGAGGACTGGAATTTACAGGTAAATCTCAAAAAAGCGCATTTTGCTCGTAATCGAGGACCGGCTTTTTCTGGGCAAATCTCAAAAATCGCGGTTTTGCCCGTAATCAGAGAATGGAGCACAGATTGAGACAGCGCTGCATTTGTCAAAAAAGTCACTCATAAGAAAAATGCCGGACAAAATCAGTCGCAATTCGACCGACTTGTCCGGCATTCATTTAATTCAAGATTTTACAAATCCTAACGTAATTATTTAATCGGAAACCGATCAGCTGAACAGACCTTTGATCCAGTCGACGAATTTTTGCCAAAGACTCTTGGCTTCTGAAATCGTCTTTTTTCCTGACTGGCTGTTTGCCCAATTCTTTGCTTTGTTCATCAGGTTTCCGGCCGAGTTCTTAACGTTGTTGATTGTGTTGTCAACGTTTTTGACGTAGTTTTTGCTGGAAGAAATCGGCGAATTTTGGAAGTTGAACAAAGCATTCGTAATCTGCGTAACGTTGGTTGAAGAAGTCTTGTCTTCGATGCCGCGCTTTTCAAGCGCTTTGTTCAGCATATCCTGAATATCTTGCTTGGTTGCAAGATTTTTGTTGTCTTGTTTCATTTCCGCCAACTGCTTTGAAACGTCGCCGATTGCCGCCATTAGTTTGCCCGGGTAGGTTTTATCGTCTTTGTTGGCGTCAATTGCTGGTTGCGTTGCTTCAAGCATTTGGTTGGCCGTGGAAGTGTTTTTCGTATTGAGTGAAACGCCGTCGGTTGCGAGGGCTTTGTAAACGCCCGTCAAGGCCGATTCGCCTGAAACGGGGCGGTTTGCGGTGACAACGATGCTGACGTCCGTGACGCCGGCCATTTGTGCGACCATTGCGTATTGTTGTGAAGTGACCTTGGTGATATTGTTTTCACCGTCATAGTTTTTGATGTTGACCTTGACGCCTGAACCGGGATCGCCGGGAGCGATTGCGACCGAACTGATCATTGCGGCATCCGTCGTGCTGTCCTGCTGACTGATGTATTTGGAATAATCGGCTGCCGTGGCGGTCAGCTTCTTGAATGAAGAATCAGACTGGAAAACGTCATCGAGTCTGGAACGAACTTCTGAGCTTGTACCAGCACCGTAAACGACGTAGGACGAGTTCAGGGTATGCGTTGAGCCGGAGCTTGAGGAATCATCTGTTCCGTCAGCAAATACAGTGCTTGCGCCTGCTGAAACTCCGCTCAAAGTCAAAGCTGCCAAAAAAAGGGCAGCGGCTTTCTTGAAGTTAAATTTCATTTTTTATCCTCTTTTCTGAAATTTTTCAATTCCACAACCAAGTAAATTATAACATGTAACGTATTTGTAATATTTCAAGAAAAAGTAAAATTGTGCGAATTTTCAGTGTTGTCGAAAACGGAGAAACAAATGTCTGATTGATATATAAACACAATATATAGTAGGTACAAATTATTGTTGATACCTCATCTTGAATTTTTCCTTGAAATAAGGTTGTGAAGGCCCTATAATAAATTATGTTTTATACAGGGAGGAATTTAGAGATGTTTGATCGCTACAAAGACGTTTTGATGCATTTGTCGGAGTATTCGCATAATGTTTTTCGCAAAGGTTATTTTTCATGGCTGCTTAATCAGTGCAAAGGATGGGGGACGTTTAGTTACGCTTTATTGACGTTCAACTTCGTTTTGCAGGTGATTTCGCTCGTTCAGTCGATTTCTCAAGCACCGCTGCAGTCAATTATCGCATTCATTGGCGGCAATCTGTCCGTTGCCTGCGTCATCGGGATTTCCAACCGTTCGGGGATTCAGGGCTGGGCAGGCGCAATTTCTGCGATCTGCATCGCAACCACCGGATTCATGGCCGGAAATTTCGCAACTGCTTGGGAACAAATCGGCTACCTGTTGTTTCTTGATCTGTTTTGCATCCTTGATCCTAAATGGAACAACGACATCCAGGCAGAAAAGTTTGAAAGCTGGGTCGAATGGCTCAAATACTTGATTTTCTTTGGGGCTGCATGGGCCGTAATCTACTTTATTTTCAGCATGACAAGCGATCCGCGCGTTTTTTTGGACAGTTTGAATCTGGCAATGGCGATTACGGGTTCTTTGCTTGAACTCAATCGCAAGCGTGAGCAGTATTACGTTTGGACGATTTCATCCGTTTTTACGATTGCTCTTTGGACTCAGACGATGCTTCAAGGCGACGGAAATTTTGCTTTGATTTTCAGTTATTCCATCTTCTTCTTAAACGATATGTATGCATTCTTCAGCAAGCACGGCTGGTTTAAAAGTACGAACGAATAATTGTTTTGAGAGTCTGAGGCTGGGAAAAAATATTTTACGCACAAATCAGGACTTGGCTGGACGGCGATTGTCATGCATACGAAAAAACCGGATCAGATTTGCAATTGATGGCAAATCATCCGGTTTTTTAATTTGAGGCATCGTTTTTTCAAAGCCTCTCCTTTTTTTGTGCTTAATGATAACCGCATGTGGTAAAATTGTACGGTAGAGCAGTTAATTGTAAGATAGAAAATTTTGGGGCTGATTTTATGCAAAAAGAACCTGAAAACAAGTCTAGTCAGATTCCAGAGTTCTTGAAGAACGAGCAGTTGAGAAAGCTGACCCTGATTCTTTTTGGGGCAGTTGTTTTGTGCATTGCATTTTCCTTCATGCTAAATGCAGTGCTCGGATTGATTATTCTTGTTTTAAGCATCATAACTCTTGTTGTTGCTTATGACGGCTTGAAACAGATTGCTTCCGATACGTCCGAATATATCTCTGATCTGTCTTATCGCATCAAGCGCGGTGAGCAGGAGGCGTTGATCAAAATGCCGATCGGGATTTTGTTTTATGATGATCATGAACGCATCGAATGGTACAATCCTTATATGCAGCGGTATTTTTCGCGCAAGGATATTTTGGGAAAGAGTCTGAGCGAAGTTGATGAGGAGCTGGCAGATCAGCTCAAAAACCATCGCGACGAAAAGAAGGCAACAGAGGTCAAGCTTCACGGAAAGTCGTATTCGTTCATTGTTCAAAAAGACATAAATGCCGTTTTTTTGATGGACGTTTCATATTATGCGGCCATCAAAGAACAGTATGAAGATTCGCGAATCGTTTTGGGACAGCTGTTCTTGGACAATTATGACGAAGTGACCAAAGTCATGAATGACAAGGATTTGTCAAATCTTGACAACTTCATTACGAATACTTTGTCCGATTGGGCACGAGAATTCGAAATCTTTTTGAAACGAGTCGATGACGATCATTTCTTTATTTTGGCCTATACCGGAGCGCTCAAGAAGCTTGAAGAAGAAAAGTTCAAGATTTTGGACGTGATTCGCGAACGCACGTCGAAGCGAAACTCACCGCTGACGCTTAGCGTCGGAATTGCTTACGGCGGAGATGATTTAGCGGAACTTTCGCGACTTTCGCAAAACAATCTCGATTTGGCTTTGGGACGCGGCGGAGATCAGGCGGTTGTCAGAGAAATTGCCGGTCAGGCACGTTTTTACGGCGGCAAGACCAATCCGATGGAAAAGCGGACGCGTGTCCGTGCACGGATGATTTCCCAGGCGCTAAACGAACTGATGATGCAGTCTGATGATATTTTTGTGATGGGCCATGCTTACCCTGATATGGACGCCATGGGTGCTTGTCTTGGGTTGAGACGGATTGCGACCATGAACGGCAAAAAATGCTGGATCGTCTTGGACAAGGACAATCTGCATTCCGACGTGCTGCGGCTGCTTAAAGCTCTGGACCAGTATCCTGCAATCAAGGGTTCGATCATTTCACCGAAAGATGCGTTGGAAAAAGTTCAAAAGAACAGCTTGCTCATCATGTGCGACCATTCAAAACCATCGATTTCGATTTCGCCCGAATTATATGAGAAGATGCAAAATCGTGTCATGGTGATGGATCACCACCGTCGCGGAGAGGAATTTCCCGATAATCCGATTTTGGTTTATATCGAACCATATGCAAGTTCGACCTGCGAACTTATTACGGAAATGTTTGAATATCAAGGACGAGACAGCGAGCCAATCAACAAGATCGAAGCTACTGCCATGCTGACCGGCATCATCATTGATACCAAGTCGTTTTCGATTCGAACCGGCACGAGAACGTTTGATGCCGCAAGCTATCTGCGCTCGGTCGGAGCTGACCTCGGGATGGCGCGTCACTTTATGAAAGAAAGCGTTGCAAGCTATATGCAGCGAAGTCATTTGATTGAACGCACTGAATTTGACGAACAAGGCAATGCGATTTGCTGCGGTGAAGACGGCAGAATATACGATCCGGTCATTGCGGCTCAGGTTGCGGATTCTTTGCTTGGCGTTTCAGGGGTCGAAGCTTCATACGTGATCACGTTCAGAAAAGAGAATCTAATCGGTATTTCGGCACGAAGCAACGGCGAATTCAACGTCCAGGTCGTCATGGAACAGATGGGCGGCGGCGGACATTTGTCAAATGCCGCAACTCAGATCAGCGGTAAAACGATTGCGGACGTTCACGAAGAACTGCTGACGATTATTAAAAACGCGCGTGAAAATCAAGAATAGAACGGAGGAACTGGAATGAAAGTTATTTTTACACAAGATGTCAGAGGAAAGGGAAAACGTGGTGAAGTTAAGGAAATGGCCGATGGGTATGCCAATTTCCTGATCAAGGAAGGCAAGGCCAAGCGTGCCAATGCTCAGGCGATGAGCGAACTCAAAGGTCAAAAACGTGCTGAGGCAAAGAAGGAAGCCGAACTTTTGGCGGAAGCAAAAGAATTAAAAGAAAAACTCGAATCGGGCGATTATGTCGTTGAGCTGAAAGCCAAAGCCGGAAGCGACGGCCGTTTGTTCGGATCAATCACGTCAAAACAAATTTCGCAAGCGATTCAACAGCAATTCGGTTTGAAAATCGACAAGCGCAAGATGGAACTTGCCGCTCCGATTCGCTCAATGGGGTATGTCAACGTTCCGGTTAAGCTTCACAATGACGTAACGGCTAAAATTCGCGTTCATATTTCGGAAAAATAGCCGCGATTCAAGTTTTCGGAAAGGATGAACAGTTTGGATAACGATCTTTTAGCCGGCAACATGCCGCCCCAGGATATTAGTGCCGAAAAAGCGATTCTGGGTGCGATTTTCCTGAATCCTGAAGCCTTGGCCGATGTCATGGAACAAGTTGAGCCTGACGATTTTTACAGTCGTCAGCATCAGATTTTGTTTCAGTCGATGATTGAACTGAACGATGCCGATCAGCCGATTGATGTCTTGACTATGAAATCTTCTCTGGAGACTAAAAATCAGTTGGATGATGCCGGCGGCGTTGCTTACTTGGCGGAATTGGCCAACTCGGTTCCTTCTGCCAGAAATGCGGCTTATTATGCCAAAATCGTGTCTGCAAAATCGCGCTTGAGGCAGCTGATCAGAACCTCGACGGACATCATTGCCCTGGCACAAAAACAGGATGACGACGTTGAAAATATCCTTGATGAAGCGGAACGTCAGATTATGGACGTTTCTGAGAGACGCAATAAAGCAGGCTTCAAGCCGATTCGAGAAGTCGTCGACGAAGTTTACAATCATTTGTATGATTTATCGAATAATAAAAGCGATATTACCGGGCTTTCAACTGGTTACGACAAACTCGATAAAATGATTTCGGGGCTTCAGCCTGACAACTTGATTATTTTGGCAGCGCGTCCTGCCGTCGGAAAAACGGCATTTGTTTTGAACGTTGCCGAAAACGTTGCTATCGACTCGGACGTGCCGGTTGCAATCTTCTCGCTTGAAATGAGCGCAGAATCTCTTGTCAATCGTATGCTTTGCGCAAGAGGACCCATTAAGGCGGATAATCTCCGCGATGGAAATCTTAATGATGACGACTGGCATAAACTTTACGCTGCAACTGATGCGCTGGCCAGAACAAAGCTTTATATCGATGACACGCCGGGAATCAAAATGGCTGAAATTCGTGCCAAATGTCGTCGACTTGATAAGGAAACCGGTGGGCTTGGCCTGATCGTCATCGATTATCTTCAGTTGATTGAAGGCTCCAATAAAGAAAGTCGCCAACAGGAAGTTTCAGAAATTTCCAGACAGCTCAAGAAACTTTCAAAAGAGCTTTCCGTTCCGGTCATTGCATTGTCGCAGCTTTCTCGTGGCGTTGAACAGCGTCAGGACAAGCGTCCTGTTCTGTCCGATATTCGTGAATCCGGGTCAATCGAACAGGATGCCGACATCGTGGCGTTTCTTTATCGTGATGATTACTATGAGCGCGAAGAAGGCGAAGAAGACTCAGGTGATGTAAAATCAGGTCAACAAAATGAAAACGACGCCGGCGAAGTTGAGCTCATCATCGAAAAAAACCGTGCCGGTGCGCGCGGAACGGTTCATTTGGTTTTTCTCAAGGCGTTCAATAAATTTACGTCAATCGAGACCAGAGAAAATCCCGGTCCGATTTGATTGCAAAAAAGGCTTGAAAAATATGCTTCAAACTAAAAGCCCGGATGATTCGAAATTCGTTTGCGAATCATCCGGGCTTTTTCGTATGCAGGAATAATCAAAAGGAGTCGGTTTCCTTTCCAGGTATCAAAACGGACAGTCGGATGCTTGCCCGTAACCGAGGACTGGAATTGATGATTGAGCCGGTGCTGCGCAGCACTGCATTTGACAAAAAAGCAATCATAAGAAAGAGTCCCAATCTGAAAGTTCAAGTTTAATTCGTTGCGTCAATTGCTGCTTTGATTGCGCATTCCAGGCACTTGGCCGTTTCTTCAAGCGACTGCGAACTTGTTTTTTTGTCATGAACCTGTTCCGGCACGAAAGGAACATGAATAAAACCACCACGCGCTTTTGAAGCACCGGAGGCTAAAAGATGGAGCAGTCGGTACATCGTATCGTTGCAGACGTAGGTTCCGGCATGGTATGAAAATTCGGCTTTGAAGCCGGCTTTTTTACAAGCGGCAATCATTTGAGAAAGCGGAAGCGTCGCAAAATAGGCAGCTGGTCCTTGTTCGATGACGGGTTCGTCATGCGGCTGATTTCCGTCATTGTCAGGGACGGAAGCATTTTGGCAGTTGATGGCAATTTTTTCAAACGTCAGGCCGCTTCTTCCGCCGGCCTGACCGACGCAGATGATGATGTCCGGATCAAGTTCATCGATGCTTTGTTCAAGCAGCACACCGTTTTTTCCAAAAACGACAGGCAGGCAGAGAATATTTATCTTGGCAGTGGAGATTGTTTCAGGCAAAAGTTTTAAAGCTTCATACGAAGGGTTGATTTTTTCGCCTCCGAACGGCTCAAAACCGGTTATCAAAATATTTTTCACAGGATTTCCCCCTTTTTTGATATCTTTCTTCAATTATAACAAAAATAGTTTATAATATTTCTTGTTTGATTTTTTTCGAAAGGACTATTCATAAATGAAGTTTACCAAATTTGAGATTATCGTTCATGTTGTTGCGCTGGTTGCGCTTTTGATTACGCTTGCAATCATGTCGGTCGCATCGGGAAAGGGCTTTTCAATTACGCTGCTTTTGCTCGGAGTGCTTTATTATGTCGTTTGCGTCGTCTTATTCAAACTTTGGATAATCTGGCGCGCAAATCATCGGCGTTAACCAAAGGGAGGCAGTTTGATTGACGCGCAAACAGATTCACGTAATGACGATTGGCCTTCTTTTGGCCAATGTGATGTCAGGACTTGATGCGACGATTATAAATACGGCACTGCCGGCCATTATCGCCGATTTGCACGGGATTTCCTGCATGGGTCTGATCGTTTCCGTTTTCTTGCTCGGCATGTCCGTGTTTACGCTGCTTTGGAGCAAATTCGGCGAGCGCATGGGCAACAAAAAGGCTTTTGAACTGGCGGTGGTTTTGTTTATAGCTGGTTCAGCACTCGAGGGACTTTCGCCTGATATTTTGTTTTTTGTCTGTGCTCGGATGCTCATGGGAATTGGTGCTGGCGGTCTCGGGGCGATTCCGTACATTATTTTCGGGAACGTTTATGAAAATCTGCATACGCGCTCGATTATCCTCGGGTTCGTTTCGGCAGTCTACGGTGCGGCTTCGATTACGGGCCCGCTTGTCGGCGGATTGATCGTCGATTCGTTCAGCTGGCACTGGATATTTTATATCAACGTTCCAATCGGGCTGCTGATTATCGTGATTATTCATTTTTCGTATAAGGAAAAGATTGAATCTGTCGACAAGAAAGTCGACTGGCTGGGGTCTTTTCTGTTGGTCAGCGGTCTGACCTGCATTTTGATGGGCATTCAGGTTATCGGAAACGAATCGGAAACGCTTGTCATCGGACTGATTGTTTCAGGAATCATTCTGTGCTTTTGTTTGGTGCAAGCAGAAAAGAAAGCAAGCGATCCCGTTATGCCGCTGCATATTTTCAAAGATCGACTTTTGGTTTTGGATTTTGCGTTGTTTGCGGTCATCTGGGGGGCTTCGATTGCGTTCAACACGTACATTCCGCTGTGGGCACAGGGACTGCTTGGAATGAGTGCTTTGATGGGCGGGCTGACGCAGATTCCGGCCTCGGTCTTTGATTTTGCCGGTTCCCAGCTTTCGGCTTCGATTCGCGAGCGGTGGTCTTTTGCAGGTGCGGTCAATCTCGGAATTTTATCCTTGGCCGTTGCGGAATTCGGCCTGCTTGTTGCAAAATCCAGTGCTTCGTTTGTGTTTCTGTGCATCGTTGCGGCTTTTGGCGGGTTTTCGGTCGGTCTGATCTTCAACGTTTTGCAGATCAAGGTTCAGTACGACTCATCCAAGCAGGATATGGCGGTTGCCACGTCATTCAGCTTTTTGATCAGAATTTTGGGTCAAACACTGATGGCATCGATTTACGGCGTGCTGATGAACGTTGCCTTGAATCGTGGAGTCGAACGATCCGGCGGAAAAATCACGCTGGAGATGATGAACAAATTGAGCGATGCGAAATCGTCCAAAAACTTGCCGCAGGAATTGCTGCCGCAGATGCGCGCAATCATGCATTCGGGGATTCAGATTATTATGATGGTTGCTTTGATGCTGTTGGTTCTTGCGTTTTATCTGAACATAAAATGCAAAAAAGCTGAAAAAAAGCCGTCTTAGAAGCAGATGAATTGAAATTTTTACTGGTAAGGAGATAATGAGCGCAGTCCAGAATGCTGACTTGTTTTCAGCAATGACTGCGGAAATTGTATTTTTCAGAAGGGTGTTTTACGGTGATGAGGAAAAACACCCTTTTTTAGCGCAAAATATCTTTTGAATATGCATTTGGATTGAATTTTTCAAGAAGATATTTTTTAGCTTGTCTAGCGCTGTCAAAAATAGACGACTCGATAAAAGAGGTGATTAGCCATGAAAAAACAATTGCATTCGTTGCAGCGCTGGCAGCGGCAGTTATCGGAACGGGAACAGTCAATTCGATTGCAAATGCTGACACGATCGAAACGACCGCAAAGAACGAAACGACCGTCAAAACAAGCTGCATCAGAAACCCAAAAAGCAAATGCAGCATTGAACTCTGCACAGCATGATTTTAATGAGACGCAGGCTAAAAATGATGCCGATAAAGCTGATTTGAATAAAGCCGAATCAGAAAAGAACCAAGCGGCTACGGATGTAAAAGATGCTCAGGAAAAGTATAATCATCAAAAACGAAACGAAGCATCAGCGAACCAGATTTCTTCAGCAAAAGCCGAGCTTGAAAGTGCACAAAAAGCTTATGAGGAAACGCTTTCGGAGTATAAAACGCTTGTTTCCGAAAAAGGGCAGGCAGATTCAAAGGACAAAGAAGCAAAGTAAACAGCAGCACAAGCCAATCGCAAGCTGAGCACGAAGCAGCTTGAAGAACTGGTTTCAGCACAGCAGCAAATTTTGCAAAGCGACAATAAAAAAGCGTATCCTGCCTTAGGCTCTGAAGAAAACGTGCCCGTTGCAGAATTGGGATTCTTGACAGTTTTGCTTTCGTTCTTCGGACTGGGAGAAGTCAAAAAGAAGCGCGCATAAATAATTGTGAAGAGGCTGGGAGAAAACTCTGCCTCAAATTGAAAAACCGGATCGATCAATTGCAAATCTGATCCGTTTTTTTAGTATTCATGCCAATCGACTTCCGTGATGAAAATAAGCAAAATAACTTGGCGCGCTGCTTTATCAGGCGCTGCATTTGGCAAAAGCTCTGCCGTTTACGGACATATCGCTGAAAATGTGTTCGTAAATTTGAATGAGATCTTAGCTGAATCGGTTGAGCAGTACTTTTGCTTAAAAAAGTAGTCTTTGTTCATTTTTTGGGCTGTTGGTTACGCTCGGAGCTTTGATCGCGTTGAGATAAAAAAGGATGTTTCACGTGAAACATCCTTTTTTCAGATTATTCTGAATTTGCCGTTTTGCTCAAACAGCTTGCCCATTTTCAACAACAGGTCTTCTCTGCCCTTTTTAGCAACGAATTGGACACCAAGCGGCAGCCCGTTTGAAGCAACATGAACCGGCAGGCTGATGGCCGGGTTGCCCATGAGATTTGCCTGCTGAGTAAACGGGGTTGCTGCAAGACTAGGCATGAAGAATTCATAAACCAAGTCGGTCCGCTCTCTTGAAGAAAGTTCAGAGATGCGGCGCATTTTTGCCAGCATTGATTCATTGATGAACTGATGGGAAACTTCAGGTGCCGTCTGAGCCGTTGTCGGGGTCAGGAAGAAACTGTATTTTTCAAGAAAAGAGTCCATGACAAACGCAGCCTGGTCCCAATTTGCGAGCATGCGGCTGTAATCCGTCGCCTTGACGTCCATGCCGGCTTGACAGATGCACCAGCTGATGAGCTCCATGTCATCAATTTTAAGCTTGCGTTCAAGCGCGTTTTCAATGTTTGAAAACATTACGGCTGATTCGACGTCATTGACGAGATAATAGTCCTTGATCAGCTGAGTTCCGTCCAGTTTCGGTTCGGTTTCTTCAATTTCAAAACCTTGCTCTTCCAGAAAATTCACGGCTGAAAGAACTGCCTGCTTTGCGGCTTCTGAAACCTTCGTCTGAACGGGCGAATTCAATGAAAAGGCAACTTTGCGGTTTTTTGGCAACGGATCTTCAAGATTGAAAGAAAGCAGCGGGGTCTGAAACGGAGCCGGTGGTTGAACCGTTTGAACGGCGGCAAGCAGGCTGGCGGTGTCTCTAATCGAACGCGTTATGGCAAACGAGACGGATGCTCCTTGCCATCCGCGCCATGAAGAAGGACCGACCGGAGTTCTGCCGCGCGTTGGTTTCAGTCCGATCAAGCCGGTAAACGATGCCGGAATTCTGATTGAGCCGCCGCCGTCGCTTGCTGCAGCAAGCGGAACCATTTTTGAAGCCACTGCTGAAGCGGCCCCGCCTGAAGACCCGCCCGAGTAAAATTCAGGGTTCCAAGGATTGCGTGCCGGACCGTACAATTTTGAATCTGTGACGTTGGTAAACCCGAATTCCGGCGCATTTGACTGTCCGATGATGATGAACCCGGCTTGCTGCAGTGCCTTGACGAAATTATCGGTTTGAGTTGCCTTGGCATCTTTGAAGAGTTTCGAGCCGTCTGTTGCCGGTTCTCCTTCAAGATATTGACCGAGACTTTTAATCAAAATTGGCACTCCCGCAAAAGGTCTGGCAAGATCGACGCAGCGTTTGGCTTCTTCCAGGGCTTTTTCTTCGCGCAGGCTGACGACCGCGTTCAGTTGGCCGTTTTTTGTTTTGATCTCGGAAAAAGCATTCATGACGGCTTCTTTTGGTGACAGCTGTTTTGTTTTGATCAGATTGGCGATTTCAGTGGCATCAAATTCCATGATAAACTCCTTTGGTTAACCATTTTGACAATATCAGTTTACAAAAACATTGTAACATATTGAGGGCGGGAAAAAATCCGTTTTCAGCTTGGATTAAATGAAAGATTGAACGAATCAGTGCTGCTTACGAATTATCTTGCCAGTTTTAATGCATGGAAACCTTGCTTATTTGTGCAATAGCAGAATTTGGTTTTCGCATACGCAAAAAAACCAGATGAGATTCGCAAATCAATTGCAAATTTCGTCCGGTTTTTTCAGACTTTTGAGCAGATTAAAGTTCTTTGGTCAATTCGGCAATCTTGTCGACAGTTTTGTCCAGGAATTTGATCGTATTTTTCAACGGTTCGTCTGTCGTGATGTCAACGCCGGCAATTTTGGCCGCTTCAATTGGTGCCGGGCAATTGTCAAATTTCAGGAATTTGAGCCATGCATCGATTGCGGGCTGACCTTGTTCTTTGATTTTCAGATAAGCCTGAGTCGAAATCGTCAGACTTGCCGAATAGGTGTATGGATAAAGTCCCATATAATAATGAGACTGGCGCATCCACGTCAAGGCTGCGTCATCGTCAATTTCAACCGCATCGCCCCAGAATTTCTTCAGGACGGCTTTTTTGATTTCGCAAAGTCGATCTCCGTCAAAGCCTTCGCCGTTATCGATCAGCTTATAGACTTCGCGTTGGAAGGCTGCTTCCAAAAGGTGCGTGACGAAGTTGTGATAGTAGGTGTTCGTCAGCATCTTTGTCAGGGCGAAACGCTGCATCCGCTTGTCTGAACTCTTTTCTTCAAGCGCATGAGTCAATAGGAGTTCGTTGAAGGTCGATGGTGCTTCAATGATGTAGGTTGAAACTTTGCAGCCCAGCGGATGGTTTGTTTTGTTCGTCAGCATTTCCTGTCCGGCATGTCCGAGTTCGTGAACGAGCGTGTAAACGTCGGCCATTTCATCAGTCCATGACATCAGAATATATGCATGCTTGCCATATGGCGTTGTTTCAAAGCCGCCGGTTTCCTTGCCTTTATTGGCAGGGAAGTCGACCCAGCGTTCGTCAAAACATTTCATGATCATGTCATGGTATTCTGGCCCCATGACTTTTATCGCATCGGAGATATATTCCGGTGCTTTGTCCAATGGGACTTTCGGTGCAAATTCAGGGTCGAGATCGATCTGAAGATCTGAGAACGTCAGCTTGTCCAAGCCGCGTTCCCTTTGGATTAATTTGACGTATTTTTGCATGACGGGGCCAAGTTTTTCGATGATGACATCGATTTGACGATCGAAAAATTCGCGCGGAACTTCCTGATCGTCCAACAAGTAATCGAAGACCGAGTCGTATCCGCGCAGGGTTGCCATGTTTTTTTCCTTGGAAACCTGTGCGTAGTAGTTGGCAGCCACGGTATTTTTGTATTGATTCAAAACTTTTGAGAATGCTTTGAATGCCGCATGACGCAGCTTGTGATCCGGGTTGTACTGATAGCTGTTTTCATAAAGCACGAATGACAGAGGGTATGTTTTGCCGTCGACTTCAAAATCCGGGAACGACATGTCGGCTGCCCGGCATGTCGTATAGATTCCTTCAAACGAAGAAAGAGTCGGTTCGATCGAACTTAGCGCGCTTTCGACTTCGCCGCTCAAGCGGTGCTTTTTGATGCGCTTGAATTCTCTGATGGCGGCACCAAGATCAGGACGCTTGTCTGAAACGGCATCAAGCGTTTCGTTATCGTTGTCCATGATCTGAGCTCTGTATTTTGCAAGCTCGGCATTGCAGTCGGCGTCAAGCTGGTCAAGAATTCTTAAAAGCTGGTTGTAGTGCGGATCCGTCATATCGGTCGACTGTTGCAAAAAGCCGTAATGACCAAGCAGATCCATGCGAACTTCCATCTTGCCCAGATCTTCCAATGCGGCAATAATCGTTTCAGGATCGTTCAGCTTTTGATCGTACTTGGAAAAGTCCGCGAGCGCCTTTTTTTCTGCTTCGATGTCTTTTTTCCAGGCATCGTCATTTTCGTAAAGAATACCGACGTCCCAAGTTTGCTGTACCGGAACGTCTTTTCTGTCAGGTAAACCCATGATAAAACCCCCATATTATGTATTTGTCAAAAATAACAAGAAAATCATAGCAAACAAAGTTTCTAAAGTCTATGAAAATGCTCACGCACCGAGACTCGATAGTTACATGAACATGTCATCAGAGACGAATCTTGTCGGTTGTTTTTGTCGTAAAATAATGATATTGTTACTTAAAATGATAAGTTAAAGGAATGCATTATTAATGGGAAAACATCAAATAATGAGCGTGCCAAAAGAGGCGCGAAGAACTTCCGATTGGGATATGTTTGCAACCTGGGTGGGAGCAAATGCCAACAACGGAACGTGGTTTATCGGCGGAGTCATTGCGGCCTGCGGGTTTGCGGTCGCAATGAAAGTTTTGGTATTGTCGTCTGCCGTGTCTTATCTGTTTTTGAGTCTGATCGGCTACATTGGTTACAAGACGGGCGTTTCGACGATGGAATTGAGTCGGGCATCGTTTGGCATTCGTGGCAGTTTTTTGCCTTCAATCGTCAACGTGACGCAATTTATCGGCTGGACGGCGGTCAATACGTTTATTGCGGCAACTTCGGTCAGCTATCTGCTGCATGATCTGCTGTCGTGGCCTGTTTACGGCAAGCCGGGCGGTGCCAAGGGTCTCGTTTGCGGAATTTTGGTGATGAGCATTCTGCACATCATCAGTATTGCAAGCGGACAGCGCTCGGTTCAGCTGATTGAACGGATCGGCATCGTTTTGGTCTTTGTTTTCATGATCTGGGAATCGGTCGTCGTTTTCAAAACGGTTCCGTTTTCTCACATCGTTTCGTGGCAAGTTCCGCACAAGGATTTGCTTGCAACGGGTGCCGCGGTTGATGCGGTCGCAGCGTTCAACCTCGCTTGGGTGACCGCGGGGGCCGATTTTACGCGCTTTACGTCAAAAAAGCGTGCTGCAACGTTGATTCCGTTCGCCGGCGCGTTGTTTGGCGTCGTTTGGTTTGCGTTCATCGGTCTTGTTTCAACAATCAGCATTGCGATCACGTCAGGCGTTTATGATGCCAACAACTCGGACCCGAGCACGATTGCAAGTCGGTTGGGGCTTGGCGTCGTTGCGCTGCTGGTCATCATTATTACGAGCATGACGGCAAATGCAGTGAACCTGATGGCAGCCGGTTCCGCAATTTCAAACATTTTTTCCGGATTAAAGCTCAAGCACTCGCTTTGGATTGCTGCGATTTTTGCAACGTTCGTCACGTTCATTCCGATGGTCATCGGCAGCTTTTTGGATGCCTTCACTGCATTTTTAGACTACGTCGGTATGGTTTTAGGGCCGATCATCAGCGTGATTATCATTGATTTTTATTTCAGAAGACATCGCAGATACGATGTTTCCGCATTGTCTGAAACGAACGGAAAATATTGGTACCGAAACGGCGTAAATTATGCAGCGTTTATTTCATGGAGCGTCGGCGTAGCGCTCTTTTTTGCCTTGCGTCAGGTTGATTTTTTAATGGAGACGATTGGAGCGACGTTTTTGACGATGATTTTGAGCGGGATGCTTTATTACGGATTGATGGTTTTCAAAGATAAGAAAGGCAAGTGTTGATTATGCTTATCAAAAATGTTCACGTAAATAATGACAAAGAACTTAAGGACGTTCAGATTACTGATGGCAAATTCAGTAAAATCTCAGCCGGCATCGAGGTTCGCGGAGACGAAGAGGTAATCGACGGCAAGGAAAAACTGCTTCTTGCTCCTTTTATCGATTCCCACGTGCACTTGGATGCGACGCTGACGGCAGGGCAGCCGGAATTCAACGAAACCGGAACCTTGTTTGACGGAATCAGGATCTGGTCTGAAAGAAAAAAGTCGCTTTCGATCAAAGACGTCAAGGAGCGCGCAAGAAAAACGCTTCGCAAGCAGATTGCGCTTGGCATTCAGCACGTCAGAAGCCACGTTGACGTGACTGATCCGAATTTGATCGCGCTCCAGGCATTGCTTGAACTAAAGAGCGAAATGAAAGACGTCGTCGATTTGCAGCTCGTTGCATTTCCGCAAGAAGGCATTCTGTCGTTTCCTAACGGCAAAGAATTGATGGAACAGGCCGTTAAAGAAGGAGCTGACGTCATCGGTGGCATCCCTCATTTTGAATTCAACCAATACTATGGTCGCGATTCACTCAAATTTTTGATCGGTTTAGCTGAAAAATATGAGCGTTTGGTTGACGTCCATTGTGACGAAATCGATGATCCAGCGTCAAGAAATCTGGAAGTTTTGGCCACTCTTGCTTATGAAACGGGACTTGGCAATCGCGTTACCGCAAGCCACACGACTGCGATGGGTTCTTATAACGATGCCTATACGTATAAGCTGTTCAGGCTGTTGAGGATGTCTCAGATCAATTTTGTCTCCAACCCGCTCGTCAATATGCACCTTGGTGGCCGTTTCGATACTTATCCCAAGCGACGCGGCTTGACTCGAATCAAAGAGCTGTCTGAAGCCGGCATCAACGTCTCGTTTGGCGAAGACGATATTCAGGATCCGTGGAATCCGCTTGGAAGCGGCAATATGCTCGACTCGGTCAACATGGGCGTTTATGCTTCGCACCTGATGGGATACGGCCAAATTCAGGATTCGTACAAATTCGTGACGGATAATGCGGCCAAGACGCTCCATATTTCTGATGAATACGGAATAGAGGTCGGCAAGCCGGCTGATTGCATTTTGCTGAACGAAAGCGACTTCTATCACGTTTTGATGGATCACTCTGAGGTTCTTTATAACATCCGTCACGGCAAGATTTTGGCTGAGACGAAACCGAGGGAAACGAAGTTGAATTTTTGACAAGGTGTGGAAGCGAGCGGTCATGAGCCCGTACGCAAGCATTGGACGACCGAAGGCGAGCTTGTCTCGTCTAGGGAGGCCTTGATTGCGATAGGGGGAATGCGAGCTGGAACATGATTAGGACAAGGTGTGGAAGCGAGCGCTTATGAGCCCGTACGCAAGCATTGGACGACCGAAGGCGAGCTTGTCTCGTCTAGGGAGGCCTTGATTGCGATAGGGGGAATGCGAGCTGGAACATGATTAGGACAAGGTGTGGAAGCGAGCGCTTATGAGCCCGTACGCAAGCATTGGACGACCGAAGGCGAGCTTGTCTCGTCTAGGGAGGCCTTGATTGCGATAGGGGGAATGCGAGCTGGAACATGATTAGGACAAGGTGTGGAAGCGAGCACTTATGACCCCGTACAACTGAATATTGATTAAAATACGTGCCATGATGGCGCGTATTTTTTCTTATTTCGGGCGGCACGCCAAGATCTCATTCAAATTTTACGGACAAACCGTCATTTTCCAGCATTTTGTCCGTAATCGCCATTTTTGGGACAGTCCATTTACGGACAAAGCGTCCATTTTCATCGATGTGTCCGTAAACGGCAGTGATTTTGCCAAATGCAGTGCTGCGCATCACCTGATCAATCACTGAACCTGACATTGGTTACGGGAAAATCCCCGCTTTTTACATTTTGCCTGTAAACTTTAGATGCAACACAGGAATTCAACCAGATCAAGACATCGATTGCTGCCTTTGCCCTGTATTTTTCATGCTGATAAGGAACTTCGTCAAAAACAAATTATTCATGCCTCCCCAAAAATGCAGTGCCCCCCTCATCAAAAAGATCAGTCAATTTTTTTGATATTTTAAAGTAGTTTTTGTTGGCTTTTTGATCGACAATCGTGTATACTTCCGTTAACAGACAAAAAGTAAGCAAACTGTCTGCTAATTTCGAAGAGAGGATGGAAGCCATGCGTAAAAAAGACGACGTTTTAGAAATCGGCGTGCTTAATCTGATGCACGATAAAGAAGATACGAAGCGACGTTTCGAACGCGTTCTGACACGGGAGGACTGTCGGGTGAACCTCACTTGGTTCTATCCCGTAATGCATTATCAGGACAGAGAAGTTCCGGAAAACGTTCGCCAAATGTCGCAGCCGCTCGACCTTAACAAGGTCAAAGAGCTTGATGCCTTTATCGTAACGGGTGCGCCGCTTGAAAAGCTGGACTTCGATGATGTCACATATATCAGCGAACTGCAGGAGCTGTTTGACTGTTTGAGCACTGAAGGAATCGAGCAGCTTTACGTCTGTTGGGGCGCAATGGTTGCCGCTAATTATTTTTACGGCGTCGATAAGTATTTGTTGAATCAAAAGCTTTTCGGAGTCTATCCTCAGGTGATTTTAGAAAATTCTCCTTTGCTTGAGGGCCTTTCCGACGGCTTTTTAGCGCCTCATGCGCGTTATGCGGAACTTTCATGCAGTCAGGTCAGAGAAGTTCCGGAACTTTCCGTTGTTTCGGTGTCCGAGACCAATCATCTTTTCTTGGCTGAGGCAAGAAAAGAACGACAGACGTTCTTGTTTTCGCATCTTGAATATGGTCGAGATGCACTTGATAAAGAATATTATCGCGAACTGCAGGCTCATCCTGAAGATGCGCCCGTATTGGCAAAAGCAGCCAATTATTATGATGATCCCGCCAAAATGACAGGGATGCGTTTCGGTTGGGGAAAAGCCCAACGTCACTTTTTTGAAAATTGGCTGAAACAAGCCGAAGAAAACCGTTTTAAAAAAGTTTGTACTCAGTAAAGGGGATAAAAAATATGACAAAAATTTATGATTCAGTTGATCAACTCATTGGAAATACGCCGATTGTCAAGCTTAACCACGTTGTTCCGGAAGATGCGGCAGACGTTTACGTCAAGCTTGAATTTTTCAACCCGGCAGGTTCAATCAAAGACCGCATTGCTCTTTCAATGGTTGAGGCTGCCAAAAAATCAGGCAAGCTTAAAGACGGCGGTACGATCATTGAACCGACTTCGGGTAACACCGGTATCGGGCTGGCGATGGTTGCGGCTGCCAAAGGATATCATCTGATTATCGTGATGCCTGAAACGATGAGCATTGAGCGTCGCAAGCTCATGCAAGGATACGGTGCGGAATTGATTTTGACGCCAGGAGCTGAAGGAATGAAGGGTTCTATCGCCAAAGCAACGCAACTGGCTGAAGATAACGGCTATTTCATGCCGATGCAGTTTGAAAATCCGGCCAATCCTGACGTTCATGAGCAAGAAACAGGCCAGGAAATCATCGGAGCGTTCGGCAAGGATGACCTTCCTGACGCATTCGTTGCCGGTGTCGGAACCGGTGGTACTTTGACCGGCATCGGACATGCTTTGAAGGAGCTTGACCAAGAGATTAAGGTTTATGCGCTTGAACCGTCAGAATCACCGGTGTTAAAGAACGGAGTTGCCGGAAAGCACAAGATTCAAGGCATCAGCGCCGGCTTTGTTCCGGAAGTTTTGGACAGGCAGATTTATGACGGAATCATCGAGGTTCAAAGCGATGAAGCCGTCAAAACGGCACGCGAAGTTGCACACAAGGAAGGATTCCTTCCGGGAATTTCCGCTGGAGCCAATATTTACGGTGCAATCGAAATTGCCAAAAAGCTTGGCAAGGGCAAGAAAGTCGTTACTGTTTCGCCTGATGGCGGCGATCGCTATCTTTCAACGGAATTGTTCAACTATTGAGTTTAAAAAACAATCGAAGCCGATTCTTACCGGTTTCGGTTGTTTTTTTATAAAATGCAGAGTTCAAAAAACTTCGGAAACTTTTGACGTCATTCTGCTTGGAATCGATTTGATTGCAGAATCATTGGCACAAAAAGGAAAATATGTTCGTTTGATTATGGACAAAACGAATGTAAGTTTGTATAATTGTTAATATCAATAGTAAAAAGAAGGGATTATTATCAACACGAACGAACTCACCGAATATCTTTCAGACAACTCAAACGTACTGGATTTGTTCGGTAAAAAAATATTGGCGCATCTTCAGCAGATAAATGAGCAGAGACAGCCGGCCAAGCGGTACAACGAAGCACAGCTCAGGCGGAAAACAGAAAAGCATCTCAAAGAATTTATTGAAAATCTTGAGTCACAGTTGAAGAGAACAATTCCTGATGAATACGATCGCCCTGAGGATTGGATTCGTTTTTTTGATGACAACCGCGTGATTGAAGAGCTCGAATTGTCGATTGCGGAAATGGAATTTGATGAATGAGAAGGGAAAAGCGGGCCACTTGTTTAAATAGGCGAGGGCTATCCATGCAGTGGTTAAAATCACTGGCATTCCGCCTAAAATTAAATGAAAAATAATAAAATTTTATAAATATAGAACGTTGACATATTAAGGATGGAAGGGCTTAAAAATTTCCTTGCTGCAAAACGCGAACATTTAATGGTTGCAATTTGTAAATGTTAGGATATACTTGATTAGTAATTATTAAAATAGAGGTGTTACTATTGAGCATTGAAAATTCTTCTTCTGAGAAACTCAATTGGGTTGAAAAGCAGTTTCACATGAAAGAATTAGGGACAAACGTCAAGAAGGAAACTTTGGCAGGAATTACGACATTTGTTTCCATGGCATATATTTTATTTGTCAATCCCAGCGTCTTGGGTGAATCAGGAATGGACAAGGGAGCCGTTTTCACGGCAACGGCCTTGTCTGCGATTCTCGGGTGTCTGTTGATGGCATTTTTGGCCAATTACCCGATTGCAATCGCTCCTGGACTTGGTGATAATGCATTCTTTACCTATTCAGTCGTTTTGGCGATGGGAATCAAGTGGCAGACTGCGCTTGCAGGCGTTGTCGTGGCTTCGATTATTTTTACGATTCTGACATTTTTTAAAATTCGTGAGATTGTAATCAATGCGATTCCGCATAATCTCAAACTGGCAATGGCTGCGGGCATCGGGATGTTCATTGCTTTCATTGGCCTGCAAGGCGGTGGTCTCGTTGTCGCAAGCAAATCTTCGCTTGTTCAGCTTGGCTCATTGACCGTTCCAACGACTTGGCTGACGATTTTTGGATTGTTCGTGACAGCATTGCTGATGTCAAGAAAAGTTCCGGGATCAATTTTTATCGGCATCGTTGCAACTGCGATTTTGGGACTCGTGACGGGATTGATCAGTGCACCGTCTCGGATCGTATCGTCCATTCCGAGCATGAAACCGACGTTTGCGGTCGGTATCAAATATTTGGGCGACGTCAATACTCCGCAGATGTGGGCGGTCGTTTTGGTTTTTCTGTTGGTGGCATTCTTCGATACGGCCGGAACGCTGATCGGACTTGCCCAACAGGCGGGATTAATGAAAAACGACAAAATGCCACGAATCGGTCAGGCTTTGATGGCAGATTCCGTCTCAATGCTTGCCGGTTCAGTCATGGGAACGACGCCAACGGCCGCTTATGTTGAATCCTCAGCCGGAATTGCCGTTGGAGGACGTACGGGCTTTACTGCATTGGTTGTTGCTGTTTTGTTTGGCTTTGGCATGTTCTTCTCACCGCTTTTGTCAGTCGTAACGACGCAAGTCACTGCACCGGCATTGATTATCGTCGGTGCTTTGATGGCGCAGTCGCTTAAGGAAATCGAATGGGACAAGTTTGAAATTGCCTTGCCGGCATTTTTGACGGTTATTGCAATGCCTTTGACATATAACATTTCATATGGCTTTGCTTTTGCATTCTTAATCTATCCGATTACGATGATTGCTGCCGGCCGCAAGAAGGAGCTTAATCCAGTCGTGATTGCTCTGTTCTTTGTTTTCGTCGTCATGCTTTACGTGTTGAACGTTTTGCCGTCCAAGTAATCAAAAAATGATTCGTCTCTCTGCCTGCTTTTGTAAGGCAGAGTTTTTTTAATGCAGCTGGTTTTGATCACAAAAAATTGTGGTTACACTTTTGGAAGCGCAAGTAATCATTCGGGAAGATTATTTCCCGGGAAATATTTTTAATTATCGAACCGAAAGAGTATACTCAAGTTGTAAAAAGATTTCAGAAAGAAGGCATGTCAATGAAATCACGCAAGGAAATAGCTGAATTAGCCAATGAATATATCGATGAATTTGATGTGGCATATGTACCGAAAAATGAACGGATTGAACGAATCATTGCTTACGGAAAGAAGAGTTTGGAAGAAAGACAGATTGCGCCGCAAACCATTATGGACAAATGTGTGCGGGCAATTTACGAAGTCGTTTTGAAGCAAAAAATCACCGTGGGCGATGAGGCATCGTGCATTTTAAAGAAAATGGAAAAATTGTCGCGCGAAAGATCGATTTTGCCGTTTCGTCGCTATGATCCATGGAATTGAAAAACCGTACAAATCAAAAAATGCTGCCGTCAGAGACCGGAAGTTTCTGTTAATGTTCGGTATAGAAAGATATTGCCATTAATTTGTTTTATAATCTTCGCACTTTGCTTGAAAAATAGCTTTTTACTTGTTACAATTATCAAGGTTGACAAACGGCAGAATTACGTGTCGTTTGTGTTGCAGCAAACACAGAGCTAAGGAAACATGAGGTGGATATATATATGTCATCAGTTGTAGTTGTAGGTAGCCAATGGGGCGATGAAGGCAAAGGTAAGATTACTGATTTCTTGAGCCGGAATGCTGAAGTTATTGCACGTTATCAAGGTGGAGACAACGCTGGTCACACAATTGCGTTCAATGGCAAAACATATAAGCTGCGTTTGATCCCATCAGGCATTTTCTATTCTGAAAAAATTTGCGTTATCGGCAACGGGGTCGTTTTGAATCCTAAATCATTGGTTGAAGAATTGCGCTATTTGCATGAAAACGGCGTAACTACTGACAACTTGCGCGTTTCAGACCGCGCTCATGTTATCTTGCCATACCACATTATTCTTGACGGATTGCAGGAAAAGTCGAAGAAAGACAACAAAATCGGAACGACGAACAAGGGCATCGGACCTTGCTACATGGATAAGGCGGGACGTGTCGGAATTCGCGTTGCTGATCTTTTGGATAAGGAAACGTTTTCTGAAAAATTGAAACGCAACGTTGAAGAAAAGAATCGTTTGTTTGAAAAGATGTATGATTATGATGGGGAACCGTTGAAGTTTGAAGACATCTTTGAAGAATATTTTGAATACGGTCAGGAAATCAAGAAGTACGTTACGGACACGTCGGTTGTTTTGAACGATGCGCTTGATGAAGGAAAAAGAGTCTTGTTTGAAGGTGCTCAAGGCAACATGCTTGATATCGATCAAGGAACATATCCGTTCGTTACTTCTTCCAATCCTGTTGCAGGCGGCGTTACGATCGGATCAGGCGTTGGTCCTGCCAAGATCAATAAAGTTGTCGGTGCATGCAAGGCTTATACCTCCCGTGTCGGTGATGGTCCCTTCCCAACGGAACTTAAGAATGAAACGGGCGACTTCATTCGTGAAGCCGGTCATGAATACGGCACGGTCACGAAGCGTCCACGGAGAATCGGATGGTTTGATTCGGTCGTTATGCGTCATTCAAAGCGTGTTTCAGGTTTGACCAACCTTTGTTTGAACTGCGTTGACGTTTTGACGGGGCTTGATGAAATCAAGATTTGTACCGCATATGAATTGAATGGTGAAAAGATTTATCATTATCCTGCAAGTTTGAAAGAACTTGAAGCTTGCAAGCCGATTTATGAAACGATGCCAGGGTGGAAGGAAGATATCACTAAGTGCAAGACTTTGGAAGATCTTCCTGAAAATGCCCGCAATTATATCCATCGGATCCAAGATCTTGTCGGCGTCAAAGTTTCAACGTTCTCAGTCGGACCTGACCGCGACCAGACAAACGTCTTGGAAAACGTTTGGGCACAAATTTAGGCACGTTTTTTTTGTGACGAACCTTGAGGTATGACTGAAAAATACGTCTGATTCATACATCGCGTTCGGAAATTTCTTAAAGGATTCGTTTCGACAAAAGATGACTTTGGCTTTAGACGATACTGATTAATAAAAATTATCAGGAAAAAATATTCATCAAACTACAAGCTCGAATGATTTGCAATTAGCTGCGGATCTCATCCGGGCTTTTTGTATACGGCAACCAAAAGGAGTCGAGGGATTGTCGTTTACGGGCAAATCTTAAAAACTGGCATTTTTTCCGTAATCGAGGACTGGCTCTTACGGTCAAATTAAAAAATGCATTTTTACCGTAAGCCCAACGTGACGCGCATCCTTGACAGCAGCCACAGGCTTCTGTATTTTATAAAATGCAGAGAAAAAAAGCGGATGCAAACAGTTTTTAAATTTTTTATTATATTAATTATAGATGCTAGCTTATTATATTCGAATATAGTAATATATTCTCACAAATTCTTTCCCATAAAACTAAAATGTGACAATAATTAAATATTGTTGAAACTTTGTGAAATTTAAGACAAAGTACTTGTATTTATCGGATAATTTTTATATCATATACTGTGAAAGCGATAACAACGCTTTGATATAGCGGTTGTGAGCGCTGGAACGTTATAACGTTGTTTTAATATAGTCAAATGATTTAACAATCTAGGGAGGAATTAAGATGCTTCAGATGGATAATGTTAAAGAAGCTGTGACAACAGCCTGGGATGGCTTCAAAGGCGGAGAATGGCAAGACGAAATCGATGTGCGCGATTTTATTCAACAAAACTTCACTCCTTATGACGGTGATTCTTCATTCTTGGAAGGACCTACCGAAGCAACGACGAAACTCAACGATAAGCTCGTTGATCTGAAACTCAAGGAACGTGCTGCTGGCGGCGTTTTGGATGCTGACACGAAAGTTGTTTCGACAATCACGTCGCACGGACCGGGCTACCTTGACAAGGATCTTGAGAAAATTGTCGGTCTTCAGACTGACAAGCCGCTCAAGAAAGCATTGATGCCATATGGCGGGATTCGCATGGCTAAGGAAGCTTTGGAAGCTTATGGTTTTGAAATCGATCCTGAAACGGAAAGAATCTTCACTGATCTTCATAAGACGCACAATCAAGGTGTGTTCGACGTTTATACGGACGAAATCAAGAGCGCGCGCCACAACAAGATTATTACGGGACTTCCGGATGCATACGGACGCGGACGCATCGTTGCTGATTTTCCGCGCATTGCGCTTTACGGAATCGATCGTTTGATTGCCGCAAAGAAGGAAGATTTCAAAAATTACGGCGACGGCGAAATGACTGACGAAGTTATCCGCGTACGTGAAGAAATTTCCGATCAGATTCGTGCCTTGAAAGACATGAAGACGATGGCCGCAGAATACGGCTATGACATTTCATATCCGGCAACGACGGCCAAGGAAGCCATCCAATGGCTTTACTTCGGATACTTGGCAGCCATCAAGCAGCAAAACGGGGCTGCCATGTCAATCGGACGCATTGACTCGTTCATTGACATTTACGTTGAACGTGACCTTGAACGTGGCATTTTGACAGAAAAAGAAGCTCAGGAATTGATTGATCAATTTACGATGAAACTGCGTATGGTTTCGTTTATCCGTACGCCTGAGTACAATTCTCTGTTCTCTGGCAACCCTATCTGGGCAACGCTTTCGTTGGCCGGCATGGGCATGGACGGACGTCATCATGTAACGAAGACGTCGTATCGTTTCTTGAATACCTTGCACAACATGGGTGCTGCGCCTGAACCGAACATCACGGTTTTGTGGTCGGCAAACCTTCCTGAGTCGTTCAAGGAATATGCTGCGAGCGTATCTTCAAAGAGTTCGACGATTCAATACGAAAACGACGATTTGATGATGAAGACGTGGGGAACGGACTACTACGGCATTGCCTGCTGCGTTTCCGCTCAGCCGATTGCCGATGGCGTACAGTTCTTTGGTGCTCGCGCAAACCTTGCCAAGACAGTGCTTTATGCGATCAACGGCGGCGTCGACGAATTGACGAAACTCCAGTGCGGACCTGCATATGCTCCGATTACTTCCGAGTATATTGACTATGATGAATTCATGAAGAAATTCGACGATATGCTTGAATGGGTTGCAGACATCTATGTCAATGCGCTGAATGCCATCCATTATATGCACGACAAGTACTACTACGAATCTGCTCAGCTGGCATTGAAAAATACAGTGCTGAACCGGACGTTTGCAACCGGTATTTCAGGCCTGTCGGTTGCCGCTGACTCCATTTCCGCAATCAAGTATGGTCACGTCAAAGCAATTCGTGACGAAGACGGCGTTGCAATCGACTTCAAAGCAGACAACGACTTCCCTCGCTACGGCAACAATGATGATCGTGCCGATGAAATTGCCGTATGGCTCGTAAAACAGCTCTATACGAAGATGAACAAGCATCATCTCTATCGCGGAGCAAAGCTTTCAACATCCGTTTTGACGATTACTTCAAACGTCGTTTATGGCAAGAATACAGGGACAACGCCAAACGGCCGTCAAAAGGGAAAGCCGTTCTCACCAGGTGCCAACCCGGCATACGGTGCAGAACAAAACGGCGCATTGGCATCGCTTCTTTCGGTAGCCAAGATTCCTTACAAGTATGCAACGGATGGCATCTCGAATACGTTTGCCGTTACGCCGTCAACATTGGGCCATGATGAAGAAACATGCGATAAGACTTTAGTAAACATGATCAACGGATATATGAAGAATAACGGTCATCATCTGAACATCAACGTCTTTAACCGTGATACGCTGCTTGATGCGCAAAAGCATCCTGAAAAGTATCCGACTCTGACGATTCGTGTTTCCGGATACTGCGTATACTTTGCCGACTTGACCAAAGAACAGCAGGATGACGTAATTTCCAGAACGTTCCACGATCATATGTAACACTGTATTTTATAATTGAAGGTGGCATGAGACTATGACGACAAATCCGTATTTAAAACCGGTACCGACCAATGAAAAGGGTGAAATATTAGGGTACGTTCATTCGATTGAAACGTTCGGTGCCGTTGATGGGCCCGGAATCCGCTTCGTAGTCTTTATGCAAGGCTGCAATATGCGGTGCAAGTTCTGTCACAACCCTGATACTTGGAAAAAGAACGTCGGGACGACAATGACTGCTGATGAGGTTTTGAAAAAGGCGCTTCCTTATCGGGAATTTTGGGGAGAGCAAGGAGGAATCACGCTTTCTGGGGGCGAGATTTTGCTGCAGCCCGAATTTGCTCTTGACCTGTTTACGAAATGCAAGGAACTTGGTATCAGCACCTGTCTTGACACGTGCGGGCAGCCGTTCACCAGACGAAAGCCTTGGTTTGATACGTTCAACAAGCTGTTGGACGTGACTGATATTTTGCTCGTCGACATCAAGCATATCGATTCAGATAAGCACAAGCTGCTGACCGGTTTTCCAAACGAAAATATTCTCGATCTTTGCGAGTATTTGTCTGAAATCGGCAAGCCGGTCTGGATCAGACACGTTTTGATTCCTACACAGACCGATTTTGACGAAGATCTTGAAAAGCTCGGAGATTATATCAAAACGCATTTGAGAAACGTCATGAAGGTCGAGGTTCTTCCTTACCATACGATGGGCGTGCACAAATACCACGAAATGGGTATTCCTTATCGTTTGGAAGGAGTCGAGCCGCCGACTCAGGATCGTGTTGAAAATGCAGAGAGGCTTCTCCATACTAAGGATTACGAAGGCTATCTTACTTGGAAACCAGGGATGAAGACTGATTGATGATCTGCCACACCGAAAAGTTTCGGTGTGGTTTTGTTTTTTGCATATTTTGCAGTGAAAAATTTTTTTGAGGAAGGTCAAAGGCGCATGGGGTAAAGATTATGTCAAATATGCAAAAAAATCATTTGAAATTTTGCCTTTTCTTTTTGAGAGAACCGCGCTAAAATGTAAAAGTGATATAAAAAGAGAAACATAAGTTCGCCATGAGGAAATGGACACATTCATTGATATCAGGGGGTATATTTTATGACGATTTCAGCAAAGACATCGACTGAAGAATTGATTAAACAAGTTATGGAAGAACATACTTGCAGTTACGAAGAAGCTATCCGCTTGTTGATGAAGGTGGCCCAGAATCGAGATAATGACTGACTCTCGATAAAAAGCAGCTTTGAGACGTATTTAAGGCGCCTCAGAGCTGCTTTTTCTTTAGTATGGAAGATCAATCGACAATTGCTGATTGAAGCTTAAACGATCATTTAAAGCGGCCTTTTTGCGTTTTCTGCGCTGCTCATATCCTTTGCAAAGCATTTTTTCCTCGTTGCTTTCAGGGATGATCGGTTCTGGTTCGACACTTTTGTCCAGGATGACGAAAGTGAAAAAAGCCGTCATTCCCAAAAATCTTTCGCCCGTTAAAAGATGCTCGCCGACGACTTTTGCGAAGACCTCGATCGAATGCGTGCCAACGCCCGTTACGTAGCTTTCGACGCAAAAGGAATCATGCAAGGTGAAAGGTGCAATAAAATTCACGTCGTCGATTGCAGCGGTGACGGTCTGCGTTCGCGCCAGTCTGGCTGCCGAAGTTGATGCCGTTCCGTCCAAAATTTCCAAAATTCGTCCACCATACACGGTTTCGTGCTCGTTGATGTCTTCGGAAATGACGCGATGGTTCGTAATTGCCAGCGTTTCTTTGCATTTTGCCATTCATATCCCTCTTTTCCTGCGTAATGTCATTGTAGCACAAAAAAAGGAGCCGGAATCAAGTTCCGGCTCCTTACGACGAGCCCTCAGTCAGCCTTTCATTACCACATAAGTTCTTTCACGACGTTCTTTTACATTATCGGTAATCCGCCAACCTGTCTCGTTCGATTAAGGTATAATTGAAAGGCGTTTTGATCCTGCTTAATTAACCTTCAAGCCATATCCATCCTTGCTGTATCGGATACGGTCATTTCACTATTGGGCAACGATGCTTTTATCGTTTCAAGCTCGCTGCAAGCGCTGTTTCGTTCAGTCGCGCTGCAGAATCTCTAAACCCTTTCTACAATTCTGATTATAGCACTTTTTGATCAAAATGCAAGCGCTTACCATTAGAATTGAAAACTTTTTAACTTTTCCTTATTGTTCGCAGATTGACTAAGGATAAATTCTGTTTTATCAATAATTTTCGTTATTCGTGATGTTTAGCATTCGATCACAAACTAAATTATTCTAAATATAGGCAAGAAACGCACGTTTATCAACGCTCTGCATTTTACAAAAAGGGACGCGTTCCGATATAATATCGAAAGTTTTACAGTCCAGAGAGGAGAAAAAATTTTGTATTTAGCAATCAACATCATCGGATTAATCGTATTTCTCGCAATCGGATGGTTGTTTTCAAAAGATCGCAAAGCCATCAACTGGCGCGCAATTTTGACAATGACGGCTTTAAACCTTGTCATGGCATGGTTTTTGACCAGTTTTCCGATCGGTCTCACAATCGTCAAAGGAGCCGCGGCAGGCTTTGATGCACTTGTTCAAGTTTCGTATCAGGGAATCGCGTTTGCAATTCCGAGCATGGTCAACGTGAAGTCGATGGACTTTTTCGTCAGCGTGCTGCTGCCGATTTTAATGATCGTGCCGCTGTTTGACATTTTGACTTATATTGGTGTTCTCCCGTGGATTATCAAGTGGATCGGACGCGGTCTTTCATTTATTACGCGTCAACCTAAATTTGAATCGTTTTTCGCAGTTGAAATGATGTTTCTCGGCAATACGGAGGCGTTGGCCGTCTCATCGCTGCAGCTTAAGCAGATGAGCGCAAAACGCGATTTGACGCTTGCCATGATGTCCATGAGCTGCGTAACGGCCTCCATTATCGGTGCTTATACGCAAATGATGCCCGGACAATATATTTTAACGGCAATCCCTGTCAACGTGATCAACGCATTGGTCGTAACTTCAATGTTAAATCCAGTGCAGGTTTCGCAAGAAGAAGACTTTATTGCCAAAATCGGCGGATTGGCCTCCGTTGCTGAAGGGACGGTTGAAGCCGACGGCAAGAAGGAACCTTTCTTCTCGTTTCTTGGCGACTCGATTCTGTCTGCCGGCCGTCTCGTTTTGATCATCGCTGCCAACGTTATTGCGTTCGTTGCCTTGGCTGCGCTTGTCGACAAGCTTTTGGGCCTGATTCATCCATGGGTTTCCCTGGAACATCTGCTCGGGATCATCATGTTCCCGTTTGCTTGGCTTATGGGTCTCAACCCTTCGGATGCGTTCCAATTTGCCCAATACATGGGTGAAAAGCTCGTGACGAACGAATTCGTCGTTATGGGCAAAGTTACCGGCAAGATCGCAACGACAGCCTTTTCCGAACACTACCGCGCCGTGCTTACGGTCTTCGTGACGTCGTTTGCCAACTTCTCAACTGTCGGCATGATCATTGGCTGCTTCAAGAGCATTGTTGATCGTGAGAAAAACGACTTGGTTTCCAAAAACGTTCCTTATTTGCTGTTGTCAGGCATTTTGGTTTCGTTGCTTTCGGCAGCAACGGTGGGACTGTTTGCTTGGTAGGAACAAGGTGTGAAGACCAGCCGCTCAACAAGGCGGTAGATAAGAAGGGGCGCGAGTAATCAGCGCAAGCGCAGTCATGACGCGGCACGAACTTATCATGAGCCTTGTTGTTGGTCTGAACCCGATTAACAAGGTGTGGAAGCGAACGGTCATGACCCCGTACGCAAATGAATAATGATTAAAATTCGTGCCAGTGATTGAAGTGCCCTATAATTGTTAGACAAAGTAGTCTAATGATTGTGGGGCATTTCTTCTTATTCTGGGCGGTGCACCGAGATTTCACTCAAATTTTACGGATGGAGATTTTGTTCTACTTTCGAGGCCGCGCGGGACGAATTTGGAGTCGGTGGTAGACAAAAATGAGGCGTTTCTCCCGTTTTTTGTCTACTTTCGGAGCCGCATGCCCCGAATTTGGAGAGTCCGGTAGACAAAAATGAGGCATTCACCCCGTTTTTTGTCTACTTTCGGAGCCGCACGCCCCGAATTTGGAGAGTCCGGTAGACAAAAATGAGGCGTTTCTCCCGTTTTTTGTCTACTTTCGGAGCCGCATGCCCCGAATTTGGAGTGTCCGGTAGACAAAAATCAGACATTTCCCCCGTTTTTTGTCTACTTTCGGTTTCGCACGCCCCGTTTTCGACGAATCAGGAACCGCTCGCTGCTTTCCGCCCTGGATTTTTCCGCATGACAAATACCGCTTCAAAGGCATGAAGCAAACATTTTGTGGCACTGGACGGTTCTTTGGCAAATACAGCGTTTACAAGCATCTTATTGCCAAAAAAAGCAAATCACGACTAAAAAATAATCGGTTATCATGTTATAATATTGACAAGCTCTTAACTCCTGAGCCTTTTAATTTTTGTGAAATGCGGCTGCAAAAGTCAGAAAGGAACGTAGGCAATGCAATCCAATGTTTTGATCAGTCAGGACTTGTCTTGTGCAGGTCAAGTCTCGCTTGGCTGTGCTTTACCCTTGCTTGGCGCGCTGAACTTGGCTCCGACCGTTTTGCCCACCGCTTTGTTGTCAACACATACGGGCGGTTTCGGGGAGAACACGTATCTGGATTTGTCAAAAGAAATGGTCAGCATTCTCCAGCATTGGAAAACATTGAGTTTGAAGTTTTCTGCAATCTATCTGGGATATTTGGGAGAGAAACCTTTGGACGTTCTGCAGGAAAATTTGGCGGATGTAAGCACGACTGAAACGATGCTTTTAATCGATCCCGTGATGGGGGATCATGGAAGGCTTTATCGTGGGTTCGATCAAGAATATGTTGAGAAGATGAGATGCTTGATTTCAAAGGCTGATATTGCGACACCTAATTATACTGAGGCAAAACTCTTGTTGGGCGAGCCTTTGACTACTTCTCCAGTTGCAACAGATGATGCTTTTGAAACGGCTGAAAAGGTGCAAAGAAGATTCAATCTGAGAAACATCGTTTTGACGGGGATTGATTCAGGCAATGGCCTGATTTCAATCGTCGGCTGCGAACAAGACGGCGGAACCTGGATGGTCAGTCGTTCGAAACAGCCTGGGAACTATTTCGGAACTGGCGATCTCTTTGCATCGGTTCTTTTTTCAAGTCTCTTGTACGAAAAAGATTTGAGGTCTGCTGGAACGATTGCGATGGACTTCGTGTCTGAAGCAATCGTAAAGACCAAAGAGCCCCACGACCCTCGGTTTGGTGCTGATTATGGTGCCGCGATTCCGCAATTATTGAAAAAATTGGAGATCGTTTGAGGGGGAAATAGAAATGAGAGAACAGAAAAATTCTTTGCGAGCAGTCATTCTGACAGGTCTGTTTGCCGCAATCATCTATATTGGCATTTGGGTTTTGCGCATACCGGTCCCTGCGATGGTCGGTAAGCCGTTTATCCATTTCGGCAATACGTTGACTGCGGTCGCAATCCTTTTTTTGGGATTTCGAAACGGGATGCTTGCCGGGATAATCGGTCTTGGCGGATTTGACATCTTGAACGGATATGCATCCACCAGTTGGCTGACGATGCTTGAAGTCGTAGTTGTCGCCTTGATAATTTCCGGACTTTTCAGGGCTTTCAAATATAATGACAGTAAAAAGAATATCATAATTCTTGCAATTGCGGCGGGCGTGACCAAGATCTTCACGTCTTACGGAACTTCGATCGTTGAGGCGCTGATGGCAGGAACTGCAATAAAGACAGCGCTGGTTGCATCCTTCTTCAGTTTGCCCGCAACGGTGATCAATTCATGTTCCACCGCAATCTGTACCCCCATTCTGTATTTCTTCGTAAAAACGATTTTTGCTTCGGTTCAGAAGCAAGGCAGATAAAAACAACTAAATTATTTGAAGATATTGCGGTTTCGTGTGTGTGAATCGCAATATTTTTTTAAAAAAGACTTGCAACGAACAGGATTATTCGATATAATAATATTCGTTGCTTAGGTAACATATGGGTGGTTAGCTCAGCTGGCAGAGCAACGGACTCTTAATCCGTGGGTCCAGGGTTCGATCCCCTGACCACCCATTGTCGGTGTTTTGAAACCGGCATTCGATGGAAGTCGAAAAAGGGCTTGCATCTTATCCAGATAACTGGTATCATATCTTATGTTGATTGTAAGTCAACGCAATATGGGTGGTTAGCTCAGCTGGCAGAGCAACGGACTCTTAATCCGTGGGTCCAGGGTTCGATCCCCTGACCACCCATCAGAGATTTGGGAAAGACATCGGAAGTTCCGATGTCTTTTTTTTTGTACTCACTGAAAAATGCAGAGCCGCAAATGAAAACCGGTGCAAAAATACGGGCAGATTTCAAAAAGCGTCGTTTCCCCGCCTCATTGCATCAAATGCCTTGATTTAACGGAAAAATAAAGATGACGTTTCGAATTTCGTTCGTCCTCGCGTCAAAAAACAGAGCACTTTTGCTCAGTTCACAACAGCTGAATTTAAATGTTATAATGGTGTTGTATGGATTATTAACGATAAGAGACGGAAATTTGTCATCAGAACGTCTTTTGATTGGAAATACTGAATTTTAAAGAGGAATCAACATGAAGAAAATTTTAGTAGTAGATGATGAAAAGCCGATTTCAGACATCATCAAGTTCAACCTGACCAAGGAAGGCTATGACGTGCATACGGCTTATGACGGTGAAGAAGCGCTGAAACAAGTTGAAGAGGTTTCTCCCGATCTGATTATTTTGGATCTGATGCTGCCGAAAATTGACGGTTTGGAAGTGGCACGCGAGGTGCGCAAGACGCATGACATGCCGATTATCATGGTCACGGCCAAAGATGCCGAAATCGACAAGGTTTTAGGCCTTGAAATGGGTGCCGACGATTACGTGACGAAGCCGTTTTCGAACCGTGAGCTGGTTGCGCGCGTCAAGGCCAATCTGAGACGTCAGGCAGCGGTTGCAAACGCAACGCCGGAAGAAGAGAAGTCGTCTGACATCGAAATCGGCAGTTTGACGATTCATCCGGAAGCCTATGTCGTTTCAAAGAACGGCGAAAAAATCGAGCTGACGCACCGCGAGTTCGAGCTTTTGTACTATCTGGCCAAGCATATCGGCCAGGTCATGACGCGTGAGCACTTGCTTCAGACTGTTTGGGGATATGATTATTTCGGCGACGTGCGCACGGTTGACGTGACCGTCAGACGTTTGCGCGAAAAGATCGAGGACAACCCGAGTCGCCCGACATTGTTGGTGACGCGCCGCGGAGTCGGTTATTATCTGCGCAGTCCGGAAGCCGAATGATTGATTTTTGAAAAATGCACTGCCGAAACCGAATTCGGTGAGTAAATCCGAGCTTGAAATCGGCATGACGATAACAAAGGAAAAAGATGGAAAAACAAACGAATAAAAAGCTTCACTTTTTCCAATCCATTCACTTCAAGATAGCCCTCGTGTTTGCATTGTTGCTATTGATAACATTTCAAATCGTCGGGGCTGTTTTTGTACAGAGATTGAAAAGTGAAAATATCAAATCATTCAAACAACGAGTGGAATTATCCACTTATGTCGATAATTCGCTGATCAAGCAGCTGACGTCGACGAATACGACAAAAGCCAACAAGAGCATCAATACGATTTTGGAAGACATCAACAACGAAAATATTTCGACGATTCAAGTGATTGATTCCAAAGGAACGATTCGCGGCGAAAACGACGTTAACGGACGCTCGGTCGTCGGACAGAAAACAACTAACACAAACATCAAGCGCGTTCTTTATTCAGGAAGAACGTTTACGACGATGACGTATGACAAAAGCAGCAATCGGCGTTCATACGTGTCGATTACGCCCTTGTTTAGCGCAAGCGGAAATACCAATACGGTCGTCGGGGCAGTGTATCTCAGAGCAAATCTCGAAAGCGTCTATGATTCGGTCAACAGCGTCACGCTGATTTTTGCGACGGCTTCCTTGATTGCAACGGCAATCGGGATGGCGCTTGCGATTACCGTCTCAAGCGCGATTACGCGCCCGATCGATGAAATGAAAAAGCAGACGATGCAGATTGCCGACGGCGATTACTCAGGCAAGGTTCATGTTTACGGGACTGACGAGTTGGGACAATTGGCACAGGCGGTCAACAATCTGTCTGTCAGAGTTGAAGAAGCACAAGAGTCTTCTGATTCAGAAAGGCGCAGACTTGATTCGGTCTTGTCGCACATGTCGGACGGGGTCATTGCAACGGATCGGCGCGGAAACATCAGCATTATCAATGATATGGCCTGCGAATATCTGGACGTTGAGTCAAAAGACGTAATCGGAACCTCGATTTTGGACGTTCTCAAAATTCGTGAGATGCAAACGATGCGAGAATTGATCGAAAATCAGGACGGAATCATCGTCGACATGTCTGATGCAGGACATGATCAGATTTTAAATGCCTACTTTTCAACGATTCAACGCGAAACGGGCTTTATTTCGGGATTGGTCTGCGTGCTTCATGACGTGACCGAACAGCAGAAAATCGATCGTGAAAGGCGTCAGTTCGTTTCAAACGTTTCGCATGAATTGCGCACGCCGCTCACGAGCATGAGAAGCTACATCGAAGCTCTCAATGACGGTGCTTGGAAGGATCCGGAAGTCGCCCCTGCATTTCTCAAGGTTACGCAGGACGAGACCGATCGCATGATTCGCATGATCAATGATTTGTTGAGTTTGTCGCGCATGGACTCAGGAACCGTCAAGCTTGATTTTGAGCTGGTCAATCTGAACGAGCTGTTCAACTATATTTTGAATCGATTTGACATGATGCTTAAAAAAGACAACAACGACACTCGTGAAACCAAGAGCAAGAATTACACGATCAAGCGTGATTTCACGAAACGCGATCTGTGGGTTGAAATCGACACCGACAAGTTCATTCAGGTGGTCGACAACATTATGAACAATGCGATCAAATATTCCCCTGATGGCGGCGTAATCACGTGTCGTCTGTTGGAAACGCACAATCACGTGATTTTGAGCATTACGGACCAGGGCTTGGGAATTCCGCGAAAAGACCTTGGACATATTTTTGACCGTTTCTTCCGCGTTGACAAGGCGCGTTCAAGAGCTCAGGGTGGAACTGGACTTGGACTTGCAATCTCTAAGGAAGTAATCGAGATGCATCATGGCAAGATCTGGGTCGACAGTATCGAAGGCAAGGGATCGACATTTTATATTTCCTTGCCATATGAAGAATACGAAGGAGATGACTTGTGGGATGAAGAATAAGAAAAGAAACTGGTCATGGCTCCTTCCGGTTGCGCTGATTATTGCGGTTTTGATCAGCATCATTTTCACTGTGCTGATTTGGGTGACTCCTTCGAACTTCCAGGTCTTTGGAGCAAAAAGTGTTCCGGCAGCGGGCAACGTCGATAAAAACGTGGCTGGAAAACAAAGCATCGCCGACGTTTATCTGCCCGTGAGTCTGACTTACTACGAAAATGATACGAGATATCAGCTGTCGAGTACGAAGATCGATGTGATCGACCTTGCAAGACGCCGGGGCAAAAACGTCAGAATCAAAAAAATTACCAAAAAAACGTTCAGGAGTCAAGAAGAGTACCTCAAATTTCTGAACATGAACGATTCGTATTCGCTGAACTACTCGGCACCCGTGACGCTCGGCTTGTTCAAGAACCATATGAAGTCGATGACGAAATCAGATGCGAATTATGCATTTTCAAGAATTTTGGTGCCTTTGAATCGCCACGGCGTCATTTATTTCATGGACGACCACAGTCTGAACGTCTATACTGCCCACGTTCAGGCAATCGGAAAAATGTCGTCTCTGATAACGCGGCGCGACATCAAGATGGTTCGTGTCGAATATCGGTTGTTCAACGGGCATATCACGAAGTATTTCTTACAACCGATCGAAGTTCCGAAGAGCAGCTATTTGATCAATCGTGAAAATACAGGGCTGTTCGTCACCAGATTGATCGGATCAAACGAAAATTCGGCCGTAACGACTCGGGAGCAGAAGAAACAAACAATCTACACTGATGATGCCGGGCAGCGAATGGTCATCAAAAATCATAACGGCTACGTTTCTTACACGAACTATGCAAAAGAAATTGCCGAAGCAAGACATCGCAGCCTTTATGACAGTCTGACCTTGTCGTTTGACCGGCTGAAACTTTTGGACGTTGCGCTTGATGACGTGCGCTACTCGGAATTTGACTTTCAAAGCAAAAATGCCACATATCGCAGCTATATCAACGGTTTTCCGATTATTTCAGCAGATGAGTATGGCTCTTATCAGGTTCAGATCACGGACAGCGGAAATCAACATCTGGTTTTCTCGCTTTATACCTTGCAAGTGCCGGTTCCGGCCGATTCAAACGCAGTTCAGCTGCCGAATACGGATGACGTCATGGAGAGCTTGAAGCAAAGCGGAATCGACATGCAAAAAATCAATAACGTTCAGATCGGATACCGCGAATCCAAGAATGAATCAAGCGCGCTCGTCATTGATTTGACACCGACTTATTTTGTCAAATACAACAACGTTTGGATCGATTACAGGGATCTGGTTCACAATGAGGAGGGTTCACGATGAATTTTAAACGAATTGAATGGATCTTCCTGGTGGCATTTATCGTGCTTGACTTTTTCTTGCTGACGACTTACTTTCATCAAGATTCAATCGTTGAGTCGACAACGAATACCAGTACTCAGGACTCGACAGCATCTTTGATGAAGAGTTTGAAAAACGATCAGATCAGTCACGGAAAATTGTCTGACAAGAGTCAAAGCGGATACTATCTGGCAGCGCCAAAGGACGGTTTTCTGCGTGAAAAGGCGACTCAGTTGCACTATGTGACTTGGTCTTATTCAAATCATAAGCTGACCGCTTCGTTTATCACGGGAATCAAGCTCAATCTGACGAATCCGCAAAATTCGCTTGATTCTGTCGTCAAGGATTCGGCTGAAATACCGATGGGCAAGCATTATTCTTTTAACGGCAATCTTTCGACCAAAAATACGATCGTCTATACGCAGGAACTTTACGGCAAACCCGTCTATTCAAGCGAAGGACAAATCAGGTTTACGGTCAAAGATGGCTATGTTACGGGCTATACGCAAACGTATATCCATGCGGCCGATATTTTGCGCGAAAAGAAAGATACAATCAGTCAAAAACGTGCCTTGATGTGGCTTTATCAATACAACAAGCTGTCGCAAAATTCGACCGTCGAGTGGTGCAAATTGGGTTATACCAGGCTGCTTGACGTCAACAACAGCGTAGTTTACATTCCGACGTGGAATTTTTGCATCAGCTCCAAATCTTCAGGGACGGTTCAATACCGGCGGATCAATGCGTTTACCGGTGCAGTCATGGATGAAACAATCAGTGTTAAGTAGGGAAGATTAAAATGACACAGCAAAAAGATCAAATGAAAATCAGCGTCTTGGCAAGCGGAAGCAGCGGGAATGTGACTTACGTCGAAACAGAAAAACACAAGGTTTTGATCGATGCCGGACTTTCCGGTAAAAAGATCGAAACGTTGATGAACTCGATCGGACGGACGTTAAAAGACGTCGACAGCCTGTTCGTCACGCACGAGCACTCCGATCACTGTCAAGGAGTCGGTGTCTTGGCCAGGCGTTACGGGATGAACGTGTACGCAAATGAGGGCACATGGGATGCGATGAGCAAAAAGGTCGGCAAAATCCCGCTGGATCAAAAATACGTCTTCAAATGCGGAAGCGTGCTCAGCTTGGACGATCTTGACATCGAGAGTTTCGGCGTTTCGCATGATGCGAGCGAGCCGCAATTTTACGAGCTGCACCATCATGACAGTTCGTTTGCGATTGTAACCGATACGGGATACGTTTCACCGATGGTTGCCGGAATCATTCAAGATGCAGAGGCGTATCTGTTCGAATGCAATCACGATACGGAGATGCTTCGGATGGGGGCATACCCGTGGCCGTTGAAGCAAAGAATTTTAGGCGATACCGGACACCTGTCGAACGAAGACGGAGCCAATGCTTTGATGAGCGTCATCGGAAACAAGACCAAACAGATTTATCTTGGTCACCTCAGCCGTGAGAACAACGTCAAAGAGCTGGCACATCTGACGGTCGATCATATGATGCGTGACCATGATTTTGCCGTCGATCATGATTTTTATCTCCATGATACCGACCCTGAGAAGGCTACGCCGCTGATAGCATTGTAAAAAAATTTTTAAAATTGCTTGAATTAAGGTAAAGCTTTTGAAAAATACAGGATTTTTTATGAGAAAACGGCTATATTAAAGCTAAGAGATAAAAACGAAAGGGGTCCATCATTATGTTCGATGACAATCACAACAATCAATTCGACGGCGAATTCAATGAAGTTGAGCCAGAAAACAACTCGCCTGAATCACGAGATCCAAAAAAAGGAAACGGCTTGGGCAAGGTGTTCGTCACAGCGCTCGTTGCAGGGCTTTTAGGCGGCGGAATTTCGGTCGGTGGATATGTCTATTATCAAAATCATAATTCGCAGGCACAAGACAAGATTGAAAATTCCAAAGGAACGACGCAGACAAGCAACGTCAAAGTCAACGTCGGAACACAAGCTTCAAAAGCATTCAAGAAAATCAAGGGAGCCGTTGTTTCAGTTGAAGCATATTCAAATTCGTCTTCCGATTACGATACGCTTGAAGACCTGTTTGGCGACAGCAGCTCGTCTGAAACTTCGACCAGCGAAGGCTCTGGCGTCATCTACAAGAAGGATGGGAACACTGCATTTATCGTGACGAACAATCATGTCATTTCAGGTGCAAATAAAGTCGAGGTTCTTTTGAGCAGCGGCAAGAAGGTCAAGGCTTCAGTCGTCGGACATGACTCCGTCTCAGACTTGGCAGTTTTGAAGATTGACGCTTCAAACGTCAATCAGGTTGCAACGTTTGGCAACTCTGACAACATCAGCGTCGGCGAAACGGCGCTTGCCATCGGATCTCCGCTTGGTTCTGAATACGCAACTTCCTTGACTCAGGGAATTATTTCCGCCAAGAAGCGCACGATTGACGTTACGGACTCAAACGGCACGTCGACCGGTCAGGCTACGGTTATTCAAACGGATGCGGCCATCAACCCGGGCAACTCAGGCGGTCCTTTGATCAACCTTGCCGGTCAGGTTATCGGCATCAACTCCATGAAGCTTTCCAGCACGGGATCGAGCACGTCGTCTTCGTCAACGTCCGTTGAAGGCATGGGATTTGCCATTCCAAGCAATGAAGTCGTCAGCATCATCAACCAGCTTGTCCAAAACGGCAAGGTGGTTCGGCCGGCACTCGGAATTTCTTTGGTTGACCTTGATTACGTTTCCGAAGCTGATCGTTCTCAGACGCTCAACCTTCCAAGCAAGGTAACGAGCGGCGTCGTCGTGATTAAGGTCAACTCGTCATCACCGCTAAAGAAGACTGATATTTCAAAATATGACGTCATCGTTTCGCTTGGCGGCAAGAAAGTTTCCGGCCTGTCGTCATTGAGGACGGCGCTTTACGGTCACAAGGTCGGTGACACTGTTGAAATACAGTACTACCACAAAGGTGAGCTCAAAAAGGCAAACGTCAAACTGACGCTTGAGTCTAACGACAAGAATACGTCGACGGCATCCAATTCGGGAAATTAAAGCGAAAACAGATCTAACCGCAAACAGCCGAGGCTTGGCAGCAAGTCTCGGCTGTTTGATTGCGGATATCCGGCTCTGCATTTCACAAGAAAGGCACGTAAAAATTTGCTATAATTGTTATGCACAGGAAAAAGCGAATGTTCACGAAAAAACTTATCCACAATTGCGAGTGAAAGTTGTGGATAAGTTTGCGATATGCAATTTGTGGAACACTGAGAAACGTTGATTTTACAATGATTTTGGCAATATGGAAAGTGCGTTCGCATGGTTTTATGCAAAGTGGATAAGTCGAACGTTTCCAACATAAATATAGTATCAAAAAGGTTGAAATCAGCCATATGTTGTGTTTTTGCTTATCAACATGTGGATAAGTTTGTGGGAAAGCTGTGTATTATCCACATGTTCAAGGAGGATTTAAATGAATATCAAAATAATCTGCGTGGGAAAATTAAAAGAAAAGTACTGGAAACAGGGAATTGCGGAATATTCAAAACGTCTTGGCAAGTTTTGCAAGTTTGAAATTGTCGAGGTTCCGGATGAGAAGGCCCCTGAAAAGTTAAGCGAAGCGCAGATGGAAAACGTCAAGAAAACCGAAGGAGAAAGAATCCTGGGCAAGATCAAAGATCGTGATTACGTTTATGCTTTAGCAATTCTTGGCAAAGAGCGTACATCTGAAGAATTTGCTTCAGAAATCGAAAATTTGACGACGTATGGCAGAAGCGATCTGGCATTTGTCATCGGTGGCTCGCTCGGATTGTCTGAAGACGTGCTGAAACGTGCGGATTCGCAAATTTCCTTTGGTCGGTTCACGATGCCGCATCAGCTGATGCGCCTCGTTTTGACGGAACAGATTTATCGGGCTTTCATGATTAATTCTGGCAGTCCGTACCATAAATAGGGGGAATTTAAATGACTGAAATCAAGGAAGGGTATCTGCCGTTCGGACAATACCGGACGTATTATCGAATCGCAGGCAAAAATTTTGATCAAAAGCCGCCGCTGATTTTGCTGCACGGAGGTCCGGGATCGACGCACAATTATTTCGAGGTGCTTGACTGCGTTGCAGACAAAACGAACCGCCAGGTCATCATGTATGATCAGCTTGGCTGCGGAAGATCCAGTCTTCCGGACGATACTCCTGAGGTTTACAACGCTTCGATTTGGATGAAGGAGCTGCAAAATTTGCGCGAGCAGCTGCACGTTTCAGAATTTCACGTTTTGGGTCAGTCATGGGGCGGAATGCTGGCATTGCTCTACATGCTTGACGGTGATGCAAGGGGCGCCAAGAGCCTGATTCTTTCAAGCACGCTGTCTTCGGCTTCACTGTGGGCAAAAGAACTTCACCGAATGATAAGGTTCATGGATGAAAGAGATCAGGAAGCAATCAAGCAAGCAGAATCGACGGGCGATTTCACAAGTCCTGAATATTTGGCTGCAAATGAGCGCTTCATGGAGCTTCACAGCTGTGCGAAAATCACCAGCGATGCTCCGGAACCGCTTCGCCGCAAGAAAATCGGCGGCAAGCGCGCGTATCTTGAAGCCTGGGGGCCAAATGAGTATAATCCGCAGGGAAACCTTCATTCGTATGAGGTCACTGATCGTTTGAACGAGATTTCCGTTCCGACTCTGATTACGAGCGGGACTGACGACCTTTGCACGCCTTTGGTCGCCAAAACGATGTACGATCGCATCGAAAATGCGCGCTGGGAGCTTTTTGCAGGCTGTCGCCACATGTCGTTCGTGCAAGAAAACGAAAAATACGTTGAGCTTTTGTGCAAGTGGCTTAACGAAAACGATTAGCATGCAAAGAAGATGTTTTTTGAAATAAAAAAGAGGCTGGGAAAAAACTCTGGCTCAAATTGAAAAACCGGATTAGATTTGTAATTATTGCAAATCATCCGGTTTTTGGGTCTTTGTCAAATGGTGTTGATGACCTTGAAAACTTCACTTCAGAAATGGAGTGGAGTTTTTTTGTTCCCGTCGGATTCTCTTGTGTTTTTTCAAATTGGTACAGTTACGTATCAACACCGCCGGCGTTTCCGCTAGCGTGGATTCATGTATGAATTCCTGCCGTTGATTCGCAAAGCTCGAACGCGCTGCGACCTAACTGGGTTTCACCCCGCAGCCCGTTCCGCCCAGGTACTCTCACTTGGCAGGCTCGCCTGCTGGCGTTTGAGCAGGCCTGGTGCTTGCGGGCTAAGCGCTCGGTTCCACACCTTGTCTCTGCCTCGCGCTCCACGACTTTTCCCGGTTGCGGTTGACATCACAATGCTTACCCGCCGGAAACTACGGCTGGAGGAAGTGTATTCAGAGAGGCTGTCTCAAAAACACTTCCAGCGTCAGCTTCTGATCAGCGCAATGCGTTTCCTTAAGTTATCAAGATACCTGAATCCAAAGCAACTGCGTTTCAGACTCTTGATTCTGCGGTTTATTCCTTCAACCGGACGTTGGAGAAATCATACTCGACGCTGTTAAGACCAGCTGTATGATGTGGAAGCGGTCGATGATGATCCGGGCATTCGGAAACAATGCCTTGATGTACTGGGCATTCAGGTCGACAACTATGGATTTCACCGCAGCTCTTTCCCAGTGTCTTCTTGCTTAAATCAGTCATCAAAGACCTGCGTATAATTGCCCAATTCGGCATTTGCATCCTGGATGCTGATGAATGCGTTCGGATCTGCTTTTTTGATCGTTTGACGCAAGTAGGGAATCTGGTCTTGCTGAGCAACGATGATGATGATGTCGGTCCGTTCGCCGGTGTAAATGCCGGTACCGTTCAAAAGGGTTGCGCCATGAACGAAATAGCGCAGGGCATCTGCGACTTTGTCTGAAGCCTTGGTAAAGATCATGATGCTCGTATCTTTTTGCTTTTTGAAAGTGAAGTCCATCATCCAGCTGGTGACGAGCATCCCGAGCAGACTGTAGACGCTTCGCCCGAGATTGAAGAAGATGGCGGTCAAGATCAGAATGACGCCGTTCAGCAAGTTGTTGATAAATCCGATTTTCATTTTATACTTGTTTTGGAAGTAGGTGACGATGACGTCCGTTCCGCCGGTCGAAAAACCGTTGTTGAAACAAAAGCCGATGCCGGCACCGATGATTGCGGCACCGACAAGCGTGTTTGTCAAATCGTTGGTGACGACGGTAACCTGCGGAATAATCTTCAGAAAGAAAATGTTTGAGGCAACAGCCATGAGCGAAAAAACGATGTAGTTAAAGCCGAATGCTTTCAAGGCAAACAGGAACAGCGGGATGTTCATGATGATCATCAGGAAACTGATGCTGACGCTGATGCCGAAATTTGTAAAAATCGCCTGAAGAAGCTGCGCGATTCCGGGAACGCCGATCGAATAGGAATGAGCGTGTGACAGGAAAACGTTGATGCCGATGGCCGACATGAGTCCGTAGAGAATTGCAAAGAAACTTTTGCGAACGAATTTGAGCTGTGTTTTATTCTTTAACATGGTGAAAAACTCCGTAAAATATGATTTATAGCAAGATTATAAAACGAGAAACAACGTGTTTCAATGACAATTAATGTTTCACGTGAAACATTCAGAACGTGGTTTTAGAAAAAGAAGGGCAGTTGCTGTAAAATGAGGGTGGGTGATCAAAATGAGAATTGAATACGTAAGTCTTTTCGTGCAGGACGTTCAAAGATCGGAAATGTTTTACCAAAAGTATTTCAGAGCAAAAGAAGATTGGATAAGCACTGACAAACAGTCATGCTTGCTGAAGTTTTCGGACGATGTTCGCCTCGAACTTTTGAAAAATGCAGAGCCTGGTCCGCGAAGATGTGCCAGGTTCGCAATTTCTGTCGGCGGACCTGAGATGATCGAATCATTGGCACGTGCAATCGAAAATGACGGATACGAGTGCTCTCAGCATTTGGAAAAGACAAAAGACGGACGCTATCGAGCAATCGTGCTTGATCCTGATAAAAATGAATTGGAATTAGTGGAAGAAAATTAAAAAAGAGGCTGTGAAAAAAATCCTCCTCAAATTGAAAAACCGGATGATTTGCAATCAAGTGCAAATCTGATCCGGTTTTTTTCATTTTTGAAAGTGTGCAAGGAAACACGTTCTTTTAAGGACGTGATGAATTGCCTGTTTTTTTGTCCTTATGACACACGAATACGAACATATGTGTTATAATAATTGATATAAAAGATATAAACAGACTTACGTATGGTAGAACATCGGTTTACAATCTTAATTATCATCTCATTTGGGGAATTAAGTATCGCAATAAATTGCTGAAAGGACACGTCGAAACAGTGAAGCGAACCTTATATGAAATTGCTTCAAAATACGGCTTTACGATTGCTCACATGGAGATTGGAAAAGATGACCACATTCACTTATTGGTGAGCGCACTGCCTGAATTGTCGGTAACGAATATTATGCGCTGGCTGAAGGAAATTTCAGCATGGCAATTGTTCAGAGAATGTCCGGAATTGCAAACCAGTTACTGGAAGAAGCAGGATCGTCATCTGTGGTCACCGAGTTACTATGTTGAAAGCATCGGCACAGTTAATGAACAGGCTGTTGCCAGGTACATTGATGACCAGCGTCGAAAAGTGGTGAACTTGAAATGAACAAAGTTATTAAGGGGATTAAGCTGCGATTGTACCCCAATCAATCCCAGCGGGAACAGTTATGGCAAATGTTTGGCAACGACCGTTTTGTCTGGAATCAGATGCTGGGAATGGCTAAGGAACGCTATCAGAACAATCCAAACAGTCTTTTCGTCAATGAGTATGGCATGAACTATCTCTTGAAACAGCTCAAGTGCGAGTATGCTTTTCTCAGGGAAAGTGATTCCACCAGTTTCCTGGTGGTGAACCACAATCTTGCTCAGGCGTTCAAAATGCTGTTCAGGCATCGGGGCGGTTATCCGCATTTCAAGAACCGGCACTCCTTACGCCAGTCCTATACAGGACGTTCGACCTGTAAGGTGCTCGCCCGGCGAAGAATGCAATTGCCCAAACTGGGCGGCATTCGTACAAGCAGGACAGGTCTTGTCGGTGATGCTAAAATCAAGCGTTACACCGTCAGCTATGAACCGACAGGTCGTTACTATCTGTCATTGCAGGTTGAAACTGAGGTTAATCAGCTGCCTGAGACTCATCAGTCGGTCGGACTGGACATGGGCCTCGCTGATCTGGTGATTAGTTCTGACGGTGTCAAGTACGGTACCTTTAACGCAGAATGGCTGGAAAAACAAGCCGTTAGGTGGCAACGTAAGTATGCCAGACGTCGTTACCTTGCTCAATGCCAGGTGTGGAAGTGGAATCATAACCGCTTTGATCATCTGGAAGAGCTTGATGATTATTCCAACTGGCAGCGTGCAAGGGTCAATAAAGCCCGCTGCCAGAAACGGATTGCCAATAAGCGCAGAGACTACCTTCATAAGCTGACAACTGACTTGATCAGGAACTATGACGTGATTGTAATCGAAGATTTGAAAACCAAGAATCTGCAGAAGAATCACCACATGGCCAGGTCAATTTGGCATCAATTCCATTTGGCATCAATTCCGCGCAATGCTGGAATACAAGTGCGCCTGGTACGGCAGACAATTAGTTGTAGTGAAGCCTGACTACACCAGTCAGACCTGTTCGAACTGTGGCTTTAGCAGCGGAAAAAAACCGCTGGAAGTCCGCGAATGGACGTGTCCGAAGTGCGGCATTCACCACGACCGGGATGTTAATGCGGCAGTTAACATCCTGCACAAAGGGTTAAAAGCCATTGGCCAGGGACTGGCCTTGGTAAAATAACGGAGTTCTGTAAGTCAGGTAGCTGGAATACCAGCGCAACATCCTGAATACTACTTCGTGTTCCCAGAAGCTCGGTCATTTATGGCCGAGTAGTTCACAAACAGTGCGATAAACTGGAAGTTGTCAATTACTCTTTGCCTCAGCGTAACGTTCCTTTCCCCACCAATTCGGCATAAGTTCTTTTAATGTTACGGTTTCTCTTTTTTCATAATTGACCATGATTTCCATATCTTCGTTCGCTTCATTTAATTGATAAAATAATTCCTGACAAGCACCACAAGGCATACCGCTCCCACCTCCGTTTGGCGCACTGTCACGGAACGCTATAAATCTTTTCATTCTTGTCTGACCACTGTTAGCATACATATTCAGTGCGGCAAGTCTATCGGCACAAATATTCATCACTCCGCAGCAGCTTTCAATGCAAAATCCCGTATAGATATCTCCGTTTTCAGCTTCTATTGCACAAACTACATTGTGCGCATATATAAAGGGAGATACTTCCTCTGGATGATATTGCTCTTTCGCCTTTTCATACATTCTTTCCCAAATATCCATTTGATTTTCCTCCATAAATTCCGATTTGTTAAATTCATATCCGCATTGTAGCATAAAAATAACGACACTGTATATCACTTTCGTAACATACAATGTCGTTACTTTTATTTTCTTCGATACACCAAACAAAACATATTCCTGTATACGATAATATAATATACATAGTTCGACTTGTTCAGCTTTAGTGGGCGTGCCCGTAATCGATGACCGGCTTTTACGGTCAGATCTCAGAAATCAACGTATTGCTCATAAGATAGTCTTGATGCATCGATTGAGCAGGGGATGCGCAGCACTGCATTTGACAAAAAGTCAGCCAAACTAAAAAATGCCGGACAAAGACATCCTTTGTTCGGCATTTTATTCAAGCCAAGGAGAAACCGTAACCCGCTCTCTTTTATTTGACGATTCTATGCGCGTTCTTTAATGACCAGCTCGCCGTCGTTCATCTCAGCTTCGAGATGCTTGACGTCGAGATTGTCGAGGTAAAAATCCGTAACCTTGTCTCTGATCTGCTGTTCGATGACGCGACGGAGCGGGCGAGCGCCCATTGCTTCATCGTAGCCTTCTTCAATCAGGTAGTCCTTTGCTTCATCGGATACGGTCAGATCAATGCCTTTCTTGGCAAGGGTCTTGTTGACGTCATCCAGCATCAGCTCAACGATGTCTTTGAGATTGTCCTTCGTGAGGTGAGAGAATTCAATGACGGCGTTGAAACGATTGAGAAATTCAGGGCGGAAGTACGGGGCGAGACGTTTCATGATATCTTCGTCCTGCTTGTCGTTTCCTGTCAGGCTTTCGTTGCCGAACCCTGCATTTGACGTGGCGATGATGACCGTGTTCTTGAAGTTGATGGTGTTTCCCTGACCGTCAGTCAGACGACCGTCGTCAAGAACCTGCAACAGCAAAGTGATTACCTGCGGATCGGCTTTTTCGATTTCATCAAGCAAGACGATCGAATATGGGTTGCGACGGACTCGTTCGGTCAGCGTGTTGTTGTTGTCGTCATATCCGACATAGCCAGCGGTCGTTCCGATCAGCTTTGAAACTGCGGTTCGATCGGAGTATTCGGACATGTCGAGTCTGATGATCGCATCCTTTTTGCCAAACATGTCAAGCGCAATCTGTTTTGCAAGTTCGGTCTTGCCGACACCCGTTGGTCCGACGAACAGGAAACTGCCAATCGGTCTGTTTCCTTCATCAAAGCCGGCACGATTGCGGCGAATGGCTCTGGCAACGGCTTTGACGGCTTCATCTTGTCCGATGACTTTGCCTCTTAAGCGATCGCCGATGCCTTTCAGACGCTCGATGTCGCTTGCTCCCATCTTGGAAACGGGGATGCCCGTCAAGCGCTCAACGGACTTGGCCACGTCGTTGATCGTTGCTTCGACCTTTTGAGATTCTGATTGATTGTCGATTTTTGCCTGAAGTTCTTTGATTTTGTCTTTGGCTTCCTGCGCTGTTTTGAAATCTTCTTTGGCTGCGGCCTCATCTTGTTTTTGACGTTCTTTTTCGATTTCTTCTTCCAACGCCTTGACGTCAGTCACGGGATGCTTGGCTGCAAGGTGAGCCGCGGTCATGTCGATCAAATCGATGGCTTTGTCAGGCAAGGAGCGTTGGGGAATATATTGAATCGAGTAGTCGACGGCAGCTTTGAGGACGCTGTCCGGCAAAACGACGTTATGGTGCTTTTCATACAGAGTTCTGATTCCCTGGAGGATCTTGAACGTATCTTCTGCGCTTGGAGCCTTGACCTGAACTTCATTGAAACGCCGTGCCAATGCTGCATTTTTCATGATTGTATTGCGATACTCGTCTTGCGTCGTTGCACCGATGACGCTGATTTCGCCGCGTGAAAGGGCCGGTTTCAAAATATCGGCCAGTCCCTTCGAACCGTTGCCGTCACCGGAAGATCCGGCACCTAGAATCTGGTGAATCTCATCGAAGAACAAGATGACATTGCCGGCATCTTTGACCTCTTTGACGAGTTTTTGAATGTTTTCTTCGAAGCTTCCGCGATACTGAGTACCGGCTTCAAGAGATGAAATATCGATGCTGATGATTTCCTTGTTCTTGATCGCATTCGGCACGTCGCCGTGGACGATGGCTTGTGCCAGGCCTTCAACGACGGCTGTCTTGCCGACGCCGGCGTCTCCGACAAGGACGGGGTTGTTCTTTGTTCTGCGTGAGAGAATTTCAGCGGTTTCTTGAATCTCCTTGTTGCGTCCGATAACCGGATCAAGCCTATTATCGCGCGCTTCTTGCGTCAAGTTTCGACCAAGTTTTGCCAAAATTCCGTTTTCGGGTTGTTTTACCGTATTTTTTGTTTTCATGTTATTTTGCGGCAGCTTTCCTGTCTGACGATACTGTTGAAATTCTTCAGGCGTTACTTCGCGTCCGTTGATCAGATAGCGACTGCTCTCTGAGTTAAATCCGTTCATTTCGCCCATTAATTGATTGAAAATGTCATCCATGCTGCTTGAAAATGGATCTGATGAAAATCTAGCCATAATACATACCTCATTTCTTTTGTGACTCTTTCGCACAAAAAAGCTCAAATCAGAAAACCGGCGGCGACTGACAAGAGCTTAGTGCGGGCTATAAAATTAGTCATCATCCGACAAGTAGCTTTCTTCCAATTCGCGAAGAACTTCCCACATCGATTGCTGCGATGCTTGTGCCAACGCATCCAGGTCCCGAAGGTTCAGCGAGGTTGCGCTGGTCTGCCGCTTGTTGAATGACTTATGCAGGGTGGTGTACCCGTAGCCCGACTTCTTTGCCACTTTGTAGATCGTCAATTTCTTGGCGGACAAGTAGGCTTTGATGTCGATTCTCATCGGACCTCACCTCTACGTTTCTTATTATATCACATTTGTGATATAGCACAAGTGTGAAATGCTTTTTTTTGAAAAAATTTTTTCACTGGGCGGTGCTGGACGAATTATTGCATTCGGCATTAAATTTTACCCATTTTTGCTAAATGCAGTGCTTCGAATCGCCTGTTGATCATGCGTCAAGATCAAGATGGGGCTTACGGGCAAGACGTCGATTTCTGTGATTTGCCCGTAAAAGGAAGACCCCGGTTACGGTCAAAACGTCGATTTCTGAGCTTTGCCCGTAAAAGGAAGACCCCGGTTACGGGCAAGACGTCGATTTCTGTGATTTGCCCGTAAAAGGAAGACCTCGGTTACGGGCAAAGCTGGCATTTTCGCAAATCATCCAGCGCTGCATAAAAAAGCCCGGATAATCTGCAGTTAATTGCAAATCATCCGGGATTTTAGTTTTCCCAGTCTTTTTGGCTAAAATTTAAATTACGGGTCTTCTCGTGAATTTTGGAATCATTTTGTCGAAATCATATGTTGCCAATTGTTCAAGCCCGTCTTTTGAAACGTCGAAGTATGCGGTCAAAGCCTGGGCGATCATCAGATTGACTTCTTTTTCCGGATCGAACTGAACGACGGCGACCGGAGTGCGAGTGCCGTATGCGAAGCCGATTTCGAAGGCGGTGCCTGAGTCCGGTTCGTTTTCCTTAGTTTCTTCCATTTTATAGTCGACGATTGCAACAACGAGGTCGGCCGCATAAATTTGTGAAACATCGAGCTGGAAGGTTGCTTTTTGCCATTCGAAACTGCCGAATTCTGCTTCCTGATATTCATGTTCGTGCGGGATGAAAATTTTTTCCGAATCGATCGTCTTATTTTTGACAAGTGCTTCTTTGACTTGATAGATGCGTTCTTTTTGCTTATCGCTGAAAAATGGCGATGCCAAGTATACGGATTTCATTTAAATTCTCCTTACATTGCAATTTAATGTTAGTTTATCATTGCGCAAAAATATTTTGCAACCCTTTTTATGGTTGATAGACTGCGTTCTCTATATCTTGTGCCATGCTGTGAAACAAAACACTAGATGTGCTTTATTTTTAAACGAAATGAGTGTATGATTGAAAGAGCGCAATGTGCGATTGCTTATGAAATCTAGAGCACTGCATTTAAGCTACAGAAAGGATGCATCTACTATTTTGATTACATTATCAGGAATTATCGGTTCCGGAAAATCCAGTTTGACGGAAATCTTGTCAAAGGAACTTGGAACAAAGGCATATTATGAACCCGTTGAAGATAATCCGGTGCTGCCGATTTTTTACAAGGGCAACGAAATTGCGGCCAAAAAACGCGCAGCCGGTGAGAAAGATGCGACGAATCCGTATGCCTACCTTTTACAAACATACTTTTTGAATCGTCGCTTTGCGATGATCAAAGAAGCCATGCAAAACGACAACAATATTTTGGATCGGTCGATTTATGAAGACGAAATCTTCATGAAGATGAATACCGAGATGGGAAATGCGACCAAGGTCGAGTATGACATCTATAAGAGTCTTTTGAACAACATGATGGAAGAACTGCCGTATGCTGCGCATAAGAAGTCGCCGGATCTCATGATTACGATCAAAGTTTCATACGAAACGATGATCAAGCGAATCATCAAGCGCGGTCGAGATTACGAACAGATTGAAAAAGATCCTTCGCTTGTTGATTATTACCATCGTCTGCTCAGCCATTATGACGATTGGATGGACGAATATGACGAATCTCCGCTGTTGATCATCGATGGCGATAAGTATGATTTTGTTGCCGACGTCAAAGATCGCATGAAGATTCTGGAAACGATCGAAGACAAGCTTTATGATCTTGGCAATTTGGAGCAGACAAAAGTAGATGAATTGCGCAAAGCTCATCTCGAAATATTGAAGCAGCAATAAAATTCTGCATTTGACGAAAAAGTGAAAAGGCTTGCAAATTCTTATGTTTAGGGCTATTATAAATATAAAGTGATATATAGGAAGAAAGGCAGGGTGATTCATATGTCATGCGAATATGAAAATATTTTGGTTGCGCTTGACGGATCAAAAGGCGGAGAAGTTGCTTTAAAAGAAGCCATCGAAGTTGCCAAGCGCAACGATGCACATTTGGACGTGCTGAGGGTCATGGATCTTAACTCGCTTGAATATGGCGGAGCAGGAATTGCGCTTGACGGCGAGCAGATTTACGAGATCGAACACGATAGCGAAGAATATTTGCTTGAACTGCGCAGAAAAGCAATTCAGGAAGCAGGGCTCAAGCCGGAACAAATCAGGGTTCACCTGCGTTTCGGCAATCCTAAGCTGGTTATCGTTGAAGATTTCCAACCCGAATATGAAAATGATTTGATTATTGTCGGTTCAACCGGCAAGAACTTTTTGCAAAGACTGGTCGTTGGTTCTGTTGCGGCATACGTGATTCGTTCGGCCAGATGCGACGTGTTGGTTGCGCGTACAAAAGAAGAAGACGTCAAAGAATAAGAATATTGATTTTAGTTAAAAAAGGCAGTCGAGACCCAAACAAGGGCCCGACTGCCTTTTTGTCATTCGTTTTTAATTCCATAATCTTAAAAGGTGCCATGGATTACGGGCAAAATGTGATTCATTGATATTTGCCCGCAATCATTCATCTTTTGAGCGGTTCATCTGCAAAAAAGGCACCTGTTTTTATGATTTGATCATAGCTGATTGCTTCAATTTATATGTCGTTACGGCGTTTGCAAAAAAGAGGCCGGAAAATGGTTCCGGCCTCTTAGAGATTGAGGATTATGTTTTGCTGAATCAGATAACTGCTTTTGGCAGGCCCGCTGACTCAGCAAGCAAAGAGTTATGTCGTAAATCAGATAACCTGAAGTTTAAGCTGATTTTCTCCGATCAGGTTTGACCGTTTCATGAACAGGTAAACGAAAACGGAAATTGCCGCTGGCAAGACCACGCCAGTAAACATGTAAACCGCAAATGGTCCAACGCCTTTGGCAGCATATGCCAAAGGTGCAATCAGCGAGTTGAGTCCAAGTCCGCCAAGCGTGTAGTTTGAGCGGAAATGGAAAAGGACGGTTGCAACCGGTGCTGAAACCACGGCCGAAACAAGCGATGGAATCAGCAGGTAAGGATTAAGCACGATATTTGGGAATTGAATCTTAGGAGTTACCAGACTTTGAGCGATGTTTGCGCCAAGGTTGTTTTGTCGGCATGACATTGCAGTGAAAGCCACAAACTGCGACGTTGTTCCGATAAGTGCCGCCGCAGAACTGATCGGATCAAGCGTCAAGGCAATCGAAAGAGCTGCTGAAGAAGCCGGCGACATCAAGAATAATGCCCATGCAAGCGAAACGCAGACAGACCCCAAGATCGGATTGACGTGCATGGATTGCTCAATGAATCGACTGATATCAAGCAAGAGCGGCGTTGTAACGGCAGCAAGTCCCAAGCCTGAAATCGTTCCGGCGGTCGTTGCCCCAAAAGGAACCAAAACCATGTCGAGCGGCGTTTTACCGGTCAGATATTTGCCGACAAGTGCAGCAATCAATGCTGCGGCAACGGCACTGACAGGCTGTCCGGTTGAAAATGAAGGGCTGCCGGCTGCTTGAAGAAGCGTGCCGCCGACGGCAGAAGTTCCGTTGACCGCTTTTGTCGTAAAATGTACTGCGTTTGAACCGACCGTTGCTGAAATCATGGCACTGAAGATGACAAGCGTATTAACGTCAAGCTGCGAGGCGACCGCGACGCCAAGTGCAGGCGCGAGCAGAACCGTCCCCATCGTTCCTGCATCATAAAGCGGCTGCCAATGAATGAATTGTGCGATAGTCTGGAATAAGAGTCCGATGCCGAGCGTAACTAAAATAGCATTGGCGACAGCAGCGGAAACCCGATAAACGTAATCTCTGGTTGTTGGCTTGTTTGTACTCGTAGTTGATGTATCGACGTTCATATAATTACCCCCTATAATAATTCTCAATAACTCTCAAATAAAAAATGAAGACCTTATTAAGTAACTTTTAAAAAAACTACACATTTACTGAAAGCCTAAAAAATAGAGTTCAGTCAAACTGAGCTCTATCAAAACTCAGTGCAGGAAGAATTATCTTTATGATGTTATTCCTGCCCGAGCGTGTACTAAATTCTGATACTAGTCAAGAGGTACTTTGACGATCCAGCCTTCAGGAGCCGGACGATCGCCAAATTGAATACCCGTCAATTCGTCGTAAAGTTTCTTGGTTACGGGACCAACTTCTGTTTCACTGTAGAAGACGTGGAACTTGTCGCCCACTTGGAAGCCGCCGATTGGTGAAATTACGGCAGCCGTCCCACAAGCACCTGCTTCTGCAAGGTGATCGAGCTGGTCGATGTAGATATCAGTTTCTTCTGTTTCCATGCCAAGATTGTGTTCAGCAAGGTAAAGAAGAGAGTATTTAGTAACACTAGGCAAGATAGATGGTGACTTAGGCGTCACGAATTTACCGTCGCGCGTAATGCCGAAGAAGTTAGCCGAACCAACTTCTTCAATCTTTTTATGTTCAATCGGATCAAGGTAAATGCAGTCTGAGAAGCCGCGCTTGTGTGCAATATCGCCAGGAAGAAGGCTGGCTGCATAGTTGCCGCCGACTTTGGATTGACCAGTACCTTTATGTGCGGCACGGTCATAATCAGCAGCAAGGAAATTCGTCGGTGTCAGGCCGCCCTTGAAGTAGTTGCCGACAGGCATTGCAAATACGGAGAAGATGTATTCCGTTGCTGGGTGAACACCGATGTTTTCACCAACGCCGATCATGTACGGACGAAGGTAAAGAGTACCGCCGGTGCCATATGGCGGAATGTATGCCTGATTGGCACGAACGACTTGCTTTAAAGCATCAACGAACATCTCCGTCGGAACTTCCGGCATCAAAAGACGCTGACAGCTGCGTTGCATTCGAGCCGCATTTTGATCCGGACGGAAAAGATTGACGCTGCCGTCCTTGCAACGGTATGCTTTCATGCCTTCGAAACATCCTTGACCGTAATGGATGATAGGAGAACCTTCATTAATCGTAATGGATGAATCTTCAACCAGGCCAGCCTTGTGCCATTCTCCGTCCTTCCAATATGCGCGGTAGCGGTATGGTAGATCCATATAGGCGAAGCCTAAGTTGTTCCAATCAAGATCTACTGTTTTTGTATCTGTCATAAGTAACTCCTCCTCAAAATGGCTTTCGCAGCGGGAAGCAATCATTCAATCTGAATGATAAAAAAACCGATACTGGCACTAAGCCGGCATCGGGGTCCAATTCGGGTATAAGGATCCAGCGCCGCCTTGGTGCATGTGCCGGATCTGAAATTCTTGCACTCTAACTAAGCCGAGACATCAGATGGCACGAAACCACACAAGGAGATGACTAGGCTAATAATTCGAGATGACGCTACGTTATTCACCTTGCATTGCTTCATGACATCCGACCTCCTTTGACTTATTTCCAAGACTTGCATGATTGCTTTGCATTGAATGACTTCATTATATCAAGGTTTATTAAAAATGCAATAGAAATATTTTATTTTTTTCAAATAAAATCTGAGACCATTGCACAAATCTTTGAATATCAAAGGTTTAAGGAGGCAAATTAAGAATGAAAATAATTTCAAAATCACGAATTGGAATGGCATCTGATAAGTTGGACTGTGATGAATTTATGAAAAATCAGAATAAAATTTGAGCAACACTATTGAGGATTATAAGGAATTTAGCTGGTGTGCGTTTAAGATGTTCTGAAATTTTTTAATCAAGTCCTTGATAAGTGGTATAGTTCATTTATTTAAATTAATACGAAAAGTGGCATTTTTTATCAAGATTAAAATAAGTTTAGAAATAACCGAAATATGAGAAAATATCGTAAAAAATGAAATAAATGTGAATTGTTCTTCTGCTATATTACAAGAACAACATTATTAAAATCCGTTCAAGATAAAAAGCAAACGCCAGCATTATATTAAAGCTGTAATCGAATACGTTTTTTTGTAATGCTGCATATAGTCCATTGCAGACTCATTTAAAAAAAAGCATCTGCTTTAATTTAATATGAAATAAAATAAAAATAAGCACATTACTGTAATAGTTATTTTTGTCATTTTTGACAAAAAGTTGGCGATTAGAAGAAAATAAATAGTGTGTTTTAACAAATGTGCTATTTTTGTGAACAAAAATGAATTTTTCTATAATTTATTTGTTGGAAAACGATTTTTGCTGTGCTATAATTCAAGGTGAAAGATTTGTGAATTATGTTTGAATTTTTAAGAAGAATTCAATTTGTAGTTTGCAACGGTTGTTTTGGAAACTTGAACGAGTTCCTGAAACGTTTATTGGTATACATCATTTATTATGGACGATTCAATCTTTAGTGGAGAGATGGATTTTCTTTTTGGGGCAGATACGGTTGTTTGGCGAAGAGAGGTTGTCTGATGACGGTATCTTTCAGACGTTATGTTTGAAGTATTTGTTGGTTAGTGATAGATAAGAATGGAGAGCAACTGATATGGAAAGAAATAAAACATTTAAAAAGCTGCTCTGGCTTTTGGGGGCGATGGCCACGGTATTTGCGATTGTTTTTGCCATGGGGAAGTTCGACGGCGAAAAGGCAAATGCTGCGGTTGAGTTGAATCAAAACAATACCGTCAGTTTTATTGACAGCGTAAAAATTATGGTCAGTCATAAAGATTCGACATCAGAGGAACTTAAGAATAATGATGTATACATATTAAGGGACGGCGACAAGATATCGGTTGATTATAATTTCAGTTTTTCTGATAATACGGACATCAATCCGGGCGACACATATACGATTTATGTTCCAAGGGCTTTCAAGGCATATAATTCCTGTGATGGCAAGCTCAAGAATGAAGACGGAACGGGATTTGGGACATGGCAGATGTCCGGCACGTTTGACAATGAAAACAACGGGTATCCGTTGGTCATGACTTTTAACGATAACATTAAAAAGATTCAGGGACGCAAAGGGACAATACACCTCGAGTCGTCTTTGGATATTGAAAGCTTTTCCAAAGAAAATCGTCAGGAGATCAAAATTCCGTTGAAAGACAGTACGACTTACAATGTTGAAATCAAGCAGCATACGGATGAAAAATTCGGGGACGTGACAAAAAACGGCTGGTTTCTCGGGAACGGCTGGCAGCCGAAGCGAGCACATTGGACGATTGATTTCAACAAAGGGCTAAACGATATTGAGAATCCTGTTTTGAAAGACAATTTGTATCGTGCTGACGGTCAATGTTCTGAACATAAAATCGACTATAACAGTTTCGATGTTTATTCCGTTCGACTTGATTCTTATGGCGGAGTCATCGAAAACAGCAAGGAAAAAGTTAATCCGCAAGAATATGAAATCGTCAAGTCTGCCGATGGCATGAGTTATGAGCTTCATTTTAAGCACAAAATCAAGGGCGCATATCGTGTAGAATATGAAACGGATATTACGAATTATTCCGGTAATCGTGAGGCAACGAAGGTTGGCAATAAGGTTTCCTCATATGATGGCGACAAACATCTGGCCGATGCGTCCAAGGAACTTTGGGCAAATTGGTGGAACAAGGGTGGCACGATTGTTAAAAATGGCGTCCAAAAAGACAGCAACAGAGTTGATTGGACGATCTACTACAACCTTGTCGGTCACAAGTTCGGCGACAGCACGATCTTGTTGGACAGTTTGTACAGTGGAACGTTTGATAAGAACAGTTTTGAAATCTATGAGGCTTCATCAATTGACGGAAATCCGTTCAATAACAATAAGAACAACATCAATATTGGTCGCAAGCTTTCAAGCAGCGAATATTCCATTGTGTATTCAGCCAAATCTGATTGTAAAGTTGCAACGATCAAGATTAATAATTCAGACGGCAAAGGGTATGTGATTCGCTACAGATCGATTTTGCCGGATTGGTTATGGCAAGGCGCTCAAATCAGGAATCACGTCAAAGACGGACATGACAATGAAGGCGAAAGCAGCATCTGGTACGATCAAGTAAAAGAGCATGTTTACAAGGAGCACAGGAACGTTACCGAAAATACGATCGACTGGTCCGTAAAATTCTATAAAGCGGCAAGCAACAATGCTTTTAAGGCGTTCAAGAATCTGACTTTGACAGATCACTTTTATACCAATCGCGGCAATCAGCTTAACCTGGTGGGCGGACTGAATACCGTCAAGGTCTATCGAAGCAGCGGACCTGGAGACTGGAATACGAATATTTTGGTTGACCCTGGCGAATATACGATTAAAGAAGACAATAAATCAGGCGAAGGCGGATACAAAGGCTTCAAGATTACGTTTAAAGGCGAAGCACCGGCTGCGCTTTATGAAGCAAGGTATCAGACGACACGCGATTCTTCTCAAGAATCAGGGAACTGGGCACAGTTTGGCAATGAGCAAACGAGAGACAGTGTTCCTGCTGACGGCGGAGTTTCTAAAAACATCGGGATTGGAAAGAGCAATTCTGGGGTCCACAGAACAGACGGTCTCTTGCATTGGGATGTCTACGTCAATGCAGAAAAGCTTCCGATGAGCAACTATGTGGTCAAGGATACGATTACTGGTGACCAGACTCTGATGGCATCAACAATCAAGGTTAAAGACCTGACTGACAACAAGGATGTTACGAGTCAAGTCAGACGAGAGATTCAGGAAACGACGACAACGTACAATCAGGACGGAAAGACCTATACGTCGCCTGCAAAGCTTCTGATTATCCATTTGCCTGATACGGACCACCAATACTGTATTTCGTATGGCGTAAAACTTGGACCGGTCGGATACACCAGCAATAAGAATCACTATATTGATTACGCTGATTTGTATCAAGGAAATGACAAGAAAGGCAGTGCTACAAGCGATTATTGGCATTGGCAGAAAACACTTGAAAAAGATGGCGTGGTCGACAATGATGACAACAGTCTCGTGAACTGGACGATCGACGCCAACAAGGCGTATGTCACCTATCCTAACGGTGCCATCAAGGATACTCTTGATGGGAAGCAGATTTTCGTTGAAGACTCGATTGAAGTATATCGATATGAAGGATTAGATCAGTGGCATGACAAGCTTTCGAGCAAACCGCTTCCGAAGTCGGCATACAATGCGAAAATTGTTCCGTATACTACTTCCGACGGAAGAGTCACTCAACAGATGATTATCACGTTCAATGATGACCAAAAGAATAATCCTGGCGAAAAGGCCAACTATATCAGTCGGCCTTACAGAATCAAATATCAGACAAAGATTTTGACTTCAGGAAAGGATCGCGTAGCCAATACCGCATCAATCGAGGGGTTGGACAACAGGGTTATTTATACGAAGGTTGATAAAGATAAGGAAGTGACGCATACTTCCGGTGATGCTACGATTACTGGATATAATGTCGACTTCGATATTTTGAAACGCGATGCCATCGATAAGAAGGTCATGCGTGACGTTCATTTTGATTTGTATCGTTTGGCAGACGACAAGTGGATACCGTACATTCAAGACGTATCGACAGGCGTTAACGGACGAATCAGCTACAAAGGCTTGCTTACCGGTCGGTACAAGCTCGTTGAAACGAGAACGCAATCAGGCTATATAAAACTTGACACTCCGATTTATTTCATTTTGAGTAAAAAGAACATGAGCGACGTCAAGGATAAGGAATCTTCGATTACGATTACAGATGCTGACGGCAACAAGATTAAAAATCCTGCTTACGCAAGCATCATTGCCATGAATCCTGAGAAGAAAAAAACGACAACGCTTCAGGTTTTGAATTATCCTGTCGGAGGGATGCTTCCTCAAACAGGCGGACCGGGCAGATTGTTGTTTGAAGCATTGGGATTGCTGCTGATCGTTGTTGCGTGTGCCCTGACTGAGGTGCTCATCTGGCGACGGATTCGCAGTTCAAAGGGGGTGTGATCATGAAGAGAGTATTAAAATTATTGTTCATGATCGTTGCCTTTATGACTGCTGTATTCGCAGGATCCGGGCAAGCATCAGCTGATTCGACAACGGGTATCACTCAAAAAATATTCACATCCATATCAGTTTGGGACTCAATCTTCCTTCAGGAACAGATGTTACCAAACTGAGAGCGCCGACGTTCGAAATATATGATATTTCGGATCAGTTTAATGAAGCTGATGATCCAAAGGAATTTACCGCAAAATTCCCGCTCGTAGGTCAGAGTTATGCTAAGAACTTCATTGAAAAGCATAGCTTGAAGCCTCTCAGTCGACAGACCGGAAACAAGGCAAATTCTTCGATCGATTTTATCGTTCCCAGGTGCGATGCGTACCTGATCGTTCAGACCGATGAGAACGGAGTCATTGAAAATGCAGGGGACAACGGAACTTTTACCCTCCCATTCGTCTTTTTGATGAATGATGACTTCAAAATTGATGATCAAGGTCGGATGTGGTTTCAAATCAAAGGTAAAACTTCGCTCGTGCAGCGTTCAGCCTATTTCTTCAAATATGGCAAAAACGCCGGCGGAGAGTTACCGTTGAGCGATGCAAAATTTGTTTTGTACCGCTTGGACGGTTCAATAAAATTATATTGCACAAATAATGGCGGTTTTAAGGCAAGTGCTTCTCCGCTCAGCGACGATGAAATTGCAAAATTCACGTCCAACTCGGCAGGTTTGGTCATGTATGACCGTGAGAGTCTTGATCCTGGCACCTACTACTTCAGCGAAGTTCAGGCACCCAAAGGATACAGGATTACCGATGAAGCACGCAAGATCGAAGTTTATATTCCAAAGAAGATGTCTGACGGCGTTAAAGTCAACGGCACAGCTTTGGAAGGACTTTATGATCAAAAACTGTCTGATGGGGCAGTCAGTGCCGCCAAGCCGCGCATTTATAATTACAGTATTGAGAATCCGCCAAGCAACTCCGGCAAGACAAATACTCCAGGCAAGCCAACGACACCGAAAAGTGTCAAGAAAAAAGGGTTATGGGGGATGTTGCCGCAAACTGGTGAATCAAAATCGATTATGGCATTGCTCGGCATAGGAATAATATGTTTAGTTGTTTTAGTAAGCGCAAAGAGAAGAAATTATAAAGAGGAGCATTAAAAATGAAGAATCATAGGAAATTGAGAAATGCATTAGCAATATTGTTACTTGCATTGCCGTTGGCATTGCAGGGTGCTGTTGGCGTCAAGACCGCACAGGCTGCAGAAACGTCAACGGAAACGGCAACCGTTACGTTGCACAAATACGTATTTGACAAGTCTTTGCCTTCTGACAAGATTGACAACAGCAAGTCACAAGACGAAATCAATGCATGGTTGACCAAGAACAATGCCGAAGCACTTGATGGCGTTGAATTTACGGCATACGATGTAACAAGCGAATATGCAAATGAATACAAGACGGCAACCGGCGATAAGAATGAAAGTCCTGCCGATGCAGCCAAGACGGCGAGTGCTGCAGTTGCAAAGAAGGCTGATGCGCTTCAAAAGACGGCAACGGTTGTTGGCAAACAGACAACTGCCAACGGTGGTCTTGCATCATTTGCAAACCTTCCGTTGAGAGACGCAAACGGAAACTACAAGGCATACCTCTTTGCTGAAACAGATGCTCCTGCAAACATTACTCAAAAAGCAGAACCGTTCGTTTTGGCAATGCCGATTTACGGAGCAGACGGAAAGACTGTTCAAAAGTCAATCAACATCTATCCAAAGAACGTTAAGCAATCAGACAAGAAGACTTTGAATGACAATCGCTCACACCACGACTTCACTGCCGGCGAAAAGATCAACTACACTATCGAAACGGTTGTTCCTTGGAATATTGCTAACAAGAAAGTCTACACGATTACTGATAACCCAAGCAAGGGCCTGATCATGGATGCTGATACGATTCAAATCGAAGGTCTTGCAAGCAACAAGTATACTGTTAAGAAGAATGCCGACAACGGCTTCACGATCACGATTCCTGCTGCAGATCTTGCTGCATTTGCCGGCAAGACGCTCAAGACAACTGTTAAGGGTCATCTCAGCATTGAAGATCTTACATTGATTGACACTGGTATTCCTAACAAGGCTACTGCCAAGGTTGACAACGAAGCACACCACGAAGTCAAGTCAGAAGAAGTCTTCACAGGCGGCAAGAAGTTCGTCAAGGTTGATGGTTCTAACCAATCAAAGACGCTTGCAGGTGCACAATTCCAACTTGTTATCGTTAAGAACGGTCAAGTTGTCAAGTATGCTCACGGCAATGAAAAAGATGGCTACACATTTGATACGAACAACACAAACGTTGTTACGAAGACAACTGGCGAAAACGGTCAATTTGAATTTGCAGGTTTGAAGTATTCTGAGTCGCTTGAAGCCGGCGAATCATATGCCGTAAAAGAAGTTAAAGCTCCTACAGGCTACGACTTGCTTAAGGATCCAGTTTTGTTCACGGTTGCAAAGGACAGCTACAAGACGGTTCAAGCAGCTGACGGTCAAAAGATTTCCAACACGAAGAAGGGCGGCTTCCTTCCATCAACAGGCGGCATGGGTATCGTTCTCTTCATCGTTGCAGGTGTCGTTGTAATGGCTGGTGCTGCAGGTACTATGATTGCACGCCGCAACCGTCGTGAAAACATCTGATTCGTGATTCTATTCATCACAACTAAATAGCTCATTATTCATATACCAATTTTTGGGGGTCGGGAATGAATTTTCCGATCCCTTTTTCTGTTAAACTGAACGTAATGTCAATTGAGTATCAAAAGGAAAAAGAATGGCTGAAAAAAAGAAGAAATCGAAAAATGGTTTTTGGATTCAAGTTTTGCTGATGATTGTCTTTTTGGCAGGATTGTTGATTATGCTATACCCTTTCTACGTTGAATCGATAAATAATTTTATTGATAATCAACGTATTGAAGAAGCCCAGAAACTTGATGCCAAAAGAAATGCGAAAGAACTTGCAAAGCTCAGAGCAGAAAATGAACGTGCTGCTAAAAAAGCTGCCAAAGACCCGTTTCGCGGGACAGACAACATGAATGCCGAGAAGTTGCGCAAGCATTTGCTGGGTCGGGTCGTAATTCCGAAAATCAACGTTAACGTACCGTTATTTAATCTGACGACGGCCGACACGCTCAATTATGGCGCGGCCGTTTTGCAAGGGTCATCGTTTCCGACCGGCGGAAAAGGAAAGCGAACAGTTATTGCTGCCCATCGTGGTCTGCCTGAACGCAAGCTGTTTACGGACCTTGACAAGGTCAAGAAGGGCGATTTGTTCGTAATCAGCGTTTATGGAAAGAATATGGCCTACAAGGTTTACAACATCAAGGTCATCAAGCCAAATAAAGTCAAATCGCTTCTTCCGGTCAAGGACAAGGATTTGGCGACACTGATGACGTGCACACCGTACATGATCAATTCTCATCGAATGCTTGTGACTGGGTATCGAGTTCCATATACGAAGAAGATTGCACGTGAAGTCGAAGGTGCATCCCTAATGAACAACCTGATTCAAGCGGCCGTTATGCTAGGATGCGTCATGGCGATTTTTTCTGTATTTTATATTTTGTACAGAATTATCCACGGCGGCTTGCTTAAAAAGCGCGAGATCAACCTTGATTTCATCGTTGTCGATGCGGACGGAAAACCTGTCGTTGGCGAAGCTTTCCGGCTTTTTGCCAGAAACGGCAGGCGCAAGCTGTATCGCAACCAAAAAGAGTTCATCGTCCAATCGGATGAACGGGGGAGAGTCAGGTTCACAAATCTTCCAGGAAACGTCTATTGCATTAAAAATGACCATCTGAGCGTCCGTGCCGGAATTAAGAAGCTCCGACAGGAAAATGCAGCACTGTATCCAAAGAAGAAGCAAAAGAGTTTCATTGCTCAGGATAACGAAAAAATTTGGATTGTTAAAAATCATCATTAGCTGAAAAAAGGCTGAGAAAACACTATGCTTTAAATTGAAAAACCGGATGGCTTGCAATCAATCGCAAAGCTGATCCGGTTTTTTTGCGTATACGTGACAAGCGCCTGCAATGATGGAAATGACCTGAAAGAGGCAGGCGGCAAATTATTAGTGCGCTGATTTATCATGTGCTTTATTTGGCAGAATCACTGTCGTTTACGGACAAATCAGCGAAAAATGGCACTTTGTCCGTAAAGCTGGATGAAATTTTGGCTGAATCGGTTAAGCAGCACCGTATTTAAAAAATGCCGAACAAAAGCAGTCGCAAACTAACTGCATTCGTTTGGCATTTCATTTAATTCAAGTAAGAAACGGGACTTTTTTGATTGAATCGAACGTCATCAGTCAAGGCGAAGAGCTTGCATTTTACAAAGAAAGCGTTTACAATCAAAGAGTAGGGAATGTTAGCTTTGAGATTCAGACGAATCAAGATATTGTTTTCCAATGATGCGAAAAGAGGTCAGAGCTTGTTGATTCCTTATGGCAGCGTGCGAATTATTCTGGATGCAGTGCTGATTTCGAGGTGCTGTTCTTCGATTTGCACAGTTTTTCATCCGTGATTCGCCAAAGCATGTTAGAAGCTGTCCCGGTTACTCCCTCTTTTCGACTCCCGTTAAATCACGTTCCTCAGGCAGATTACTGAAGCGTCTGCCTGAGGTTTTTAGCTTTCAGGGTAAAGCATGGCTTTATTTTGGACGAATACTTTTTTGAATTATGCAGCTTGAAGGATTCTTCTAAAATCAGCTGATTTTAGAAGATTGCAATCACGAAGGGGACTAGCGAATGGATTGAATCAGTGGATGATGACCGCTCCTTAGCAATTGACTGGTGTTTGTTGAAACGTTTTCTTTGATCTGTCCAAAAAGTTTGACACCGTTTACAGAAATGGATTACAATTACCCTAGATGGTTGCCGGATTCGGTTTTGCTAGGCAGGTGATCAAAGTGATTACAAAAGATCGTACCAGAGACGTCATCAGTTTGATTGATGAACGTCTCAGAAATGAAAAATTTTCAAAAGATCGGGAGTTTGTTGCGATTTGCGCATGGGTTCGCGAAAGACTGCTTGAAGAAGAGCTCGATTCAGATGAGCTTTTCGGACGTATTCAGTCGTATGCGGTAAATAAGCGACGCAAGAAACCAACGATTGCGAGCGATTTGGAAAAGGCGCTTACGATGGGGCGTCCATTAGATGTGTTTATAGGATGGCTGCGTCATTTGAGATGATGAAGCTTAAGGCTCCGGAGAACCGGAGCCTTTTTATTTTTGATTTTTTTTCAGTCGTGAAATCCAGTGCGTAATCAAAATTGTTAAAACGGTAATTGATGCACTGCATGAAAAGAATGCTCCCAACATCAAAATGAGGCGAAGAGTTTTGCCTTGATTCGACATGAAAGCCCAAACGGTCAGCGTGCACAGCACAAAAGCCAGCGCAATTAAGATGAAGAGCCCGAAAACAAGCAGCGGTATATTTTTTTTCATATGATTTCCTCCTGTAAGACATTATATTATTCAGATGTGTTTCGGACAAGAACGGATAATGTTTCACGTGAAACATTCGTTTATTGTTCCACGTGGAACATTTGCATGAAAGCTGATTTTTCACTATAATTGATGGCGGTAATCTTAACGAAGACCCCGATCGTGATCGGGGGGGGGACAGCCGATTCTTCAAGTTGCAAACCTGAGCTTTTTTGATAAAGATAATTGCATCCAGTCCAAAAACGATGAAAGGAAGAATTTGAATTGATTGATCTTAAGGAAATACTTGAGAAAATGAATCTGAACCAAAAAATCAATTATGACAAGGTCATGATGAAAATGGTTCAGAATTGGCAAACAGCTGGGATTCGGCCGAAGATTCTGCTCCATGCCTGCTGTGCTCCGTGCAGCACTACGACGTTGGAGCGCATGACTGAATTTGCTGAAGTAACCATCTACTATGCCAACTCTAACATTCATCCTCGTGCCGAATATCAACGAAGAGAATACGTCCAACAGAAATTTATTCACGATTTCAACGAAAAAACAGGCAATCACGTTCAATTTATTGCCGCACCATACCGGCCGCAGGAATACTTTGAAGCCGTAAGAGGTCTTGAAAAAGAACCTGAAGGCGGCAAAAGGTGTCGTGCCTGTTTTGACTATCGACTTGATACGGTTGCAAAAAAGGCCGTGGAACTTGGGTTTGACTACTTTGGCAGCACGCTGACGATCAGCCCGCACAAGAACTCTCAAGTAATCAATTCCGTTGGAATCGAGGTTCAGCAGTTTTACGACGTGCATTATCTGCCAAGCGATTTCAAGAAAGGAAACGGCTACCTTCGTTCCGTTGAAATGTGCAAGGAATATGACGTCTATCGTCAATGCTACTGCGGGTGCATGTTTGCTGCCAAGCAGCAAGGCGTTGACTTGTCGCAAATCAGACGCGAAGCCTTGGCATTTATGGAGGGAAAAGACGGTCAAAAAGAATTTCCGGAGATTCGCTTTTCGATTGACGGTATCGAAGTCTGATTCACATTTGAAAAGCAAAAAGAGTTTTGGAAAAAATTCAGTTTTTTCTTAATTTAAAGCGTGAGACTTTTTTACAAAATGCAGCGTCTGCTCAATTAGCGCAGCAAGCTCCCATTCAATTTACTGACAGACTCTTTTTGGTTGTTTCCATTATATACAAAGATTGTCATATATACGAAAAAACCCGGATGGTTTGCAATTGACTGCAAATCATCCGGGTTTTCAATTTGAGGCACCTTTTTCGGCCTCTTTGTCTTATGTTTGATATTCGTATTAGTATGAAAAATCGTCAAAATCAACAACTTTGGAACAACGACTGCGAAGCAACGTATAAAGACGCTTGTAGACAGGTTCAGAAACGTGATAGCTAGTATCATCGTTTTTTACTTCAGGAATAACTGGTACGTTTTTAAAGCTCATGCCAGAAATTTTGAGATCTTTTTTGACAATTTCGCCTTCGAGCAAGTTCAAACCAGCAACTGGAGCACGTTTAATTTTAACCATTGTTAGTAATTCTTCTTTCTGTAAAAATTACTAACATTTTATCACAATTTCAAGTAGTTGCAAGCAGAAAAGAGTATTTCTAATCTAGAAAGATATCTATATCAATAATGTAAGCGTGTACTTGATTGTAAAGAATGCATTTTAACTTATCATCAATTGACTAGACAATGATTAATGGCCGCATATTCTTCTCATTTTTAGTCATGACCGATGAGTTTTTGCGTTTGCGTTGCAAGATTGCGCCAAAAGAGGATGGCATTGTTTTCAAGGTCGCTTTCAAAATCATCGTACTCATCACGAGGTTTTAAAGTTCCGATAACGTCGCCGACAGGTCCGCAAACTTTAAGCAATTGGCCTGCTTCTTCCCAGCGTGCCGTCCAATAAGGCCCTTCAAGCGCCGTATCCAGCATGTCTTGCACGCCGTCCCTGGTCATATCGTTGATGACGTCTTGTTTGGTGGTTTGTTCGTAGCCGTTTTGCTTCATCCAAGCGAGTTTTTCTTCGACCTGTTCCATGTTGTCAGGAATCATATGCAGCATATTATAAATTCCGCCTTTCTTAAAAAATATTTACCTATATTATAATCCATTGGTGTTGCTTTGAGTACACATGACTCTTAATTTAAGATATAATTATAAGTAGGTATCAATCGAAAGGGAGAATATCATGAGCGAACAGACGGAATTGTTGGAACGACCATATATCAACATCGTTAATGTTATTTGGAGTTTTGACCGGGAAACAAGTCAAGTCAACATGCTGCTCGTTAAGCGTGCAAATGAGCCCGAAAAAGGGGCATGGGCAATGCCCGAAACATATTTGAGAACGGAAGAAAGCGCGGATGCGGCAGCGCTTAGGCTGGTTCGCGAAAAAATCGGACTGAATCTGTCTGCGATCCATACCGAACAGTTGGCGACTTTCACGAATCCGATGCGTTCCGGCCGGGGGCGCGACCGAATCCTGTCTTTGGCGTACATGACGTTTCTTCCTGAAATGCCACCGCTCAAAGCCGGATACGGAGCAACCGATGCGCGCTGGTTTGCGTTCTCCGCAGAAGACGGTCACTATGTGGTGCGGAACGGAGCACTGCATTTTAAAGCAAGCGAAGCGACGAGTCAGGCGAAGTATTATGAAAATGCAGAGTACGATCCCAAAACGCACCTCGCATTTGATTACGACTGGATCTTCAAAGTGGCTTGCGAAAGAATTCGCAATAAGCTCAACTACCGACCAAACGTCTTGCTGGTTTTGGGATCGACGTTTACGATGCGCGAGGCTCGCTGCGTTTATGCACCGTTTTTGATGAAAAAAGTCGACGCAATCGACAATTCCAACTTCAGAAAAACGCATATGCATCTGTTAAAGGAAATCGGGACGGAAACCGTCCAAAAACGCCCAGGACGACCAGCCAAGATTTACGCTTTAAAATCAGTCGAAGATGATGAAAGTTGCAAAACAAAGTAAATTAGTGTAAGATAGGTTCAATATAAAAGTGGTATCTACTTTATTGGAGAATAAAGGTGGTTGCGACTTAAATAGGAGGAAATCTCATGGATGCAGACAATTGGGCATTAGTGACCGATTTGTACGAACTGACGATGGCAAACGGTTTTAAGGAGAAGTTAGGCGAAGAAGAAGGCGTTTTTGACATCTTCTTTCGCAAGATGCCCGACGATGGAAGTTTTGTAGTGTTGGCAGGGCTTGAGCAAGCAGTCGAGGAGCTCAAGAACTTCCACTTTGAAAAAGAAGACATCGAGTATTTGAAGGGGTTAAACCTTTTTTCAGATGATTTTATCGAATATTTGGCTGATTTCAAATTCAGTTGCCGCGTCTGGGCCGTTCCGGAAGGCACTCCGATTTTCCCGCGCGAACCCGTAATGACGATTCAAGGACCGCTGATTCAGGCACAGCTGTTTGAAACGCTTCTTTTGAGCATCATCAATCACGAAACTCTGATTGCAACAAAGGCGCGTCGAATCACGGCTGCAGCCAAAGGGCGCGGCGTCATGGAATTCGGTGCTCGTCGTGCCCAAGGTCCTTCAAGTGCTACTTACGGTGCAAGGGCAGCCGTAATCGGCGGCGCAAGTTCCACTTCCAACCTGCTTGCGGCCAAAAAATTCGGAATTCCGGCTGCAGGAACGATGGCGCACAGTTGGATCGAAGCTTTCGACAGCGAATACGACGCATTCAGAGCCTGGGCAGACATTTATCCTGACAACTGCTCGCTTTTGGCTGATACGTATGACGTGCTCGAATCAGGCGTTCCGAATGCCATTAAGATTTTCAACGAATTGAAGGCGGAAGGACACGGCAATTTCGGTATCCGGATTGATTCAGGCGACGTAACAAAACTTGCTGAAGCAGCCCGTGAAATGATGGACGAAGCAGGCTTCCCGAATGCCAAAATCACGATTTCAAATGCGCTTGACGAAAACATCATCCAGTCCCTGCTCGAACAAGGTGCTCCGATCGACAATTTCGGCGTCGGCGAAAAGATGATCACAAGCTCGTCTTCGCCTGTTTTGAGCGGTGTTTACAAGCTTTCTGCCGTTATCAAAGGCGACAAGCTCATTCCGAAGATCAAAGTTTCGGAAAGCAAGGGCAAGTTGACGCTTCCTGGCATCAAGCAGACATATCGCTTGATCGACAACAAATCAGGCAAAGCCTTTGCCGATATTATCACGCTTCGTGACGAGGATCTTCCGTCCGAACTCACGGCTTTCAAGGCTGATCCGTTGGCAACGAAACAAAAGGGTCATCTTGCAAACTTTACGGCGGTTCCTCTTCAAAAAGAAGCTATGGACGGGACTGAAGTCAAAATCGATCTTCCAAACGTCTTTGAGATCCAAAAGTTCAGCAAATCTCAGCTCGATTTGCTTCCGCATTCAACGAAGCGCCTGCTCAATGCGGATGAATATCCGGTGTTCATCACGCCAAAACTTTATGAAGTTCAGCAAGAACTCGTTTCAAAATTTGCAGATCAATAAATAGTGAGAATGCCGGAGAAAAGTCCCGTTTCTTACTTGAATTAAATGAAATGCCGAACAGAGGCGGTCGAGTTGCGACTGACTTCGTTCGGCTTTTTAATTTTAAATGCATAAAAACTACTTTTTCAAGAAGCAGTACTGCTCAACTGATTTATCCAAGATTTCGCGCAAATTTACGGACAAACCGGCTTTTTCCAATGATTTGTCCGTAAAACCGGGGCTCAAACGTCTGGAATCTTACGGACAAGCGGCCATTTTTGACCATTTTGTCCATAATCGCCATTTTTTAAGCAGGCCATTTACAGACAGAGGCTCCATTTTTATCGATGTGTCCGTAAACGCAGAAAAATTGTGGAAAAATAAGCTTTGCCCTCCTGTCTGATGAATTAGGGGCAGAGCATTAAAAATGCACACTATTTTTCAATTTTGTGCTATAGTTAATCTTAGTATTACTTAGGGGGATAAATTATGAAGGACGAATTTCAAAAGGGATTGAAATATGGTATTGTTACGATTATTTCCATAATACTTGGAGTATTTGCAATTTATGTCAACAGGGTTCATGCAGATGAAAACTACACGATCTGCAATCCTAAAAACTATATGCAATATTCAAGTTTTGTTGGTGCAAATCGATATGCTTTCTTTGATGCGGACATCTTGAACGCAAAGGGGCCGACGAGAGTCGTTGCCGCAATCGGGCGCGATGGTGACCAGACGATCAGCGTTTGGGAGTTTATGCCAAACGGAGTAACGAATAATTTCAAACTTGCTCCGAACAGCAATAAAGCACTAAGGCACGTAGATCAAAGCAATCGTCCGTTTAAGTTGCACTACTACCATGACGGAGACAGCTTTGACGTGATGGTCGAAGGCGATACGAATGTTGTCTTGCAGCATTACAAAGATTCAGATTCGCAGATTATTTCCCGGGAAATATCCGAACCGACGCCGCGGTTGATCAACCAGACGATCAATTACCTTGATAGCAACGGCAAAAGGATTGCCCCGTCTATCGGACACAACGTCATGACCGGAATGATTTACCAAACCAAGCGTCGAGTTTTTCCTGGATATCTGTTGACGGAAACACCATCGAATGCAGATGATCGAATGAATGAAAGCAACGTTCCCGGAACGGTGCGGACAATCAAGTATCATGGCGGCATCGGTGCAACGATCAAATATACGCAAATGGACGATTCCGGTACGGCAATTGCCGACGTCTATTACGGCGGAGCAAAAATCGGCAACTCGATGATGCTTGAGCCGTTCGGCCACGGAACTGCCCATCTCAGTTTTGTGGGCGGGATGACGATTCCGCTTGAAAATTACTTCGGCAACCAGACTCGGACAATCAACTATGTTTATAAGCGTCTGGGATCGTGGAAGATTTCCGTTCCCGGAAAGCCGGAGCAAGACATTGCATACCAAAACGATCCGTCAGATTCGACCAAGATAGCCGCCCAGAATCAGATCGTTCCTTATATCGAAGGATATACTGTCGAATGCAGCAATGGCAGCCTTCAACAGGTCAGCGCAAACAAATGCGACGGCTACCGTTTGTCTTCGCCTGAAGATCCGTTCAAGGATGGCGTGGTCAGCTACGTGGCCGATAATTCTGCGGAAAGCAACGCCAACGGTGAAAATAAAAACCCGCAACAAGAAAAGGTTGCAGCCGGGTCAAATAACGATCGGAACGTGAGAAAATTTCAGGTGGATCGACAAAAAGATCAGCCGCGTCAGACAGAAGTTATCACTCCAGCTAAATTTGCCGTCAAGCAAAAAGCTGCTCAACCAAGCGAAAGCAAAAAGAATTTTGGACTTCTGCCGCAAACGGGCGATTTCAGTTCAAATTTGTGTTTCTTGGGTGCAGTTATTGTTGGAATTTTATCAATCTGCGGCTTGGTCATGCTTGATCGTCGTTTCAATTTAGATAACAAGAAAGAATAATTTTTAACAACGGAGGCTGAGAAAAAAGTCTCTTTTCTATCTTGGTTTAAACGAAAAGCCGAACAAAGTCAGTCGCAACTCGACTGCCTCTGTTCGGCTTTTTATTTAGTCCAAGCGGGGATTTCCCGGCATCTTGAACTTACACGTCATATGTTTTGGCCGCCTTTTCCAACAGGTTCTCCAACATCTTAGCTTCATTGTCAGTCAGGCCAGCAACGCTTTCATGGCTGATGTCTTCCATAATATGGTCGAGTACGGGAATAACGTCTCGACCTTTTTGTGTCAAAAACAGTTCGTTTTTACGCCGGTCGTTTTTTGCGACGTCTTTTCTCAGCCAACCGTCGGCCACAAGGTGATTGATGTGTTTAGTAACGATGCTTTGCTCGCGCTGAATCGTCTGAATCAGGTAATTCTGGCTGATGCCAGGGTGTTCGTCGACAATAATCAGGTAAAAGAAATTCGCCTCGTGCAAGCCGTATTTGCTGCAGCGTCGGTTGATTTCGGTTCTGATCTTGCGGTTGAAGACGGAACACCATTTTTCAATGCTCGATCTCATAATTTGTTCCTTTTAAAATGCAGAGTTTAAGAATTCCTTCTGCTTGATCCTTGCCAGTAGCGGGCAAACGTTGCTAAAAGCAAAACCGCAAAGACAACGGTCAGCCACATGGCAGCGTGGAACCCGGTAATAAATGAAGCCGGAATTCCGGAAACAACGATCAGCAAGGTAATCGAAGTTGCTCCGAAAGCCTGTCTGATGGAGTTGTTCAAAGCAGTCGCATGACTGATTTCTGCTTGATCAAGTTCGATAAATGCTTCGGACATTGCAGGCGAAAAGACGAGCGCATTGCCGATCATGCGGACCATATAGGCGACGGTCACGATCCAAAGCGGGGTCGTCGGCTTGAGGGAAACCAACGGAATCGAGGCCAAAAGCATCAAAATACCGCCGGTCGTAATCAGATATTTTGGTCCGAAGCGATCGTACAAGCGTCCGACGATGGCGGCCGAAAGCGCATTGGCAATTGCCCCTGGCAGAAGAATCATCCCTGAAACGGTTGAGCTGACGTGCGAGGCATTTTGCGCAAAGATCGGCACCATTTGTTCAGTGCCAAGCAAAATCATGAAGGCAAAAATACCAACGAGCGTCATTCTGCGAAATGCAGGGTTGGCAACGATTCTGACGTTTAGCATCGGGTCTTTGAGTTTGAGCTGGCGCTTAATGAACAGTGTCAAAATGACAAGTCCGACAACGAGCATGACAAATCCCAGAGCAATGTCTGTTTGGAAAAACGTCAGGCTTGCAAGCGTCAAAGCTGCACCGATCAAGGACAGGAAGACGGAAAGAACGTCGATTTTGAGTTCGCGCGGTTCTTTGAAGTTTGGGAACGTTGCAAAACCGATCAGTAAAACCAGCAGCATCAGCGGCAGCACAAGAATGAATATGTAACGCCATCCGAGCGAGTTGACGATGATTCCTGAAAGCGTCGGCCCGATTGCCGGTCCGAAGGCGATAACAAGGCCTGACATGCCAAGAATCGTTCCGCGTTTTTCCATCGGATAGATTGAAATCATCGTCGTCATTTGAAATGACATCAAAATTCCGCCTGCGCATGCCTGAACGAGTCTCGCAAGCAACAGGAACCAAAAGTTATGCGCAACGCAGCCGATGAGTGTGCCGATGACAAACGTGCCGATCGTTCCCAAAAAGACGGAGCGATTGCGGAACTTTTCATACATATTGGATGAAAGGGGCGTTACGACTCCGATGATCAACGTGTAACCGGTGGTCAGCCATTGCGCAAGTGTCAGTGAAACGTGCATTTCCCTTTGGATGACAGGAAGAGCTGTGACCATCATCGTTTGGCTGGCTAGACTGATGAACGATGAAAGAAGCAGCAGCACGGTAATTGTCGTCCGAAGTTTCGGATTGATGGTTTTTGAAATATTTGCCATGTTTTCAATTCCTCTTTCTAAATTACATGCATCTGCATTTAATAATAAATGCATTTGCATTTAATTTCAAGCCTTCTTTATAAAATGCAGTGCGGCAACATTCGATATTTCATCAAATACATGAGGATAAAAAAACAAATTTGCTGAAAAACACGAATATTTTCAAAATGTTTTGCGAAATTATTAGTTATGCGCTATACTTTTATTAAAACTAACAGGTTTAATATAAAGAACGAGGTGCAAAAAAGATGAAAGCAATTTTGACCACTGTCGGTGAAGATCAAGTCGGAATTATCGCAGGCGTAAGTCAATATTTGGCAGAAAACAAGGTTAACATCCTGGATTTGTCACAAACGATCATGGATGGCTACTTTACAATGATGATGATGGTAGACGTGCCGGAAAACGAAAAAGAATTCGGCGTTTTGGCACAAGAATTGGCAGACCTTGGTCAAAAGCTTGGCGTTGAGATTCGCATTCGCAACGAAGAAATCTACCGTGCGATGCATCATCTTTAATGGGGGAAAATATGGAAAGCGAAAAGATTTTAGAAACGATTCACATGATTTCTGACGAGAATCTTGACGTGCGTACGATCACGATGGGAATCTCATTGCTTGACTGCATCGATTCGGACAGCGACAAAGCTTGCCAGAAGATTTACGACAAAATCACGACCAAGGCCAGGAATCTCGTCAAGGTCGGTGAACAGATTCAAGAAGAATACGGAATTCCGATCATCAACAAGCGCGTCACGGTAACGCCGATTTCTTTGATTGCCGCTGCTTCGCACGATCAGGATTACGTCAAATATGCCTTGACGCTTGACAAGGCAGCCCATACGCTCGGCATTGATTTCATCGGTGGATATTCTGCGCTTGTTCAAAAGGGATATCAAAGCGGCGACAAGACTCTGATCAAGTCGATTCCGGAAGCTTTGGCTCAAACCGATCTTGTTTGTGCTTCGGTCAACGTCGGTTCAACGAGAAGCGGCATCAACATGGATGCCGTTGCCGAAATGGGGCAGGCCGTCAAGAAAGCCTCAGAGCTTGATTTCATGACGAATGCCAAAATGGTTGTTTTCTGCAATGCCGTTGAAGACAACCCGTTCATGGCCGGCGGTTTTTGCGGCGTTTCCGAACCGGATACTGTCATCAACGTTGGTGTTTCCGGCCCTGGCGTCGTTAAGAAGGCGCTTGAAAAAGTCAAGGGTGCTTCCATGGACGTCGTTGCCGAAACGATCAAGCAAACAGCGTTCAAAGTTACGCGCATGGGTCAAATGGTTGGTGCCGTTGCTTCAGAACGTCTCGGCGTTCCGTTTGGCATCGTCGATTTGTCGCTTGCACCGACGCCTGCCGTTGGGGACTCCGTTGCGCAGGTTTTGGAAGAAATCGGTCTTGAACAAGTCGGCACTCACGGCACGACGGCAGCTCTTGCCATGCTCAACGATGCCGTTAAAAAGGGCGGCATCATGGCTTGCAGTCACGTCGGTGGTTTGTCAGGCGCATTCATCCCCGTTTCCGAAGATGCAGGGATGATCGATGCCGTCAATGCCGGCACGCTGACACTTTCCAAGCTTGAAGCAATGACGGCAGTCTGCTCGGTTGGGCTCGACATGATTGCCGTTCCTGGCGATACGCCTGCTGAAACGATCAGTGCCATGATTGCAGATGAAGCAGCAATCGGCATGATCAACAACAAGACGACGGCCGTTCGCGTCATTCCGGTTCCCGGCAAGAAGGTCGGCGAGACCGTGGAATTCGGTGGCCTCCTCGGCCATGCGCCGATCATGGGCGTCAATCCGGCAAGTTCTGCCGACATGATTCACCGCGGCGGTTTGATCCCGGCTCCGATTCACAGTTTTAAAAATTAACATTAAGTTGCTTGCGACATGCCATTTCGGCGTGTCGCTTTTTTTATAAAATGCAGAGCTTGCGGCTGCGGAATTTGTTCTTGCAGTGGCGGGCGGCCGCAATTGTTCCGTGAGAAATGCCTGAATTTTGTCTACCGCTGCTTTCAAAAAGGGCGCGCGCGACCATCGAAGTAGACAAGTTCCGTGAGAAATGCCTGAATTTTGTCTACCGCTGCTTTCAAAAAGGGCGCGCGCGACCATCGAAGTAGACAAAAACCGTGAGAAATGCCTTGATTTTGTCTACCGCTGCCTTCAAAAAGGCCTCGCGCGACCATCGAAGTAGACAAAAATCGAGAGAAATGCCTTGATTTTGTCTACCACTGCCCCCAAAAAGGGCGTGCGCGATCCCCGAAGTAGACAAAAATGGAGCAAAAAGCCCGAATTTTGTCTACTGCTGCCTCCAAAAAGGCCCTGCGCGACCATCGAAGTAGACAAAAATCGAGAGAAATGCCTAATTTTTGTCTACCGCATCCTCCAAAACCGCGCGGACTCGTCAGCTGTCATATTGGGAAGTGCTGCCAAAATCAGCCTGCACGCGGCCCATCTTCACAGCGCCTTATCCAAATGCAGCATCGCATCACCGCTGCATCCAAAAGAACTGGATTTTACAAAAAAAGAACCGCCGAAAATCGGACGGTTCTTGAGATGTGCCGCATTTATCTTTTTCTCGGTTATTAGATCATAAACGAAACATTAACGTTTCAACATTGTGGCGGTCTCGAGCTTAACACTCGAATTTGCCGGTTGGAGAAGGTTTTGTGGATTGAGTAACTCTTTGATTTTTGAATCGGGAATGTTGATCTTTTCTTTGAGTAACACTTCAATCGACTCGCCTGTAGCAACCGCCTCCTGAGCAATTTTGGCCGCGGCACGGTAGCCAATTGTTGGAGACAGCGCGGTTGCAAGGCCTGCGGAGTGTGCAGCCATTTCAGCGCAGCGTTGCTCGTTGACTTTGAGATGATCGAGGCAGTTTTTCTTCAAAGTAAGGAGCGCGCCGCGAAGAAGGGATGCGTCTTCAAAAAGATCGTTAAACATTACGGGTTCAAAGGCATTCAGTTCAAGCTGCCCAGACGAACTTGCGAGTGCGATTGCAGCATCATTGCCCACTACTTGAAATGCAACTTGCGCACAAACTTCAGGAATGACTGGGTTGACTTTGCCGGGCATGATTGATGATCCGGCTTGAACTTTTGGCAGTTCCAGTTCATGGAGACCGGCTTGCGGACCGCTACCAAGGAGACGCAGGTCGTTTGTAATCTTGATCAGATCAGTGGCCAGATTCTTATATGCGCTTGACAATGCCACATAGCAATCCGTGTTTTGCACGGCATCCGACAAATCTTCAGCTTGAGTCAACGGCATTCCAGAGAGGCGACGCAATTCAGGAACCACGGCGTCACAGTATTCCTGAGTTGCGCAAATGCTGGTGCCGATCGCCGTTCCGCCAAGGGGCACTTCAAGCAAAGAAGCTGAGGCTGCTTCGATTCGCTTGTAGTCGCGCATGAGGACACGATAATACGCGTGAAACTCCTTGCCAAACGTTGTCGGGACTGCATCTTCAAGTTGGGTACGGCCCATTTTCAAGGAGAAGCGGTGTTCATGAGCCAGTTTAAGAAATGAGGATGCAGTCTTCTCAAGCTGATCCAAGAGATCGGTCGTATATTCCACCAGAGCCATGTGTCCGGCGGTCGGATAGACGTCGTTTGTCGATTGTGCCATGTTGACGTCATCGTTTGGATGAATCAGCTCATATGTACCTTTCTTTGCCCCGGCCATTTCCGCCGCGAGGTTGGCGATTACCTCGTTAGCGTTCATGTTGGTGCTCGTCCCGGCTCCCCCCTGAATAGCTGGAGTCCGCAATTCTGAAGCAAAACGATCAAAATCGTCCAAAATAGCTTCGCATGCGCCGACGATCATCCGGTGCTTATCGGCTGCCAACCTGCCCGTTTCGGCATTCGCATTTGCGCAAGCTTCCTTTACGAGAATCAAATTCTTTACAAGTCTTCCGTCGACCGGTCGACTCGTGACAGGGAAATTCTCGCGAGCACGCTCGGTGTGAATGCCGTAATACGCAGCATCGTCAACAGCTTTGGTACCTAATGAGTCGCTTTCAATCCGCATTGTAAAAACCTACCTTTCAAAATCTGAATCAACTTACGTGTTATATAATATAACATTAGGTGCTGAATTGCGATACCTTAACCGGTTTTGCGTTGAAAATAATGTGTGCGACGTTTTAAACTTAAGATTTTTAAGTCTGCAGGCTATGTCGCTTAAAAAATGCAGGGCGTTGATTCGCCGTTTGTTTTTGGAGCCTCAGGGTTCGAAACGCACGCTGCTGTTCTTTGCGCGGCCAGGATGAATCATTGTCCCGGTGCGTCGGTTTGCTCTTTGCTTCCTTGTTCAGACACCGCGGCCGTCTGCTCTGCATTTTGACAAAAAAAGAGCCGCAACCAGGGCTGCGACTCTCTATTCTTCATCTGCAGGCACGAGCGAACGCGGCTCCACGCTGGTCGAAAAAACGATTTGAGTTTGCGTTTCGCCGAATCTTTGCAAATCATTGATGAACTCGTCCAGATCCTTCGTCGTTTTAAAACGGCAGGTCAAAATCTGCGAATACTTGCCGGTCACGCAGTCGCACCCGACGACGTTCCTGCATCCTTTGACGTAAGGGTAAAATTCCTCTTTGTCTTTTGGTGCAAGGCACAAGCTGACGAATGCCTTGATAGGGTATCCCAGTTTTTCGCAATCGACTGCTGCGTGGAATCCCGTTATGTATCCGTGTTCCTTCAAGCGCGCGATTCTTGAGCTCACGGCCGGAGCTGAAATAAAGCATTGCTTGCTTAGTTCTTTTAGAGACATTCGCGCATCATGTTCCAGACATCCTAAGATGGTGCGGTCAATCTGATCCATATAAATCCCTCCATGTTATATAATATAACACCAAGTTGACGAGTTAAGCAATAAAAAAAGGCCAACTCCCCTGGCCTAATAACATCCTGTTTAATTTGTCGCGCTTTTGGCGAGCGCGTATTTTTTCACCTGTGCTTCAACCGCCTCAAGGTCAAGCGGTTTTTGGCCTGACTCAAGCGTTATGATCAAGTCGTTTCCCAAACCGTGCTTCAGATATTCGTTGTGCTTTCTGATGGCGTTGTTGACGTAATGCGAATCATCCATCATTCCGAAATGTTCATAATAAACCAAGCGGTTTTTTCTGACGTCATAGATCGTAAAATCAGGATAAACGATCGTCCCGTCGCCCATATCGAGCCTCATTTCGTATCTGTATGGCACTCCGAGCATATACAGCAGGTCCGCAATCAGCTTCTCCGACTTTGAACGAACCGTGTCGCCCTTAAGAGTCTTGAACCCATTTTCGACAGGACGCATTTTTGCGTATCCCTTTGAAACCCATTCGTTGATCTTGTATTCCATCGATTTTGCGAGCGGTGCGGTGAAATTTTTGAATTCGTCCGGTAAATTTTCGTAAATCTCCAAATAGGAAGATTCGCTGTCTGTTTTCAAAAACCGATTGATCGCCTTAAGTCGCTGCTTGGCAAATTTCAGGCACGCGACGTCATGCATCTTCTGGGCCAATCCCTTGATCACGCTGATGTTGCTTTTGGGAAGGTAGGTTGTTTTCTTTCTTTCTGAATCATATCTCTTAAACCATGATTTTCCCTTGTATTTGACAACGTGAAGCGTTCCCTTCGGAGCCGTTTTGATTCTTTTTTCGAGCACGTCGATCTGTTGCAAAACTTTGTCGTGCTCGGCTAACAATAGTGCGTGCAGTGAGTCCATATGATCCCCCCTTATATTAAAATTGTTTTAATTATACTCTTATTCCAGGCTTATTCAATACTTAAAACACGATGTAATATTCTTGTAAAATGCAGGGCTTTGATGGCTGCGGGTCGGGTGCAATTGTACCACGGCTAAAAAGCTATGGCCATGGGTTCCAAAGCATCGTTTGCCGTGCACTGCGGTACCCCTGGGACGCATGTCTTGTCTTCACAAAATCGTGCCGCGCGGAGATGAAAGTAGAACAAAAACAAAGAAAAAAGAAAAAATGTTCTACCGCGGAGTCCGAAATCGATCCGCGCGGAGCTGAAAGTAGAACAAAAACAGAGAAAAAAGAAAAAATGTTCTACCACGGAGTCCAAAATCGTGCCGCGCGGAGATGAAAGTAGAACAAAAACAAAGAAAAATGAAAAAATGTTCTACCACGGAGTCCAAAATCGTGCCGCGCGGAGATGAAAGTAGAACAAAAACAGGAAAAAAAGAAAAAATGTTCTACCGTATCCTCCAAAACCGATCCGCACAGCGTCGAATAATGAACGGAATTCTCGCTTCGCTGCGAATTCCCTTGATCTAAATCAAAAATGACAAGATTCCCGGTTTCCCGAGAATCTTTTTCAATAGTATATAAGGAACAGATGCTCACTGTGCTCGCATCTGGATTTCATGACGTATTGATTAACTCACCATGCCTCGCTAGTTCACATAACATCGTTGCGTGGACGCATCTCACCACGTCCTTATCTAGTTTACATAATCTCACCGTATATTTCAGTTTACGTAATTCCTCCGCTCACTTTAGTTTACATAATACCCCATTTTATAATATTTCCTCCTCTTTTAATATTCCTGCTACTAGTTTACATAATACTACCGCACCCCCTCACAATCCCCCCCACACAAGACTCAAACCTACCATCCTTCAACGGTCCACACTCTCCATCTTCATTCATAAACAGTCACAACCGTTCAAATTAATGAAACTTTTTGACTCTTTTTGATTGCTTTTTCTCAAACGCCATGTTACTATACTATCGGAAGGTGATGAAAGTGCTTGCAGAAGAGAGACAGCAAATGATTTTGCAAATGTTGAAGGAAAACAAAGTCGTCAAGCTCCAGGAAATCTGTGAAAAGTCCGGCTGCTCGGAATCATCCGCCAGAAGGGACTTCCAACTGCTTGAAGAAAAGAATCTTTTGGTCAGGGTGCATGGCGGTGCCAAAATCAAGTATTCATTGTCGAGAGAACCGGACATGTCGGGCAAGGCGACACGCAATACTTCTGAAAAAAATGCGATTGCGCATGCTGCGGCAAGACATATTCAGCAGGATGACGTGATTTATCTTGATTCCGGCACTTCAACTCTTGCAATGGTTCAATATCTTGAACCGGAACAGAACCTGACGGTTGTCACGAACGGCGTCATGCACGCATCCATGCTTGCCGACAATGACATCAGGACGATTCTGATCGGCGGCGAACTCAAAAATACGACAAAGGCCATCGTTGGCGTTGAAGCGGTCAACTCGCTCAAGAAGTACCGATTCAACAAAGTTTTCATGGGGATGAACGGCATCCACCCTCGTTATGGCTACACCACCCCTGATCCCAACGAAGCTGCCGTCAAGCAGGCTGCGATGGAACAAAGCGAACAGTGCTACGTGCTCGCTGATCACACTAAGTTTGATGCGGTCTCGTTCGTCAAGGTTGCTGACGTTTCGAAAGCACAAATCATCACCACGCAGTTGCTGCCAAAGCTGAGCAGTCAGTACAACAAGCAGACAACGATACAGGAGGTAGAAAAATGATTTATACGGTGACGGTCAACCCCTCAATCGATTACATCGTTCAGCTCAGGAACCTGACATTGGGCGAAGTCAATCGCATGGACTACGACAACAAGCTCCCGGGGGGAAAGGGCATCAATGTTTCGCGCATCTTGAAAGAGCTCGACGTGGAAAATACAGCGCTCGGCTTCCTGGGCGGGTTTACCGGCAGATTCGTTGAAGAATCGCTTGAAAACGTCGGTTTGAGCACAAGTTTTACGCATATTAAGGAAGACACGCGCATCAACGTTAAAATCAAGGCAGAAGAAGAAACTGAAATCAACGGCTGCGGTCCGGTGATTTCTGAAGAAGAATTGGTCGAGTTCAAAAAGCAGTTTGAAAAATTGGAAAAGGGCGACGTCGTGATTTTTGCGGGCAGCCTTGCACCGAATCTCGATGACGGTTTTTATGCGGAACTGATTGACGTGATTCGCGAAAAGGGCGCGGATTTCGTGATCGACACGACGGGCGAAAGCTTGATGAAGACGCTTGAAAAGAAGCCGCTTGTCGTTAAGCCGAACAATCACGAACTGGCAGATCTTTTCCACGTTGAACTGAAATCGATGGATGACGTTGCGAAATACGGCAGGAAACTTTTGGAGCTTGGCGCACAGCACGTCTTGATCTCAATGGCAGGTGACGGCGGCATGATGATTACAAAAGACAAGGTCTATCGTTCATATGCGCCGAAGGGCACGGTCATCAACTCGGTTGGTGCCGGTGATTCGATGATCGGCGGTTTTACCGGAACCTTTGCCAGGACGGGCGACGTTTTGGAAGCATTCCGTTACGGTCTCGCCTGCGGTTCAGCCACTGCATTTTCCGAAGACCTTGCAGACAAGAATAAGATCAACGAAATTTTGCCATTGATCAAAATCGAAGAATATAGATAAGGAGGGAATATCTCATGGACATTCGCGAACTATTAAGAACGGACCTGATGATCATGGATCTTAAGGCACGAACAAAGGCTGAAGTCATCGATGAAATGGTCCACAATCTGTTTGAAAAGGGCGTCATCAAGGACGAAGAAGCATATAAAAAAGACATTATCAAACGTGAAGAAGAAGGTTCGACCGGAATGGGCGACGGCATTGCCATTCCGCATGCGCACAACGAAGCCGTCAACGAACCGGCCGTAATGTTTGCCAAGAGCGAAGCGGGCGTTGACTACGACTCGCTTGACGGACAGCCTGCACATCTCTTCTTCATGATTGCAGCTCCCGAAGGCGGCGACAATACGCACCTTCAAGCTTTGGCAGCACTGTCGCAGGTATTGATGAATCCTGACGTTACGAGTGCCTTGAAGTCCGCCGATACGCCTGAAAAGGTTCAGGCAATCTTTGCTGACGCGGTTGCAAGGAAGGAAGCTGAAAACAAGGCTCAGGAAGAGGCTGAAAAGCAGGCGGACAATGCTCCGGCAGGCAACCGCCCGTACATCGTTGCCGTCACGGCCTGCCCGAACGGCATTGCGCATACGTACATGGCAGAAGAAAACCTCAAGAAGGCTGCTGAAAAGCTCGGCGTTGACATCAAGGTCGAAACGAACGGCTCGGAAGGCGTCAAGCACCTTCTTTCAGATTCGGAAATTGCGCGCGCAAAGGGCGTCGTCATTGCTGCCGACAAGAAAGTCGCAATGGCACGATTCAACGGCAAGCAATTGATTTCAAAACCCGTAACGAGCGCCATCAAAAATCCTGAAGAACTGATTCAAACGATTCTTGACGGCAAAGCGCCTGCATACAAAGCAGAAGCGGGTGAAGAAGAATCATCTTCTGCATCTTCAAACGACACAGTCTGGGGCAGCATCTACAAGCAGCTGATGAACGGGATTTCTCATATGCTTCCGTTCGTTATTGGCGGCGGGATTTTGATGGCCATCTCATTTATCGTTGAACAGTACATGGGCGGTGCAAAATCACCTGCATTTATCTTCTTGAATAATGCCGGCAACATGGCTTTTGCCTTCATGGTTCCTGTTCTTGCCGGATACATTGCCGAAGCCATTGGCGATCAGCCGGCCCTGATGCCAGGTTTCGTCGGCGGTTTCATGGCAACCGTCTACTCCGGCTCGTTCGGCGGCGCATATACTGCTAACGTCATGTCCGATGCCAAATCCGCAGCCGGCTTCCTTGGCGGTATCGCAGCCGGTTTCATTGCCGGCCATATGATGAACGGCTTGAAGAAGCTCTGCAAGAACTTGCCGAAGTCAGTCGAAGGCATGAAGCCGATGCTGATCTATCCGATTTTAGGCTTGCTGTTCATCGCACTGATCATGTACTTCATCGTCAACCCGATTTTCTCAACGATCAACGTCTGGATTACGAACTTCCTGAATCACCTCGGCACGGGCAATGCCGTCCTGCTCAGCTTGATTCTGGCCGGCATGATGTCCATCGACATGGGCGGTCCCTTCAACAAGGCCGCATACGTCTTTGCATCCGGTGCCTTCGCAAACGATCCGCATTCAACGGCCGCAGCAGGCTTGATGGCTGCGGTCATGGTCGGCGGCATGGTGCCTCCGTTCGCAACTGCGCTTGCAACAGTGCTCTTCCCTAAGAAGTTCACGGAACAGGAACGCCGCGCCGGCGTCTCCAACTGGGTTCTCGGCTTCTCCTTCATCACTGAAGGCGCGATTCCGTTCGCAACGGCCGATCCGGGTCACGTGATTCCTTCCTGCATCGTCGGTTCTGCCATTTCAGGAGCTCTCATCGGCTTGTGGCACGTATCCGTTCCCGCACCGCACGGCGGCTTCTGGGTAACGCCGCTTGCAAGCAACCCGCTCGGCTACATCCTTGCCGTTGTCATCGGTACGATCGTTGCCGGACTCATCCTCGGCTTCTGGCGCAAGGATGCTGATGAAAAATAAATGATTGACGGGACTTCTCCTTGAGAAGTCCTGTTTTTGTGCTCTGCATCTTGCCTGAAGTGCCAAAAAACGAACTGTCGGACCTTTTGAATGGGACTGCCGGTTTGGAGAGACAGGATATAATATAGAGCGCAGGGGGTGGTGCCCTCCTCGCCTTATCCGTGGTTGTTTTGATTTGATTACTTCAGATCGAACTCCTTTCTCCTTTATACAAGGGTTCGAGGAACCTGTTTATAAAGCAGTCGATTGTTTCGGCTGCTTTTTTGTGAAATGCAGAGCTTTGACTGCTGCTGATCGCGCGCCCCCGAAGTAGACAAAAAACGAGTGAAATGCCGAAATTTTGTCTACTGCCGCCTCCAAAAACAGCTCGCGCAGCCCTCAAAGTAGACAAAAATAGTGATAAATGCCTGAATTTTGTCTACCTAGGCCTTCAAAAAGGCCCCGCGCGACCTCTGAAGTAGACAAAAACGAAGCAAAATGTCTGAATTTTGTCTACTGCTGCCTTCAAAACCGGCCCGCGCAACCCTCGAAGTAGACAAAAAACGAGTGAAATGCCGAAATTTTGTCTACCGCCACCTCCAAAAACAGCTCGCGCAACCCTCGAAGTAGACAAAAAACGAGTGAAATGCCGAAATTTTGTCTACCGCCACCTCCAAAAAGGCCCCGCGCAGTCCTCGAAGTAGACAAAAAACGAGCGAAATGCCTGAATTTTGCCTACTGCCGCCTCCAAAACCGGCCCGCGCGGCCCCTAAAGTAGACAAAAACAGAGGAAAATGCCGAAATTTTGTCTACCGCCGCCACCCCCCAAAACCCTCTCAACTCAATCTGTCGGAATTCTTTCTTCGATGCGAATTCCCCCGATTAAAACAAAAATGAAAAGATTCTCGGCAAGCCGAGAATCTTCTTCCAATAAATCAACAAGGAACAGATGCTCACGATGTTCGAATCTTATTTTTGTTGACAGCATATCTATGTATTCATAGCTTTTTTGTATATATTGTAATGACAAAATGTTGACAAAAAGATCATTCTTATATACGATATCCTTGAATGGAGGTGTTCCATATGTCAACAACGAATTTAAACATCAGAACAGATAAGGATGTCAAAGAGAAAGCAGAGAAAATTTTCAATGAACTTGGATTAAACATGACCAGTGCCGTAAATATTTTTCTGAGAACTGCTATTCGTGAACGCGGCATTCCGTTTGAATTGAAATTGGACGTGCCGAACGAAACGACGATTGCAGCGATTGAAGAGGGGAGGAAAATGGCTTCCGATCCATCTTCACCAAGATATTCCAACATTGATGAATTGAGGGATGCGCTTGAAAAATAAGTACGATATTCAGTTCACCGGTCAGTTTAAGAGGGATTTCAAGCTTGCGAAAAAGCAGCATAGGAATCTTGATAGATTGTTTAAAGTGATTGATGTTTTAGCGGCTGGCGGCACATTGGACGAAAAGTACAGAGATCATGCTCTTACGGGTAATTACAAGGGCACACGCGAATGTCACGTTGAACCGGATTGCCTGCTCATCTATGAAATTCGCCAAGACGTGCTGGTCCTGTTTCTTTACAGGCTAGGCACACATTCTGAATTGTTTTAAAAAGCACGTTGGAATTTGCCGACGTGCTTTTTTGTTTCATGAAAATGCAGTGCCCCCTCCGAAATCGGCCCGCGCGGCCCCAAAAGTAGACAAAAAGCGAGGAAAATGTCTGAATTTTGTCTACCGGCGCAAATCCCCCCAACCGCCTCCAACCCTCCACCACTCAATCTGTCGGAATTCTTGCTCCGCTGCGAATTCCCCCCAATCCAAATCAAAAAGGAAAAGATTCTCGGCCTGCCGAGAATCTAATCAATAAGGAACAGATGCTCACGTTGTTCGCATCTGGTTTACATAACATTCGTCAACTTCCCATTCATCCTCACCTCAAAGCAACCTCTTTCGTACGCTCTCATCCACCTCCTCGCTTCCCCCAAACCATCTTTCATGGAGCACATTAATAGACGCCATTTGCCCCAAAATGTGGTAATCTATTATCAAAACAGGAGGTGCGGTTATGCTCAGAGCGCAGATGAAGGAAGACGGCGATTACTACTGCAGCGAAGAGGAGTTTCTAAAACTTAAAAAAGAAGTCGAACATGCTAAAGCTGAGGTTGAATTTCTGAAAAAATTGTTGCCATCAGAAGTAAATGGTGGTAGTTGCTGTTTCGATATAAAAGGGTGCTTGTTAAAAAAAGGCCGCTTCGTGCGAAGCAGCCTTTTTTAGCAAGCGTTGATTTTTTTGCATGTATATTTACAGAACACCCAATTCTTTTAGAATTGTATCAATTTCCGTCATGGGATTACAGTCAACATCTCCCCACTTAATATTTATGGAGTTAAAGTGTTCCGACAATTTTTTGATATTTTCGACTGCTTTCTCTAAGTATGGGCGGATCTTTTCTGAAATATCCATATTTTCTTTATATCCTGGTATATATTTTGCTAATTCTTTTTTTGGATCCTTACTATCCTCAAATGGGTGGGTAGTATACTTAAAATGTAAAATAAACCAAACCTCGATGCAAGGATTAGATACAATGAATTTGATATTTTTTGATGATTTTTGCAAACTTTTTATTTTTTGAATTTTTTGAGGATCGCAATCTAAATCTAAGACAATATAGGCTTTATCCCCATTTTTAGTATTAAGACCATTGGCAGTCCATGCTTTTTTCATAGATCTGAGCATCCTGGATGGATCTGTATCTAATCCTGTCTTTACAAATCTAATTACATAATTGCCATGTTGTTCATTGAAGGAGCTAAAATATAACTGTTCAGTCTTGTTTTTTCCTTCACCTGTAATCAGCATTACGGGTTTTCTGTGCCGCTGGACATTGTTTCTTTTTTTCTTTTTAAAGTTTCTTTCAGCCATCTACAGAACCTCCCCCGTCTTCATAAACGGAATTGCCCCATACCTTCCCATCAGATATCCTTTTTCAATATTTTCCGTTTTGCGAACTGAAAATTCGTCAAGTGAGTATAAATCCGTTACGCCGTTTTTGGAGTCTTTTTCCGTAAAATAGATTTGATCTCTTCTAAACATATTCAAGGACAAAATGCTTGTTTCATGTGTTGTTACGATCAATTGAGATCCGCTTTTGTTTATATCCGGATCTCTGAAAAGGTTCATTATAAATTTTACTAGGCTCGGATGCATGCTTTTGTCGATTTCGTCTAAAATAAGCGTTTTTCCATTTTCAAAAGAATCTTTTAACAGTGGGGCATAGAAGAATAAAAGTTGTGTGCCTAATGATTCTTCCTGAAAATCAAGCGGAAACTCTGTCTTTTTTCCATCGTCATCTGTAACAGTGTGGCTGGTAGTAATTTCCAAATTATAATGCTTTCCTTCGCTTGGTGTTATTACCCTGTCCTGGACAATGAGCTGAAATGGAAGATTCTCAACAACTTCTTTTGATTTTATCTCAATGTTGCTGATGTTGATATCTGCTTGTTGCAGTAATTTTTTTGTAAAATCAATATATTCATGGTTCTTGTCTGTGCGATATTTTTCAAGGGATACTCCGCTTAGACTTGTTACGTCCGTAAAAGTATCGATTGATCTTGCAAGCCATTCAAACGGAATTTTTGTGCATTCAACGTTCCAAGCAGTAGCAGTTGACAAAAATAGCTTATTCGGGGTGTTCATCTGGTATGCAGCTTCAAATTTCGTTTTATATGTTCTGTTAAACTTAGGATCTTCGTTTTCGGTTATATCAAATAATAATGTCGGTTTTGACGAGTTGTATCTGTACAAATACTCTTCAACAATCTTCTCAGTGGTTGCGCTGAACCCATAAATATATTTTTTGCCGTCTTTTGCGATGAATGTGAATTCAAAAGAAGAGGGCTTTTTTCTGGATTCGTAATCAAGTTTAAATGGAATTACAGGAAGGCTGTCAGTAACTTGAATATTGTTTGAATTTCTTATCATTATTAGGGAAATAGTTATCGCTTTAAATAAGCTGCTTTTGCCAGAAGCATTCGCTCCATAAATAGCAATGGAATTTACGGCTTTATACTTTCCTTTTTTTATGATGTTTTCAGAATGCTCTTTGGTTCTTGAAGGCTCAAGGCTCAAATAAACTTTGTCTCTGATGGATGAGAAATTTTCGACAGTAAATTGAATCAGCATATGATGACCTCCTTTTAAAATGCTTTCCTATGCTTATCATATGCTTCTTAAATCCTATTTTCAACATTATTTTGGCGTTTTTTGCAATTTTCCCACACATTTCCTCATAATAATGCACAATACGCAAAAAAGCGCCCCGACCCCGTCGCAACGCTTCCTATTATCCATCATTTCACGCTGGCAGCCATCTTGACCAGCGTATCGATATTCTTTCCCTTCAATGTATACAAAACGTTGCCCTTGTTCCACGTCAGCACGTTTTCGTTGGCGGTTGCTTCAAACTGTCCGCCGCCTTTGGTACTTGGTGCCGGCAGGTAGTATCGTTCAAGCAGGTCAACGACGTGTTGTGCTGTCGGAACAGGATCTTCGCCAACGACTGCACTCGCATGAACGACGAATGACCATCTGCCTTCGTTCCATTGCAGGTAGCGTTGTCCCGCACCCGAGTCCATGACGCCGCTGATGCCGTGTCCAAGATCGACTGTCGGCAATCCGCTTGAGCTGTCTGATGACTGGTAAGGCACGTCGTTTGCGGCTGCGCTCTCGCTGTCATAAGTCTTTTTGACAAACGTTGCGTAAGGCACGTGTCCGCTGATTGCCCCGTCATTCAATCCGTATGGTTTGTAGCTTACGATGTAGTCAACGGAGAAGTTGTTCGCATCGCCGGTATAACGCATGTTCAAATATCCGGGTGCCGAATCGAGTCCGTTTGAGCTCGGAAGCAAGATGTTTCCTAAGTTGTTTCGCATTGAAGCATTAAGTTCTAATAATCGTTTGTTGTTTAAATCCAGTGTCGGAGAAGACGTTGATGTTTCTCTTGCCTCGAGGTTTGAGCCGGAACTCGAAGAAGCGTCAGAAACTGAACCGGCACTGGAAGTTGAGGCATCTTTTTTGACGGAGCCTGATGATTGTGACTTTTCTTGAGATTTTTTCGTCCTGACTGACGCTACCGAACTTGTTTTTTCGCTTTCGTTTGAAGTTTTTTCACCTTTTTTTTGATTTGAGCAAGCCCCTAAAATCAAGACTGAAACAAGTAAAATTCCGAAAAGCTTCAATTCTTTTTTCATATATACCACTCCTTTTTGTAACCGCAACCTTTAAATGTCGATAACCCTTATTTCACCTATAATGATACTCCTTTTAGTTAGTGTTTGATATAAATAAATTGTGAACTAAAATGTAATATTGAATAATAGTTATGAATACTAAAATTAAAGTATGGCAAATTTGCCCTACTTTCCATATTATAATGTGGTAGAATACTTTTTATAAGACTTTGATAGAAATTAGAATGATTATCGATAATGCATTTATCAATTATTTGTATTGCATTACAGTTATATAATAATCGATAATTAGATTGGCTATTTTTTGAAAAACTATGTAAATTAAGAAAACGCCTGTCTTGAATTATGTTAAAATGGTGAGAGTAATCTACATATGAGGAGAAGTGAAATGAACGACAACAATAATGAAGAAACAGTTATCGATTTATCCCAACTGTTCGGAGCTGTCAGGAAAAACATTGTCAGTATTATCATCTGGGGCATCGCAGGCTTGCTGGTGTCCCTGTTTGCGACCTTTGTTCTGATGACTCCAAAGTACAGTTCGACGATTGATATTTTGGTCAATCAAAAAGCAGACAACACCCAGATGCAGTACACGGCACAACAGGCCGACTTGCAGGCAATCAATACTTATAAGGACGTCTTGCAAAAATCAGTCATCTTGGCTCCTGTCGTCAAAGAAGTCAAAGAACGCGACAACTACCAGGGATCCGTCGGTACTTTGCAGAAATCGATGTCGATTACCAATCAGGAAAATTCGCGTGTTATAAGCGTAACCGTAACCGATACGAATGCCTATACGGCCGCTGATCTTGCCAATACGATCGGCAAGGTTTTCGCCAAGAAGATCCAGACAATGATGAAAATTGACAACGTTACTATAGTTACTAAAGCAACAGCTAATACCAACCCTGTTTCACCAAGCAAGTTTAAGAATGCTTTGATTGGCTTAGTGCTTGGATTATTGATCGGCGTTGCGATTGCCGTCATCAAAGAACTTCGCGATACGACCGTCAAGGATACGGACTTCTTGACCAAGGAACTCGGTTTGACGAATCTTGGCGCCATTTACCACATCAGTAGCGACAACCAGGATTACGGCTTGGTCAAAATCATTGAAAAGAACGAAAGCGTTTCGGAAAATGGCGATGAACATCGTGTTCGTCGTCGCGTTTAGATTAGCGGAGGTATGAAATGTCATTGTTTAAGAAAAAGAAAAAACATCTTGAAACTACAACAATGGATTACGGCGTTCGCATGATCACCGTATCCAAATCAGGTTCAGCCAACACGGAACAGTTCAATACGATTCGCACGAACATCGAGTTTTCAAGCGCTGACGAACAGTTCAAATCAATCATGCTGACGTCATCGATGGCTTCTGAAGGCAAGTCGACCGTTTCGGCCAACTTGGCCGTTTCGTTTGCTCGTCAAGGCAAGAAAACGTTACTGGTCGATTCCGACTTGAGACGTCCAACGCTCAACGCGACATTCAGCATCGCTGATCCGAAGGGCTTGACGAACTTTTTGACGGAAAAAGACATGCCGGCAAATGCCGTGATTTATAAGACAACGGTTGATAACCTGAGCGTTATGCCAAGCGGTCCGGTGCCGCCCAACCCGTCAGAATTGATCGGATCGCGGAAAATGGCCGGCTTGATCAAGGCTTTGGAAGCTAACTTTGATCTTGTGATCTATGATGCCCCACCGCTATTGAGCGTAACCGATGCCCAGCTGATTTCGACGCGTGTTGATGGCACCGTTCTTGTCGTTCGAGAAGGCAAAACTGAAAAAGAGGCTTTGCGTCAGGCAGTCGGATTGTTGAATCACGTCAATGCCAAAATTATCGGGACAATTTTCAATGACGTCAAAGGATCATCCGGCAGCGGCTACTATGGATATTACGGCTACTATGGATATTATGGTAAAGAAGACAAGAAATAATGCGATTTGACAAGATTGTTGACCTGCATTGTCACATCCTTCCCGGGATTGATGATGGTTCCAAAAATTTAGAAACGTCTTTGAAACTTGCTGAAGCAGCGGTTGCGGACGGCGTGACGCATATTTTGGCGACGCCGCATCATCTTGACAATGACTATGTCAATCACAAAGATGACGTCATCAAAGTCTGTGATGATTTTCAGACCGAACTTGACAACAGGGATATCCCGTTGACGGTCTTTCCCGGTCAAGAAGTTCACATCAACGGTGATCTGGTTGAACGTTACGATGATCTTTTAGGCATTGATGAGCAGAAACGCTACATGTTGTTGGAATTTCCGCACGGTGACGTTCCAGGCTATGCGGAACAGTTGATTTTTGATTTGAAGCGTAAGGGAACGATTCCTGTAATCGTTCATCCAGAGAGAAACAAGAAGATTCAGGACAATTTGGACATTTTATATGACTTCATCTCAAACGGTGCCTTGGCACAGGTCACCGCAACAAGCTACGTTGGAGGCTTTGGCGAGCACGTTGCACAGATTTCGCATGACATGGTTGAACACAATCTTGTTCAAGTCGTTGCTTCCGATGCTCACAGCTTGCCGGGCAGAAAGTTTGTTTTGAGTGAAGCATTGTACCAGATTGCTGAAGATTTTGGGGGAGAAAAGGCAACTGAATTTGAGAACAATGCTGAAAAGCTGATTAACGGTGACTATGTTGCTGCACGCAACTATTCACCTATCAAGAAGAAAAAGAGGTTCTTGTTCTTTTAACTTATGATTGACTGTGATGACGTTGTTGGAAGGCAGCGTCATTACAGTATATACGATGGCGGAGAGGGTAGATTACGACGATGAAAAACGGTTCAGAAAAGAAATTCGAACATTGGAAACTGATTTCCTTGTACTTGGTTGTTTATGACATTATTGCGGTGAATTTTTCTTATTTTGCCGCACTGTTTCTCAGGTTTGATATGCGCATTTCAAGCATCCCCCCTGAGTATCTGCATGCCTTCATAATGTTTGCACCATTCTATACGGTATTTGCACTAACTGTGTTTCGTTTTCTGAGACTTTATAACAGCTTGTGGCAGTTTGCAAGCTTTGATGAACTTAACAGAATTATTTCTTCATCTGTGATAACAACCGTTTTTCAGATGCTTTTCATGACATGTCTGATTGTCAGGATGCCTGTATCCTATTACATTTTCGGGGCCCTCATTCAGTTTGCCATGATTGTCGGAATACGTTTCAGTTACAGATATATCAATCTTGAGAGAAATCGTCGTTACAATACCAACGCTGCCATTCACAATGTCATGGTAATCGGTGCAGGTGCTGCCGGCAAGACAATCCTGCGAGAGATGCGTAATTCCCAGGGAATGACTGGAAAGGCCTGCTGTGTCATTGATGACAACCCAAATAAGTGGGACCGGACAATGGAAGGAGTTCCTGTTGTCGGTGGCCGCGACGCAATCTTAAGTGCCGTTAAGAAGTACAGTATTGACCAGATTATGTTTGCAATTCCGTCGGCTTCAACCGAAGACAAGCGGGATATTCTTAATATCTGCAAGGAGACAAAGTGTGAACTCAAGAGTTTGCCGGGAATTTATCAGCTTGCCAACGGTGAGGTGTCGTTGAGCAAGATGAAGGCTGTCAATGTTGAAGATCTTCTTGGAAGAGATCCCATTAAAGTTGACATGGCAGAGGTCTTCAGGCAGCTTACCGGCAAGACCATCCTTGTTACAGGTGGTGGCGGATCAATCGGCAGCGAATTATGCCGTCAGATTGCAGCACATAATCCGAAGCAGCTAATTATCTTTGACATTTACGAGAACAATGCCTATGACATTCAGCAGGAACTTGTCCGTAAGTATGGCGATAAGCTCAATCTTGTGACGCTGATAGGGTCCGTTCGTGACAGCCGTCGACTGGACATGATTTTTGACAAGTATCGTCCCGATATTGTCTACCATGCGGCAGCTCATAAGCATGTTCCGTTAATGGAAGCAAGTCCTAATGAAGCAATCAAGAATAATGTCATCGGGACATATAAAACGACATATATGGCACTTAAGTACGGAGTTGAGAAATTCGTTCTTATCAGTACGGATAAAGCGGTCAATCCAACGAACATCATGGGTGCAAGCAAGCGTCTTTGCGAAATGGTTATCCAAAGCATGGAAAGAATCAGCGAGAACGATAATTTTGATTCTCTTCCGTTGCTTCATGATCATAAAAAAGATGGTTTAAAAGAAGAAAAACCAAAAGCAACTAAGACAAAGTTCGTAGCTGTTCGTTTTGGCAATGTTTTGGGGAGCAATGGCAGTGTTATCCCGCTTTTTAAGAAACAGATTGCAGAAGGTGGCCCAGTAACGGTTACTCACCCAGACATTATTCGTTATTTCATGACCATATCTGAAGCTGTCAGTTTAGTTCTTCAAGCTGGTACATACGCAAAGGGCGGAGAGATTTTTGTGTTGGATATGGGGTCTCCTGTCAAGATTGATACCTTGGCAAGAAATTTGATCAAATTGTCAGGACATGAACCAGATGTCGATATTCCGATTGTTTATACGGGTCTTCGAAGCGGAGAAAAGCTGTATGAAGAAAAGCTCATGAAGGAAGAGGGCCTAAAGAAGACTAAAAATGAGTTGATTTTTATCGGTCAGCCGATTCCGTTTGATATGGACAACTTCTTTAAAGATCTTGAAAATCTGTCACAGGCAAGCTATCAGAATAGCGAAATCATTGTATCAATGGTTGAGAAAGTAGTTTCAACATTCCATCCGGTTGGCGCGCATCCGACTGGCAAGGAAGAAATTTATCAGAAATGGTGTACTGATTCAGAGAGGAACTCATAAATGGCATTGAAACTTATGTATATAACAAATAATCCTGAAGTAGCTGAAATTGCACAAAATTACGGCGTAGATCGTATATGGATTGATATGGAATATAAGGGAAAGGATGAGAGACAAAAGGGCTTGGATACCGTCAAGAATCATCACACGGTTCAAGATATCAGAAATGTTCGCCCTGTAATCAAGGAATCAGAATTATTAGTTCGGATAAATCCATGGGATGACGATTACAGTCCAAATGAAATCGATTCTGTTATTGAAGCAGGTGCTGACATGATTATGCTTCCTATGTGGAAAACAGTTGCTGAGGTCGATAAATTTACGAAATTTGTAAATGGAAGGGTCAAAACAACGTTGCTTTTGGAGACAAAAGAAGCGGTTCAGTGTCTGAACAATGTTCTATCAAATGGCGGATTTGACGAGATTCATATAGGATTGAACGATTTACACCTTTCATATGGTTTGGATTTCATGTTCGAATTGCTTACGAATGGCATAGTTGACGAACTTTGTTCAAAATTTAAAGAATTTAATGTTCCATATGGTTTTGGAGGTATTGCACGAATAGGAGAAGGAGCAGTTCCTGCAGAAGAAATAATTATGGAGCATTATCGTCTGGGTTCTACACGGGTAATTTTATCAAGATCCTTCTGTAATTGTTCAAAAATTACTGATATTGATGAAATTGAAGATACTTTCCGTATAAATATGGACAAGCTCAATTCTTTTGAAAAAAAGATGGAAAAAGTTACGTATGAGGAACTTAAACGAAATCATTATGAATTAGCCCAAGATGTTGAGAGCGTAGTTCAAAAAATAAGAGTGAGTAAACGTAGATAGGGAGAGATGAGTATGTCAAAAAAGTTACAAAAAAAAATTAATACCGAAACTTTGATAAACTTATCGAAAGAGTATGGGAATGCCTTTTATTTATTAGACTCCGACACTTTCAAAGAAAATTATGTTGAACTTTCTAATGCTTTTAAAAAGTATTATCCTAAGTTTAATATTGCTTACTCTTATAAAACAAACTACATTCCTAAGCTTGTAAAAATTGTTAATGACTTTGGTGGTTATGCTGAAATAGTCTCTGATATGGAGGAACAAATAGCAATTCATAGCGGTATTGAATATAATCGTATTATTTGGAACGGACCAATCAAGAATAAAGAGAAAATTGAAGAATTTCTTCTTTGTGGTGGGATGGTCAATATTGATTCCAAGCAAGAGGCTGATATTATTTTTTCAATTTCCAAACGGCACTTGGATAAAAAGTTGCATGTTGGGGTAAGGTGTAATTTCGACGTTAACGATGGTGTAATGTCAAGGTTTGGGATTGATGTTGAAGGTAACGATTTTGATTATGTTCTTTCTTACGTAAAAAATTCTAAAAACATTGATTTGGTTGAATTGCAATGCCATTTTGCAAAGAGACTTTCTAAATATTGGTCTAAAAGAGCCGATGGAATGTTGAACATATACGATCGCGTTGTTAAAGATTATAACCTCAAGCCTCAGCGCATAGATCTTGGTGGCGGAATTTATGGTAAGATGCCAGATGATTTGAAAAATCAGTTAGGGTTGGGAGATTCTGAAAATTATGATTCATATGCAGAAGCTGCGGCCAAAAAATTTGCGGATCATTTTGCAAATGTGCCAGATGCTCCAGAGTTAGTTATTGAACCGGGCTCAGCACTTGCAGGGGACTGCATGAAATTTGTCAGCCGTATTGAAACGTTCAAAAACGTTAGGGGAAAAGATATAGCTACAGTTATTGGTTCACAGAAAAACATTAGCATGTCAGGGATAAATCCTCCTTATGAAATTGTACCCGGATTACGAGAAGAAGAAACGATTGATTATAAAGATGTTGATATTGCAGGTTTTACTTGTATAGAAGGGGATGTGCTTGTAAGGAATCATAGCGGTAAGCTTTCTATTGGTGATTTTTTGGTTATCAGCAACTGCGGATCATATTCCATAGTTATGAAGCCACCGTTTATTCTTCCTAATTTTGCAGTACTTGATATTTGTAGGGATAATTGTGAGGTTATCAAGCGTGCTGAGAATTTTGAAGATCTTTTTAGGACGTACATTTTTTGAAGAGGTAAGAAATGAATAAATTTATGTTGCAATTAAATTTGGTTCTCAAAAGAATATTTGATATTTGTTTATCAGGTATATCAATTATAGTTCTTTTCCCTGTTTGGATAGTCGTTTCTATTGCAATTAAATTTGATTCAAAGGGCCCAATTATTTTTTCACAGAAAAGAAGAACTAAGGATGGAAAAATTTTTGAAATGTATAAATTCAGATCTATGGTTGTAGATGCTGAAAAAATGGGTACAGGCCTGTTCAATTATGCAAATGATCCAAGGGTTACTAAGGTTGGAAGGTTTCTAAGAAACACCAGCATTGATGAATTGCCACAACTATTCAATGTTTTTAAAGGTGATATATCGATAGTTGGACCTAGGCCATGTGTTAGTTATGAACTTGGTGAATACGAAACTTTAAATAAAAAGTACAAGAAGAGATTTCAGGTAAAGGGTGGCATCACAGGATTGGCGCAAGCTAGGGGAAGAAACGAGAATTCTTGGGATGAGAAAGTCACTCTTGACAATCAATATATTGATGAGTTTAAGGAAAAGGGCATTTTTCTTGACGTTAAGATTATAATCGAAACTATTGCCAAAGTATTTAAAAAATCTGACATATACGAGGAAAAAGTTGATGGGGCCAAAAGCAGTGCCGAATCAGCAGAAATTGCCAAGAAAGAGATTATACGGATAGCACATCTTCCAGATGATGGCGAATAGAAATCACTTAACTACAATCGTATAAGGAAATGTTATTTTGAAGGAGAGAGCATTATGAAATATGATGTCGAGAACAGAAGAATTTGGTTTAAAGGCGAAATTTTGAATGTCAATGATGCAAAAATTAATATCTTGGCTCCAACTTCCCAATTTGGATTGAATGTATTTGAAGGAATTCCAGGGTACTGGAATTCAGATAATGGTCAGCTTTATATATTTAGATTAGAGGACCATATCAAGAGACTGGAAAAATCAATGAAATTGATGCAGATAGATGCATCCTATGGTTTTGATGAAATAAAAAAAGCAATTATAGATACTATTAAGGCAAACGAATACGATGAAAATATTTCTATTCGTACCACTACTTTTGTTGATGGTTTTGGATCATGGGGATCAAGTGAGCCTTCAGACATGTTTGTGGCGCCTATTTCTAGAGGAAAAACGAGCGCAGAGTATAATAAAAAAGGACTCAATTGTTGCATTACGTCATGGCGAAGAATTGATGATACAGTGTTAAGCCCGAGAATCAAATGTGGTGCAAATTATATTAACTCTCGAATGGGGCAAAGAGAAGCATTGAGAAACGGGTATGACACATGTATATTTTTGAATTCACAAGGAAAAATATCTGAAGGACCTGGATCATGTTTCTTTATGATAAAAAACAATAAAATTATTACTCCTAAATTAACGGACAGCGTTCTGGAGAGCATTACCAGGGACACTGTGATTAAATTAGCATTAGATGCTGGTCTTGATGTAGAAGAAAGAACGATTGACAGAACCGAGCTTTATGTTGCTGATGAAGCGTTTCTTTGTGGATCTGCAATGGAGATTACGCCTGTTTACAGTGTGGATCGTTATGAAATTACGTCTGAAGTTGGCAAAATCACAAAGATGCTGCATAAAAAATATCTTGATGCTGCAATGGGTAAAGACAAGCTTCATCAAGATTGGGTTACGGGTGTTTACGATTTATAAAATTATCAGGAGAAAATAAAGGATGTCAGATGTTGAGATTTTGGATAGCCATTCGTTGAGAATGCCGAATGAATACGTAAAAGGGTTAGTTTCGGTAATCATCCCGGTCTATAATGTAGAAAAATATATTGATAGTACGTTGGTTTCAGTATTTTCACAAACATATGAGAATATTGAAATTATATTGGTTGATGATCAATCAAGTGATGGCTCAGCTAATGCTATAAAAAAATACCAGAAGATGCATCCCGAGATGGTTTATTATTTACAGCCTAAGAACATGGGTGCCGGTTATGCTCGAAACAAGGCACTTGAATTGGCAAAGGGGCAGTATGTTGCTTTCCTTGATTCTGATGACGTATGGATGCCGGGCAAGATTGAGCGGCAAATTAAGTTAATGAAAGAGAAAAGTTCTCCTTTTTCATATACAGCTATTGAAATGATAGATAAGGACGATAAGCTTATCAAAGGAAAAAGACAGGTTAAAAAGAGCATTGACTATAAATTTTTGCTCAGTAATACGATGATTGCAACGTCGTCCGTTGTTATTGATAGGTGTACTTTGGGGGATTTTAGGATGAATTTAAGACGTGGTGGTCAAGACTATGCAACGTGGCTGAAATTATTGAGAAATGATGTTTTTGCGTGCGGAATAAATGAGTCCTTGGTCAAATATCGTATACTGGATAATTCTCTTAGTTCCGGAAAGACAAAGAGCATAAAGCAAATTTGGGAAATACAGACTCAAGATGAAGGTATCAACAGAGCATTGGTAGTGATTCACTTAATAAAGTGGTGTTTCAATTCTTTGAAAAAATACTATATGTAATTTATTTCAATTGGTTGGATATATTCAGAAGGAGGCATATTGATATGAATGCAATTAATTATGATAATATATCGCTTTTAATTATTGGGTATGATCCATACAAAGATGTTTGGGATTACTACTTTGAGTTATTAAACAAATATTGGCCTGATCGTCCCCAAACGTTTTTAGCATCAAATATTCTTATGCCAAATTATGAAAACGTAACTGTGATTCCGTGTGGTGAAGATGCGGAGTGGAGTAAAAAAGTATATACAGCTATCGATGCTATTCCTACAGACTACGTAGTATTGCTTTTGGAGGATTTTTTCACTACACGACCAGTAAATGGGGATAATTTCGAAGATTTGGTTCGTATTATTGAGAAAAACAACGTTGATTTTTGCAAATTGCTTAATCAAACAAAAATTAAGGGAAAAAGTTATGATGGCAAGCCGTATTTGCATATTCTAGATGAAAATTCTGACTACGGAATAAGTTTACAACCTGCAATATGGAAGAAGAATTTTCTTAAAGATTTGGTTGGTTCTGACAACTATAATGCGTGGATTTTTGAACTTAACCAAGTTCGCAATAAAACTCATCTACAATCTGATATAGTAGCATTAGGTGATGACAGAAACATACTAGAAATTACACATACGGTTGTTCAGAGCAAATATCTCAGAAAGTCAATAAAGGTATTTGAAAAACAAGGATATCATATTGACACGGGAACAAGACCGGTCATGACTTTTTCTGAAAATTTGAAGTATGATTTAAAATGCAGAGTTTCAGAATTGAGTCCTAAGTGCTTACGTCCAATTTTAAAAAAGATTGGTAAGTTGATGAATGTGGATTTTGTTTCGGACAGAATGGAGAAAAGCAATAAATGAAAATTTTAGTTACAGGGGCTAATGGATATCTTGGCAAGGGTGTTGTGAAACAACTTTTAGATTATGGAATAGATGTTGTTGCTACAGACTTTCGAGATAATTTAATAGACAAAAGAGCAACAGTTGTTAAAGCGGACCTTTTTGGCTTAGATGATCCATATGAATACTTTGGAAAACCGGATGTAGTATTGCATATGGCATGGAGAGACGGATTTGTGCACAATTCTGTCAATCATATTAATGATTTGCCAAAGCATTATGATTTTTTGTGCAAACTGATTGATGGTGGTGTAAAACGAGTAGCATGCATGGGTTCTATGCATGAAATAGGTTTCTACGAAGGAAGCATTAATGAATCAACGCCATGCAATCCGCAAAGTCTGTATGGTATAAGCAAGAATGCGCTTAGAGAGCTGTTAAAACTCAAGTGTGAAGATGACAATGCTAAATTTCAATGGCTGAGAGGATTTTATATTGTCGGAAATACTAAGGATGGTTGTTCAATATTCTCTAAAATTGTTCAAGCAGCAAATAGTGGTCAAGAACATTTTCCGTTTACAATGGGACTTAATCAGTTTGATTTTCTTAATTATGATGTATTCTGCAAATATGTGGCAGATGCTGTAAAACAGGATGAAATGGATGGTGTTATCAATATATGTTCTGGAAGGCCTGAAAAATTAGCAGATCGTGTAGAGCGTTTTATTAAAGAGAATAATTTCAGCATAAAGCTTGATTACGGAAGATTCCCTGATAGGCCATATGATTCGAAGGCTATCTGGGGAGATGACTTTAAAATTAAAATGATTGAGAAAATCAATTAATTGTATTGGATTCTCGTGCAGTGATTAAGAGGGGGAATTTGGTTCGTAGATAGCATATACTGAGCGCTATATAAACGGTAATTTAATGCGGTGAGATATGAAGAAAACAATAAAAAAATTATACATGCTTTTTTTGCATCCAATATTATTTTTTACAAATACATTCAAAAACAATTTATTTGTTCGTAGCGGACAAATAAAAAGAATTAATAAAATGAATATTGGAAAAAATATATCGTTTGGCAGAGATACCAGGATCAATTTTTATGACAAAGAAAATGATAAGAAACTATACATAGGTGATGGTTCGTATTTTTGCAATAGGGTAACAATACTATGTGGAGGAAAAATTGTAATAGGCAGAAATGTGCTTGTTGCAAGTGATGTTTGCTTTTTTGCAGAAAATCATTCTATTGATGCAAATTCATCGGTACCATACATGAAACAAGATTTAAAGTTTAAAGATGTTTATGTTGGCGATGGGACTTGGATTGGAGAAAAAGTCATTATTTTACCTGGTACTTCTGTTGGAAAAAAGTGTGTTATAGGTGCCGGAAGTATTATAACAAAAGATGTTCCGGATTATTGTATGGCTGTTGGAAATCCTGCAAGAGTCATAAAGAAATATAATACAGATACTGGTGTGTGGGAAAAAACTTCTAGAGGAGATAGCCATGGATAAGAAAAAAGTTAATATATTGATGTCAACCTATAATGGTGAAAAATATATTGATGATCAGATTAATAGTATTCTTAAACAAGAAGGCGTATCTATTCAATTGAGTATACGGGATGATGGATCGAGTGATGGTACCATAGAAAAGATTAGCAAATATAAAGAAGAATATCCAGAGATGATTACTGTATTCTATGGCGATAATATTGGATTCGCAAATAGTTTTATGTATTTGGTTAAAAATTGTGCTAAGGCTGATTTTTATGCATTTGCTGATCAGGATGACATATGGGAAAAAGATAAAATATTAACTGCTGTAGATAAAATTGATAAAAATGAGCCATTATTATACGCAAGTAACTTGAAGGTATATGATACAGTCGAAAAAAGAGAGTATATGCTTTTTTCTGAATCAGAAATTAATACTATAATTAATAAATTCAATAATTATTGCTATATATCAAATCCTTATGGCTGCACTATGGTTTGGAATGAAAATTTACAACGTGAATTAATGAAAATAGATAACCCTAAAGGTTTGACGCACGATGTGTGGCTAAATATGGTTGCACATTATAAAGGAAAACTTATATTTGATAGCAACAGTTATATTCATTATAGAGTTCATGGTGGTAATGCATGTGGCGCAACCCCTAAGTCACTGATTAATAAAATGAAAAAATATTACGATTTCTATTTTGTTAAGAAAAAAGAACTGGGTATTTCGTTAAGATGCATAAGCATCAATAAATATTTTCCTTACGCTGCTGATGATTGTATACGTTCATTTGCAGTTTATAGAAAGGGTATTTTTCATAAAATTAGAGCGTTTTATAATTTGGGTAGGTTAGATGTAGGTTGGAAATCTGTAATGAAGTATAGATTGCTAATGTTGTTTAATAAATTCTAGTTGTATGGTTATTTTTTGAAAGAACAGGTATTAAATGCAAGAAAAAGTATCTATTATTGTGCCCGTATATAATGCTGAGATGTACTTGGATGATTGTATAAGGAGTATCTTAAAACAAGATTATGATAATTCAGAAATATTGCTAGTAGATGATGGATCTACAGATTCTTCAGCAGAAATTGCCAAAAAGTATGCAAAAAAATATGATTATATTTACTATTTTTATCAAGAAAATAGCGGTGCTGCTGTTGCAAGAAATTGTGGATTGGAGCATGCGTGTGGAAAATATATTATGTTTGTTGATGCAGATGACTTATTGAAAAGTAATATTTTGCATGAATTAGTTAATAATATTCAAAAGGATGATTGCGACATCGTTGCTTGTGGTTGTACGGTATTTGATGATGCTGGTCAATCAGATGAGCATTTTTTTGAGGAGAGTTTTTCAAGCACTGAAAAAGGAAAATCATTTTTCTTTGAACAACTTATAGATTTGAGTAAGCATCATCCTGGTACGGTAACCACTGCTATCGGTGTTCCGTGGGGCAAATTGTATAGAAAATCCTTTTTAGACAAATATGAGTTGAGATTTGACTGTAATCTGAAACGAGCACAAGATAATATTTTTAATATGTATGCGTTTGAGAATGCTAATAACATTTCTTATTATGATAAGTGTTTATATATGTATAGAAAAGACCATATCAGTGCGTTTAAAAATACTCCAGAACAGTTATATAGTGTTTTAGAAGCAAGAAAAGATTTTTTTAAGTTATATCCTGACAGATTGACGAAAGAACTAAAAGTTCTTTATAAAAATGAAGTATTATTATATTTATTTGTTTCCTTATTAAGGAGCATTCCTGATGAAATAACAGATAAAGATCTTTTGCGTTTGTGCCATTTGGAAATATACAATAGTATTGTAAACGATTGTGATATAAAAACAAAGTGGCGATGGATGTGCTATCTTGTAAGAAATAATAAAGTTCGTACTCTGAGGTTCGTATTTAATTTTCTTGAAGGCATGAGGAGTGCAAAGCATAGAATACAAGAAGGAGTAAGAAGATGCTTTTAGTATTTTCACTACTATTATTTTTTTTAATGTATATGTATCTAAAGAAAGATAAAGGAAGTCCATTAACAGTTTTTCTTGTTATTTGGACAACGATATGTTTTCTATACGGATTACATTTATACAAAATAGTTGAAGTCAGCTTCAGTACAGAATTGACTATAATTTTAGGTATTTCTTTTTTTATAATCGGCTACTTAATAGCCAATAGTATTAAGATTAATGGAAATGGCAAGAAATTAGTACAAGAAGATATTAATTCATTTTTTTTAATTAAGACTATAACAATATTTGATTATATATATGTTGCTCCTATATATTTGAATAAAATATTTATGATATTTTCTTCTGGTTGGTCGGTAAAAAATGCAAAATTGTTATTAGGGGAAGGCAATGATGTTTTTACGGTATATTTTTTTGATCCTTTTAATTTTTTCTTAGTTGCGTTAACAGTTTATCTGATAATATACAAGCGTAAAGAAAAGTTTCTTATATTTTCAGGATTATTTTTAAATATATTGTTCTTTATGGCAACTGGTAGTAGAGCAAGACTGATATTCTTTGTTTTATCATTTGCAGTTATGGCATTAACTGATCGCAGTGAATATATGGTAAAAATAAAGTCTAAGGTTAAATACATTTTGCTAGCTGGAGCTGGGATAGTAATTACAGTTTCTGGTTATGGCATGCAACTATTTAAATCTTTTTATTTTTATGCTTGCTCATGTGTTCCCTTGATGGATAGTTTGATTACACAAAGTGATTATCATTTTACTCAGGGATATACTTATGGAGTACTATCCTGTAATGGTTTTTTGAGAATTATACCTAAGGCAATTCAGCTTATAACGGGTAATCCAGTGAAATGGTCAGTATTTACTATAGCTGACAAATATACTGAGTATTTCGAATATGCTAAGTATGTAGCTCCCGATGAGATTACGAATTCATTTTATTCATTTATAGGTAATTTCTTTTTAGATGGTGGTTATGTTGGCGTGGTTCTATTTTCGATAGTATATGGATACGTCATATGTATGATTTATAAAAAGAATGCGGGAATTAATAATGCAAAATCTAAGGTAATGCTTGCATTTATATATTATGCAATGTTTTTTAGCATGGTTAGATGCTCTTGGATGAGCATAAGGTTTGCCATAGGTTTTTTGTTTGTCTTTTTACTTAACTCTAATCATAAATATAGATTTAAAATAAGAAACTGAAAGCGAAGTGTTTTATAAATGATATATATTGTAGCAAATGCAAATTGTGTTAGCGGAGGTCCAGAATTATTACATCAATTTTGTTACCATCTGAATAAAATTGGTAAAGATGCAAAAATGGCGTATTATGAAAAGTTTAGCTTTCCTACTATGAAAACAGGGGCAAATTTATCTAAAACTTATAATAGGTATAATTGCCAGAAGGTTGACAAGATAATAGATAGCAAGGAAAATACGATCGTGCTGTCTGAAGGTGAGTTGTGGTTTTTGCCTAGGTTTAAGAATGCTAAGGTTGTAATTTGGTGGCTAAGCGTAGATAACTATTATAAATCTATGGAAACAAAATATGCTAAATTATATGCTCCCTTAGGTATGAAGAGGAAGAAGTACAATCCTTTTGACAATAAATACATTCATTGCGTGCAGTCTGAGTATGCTCGCCTGTTTTTATTTAACAAGGGGATTAAGAAAGATAATATATATTCGTTGTCTGATTATTTAAGTTCAGAATTTATTAGTGGGACAATTAATGAAAGTTCTAAACCAAAAAAGAATATTGTTTTGTATAATCCTAAAAAGGGAATTGATTTTACTAAAAAGATAATTAATAACGCCAAGGGAATCGATTTTCTTCCCTTGGAAAATATGACTCACAAAGAAATGATGAATGTAATGACTAGTTCTAAGGTCTATATAGATTTTGGGAACCATCCAGGAAAAGATAGAATACCTAGGGAGGCAGCTGTATGTGGGTGTTGTGTTATAACTAATAAAGAAGGATCGGCTGGGAATGATAAAGATGTTCCAATTCCTAATGAATTTAAATATGATATGTTTGGAAAAAACATTCCTAAAATAATTGACCGAATTACAGACTGCTTGAATAATTATGAACTTAATAGAACATTATTTGATGAATACAGAGATTCTATAAGGAGACAAGAGGATATTTTTGTTGATGAAGTTCGTAAAATAGCCAGTGTATTATAAAATTATATGGATATAAAGGATCAGTGTTTTAATGTGGGAAATATCAAGAAAAATTTTATTTATAATTCTTTGTATCAATTATTGATAATTATGATACCTTTGATTACAACGCCTTATTTGTCAAGGGTTTTAGGTGCTAAAAACACGGGTATGTATTCGTATTCATACGCAATTGCTACTTACTTTGTTCTATTTATAATGTTAGGATTGAATAATTACGGGAATAGAACCATAGCGTCTATAAGGGACGATAATAAAATTTTATCAAAAGAGTTTTGGTCAGTGTATGCATTACAATTAATATGTGGATTGATTGCAACGTTCGTATATGTATGTTATGCGATACTGTTCTCTAATAATATAATGACGTGGATATTGTTGATTTATGTTATTTCTGGTATTATCGATATAAATTGGTTCTTTTTTGGAATGGAACAATTTAAAATTACGGTTACTAGGAATACCGTTATCAAAATTATATCAACATTATTGATATTTTTATTGGTAAAAGATTCGGGTGATGTATATATATATGCTCTTATTTCTGTTATGGGGACAATAATTGGTCAATGCGTTCTCTGGGTATATCTCGCTAGATTTGTTCATATGGAGAAAATTGTCATTGGCGATATAGTCAAACATATAAAGCCTAACTTAATATTATTCATTCCTGTTATTGCTATTAGTTTATATAAATATATGGATAAAATTATGCTAGGAGCATTAAGTTCGATGTCTGAAGTAGGATATTACGATTATTCTGAACGTGTTATACAAGTTCCGATGGCTTTAATTAATTCTCTTGGAACTGTGATGTTGCCTAAAATGTCTAATGTTATATCCAAAGGTGAGAGAGAAAGAGCTGATAGATACATGCTTGATTCAGTTATATTTGTAATTGCTATTGTATCTATTGTTTGTTTCGGATTGATGGGTGTATCTGATATATTTGTTCCTATATTTTTGGGAAATAATTATTATATATGTATTATCCTTTTCAATATTTTATTACCAAGCTGTTTATTTTTAGGAGTTGCTAATGTTATAAGGACACAATATTTGATTCCTATGAAAAGAGATAAGGAGTATATCATTTCTGTTTTTTTAGGTTCAATAGTCAATTTTGTAATTAACTATTCCTTGATAAGCGGAAAAGGTTCAGTGGGAGCTGCAATAGGAACTTTATTTGCGGAGATGACCGTATGTGTGTATCAGGTTTATTCAGTTAAAGAGGAAGTTAAAATTTTTAAGATGATAAAGATGGCATCTCCTTTTTTAGTTGCTGGGATTGTAATGTATGTTGTTCTGATTCATATTACTTTTTCTACTAAATCTATTGTTTCTTTATTCATTAAGATTGTTATTGGTGCTATATTATATATCATATCACTATTTGTATTTTATATATTTTCAAAAAACAATAGTATTGGAAAAAATTTAAAGAATCTATTATTAAGTGCTACGAAGAGAGATGAAAAAATGTATTGAATCATCTAAGTTATAGCGTATAACAATAAATTAAATATCTGTCAAGGATGGCTTTAAATGTAAGCGGTCGTTAAAATAGCGGTGTGTACCCATCATAATAGTACTGTTGATATTTAAAAGATGAAGGAGAATTAGAATTTTGAGAGCAGAGCAGAGATTAGACTATGTAGATGCATTTAGAGGACTTGGAATCATAGCAATGGTGATGGGGCATATCGGATTTGGTGAAATATTTGATCATCTTATCCATGCTTTTCATATGCCAATGTTCTTCTTTATTTCGGGCTTTTTTTACAGAACAGGAAAGTACGGCACCAAGGAATATGTTGATAGAAAGGTAAAATCTTTACTGATTCCATATGTTTCATTTGGTTTTTTTCATTATCTTCTATTAGTGACTATTGTTGGATTTTCTATCAATCCTGTTCTCCATTTACTTACCGTTAATACAGAGGGACTTCCAATTGCAGGAGCGTTATGGTTTTTAACTGCGCTTTTTTTGACTGATATTATTTATTTCTTGTTTGACAAATGGAATGTTAAGTGGCTGATAATTCCAGCTGTTCTTATTGGTAGTTTTGCTGATCAGATATTACCGTATCCACTTCCGTGGGCACTAAGTGCGGCTTGCGTCGGATTAGGGTTATATTGGATGGGTCAGATAAGCAAAAAATATGAGAACAAATTGACAAAAATATATAATATGAATTTGGTTCAAATACTGATTGTAGGGATTGTTACTACTGGACTAATTTTTGTTAATGGGTATGTTAATATGAGAGAGGGACGGTACGGATTTTTACCATTATTCTGGATTAATGTGTTATTATCCATATGTTTGGGTATTTCTATTTCAAAACTTATATGTAAGACGGGCAAGTTTAAATGGCTGATGGGTATTGGGAAAAATTCCATTGTGTATCTCTGTTTGAATCAGGTTGTTATACAAGTTCTACATAAAGCCTTTAGTTGTGTTGCAATGCCGAAGATTGTTTCTAATTTGCTTGTGTTGATTTTGAGTTTAGCTGTTTTGTGGTTTTTGTCTATGTTGTTTACGAAAACAAAATTAAAAATTTTCATTGGTAAGTAAGAGCAAAGTTATGTATATGGAGCGAGAACTCCTGTGCTGCTTTAATAATCACACACCTTTATGCGGTGATTAGCAAGCAACGATCTTATGATTGGTTAAGATGTGAAAACAAGTTGATAAGAACTGAGGTTTCATAATGGCAATTGCTTTTTTTGAAGCAAGTCAAGTTGCATATCAGGAAATTACAAGAATATTTAATGTGGTATGGCGTTGGATGCAGGACTGTGGAATTTAAGGCAAACATCAACAGAATTTTTTATACATAATCCGAATGTAAATAATAAAGATTCAAAAAATGCAATTGTTAACTCTTGTCAAGGGCGCTTTAAAAATGTATGATTTGGGCGGTTTAAGAACTGACCGATGTTAAACGGTATGACTTTCCCTGATAGTTTCAGTTACCGCATCTGCCAAGTCATCATTGGGAAGAGCCAAAAAATACGCCCTGGGTCAAGAAAAGAATATTCTGAACATCTTTGAAAAAGGATATTTTGAATTGTCCAACAACAGCGCAGAACGTGCTGTCAAAGAGAGCGTGATGGGGAGAAAAAACTGGCTGTTTTCATCAACTTTTGAAGGCGCAAGGGCTAATGCCGTTGCGTTGTCGCTGATATATACGGCCAAACTTAATCAGTTGGATCCTGAAAAATACTTGAGAAAAGTATTAACGGAGATTACCAACATTGAGGTATTTGATCCTGAAAGGTTCCGCCAACTTCTCCCATGGAACATCGATCTTACCTCATAAATAAGAAAATAAAAACGATGCATACGCAATAACCTGAGATAATAATACTATCTCAGGCTATTTGTGTACACACCGCTGTTTTAACGACCGCTTACTAGTCTTCTACCAACTTCACCAATTGATCTTCACTTTCGCTCATTGCTCTGTAAATACATGCTTTCCAGTAATTTCTACCAAATATTTCCTCTAAAAATTGTGCTTTAATTCTCAATAATTGAACCAATTTCTTTACTAAACAATCATTCATTAGGCACATTCTAATAGTTTTGCATTCTGTAGATAAAATACCATTGCTCCGTTCTTGATACCGTTCAAGCAGATGTAGTGTTTTAAAATGGTCCTTAATAATTCTCGTAATCTCTGTTTCGGACTCAAATTCTAAACGAAACGAAATTTGTGGAATTTTATCAGTTACGCAAAATGTACATTTAAGATATTTTGTCTTTGGAAGAACATCATAATAAAAATGAATAATTGTTCTTTTTATCTCATCTTCATTTTTCAGAAACAATCGCTCTCCCTTTAAGGTGTTGCAATGACTGCAACACGGAACCAAATTAGGTGCAAATATAATATACTCTGGATATTCACTTTCCGAGAAATAATGATCTATGGTTGTCGGTTCTGAGATCATACAAAATGGACATACATCCCTACGCTCTTTAGGAACATTTTCAAGCAGTTGTTTTTTAACCCCTTGGAATACTTTGCTTGTTTTATAAGAGTCCTTCATTAGTTGTACTTCATCAGGATTCAGCATTTTTATAGGTCTAATTTCATTTAATTTATTTTTATTCTGAAGATAAAATTTGTATCGCTGAAAAACCTTATCTTTAATATTCATCATTTTCCCACGGTTCCCATAGCCGCACACTCGGCAATCTTTTTGTGTTATACGACATTTTTTACAATGATCATTCTTGTATGTTTTGCCTTGGATTACATTTTCAAATATCTCTTCATTATTCATTGTTGGTTCGTTCAACTGTTTCATAATCTCTTACTCGTCCCTATAACATCCTTTTAAATAAATCATTGCGTTAAAAGACAACGTTCCATCAAAAATCTTTAAAGCATTATCAAAACTCATTTTTTTGCTCAGATTATTTAGAATTGTCTTATAATTGCTTTCTGATTCATTTACATCAAAAATATCATTTGTAATATTCGTAACATTTTCCCCAAAGCATTCCAGTGAAGGTGTTCTCACCGTAAGAACATTATCAATTCTCGACAATATCTTCACATATTTTGAAGGAATTTCTTGAACAATTAAAGGCGAATGTGTCGCAAAAATCGCATAAGAATCAAATTCTTCAAGCAATCTATAAAGCATTCGTATCGTATTGGCAACTGCATTAGGGTGCAAATGTAGCTCTGGTTCGTCAAAAAGTAAAATAGACTCTTTTTCAATCTTTGCTACTACTTCAGTCATTGTACAGAGTAATATATATTGGCCTGAACTCCAATGAATGTTATCTATCTCACCTTCTACAGTCTGTTCAATCAAATCAAGATGCTCTTTCTCAATCAACTCCTGCATGATAATTTTCCACGATTTCAAGCGCTTACTCTGCCGAATGGTTTCTAATGCTTTAAGAAAATTACGCTTCAGATCATCCAAGGATAAAGTTCCATGTTCGGACTGTATTCCACAATATGCGTAACTGTTGTCTTTATAATCATTGTCTTTTGCCACACGCTTACGAAATTCATCAAAGGCACTATAAGAAATCGATATAACCTTATCCACTGGGGGACGCTTGCCTTTAAACGATTCTTCTTTTTCTGAAACGTTTTCTGTAATCCCACTAAGTGACTCCGCAAGATGTGAAAGAATTTGTGTCTTTCCTACGCCATTTTTTCCAATCAATGCATTTATTCGGTAAGGAAGATTTTCATTTTTCTTGAAATCAAAAAAGAGGTGTGTTCTATCTGTATTGTAAGGCACTTTTGCAAAATAGCTAAATGAAACATCTTTCTCAAGTAATTGATTTGTTTTTAATAACAATTCGGCCTCGTTCAAGGCCTTTTCTGCACTTGAATCTCGAAGAAGTGATGTCTGAACTCCATCCTCTTCTATGAATTCATTTCTCAAATCATGGTCGATTGCAATGTCATTCAGTCTTTTCAAGATGTCAAGGTAATCATTTGGACAGTTATTTTTAAGTTTTTGATAATAATTTAATGTCTGCCCCAAAGAGCAAAATTTTTTGTCTAGTTGAGTGATATTTTTGTCAATAACACTAGCGACAGCCTTCCCATAGGTATCAGTTCGCTTTTTGTCATAGTCGTAATAATAAATTTTCACATCACCGATGTCTATGCACTCGCCATCATCATCACAAAAAACTGCATGAAACAGTGTAATATAACGATAGTCGTTCCAATTATCATCATATAACACCAAACAGTTTTTATAATCACCTGCACTAGGAGGCCAGGTGTCTGTTTTATGTATAATTTGCATCAATAGAACCCTCCCGTACTTTCTGTACTATGTCCTGTCAAGTTTCAGTCATATTATACCATAAAATAATACATTGTCTTAGTTGGATACAAGCTCCTGAGCATGTGCTGAATGGCAAACTTTTCGGTATTCTCATCTGACTTCTGATATTCTTCAACCAGTGATGCCTTGTATTCACTGGAATATGTGTTATTTGAACGCATGGGTTCCAGGCCCTGAATACCCTGGTACTTATAGATGAGTTTCCAGGTTCTGATGGTATGGTCTGCTAAGGAATACTTCTTTGATGTTCTGATAATTCCTGATGTTTCTGCTTCACGAATGATTATCAGCTTAAAAGCAGCAGAATATTTCGATTTTCTTCCCATATGAAAGTGCCCTCCAAGCATACAGTAATTTTCTTTTTTACCTGTATACTTAAAGGACATTATAACATTGCTACTGGGATTTTCGATTAATGTCTTTTATTTTTAGTGTCCTATATCAAGTTTGTCTTGGAGCTTTGGTTTCGCTTTATTTGTCGGATGTGGTGGCTCAGTCAATTCGTCATCGACATCAAATTCCTTTATCCATCCTTTCTCCTTTGCTTTTATCAGTAAGTCAACGAAGGTGTCGCCTATAGATACCAAATCTTTCCATTTTTGATCGTAAGGAACGTATTCTTCTATTTTTTCTAAGAAGTCATTAATATCAGAAGATTCTATAGTTAGGTTTTTTTCGTTAAAGAAATCTATTGTGATTTTTTTCATTTATTGTCCCTTCTTTCCTGATGATTTCATATTAGTATTTTTTTGTTTTAATTACCACTAAAACGGCAGAATTATTTTTTTAAAATGTTCATAATAAAAAACAATACACACAAAGATATTGCATGTATTGTTTCATATCGATTGAAGATATTATACGTTAATCCCTGTAGAACAGATCCCTTGTATAGACCTTGTCCCTGACGTCGTCGAGGCAGCTGTTGTAGCGGTTGGCGATGATTGCCTGACTTTGGGCCTTGAACCTGGAGAGGTCGTTGACAACTTTGCTGCCGAAGAACGTTTCGCCGTCCTTGAGAGTTGGTTCATAGATGATGACTTTGGCACCCTTTGCCTTGATGCGTTTCATGACGCCTTGGATGGAACTTTGTCGGAAGTTGTCGGAATTTGACTTCATGGTCAGACGGTAGACGCCGATGGTGACGTCTTTTTCGAGCGAAGAATCATAGGTGTTTTCTTCGTCATAGCTGTAGTAGCCGGCCATGTTGAGGACCTGATCCGCAATGAAGTCCTTTCTTGTGCGGTTGGATTCGACGATGGCTTCGATGAGGTTTTCTGGAACGTCAGCGTAGTTTGCCAACAGCTGCTTCGTATCCTTTGGCAGGCAGTAGCCGCCGTAACCGAAGGAAGGGTTGTTGTAGTGCGAGCCGATGCGCGGATCAAGGCAGACGCCGTTGATGATGTCTTTTGTGCTGAGGTTCTTCATTTCGGCATATGTGTCGAGCTCGTTGAAGTATGAAACGCGCAGTGCCAGGTAGGTGTTGGCGAAGAGCTTGACTGCTTCGGCTTCGGTGAAGCCCATGAAGAGGGTTTCGATGTCTTCCTTCAGTGCGCCTTCCTGGAGAAGTGAGGCGAAGGTGTGGGATGCTTCAACTAAGCGAGCATCGTTTTTGTCGGTTGAGACGATGATGCGGCTCGGGTAGAGGTTGTCGTAAAGAGCCTTTGATTCGCGTAAGAATTCGGGACTGAAGATGATGTTTGAAGTGCCGTACTTCTTGCGGACTGAATCGGTGTAGCCGACAGGAATCGTTGATTTGATGACCATGATGGCATTCGGATTGACCGACATGACGAGTTCGATGACGCTTTCGACGGCGGACGTGTCGAAGTAGTTGCGCTTGCTGTCATAGTTCGTCGGAGCGGCGATGACGACGAAATCGGCATCCTTATAAGCAGAAGCACCATCAAGCGTGGCGGTCAGATCGAGATCTTTTTCAGCCAGGTATTTTTCGATGTAGTCGTCTTGGATAGGTGACTTGCGATTGTTGATCAGATCGACTTTTTCAGGGATGATGTCAACGGCTGTGACATGGTTGTGCTGTGCAAGCAGCGTGGCGATGGAAAGGCCGACGTAGCCCGTTCCCGCAACGGCAATGTTGAGCGGCGACGGTGACTTCATTTTTTTGATTTCGCTGTTGATGAAGAGGTCGCTTGGCTCGAAATCGAGGACTTCTGCGAGGTTTTCGAGTTGCGGAATGGACGGCATGAAGTCTTGCTGTTCGAGACGTGAGAGCAAGGCACGATTAATGCCGACTTTGTCTGATAATTCTTGCTGCGTCATGTTTTTGGCTTTGCGTTTCGTTGAAACGATGTCTGCTAACAATGATTGTGATAATTTCTTCATTATGATTAGCCTCTTTTGTTATTTAAAATAACTTACAATAACCTATGTAACTTTTCTGTATGAGAATATACTACCACAAAGGGTATATTCCGTTCAATATATCTCATCAGTGTTATCTATAATAACAAAAATCCTTCATGCAAGACGCACGAAGGATTTTTTTAAGTTCGTCAACCTTTTTTTGCTCAGCTTCCATGATGGATTCGCCGATCATTCTGACGTCGTTGTCATTGATTCCGATCGTGATCGAGACGATCTTGTTTTTTTCGGCAAAGCCGAACGAGCAGAGGATATTTTTGAACTTTTTGTTGGTGATGATGATGCAGTTTTCTTTATGCAGCAGCGTTGCCGGAGACTGTGCATTTAACAGGTAGGGCGTAATCGTGATGAGATCTGGCGAAAACTTTCTGTTCAAAAACAATGACATGTCGGACAGTTCGGAAACGATGTCTGAAACCGTGATGATTTCGACCGGCGGAAGCATTTGCCGCATGATTGATTTGAGCTGAATCGACAGATAGAAGAGGTGCGTTTCGTCAAGCGGGTATCTTGAATCAATCAGCTCATTGGTCCTTTTTTGTGTTTCTTGCGGATGCTATGCATTTGCACGAAATATGCGTGGATTATTTTGGCTGGGTTGTGCAATCAGAAAATGCGAATCGGTCTATTCGGGTTCAATCATTAACTTAAAATGTCATTCAAGCAAAAATGTATTATAATCATTGTTAGCATATGGTTGTTATCGGTATGCTGGTTGTGAGATAATGAAATTATCTGATTAATGAAAGAAGAGGAATGTAGTTATGAAGGGAATAATTCTTGCGGGCGGATCAGGTACGCGCCTGTATCCGATCACCAAAGGAATTTCAAAGCAGCTGATTCCGGTTTACGACAAGCCGATGATTTATTATCCGCTGTCAACGCTAATGCTGGCCGGAATCAGAGATATTTTGGTGATTTCGACGCCGGAGTATACTCCGTTGTTTGAGAGCCTTTTGGGAGACGGTTCCGATTTTGGAATCAATCTTTCCTATAAGGTTCAAGAGCATCCGAACGGTTTGGCTGAAGCGTTTATTTTAGGGAAAGAGTTTATCGGGTCTGATTCCGTCTGCCTGATTTTGGGCGACAACATCTACTACGGAAGCGGCCTTTCAAAGCAGCTCCAGGAAGCAGCCAAAAAAGAGGACGGCGCAACCGTCTTCGGGTATCACGTCAACGATCCGGAAAGATTCGGCGTGGTCGAATTCGATGAAAACATGCATGCCTTGTCGATTGAAGAAAAGCCGGAACATCCGAAGAGCAACTATGCCGTCACCGGCCTTTACTTCTATGACAATGACGTTGTCGAAATCGCGGAAAATCTAAAGCCGTCCGATCGCGGCGAACTTGAAATCACGGATGTCAACAAGGAGTACTTAAGACGCGGCAAGCTTGACGTCAAGCTTATGGGCCGCGGGTACGCATGGCTCGATACCGGGACTCATGATTCGATGCTTGAAGCGGCAAGCTTCATCTCGACCATTCAAAAGCGTCAGAACCTGAAGGTGGCCTGCCTTGAGGAAATTGCGTACCGGATGCACTGGATTTCAAGGGAAAAGCTCATTGAGCTGGCGCAGCCGCTGAAGAAGAACGACTACGGTCAGTATTTGTTGCGTCTGGCAGCTGAAGATTAGAAAATTACAGAGAGGTTTTATTGAAATGAACATTATTGTTACAGGAGGCGCGGGGTTCATTGGCAGCAACTTCGTGTTCCATATGCTTAAGGCACATCCGGATTATCGCATCATCTGCGTTGACAAGCTCACGTATGCGGGCAACCTGTCGACGCTCAAGTCGGTGATGGACAATCCCAACTTCCGTTTCTGCAAGATTGACATCTGCGATCGTGAAGCAATTTACAAATTGTTTGAAGAAGAACATCCCGACATGGTTGTCAACTTTGCGGCCGAATCGCACGTCGATCGTTCAATCGAAAATCCGCAGCTTTTTCTTGAAACGAACATCATGGGGACGTCGGTTTTGATGGATGCCTGCCGCAAATACGGCATCAAGCGCTACCATCAGGTAAGCACGGACGAAGTCTACGGTGACTTGCCGCTTGATCGTCCCGACCTGTTCTTTACGGAAGAAACTCCGATTCATACGAGCTCTCCTTACAGCAGCTCCAAAGCATCGGCCGATTTGTTGGTTTTGGCATACCATCGTACATATGGCCTGCCCGTGACGATTTCGCGCTGCTCAAACAACTACGGTCCGTATCATTTTCCTGAAAAACTGATTCCGTTGATGATCATCAACGCCTTGAACGACAAGCCGCTTCCGGTTTACGGTGAAGGCCTCAACGTTCGCGACTGGCTTTACGTTGAAGATCACTGTCGCGCAATCGATCTGATCATCCACAAAGGACGCGTCGGAGAAGTGTACAACGTCGGCGGCCATAACGAAATGAGAAACATCGACATCGTCAAGATTATCTGCGAACAGCTCGGCAAGCCTGAAAGCCTGATCACGCATGTTGCCGATCGCAAGGGGCACGACCGCCGCTATGCGATCGACCCGACGAAGATTCATGACGAGCTCGGATGGGAACCTGAAACGATGTTTGCGGACGGCATCAAGAAGACGATCCAATGGTACCTTGACAACAAAGACTGGTGGGAAGACATCGTTTCCGGCGAATATCAGAACTATTATAAGAAAATGTACGAAAATCGCTGATTTGTTTGTGAGGGAAAGGCATGAAAATTTTTGTAACGGGCGTGTCCGGACAGCTCGGACACGATGTAATGAACGAACTCAATAAACGCGGATACGAGGGCATCGGTTCAGATATTGCGCCTGAATATGTCGGAGCTTCCGACGGAACGTTCGTCACGAGCGCTCCCTATGTTTCGATGGACATTACGGACAAGGAGACCGTCGAAAAGACGATCACGGATCTGAATCCTGACGTCGTGGTCCACTGTGCCGCATGGACGGCCGTCGACATGGCAGAAGACGACGACAAGGTCGAGCTCGTGCGTCAGGTCAACGCAAAGGGAACCGAAAATATCGCTCTGGTCTGCAAGAAGCTTGACTGCAAGATGGTCTACATCTCAACGGACTACGTCTTCGACGGACAGGGCACGAAGCCATGGGAACCGGACTGCAAGGACTACAAGCCGCTGAACGTCTATGGTCAGACCAAGCTCGAAGGTGAGCTTGCGGTAAGCCAAAATCTGGACAAGTACTTCATCGTGCGCATTGCCTGGGTCTTCGGCGTCAACGGCAAGAACTTCATCAAGACGATGCTGAACGTTGGCAAGACGCACGATACGCTGAAGGTCGTGTCCGATCAGATCGGAACTCCGACCTACACATATGATCTTGCGCGCCTTTTGGTCGACATGATCGAAACGGACAAGTACGGCTATTATCACGCAACGAACGAGGGCGGCTATATTTCATGGTATGATTTTGCGTGCGAAATCTTCAAGCAGGCCGGCTATAAGACGAAGGTCATCCCCGTGACAACCGAAGAGTACGGCCTTTCGAAAGCCGCGCGTCCGTTCAACAGCCGCTTGGACAAGAGCAAGCTCAAAGAAAACGGCTTTGAACTGCTGCCGACTTGGCAGGACGCGCTGTCGCGGTATTTAAAGGAAATCGAATACTAAAGAGGTAATTCAAAATGGGACAAATCAATGTTGAAAAAAACGTCGGCGGAATCGAAGGCCTTTGCGTCATCACGCCGGCAGTCCACGGTGACGATCGCGGATACTTTATGGAAACGTACAATGAAAACGACATGAAGGAAGCAGGCATCGACGTGAAGTTCGTGCAAGATAACCAGTCGATGTCGACCAAAGGCGTGCTGAGAGGACTGCATTTCCAAAAGCACTTCCCGCAATGCAAGCTCGTGCGAGCCGTTCGCGGAACTGTGTTTGATGCGGTCGTCGATCTTCGTCAGGATTCGAAGACGTACGGCAAGTGGTACGGCGTGACGCTTTCAGCCGAAAACAAGAAGCAGTTCTTGATCCCCGAAGGCTTTGCGCATGGTTTCCTCGTTTTGAGCGATGAAGCGGAATTCTGTTACAAGGTCAATGACTTCTGGCATCCAAACGATGAAGGCGGCATGGCCTGGAACGATCCCGAAATCGGGATAGAGTGGCCGGAACTTGTCGGTGAGTACAAAGGTACTCCGTCCGCTGAAGGCTACACGCTTGAAGACGGCACGAAGATCACTCTGTCCGACAAAGATCAGAAGTGGCTCGGATTCAAGGACACGTTCAAGTTTTAGAATAATTTTCAAAAGATCCGGAATCGGTGTGCGGTTCTGGATCTTTTATTGTTATCAAAATAAAAATTTTTTTATATTTATTTAGAGACCCGCAGATTGATTGGATTGCTTAAAACAAAACTATAGCAAATTTTTGAAGAGGGAGTGTTCTGCGTGACCTGGATGCTAAAATCAACGTGATGAATATCTTCAACGGCAAAAAAGTACCGCTGATCAAGACGTTGACTGATGATTATTTGGGATTTGAAATAATCGGGGTTATTGTTGTGATTTGCGTGATTATGGGAGTTGCGATAGTGGTTAGAAGGAGAAGACTTTGAACTGAGGGAATTTGGGTCCTCGCCTTATTGGGCGAGGATTTAAATTTTACAGGGTTGCGGATTGTTCGGTTGAAATTGACAAAAAAATCGTTTCTATACTATGATATTGTTTGTGTTAAAATTAAGCTAGTTGTATGGATAATTAAGCGGAGGATTATTTAGCCATATCAAGAGAGGCGTAAAATGAGTATCAGGGATTATTTATTGCCAGCTATCAAAGGCTTTAATTATGATAAGTACTGGAATCGAAGAGATAAGATATTTGAAAAGAAGACACCCAAAATATTAAAGATGTATTATCTTTTTTATTTGCGCAGGATGGATGCCAAAAATGGAGCTGATATTAATATATTATCGGCTAAAGAGAACAATTTTAAAGGTCATCCTTATCTTAGGGCACGGTATAAAAGGTATCGTAATTGCTGGTGAAGCAAAAATCGGCAAAAACGTGGAATTTTCGCATCAGGTTACCATCGGACGATCAAAAGGCGGTGTCCCAACGATAGGTGACGATGTTTATATAGGACCCGGCGCTAAAATTTTTGGTGGTATCAAAATAGGAAATAACGTTAGAATTGGTGCTAATTGTGTGGTTTTTGAGGATGTTCCCGACAATGCGACGGTGGTATTGCAAAAGCCAAGGGTTATCATAAAGGATCCAGACTATCATTATTCTATATTTGAGGATACTGAAAAACATAAAAAAGGCTAGAAAATAGCGGGGAACATTACATAATTTGGTTGATATTAAAGGTTGGGCATTAATTGAATATGCCCGCCTTTTTATTTTGGAAATGCGAATATTATCATAGTAGATAATATTATGGTAAAATTGTTTTTGAGATTAATACTGCAGAAATTAGTGAGATGAAAATGAATAATAAATATCTTATAAGCTGGCATGACAGTGCTAAAAATACTGGTGGAACAAAGGCAAAAGATGATGTTGAATTCTTTTTGAGAAATCAAGGATACAAAATCATAGATACTCCGCATAATAAGTATCTTAAAATGTTATATGTAATCTTTGTTTTGCCATTTGTGTGCTTAAAAATACGCCGCGGCGTAATTTATGTTCAATTTCCGACAGGCATACCTTTTCAAATGAAGATGATAATATTTTTTATCAAGCATTTTTCTGGCGCTGAGCTGGCGTATATCATACATGATATAGAAACTTTGAGGATATGGAATGATGGCAATGACCATCCTGAGAGTGAGCAAACGGAGCTGTTGTTTTTAAAAGAAGCGGATGGGATAGTTTCGCTCAATCATAAGATGACAGACTGGTTGATTGAAAAAGGAATCAAGGCACCAATAACTGACATGAAAATATGGGATTATAATAACCCTAAGCCATTGACTGATTCGAGAGAGTACAAGAAAAGCATCGTATTTGCGGGAAATTTGGGCAAATCAACGTTTTTGAAAAAATGGGATTTGGAAACTCCGATTGATGTTTACGGACCCAATGCCGCAGATAAGTATCCAAACAACGTATCATACCAAGGAGTCCTAGCCGCTGAAGAACTTCCTGGTGCACTAGTCCAAAGTTTTGGATTGGTCTGGGACGGAAACTCCATGGATAAATGTACAGGTAATTATGGAAGTTATTTGAGAATTAATGATCCACATAAAGTATCTTTGTATCTGAGTAGCGGACTTCCGATCATTATTTGGTCAGAGGCGGCATTGGCAGACATTGTAAGAGATGAAAAACTGGGGATAACCGTAGATAGTTTGAAGGATATTGACAGAGCTTTATCTGAAGTGAAAGTCGATGATTATCAAAAAATGTGTTCAAATGTACAAAACATAGCCAAGCTGATGAGAAAGGGATATTTTTTGACAAACGCTACTGATGAGTTAAATAAGTTGATGAATAGGCAGGAATATTGAATGAAGAACTATATTATATCTTTAGAAGATACCGAAAAGAATACGGCTGCACCCAAGGCCAAGGTAGATGTAGTTAAGTACTTGGAAGAACTTGGATTTGTTAACAAGTATTTGAAATTTGAAACCGATTCTAGTTTAAAATCCAAGATTCAGAAGTATTTTGCGTTAAAGATAACAGTGCCGAGCTTTTTCAAGAAGCATCGAGATATGGATGCTTTGGTTTTGCAATACCCGCTCTATTCAACGGTTATTACTAAAGCCATAATTGACAATGCAAGAAAATATACCAATGCCAAACTTTATTTTGTCATTCATGATTTGGAATCATTAAGGTTGTTTAGAGATAATAAGGAATTTATCAGGGAAGAAGTTGGAATTTTGAACGGTTCTGACGGATTGGTCGGTCACAATGATAAAATGAATGGGTGGCTTAAAGATAATGGTGTCAATGTTCCTATTGCCAATTTGGAAATTTTCGATTATGACAACCCTCAAGAGATACAAAGCGGGTATCCTTATGATGGATCCTTGTGCTTTGCCGGCAATCTAAAGAAAGCTGATTTTTTAAACAGACTTGACATAAAGCATCAGTTGTTTTTAATGGGGCCTAATCCGCAAAATAATTACGGTGAATGCATTAATTATGAAGGTCAATATACTCCTGAAGAGGTTCCGGCACACTTGAATCACAGTTTCGGATTGGTGTGGGATGGAAAAAGCGTGGACAAGTGCGATGGAGTATTTGGGGAATACATGAGATACAACAACCCGCATAAGGTGTCATTGTACTTGAGTTCAGGAATACCGGTTATTATTTGGAAAGATGCCGCATTGGCTGATTTTGTTGAGAAAAACAAAGTCGGGATAGCCGTTGAGTCGTTGGAAGACGTTGATTCGATTTTAGACGAACTCAGCAGCGAACAGTATAATGAGATAAAGAGTAATACGCAAGTAATTGCTGAAAAGATGCGTTCCGGATACTATATCAAGAACGCAATCAGGCAATTGATACACTAATTTAATCGAGAAGAGGAATAGAGTATGCAAGCAATGCTCATTTTGGCACACAAGAATGTTGATCAAGTGTTGCAGTTGGCATCTAAATTAAACAGAAGGTTTGAAGTCTATATTCATTTTGATACCAAATGTCCTGTTAGTGAAAAAGAGAAGTCGTTTATGGATGATAACGGCATTAAACATATCTCTGAAGTTGATGTAAACTGGGGCAGTTGGAGCATAGGCGAGGCTGCATATCGTTTGATGAAACTTGCTTTGAAGAATCCGGATATATCGTATGTGCATGTTATTTCAGGTCAAGACTGGCCAGTAAAAAATATTGATGAGTTATATGAAGTTTTTGAAAATAACGATAGAATCTATATGCGTTATATCAAGGCTGAAGACAGAATTAAGTCACATGAACGGCTGATTTGGTGGCAAAAGTTCTATTTTAACTACGATGCCGTTAAGCGAAGAACCATTTTTGGAAAGTTTTATCATCGTTTTTTGATATTTGCCCAATTGTTGCTCAGAGTTAATAAGTTCAAGAAGCTGGGAATAGATCTTGATATTTATACCGGTGCCAATTGGATGGATCTCCCGAGGGATGTTGCACAATACTGTGTGGAATATATGGATAAGCACCCCAACTTTGTCAAGATGCTTCAAACAGGGTGTTTTTCGGATGAATTCTGGGTTCAGACGATATTATGCAATAACGAGGACTATTTGAAAAGATGTACGAACGAAAACTATCGTTATATAAAATGGGTTGAACAATATGAAAGCTATCCCGCTGTCCTGGACGAAAAGGATTTGAATGAGATAAAAAGCGGCAACTTCTTTTTTGCGAGGAAATTTGATTTTAAGCATTCCAGTGATTTGATTGAAAGGCTCAATGAAGTTTATAAAAATTGAACATAATAAAATGAGTCCTTACTGTGTCATAAAGTTCAGTAAGGACTCATTTCATTATCTGTTTTCTTCAGGTTCTTCTTTTTCTGTCAACGTGATTACGCCAACGGCATTTAAACCGGTATGCGTCATGATGATCGGACTTGTCAAACGTGCAATATATGCGGCATCCTTGCTTCCTTCCGGCAACATGGTTTCTTTGATCCGTTCAAGGAAGTCTTCATCGGTTCCAACGTTTGAAAGAGACAGTTCCTGAATGTGATTGTCCTGATGGAACTTGCTCAATTCTTGGCAATATTTCAAGAATGCTTTGCGACTGCGTCCCTTGTAGACAACGTCAAGACTATTTTCGCGCAGACGAACGATGATTTTCAGGTTGATCAATTTGGTCAAAGCACCTGCCAATTTGCTGACGCGACCGCCGGCAACCAAACAGTCCATGTTGTCAATCAAAACGTCCGTCGTCGTGCGCTTATGGATATCCAAACAGTGTGCTTTGATTTCTTCGACGCTTTTTCCTTCCGTAGCATCTTTTGCGGCTGCTAAGACCTGGAAAGAAAGCGCACGATCAGTTTCTTTGCTGTTGATGACGGTAACGCTGCATTTTACCATTTCAGCGGCAGAACATGCGGTTTGGTATGTACCGCTTAAAACGTCAGACATCATGATTGCCAAAATCTCGCTGCCATCAGCTCCAAGTTGTTCAAATGTTTCTAAAAAACGTCCCATTGGCGGTTGACTGGTCTTTGGAATGTTGCCCTTGCGCAGTTCGTCGACGAGTTCCTGTCTTGTGATCGTTTCGCCGTCAACGTGGTTTTCCCCGTTGATTTCGACTGACAACGGAATAACGTGGATATCGTATTCTTCAATTTCTTTTGGTGTCAACTGAGCTGAGGAGTCGGTGACAATCTTGATTTTCGCCATTCGAAATGGTCCCCCTTAAAATCGTTTTCTATGTGTATATTATACCGCAAAGAGAGAATGTGTTCCAATATTGCAATTTGGGAATTATTCTTCTTTAAATGCCCAGAAACGTTGTCCGATGTAGTTCAAGCCGACGAAGAATACCGATCCTGCAAGCATTGCGATATTGTCCTGAATGCCCTTGTCAAATGAACTGAATGCCCAAATAGCCAATGGTTTTGCAACACCGTACGCAACAAGATAGCAGACCGTAATGTTGATAATGAATTTGACAACGGTCTTCATGCTCTTGGACTTGTTTTGGAAAGTAAAGTACTTGTTTAAAAAGTAGCTGACAATGCTTCCGACCACGTAGTTGGAGGCAGAAGAGATCCAGTAACTGAGATGGAAGAAGTTATAGCAGATGAACATGGTTCCCATGCCGACTGCAGTGTTCACGATTCCGACCAAAATGAACTTGATCATGGTCACGTCAAAAAAGTTTTTTAGTTTATTCATTACAATTACCTGTTATTTCTTTTCTTTTACGATATAAATAGGTCGGTGCTTGACCTCAGTGAAGATTTTGCCGATGTACTTGCCAACGATTCCTAAGCAAAAGAGCTGGATTCCGCCGATAAACAGCATGATGCAGACCATGGAAGCCCAACCGCTTGTCGGATCGCCATGAATCATGTAGCGGATAACGATGAAAAGGATGGCACATCCCGAAATCAAGGCCGAAATGAAGCCGATAAACGATGCGATATCAAGCGGGAAACGCGAAAAGTTGACGATTCCGTCGATTGAATATTTGAATAAGCTCCAAAAGTTCCAGCTTGTTTTTCCGGCAACGCGTTCATGATTTTTATATTCAAGATATTTGGTATTGAAACCGACCCAGCTGAAGATGCCTTTTGAAAAGCGATTGTATTCACTCATTTCGAGAATCGCATCAACCATTTGGCGCGTCATGACGCGAAAATCACGGGCGCCATCGACGATTTCGGTATCGGAAATCTTATTGATGATTTTGTAAAACATTCTGGCGAAAAAAGACCTGATCGGTGGTTCGCCTTCACGCGTTGTCCTGCGTGTGCCGACGCAGTCATAATCTTCGTTTTCGAGGATCTTGATCATTTCAGGTAGCATCTCCGGCGGGTCCTGCAGGTCAGCGTCCATCACGGTCACATAATTGCCAGTTGCCTGCTGAAGACCGCAGTACAGTGCGGCTTCCTTGCCAAAGTTGCGGGAAAACGACACGTAATGCACGTTTTCAGGATTAAGTTTGTTTAATTTGCGCATTTCTGCTAAGGTTCCGTCAGTCGACCCGTCATTGATGAACCAATATTCAAATTTGATATTTTCCAGCTTTTTATTGACTTCCTCTGTTGCTTTATAAAACAGAGGAAGACTTTCTTCTTCGTAATAGCACGGGACAATAATTGATAATATCTTCATTTTGAGAATCCTCCATGGGTAGTTGCCTATGCGGAAAACAAGGGCTTACTAGGTTATATTATACATTAGATACGGTGATATGTGATTTAAAATTAATATATTGATTGTATTAAGGGTGATTTTATGTGATATAATTTGTTGTTGATTAACAGTTTTTATCATAGGGGGGAAATAGGATGAGCAAGAGAAAAAAGGCATCGATAGTGGTTATATCCAGTCTATGCACGTTGTCTCTTTTGTTGATGATCATGTATATTCAAGGCTTCATTCCGTTTGGAAACGATAAATCACTGGCATCAATGGATGCGCATATTCAATACATTGATCTGTATGCATATTTAAAAGACGTTATTTTAGGCAAAAATAATTTTTCATACACTTTTTCCAATGTGTTGGGTGGAAGTAGCTTTGCCATTTTTAGCTATTACCTCTCTTCTCCCATTAATTTATTAGTAATTTTTTTCAGCAAAGATAATTTGCGTACTTTCTTTGATATTGCGGTTGTCATTAAGCTGGTGCTTGCTGCGCTTTCATGCAGTTATTTTTTTGCGGAAACATTCAAAGAAAAGATTAATAGCAATTTGAAGTATGCAATGACAATTGTTTTATCCGTCAGCTATGCGCTTTGTCAATATAATATTGCTCAAAGTAGCAACATCATGTGGCTTGACGGTGTTTATATGCTGCCATTGATGAGTCAAGTCCTAATTTGTGTGTAAAATATTTTTTCCCAGGCACCAGTTGTGCAGGGGATGCGAATGCATCCATGTCTGTCCACTATCACTCTTGAAGGAGCTGTCAAGGGTGCGCCATCTGCGCACCTCGAAGAGGTTCCCTTGACAGCTTCGGAAAGAGTGATACACCTTACGCAGCTCTTAGTTTTTGTTGTTCCTCTGCCAATTTTTTGAGTTCAGCAACTGTCTCGGACTTGATCATTTTTGCGTAGGTTACCGGACTGAATATGGCTTTCTTGGAGATCACGACATCGTTTCTTTCCAACAGAACGGAACCCATCAGCCGCATCAGCGAGTTTTTATTTGGGAAGATTCCAATGACGGAAGAACGTCGCTTCAGCTCTTTGTTTAGTCGTTCTATATGGTTCGATGTTCTGAAATATCTCCGCAAATTCTTAGGAAGCGCCATGACGGTCATGGAACTTTCAAAGCCTTCATCGAGGCATGACATGGCAGCTTCAGCAACGTCTCTGTAATCAGCGATGATTTCGTCCCGCTTTTTCCGTGCGTCTTCTATAGTTTCGCAGTTCCACATTTCCTGAAGTTCGGCTCTGATGCCTGCCTGATATTTTTTTGGTGATTTTCCCGAAATGTTTCTGGCAAAATGAAACTGGCACCTTTGCCATGGAACATCAGGAAATACCTTACTGACGGCATCCTGAATACCTTCATGAGCATCAGAAGTGATCATCAAAAGTCCTTGGAGACCACGTTTTTTCAGTTTTTGGAGAAAGGAATTCCAAGTTTCTTTGGATTCGTTGTCATATACTTCAAATCCGAGTATTTCACGGTGTCCTTCCTGATTTGTACCGTAAGCGATCATAAACGCTTTGGAAACAATTCTGTGTTTTTCCCTGACCTTGAAGTAGGTTGCATCCACTATTAGAAACGGGTAGTCTCCGGTCAAGGGTCTGTCCTTGAACTCATTGACCTTTTCAATCAGATCCTTGCATACTTCTGAAACTGAGGACTTAGAAAATGTCGTTCCGCACAAAGTTTCCATGATATTCGACACTTTACGCGTCGCTACTCCGCTGACGACCATCTCCGCCATACTGGCGATCAAGGCAGCTTCGCTTCGGGAATAGTTCTCGAAAACAAGAGTCTTAAAGGGAACATTGCGATGTCTCGGCACGGTTAAGGTGATTTTGCCTATCCGTGTCTTGAGCTCGCGTTCTCGAGTGCCGTTGCGGCTGTCCGTGCGTTCTTCTGACCGTTCGTAAGGCTCAGCCTTGAGTTGAGCAGTGGATTCCGCCATCAAAATACTATTGAGACTTTTACGCAGCAGTTCGCGAAATGCCTGATCGTGATCCTTTGAAAGAAGTTGTAGAATTTCCTCTTGATTTAAGGTAATATTTAATTGAGCCATTTGTTTGTCCTCCTAGTATTATTTTGTTAGGTGATTTAATTATACCTGGGAGACGAGCACTTGGCTCTCTTTTTTTTATCAATTTACACCATTATACGGGCATAACCCATTGATGTTGTTGTCCATTCACAAAATCGTCATTGGTGAATCAAAAGGATGGAAACTGGCTATTGTAGTAGGATATATGATAATAGCCAACTGGTATAGTGCAGGCATTAACTGCATCTTTTCCGGATTTTGGTTTATTTTTGAATATGCCAGAAATTATCAGAAAAAAGATTCAGCTAAAGATCAGCTTGTAAATTTACTGAAAAATGGATTAAGCTATGTTTTTGCAATGGTTCTTGGAATCATGCTGAGCGCATTTTTGTTCATTCCGACCGTTAAGGCATTACAGGGGAGTTCTCGCGGTGATTTGAAGTGGGACAAGCTTTTTGATAATACGATAACCGGTGATATAAAAACGGTTCTTCAAAATTACGTTTATGGTGCAACAAGTGCCGAAAACAGCGTAGCTCTGTTTTGTGGATGCATTGTTGCAATCGGCGTGATTGCCTTTTTCCTAAATAAGAAAAGTAAAGTAAGCGTAAAAGCAAAATGCGGACTATTGCTTTTATTTGCCATTTTGAGCATGTATTGGAAACCGTTGATATCGGTATTTTCCATGTTTCAGGATGTTAATGGTTATTGGTATCGTTATTCATATCTAGCTATTTTTGTATTGATATACATTGCGGGTGAATATTTCTTGGGCAGTGAATATGGGATGGTGCCTACGTCTGTCAGTGCTATTTTATTGAGCGTGATGATTATTTTGTTAAACCATGCAAGGCATGCTCAGCCGATTAGGGAAGTTTATGCAACCTCACTGATGTTTCTTGTGACAGGGTTCGCATTTGGTTTGGTTATATTCATTAAATCAAAAAATATAAATATCAGGTTTTATCAATCATCAATCTTACTGATGGCCTTTTTATGCATAGGCGATTCAGTGTATAATTCTGTTTTGCTGATGGATAAATATGCGGAACATGACAGTTATTTAAGAAGCAAAGAGGCTAAAGAAGCAAGTAAACAAATCAGCATGATTCAAAGCAGAGACAGAGGAGTTTATCGAATAACGCAGACTTACGCTGGAATTAATGCAAATTATGATGAAGCATTTGCACATAATTATTGGTCGTTGGCAGGATACACGTCTTCGCCGAATGATATGCAGAGGGGCTTTTTGGATAAAGCAGGATATAATATCATGGGGCCGAATTTTTGCGTCGTCAATACCTCCATGTTGGGTATAGATTCATTTTTGGGAACAAAATACGTGCTGTCCTCATATCCGATCAATGGGTTGAAGAGAGTGAAAGACATTGGTGAGTACAATGGGCGTAAAACGTATTTGAACCCATATGCCCTTCCTATGGCTGTACAATATAAGGACAATAACGTTGCATATAACTTAGCCAATCATTTTGAATATCAAAACAGCTTATATAGCAAACTTATCGGCAAAAAGGTTTCCGTTTATCAACCCTTGAATTTTTCATTGGTTCAAGAAGGGGATATCAAACAAAAGAAACCGATGATTTACAAGGTTTCTTTGCCAAAAAACGGCAAGTACACCGTTTACGGAATGATTCCTTGGAACACATGGGTGAATGCGGAACTAAACGTTGATGATAAATATAAAATTCCATATTCATCATGGCTGTCCCCGGTAGTATTCCATATGTCGACTGATGGCAGTAAAGAAACGGCAAACGTCTCTTTGGCAGCTAAAACGTCCTATGATATAAAAAGAGACGGAGTTGCATTTTATGCATTGGATTTAAAAGAATTTGCCAAAATTACGTCCAAACTAAAAGTACGGGAACCTAAATTTATGCAAATAAAAAATGGCGACGTTAAAATCATGACGACTGCCAAAGAAAAGGGCGAAAGTCTTTATTTATCGGTCCCGTGTGACAAAGGATGGACGATTAAGCTAAACGGAAAAGACGTACAAACGCAGATGATTGGTGATTGTTTATATTCGATTCCGTTGAGGAAAGGAAAGAATAATTTGAGCATGCACTACATGGTTCCGGGATTCTTCAAGGGACTAGTCGAAACTTTGATCGGCATTATTTTGTTGGGAATCTGGATAACCGTCTGCAAATGCTTTAAAGCTAGGGAGATATTTTGATTAAGGAAAAATACGATAAAAATTTATTAGTATGCATATTGTGTTCTTTAGTGGTGGCAGCTGCAATTTTTGGGACTGCCATAATTAAAGGCAACGGTGCATTTACGATATTTGCTGATTTTAATGCACAACAGTTGCCGTTTGATACGGCAGTCAGAAATGCCCAGCCGCTTGTCGGGTCGCCGCCATGGACGATGTAGCGGATGATGATGAACAGGATTCCACAGCCTGACAGGAAGGCGGAGATGAAGCCGACAAACGATGCGATGTCAAGCGGGAACTGCGAGAAGTTCACTATGCCGTCAATGGAATACTTGAACAGGCTCCAGAAGTTCCAGCTTGTTTTTCCGGCAACGCGTTCATGATTTTTATATTCAAGATATTTGGTATTGAAACCGACCCAACTGAAGATGCCTTTTGAAAAGCGATTGTATTCGCTCATTTCGAGAATCGCATCAACCATTTGGTGCGTCATGATGCGAAAATCACGGGCGACGTCGACGATTTCGGTATCGGAAATCTTATTGATGATTTTGTAAAACATTCTGGCGAAAAAAGATCTGATCGGTGGTTCGCCTTCACGCGTTGTCCTGCGTGTGCCGACGCAGTCATAGTCTTCATTTTCGAGGATCTTGATCATTTCAGGTAGCATCTCCGGCGGGTCCTGCAGGTCAGCGTCCATCACGGTCACATAATCGCCAGTTGCCTGCTGAAGACCGCAGTACAGTGCGGCTTCCTTGCCAAAGTTGCGGGAAAACGACACGTAATGCACTTTTTCAGGATCAAGTTTGTTTAATTTGCACATTTCTGCTAAGGTGCCGTCGGTAGATCCGTCGTTTATGAACCAGTATTCGAACCTGATGTTTTTCAGCTTTTTATTGACTTCCTCTGTTGCCTGAGGTTGCCTGGTAGAACAGGGGAAGACTGTCCTCTTCATAGTAGCAGGGGACAATGATTGATAGTGTCTTCATAATGGTCCTCCGATTTTTAATTTGGAAAAAGTCTGTTGATTCTAATTGATCATAGGAATGATTCATGTATGCTGTTATGATTGAAGTCCTGAATTATAATTTAGAAAATACCTTTGGTTAATATAATTATCGGTAGCATTCAAATGACAGTATACATTACACAGTATAACACTTTGAAGAGGTTGCTTTTCTGATAATATGTGTATTATCATGGAATTTGTTAATTCAATTTCAAGATGTATTACATAACTTTTTAGTATACGGAGGGCAAAAGATGAATTTATCAAAAAGGAAGATAGAAACTGAAAGGTGTATCTTGAACAACATTTTGATTTTATTTAGTTTTTTTGTTGCGTCTTATCTCTACATGTACATATTCTTGAAAGGAGGATACAGTACGATTGCCAGTGATAGATTTTTTCATATAGAACGTTTTGAAGAAGCGTACAGAAATCTTAAAACTGGACATGTTTTTTCGATGATTTCGACATTTAGCAGTCTTCGTGTTGGACAAGCAATTGGTACTTATTATCCTTCAGGAAATCTAATTGTTTATGCTATTATACGTAGCATTATTCATAAACCTGTGACATCAATTTTTATATTCTTCATGATTGGAAGATTTATTGGTTTTGTTGTTTCTTATTATAGTTGTAAATGTGTCACTAAAAGAAAAGACATATCGTACGTTTTTTCAATTCTATATACATTGTGTCCTTATATGATGCATAACGATTACAAAAGATACGATGTTGGTGAAAGCTGGGCAAGTATATTCATACCGATGGCTTTCAGTGGTTTGTATATTGTGTTGTTTAGGAAAGAACGTTTCAAGGGATCATTGTTACTTGGCTTGGGCATGGCTTTAATAACATATAGCCACATTCTTTCAACAGTATTTGCTATTATAATTTTAATGATTATTTATGTTACAACATTGAATATACAGAATGACAGAATTAATTCTTTTAAGTTTCTAGCAGTAAGTGTATTTATATATATAATATCTACGGCAGGATTCATTATTCCATTTATAAAATCCATGCTCACTAATGAGGTTCAGAATCCACAGACAGAATACTTTAATCTATCTATAGAAATGAGCAGCCTAGTATCAGAGTCACTAAAAAACTGCATTGATATTCCTAATGTCGGATTTATTTTAATTATAACTGCATTAATTGGATTATTTTCTCTATATAAGCGTGATAAGCGAGATATTTTCGAAAGATATATATATGTGTGTGGGGTGCTTTTGCTTATTTTTTCAACGTCTCTGTTCCCTTGGGGAGAATTGTCTAATACAGCGGTAAGTATAATTCAGTTTCCTTGGAGAATATTAACTTTCGCTATTATGTTTCTTTCATTATATGCATCAATGATTATATGCAATGCTGATTTCAAGGCATTGAAATATATTGTAATTTTGTTGACTGTTCTTTTTAGTATATCGGCTATCAGTCAGCGGCGTGACAACAGTTTAGTAAAGTCCAAGGAAGATCCAGCACCTTCAGAATTGTGGTTTATGAAACTTAATAATGACAATTATTCCAAGGCAATATCTATAAACAGAGATACTGATTCTGCTGTGTTGGTCAGAGATTACCTTCCCAAGAGAAGTATTCCAAAAGCAAATGATATATATAATCACAATGCATATGTCAATGGTAAGAGATATGGTGTAGGAAGAAGGACATTAAATCTGGTTATCAGGAAGAAACGTTTACCTTGAATGATGTCACTTCAAGAAAGGCCGATATCATACTCCCATTTGTTGTATATGATGTTAGTAATTATAAATTAACTGTCAATGGCAGAAATGAGAAATTGAAAGTAGATAAGTACTCTAGAGCAAAAATTGAAAAAGCTAAAGAAATTCGAAATGTCAATATAAAAATAAAATATATAACTCCAACATATATTGTTGTTTTCAGATATGTATCATTTATTTCGATAATCGTTATTTTTGTTATTTTATTAGCTGATGAATGGGTGAGCTTTTATAGGAGGACAATTAATTTAGATGATTGATAAAAAAGCGAACGGATACTGATTGCTATTACAACTGTTATAACGACATTGCTATTAGTAATGATACTTTGGGTTAATGGATTCATCCCTTGGGGTAGCAATAAATCATTGGCATCTATGGATGCTCATATTCAGTATATTGATCTTTTTGCATATCTTAAGTATGTCCTCGCAGGCAAAAACAGTTTTTCGTATACATTCTCAAACATGCTTGGTGACGGAGCCTTTGCAATTTTCAGTTATTATCTGTCATCACCAATCAATTTGCTGGTGTTATTTTTCAACAAGGAAAATTTACGTGCGTTCTTTGACATTGCCGTTGTCATCAAGCTGTCCTTGGCTTCTTTTACATGCAGCTGGTTTTTTGTTGAAACATTTAGGGAAAGAATCAACAACAGATTGAAATATGCAATGACAGTCGTCCTTTCCGTCAGTACAACATAGCGCAGAGCAGCAACATCATGTGGCTTGATGGTGTCTATATGCTGCCGTTGTTTCTTCTATTTATTCACAAAGTTGTCACTGGCGAGTCCAAAGGATGGAAACTGGCGGTTGCCGTAGGATACATGATAATTGCCAACTGGTACAGCGCAGGCATAAACTGCATCTTCTCCGGCGTCTAGTTCATTTTTGAGTATGCAAGAAATTTCAGACATCAGAAGACGTTGCTGAATCTGCCATGTCATGCCTCGATGAAGGCTTTGAAAGTTCCATGACCGTCATGGCGCTTCCTAAGAATTTGCGGAGATATTTCAGAACATCGAACCATATAGAACGACTGAACAAAGAGCTTAAGCGACGTTCTTCCGTCATTGGAATCTTCCCAAATGAGAACTCGCTGATGCGGCTGATGGGTTCCGTTCTGTTGGAAAGAAACGATGTCGTTAGCTCCAAGAAAGCCATATTCAGTCCGGCAACCTACGCAAAAATGATCAAGTCTGAGACGGTTGCTGAACTAAAAGAATTGGCAGAGGAACAACAAAAACTAAGAGCTGCGTAAGGCGTATCACTCTTTCCGAAGCTGTCAAGGGAACCTCTTCGAGGTGCGCAGATGGCGCACCCTTGACAGCTCCTTCAAGAGTGATAGTGGACAGACATGGATGCATTCGCATCCCCTGCACAACTGGTGCCTGGGAAAAATATTTTACACACAAATTAGGACTTGACTTCTCATGAAACTCCCCGTAGAAAAAAGAGCACTTGCAATGATGAATGCTGCGCTAATTGACGGTAGCGACCTATCAGATATTGACGATTTTGCTAAAAAATATGACGGAAAAGTATCTGCAAAAGAAAAATACAAATACGTTGGTCGTACCGTCAAGGAAAGAGTCAAGAATTTCAAACGTGATAATACTGGATTTTCATGCAGTACGGATTACAAAAAAGGAAAGCTTGTCTGGTTCTCTGTCCCATATGATAAAGGGTGGGATGCGACCCTTGACGGAAAGAAGATTGAAATAATCAAATCTGCCGGAATGATGGCAGTCAAAGTTCCTAAGGGAGAACATAATTTGGTGTTCAAGTATCATACTCCTGGTTTTAAATTAGGGATTATTGTTTCGATTATTTCATTTATTGTTTTTGGGATTTATACTGCAATTTTAGTTTTTAGAAAAAGAATAAACTAACAAAGGCCCGGATGGGATTTGCAATTAATCGCAAATTTCATCCGGGTCTTTGTTTGAGGCATATTTTTCTCAACCTTAATTTCTAAATCCAAACATTTTTCTTACAAACGGGATTTTCGACATGATAAATGCACATCCCAGGTCGATGATCAGTTTACCTACAATAATAAAAACGAGCTGACTTAAATATGTTGCCGGAAGGATGTTGTGTTGAACAAGTTTCCATGCTATGCGCCACCATGGGAAGAGATCCAGTTCAACAATATGCACGCAAAGGATCAGCAGACTGTATTTTCCAAAATACGCAAGCGGCTTTCCTATAAAAGAGAGTTTTTTCTCAATAACTCTGGAAATAAGGATTACCATGGCACAGGCGCAGATGCATCCGAAAATGTCGACCATCCCGCGACCGATGTCACAGTTGACCAGCCAAAAAGATTGGAAGTTTTTCATAAATGATATCCATGTGACAAAAGCAAAGCCAAAACCGAAAATTTTAGCTTCTTTTGGAAGCGAGTTCAATGCATCTTTATTCTGTTTCAACAGATATCCCATATACATGAACAATGTCGCGCATGCACCGGCTTGAATGCTGAGAGGGAACCAGAAAAGCTTTCTGGTATAGTATCCTAATGCGAATAATCCGAAGATCGCGATAACTCTAGAAGATTTGTTGAAGTTAAGAGAAATTCTGAGAAAGATGCTTCCCCAAAATGTTGCCCACAAAAACCAGATTGCGCCGATTCCTTTAATGTAGAATGGAACGGTATATGAGTCTCCTGCGCCATAGAGAGAAGCGGACAGCCAACCTTTGAATGCGCTTGCCGCATCTCCGTGATGTGCGCCAAGCAGCGTTCCTAAAATAATAATTGCAAGGCACGCAATAATGTACGGAACGATCAGGGTTCTGAGTTTGTTTTTGGCAAATTCAGGAAGACGGCGCTTGTTGTTGGTAAAATAACCGGTAATAAAGAAGAAAATCGGCACGTGGAAAGTAAATACAACGCGATTGATGGAAGGATTTCCTAAGTGTCCCAAGATGATGCAGATCATTGCAATGCCTCTTGCAATGTCGACATACTGAAGACGTTTAGTTTTTGATGTTGTTTCATTCATGATTTATTTTGAAGACTCCTTTTCTATAAAATGCTAATACTAGCAATGAGATCCATGTCATCACGGAAATAATTATTCCGACATAGTATGATTTTGAAGGACTGTATCCAACGGTAATCGTATTGATTCCTTTTTTTGTTCTTACTTTGATTGTTCCGCGGGCACTATTGATAAGCGTTGTCCTTTTTCCGTTTAATTCAGCATAAGATCCTTTGTAACGAAGAGCCGGTAGGTCAACGTCGGCTTGTTTCCTGGTATGAATCTTATAGGTCATCTTGTTGCTTTCGCATAGGGGACTGACATGGATCTTTTTTCGACCGACGACGGCGATATTATTAATGATTGATAAATTGGTTTCATTGTATGAAACATTTCCGGTCGATCGGCGAGCCTTTTTTGGATAGTAGTCCAATTCTCCATATTCGACCGGATAATTGAGCAGATAATCATAGTTGGAATTATTTACGAAGGTTCGGCCAGGCAATTGGTTAAAGGTATCCGTATTTTTCAAAAACTGACTTTGAGAATTTTTTAAAGCATTCAGCGAGTCATGGTGAAATCCTACATAAAACAGCATAAAAATACAAATTGTCAAAACAGGAACCATTCCCCTTTTGAACGTTGTATCAAATGTTTCTGATTCATACAAATCATTGACTGACAAACCAAGAATCACTGAGAGAAACATTGATGCATAGGAAAGGTACCTAAACGTAAGCTGAATCATTCCTAATGGGGTGTCCGAAAGAACGTTCCATGGAAACGAGCCTGTTGAAACGATGATCAGTGAAATTCCCAAAACATATATTGCCGTCAATGTCTTTGAATGTGATTTCAAAATCCAGATACTTCCAAAAACAGCCGTTAAAATCAAAACAAGTCCGATGCCGCTTGTTGAAACAGAATTATTAAAGGATGTTTCAAGAACGTTCATCAATGTGTTGACTATTATAATTCCGGGTTGGGCAGACGTTACGTTTTTTCCGATAAAATCCGTCAGATAAGGAATGGTTATAAATAAAGTCAGCAAGACGGATATTCCTACAGCTTTAGACAATGAAAGAAAACGTTTTTTGCTTACCTTGTCAAAAATAAGTTTCATGATAAAAATTGCAAACATTATCTCTGATGTTATAAAAACGCTCAGAACATGACTGTAAATTATTAGCGACATGCCGATGCCGAGCCAAGGCCATTTTGAGTTGTCTCTGAATAGCACTTCATAAAAGGCCCAAAAGGCAAGCGGTAGAAAGGAAGCGGCAATAAATTCTCCAAAAACGGCAGTTGACAAGCATAAATGGTACGAGCCTAAGGTATATGAAAGAGAAAAGACCATTGCTGCAATCCGACGTTTGCTGAAAGCTTTCATGCTAAAGTATGCGATTATAAACGTCATTAGCATTATCAGACCGTACCAACAATAAAATGCAGTCACTGGTTTGAAAAAAAGTCTTAAAACCGCCCAAGGGTACAAGAAGACATTCGGATAAAACAAAAAATTACCTACTCCGGTATGCTGAAAAGCATCGGTAGCGATAAAGGTCAAAAAATTTCCTCTTTTCAGATTAAGAAAAATTTGTTCAGCACGCTGTCCATGAAAAGACCAGTCGCTACGAACTTCGATATTTCCCGTTTTAATTTTTGGATATGTCATGAATATAGTTATCATGGCAAATGAAAATATGATCATGACGTCTTGCAAGTATTTATTTTTGAATAATTTCTTAATGAAGTTCATTCTATCTTCCCTCAATCATACATATGAATCGCCTCACCAAAATGTTTTTTAGTGAGGCGATTTCTATTATATTACGTTATGAAAATAACTATTTGAATATATCACAATTAGATTGCTATTTCAAAATTTCTACAACCGTGTCCTTCATCTCATCCGGTGAAACGACCGTATCATGCAAAGTCGGTGCATCGAACAAACGCTGGACCGTTTCAGGCAGTTTGACGCTGATCTTTTCCTGAAGGTACTTGACTGCCTCGAGACCTTCTTCGTCTTTTCCCTTGGCATCTAAGGCATTTAAAACTGCTTGCGGGAATTTATACGGGCTTGCCGTTGAAACAACGACGAGCGGGCTGTTATCGCCCGTATTTGCCTTATAGCTTTCGGCAGCTTTGGATGCAACGGCCGTATGCGGATCGATTGCCGTCTTGTCTGCAGAAAAGATGCGCGAAATTTCAGCAGCCGTTTCGTCTTCAGTTGCAAAATCAGCTGCGAAATCGGCGAGCTTTGCGCGCATATCGGAGTCAATCGTGTATTTTCCTGAAACCGACAGCCGATTCATCAATTCGGCCGTCTTATTGGCATCTTCGCCCGAAACATAGAACAACAAACGTTCAAGGTTGCTTGAAACGAGAATGTCCATGGAAGGAGAGCTCGTGACGTAGAATGGACGATTCTTGTCATACGTGCCTTCATTGAAGAAATCGGTCAAGATGTTGTTCTTGTTTGAAGCACAGATGAGCTTGTTGACGGGAAGACCGAGCTTCTTTGCGAACCATCCTGCGAGGATGTCGCCGAAGTTGCCCGTCGGAACGCTGAAATTGATCTTGTCTCCGACTGAGATCCTGCCATCTTTGACGAGTTTTCCGTAAGCATAGAAATAGTACACGATCTGCGGGAAGAGTCGTCCGATGTTGATCGAGTTGGCAGAAGAGAATTGATAACCTGCCTCGGCAATCGTTTCAGCGAGTTCTTTGTCATTGAAAAGTTTTTTGACGTTTGTTTGAGCAACGTCGAAATTGCCGGTAATCCCGACGACGTGCGTGTTTTTTCCTGTTTGCGTCAGCATCTGCTTTTCTTGAATGGCACTGACGCCGTCTTTTGGATAAAAGACAATGATTTGCGTGTTCGGAACGTCGGCAAATCCAGCCATGGCAGCTTTGCCGGTATCGCCTGACGTTGCAGTCAAAATGACGATATCCTTGTCTGAACCGTTCTTTTTGGCCGCAACGGTCATTAAATGCGGAAGAAGCTGCAAAGCAACGTCCTTGAAAGCAATCGTCGGACCATGGAAAAGCTCAAGGTAGGCGTTGTCCGCATGATAGTCGACCGGTGCTATTTCTTGGGTATCCCATTGATCTCCATATGCTTTGTCGATGCATGAGCGCAGTTCCTCATCAGTGTAGTCGGAAAAAAGCGGACGCAGAATCTTGTATGCCAAATCCTGGTACGACAGGTCTTTTAATTCGTTTAAATCAAGGTCGATTTCAGGAATTGACGTTGGAACGTACAAGCCGCCATCAGGACTGAGGCCTTGAAGGACGGCTTGTGAGGCAGTAATCGTTTGACCTTTTGGATCGCGCGTGCTGCGATAGAGAGTTTGCATGTGAAATACCCCTTTCAAAAATTTCAAATTTCGAAGATTAATGCTGATAAAACTGATAATGTTCGCATTGCTTTAAATAAATTATAATCATCATAGTGCTTTTCGGCAACAAATTTATAGAATACGTAGGTTTTTAATGTCTCCTTATGTTAGAATAGTAACAAATAAACCAAGTGGGGGTAGCATTACATGGAAACAATCAAAATTGGCATTTTGGGTCTCGGAACCGTTGGCAGCGGCGTGATTCGCATCTTGCGCGATCATGCTGAAAAAATTTCCAACATTACAGGCAGAAGACTCGAAGTCAAGACAGTTGTCGTGCACAATCTCAAAAAGAAGCGTTCCGTTGATTTGACAGGCATCAATCTGACGGACAATGCGGACGATGTTCTTTGTGATGACGAGATTCAAATGGTTGTCGAGGTTATGGGGACGGTCAATACCGCAAAAGAGTATATTGAAAGGGCTTTGAAAGCCGGCAAGCATGTCATTACGGCAAACAAGGATCTTATCGCAACGCACGGCCCTGAACTGATCAGCCTTGCAAAAGAACATGGCTGCGATCTTTGCTATGAAGCCAGCGTTGCCGGCGGCATCCCGATTTTGCGCACGATCGTCAACTCTTTTGCTGCCGATCGAATTATCGAAGTTCGCGGAATCGTCAACGGGACGACGAACTATATCATGACACAGATGAACAAAAACGGTGCTTCATATGAAGATGCGCTTGAATCAGCACAAGAGCTTGGCTTTGCTGAAGCCGATCCGACAAACGACGTTGACGGGATTGATGCTGCCTATAAGATGATCATTTTGACGCAGTTTGCATTCGGCAAAGACGTTACGATGGATCAGGTCAAGGTTAAAGGCATCCGCGGAATTCAGAAGGCTGATATTGCGGAAGCAAAGCGCTTGGGATACGTGATCAAGCTTCTTGGAATTGCCAAACTTGTCAACGGGCACATCGATGTTTCCGTCGGACCAGTGCTTGTACCGCAAACGCAGCCGCTTGCTGCCATTCAAAACGAAAACAACGCTGTCGTTGTGACAGGATCTGCCGTTGGCGAAACGATGTTTTATGGACCTGGCGCAGGCGAGTTGCCAACGGCGAATAGCGTTTTGAGCGATATTACTTCTGTCACGAAAAATATCGTTATGGGAACGACGGGCTTTAGTTTTAACGATTACACGAATGAGCTTGAACTTGCGGATGATTCTGAAGTCGTTTATCCGTACTATCTGTCGCTGCAAGTGCTTGACAAGCCAGGACAGATGCTCAAGCTGACCGAAATCATGACTGAATATGACGCAAGTTTCCGTTTGATTACGCAAACGCAAATGAATGATCGTTTTGCGCGCGTTTCAATGGTAACTCATGAAATGTCCGAATCACAACTGAATCATATTGTGGAAAAACTCAATGAACTCGAAGAAATTTCCGTGCTTGCGGCTTATAAAGTTCTTCCCGAAAAATAGCGGAGGTTATTCATGACACTTAAAATAAGGGTTCCGGCAACCAGCGCCAATCTTGGACCAGGCTTTGACTCACTTGGCATTGCTGTTTCATCATACCTCACGGTCACAGTTTATGGCAAAGCACCGAAGTGGAAGGTCGACCACAAGATGGGACATGCGATTCCAAGCGACGAACGCAATATGATCGTTGCAACAGCGATTAAGACGAATCCTGAGCTGGAGCCGCAGCATATTAAGGTAACGTCCGAGATTCCGTTGGCACACGGACTGGGAAGCAGCTCATCGGCACTGATCGCAGGCGTCGTCATGGCAAACGAGGTCGGAAAGATGCATTTGACAAATGAGCAGATTCTTCAAAAAGCTGCTGAAATGGAAGGACATCCGGACAACGTGGCTCCGGCATTATACGGGGATTTCGTCGTTTCAACGATGGTCGACGGCGATGTTTCAAGCATCAAGCTCAAATTTCCTGATTTGACGATGGTTGCGTATATCCCTGCATACGATTTGGCCACGGCTGACGCACGCAACGTCTTGCCGGCAAAGTTTCCGTTTTCTGAAGCCGTCGCGGCGGGAAGCATCGGAAACGTTTTGGTTGCGGCACTCGTTGCCGGTGACATGAAGACTGCGGGCAAAATGATTGAAAGCGATCGTTATCACGAAACTTATCGTGAAAAGCTCGTCCCGCATCTTCCGATTTTAAGAGAAATCGGACACAGAACAGGTGCGATGGCCACGTACCTCAGCGGTGCCGGTCCAACTGTCATGAGCTTTTTGCCGCATGACAAGGTTGAAGAATATATTGATTTGGGCAAAAAGGCCGGGTTAAAAGACGAGTATCGAATTTTGCAAATTGAACGTGAAGGCGTTCATGTGGACAGATAAAAAAAGCCGGTTGGAAAATCCAGCCGGCCTTTTTTTATGATTGTTCTGTGGCAATTTCTTCTTGATTACTGTTTTTGTTGTCATTGAGCAGGGTATATGTGAAGTGTACCCATGCCAGTACGCAGGCTATTATGCACCATTGAATGGCGAAGTGCCATGTTCCGAAAAGAGATGCGCAATTGGTTATGATGCTTATCAGGATGGAGATGGCGGCGTACTTGAGGTATTTATTATCCATGAAAGTCAGAATGACAAGGAGTATATCCAACAGATAGGTATATCGTTCGTGCATGGCTGGAAGAAACAGTGGACAGGTCCATGTAAACCATGCTGCAGCAGCCATATAACTGGTTGCATTTTCGAGATTGATTTTTCCGGACATAATCAAGTATAGTGCGATGCCGCATAAGGCAACTGTAAGAATTATTGCTGTTAGATGCAGTAATTTATAATCATTGCCAATCAGAATCCAAAAACTTGGGGCACTTATGGACATTTGTTTATAAGTGCCTGTTTGATTTGCGTAAATTTTAAATGGGGCAAGCAAGTTTCTTCCGTTCAGATATGCAGGAAGTCCAGAAAGCCAGAATATGCCCACGGAGGCTAAAAAATACATGATACTAAAACGTTTCTTGTAAACATAATAGCAAATGATGAACGGAACAATGAAAATCGTCTGAAACTTGAAGGAAAAGCCAAGTCCAAGCATTATGAAAGACAAAAGGTATTTTTCTTCAAACAGGAATAGCAGTGTGAGAATAACGAACGTTGTATAAATGGAATCAGATTGTCCCCAGTAAGAAGAGTTGAGTATTACTGTTGGCAGGAAAAGAACAATGGAGTATATGCTGGAGAATATGAAGGAATTGTTCTTTTTTGTCAGACGCATGCACAGTAATCCTGCACTCACTGCCAGAATGTAATCGAATAGTATTGAGAGAATCTTGTACATGACAACACAGTTTCTATGAAGATAGGTAATCAAGGCGACAAATGTCTGATACAGAATGTTATAGTCTCCGACCTGTGTTCCAAGAGCATGCAGTCCTCCTTTGGCATCTATTACGTTATACCATGGGATAAGGAAGGTCTTCATATCCCAGGATATGAAGTGGATTCCTTGATAGCGGATGAATAGACCTAGTATGCTTATGACCAGCAGAAAAAATTTATCTTTATATTTAAAGATGATGTCTAAGAATATTTTTTCGAATTTAAACATTTTCTTCTCCCTTAAGTTTTAGTATTAAGCCTATTATATCGTAAAATTCGTTAAAAGACGATGCATAAAAAAACAGACACCTTTTGTAAGAAGGCGTCTGTTTCTGCACATTGTCAGTCTGCGAACCAAAGCCTCAACGTTGAACCGTATGCTGCATATTCGCACGTTTGCCAGCCGGCCTTGTGTTGCTGCATTTTTCCTGCAACAAGGTCATAGGCGTTGCCGTTGTTTGAAACGTTCGTGATGATTTCTCTTACGTGAAGGGTTTGACCGTTGATCACGACGGGACTGCCAACGTGAAGAGATGCAAGTTCTTTGTGTGCATTGCCGTAATATTCAAATAAGTAGTAGTTTCTAAGCGATGTCCAGGCGTAGACGTAATTGTCAGCAGGTACAGTTCCAGTTCCGCTGAACGATTTTACGGCATAACTATGACCGTTCAATGAGAACGTTGAATGGTTGCTTGGAGCGTATGTCTTGGAACTTCCGGTTGAAGGAAGTGGTTCCAATGCACCAGTGGATGTGTTGAAATAGTAATGATGTCCGTTTATCGTCTGATATCCGTACTGCATCTGACCGTTGCCCGCATAGTAGACTGTCTTGCGCTGATTTGCGATATACTGAAGACCGGTCTTCATAGCACCATTACAATTATCAAAGAGATACCAGTGACCGTTGATTCTTTGTTGACCGTACTGCATCTGACCGTTGCCCGCATAGTAGACTGTCTTGTGCTGATTTGCGATATATTGAAGGCCGGTCTTCATAGCACCATTACAATTATCAAAGAGATACCAGTGACCGTTGATCCTTTGCTGTCCGTACTGCATTTGGCCATTGCCCGCATAGTAAACGGTCTTACGTTGATTAGCAATCCACTGGAAACCAGTCTTCATAGCACCAATGTTGTTATCAAAGAGGTACCACTTTCCGTTGATTCTCTGCTGGCCGTATTGCATTTGGCCATTGCCCGCATAGTAAACGGTCTTACGTTGATTAGCAATCCACTGGAAACCAGTCTTCATAGCACCAATGTTGTTATCAAAGAGGTACCACTTTCCGTTGATTCTCTGCTGACCGTACTGCATCTGACCGTTGCCCTCATAGTAAACAGTCTTACGTTGATTAGCAATCCACTGGAAACCAGTCTTCATAGCACCAGTACAATTATCAAAGAGATACCATTTTCCGTTGATTCTTTGCTGGCCGTATTGCATTTGTCCGTTACGGGCATAGTAGACTGTTTTATGTTGTTCGGGAATCCATTGGAATCCTGTTTTGTAATGTCCATTGTTATCGAACAGATACCACTTTCCGTTGATTCTTTGTTGGCCTCGGCGCACGGATGCTGCTTTAATCGTTGGGATTGCTGATCCGTCACCGCTATTAATAATGTCGGACATCTGCATTCCTCCGACAAATCCTAAAACAGCCAATGAAACAAAAATTGATTTTTGGAATTTTGTAACGTGTTTCATATCCATTGCACCTCGCCTTTCTCTATGCTTAAAATATACATAAAACTTATGGCTTTGATGTTTCAAAAGTTATGACAAATCGTTCAGTTTTTCAGTTTAATTATTTTGATGATGTGAAGAAATTGCGGATTTGTTGAATAATGCTAAATAAATTAGAATATTGTATCAGACATGTCTATAAACAGGTTATCAGGATAATTATCGATACAATTTCTTGCTTCGTTGATTTATAATTAAAGTCAGTATGTTTCATAACAGAGAGGAGTATTTTCATGCGCGAAGACAATATGTTGACGATTATTGTTCCTTGTTATAACGAAGAGGAAGTATTGCCGGAGACCGTTAAAGAACTTGGTGTTGTTCTTGAGTCTATGATTTCTGAAGAGCAAGTATCTTCAAACAGCAAGCTGTTGTTTGTCGATGATGGCAGCAAAGACAAGACGTGGGAATTGATCAAGAAATTTGAAAACCAGTTTGAATATGTGACCGGAATCAGATTCAGTCGCAACTATGGACATCAAAATGCGCTTTTGGCGGGATTGACAACGGCCGTTGACCATTCTGACATGACGATTACGATTGATGCTGATTTGCAGGATGATGTCAATGCCATTCCGGAGATGGTCAAAAAGTATCATGAAGGAATAGACGTTGTTTACGGAGTAAGAAATAATCGTGATACTGATACGGCTTTCAAACGCAAGACGGCGATTGCATTTTATTCTTTGATGAGCAAATTAGGCGTCGACATGGTGCCTAATTCAGCTGATTACCGATTGCTCAGCAAACGAGCGGTAGAAGGATTATTACGTTTTGACGAAAGAAATCTGTTTTTAAGAGGGATGGTGCCGCTTGTCGGCTATCCTTCAGACAAGGTTTATTATGCGAGAAAAGAACGTTTTGCCGGTGAATCAAAGTATCCGTTAAAGAAGATGATTAAATTTGCGATGGATGGCATTACGTCATTTTCGACCGTGCCGATCAAGCTGATCATGAATCTTGGTTTACTGGTTGTTTTAATTGGAATTGGGTTATTTATTTATTCAATTGTCCAAAAAATCAACGGAAACGTTGTCAGCGGGTGGACTTCGCTTATTACGTCAATTTGGGTGCTTGGGGGCATTCAATTGATTTGTTTGAGCATGATTGGTGAATATGTCGGAAAGATATTCACTGAGGTTAAGAAGCGTCCTAGGTTTACGATTCAGGAAGACGACTATACGAAGGAATTTTTGAAATAAAAAAGGCTGCGCACGTTACGCAGCCTTTTTTATCAAATTTAGCCTTTTATGAAAATTAAATACCAATCAGCAAGATATTGGCGATATCGTGGGTAATAATTCCAATAAAAAAGTAAATGAAGACCCGTCAGAATATTTTTTGTTTGGTAAAAATTTTTTCTTAAAGATATCCATTTGCGATTTTTGTCAAGCATCTTGGTTTGTTGATTAGTATCTATGTCAAGTGTACTCAAAAATTTTTCTAATCCGTCGGCAACGGCCAAATCGTAGTCAAGCCACTTTTCTTTGTTGGCTTTGGTTTTACCTGCTCGACTGTCCTTAGAGAAAGCACTGTCATTGTGTTTTCTCCATTTTATCAAATCATCCGTGTAAAAATACAGGGAGTCTGAAAATAGCGCTGTTCTCCATAACAAGGCATCATGAGGGTAATCTTTAAACCAAATTTTTTTTGCCTGATTAAATAGGCTTCTTCTGAAACAGTGTGTGCATCCCGGTGCGCCGACAAGCATATAATTATTTTTAAGCTTAACTTTCTCAAGTTTTTTAGTGTTTTTGAGTGGACCCGTTTTTGTGTGCCCGTCTTCATAAAATTCAAGATAATTAGAGGCAAGAAGATTTATTTCAGGATGTTTAAGCATGATATTTTCCATGATTTCAAGCTTGTCAGTTCTCCAAATGTCGTCTTGGTCACAAGTAAAGATTAAATCTCCTGTGCTTTTTTCAATCCCGTCGATAAAATTCCTTTGCCATCCCTTATTTTCTTGATTGATGACTATTCTCCAATTGTTCAAGGAATGAATCTTGATGTATTTATTAACTATTTCAGGTGTCGAATCAGTCGAGCAATCATCACAGATTAACACTTTGTCAGGCGTCCTTGTTTGATTTCTTATAGAATCAAGTTGTTCTATAATGTGCGATGATCCATTGTAGCTTGATATTACAATTGATATGTTCATTCTAAAATTCCTCAGTCTCTTTTTTCCATACCTTTAACTCATGCGTGACTTGTTTTTCTTTAGGAGGCAGCTCCATGTAGTTGCCGTAAAGATTGGAAAGATACGAATCCCAACAAGATGGTGCTTTGAAAGTATGCCCTTCAAAAGTGACGTCGACAGATCGTTCAAAATCTTTTTTATCCATGCACTCTTTTGTTCCATAAAGCCCCCACATTATGCATCCGACTTTGTTTGCTTGTTCGTATGGTATTGAACGTGTGAGATTGTCGATTAATTTGTTGCAACGGTTGACCCCTACTAACTTGGCAAATGGAATAACCAACGGCTTCAATAAGGCTTTAATCTTGCTTTTTCCTTCACCGATTTTTGCAAAGTTCAGCATTAGTATTTCGCGATATATACCAACTTTGCGATATATTTTTTTAATATCTTTTGGATTATCCGGCAATCCATCCGTAGGCAAGATATCAACCCATATTGATGTCACATTCCCCTCCTGAACGTATCCTTGTTCCATACAATATCTAGTATCAATAATTTTTATGAATGGATACTGTGAAGTTCCTTGTTCATAAGATATGATTTTGAGATAAGAAGGCAAAAAATTTTTCTTTTTTGAAAGTTCAAGTAATTTGTCATAGTCTGGTCGTTTCATTCCAATGTCAACGTCATCATCCCATGGGATGAAACCTTGATGCCTAATTGCACCGAGCAATGAACCTCCAACCAAATAGAATTCAATCCCATTTCTATTGCATGACTTTTGCAATTCAATGAGAATATTCAGCAAAACTTCTTTGATTTCTGTGTTACTTAATAATTTCATAGTAAAGTCTCCAGTTATCGTTATATTGATAGGCTTTTTGATGAATGTTTAAAACTATATAGAGTAGCGAATGTTGCTAAGAAGATAATGTTATATGATATCTCCCACATATGTTGATCGATCAACGAACTTATCGCGATTAGAATCAAGGTAAGTTCTAAAGAATAGTACTTTTTGGAGATAAACATGTGAGAGAGATACAATAAATATCCAACCACTAGCAGAAATACGAATGCACCCAACATCATCAAAATTCTTATATAAGAACAGTCGATATAGAAATAGTTGAAAACTCTGCTGGTGTTTCCACCAAACCCATTTTGCGGTATATATTGCCCTAAGAACGTAACGTTATATTTTTCGAAAGCAATATGTGAGAAGTAGAATCTTCCTGACAAAGCATGGTCGACCAATTTCATAAAATGATTTGATGGATTGTAAAAATATGTCATCAAAATCATAAATGAAACGGCAGATCCTAAAATTATGGCAATGCCTATCGATGTTATTTTTTCCAGAAGGGTGATGGTTTGCTTATAGAAAATGGCGATTAACAAGAAAAATACCATCAAAATCAAATCGACTTTTGTGTCGGTAACTACGTATGCCCATATTGTAATTGAAATCAATCCGATGTATTCAGGTAGCTTTAATTTATAATCACGAAGCAAAGCATAGGTAATCATCAAGTAGAAACACCTTGCTGATAAATCCGATGGGTAAACCGTTCCTAATGCATATCTGAGGGCACCATCACCACGATTAAATACTAAACCAGGTATTATTCTTAATTTAGTGATTATAAATGTCAGTATCAATAATGATGAAATCGTTACGAGAAAGAAACGCAATATCTTTTTAAAGTCGATATTTTTTGCGCCGATGATAGCGATGTAGTAGTAGAATAAGTTCAACTCACCTGCATTCATGCCACTTTGCCATAAAACTATGCCTAAAAATAGCAAGATAAACCAGTCTTTAAGATAATATTCATCAAATGTAATGATCTTTAAAACGATGATTAGTGCGACAAACATTTGTATCCAATATGGCAAGAACATGGGAATAAGACGTTTGATTGCTAAAGTTCCTTGTGCGAATTGAGAGAGAAGGTACATGAATAGAGCGAAAAAGTATGTCCATTCAGGTAGTCTCGGGACTTTTTCCTTTATTTTCATTCCAAGCGTTGAGCTATAGATCTTGTTTTTTAAGATATTATCCATTTTTCTTACTCCTAATTTTCTCGATAATACTTACCAATTTGTTTAAAATTGTAGGTTTTAACAAAAGCAATATTCCCCCGTACACAACAACTCCCAAACCAATTTCAGCTGCAATTGCCAATACGTTTTTAATTGTTGACGTAAAATCAAGCATCATGCAGACGCGATTGACAACGATAAACATTACTAAGCCGGCTAAGACATACTTGGGAACGTTGATAAACATCTTTTTCAAGTTCAGGATGTTTCTGACGTGCCACATTTGATATCCGGTAACGACTATTTCGGAACATACCGTTGCGAATACAGCACCGTGCAATCCTAAAAGATAAATAAACGGCAAATTAAGGATCAGATTGACGATTGCTCCTGAAACGACTGAGCCGGTGAAAACCTTGATCTTGTCAGTCGGCAACAAGTATTGTTGTCCAATAACGTTGCTCCATCCAATCAGGACGATAACGATTGCCTCCAAACAAACGGCCATGCCGACTGGTTTAAACTGCGGGCCAAAGAATAGAGGTGCCAATTTTTGTCCGATGGCTGCCAGTCCGGCAAACATCGGAATTGCGATGCATGAAACGAAGTCAAATGAGTCAGCGGTAAGATTGTTAACTTCATCTTCATTGCCCTCATGAAAGGCATTGGCAACGTGTGGCAACATGACTGTTCCTGTTGCCGTAACGATTGTCAAAACTAGTTTGACCAATGTGTCGGAACGATCGTAAAATCCGGCAACGTCGCTGTTGACCATTGCCCACAGCATGGTTTTGTTCAAAACAAGGTAAACCTGAGTCGCAATCTGCGGAATGAAGAGTGCAATCGTCGGTTTAAAGTGTCTGAACGGATGAAGTTTTCTAAAATCAACTTTGACAAGTGTTTTCCTGACATATGGCCACAAGGTAAGATTTCCGCCGAGAACGGAAATTGAAAGTACGAATATATAGACCCATGTATCGTTTGCATCCTTGACAAACATAAAAATCATGGCCGCTGATGCAAGCTTGACCATGGTGTTTCGCAAAACAGTCTTTTTAAAATCTTCAAGACCCATGTAGAGCCATGAGATATCGACTGCCGCAGCGATAAGGTTAAGAGATTGAATCAGCATGTATTCTTTATAGACCGGGCAAAAGGCCAAGTATACGAGAAATGCTCCGTAAGAAATTGTAACCATAACCATTTTCAAAATCTGGATTTCCCAAAAAGCTTCGCTCATCGCTTGCTTGTTTGATCTAAGGTACGCAATTTCGCGGTTGCCATATAGGCCGATACCGATTGAACCCAAGAGAATGAAGTATTGAATGGTCGAGTTGGTTGCGGTGTTGATGCCGATACCGTGTGCTCCGATTACGCGCGAAACGTAGGGAGCAGTTATTAACGGCAATAAAACAGCCAAAAGCTGGTATCCGGCATTATAGAGATAATTTTTAATTACTTTCATATGATTCCTTACCTGTTTTTGCTTGGCTGATGTTATCAGCTATGCGTATTCACCAAGAATGTGATTGCTTGCAGTAAATTGTAGTAATATAATATAATCGACTGTGCAAAAGTGGATTCAAAACCACTAATACCATATTATACACTATAAATCAGTTTAGTTTAAACAAACTATTTTAAATTTAGGTAACATATCTTTAGTGGTAAATTATTTCAAATGTAAATAGTGTATAATGAATAAAAAGTGCTTTTATCAGTACGGAGGATAAAAAAGATGACAAAGTATTTAGTTGTAGGTGCTGGCTTGTTTGGCGCAACATTTGCATACGAAGCAGCAAAACGCGGGAACGAAGTACATGTAATCGAAAAACGCGACCACATTGCCGGGAATATTTATACGAAAGAAGTTCACGGAATTCAGGTTCATCAATATGGTGCGCATATTTTTCATACTTCCAACAAGGAAGTTTGGAACTATGTCAATCAATTTGCTGAATTCAACCGCTATACGAACAGTCCGATTGCTAATTACAATGGCGAAATTTACAACATGCCGTTTAACATGAATACGTTCAACAAGCTCTGGGGAGTGGTTACTCCTAAGGAAGCTTTGGACAAAATCAATGAACAGCGTGCGGTGCTTAATGGCAAGAAACCAGAAAACCTTGAAGAGCAAGCAATTTCGCTTGTCGGAACGGATATTTATCAAAAACTTGTCAAAGGCTACACGGAAAAGCAATGGGGCAGGAAGGCTACGGAACTTCCCGCATTCATTATCCGCCGTCTTCCGGTTCGTTTGACTTATGACAACAACTATTTCAACGATGACTATCAGGGAATCCCGGTTGGCGGATACACTCAAATCGTTGAAAAGATGCTTGCTGATGATAAGATCACGGTTGAAACCGGCGTTGATTTCTTTGATAAAAAGGACGAATATTTGAAAAACTATGACAAGGTTCTTTTCACTGGGATGATCGATCAGTTCTTCGACTATAAGCTCGGAGAACTTGAATATCGCAGCCTGCGTTTTGAAACGGAAGAACTTGACGTTGATAACTATCAAGGCAACGCTGTTGTCAACTACACGGATGCCGAGACACCGTATACGCGTGTGATTGAGCACAAGCACTTTGAGTTCGGCAAGGGCGACAAAGACAAGACGGTTATTACGCGTGAATATCCTGCTGACTGGAAACGCGGCGACGAGCCGTACTATCCGGTCAATGACAAGCGTAATAATAGTCTTTATAAGGAATATCAGAATTTGGCTTCAAAAGAAGCAGGAAACGTTATTTTTGGCGGACGCTTGGGGCAGTATCGTTACTACAATATGGATCAGGTTATCGCTGCCGCACTGGTAACAGTTAAAGAAGAATTTGCTGATTAATTTGAGATGAAGCGAGGAATTTTTGTTTGTCATATGAAATTTATGTTGTAAGCCATAAAGATATTCGGATGCCTGAAGGAAACATTTATATTCCGGTTCAGGTTGGACCGGCAAAAGATGATTTTTCTGGATTCGTGCGCGATAATACCGGAGAAAATATTTCAGAAAAGAACCCTAATTATTGCGAACTGACGGCACAGTACTGGGCCTGGAAAAATCGTAAAGCTGATGTTAAAGGTTTGGTACACTACCGACGTTTGTTTTCAAAGGGAAAAAGAATGCTTGGTGCGTCACTTGAAAAAAAGTATGAAAATGTTTTAGATGAAAAAACGCTTGTTGATATTATGGAGAAACATGACGCTATTCTTCCTAAAAAGCGTAATTACTATATCGAAACTTTATGGTCTCACTATGAACATTCTCACAAAATTGAAGGCCTTGAAGAAACACGCAAGGTTATTGCGGAAAAATACCCGGATTATTTGATTAAATTTGATGAGGTAATGAAGCGTCGCAGTGCGCATATGTTCAATATGATTATTGCCAAAGACAAGGTTTTTTCAGCGTATTCAGAATGGCTTTTTGATGTTTTGGGAGAAGTTGAGAAACGTGTTGATATTTCAGGGTATTCGGTCAGCGAAGCTCGGATATTTGGCTATATCAGCGAACTTTTGATGGATGTCTGGATTGAGCAAAACCAGATAGACTACGTTGAGTTGCCTGTGATGTTTATGGGTAATCAAAATATGGTCAAGAAGATTTGGATGTTTATTGCTAGAAAGTTTGGCTTTGTTAAACAACCATAGTTAACGATGTCTGCTTGGATTGAGGGTGAATAATTTGTACAGTAAAAAAAGCAATGGGTGGTTGAAACACCTTGATTTTGTTTTGGTCGATTTGATCGTTATGCAAATCGTCTACATTGTTTCATATGTTATCCGCCATGGACTCGAAAACCCTTATGATAGGACATACTACCAAGTCGGTGCATTGGTTATTTTGGTTACTGGCGTTGTGTTTGCCACGCTTTCAGACAACTATCGCAATATTCTTAAGCGTAGCTGGTTGAAGGAATTAAAGGCATCAATCATATACGTTTCAGCTTTGGTTATTGTTTTGGCCTTATATCTTCTTTTGAGTCAGACAACATTTTGGTATTCGAGAACGGTGTTTGTTCTATTGGCGATACTGGGTGTTCCGGCAGTGTATTTTGGCCGATTGATATGGAAGAAGATTGTTTTGGCATATCGAAAGAAAAACGGCTATTCCAAGAAGAGAATGATTTTGGTTTCTTCAAAAGACGATTTTGCTGGCGTTAAGCAAAGAATCGAACAAAAATCATTGGGCGATATTGAGATTTCCGGAGCGGTCTTTTTCGATGATTCAACGGCTGAAGTCGGCGAAAAATATGATGATGTTCCGGTCGTAGGCAGTCTTAACGATTTTACGGATAATATCGTCACTGATTTGGTAGACGAGGTCATGTTCGTTTTGCCTAAGGGCGGGGTAGTTCCAGAAAGTTTGCTGCAGGATCTGCTTAACATGGGGATTACTTCTCACGTGTCAATCAGTGAGCTTTATGACAACGAACGTGGCATGAAGACGATTGAAAAGGTCGGCGGCTATACCGTTATGACGGAAAGCTTGAAAATTGCATCCAGTTTTCAGTTGGCACTGAAACGTTTGATGGATATCGTCGGTGCGCTTGTCGGTTTGTTGATTACGGGAATTTTGGTAATCATCATCGGGCCGATCATTTATTTTTCGGATCCTGGACCAATCTTCTTCTCGCAAAAACGTGTCGGTCAAAATGGGCGAATTTTCAAAATTTATAAATTCCGCAGCATGTACCAGGATGCAGAGGAACGCAAGAAAGAACTTATGGCGATGAACACGATGAAGGGGTTCATGTTTAAGGCAGACAATGATCCTCGAATCATCGGTTCGGGCAAGGATGGCTCGAAACATGGCATTGGTTGGTTTATTCGGAAAACGTCATTGGATGAATTTCCGCAATTTTGGAACGTTCTTAAGGGAGAAATGAGTCTTGTAGGGACGCGACCGCCGTTGATTGATGAATGGAAAAATTACGAAAAGCATCATCGTGCTCGTCTTGCGGTTCGTCCCGGAATTACCGGCATGTGGCAGGTCAGCGGTCGTTCCGACATTACGGATTTTGAAAAAGTTATCGAACTTGATATGAAGTATATCGATAACTGGTCGATTTTTGAAGACCTTAAAATTTTGGGACTGACGGTGAAGGAAGTCTTCAGCGGTGAAGGTTCCAAGTAAGATGATGCAGGAGTCAAGTTGAACTTGGCTCCTTGTTTTTATGCTATTTGGAGGTAAGAATGGATAAGCCTTTAATTTCGGTGATTTTGCCGGTCTATAATGTTGAGAAATATTTATCTGAATGTATGACTTCATTGTTTGATCAGACATATGAAAATCTTGAATTCGTAATGGTTGATGATGGATCTACGAATAAAGAATGTTCAAAAATGTGCGATGAATTTTTAAAAAAGGATAAACGCGTGGTTGTTTTTCATAAGGAAAACGGTGGACTGTCAGATGCAAGAAATTATGGCATCAAGAAAGCAAAGGGGCAATATGTGACATGCGTGGATCCTGATGACATCGTTGATAAAGATTATGTTGAGTATCTTTATTTTCTTGTTGAAAAGTATCATTGCAAAATGTCGATTTGTCAGCATCGAGTTCATTATGACAATGGCAATGTTAAAAATTTGGGATCTAAGGGCGATGAGAGGATGTCGAACAAGCATTGTCTCGAAAGAATGCTTTATCATGATGTCATTGACACTTCTGCTTGGGCTAAATTGTATCGCAAGGATCTGTTTGACGATGTTGAATATCCCAAGGGAAAGCTCTTTGAGGATATCGGAACGACCTATGCTCTGATGTTAAAATGTGATGACGTTGCGGTGGGGTACGAAGCAAAGTATACTTATAATTTTCATAACAATTCAATCGTCAATGGGACATTCAAAATGAATAAGCTTGATATGATTGAAATGACTGATAAAATGGCCAGTGACGTCTTGTGCGTCTATCCCGATTTGCGTGAAGCCGTACTCAGACGTCAAGTTTATTCAAGACTAAGTACGCTGAATCAGATGCTTAATGCGGATGGTCAAGCAGTTAATCAAAAGAGAGTCGAAATCATTAAATATGTGAAACAAAACAGCAAAGAAGTCGCTAAGAATCCTAAGACGCCTAAACGAGACAAGATAGCTTTTATCCTGCTCAAGATAGGATATCCGTTATATAGATTCTGTTGGTTGCAGCATCAGAAAAAAATCATGAATAACTAGCAAAATCCTCCAAAAACGCTGAGAAATTTTTGGAGGATTTTTGTAATATACAATGCTAATGATAATCGTGGTTAATGATGTCGGCCAGGTAATTTTGTCCAGATTTTAGTTTTTGTCGTTTGACCATGTCCGTTTTAACATTGTCAATTGCTTTAATCAATCCGTCAATATCGTCTTCCCACAATTTATAAATATAATCATATGTTTTGATGTTTTTAATTCCAAGTTCCTGCTTGAAAAAAGCACTTGGCTTTATTTGTTTTGATCCTCCCTTTCTGTTTGATTTGTTATTTTTAAAAGCCATATATCCTTCAAGCCATTCAGTATGTTTGTATAAGTGAATGGCTTCAATTTCTTCACGTGTAATGTAATACCTTACTGTAGAAATCAAACGATTGGACTCCAATTTTTTGAAATTTCTATTGGTAGAATCCAAAACAACATGGATATTGACAGGTTTGCTGAATCCGTGTGATAAGAAATTATTGGCATAGTCCAGTTCATTAAGATAATCTTGAACTGTGGTTCCGTCTGATGATTGTATGATTGAGTTAAGCGGAAAAATCAGTTTGTTGTTATTGATGAGCAAATCCATTATTGCTTTTTCGGAAGCTCCCTCAACCATTATTCCGTTGTATTCTTCTGGAAGTTTGCTCATCGCTTCAGCTCCTTTACGTGCTTTGAAACATCTGATTTTAGTTCGATATATTTCTCATAATCTGGTTGGGTGTTTGTAATACTGCCACTTTCGAATAGTTCGCTATTTTTAAGCTCTGAACGTGCATTTGAATCACTCAGTCTCAAAATTGATGACTGAAGAGTATCATTGTTTCTGGAAATTACATATTCTTGATCTTTGCGCTGAAGATCATTTGTAAGTTCCATATAATGCGTCGTGTAGATTATGGAAGCATTATTTTTGTTGGTCTTAGGATCCATGAACAAGCCGATAAAATCTCTCGCAATTTGTTTATTTATATGGATTTCAATTTCGTCGACAATGATGGTTGAACCGCTTCGTAAAGCTCCAAGGATCCAAAAGAACAAACTGATTCCTTTGATCGTGCCTGAAGAAAGGATGTTAGAGAAACTTGAGAAATCATTGGAAGTGATTACTTCATCAGAACCTTTAAACTTCAAAGAATAGCTTATGACGGCATCATTATTAGAATCTCGATTGTAGCGAAGATAATCTATGGAGTTGTCCAGGTATCCAAGCAAAGATTCAGGTGTTTTATCCGAAAAATGATAGGGAATATTGAGGTTCGTGAAAGAAGATGTTGACATGACTCTTGGAGCATAATCGATACCTACGCTTTTGAAGTAAGAATCTTTTGGACTTAGCATTGAATTTTTCGCCAATTTACTTCTGTATCTTGGCTGACCCATTTTTTGCGGGTTAAAAAGATTTTTTCTAGAACAATTTCTTTGCGAGTCTGAGTAGATTACCTCTTCTTCTACATACCAGCTGCTGCTGGTTTCATCTATTTCTTGTTTTTTTTGTTTAAAAATTGTTTGAATGACATACCTTTTGTTGTCATCGCTTGCAATTCTGGCTTCGACTTTAATGTAGTCAGTATTTTTTCGGAGCTTTAGCGTACTTTCTAATAATGTTTGGTCAATTGATTTCTCTTTTAAATAAAAATCGCTCAAGCCGCTGAAGATATTAATCAACATTGTCTTGCCGACCGCGTTAATACCGACTACGCTGGTAACTTTGTTTAACTTTACCGTGTCAGAAAATGAGAATATTGATTTTCTTGTTTTTTGAGTGTCTTGTCCCGAAATGTCTATTCCAAAATAGCTTCCATCTTTGAACAGGTAATGATTGTATATTTTAAAACCAATTAATTTTGTTATCGACATTAATGCAACCTCCTTTTGCGAAAAATTACAGTTTAACTGTAATTTTTCGTTACAAGTAAATAATATACTTAATAGGTTCGGTATTCAAGGAAAATGAATTGATAGCAGTTAATCCGCATGATATAAATGATTTCAATCAAAAATAAAAACTCCAAACGTTGGATTCGACGTTTGGAGCGTAATAATATATAACAGATAAACTGTTAATTCATTGCCACATGACCGTTCATCTTGCCATGTGGCTTTTTATGATGATCGTTGTTGTCCTGATGATATTTTTCTTTCGAGTATCTTGCGCGCAGTCCCCACAAAATCGAAACGGTATCAACGACTTCCTGGAACATTGCGCCGACAAGGGCCGGAATAACGCCCGTACTTGCGATCAGCATCAAACCGATGCAGATGAAGATGCCGATCAAAACCGCCTGACGAGCAATGCGCATGGTATCTTGCGCAATTATGACGGCTTTGGAAACTTTTGACAAATCGTCTTTCAAAATAACGATGTCTGCCGATTCACTCGCAGCCGTTGATCCGTTGGCACCCATGGCGATTCCGACGTCTGCCGTTGCAAGCGAAGGAGCATCATTGACTCCGTCGCCGACCATGATGACGGGGCGCTTGTCTTTTGAAACGTTCTTCAAAGCGCTGATTTTGTCTGTTGGGAGCAGATCGGCCTTAACGTCGGTAATTCCGACTTGCGGAGCAATTTTTTCAGCAATCGCTTTTTGATCGCCCGTCAGCATGACGAGATGTTCAACGCCGTGTTCTTTCAGTGACTTCATGGTTTCCGGAGCTTCTTTACGGATATGATCAAGGAAAATCACGTATCCCCAAAGCGTGTCATCGACGGAGACGTAGATGGCAGTTTCAGGCAATGACTCCATTTTGTCCGTTGGAGCGACGTACTTGAGTTTTCCGACCATGACTTTGTGACCGTTGATTTGAGCTTTGATGCCCTTGCCGGTTTCTTCTTGCAACTCTTCCGGCGAATCGAGGTCGATTCCTTGTTCGTTTGCGTACGAAACGAGCGAACGCGCAAGAATGTGATTTGATGCCTGTTCTGAACTTGCCGCAAGTTCGAGCAGCTTGTTTTTATCAATGCCGTCCAACGCAACGACCGAATCAACCGTCAGTTTTCCGCTTGTAATGGTTCCGGTTTTGTCAAATGCAGCGGTTTTAGCCGTTGCGAGTTTTTCTAAGACGTCTCCCGTTTTGATGACGACACCGTTTCTTGATGAGCGACTCATCCCGGAAACGATGGCAACCGGTGCCGCCAAAATAAGCGGACAAGGCGAAGCAACGACCAGGACTTCTGCAAATCTGACCGGATCTTTTGAGATGAACCATGCAAGCCCTGCGATAATTACGGCAATCGCCGTGAACGGAACCGCATATCGATCGGCCATTCTGACGAATTTGCCGGGTTTGCTGTCGGCTTCTTTGACCAATTGAACCAAGCGTTGGTATTGACTGTCTTTAGCCAGTTTATCGACGACCATCGTTAAAGAAGCATCCCCGTTGACTGATCCGGAATAGATGTCATCACCGACTTTTTTGCTTACCGGAACTGATTCTCCGGTCAAAGAAGATTCGTCCAGACTGCTTTGACCAAGAATAACGTGACCATCGACCGGAACGAGTTCCCCCGGACGCACGACAAGCTTATCGCCGATGTTTGCTTCATCAACGGAAATGTCTTCGGTTTCATCCCCGTTCAAACGATGGGCGACATGCGGTGAATTGTCAAGCAGCGCCTTAAGTTCCGTGTGTGCTTTTTTCGAAGCGTAATCTTCAAGCGAATCGCCTCCGACAAGCATGATCAAAACGATCATGGAAGCCCAGTATTGACTTACCGCAAGCGTTGAGACAATCGCCATGATTGCCAAAAGGTCAACCCCGTAGTCTCCTGATTTAAGTGATTTGATCATTTCATATAGCATTGAAAGCGAGATGATGGATCCGACGATCGTAATCAGCGCTTGTGCAAGGAGCTGCTGTTTTAAGCCGAACTCCAAGATAAGCGCAACAAGGCCGATCCCCAAAATGATCCACAATTTTGTTGAGTGTTTCATTGTTTTTTCCTCCTTTGAGTGGAATCCCGTACGCTGATCCTTATTACGTCTCAAAGATAACACGAGATGAAAATAATGTAAACTAAAATGATTCTAAATAAAAATCATTCTCAATTGGGGCGCTGAAACGTTGATTTCACGGAGATTTGACAGAGATGGTTTAAAAACGTCAAATGAAAATGGTTATCAATTAGATATCAATCGGAGCTCTGCATTTGTAAAGAGAATCATAATTAAATTGTGGTATAATTTACATTATATGATTATTGCATCGAGAGAGGTTTTTAACATGAACATTGCTGTAATATTTGCCGGCGGCGTTGGCTCGCGAATGCGGAGCAAGGAGCGTCCGAAACAATTCTTGAACATGCATGGCAAGCCGATTATTATCCATACGCTCGAATTGTTTGAAAATCATCCTGAAATTGACGCGATCGTCGTTTCTTGCGTTAAAGATTGGATTCCTTACTTCAAGGATTTATTAGAGAAATATAACATCAAAAAGGTGAAAGAAGTCGTTGAAGGCGGAGCCACTGGGCAAGATTCCATTTACAACGGACTTTGTGCCGCAGAACGCGTTGCAAATGGTGAAGAATCCGTTGTGCTGATTCATGACGGCGTTCGTCCTTTGATTCGACCGAAGACGATTTCTGACAATATCGAATCGGTCAAAAAACGCGGAAGCTCAATTACGAGCGTTGTCGTAAAGGAAACCGTTCTTATGGTGGATGACGAAAACGGAATCGAAGAAGTTCCGGATCGGTCACGTTCGCGTCTAGCACGTGCGCCGCAAAGTTTTTGGCTTAAAGACATTATTGGTGCTCATCGGAAAGCAATTGCTGAAAACAAGCACGATTTCATTGACTCGTGCTCAATGATGCAATATTACGGACACAAGCTTTACCTCATCGAAGGACCGCAGGAAAACATCAAGATTACGACCCCCGATGATTTCTATACGATGCGTGCATTATTGGATGCAAGAGAGGATGAACAAATCTATGGCCTTGAATAACGTGTTGACGGAAGATTTGAATTCTCTCTTAACGAGTGAAATCGAGTGGAGCAATTTTAAAGATAAAAGAATTTTGGTAACGGGCGCAACGGGACTTGTCGGGTCAATGGTTGTCAGATCATTGATTTACGCAAACGAAAAATTAGATTTAGGTCTTGAAGTAATCGGACTGATTCGCAATCAAGCAAAGGCTGACAGGATATATGAAGGATGCATGGGAAAAGATGCTCTTTCTTTTTGTTTGGACGATCTTTCTGGTGATGAGCCGATTTCGTTAGAAGGAAAAGTCGATTATATCGTGCATGCCGCTGCGGTTACGACTTCTAAGGTAATGGTTTCTGATCCCGTAGGAACGATTGACGTTGCCTTGAAGGGAACCAAAAATATTTTAAACCTTGCTGTTGAAAAAGGAACAAAAGGCGTTGTCTATATTTCTTCAATGGAAATTTACGGTCAGTCTGCTGATCCTGAAGATACAAGGGAAAGTGATTTGGGTTATGTTGATCTGGCCGCTGTCAGGAGCTGCTATCCTGAAGGAAAGAGAATGTGCGAATGCATGTGTACTGCTTACGCCGCACAACATGGAATCAGAATCTCTTCTGCACGCTTGGCCCAAACATTTGGAGCAGGTATCCTGCCGACAGAAAATCGCGTATTTGCACAATTTGCAAGAAGTGCGCTCAGAGGAGAGGACATCGTTCTTAAGACGGAAGGCAAGTCTGAAGGAAACTATGTCTATACGATTGATGCGGTTAAAGCGATTTTGATGCTTTTGTACAAAGGTGAAGCAGGACAGGCTTACAACGTAGCCAACGAATCGAGCCACACGACTATCAGAAAAATGGCTGAGCTGGTCTCGAAAACGTTATCTCAGGAAAAGTCAAAGGTTGTGATTGATATTCCTGCTGACTCAAAGAAACTGGGATATGCACCTGACGTTAAGATGAAATTGAATTCTGACAAAATAGAGGCGCTTGGTTGGAAACCGACAGTTGGACTTACCGATGCATATCGCAGAATGGCTGAATGGATGAAGGAACAAAAAATGATCTGATTGTCTGGATCATATAGAAAGCGGGGGATTGCCATGTTTCCGGAACGGATGCGTGCGCTTCGCAGGGGCTGTGGCCTGACGCTCGGTCAGCTTGCGGATGCGCTGAACGAAATGGATGTTTCATACAACCAAAAGAAAAATACCAGGTCGCAGCTCAGCAAGTGGGAATGCGGCGTCAATACTCCGACCTATCTTGATATCAGGCAGCTTGCAGAGTTTTTTGACGTTTCGACCGACTATTTGTGCGGTCGGGCAATCAAAAAGGTTGATTTGGTTGAAACCCTGGCTTCAAGCGCAGACGTTTGTTTTGGGGTACAAAAGCTTGATACGAAGGAAAAAGGCGAGCTTTATGAGCTGATCAAAGGTTTTCTGAAAGGAAGAAAGGAACGAGGCTTGCGCGGAACCGTTGAAGAAAACGGCGACATGCAGCTGAATCTGGAGAATTTTGATGAAGAAGACGATCGTTGTTAATTTACTGCTGAATACTGTGGGAGCGTTTTTGTACACCGTTGCAATCAACGGTTTTTTGATTTCGAATCATCTGGGCGAAGGCGGCGTGACCGGTCTCATGACGATTTTCTACTACTGGCTGAAAATTGCGCCGAGCGTGACGAACATCGTGTTGAACGGACTGCTGCTTCTGATCGGTTGGAAACTGCTGAACAAGCAGACCGTTTTTTATACGTTATATACGATTACGATGATTTCGGTCTTTTTGAAGTTGATCGGATCAATGCGTTTTCCGCTGCATGATCCTTTGGTGGCGGCACTGATCGGCGGAGCATTGATGGGAGTCGCAATGGGATTCATCATGAAGGGCGAGGGAACTTTAGCAGGTTCCACGATTCTTGCCAGAATCGTCAACAAGTTCTTCGGCATCAAAACAGGTTCTGCCATGCTTTGTTTTGATCTGATGGTGGCAATCCCGTCAGCGGTGATTATCGGTTTTGAAAACATGCTGCTGACGATTGTTGAACTGTATTTGTCAGCGGTAATATTGAACAAACTGCTTGCACAATTCGTGGAAAAACGCTCTTTGACGATCATCTCGGAACGTTTCAAAGAGCTGGCTTCGGCATTGTCCGATGCGACAAAGCAGGGCGTGACGATCATCGACGGTCACGGGTACGTCAGCGGACAAAAAAAGCAGCTGCTTTATTGCGTTTGCGACACGAAGGATCTGGTGAAATTGATGAACCTGATTACTGAGATTGATCCGAAAGCATTCGTCGTGATGGAAGAGGTCAGAAGTACGTATGGCAAAGACTTGTTGAGGATTCTGTAACTTACGAAAAATTTACAATTTGGAATATTCATTACACTGCTCGTTCATGTTAGAATTGATTTGAATAAATAGTAAGGGAGAACCGTGATTGTCACTAATTGAAAAACTGTATGGTCCGTTTTTTGATTTGGAAAATTGGAGGACGGTGATTACGTCTGGCGAGGACTGGATGATTATCCTCTCGCTTGTTTTGATTGAATGTTTGCTGTCGGTTGACAATGCGATCGTGCTTGTTGCGCAGACGCAAAAGCTTCCGGATAAGGTCCAACAGGAAAAATCCTTGTTTTACGGGTTGTGGGGAGCGTACGTCTTTCGCTTCATCATGATCGGACTCGGCGCATATTTGATCAATTTTTGGGAAGTCAAAGTTTTGGGCGCGTTGTATCTGATGTATCTGTCTTTGAACCACTTTTGGAAGATGCGTCATCCGGAATCGGTGCACCACCGGGAGAAAAAAGGGCGTTTTCAAATTTTGCCGCTCTTCTGGTCCGTAGTCGTGTCGATCGAATTGATGGATATGGTCTTTTCGATTGATTCGATTTTGGCTTCGCTTGCCATTTCGCCAAATCCAGTCATCGTTTTGATTGGTGGTCTGATCGGTATTTTGTGTATGCGAGGAATTGCGGAAGTCGTAATGAGACTGATGGAAATCCTGCCTGAACTTGAGGTGACGGCATATATTCTGATCGCATTGATTGCGGTCAAACTGTTCCTGACGATTCCGATGATAGATATCGAAATTCCGGCTGCACTGTTTGGCGGAATCGTGTTGGCTTCATTAGCGGTAACGGTTGTCGTGCATAAGATAAGAAATTAATAAGCAACTTTGAAGGATGGGAAAAACTCTGCCTCAAATTGAAAATCCGGATGACTTGCAATTAATTGCAAATCTAATCCGGGTTTTTGCGTATGCAGGCCCGGTTCCCTGTTATGCTTGAAATAAGGTTTTCATTTCCGTGTGTCAAAACGTCCAAAAATGGGACAGAGGCAGAGGGGGAAGTCTGATTTTTGTATGCCTGACTTCTCAAAATCGGGGCGTGCTGCCTCGAAAGTAGAACAAAAATCCAAAAAATTGGGAAAATGTTCTACCGACGCCACCAAAAACGGGGCACGCGGCCTTGAAAGTAGAATAAAAATCCAAAAAATTGAGAAAATGTTCTACCGACGCCACCAAAAACGGGGCACGCTGCCTTGAAAGTAGAATAAAAATCCAAAAAATTGAGAAAATGTTCTACTCGTTTGCCTTCGCCAAAGCAGTGTGGTCTCAGATTACGGGCAAATCTCAAGAATCAGCGTTTTGCCCGTAACGGAGGGCTGCATTTTACGGGCAGATTTCAAAAATCGCTGTTTTGCCCGTAACAGAGGGCTGCATTTTACGGGCAGATTTCAATAATCGGCGTTTTGCCCGTAACGGAGGGTTGCATTTTACGGGCAGATTTCAATAATCGGCATTTTGCCCGTAACGGAGGGCTGCATTTTACGGGCAGATTTCAATAATCGGAATTTTGCCCGTAACGGGGGGCCGGTATTTACGGTCAAATCTCAAAAATTGGCGTTTTGCCCGTAAGCCAGGCCTGACTCATTGATTGAGCAGGCGCTGCGCAGTTCTGTATTTGACAAAAAAGTTTGTTTTCATTTAATTCAATAGGAAAATGGGACTTTTTTCCCGGCTTCTTTTTGAAATCAAGGAGGAATCAGGATGCTGATCGAAAGACTGAATATTTTATTGCCTTACCAAGTGAGACGCTTGACAGAAGAAGACGGTGATGAAATTTTTGCCTTGCAAAGAAGACATCCCGAATATCATGCGCTGTTTTTGAATCATAAAGTTAAAAAAGCAGACGTGTTAAGCGATCTGACGAGCATTCCGGAAGGTGTTTTGCCGGAAAACAAGTTTTATCTCGGAATGTATGATGTCGACAATCTCGTTGCGATTGCTGACGTCGTACTGAATTTTCCAACATCCAAAACCGCATGGCTGGGGCTGATCATGGTCGATTATGATGTCGTCGGTCAGGGAATCGGAGGAAAAATCATCGAAAAGCTGAAACAAGCATTGATGCGCGAACGTTTCAAACAGTTGTGCACGCTTGTTCCAATAGAATCTGATATCGGCTCTTTCTTTGATGCGCACGGTTTTTTAACGGGTGAAGAAATGCCGATGGGTGTTCGAGAAGACGGATGCGAAATTGTCGGAAAACTGAGGACCGTTGATTTGAATATAATCAAATAGAAGTGTTTATAATGATTTCTATGTCTTTATTAGGATGTTTATGTAATTATCGTTATTTTCATTGACTTATTGGTACAAATGATATACGATAGCCTTATGAAAACGTTTAAATTAAATGGAGGTACCGTTATGTATAAGCTTATCGTATGTGACATGGATGAAACTCTGCTTGCCGATAACAAGACGATTACTCCGAAAACCGTTGAAGCAATCAAGCGTGCCGTTAAAAAAGGCGTCCGTTTTTCACCGAATACCGGGCGCGGCTTCTTATCCGTGCAGGATGATCTTGAGAAACTGGGATTGAAGGATGTTTCGGGACAGTACGTCATCTCGAATAATGGGGCCGTAATCGTTGAAAATAAGAACAACAGAATCGTTAAAATGGAAACGATGAAGTTTGAAACCGTAAATGAGCTGTTTAGGCTTGGGATTGAACATCCTGAGTATTGCGTTCATATCTATACGCCCGACGAGTTATACATCTGGAATTTGAACGATGAAGAATTTGCTTATATTAACGGGCGACTTAACGATTATGAACAGCCGAAAGACGAAAGCATCGAATTTTTGAAGGAAAAGCAGATTACAAAGATCATCTTCAGCGTGCCGTCTGAAGGTGAACGCCTTGCACTGCAAAAATACGTTCAGGAAAACTTTGAAGAAATGAACATTACTTTTTCGTCTGATCGCTATATCGAGTTCAACTCAAAGAAAGCAGACAAGGGGCAGGCAGCTTTGCATCTTGGTGAGCTTTTGGGAATCAAGCCGGAAGAAATCATCGCAATCGGTGACAACGGCAACGATGTTCCGATGATCAAGGCAGCCGGCTTGGGCGTATCAGTGGCCAACGGCCGTGAATTTGTCAAAGAAATCGCAGACTACGTGACGGAAGCAGACAACAACCACAATCCTGTGGCTGAAGTGATCGAAAAGTTTATTGATTAGGGGCTGATGTGTTATACTCATTTCAGATGAGGTGATCAGATGGCAAAAAAAACGAATGAGTACGCGTTTGCAGAAGACATCAAACAGGCACCGCTCGTGGTCGTTGACTTCTTTGCGGATTGGTGCGGACCCTGCAAGATGATGGCACCGGTGCTTGAACAGCTTGAGCGCGATTTTTCGGCTAAGGAATATCGCGGGCAGGTCAAGTTTTTGAGCGTTGACGTCGAGCATCAAAGAAAGCTTGCCGAAGATCGCAACGTGATGAATCTGCCGACTTTGATGATTTTTGAAAACGGCGTGGCCAAGGAGAAGGTCGTCGGGTACCGCAAGTACGGCGATCTGAAGAGGTATCTCAAAGAGAAGCTTGCGGAGTGTTAGAAGCTGTGAAAAATTATGCTTCAAATAAAAAAACCGGATGATTTGCAAGCAATTGCAATCTAATCCGGTTTTTTGCGTATGCATGACAATCGCCGAAAAGAGGCTGGCGTCAAATTTGAATGAGAGCTTGGCGCGCTGATTTGGCGGGCACTGCATTTGGCAAAATCACTGCCGTTTACGGACACATTGATGAAAATGGCCACTTTGTCCGTAAATTTGAATGAGATTTTGACTGAACTGCTTGCGCGGCGTCTCCTTTAAAAAAGCCGTACAAATTCAATCGAAAATCGACCGTCTTCGTTCGGCATTTCATTTGATTCAAGCAGGAAACTGGACTTTTTTCTCAGCCTCTTTTTTGCGTGAAAAATGAGTCAAAATTGTCGTGGATCTCTGAAATGTCGACATGAACAGGTGACAGGAGTATACTTAGTAGTCATGGGGTGATTTTTGTGAAACTGGCTGAAAATATCAGCGTTGCATGCTTTGCATTTTTCGGTGGAGCAATGCGATACGTGCTGTCACAGGATTTCTGTGCGGCGGGGACATTGATTGCCAACCTGTGCGGATGTTTTTTGCTGTCGTTCATAACGTTTTTCGTTATCAAACGTGCCAAGTGGCCGTCCTGGCTGACGACCGGGTTAGGAACCGGCATGATTGGAGCGTTGACCACTTTTTCGACGTTTTCGTTTGAAACGGTGGCATTTTTGCAGCAAGGAGCCGTTTTGATCGGCGTAACGTATTGGCTAGTCAACTTGTGCGGTGGCCTGCTTTTTGCGGCACTAGGCTGCGCATTGGGAGGAAAATTATGATAATTACGGGCATCGGTGCAGCAATCGGGGCACTTGTTCGCTATAACCTGACTGCATTCATCAAAGGAAAACTTGGCACGAATTTTCCGATTGCAACGCTCATCATCAATCTGACCGGAGCCTTTTTGCTTGGAATCGTCAAGGATACTGAGGTTGCGCTTCTTGTCGGGACCGGCATTCTCGGCGGCTATACGACGTTTTCGACTTATAACGTCGAGCTGTTGACGCTGATCAGAAACAAAGCCTGGAGCAAGGCCTGTTCCTACTTTGTTTTGAGCGGCATCTTCGGTCCTGTTGCGGCTTTTATCGGTTGGTATCTGGCTGGTTTGTGTTAGAATGGAAGTATTATAAAAGTGAAAGGTGTTTAAAATGAAGATTGCTGTTTTAACGGACAGTTCTGCGGCACTGACGCCGACCGAAACCGCCGCGTTGCATGTGGCGACTCTGCATTTGCCAATAACACTGGGAAATGCAGAGTATCGCGAGAGCCTCGATGCTTCTGACGAAACGATTATTCGCCGTGCCAAATTGTCCAGAGACATCTTGAGCCTGGGGCAGAATTCTCTGCAGGAAATCGGCGAAATTGTGCACAAACTCAGCGAACAAGGCTATGATGCATGCGTTGCCATCCATATTTCAAGCGGAATTTCCGGACTTGGAGGCAACCTTGTCACATACTCGAACATGCGCGAATGCCCGATTCCGCTTTATGTGTTTGACTCGCGTGCTACAGGGATTTCGCAAAAGCATCAGGTCTTGCTTGCATGCGCGCTTGCCAAAGCAGGATTTTCTCCGGAAGACATCTTAAGCAAGTTGGCCGTTTTTCGAAAATCTCAGCAAACGTACCTGTTCGTAAACGATGTGCATACTCTGCTTAAGACGGGGCACATCTCAAACCATCTTCCAAGCGTCGTTCCGGTCAAAACCTTGTTGCGTTTCAATGAGGACGGCTGTCTTGAACTTGAGGGAAAAGTTTTGCTGATGAAAAATACTTATGAAGATCTTGCTGAAAAACTCGAATTTCAGCTGCGCCTGATGGGCAGCGATTTTTCTTTCGGCATGATGTATGATGAAACGGCAGCTTCTGACTGGAGCATCATTGACGAAAAACTGCATACTGATTTTCCGCGTCTTCACATCGAACGGATGTCGATGAAACCGTCGCTTTGGTCATATGCGGGGAAAAAGAGCGCGCTGCTTTCGTTTGAACCGGATTGGAAATTATATGTTTGATATTTGACAAGAAACGTCGGGTTGCTGTAAGTGGCCGGGCGCTTTTTTGCGTGTTTGCGGGATGTTTAGATGCAGTGCCCGCGGAGCAAAAGCCGGCCGATGGGTGCGCGCGGTATCGAAAGTAGACAAAAAACGAGTAAAATGTCTGAATCTTGTCTACCGATCCGACCGAAATCGGTGCGCACGGAGGCAAAAGTAGACAAAAACCGAGCAAAGTGTCTGAAATTTGTCTACCGATCCGACCGAAATCGGTGAGCACGGAGGCAAAAGTAGACAAAAACCGAGCAAAGTGTCTGAAATTTGTCTACCGATCCGACCGAAATCGGTGCGCACGGAGGCAAAAGTAGACAAAAACCGAGCAAAATGTCTGAAATTTGTCTACCGACCCGACCGAAATCGGTGCGCGCGGAGGCAAAAGTAGACAAAAATTGATTAAAATGCCTGAAATTTGTCTACCGCCCCGACGAAGACAGCGCGCAGATCCGAAAACAGACCTGACTCAGTCGTCCGCACCAAAACCACACTCCCAGAAATAATAAAAGCAAGCGTGCACGTTTCGATCCGTGGTACACTATACCCATGTGGAGGAACAAAGAAGAAACAATGAGGAAGATATTTATTATTGAAGATGAACAAGATATCATTCAGGCCGTTCATGATGAACTGAAAAAGTGGGGATACGACGTGACCGGCGTTTCGGACTGGGACAACATGATAGCGGAAGTCAAGAAAGCCGATCCCGTTTTGATTTTGATGGACATTACGCTTCCGATGTATGACGGTTTTTACTGGACGCAGCAGATCAGGTCCTTTTCACAGGTGCCGATTATTTTTATTTCGGCCGCCGATTTTGATCAAAATGCCGTGAGGGCGCTGATGATCGGTGCGGATGATTATCTGGTCAAGCCGTTTGCGATGGATCTTTTGACGGCGAAGGTTCAGGCCGTGCTTCGCCGTGTAAATGCAGTGCAGGAAAAGAGTCTGGAAAAATTTGGCTGCGAACTCAATTTGTTGACCAACGATCTGGATTTTCAAGGAGAAAGCGTCAGACTGACACCGACTGAGGGGCTGATCATGAAGCTGCTCATGCTGAATGCAAACCAGACGGTCAGCAAGAAGAAAATGATTTCGGCATTGTGGCAAGGAAACAACTTTATCGACGAAAATGCGCTAAACGTCAACTTGAGCAGGTTGCGCGGCAAGCTTTCGACTCTTGAAGGACCGCTCCAGATTACGACGATCAGGGGCCAGGGCTATCGCTTGGAGGAAAAATTATGATCAGGAAATATTTGGCGGACTGCTGGTCGACATTGATCGTATATTTGTTCTGCGTGGCTGTCTTTGCGCTTTTTTGCGTGCTTTATGATTTGAAATTCAGTTTGATCGGCGACTTCGTGCGTTTTACCTGGCTCGTAGCGGTCGGTGCTGCATTTTTTAAAACCTTGCGGACGTTTCGAATTCTCAGACGCATTGAAAATGGAAATATTGACGAATCTTTTGGCAGGACGCTCGTTGAAAGAGAATTCTTGCGCAAGATGAGTGAAGAAAAGGACAATCTTAATCAGCGCGCGCAAAAACTTGAGCATGAGTTCAAAGAGCGTTACGATTATCTGATTGTCTGGAGTCATGAGATGAAGACGCCGCTTACGGCACTGAAGCTGATGGCCGATGCGGCGGATGTCGTGGACAGCGCGCGCGTGCAAAAGCAGGTTGATAATGCCGAATATCAGTTGAATCTGCTGCTTAATTATGAGCGTTTGTCCGATTTTAACCATGACATCGAGTTCGTTTCGATTGATCTGCTTGAGCTCGTGCAGCAGATTTTGCGCGAAAACATGACGTTTTTCGTCGACAAAAACCTGACGCTTGACGTGGCGGTGCCGCATGAAAAGCTTTTGACCGACAAGAAGTGGATGTCATTCATCTTGGAGCAGATTTTGGTTAATGCCAACAAATACAGTGCTCCGCATCAGCAGATCATGATCGGGTACAACGATGGCGTGCTTTTCATCCAAGATGAAGGAATCGGCATTTCGCAATCCGATCTGCCAAAAATCTTTGAAGCAGGATTCACCGGTGAAAACGGCAGAAAGCACGGTGCCGCAACTGGAATGGGGCTTTATATCGTCAAACGGGTCAGCGAATTTTTGAAGATCGACGTTGCGGTCGATTCAAAACTGGGAGCGGGGACCGTTGTCAGACTGGATTTGAATCGGATTCTGGATTTATAAAAAATAACAAACTGTAAGGTTCCTGTCGCACATGTAACTATGATTGCGGTGGGAATCTTTTTATAATAAAGGAGTAATGAAACAGGAGGTATGAAAAATGAGTATTTTAGTGTTGAACCATGTCAGTAAATCATTCGGCAAAGGGGACAGTCAAGTTACCGCATTGCGCGATATCAGATTCAGCGTTGAAGAAGGGGAATATGTTGCCATCATGGGGGAATCAGGTGCCGGCAAATCGACGCTTTTGAATATCATCGCAACGCTTGAAACGGCAACGGGCGGTCAGATCGCGCTCAATAATCAGGATCTGTCAAAGCTCAAGGAAAAGGAAAAAGCAGCGTTCAGACGTCAGCATTTGGGATTTGTCTTCCAAAATTTCAACTTGCTTGACACGTTCAACAATCGCGACAACATCTTTTTGCCGCTCGTTTTGAACAAAGTATCGCATAAGGAAATGGAAAAGCGCCTTGAACCTTTGGCAAAGGAGCTTGAAATTGAGCAATTGCTCGATCGTTATCCGTACGAAATTTCCGGTGGTCAAAAACAGCGCGTGGCAGCCGCCAGAGCATTAATCACGAATCCTGATCTTCTGTTGGCCGATGAACCGACCGGAGCGCTCGATTCTCAAAATACGAAGCGCCTGCTTGTGTTGTTTGACAGAGTCAATAGGCAGGGACAGACGATTCTGATGGTTACCCACAGTTCGCAGGCCGCAAGCTACGCCAACAGAACGCTGTTTATCAAGGACGGCATCATTTATCACGAGCTTTACCGCGGGGACATGTCGCAAAAAGACTATGCTAAAAAGATTTCGGACAGCATGACCGTTTTGACGGCTGAATAAGGGGGAAAAAGGGATGTTGAAACTTAAACTTGCAAGACAGACCATCAGCAAAAACTTGCAGCTTTATTTGCCGTTCCTTTTGGCAAATGCAGTGCTGGTCGGAATCAACTACATTTTCTTTTCAATGACGACGAATAAAAGTCTTGAAAAGCAAAATTACGGATCCTTTTTGATTCAGCTGATGAACATCGGACTTGTCTTCACCATGGCAATCACTTTCTTCTTCATGATCTACATCAACGGCATCGTCAGCCGCCGTCGGAATCACGAACTTGGCCTTTACAGCATTTTGGGGATGACAAGATCTGATCTTGGAAAAATGATTTTTTTCATTGATGCGATCATGTTTGCCGCAAGCTCAGTTCTGGGGCTTGTTTTTGGAGCAACTTTCGTCAAATTCGTCGGACTCGGGTTGAAAAAATTGCTTGAGATGGAACGCTTGAATGTGCCGGTGTTCAGCTCTGTCGCAGCTATCATCTGCATCGGATATTTTGCAGCCGTGTATTTTATATTGCTCTTGGGCGATTTGTGGCGCTTGCGCTCGGTCAACCCGCTTGACTTGTGGAAAGCAACCAATAAGCGAGAAAAAGAACCGCGCGGCTCATGGATCTTCGGAATTGCGGGCGTTGTCGCGCTTTGCACCGGATATGCGATTGCAGTCAGAATGAAAGTTTCAATGGATGGCGTAAAGAGCTTCATGTTGGCCGTTGTTCTTGTCGTAATCGGAACTTACCTGGTTTTCATCGCATTTTCGATCATTTTCTTGAAGATGCTCAGAAAAAACAAAAGCTTCTATTATAGGCGCAATCACTTCATTTCCGTTTCAGGGATGATTTATCGAATGAAGCAAAACGGTGCAAGTCTTGCTTCAATCTGCCTGCTTTTGACGACGGCGCTTGTTGCGATCGTGACGACCGGAACCTTGCGCCTCTCGCAAGAAGCAACGATCAAGCTTTACAATCCGTACGACGTGGTGATGACCAAGAAAACGCCGATCAGTCATGCCGACAAAATGATGATTCAAAGCAGGGCAAAAGACAATCATGTCACGGTCGGAAAATACGTCAACATGACGATGACAGGACCAATTTATGGCAATTTTTCAGGCAGCGCTTATTCTGTCAGCAAGACAGTTGACATGAGCACCGAAAATCAGCTGTTTGCAGTGCCGGTAGCCGATTACAACCGAATTCAAAAGCAAAACGTGCATTTGGCAAAAGACGAAATTTTGATGTGCTCTTCAAAGGGCGGATATGACAAAAACCGCCTCACGATCAAAGGGAAAACTTACAAGGTACGTCATATTGACAGTTTTGACTTCTACTTCGATTATCAACGGACAATCTTTAAGCCAATCTTCGTTTTTGCAAAAGACAAGACGGTTTGCGAGCAGATTTCCGGAAAATGGCTTTATGCAATGGGGTACGATATTTCCGGAAAGAAATCTGACTTGAAAAAATATACGGTGGGACTGGAAAACAGCCAAGGAACTTATATTCATATGGATTCTTTCTCGGATCGCCCATTGGTTTCGGAAATATTCAATCAGGTGTATGGCGGACTCCTTTTTATCGGAATCTTCGTCAGCATCGTCATGCTGATCGCTACCGTCGTCGTTATGTACTACAAGCAGATTTTGGAAGGCTACGCAGATCGCGATCGCTTCAAAACGATGCAGCAGGTCGGATTAAGCAGAGAAGAAACAAAATCAGCCATCAACAGTCAGGTTTTGACAGTCTTCATGTTCCCGATCATCGGTGCGGCCGTTAACGTCGGCTTTGCGATTCCGGCCATCCGGAAGATGCTGGTCTTACTGGCGATGTATGACAAGTTGCTGCTCGTCAAGTTTGGAATTGTTTCTTTAGCAGTAACGTTCCTTGGATACGTTGCAGTCTACAAGCTGACGACAAACGTCTATGAAAACATTGTAAACAGATGATGATCAAAGACCGCATGGGGATGCGGCCTTTTTTGATTTTTGATGTATAAGAAGCTATTTTTTCAAATGCAGCACACGCTCAATCAGTACGTCAAGAAGTGATTACGGTTTGGGAATGTTTGTCCGTAAAAATAAGCAGAAACCGGATGCCATTGCGCATCCCAGCGCGCGGAGGCAAAAGTAGACAAAAACCGAGCAAAATGTCTGAAATTTGTCTACCGACCACTAAAAATGGTCCGCGCATCCCCGAAAGTAGGCCCAAAAATTGGAAAAATAGTCTATCAGGGCGGCCAAATTAAGTTCCCGCAACTATCCCAACCAGACTGCACCGCCCCAAATGCTTCCCCGCAGCTCCAACACTTGCCGCCCCTAACACTCTCTCCCAAAATATGCACAAAAAAGCCGCAGCTCCCACGCTGCGACTTCTCAAAATTATCTATTTTTCCACCCAGCCGCCGTCGATCGGGACGTTTGCGCCATGAATGTAGTCGGCCCGCGGGCTCGCCAAAAACAGCGTCAATTCTGCCACTTCTTCAGGTTTGGCCCAACGGCCAGCTGGCGTTTCTTCTGCAACTTGCCTGGCCATGTGAGCATCTCCTGCAAAATCGGCGGCATTCATCGGCGTGTTGATGGCGCCGGGTGCGATGCTGCAGGCACGGATGCCGCTTTTGGCATAATCGTAGTCAAGCTGTTTGGTGTAGCCGATGATGGCATGTTTGGCCGCCGTGTATGCCGCCCCGCCACCGCCGGCTACCATGCCTGCGATTGAAGCCATGTTGATGATGACACCGTGCGATTGTTTCAGCATGGACGGCAGCACTGCATTTGTCAGGCGAAAGATGCTCTTCAAGTTCGTGTTCATGATCTTGTCCCACAACTCTTCATCGGTTTCCAAGGTGGGTTTATATGCATCAAGGATTCCGGCCGTGTTCAGCAAGATTTCGCATCCCCCTAGAAAATGCAGAGCCGCATCAGCAAACTGCTTGACTTGTTCAAGTTCGGTGACGTCGCAGAGCTTGAAACGAAACGTTTGCGGAAAACGTCGTTTCAGGTTTTTGACTGCTTCGTTATCGTTGATGTCGCCTCCGAAAACAAAGGCGCCCTCGAGCAGAAATTTTTCCGCTTGAGCGCGCCCGATTCCGGAAGCAACGCCAGTGACGATGACTGAAACGTTTTTAAATTCCGGATAATTTTTCATCATTCAACGATCTCCCAGTCATCTGCCAAGACGTCGCATGAAGTCGGCATAAATTGTGAAAGCGCCGGTTTTTCCTTGGTTCTGATCATAAGATAAGGATTGATTTCTTCGCCGTTCAGCGTGTCGCCGGAAACGACGAAGACATATTCTTCACAGGCGCCCCAGCCTTTTGTGCGGACGGCTTTTTTGCCTGCTTTGAGCTTCGGCAGAATTTCTTCAAAAGTCATGTTTGTTCCTTTCTTCGGAATTATTCGCTCAAGTCAATGACTTTGCTGATTCCGTAGACGATGATGGCCCCGATTGCCATGGAAATGAGTTCGCCGATTCCGACCGTCAGATAGGTCATCCAAAACGGTGCCTTGCTTACGAAATAAAGTTCCAAAGCAACGCTCCATGACATGAGGGCACAGATGATTACGCAGATTGCAAGTTTCTTCGGAACGGATTCGACGTTTCGGGTCAAGTAGTAGCTGAGACTCGTCATCACGAGCGTTCCGAGCGAACCGAAGATGACGTCGACCACTCCGAGCGGCGAAGTCAGGTTGGCGATTGCGCATCCGAGCGTCACGGCCCAGATGTAGCGCTTGTTGAACACGGACAAGTTGTTGAACAATTCCGACAGGCGCAGCTGGACGGCACCGAAACTAAACGGTGCAAGCAATAAGGTAATGGCAACATAAAGGCCTGCAACCACGCCCGCTTTGGCGAGATTTGCGACCTTGCTTTGAGTATTTGACATAACGATAACCTCGTTTCTAGTTTTTTATTACGGTGGGATGTTTGCGAACCACCGCGTGATTGCTCACGAATATATAGTATATAGAGGCAAAGGCCATTTTGCAAGTTTTGTTCAAGCACAGTTTGATGTATTTTGCAATAACTTTCAAGCAATGTTCACAACGATGTATTAAAATAAGTCATATTATAGCGTATTACAGTTGATTACAGGTTAACAAAGGCTGTCTTTGCCCCCTAAGATTGAGACAGTCTTTGAAAAGGGAGGATTTATTTATTGACGAAAAAAAGAGTACAAAGCACCAATCGGCATACGAAACTTGCTGTTAGTCTCATAACGTTTCTTTCTGCCGGCTGTTTGATGACGATTCCGGCAAATGCAGAGACGGTACAGCCTAATGCGGTTCCTAGCGGCCGAGACGTCGAAATCGACAGTCAGGGGAAAGTAACGGATTTTGCAAATGAATATACTGAAGTCAAGGCACCGTTTTTAAATGTGATGCGAAGTTCAGACACGTGCGATGTTTTCGGAATCGGCGACGGACGCTATACGCACGGGGATGCGATCGACGTCGCGTCATACCAGAGCGGCTTGACGCTTAATGACTACAAGCAGCTCAAGGCAAAGGGAATCAAGACGGTAATCGTCAAAGTTTCGCAAGGCAGGGGTTATCTTAATCCTGCTGCTTCAAACCAGATCAGAAATGCCATTCAGGCAGGGCTGAAGGTTGCGGTTTATCATTATGCGACTTTCAACAACTCCGGCAGCGGCTGGAATGAGGGCAACCACATGGCGGATTGTCTGAGAAAGCTCGGTCTTGGACCGAATACGCTGATTTTTGCGGATATGGAAGACAGAGCAACGTTGAACAATCAGGTCAAAAACGGTCTTAATTCGTTTTGGCGCACATTGAACAATGCCGGCTATCGCAATCATGCGGTTTATGTTTATGCTGGCTACAAGTATCGGGATGCTGTCGTTTCAACGGTCGGCAAGTCCAGAACGTGGCTGGCTCAATATCCGTTCACGCCTTCAAGGGGCGGCTATTATGAAAGACAATGGCGCAATCAAGGATACGGTGCATGGCAGTTTGCTTCGACCTCACGGATGCCGTGGAAATGGTGGTTCGGGAATCTCGATCTTTCGACTGACTTCAACGGCTTGCTGACGAATGCTCCTTCAACTTCTGTTTCAAACGGTTGGTTCGGAAACAAGTATTACGTCAATGGAAATGCAGTAACCGGCCAAAGGCAGATCAACGGCAAATGGTATCTGTTCGGATCGGACGGTTCAATGAAGACCGGCCTGCAGTGGGTTGCAGATCAAAACAAAACCTGCTACTACGCTTCAAACGGGCAAATGCAGTACGGTCAGCAGTGCATCAACGGCAAGTGGTACTTGTTCGACAAGAACACGGGTGCAATGAAGACTGGTTTGCAGTGGATTGAAGATCAAAAGAAGACTTGCTATTACGCATCAAACGGGCAAATGCAGTACGGCCAGCAATGCATCAACGGCAAGTGGTACTTGTTTGACAAGAACACGGGCGCAATGAAGACCGGTTTGCAGTGGGTTGCAGATCAAAACAAAACCTGCTATTACGCTTCGAACGGTCAGATGCAATACGGTTCGCAAAAAATCGGCAATTATTATTGCTATTTCGATCCGTCGACCGGTTCGATGCATCATGGCTGGCTGACGCTTAACGGAAAGAAATATTATTACGACAAGAATGGTCACAAGGTTTTCGGCGAACAAACGATTGACGGTTCAAAATGTCTCTTTGACAAAAATACCGGCGAATTGAAATCGCAAAGCAAGCCAAACGTAATCGTCAAGCCGGTGGCTTCCAGCGGTTGGAAGACCGTCAACGGCAAGACGTTCTATTATTCAAAGGGCAAGGCAGTCACGGGGCAGCAGCATATAGGCGGCAAGTGGTACTTGTTCGACAAGAACACAGGCGCGATGAAGACCGGGTTCCAATGGATATCAGATCAGCGCAAGACCTGCTATTATAACGGCAATGGTCAGATGCAATACGGCCAGCAGCACATAGGCGGCAAGTGGTACCTGTTCGACAAGAACACAGGCGCGATGAAGACCGGGTTCCAATGGATATCAGATCAGCGCAAGACCTGCTATTATAACGGCGAAGGTCAGATGCAATACGGCCAACAGCACATAGGCGGCAAGTGGTACCTGTTCGACAAGAACACAGGCGCGATGAAGACCGGGTTCCAATGGATATCAGATCAGCGCAAGACCTGCTATTATAACGGCGAAGGTCAGATGCAATACGGCCAGCAGCACATAGGCGGCAAGTGGTACCTGTTCGACAAGAACACGGGCGCGATGAAGACCGGGTTCCAATGGATATCAGATCAGCGCAAGACCTGCTATTATAACGGCAATGGTCAGATGCAATACGGCCAACAGCACATAGGCGGCAAGTGGTACCTGTTCGATAAGAACACGGGCGCGATGAAGACCGGGTTCCAATGGATATCAGATCAGCACAAGACCTGCTATTATAACGGCAATGGTCAAATGCTTTATGGAAGACAATATATCAATGGACGTTGGTACACTTTCAACCGGTGGACCGGTGCTTTGATGAATTAAAGCGTATGATAGTGAAGTCCCGTTTAGACGGGATTTCGCTATTTTTTTGCAGAATATGCGGGGCGTGGCAGATAAAAAAGCAATATCCTTGTACAAGAATGTCTGGCGTTGATGCAGTGATTGAAGCAAAAAAACAGTGGTTTGCATTTTTTTGCATTTTCATTTGTTATAATTGACCTATCAACATGAAAAGGGGAAATCGAAATGGATTTTGATGAAAGACTTGAAAAATATGCGGAACTGATTGTCAAAACGGGCGTCAACGTTCAAAAGGGTCAGCCGGTTATTTTGTATATCAGCGTCGATCAGGCCAAACTTGCGCGCCTGATCGTGGCTAAAGCATACGAAACGGGTGCCGGTCGTGTATTTGTCAAATGGCGCGACGATTTTATCAACAGAAAATTTATCGAAAATGCCTCAGACGAATTCTTAAACGACATGCCTGACTGGGAAAAAGCTGAAGGAAAATGGATCGCAGACGAAAAGGCGGCCAGAATCTCGGTCATTTCAAGTGATCCCAACGCTCTTTCCGGCGTCGATACCAAACGAGTGGCCGCTTGGAACAAAACTTGCGACGATGCGCTCGAACCTGTGATGGACGCAACGATCAATCATAAGCTGGCCTGGACGGTGGTCGGTGCGGCAAGTCCTGCCTGGGCAAAGCAGGTTTTTCCTGAGCTTGACGAAAAAGCGGCGACTGAAAGGCTGTGGAAAAAGATTTTCGACACGGCTCGCGTGACGGAAGATCCCGTCAAAGAATGGGAGCGTCATGCAGAAAAGCTTCATGAAAAAGCAGCTTGGCTCAACGAAGAACAGTTCAAGGAACTTCATTATACGTCGCCCGTGACGGATTTGACGATCGGCTTGCCGAAAAATCATTATTGGGCGGGCGGAAGCAAGGAAAACAGTCTCGGCATCAAGTTCATGGCCAACATGCCGACCGAAGAAGTCTTCACGGCACCGGACAATCGCAGAATCAACGGGTACGTCACGGCAACGAAACCGTTGAGCTATGCGGGAAACATTCTGGAAGGGATGCGCTTTTCGTTCAAAGACGGCAAGGTTGTCGAGGCAACGGCTGAAAAGGGCCAGGATGTTTTGGATGAGCTTTTGAAAAATGCAGGGGCGGATTCTCTGGGCGAAGTTTCGCTCGTGCCTGACGAATCGCCGATTTCGCAGTCCGGAATTATTTTTTACAATACGCTTTATGATGAAAACGCAAGCGATCACCTTGCGCTTGGGGCAGCCTATCCGTTCAACGTTCAAGGCGGAAGAGAAATGTCGAATGAAGAACTGCTGGAACACGGCGTCAACGTCAGCAAGACGCACGTTGATTTCATGGTCGGATCTTCCGAAATGAATATTGACGGCATCAAAGAAGACGGAACGGTCGTGCCCGTGTTCAGAAACGGAAACTGGGCTTGATTTTGACGATAAAAAAGTCGGGGCAAAACGCCTCGACTTTTTTTATTTCAACAAGCCCAATTTTTCTTTCAGCTTTAAAATGCGCAGCACCGACTGGTTGATCTGCTTTTGAGAAATTTGTTTGTCTTTTATTGCCTGCTCAATCGCAGCGGTTCCGGAATCGACGTTTTCGCTCATGATCAGGTCATTGCCCGCTTTGACGGCGAGGACTTCCGGGCAGACACGTTGATTTTCCGCAAATTGCCTGATGGCGCCCATCGCCAGGTCATCCGTGACAATCACGCCTTTGAAGCCGAGTTTTTTGCGCAACAGGTCATGAAGCTTCGGGGAAAGTGAAGCCGGCAGCTGCGGATCAACGCTTTTGATCACGACGTGTGCGACCAAAACGGTGTCGGCTCCGTTTTTGATGCCTGCCTTAAAGGGTTTCAGATCCATTTGGTCTTCTTCGGCAAATCCAGTATGGGTATCACCGGCAGAGCCATAACCGGGGAAGTGTTTCAGGCATGCGGCCACGTTTTGTTTTTGAATGGCGCAAACGGTTTTTGCAACGTAAGCAGCGGTCGTTTTCGTGTTTTGCCCGATCGTGCGATCATAGATGAAACTGTTTTGATTTTGACTGACGTCGGCAACGGGTGCCAGGTTCCAGTTGAAGCCGAGTGAATGAAGGATTTTTGCCACTTGCGAGGCTTCGTCGGCAGTTCCTTTCAGGCCTTTTTGCGTAAAAACTTCTTTTGGGGACGGAAATGCGCGATTGTTAGTCAAAGCAGGATTTGCGCTCAGGCGCGAAACGGTTCCGCCTTCCTGGTCGATTCCGGCAAGCAGCGGTGTGGACGCTGCATTTTGCAAGGAAGAAATCAATGCTTTCGGGTCGTTCATGTCTTGTGAAAACAAAATGATCCCGCCGGTTTGAGAGGCGGACTGATTTTGCGGCCTGACGATGAACATCTGCTTGATTTTTTGTGTTTGGTTCATTGATTTGAGCTTGATTTCGGCTTGATCCGGGGCAGAATGCCTTAAATGGCGTTTCTTTTCGTGGGCGCTTTTTGGAGAAGAACAGCCTGAAAAAAGCATCAGCAAAGCGAACATAACGGTTAATATCTTTTTCAAAATAATGCCTCCCAAAAAATTATAACAAATTCGTTCAAATCAGGCGGGAAATTCCGTTATTATCAGTGTAAGATCTTACGAAATAAAAAAGGGGGTCATGAAAAATGGCTAAAACATGGAAGAAAACAAGCATCAAAGTTGCTTCAAAGGACGCAAACGAAACGGCACGAAATCGTTCCTTCAACAACGTCGCGGAAAATGCGGATGAAACGAAAATCGGCCGGTTTGCACAAATTGTCGAAAAGTTGACGGGAGATTCCGTATCATCGACGACGGTGACGGTTGTTGATGAAATCGCCAAGTAAGCAAGGGGGAATTTAAGATATGAAAACATTGAAATTGACATTTCGTTCCGGTTCGCACAGTACGCGCACCGTTCAACTGAAGTACGTTGCAGAAGAACTCGATGAGGCAACGATCAAGCAGGCAATGAAGGAAATCGGCGAGTTGCAGCTTTTTGAAAATAAAGGCGTTCAGCTCTATGTCGATCCGGTCAAGGCTGAATATGTCGACACTGAAGAAAAAGTCGTTTTTGCTGCTGAAGACTAGTCTGAAATAAGAAGCAGGCGAGGCTTTGGAAAAACTCTGCCTCAAATTAAAAAACCGGATGATTTGCAATTGATTGCAAATCATCCGGTTTTTTGCATGCAGGACGATCGCCTTCCATGATGGAAACAAGCAGAAAAATCTGTTTTCATTTATATGTAACGTATCAAAACGGCCAAAAAAGGACGTTGTATGTAACGGGTGCTGCCTTTTACGGGCAAATCCCAGAAATCGCCGTTTTGCCCGTAAGCGGGTGCTGCCTTTTACGGGCAAATCCCAAGAATCGCCGTTTTGCCCGTAAGCGGGTGCTGCCTTTTACGGGCAGATTCCAGAAATCGCCGTTTTGCCCGTAATCGGGAACTGGAATTTACGGGCAAATCCCAGAAAACGGCATTTTGCCCGTAAGCGGGTGCTGCCTTTTACGGGCAAATCCCAGAAATCGGCATTTTGCCCGTAAGCGGGCGCTGCCTTTTACGGGCATATTCCAAGAATCGCCATTTTGCCCGTAAGCGGGTGCTGCCTTTTACGGGCAAATCCCAAAAATCGCCATTTTGCCCGTAAGCCAGTCTTGGCGTATTGATTGAGCCGGCGCTGCACAGCACTGCATTTGGCAAAAAATTCACCTATAAGAAAAAAAGCCGGACAAAGTCAGTCGCAACCCGACCGCTTTTTGATTATTTGTTCTCATAGACCGAGATTTCGATCAGATTCGAATCAAGGTCGTGAATGTAGATTGATTCCATCTTGCCTTCAGAACCGTAACGTTCAACCGGTCCTTCGATAATTTCAACGAAATAGCTCTTGAGATGGTTGATGATGTCTTTCATTTTGTCTCCGGAAACGATGCAAAGATCGCATGCTCCGGGGCAAATGCTGGCTGCTTTTTGCTTGCGAGCTTTCAATTCAGAAGTTTCGACGAGACGAATCAGCTGGTGACCGCAGCGCAAAGTGCGCACGGAATCGTCTGATTGATCGCTGATCAGCGGCATGTCAAAAGTCTCGTGATAAAAGCGAGCGGCTGCCTCAAGATTGGAAACGGGAAGCACGATGTGATCGATACGCTTGATTTTCATTTGAATTCCTCTTTTGTTAAAATAATTTCCTCACTCAGTATAGCAGAAGTCTTGAAATTGGAGCAAATTTGCACAGAAAAATGTTGCTTTCTGATAATCGATAAGCATATAATGAAATAGTTCAATACTGTATTTGTAAAGGGTGACAAAATAAATGCAGAGCTGTTCTATGTCAAACGATTGACATAGAAAAGTATAATTTTTTTAGGTTTCTTTTCAAATTTTGTTAAATGCGTTAAAATAATTTTGAAAACGATTACCTATATCAGGAGGAAAACATATATGTCAAAGATTTATGGAGCAATAGAAGCCGGTGGCACAAAGTTTGTATGCGCTGTTAGCGATGAAAACATGAATATCTTGAAGAGAGTCAAGATTCCTACGACCGTTCCTGAAGAAACGATGGCCGAGGTTTTCAGGTTCTTCGATGAAAATCCGGTTTGCGCAATGGGAATCGGATCATTTGGACCGATCGACGTCAACAAGAAGTCTGAAACATACGGCTACATTACGACAACGCCAAAGCAAGGTTGGGCAAACTACGACTTCCTTGGCGATATGAAGAGACATTACGATATTCCTTATGTCTGGACGACTGACGTTAACGTTGCTGCTTACGGCGAACTCAAGCGCGGTGCCGCACGCGGCAAGGAAAGCTGCGTTTATTTGACGGTCGGAACGGGTGTCGGTGGCGGCGGCGTTATCAACGGTCAATTGCTTGAAGGCTATGGTCATCCGGAAATGGGACACATTATTTTGCGTCGTCATCCAGAAGACAAGTATGAAGGCAAGTGTCCGTTCCATCATGACTGTCTTGAAGGATTGTGTGCTGGTCCTGCCGTTGAGGCTCGTCATCATGGTGTCAAGGCATATGATATTCCAAAAGATGACAAGGATTGGGAAATCGAAGCATACTACCTTGCTCAAGCCTGCATGACATATACGCTCGTTCTTTCTCCTGAAAAAATTATCTTTGGCGGCGGCGTTTCCAAGCAGGAACAACTCTTTCCGATGATTCGCAAATCGTTCAAAGAACAAATGAACGGCTACGTTAAGACTCCGGATCTTGACGACTACATCGTTCACGTTGAACTGGGCGATGATGCCGGCATTACGGGATGCTTGCTTTTGGCAATCGAAGCAGACAAATAATCAATCAGCAATGTGCGAAAAGAGACTGGGAAAAAGGTCCCGGTTCTTGCTTGAGTTAAACGAAAAGCCGAATGAAGGCGGTCGGATTGCGACTGATAAATCAGCACGCCAAGCTCTCAGTCAAATTTACCGTCAAAATCTTTTGAGTTATTTCCACCATAGCAGGCGATTGTCATGAATATGAAAAAAACCGGATGATTTGCAATTGATTGCAAATCATCCGGTTTTTCAATTTGGGCATCATTTTTTCTCAGACTCTTTTTGTTTGAGAATAAAAGTAACACTTTTTGAGCTAACAATATATCGAAATCAATTTGATTAAGTATAAATTAACATAATTTTGATATGTAATTCTATGTTATAATATTTGTAAATACAAAAAGTGAGGTGAGCCGTATGGCTGAATTGAAATATAGGCAAATTTTCGAAACGATCAAGTCGAGAATTTTGGATGGAACGTATCCTGTCGGAAGTCTTATTCCTGACCAGAATTCTTTAGCGGAAGAATTCAAGACAAGCCGAATGACCGTCAAAAAGTCGCTTGACATGTTGGCTAAGGAAGGTTTTATCTATTCCAGAAGAGGCGCTGGTACATACGTCAGGAAAAACGCGCTTGCGCAGCGTGATGCTTTGCCGGTAAACGAGTATGAAGGTTTGACGCATCAGCTTGGGGCCGATCGCGTTAAGAGCAAGGTTATTTCGTTTAACGTGACTTTTCCGGATGAAGAGATTCAGGAACGCTTGGGAGTCAAGGAAAGCGATCCGGTTTATGAAATCAAGCGTCTGCGCCTTTGCGACGACAAACCTTATGTGTTTGAACACACGTTCATGCCGATTAGAATGGTTCCTAATTTGACCGAAGATGTTTTGAAGCATTCCGTTTATTCGTTTTTGCAAAAAGAATTCGGCTTCAAAATTGGAAGTGCTTTTAGACGTATCTCAGCAGAAAAAACAACGCAAGAAGACATCGACTATTTGGAAGCTGAAAAAGGCGATCCGATTCTTCAAGTGATCCAGGTCGTGTATTTGGAAGACGGACGTCCGCTTGAGTTTTCCTGCAACAGACACCCGTATAACGGTGATCATGCCTACACGTTGCTTGATCGCAAGTAAAAAGAAGCTGTTTTTGGAGAACAGCTTCTTTTTTTTGGTCTGCTCGCCCGTCTGAAACGGATGTCTGCGGGCTCAAAAGCAGAATAAAAATCCCAAAAATCGGAAAAATGTTCTGCCAGGCGGAAGAAATCGGTCTGAAAGTTCCCTTCGTGCCAATAAAAAATGGCGCTGATGAATAAGTCAACGCCATTGATATAAATTCAGCTAAAAAGTTCCGTTCTCAACGTCCAGCAAGAATTCCTTCAAGTGTGCAAAATACACGGGTGCATTGTCGATCATATGGTGATGGCCACCGTTTGGAGTCGTTGCGAAACGGGCATGCGGGATGGTTGCTGCCATGCGCCTTCCTGTTTCAAGAGGCATCGTTTCGTGTTCGCCGTAAGTGATGAGCGTCGGCACGGAAATGTTTTTGATCTTGTTTCTGATGTCCCAGCCATCCAAAGCACCGGTGATGACGAATTCGTTGTCGCCTTGGAAATAATTGTAGACGGGAGTTGCGACGGTGCTTGTCAAATGGCTGATTGCAGGCGGCTGCTTGCGATCGACGTAGCCGCAGTTCAGTTTGTCGATCAGCTTTTGGTAGCGTTCGTTGTCATAGTCGCCGGAATTTTCGCATTCTTTCATGAAGTCAAGATCTTCTTTTGAATATTCGTGTTCGCGAATCTTGTTGATGTTGACGATATATTCGGCAATGTTGTCGGTCATGCTGGAAATGATGATGCCCTTGAGGTGTTTCGGATATTTCAAAGCATATTCTTGGGTAATTGCTCCGCCCCATGACTGACCGATGAGATAAAAATCGTCGATGCCGAGTTTTTGGCGAACCTCTTCAATTTCATCGACAAAATAGTCCATTTTTAAAAATTTATCAACGTTTTCCTGCTTGGTGAAATCCGGCTGATCAGAATACCATGAGCCGAGCTGGTCATACATTGTAACCTGAACGTCGATGTCTTTTAATTTTTCAGCAAAATTTTCATAATATTCGTGGTTGCCGCCTGGACCTCCGTGAAGGCAAAGTAAGCGGATTTTTCCGCCGACGTTGTCAGTGTGGGTCCATAAATGGTAGCCGTTGTCCAAAGTAAGGATTGTCGTTCCTTCACGCATGATAACACCTGATTTCTAATGTGATACATTAATTTTAACACTCTTTCTTAGAAACGGAGTCAAATTTTGCATGATTGTTATCGGTAAAGCTGATTATGATTGTCTTGCGCCTGATTTTTCGGATTATATAATTTTTAATAAGGCATATCTTATCATTTGGATTATTTTCATCTTCAAAAAGCCGTCTATAATTCTTCACTCAAGACGCTAAAAAATGTCAATATTCATCAATTTTCTGTGTTAGAATACTAGTAAACAGTTAGGAGGTATTAATTATGTGTACAGCAGCAACGTATACTGGCAAAGATCATTATTTTGGTCGCAATCTTGATTTGGAACTCTCCTACAATGAATCCGTGACGGTTACGCCACGCAAATTTCCTTTAAAGTTTCGTCAAGTACATGATATGAACGAACATTTTGCCATCATCGGGATGGCAACGGTGGTCGATGATTATCCGCTTTATTATGATGCAACGAACGAAAAAGGATTGAGTATGGCAGGGTTGAATTTCCCGGGAAATGCAGATTACAAAGAACCTGCAGAAGATGTCGACAATGTCGCATCCTTTGAACTCATTCCTTGGATTCTCGGACAATGCGAGACTGTTGCTGACGTCCGTAAATTGCTTGCAAAAATCAATATTACGAACGTTGAATTCAGTGAACAATTCCCGCCGAGTCCATTGCACTGGATGATTTCCGATAAGAATGAGTCGATTACGGTTGAACAGACGAAGGCGGGACTTAATGTCTATGACAACCCGGTCGGCATAATGACGAACAACCCTGAATTTCCATTCCAGATGTTTACGTTGAACAACTATCGCCGCGTTTCTCCAAAACCGGTCGCATCAACGTTTGCAGATGGCCTTGAACTCGATGAATATACTCGCGGAATGGGCAGCATGGGACTGCCGGGAGATCTTTCATCCAACTCGCGTTTCGTTAAAGCAACGTTCACGAAGCTCAATGCGCCGAAGATGGCTGATGAAAACACGAGCGTCAGTCAATTCTTCCACATTCTCGGTTCCGTTGAACAACAGAAGGGATGCTGCGACGTTGGCAACGGCAAATTTGAATTCACGATTTATTCTTCATGCTGCAACGTCGATCGCGGAATCTACTACTATAGGACTTATGACAACAGCCAAATCACGGCAGTAGACATGCACAAGGAAGACCTTGATTCAGCAGCTTTGAAATCATATAAGCTGATTGAAGAACAACAAATCTTTGCGCAAAACTAAAATTGAGTTGATTACGATGTTTCGTTAATTGTCAGGGTACGTATTTTCTGAGTTTATTGTATGATTTTCGCGCTTTCGAACGTGCCCTGAACAGCAATTATCCGGGATGTGCTTGTTTCAGTTTGAAATCGCAATGGATTTGCGATTCTCAAGGAGATGCGCGATTTGTGGAACGATCATTCAGCGCGCATCGTTATTTGAATTGAGGACCGGATTAGCCAATTACGTTTGATGCAACTTATCCTTGCTATGAACCGTGCTCTCGTTCTGCGATTTGTACAGTCTGTTTAAAAGGAAGATGCTTGGGAAAAAGTCCCGTTTCTTTCTTGAATTAAATGAAATGCCGAACAAAAACGGTCGATTTGCGACTGGCTTTGTCCGGCATTTTTAAATGCAGTGCTGCTCAACTGATTTATCCAAGATCTCACTCAAATTTACGGACAAAGTGCCCATTTTCATCGATGTGTCCGTAAACGGCAATGATTTTGCCAAATGCAGTGCTGCTCAATCAATTCAGCCAAGCTCTCAGTCAAATTTACCGCCAAACTATTTTGGGTTATTTCCATCACAGCAAGCGATTGTCCTGAATGCAAAAAAAACCGGATCGGATTTGCAATTGATTGCAAATCATCCGGTTTTTCAATTTGAGGCATCGTTTCTTTTCAGCCTCTGTCGTATGTTAGTTCAAATTTTTGACGTTTATCGTCAGACGGGTTTTCGTTCCGTCCAACGTATAACGGATATCTTCGTTTCCGCGAACGGTCATCCCCATGTCGGTCGAATAAACGATCAGGCCCAACTGATGTCCGGCCTTGATTCTGTGAAGCATCGGCTGCAAAACGACGTCGATTTCAACGTATTCGTCGGCCGAAAGATCGTCCGCATGCCACAGGTTCGTTCGATTTTGAAGATTCAGGTGGCCTTTCGTAATCATCTTGAACGGCGTTGCTTTTGCCAGCTTGAATTCCATCAGGTCGTCAGTGCGCCAATGGAAGCCGCAGTCGATGGCTTTGCGAGCAAGCGTGGTCGGAACTTCGCCCAAACGCTTGTCTGTGCCATAGTCGATGAGCATGAAGCTCAGCATGCCGTAGTCGCGCGAACTTTTGACCCTTAAGGAAACTTTTGGTGCTCCTTCAAGAACGATGTCTTTGTCAAATGCAGTGCTCTTCCACACGATGCGGTTGGAATCAAGCGGCGTATTTTCGGAAGCCAGATCGTGTTTCCATTTTGCAATGTCGCTGACGTATGCTTCGAAATCTTTTTGATCAAGGCTGTCCTTGAATTGCAGTTCCTTGGCATGACAATTGCCGTCGTGGCCGTCAGCACTGCATTTTTCAGCGGATAACGGTTTGAGCTTGCCACAAGGCGTTGCCTTCAAGACAACTTCGTCCGCATCCTCATCGATCCACGAATCCTTGGCATGCCAAGTGCTTTCTTTGACGTTGTCTTGGACCAAAACGTTTGGCAAAAGCTTTTCTGCACCGTTTTCCAAGCCATAGAGCTTGTGGGAAAGCCACAGGTTCATCATGTCCGTGAAATCAAGCGACTGAAAGTTGTTGACGTAGATGTGCTGCCCTTGATGCAAAACAAGTTTTGAAACGACCGGGAGCTTTTGCAATGCGTTGTAAAGATTGTAGACGTTTCTTGGTTTGACGTTCCAGTCGTTCAGACCGTGGACCATCACGACGTCGCACTTGATGTTTTGAACGTCCTTCAAGTAGTTTCTTGCATCCCAAAACGTGTTGTAGCTGCCGGTTGTCCGATCCTGACCGCGCGTGATTTTTGCGAGATGATTCTCCCAATCTTTTTTGACGTGCAGGAAATCACCGGATTGCTTGCGGCGACTGAAGCAGTCTTCTGCCAAAACGTCGGCGTCTTCACCGGGAAAACCGTCCGGAGCAACGACCAGACCACCGTCTCTGTAGTAGTCGTACCAATTTGAAATCGCAGCTTCCGAGATGATTGTCGACAGCCCTTCGACGCCGGTGGTTGCAGCAGCAGTGGCGAGCGTTCCGAGGTATGATTTGCCGGTCATTGCGACGTGCTTGTTGCACCACCATGCTTTGATTTCGATGCCGCTCGTCTTATCGATGAAAGCCTTCCTGTTGCCGGCAAGCCATTCGATGATTGCAGTCGTTGATTCGGTTTCTTCTTTGGATCCGCACGTCCTGAAGCCGTCGGAATCCATCGTGCCGATGCCGGCCGCATAGACGGCGGCAAATCCGCGTGCCAGCATGTAGTCGTTTAGCGTATATGAAAATTCGCGCGGAAAAGTCTCGTTGGCCGACTTGACGGTGCCGTTGACGGTTTGTTTTTTGATCTCTGTCTTTGGTTTTGCCGTGTATTTGATCTCGTCATAAGTCAAGGAATCGGGCGTTTTGCGCGTCAGCTTGACGTTGACGTTATGCGTCATGGCCTCGACCGTGGCATCGTTTGTTCCTTGATTGTAGGGACTGGCCGTATAAAGCGCGGGAACTTTGAGACCTTCTTCGGTATCTTTAGGGCGAATGATTTCTGCCTTGAGCAAATCGGCTTTGCCGTCATGATCCGTATCGAGATCGGATTCGACGTAGACGACTTCGAAAATCAGTTTGGTCGTGTCAAAGACGGGCTGGGCCTTACCGTTGAAGAAGACCGGCTTTTCGGAAACGGGCAGGTCATAGAAATCAAGGAAGAAGCCAAGATTTCCGAGATGATCGAGCAGCGTCTGGCCGTTTTTGCCGTGAGTTGCCAAAAGGTCGTAGAAGGCACTGATCAGGTCGGTTGAATCTTCAAGCTTGTCTGCGTGAAAAACGCCAAGCTCGTCCATTGATTTGAGCGGATTGTCGATGTCAAATTCAGTGTCGGGCTCAAATTGCAAAAGCTGCATGGCAACAGCGTAGAAGACGGTCAGATTGACAGTCTTTTTTTCGATGAATTCCGGGACGGATTCGGTCTTGGTAGCAGCCAGAGAAGCTAATTTTTCATGCTTTTGAGCCAGACATTTGGCTTGCGGAAAGCATTTCAAAAGAAGATTTTTCCAAAGCAGGTTCAGATCTTCCTGTTGTGCGTCAGCTTTGATGAAGCGCAGTTTGGACAATTCTTCAAGTTTTGTCTCAAAAGCTGCCGGAGCGTGTGCGAATTGATTGATTTTCATGATGGCCTCCAAAATTAAAATAATCTAACTTGATTATAACCCATTAGCCTGTTTTACGCTCGGCAAATTATAACTATTGTGACAAGTATAAGCACAGATTGCAGATAGAGAAATGTTTTCAAGATTTGATTGAACTGAAAAGAAAAGTGGTCTAAAATTACAGTTATATTAGCATAGCGGATAAAGAAATCGCTTTAACGACAGCAGGGGGGACGTTTTATGAAAGCACGAAAAATTTTTGTGATTACTATAAGTCTTGTCAGCAGCATCTTGTCTGTCGGATGTTCGAGCCATCAGACAAAAAAAACGCATGAAAAGCCTGTCAAAAAAGAGATCGTCATGAGAATCCGTGACAAGATCAAGACGCTTGACACTGCCATGAGTCTTGATTCCAACAGCCTTGTGATCAATCAAAACGTTTTTGAAGGATTGTATCGCTATGATAAAGAAGGTCACCTGGTCCTGGCCGGAGCAGAAAGCGAAAAAACAGAAGATGAAGGGAGGGTCCACGTCTACAGACTAAGAAAAGATTCCAAGTGGTCAAACGGTGATCCGGTGGTGGCACAAGACTATGTCTATGCCTGGAAGAAGCTGTTTTCGCCTAAAAATGACACGTCCAACTGGACGAATCTTTTGATTTTGAAAAATGCAGAGGAGATTCACGAAGGCAGGAAAGATTTGGCAAGTCTTGGTGTCCAGGCGCTTGATGATCATACTTTGAGAGTCGAACTCAGAGCAAATGCGCCTTATTATAAGGAAATTTTGGCCATTTCGGCAACGTATCCGCAAAATCATGCAATCGCGGAAAAGTACGGCGATGACTACGGAAAGACATCCGAAAGTACTGTATTTAACGGGCCGTTTACGGTCAAGGGACTGGAACGGGGCAGCCATAAATGGGAACTGATCAAGAATAAAAACTATTGGGGCAAAAAAGACGTCAAGGTCAAGAAGTTTAAATACGTCGTTGAAAAAAACAAAGAAAAGGCTCAGAAAAATTTCTTCAAGGGAAAATTCGACTATGCTCGCATTGGCTGCTTCTATGACAAAAAGCTTGCTTCAAAAAGAGGATTTCACCATCGACGGATACCGGAAATTTCGATAATCTGTTTCAATCAGAAACGACAGGTGACGGGAAACGTTCATTTCAGGCGGGCCGTGACTTACGCGATTGATCGCAGAAAAATTGCCGCAACAAAAGGATTTCATGGTCAGGCGCTTTACGGCATCGTTCCGGCCGATTATTCATACAGTCCGGAAAATGACGTGGATTATCGCAAGGAGGCCGGCAAGATTGTTGACCTGAACAAAACAAAGGCTAAAAGCGAGTGGGAACAAGCCAAAAAAGAAATCGGGAAGAATCAAGTCGAAATGACGCTGACGCTCAACGACAGTCACGATTGCTTGAAAATCGGCAAAATCATCAGGAACAATCTTGAAAAGACTCTGCCCGGATTACACATCAGACTCAAGTCGGTTGCCGTCAACGACAAATTGACGCAGGCAATCGATTATGATTACGACATGTGTTATCGAACCTGGCAGCCGAGATACGTTGATTCAATGGCTTTTGCCATTAACGGTGGAATCGAACATATCAAAGACGACTACGATAATCCGAACTACTGGAACAATCTTGAAAAGGCCCTGGTTACGAATGCGAACGAATTCAGCAAGAGAAGACAGTACTTGATCGCGGCTGAAAAAGATCTGATTGAAAAGGATGCTTTCGTAGCACCGCTTTGTCAGCAGGAAAACGGATATTTGCTTAATCCAAAGCTGCAAGACGTCGTGTTCGTCCCCTATGGTTCAGACTATATTTTAAGAGACTGCCGGTTAAAAAAATAGTCCTCTTTTTCAATTATTAGACGAGACAAGAAAATTTTTCTCATTTTTAAACGCTGATATGACAAGGAATGATGGATGTGGAAGGGCATACATTCTAAGATTTTCTAATTGACATCTAATCCTGAAATAAGTATTATTTGTAGATGAAACAATTTTTATCAGGAGGCCCTTTTATGAATTTTAAAGAGAGAGTTTTTAGAAAAGAGAGCCTGGCACGTTACCTTGACTCGGACAAAAAGTTCTCCAAGCAGCTTGGAGCTTTTGATTTGATCGCAATGGGAATCGGCATCGTAATCGGGACCGGGATTTTTATTCTTCCCGGAACGGTTGCAGCCATGCACAGCGGTCCTGCAATCATTTTATCTTTTGTCGTTGCTGCAGTGGTTTGTTCGCTTGCGGCCATGTGCTACGCTGAATTTTCTTCTGCTCTGCCGGTTGCGGGTTCCGCATATTCTTTTGGGAACGTCGTTTTCGGCGAGATTGTCGGTTGGTTTTTGGGATGGGCCTTGATCTTGGAATACATGCTCGCCGTTGCGGCAACCTCTACTGGATTTTCCGCATATATGAGATCATTGTTCGAAGGATTCGGAATCAATCTTCCAAAGGCAATCAGCGGTCCGTTTGATCCCTCAAAGGGGACCTATGTCAACTTGATTTCGATTTTGATCGTCTTGTTCATTTCTTTGATTTTGTCGCGAGGCGTCAGAACTTCAATGACGGTCAACAGCATTATGGTTTTCGTCAAAGTTACAATCATCATTGCGTTCATTGCAGTCGGATGTTTTTACGTCAAGCCGTCAAATTGGCATCCGTTCATGCCGTTTGGCTTTGGCGGCGTAATGGCCGGAGCGGCTCAAGTCTTTTTCGCCTATCTTGGTTTTGATGCTGTTGCCGCATCGGCAGCCGAAGTTAAAAATCCGTCGCGCAACATGCCGCGCGGGATTATCGGCACGCTGATGATCTGCACCGTGCTCTATATGCTCGTTTCGGTTGTTTTGACGGGGATGGTTTCTTACAAGAAACTTGACGTGGCGGATCCCGTTGCTTTTGCGCTTCATGCCGTCAATCAAAACTGGTTTGCCGGTGTTCTTTCCGTTGGTGCTTTGGCCGGGATGTTTACGATGATGGTTTCGATGATTTTCAGTTCTTCAAGGCTGATCTACTCAATCGGGCGCGATGGACTGCTGCCAAAGTTTCTCGGCAAAATCAACGAGAAGACCAAAACGCCGGAACACAGCATGGCTGCGGTAACGATCATTATTGCTTTGATGGGCGGATTCGTTTCGCTGGATCAGTTGACCAATCTGGTTAATATCGGCACGCTGTTGGCATTTACGTTCGTTTCGCTCGGCATCATCCCGCTTCGACGCCGTCAGGATTTGCAAAACGATGGTTTCAAGGTACCGTTTTATCCCGTGCTTCCGATTTTGTCCGCAGTTCTTTGCGTCGTGATGCTTCTGCAGCTTTCTGCAGAAACATGGATTGCATCCGGCATTTGGTTTGCGATCGGGATGGTAATCTACTTCGGATACGGTATCAGGCACAGCAAGCTGGCTTCATGATGATTTGGAATAAGATAAGATGTTCTGAAAAAAACTATGCCTCAAACTAAAAAACCGGATGACTTGTTGATTCAAGTCATCCGGTTTTTTTGCGTATGCCCTGTTATGATGGAAACGTCAAAAGGAGTCGAGGGCCGCATTTTACGGGCAGATTTCAAAAATCGCCATTTTGCCCGTAACCGAGGACTGCATTTTACGGGCAAATCCCAAAAATCACCGTTTTGCCCGTAACCGAGGGCTGCATTTTACGGGCAAATCCCCAAAAGCGCCATTTTGCCCGTAAATGCTCGCGGAATCGCCCTGTCTCATTGTGCAATCAGACAATCAAAACAAGCGCCCCGCTTCTTAATTAGCATCAGGCGCTTGTTTTGACTAAGCTTTTTTTTCTTTAAGAGCCTTCTTTTGTGCCATGACTGAATGCTTCAGCATGAACGGAGCAATCACCGTGGTCAGAATGATGACGATGATCACGCCGGAGTAGAAGTCGCTCGAAAGCAATTTTGCCTCGTATCCGACTTGGGCGATGATCAGAGCCATTTCACCGCGAGAAACCATTCCGGCACCGATGATGTCTGCGGAACGCATGCTCATGCCAAGGATTTTTGCGCCAAAGCCGCAACCGATCCACTTGGTCAGCAATGCCAAAATCGTCAGCGGGATAACGAAAATCAGATCCTTAAAGAAACCGTCAAACGTCATGTTGAGTCCGATGCTGACGAAGAACATCGGGATGAACACCGCATACCCGATCGGTTCGATGTTCGAGTCGATTTCTTTTTTGCAAGGCGTCTGTGCAACCGCAACGCCGGCAAAGAATGCGCCGACAACGTTGCTCAAGCCGACTTCTTCTGCAAGATAGGACATGCCCATGCAGATAAAGACCGACATCAGAACCACTGAAGACGGAATCGAGAGTTTTTCTGCGATGCTCATGAGGAACGGAGCAATGTATTTGAACAACAGATAGATTCCTGCAAAATACAGTGCCTGAAGCACCAACGAGAGTCCGATGTTCGACTGGACGTGCCCGCCCGATTTGGCTGCAACGTCGCTGAAGATGCTGACGAGCACGCTTAAAATCAGGACGGCCAGAATATCATCGATGACGGCCGCTCCAAGAATGGTAGTACCTTCCTTAGAGTCGAGGAAATGCAATTCTTTAAGAACCTCAACTGAAATTGAGACTGAAGTCGCAGCAAACGTCACGCCCAAAAAGATTGCCTGTTCATTTGAAAAGGAAAAGAGCTTCCCAAACAGGAAAACCAGGCCGACGGGAACGATGACGCCGCAGACCGCAACGGAAAATGCAGGCTTTAAATATTTTTTGAGCAGTTCCAAATCACTTTCAAGTCCGGCGATAAACATTAAAATGATCACGCCAATTTCAGAGAAGGTATGAACGAAAGAATTGTTGGTGACCAGACCCAGGACGGCAGGCCCCAAGACGATGCCGACGAGCAATTCGCCGATGACGGCCGGCATGCCGACCCTGCGGCTGAAGTGGCCGGCCAATGCTGTGGTGATTAAAACGAGACTGAGTGTCCCTAAATATGACATAGATTCATTCTTCCTTCCTGCCAAAATTCAAAAAAGACCAACTATAAAAATTATATATGGCCATTATACCCAAATTGTGATCTCTTTAGCAAGATATTGCGGAAGAGAATCGGGGGATGAAAAGGTCCTTAGAATCTTGGGAGTCGCCCGATTTGATCCTGCGAGTCAGGAAAATGCAGTGCCCGGACTCAAAAATAGTTGCCGCTTGCCTTTGCATTTTTCATTTACGAACGACCTTGGAACATCGGCTTCTGCATTTGACAGCAAAAAAGAGGCTGGGAAAAAAGTCTCTTTTCCCTTTGAGTTAAACGAAAAGCCGAACGAAGGAGGTCGGGTTGCGACTGACTTTGTCTGGCATTTTTAAATGCAGTGCTGCTCGACCGATCTTAGCCAAGATCTTACGCAATTTTACGGACAAAATGCCCTTTTTGGCTGATTTGTCCGTAAGCAAAACGCATTTTACGGACAAACGGTTATTTTCGCCTATTTTGTCCGTAATCGTCGTTTTTCGAGCAGGTCGTTTACGGACAGAAGACCCATTTTCATTGATGTGTCCGTAAACGTCAGTGATTTTGCCAAATGCAGCGCCTGATAAATCAGCGCGCCAAACTATTTTTGGTTATTTTCATCATAGCAATCAATCGTCCTTCAGTCCTGCATACGAAAAAAAACGGATCATATTTGCAATTGATTGCAAATATGATCCGGCTTCTCGATTTGAGACAGAGTTTTTTTCCCAGCCTCCTGCTTCAGAAGTTGTCAGAATTTGACGTTTTTATCGATTTTAGACAGTGCAAAAAGTGCATCTTGGATCGTAATGCCGGATGCTTCAAATTTAGGGTTATCATTTGAGCGGGCAATAAAGAGTTGACTTTTCATGTCTAAGGAAATTGAATAGTTGGTTTTTGAAAATTGACCAAACTTCATAACTTTGCCCTCCATTTCATAGTAAAATTAGATTAGGAAGCGTTGAATCAAAAAATATGAATTCGTTTACAACCTAATGAGACAAGTATACTATGTAATCGCCTTTTTTGCAAACAATATGCTTGTTGACATACTTTGGAGGAAAAACAATGGAGAACAAAGTAATTGTTTTATGCGGTGCTCCGGGCAGCGGCAAAACGACCGTCCGCAAATATCTGACGGAAAATTTTGCAATTGAACCGGTTTTGACGCATACGACCAGGCTAAAACGGAAGGGCGAGCACGACGGAATCGACTACTGGTTTGAAACGCGTGAAACTTTTTTTAAAAATCACTATTTGGAATATGTCGAATATGACGGCAATCTGTACGGATCGTCTTATGAAAGTTTGGAACGTGCCTGGCAAAGGGCTCCGGTTGCGACGATCGTTCTTGATACAAAGGGTGCGGAAACGTACCTGGAACGGATACCCGAAAAAACGGAGGTCGTCTATCTTTGCGTGACCGATGAAAAAGTTCAAAGAGAACGCATGGAGCAACGCGGAGACGATGCTGACAAAATACAGCGCAGGCTTGCTTCGCAGGAAGCAAAGCGCGACAAGCACTTGCCCGACAAGCTTGTTAAGCATGTGCATGTCATCGAAAACGATGACTGGGAAGAAACCAAGGTCAAAATCCAGACTCTGCTACAAATGTTGGGAATCGAAACAACTTGTTGATTTTTGCGGATTTGGACAAGATTTTGAAGTCGTCTGCTTCAATGCGGAAATTTTGAGCAAGCTGATTTACTTGTCTGGCCAGATGAATTATAATAATTAGTAATTATTACGATTTAATCAAAACGGTAAAATACGCTAGACATTGTCAAAATGGAGGAAAAAGCATGATCAATCAAGCTCTTCAATTGCTTAAAAGCCACAATTACAAAATTACGAAGCAAAGAAGAACCATGTTGGAATATTTGAGTGGATTTCGCGAAAATTACGTCAACGTCACGAAAATCGATGAGCATATGCGCGAATTGTTTCCCGGCATCAGTCATGATACGGTCTATCGCAATATTCGCGAATTTGCCGAAATCGGCATTCTTGAAACAAAAAGCCGCCCCAACGGAACCTGTGTAAAATATCAATGCGATTTCAATCAGATGCATCATCACCACTTCGTTTGTCGCAAATGCGGACGCGTTCAGGAAATCAAGATATGTCCGCTCGATTTTCAAAAACAACTGCCGGGATGCGTGATCGAGGATCATCGTTTCGAATTGACGGGACTGTGTTCCGAGTGTGCCGGGACGGAACGCAATTTTAAATAAACTTTAAGCCTGATTAGCCAGGAATTGTAGTAGGATAGGTAAATGGAAACAAACTAGAAATGAGGGTAACAAAATGGCAAAACGAACACCGCCATTGTTGACGCCGTTTGCAATCATGTCAATCGTGCTGGCGCTCGGCGCAACAAACGTGGCAGTCAACGAGGTTACGCATACGTCAGAAGGGCGTGCGCGCGTTTCAACGGTCTCAAGTTCATCTTCCAGCGTCGAAAGCGTCTCACAATCGTCGGAAAGCAGACCTGAGCCGGATCGAAAAGATGAAAGTTCTTCTTCGTCAGAACAGCAAAGTTCTGCAGAAAGTACGACGCAGGAAAGCACGGCTTCAAACCAGGAAAGTTCAAGTTCAGAGACGAAAAAANAAAGCTCAAGCTCCTCGTCTTCATCAAGCAGCAGCTCGAGCTCGTCTTCGTCAAGCTCGTCTGCGACAGACAACCAAGACGATGAAGGGGGTGAATAAACGATGTTCAGCATTCTTGGAATAATCAACAGCTATATCGGATATTTCAGCATGAACGCCAAGCTGAAGAGTCAAGTTTACACGTCTTTGGGAACTTTGGGCAACTTCTATCTATTATATGTTGCTTACCGTTTCTTTGCGAACGGCTTTTATCTGCGCGGCTTTCTTTATATTCTGGCCTTTCTCGTCCTGGCCTATTTCGCTTATTTGAACATTCTTTATTATTTTACGAAAGACAAGTCTTCAAAGTACGACATTACGCCAAAAATCGAGCAGCTTCTCGGAATCAAAGCAAAAGACCATCTGGCGGAATACGAAAAGCGCAAGAATCAGGCACCGGGATATGTTCAAACGAACGGCATTTTCAAGGATGAGGAGTTTCTCCCGTCCGTTGTCACGACAAATGCCGAGCAAAAAGCAAATATTCAGGCTTTGGTCAAGAATCTGGCGAATGTCGGATACCTTGATTTGAACTATGGCGGCATGGCAGAAGATGACATGCTGGCGATTGTCAGGGAAGGTTCTGCAACGAGTTTTCAAGCCTTGGCCGAACCGGTCGCTTTGCCGTATTTCGAGCTGGTCGAACGTGCCGGTCGTATGTTTATTTACGGTGGTACCAATCAGATGGAAGCAAAGCCGCTTGGAGAAGTCAAAACGATCGGTCTCTTGAGTGCCAGGGAAGCTGCCAAACGCTACAAGCTTTCCGTTGCAACGGCATGTTTGACCAAGGGACCTTACAAGGTTGCCGGTCGCTCCAGCATGTTGGAAAAGGATGCCGAGTTTGAGCTTGACGTTCAGATTGCCTATCGTGATCCTGAAAAAGAACTTGCGGAAAAGAAAAAAAGAGAAGAAGCGGAAAAAACTTCAGAAACTATGACCGTTTCCGACGTGCCGCATCATTTGAGCAGAAAAGACAAGTGGAATCATTAATAAATGTCCTAAGGCATGCAGGATTTTGCAAAATGCAGAGTTCCGTATGCCTTTTTGTTTTGCTGATGCGGATCAATGCGCTGCATTTGACAAAAAAGCGTGTTTCAAAACGGGTAAACCGACAATTGCTGCTGGAGTTTTCAATCTAATTATATAAGTTATAGTCTCTTAAGTTTTTTTTATAAAACTGGCCGATATCTAGAAAAATGCTTGAAATATCGCAATGTATAAAATATAATGTAATTGTCTATTTTATAATCTTTTTTTAATATAAGGTGAATTTGGAGGGGAGTTGGTTTCATGGAGCTGGTGGTGAATCCAAAGATTAACAAAAACGAATTGATTGAGCTTTATAAGTCCGTTGGCTGGACTGCCGACGTGAACAACATCGACAATCTTCGCAAAGGTATGAAAAAATCTTATGTGATTGCAGCGTATGAGGACAAGAAACTGATCGGGCTTGTTCGGGCCTTAAGCGACTACGCAACGGTTGTTTATGTTCAGGATCTGCTCGTTGCATCGGATTATCAGGGCAAGCGCGTAGGGAAGAGCCTGATGCATCATTTGCTGAATTATTTCGGATCGGTCGGCCAAATTATCGTGACGGCCAAGAATGACGAGCGAATCGGCAAGTTTTTCCGCTATTTGAATTTCAAAGAAGAAAGCAAGAACACTTACGAAATTGATCGAAGAGACTAAAAAATGCAGAGCTGACATTGACGTGTCAACTCTGCATCTTTCATTTGCCGACTAGTGCATTTCAAAGCGGCTGAGTCTGCTGTGAAGTTCCGGCGAGACGTTTGCGGAAATGACGGTACCGTCTTCTTCATAAGTCGTTTCCAAAACGGTGCCGCGGACGTTCAGTTCGTCAAGATACCGTCCTTCGGAAAACGGAATTTTGAACGTAACGATGCGATCGTCTTTGAAGATGTTTTCTTTGATCAGTTCGACGATTTTTTCGATTGAGGCAGGATCTTTGGCAGAATACGTGATTTGATTTCCGAGAATTTCAGGATACGGAGCTTCGGTCAAATCTGCCTTGTTGAAGGCGTAAATCATCGGGATGTTTTCAACGCCGATTTCCTTGAGCGTCGTTTCCGTCGTTTTGATCATGTCGCAATAGTTCGGATCGGAAACGTCGATGACCTGAACGAGCAGGTCGGCTTTGGCTGCTTCGGAAAGGGTCGATTTGAACGCTTGGACTAGCTGGTGCGGCAAGTGCGAAACGAAGCCGACGGTGTCGCTGATCAAAAAATCCTTGTTGTCTTTGAAATGCAGTCTGCGAACCGAGGTGTCAAGCGTGGCAAAAAGCATATCCTTTTCAAAAACCTGTTTGTCGTCGTCCTTTCCGCAGACCCTGAGAAGACCGTTCATAGTCGTTGATTTGCCGGCATTCGTATAGCCGACGAGAGCGACCGATCTCAAACCGCTTGCGTCGCGCTGTTTGCGCGTGACGTTTTGTTTTTCTTCGATGTCCTTCAGCTCTTTTTTCAGGATGCTGATGCGTTTGCCGATGACGCGCCTGTCTTTTTCGAGCTTGGTTTCACCGCCGCCGCGACTGTTGAATGAACCGCCGCCGCCACCGGTCTGCTGATCAAGCTTGACTTTGTCGTTGTCAGTGTGAAGTCTCGGCAGGCTGATGCGCAGCTGGGCAATCTGAACCTGAAGCTTGGCTTCTTTTGAGCGTGCTCTTGATGCGAATATTTCAAGAATCAGCGCTGTTCGATCGATGATTTTCATGTCGGTCAGGTCACCGAGATTTCTGATCTGCATAGGCGTGAGTTCGTCGTTGACGATTAAAATCTTGGCATCATGAATCTTTCCCTGGGTTTTAATTTCTTCTGCTTTTCCGCGTCCGACGTATGATGCGGAAACGGGTCGCTCAAGTTTTTGAATGACCGTGTTCTTGACTTCCATGTCGCAGGCTTCGGCAAGGTTTGCAAGCTCCTGCATGGTGTAGTCAAAGTCCGGCTGATTCAAATCGGCGCCGCAGATTATTACAGGTGTCATCTAATCCCTCGCTTTCTTAGCGTAAAATTGTCTTTATTATAGCATTGCGGCATTTCATCGTTAAGAATAATGCTTTGAATTCTTAGAAAAATACAGGGTGTAAACGCTTCTTTGAGCTTTTGGAAAGATTACTCATTAAAGCAATTTTTTAAAAATTATTAGATTGATTTAAGGGGCGCAATCTTGATATGTCGGCAAAAGACGATAAAATTGTTAATTTTTTTAAAAGCCCGTCACGGCAACGATTAAGAATATTTTTGGACAGAAATATATTGGAAAATTAGATTTGGCACTTGAATTTAATACGGTTATCATATAAAATTTAATCAACTGTAAAAAGACATTTTGAAATTATCTGACATTATTAAGGAGTTGTTAAGATATGAAATTAGCAAAAGTTGCAGCTGCAGGCTCTGTTGCTGCCTTGTGTGCTTTGATGCTTGGCGCTTGCGGTTCCAAAGCAAGCGATTCAGCTTCAAAGCAGGTTTTGAATTGGAACGAATCTGCTGAATTGCCGACAATGGATCTTTCCAAGGCGACTGACGTTGTCAGTTTCGATACGTTAAACAACACGATGGAAGGTCTTTATCGTTTGGGCAAGGATTCAAAGATCGAACCAGGTATTGCTACTAAGACAAAGGTTTCTTCGGACGGCTTGACATATACGTTTACCTTGCGCAAGGATGCCAAGTGGTCAAACGGTGACAAGGTTACTGCCAAGGACTTTGTCTACTCATGGCGTCGTACGCTTGATCCTAAGACAAATTCGCAATATGCATATTTGTTTGAAGGAATCAAGAACGCAACTGACGTTATGAACGGCAAGAAGTCAACCAAGGAAGTCGGCGTCAAGGCTGACGGCGACTACAAGCTGGTCGTTACGTTGGACAAGCAGATTCCATACTTTAAGCTGTTGATGGGCTTCCCAGTGTTCTTCCCGCAAAATCAAAAGACTGTTGAAAAGTACGGTTCCAAGTACGGTACTGCTTCCAAGTACATGTGCTACGACGGTCCGTTCAATTTGACGAAGTGGACGGGTACGAACCTTTCCTGGTCTTTGAAGAAAAGCGACAATTACTGGGATAAGAAGAGCGTCAAGCTTGATGCTATCAACTTCAAGGTTAACAAGAGCAACTCAACGGCTTACAACCTGTATCAATCCGGCAAGCTTGATGCAACGAGCCTGAGTGCGGAACAAGCCAAGCAGTTGAAGGGTCAATCCGGATATACGGTTCGTCAGGCCGCTTCGGCATTCTATTTCCAGTACAACCAAACAAAGCCTGAATTCCAGAACAAGAAGATTCGTCAAGCAATCTCAATGGTCATTGACCGCAAGGAATTCGTAAACAAGGTTCTTGGCAACGGTTCAATTCCTGCGAAGGGTCTGGTCTCAAGCGGTCTTGCAACGCGCAATGGCAAAGATTTTGCTGATGCTTCCTACGTCAAGGACGGCGTAACCGTAAACATTGCAAAGGCCAAGAAACTCTGGGCTGAAGGTTTGAAGGAAATCGGCAAGGACAGCTTGACGTTCGGACTTTTGAGCGATGACACCGATATTGCAAAGAAGACGACTGAATTCATCCAAAGCGCGATTGAATCAAACTTGAAGGGTGCAAAGGTCGAATGTGCTAACGTTCCGTTCAAGACACGCCTGAACCGTACGAACCAGGGTCAGTTCGGCATCGTAATCTCAGCATGGGGTGCTGACTTCGCAGATCCGATTTCATTCCTTGACATGTTCACGTCAAACAACTCCTATAACGCAGGAAAATGGAAGAATGCTCAATACGATAATCTGATTGAAGCATCCAAGTCAACCGATGCTGGCAATGCCGCCAAGCGTTGGGACGATTTGGTGAATGCTGAAAAGATCCTTATCCAAGAACAAGGGATTTCTCCTTTGTATCAACAAGCAACGGCTTGGATGGTTAAGCCAAAGGTTAAGGGTGTAATTTACAACTCTGCAGGTGCAAATTACAACTTTAAGAATACTTACGTTTCAGGCAACTAATTCGATAGATTTATCATTTAAATAACTGTTGTTGGGGAAAGAATTTCGCTTTCCCCAATTGGTTTATTTTAAAGAGAAATGCGCAGATGCCTGTAATACGGGATTTTGACGTTTCTTAAAACAAAGATTGTGAGAGGATTTGTTATGAAAAAATACCTGGCAAAAAGGGTTTTCTATATGGCACTCACATTGTTCTTGGTAGCAACCATCACGTTCTTTTTGATGAAGCTGATGCCAGGGACGCCATATTCTAACCAAGAAAAAATGACACCTGAACAGATTCAGATCATGAACCAGCAATATGGCTTGGACAAACCTGTTTGGATGCAATATTTGATGTATCTTGGCGGAATGCTCCATGGGGACATGGGTACTTCTTTCCAATTCAGCAACCAACCAGTATCATACTTGATTGCAACTCGTATCGGGGCTTCTGCACAACTTGGTATTCAAGCAATGATTTTCGGCGTATTCTTCGGAATCATCTTGGGATCCATTGCTGCCATCAATCGCAACACGTGGGTTGATACGTTGGTCACAGTTCTGTCAATTATCGGCAAGTCCGTTCCAAACTTCGTTTTGGCCGTGCTTTTGCAATATTATATTGCCTTGAAACTCGGCATCTTACCGATTGCCGATTGGGGCGGGTTCTCATACACGATTTTGCCGACGATTGCGCTTGGCGTAGGTCCGTTGGCTGAAACCGCCCGTTTTATTCGAACCGGCATGGTTGACGTTTTGAATTCTGATTATATTGAGCTTGCACGTGCCAAAGGCTTGAGCAAGTTCCAAATTGTCTATCATCATGCGCTTCGCAACAGTTTGATCCCGCTCATTACCTTGATTGGACCATATACTGTTTCGTTGATGACCGGTTCCATGGTTATCGAAAACATCTTCTCGATTCCTGGTATCGGTGAACAATTCGTCAAGTCAATCACGACAAACGACTATCCAACGATCATGGGTGTTACGATGCTCTTCTCCGCAGGCTTGGTGGCAGTTATTCTATTGACCGACATCATCTACGGAATCATCGACCCGCGCATTCGTCTTGCTGGAAATGAGGATTAAGCTATGGAAGAAAATTTGAAGTTAGATCCGGAAGCAAAAGTTTCACCGGAAGATTTTCAAGCTTTGCCAAAAGAAGAAGAGCTTGATGCTGAAAAAATCGCGGCCCCATCCTTAACTTTCACACAGGATGCATGGCGTCGTCTTAAGAAAAACAAAGGTGCCGTTATTTCGCTTTTTGTCATTATCGTAATGATTGTTGTGGCTTTTGGTTCGACACCGTTCATTAATCATGATACTTTGGTCAAATCCGCGCCTAAGTATGCCAACCTGCCTGCCAAGATTCCTGGCGTAGACATCAATGGGTTTAACGGCAAGCTCAAGCAAGGCGGAGTTTGGGTTGACCAATACAAGGCAAACAATATTCCTGAAGGAACATACTTTGTTTTGGGGACTGATTATCTTGGTCACTCGCTTGCGCAACGTATCATCTATGGTACGAAAGTTTCGTTGATCGTTGCTTTGGTCGCAACGTTCTTTGACCTTACGATAGGGGTCTCGTATGGCATTGTCTCAGGCTGGAAAGGCGGGATGGTGGATAATGTCATGCAGCGTATTATTGAAATCATCTCGTCGATTCCAAGTCTTGTCATTGTCGTTTTGATGCTGCTCGTCTTCAAACCCGGCATGACGTCAATCATCTTGGCCATTGCCATTTCAAGTTGGACGACGATGGCCCGAATGATTCGAGCGGAGACGCTCCAGCTGAAGAGTCAGGAATATGTTTTGGCCGCAAGAACATTGGGAGAATCACCGATTAAGATTGCGATGAAACATTTGGTTCCGAACCTTTCAAGCATCATCATCATTCAGACGATGTACACGATTCCGAGTGCCATCTTCTTCGAAGCGTTCCTGAGTTTCATCGGTATCGGTATTTCTGCTCCTGAAACGTCTCTTGGGGTATTGCTCAACGATGGTCAAAAGAACTTCCAATTCCTGCCATACCAGATGTGGTATCCGGCAATCGTTCTTTGTGTATTGATGATTTCCTTTAACCTTTTAGGCGACGGTCTTCGCGATGCATTTGATCCAAAGACAAGAAGGTAGGTAATTAAGATGGGCGAAAGAATTTTAGACGTAAAGAACCTTAAAATTAATTTCCACACCTATGCTGGCGATGTAAAAGCCATTCGTGATGTCAGTTTCCACCTTGATAAAGGTGAAACGCTCGCCATCGTTGGTGAATCCGGCTCAGGCAAGTCCGTTACGACGAAGAGTCTGATGGGGCTTCTTGCCAACAACGCTGAAGTTGTCGGCGGCTCGATCATGTACCGCGGTGAAGATTTGCTGAAGAAGACCGAAAAGGAAATGCAAGAAATTCGCGGCAAGGACATTGCGATGATTTTCCAGGATCCGATGACGTCATTGGATCCGACGATGAAAATCGGTCGCCAGATTGCCGAACCGCTGATGATTCACAAAAATGTCGATAAGAAGAAGGCCTGGGCACAGGCTCTTGAGATTTTGAAGCTGGTCGGGATTGCAAATGCAGAAGAACGTATCAACGATTATCCTCATCAATTCTCAGGCGGCCAGCGTCAGCGTATCGTGATTGCGATTGCGCTCGTTTGCTATCCGGAAATTCTAATTGCTGATGAACCTACAACTGCTTTGGACGTTACGATTCAGGCTCAAATTCTGAATTTGATGAAAGAGCTTCAACAAAAAATTGAAACATCCATCATCTTCATCACCCATGACTTGGGCGTTGTTGCGGGGATGGCTGATCGCGTTGCCGTTATGTACGCCGGTCAAATCATCGAATACGGAACGGTTGATGAGATCTTCTACAATCCTAAGCATCCATATACATGGGGCTTGCTGAACTCAATGCCGACGCTTTCAAGTACAAAGCTTGAAGCAATCCCGGGCACTCCTCCCGACTTGCTTGATCCGCCTAAGGGCGATCCGTTTGCAGCTCGTAATCCGTATGCCATGAAGATTGATGCTGAAAAACAGCCACCATTCTTCAAGGTTTCTGATACGCACTATGCAGCAACATGGCTCTTGCACAAGGATGCGCCAAAGATTACGCCACCTGACGAAATCCTGCGTCGCCAAAAAATTTGGCAAGAAATGCAAGCAGCTGCTAAATAGTTACAAGGAAGGAAGAAAACCGTATGCCAGAACAAAAAAAGAAACTTCTCGAAGTCAAGCATTTGAAACAATACTTCGGAGTCGGCAAGGCAGATATGGTCAAAGCTGTCGATGATGTTACGTTTGACATCTACGAAGGCGAAACTTTTGGACTTGTTGGCGAATCCGGTTCAGGTAAGACAACTACCGGCCGAAGCATCATTCATCTTTATAATCCGACTGACGGTCAGATTATCTTTGACGGAAAAGACGTAAGCAAACTTAATTCAAAAGAAGATCATCTTAAATTCTGCCGTGACATGCAGATGATTTTCCAAGATCCTTATGCTTCTCTCAACCCCCGTATGACGGTTGAAGACATTATTGCAGAAGGTCTGGATATTCACGGTTTGGTCAAGACAAAAGAAGAACGTCGTGCCAAAGTTGAAGAATTGCTGGAAACGGTCGGCTTGAACAAAGATCACGCCAGCCGTTATCCGCATGAATTCTCAGGCGGTCAGCGTCAACGTATCGGCATTGCGCGTGCTTTGGCCGTTGAACCGCGCTTCATCATTGCCGATGAACCAATTTCTGCTTTGGACGTTTCCATCCAGGCCCAAGTTGTCAACCTGCTTAAAGATTTGCAGGAACAAAAAGGCTTGACGTATCTTTTCATTGCTCACGATCTATCGATGGTCAAGTATATTTCGGATCGCATCGGCGTTATGCACTTCGGTCGTCTGCTTGAAGTAGGACCGGCCGATGACGTGTATACGAAGCCGCTTCATGATTACACGGCAAGTTTGATTTCCGCCGTTCCGGTTCCTGACCCTGAATTTGAACGCAACCGCAAGCAGATTTTGTATGATGCATCGATCGAACAAGATGTTGAAGGCAAACCGGCCAAACTGCGTGAAATCACGCCTGGCCACTTCGTTCGCTGCCGTGAAGATCAAGTTGAAATGTATAAGGAACGTGCTGCTAAGTACGAACAAAAATAAATGAGGAGAGGCTGAAAAAACTCTGCCTCAAATAAAGAAACGGATGATTTGCAATTAGTTGCGAATCATCCGTTTTTTTGCGTATGTGTGACAATCGACTTCCATGATGGAGATAAGGAAAAAATAGTTTGTTTTCGTGCATCATCAGTCTCTTTTGTGCTAATCGATAATGATTTGAAACTCGTCATTGAAAAAGCGGCGATAGGCTATATATGACGAACAAACCGATGCCAGGCTGGTTGCCGAAAGCAGCATGAAGACGACCATGATTTGGTATTTGATAGCAAATACAGGATCGACTCCTGCAAAAATCAAACCTGACATCATTCCCGGAAGACTGACGATGCCGTACGTTTTGGCAGAATCAATCGTCGGCTGCATTCCGGTTTTGACGCACGTTTGAACAATGTTTGCGCATGCTTGAAACGGTTGAGCTCCGAGCGCAAGTTTTTCTTCGATTCGTTGATGCTCATCGTGGAATTTGGTTTTCATCTGCTTGTAACAAAGACCGATTGCCACCATCGAATTGCTGGCAATCATTCCGGAGATTGGAATGATCTGCGATGGAATAAACTTGATTGCGCCGCTCAGGACCAAACCTAAAAGAGTAATCGAAGTGCTCGTCAAAATGGAAATGAACGAAGGCCAAAAAAGCTTTGGGATGCCTTTGCCTCGATTTGCCGCATTGCGGGCGGCATTGAAAATGATTATCAGAATCATTGCGGCAGTTACAAGAATGTTGTTGAGCGAAAAGATGTATTTCAAAACGTAACCGACAATCGTCAGCTGCACGATTGCCCGAATGACGCTGACAATCATGTCCGATTCAAGCTTTAGCTTCTGTCGATTTGAGATGATCAGCGCAACGATAACTAAGACGGCGGCGTATGTCAGACTGAGATTATTAACGTGAACGCTATTGTTCAATGATTCGTCCCTCCTCAATATGGATGATTTGTTCTGCCTGGCGTAATTCGTCGGTGTCGTGCGTCACGGCGATAACGGTTCCGCCAGATTTTCTGTAAGAACTTATCAACATGTGGACAATTTTTTTATTATCCGCATCAAGCCCCCGCCGTAACTTCGTCAAGCAGGAGAACCTTTGGTTTAAACATCAAGTTGCGAATCAATGCCACGCGCTGTTTTTCACCGCCGGAAAGATCAGCGATGGGCTTTTCCAAGTATGATGAGCTTAAGTTTACGCGCTCCAACAGTTCGATTTCGTGTTGGCGTTTCACTGGTTCTTTTCTGATCTCGAACGGGAAGTCAAGGTTATCAGCCACTGTATCTCCAAAAAGCACCGGTTGTTGAAAACAATACGAAACTTGCATTCGATATTTATCCACAGGTATTTTGGCAGCATCTTCTCCTTCAAAAATTAATTCACCTGTGGATTGCGTCAGCATGCGCGCACAAATTTTCAAAATCGTACTTTTTCCCGATCCTGATGGACCACTGAGCGTGATGAAGCTGTTTTGCGGAACGTTCAAGCTGATATTGGCCAAGATATTTTGGAATGAAATATTTTTTAGTGATAAGATATCCATGCTGAAGCCTCCCTTATGCCTAATTATAGTACATTTAGAAAGCTCTTTTCATCAACTACCACCGATTAAAATCGGTGGCTTGTAGCTCACAAGCCTAACGGCTTAGAAGTAGTAACGCACTAACGTGCTTCTTCACGATGTGGCTACATCATCGGGTGGTTGACGACACACCCGTTTAGCCAACGAGATTTACTCACCGGCTGTTACTTTGTTGAAAGACGGGCGTTCATTGCCACTAATATATTGCGTGCCCAAAAGCTGAATGTTCATAGCGCCAATACGGTCATCGTTGGATTGATAACCGCAACGATCGCACACGTACAAATGTTGCTGATGATTACGGTTATTTTTGTAAATACGACCACATTTTGGGCATCGCTGGCTTGTGTATTTAGCTGAAACTTGAACCACTTCGCTTCCGACTAAATGAGCTTTGTATGTCAAGAACTGTGCTAATTGATAAAAAGCCCATGAAACCTGCTCATAACGTTGTGTTTTTGTTACTTTTTCAGTCGCGAATCGCACATTTGCCAGATTTTCCAAAACGAAGAGGGTGTCGACTCCGTAACGATTAACGAGTGTCTTTGATAACTGATGATTAATATCAGTCATCCAGCGGTTCTCTCGTTGACCGATTTTCTTTAAACGACGTTTAGCAGATTTGGTTCCCCTGCTTTGCAGTTGCTGACGCAATCGCTTAAATTTGCGCCGCTTGCGTAATGCTTCCTGGCCTTGGAAAAACAGTGTTTTGCCGTGTTCATCATAAGCAGTCGCCAAAAATCGTAATCCGCGATCAATGCCAACCACATGTTGCGATTGTTCCTTCAGGTAATCCGGCAGTTCTTTAGTTGCGCTAATGTGCATATACCATTTGTTGCCAACATGGAGAATCTTAGCCATGCCGAATTCCCAAGTACCGTTTAAATATTGATCGAATCCTTGACAGGTAAACGGCACTTTTATACGCCCGTTAACTGTATTGATAGACATAATGTGATTGTCCTTAAGCGACCAATCACGATTGCGTTGCAAGTCCAGTTGAGGACGTTTGAAATTGACAGGATGCCATAACCAATCCAGGGTACGGGTCTCATTTTTCCAAATATCGTTGCCGTATCGATCTTGTTTGCCCGTATTGTAGCGATAAGGCTTTTGAGCCAACTGCGTTTTAACCGTTCTGTAACGGGCAACGACGTTACGGATTGCGGACTGAGCCATTTGTGCTTTTAATCCATAATCATTCCGCAACTGGTGATACAATGCCTTGTTCAGCTTTGCTTGAGCCATTTCAAAGCTATGGTCAAACATATACTGAGAAACCGCATTACAAGCTCGTCGGTATTGTTCTAAGGATTTGGTCAAAACCGATTCATCCAATGATGACTGTAGCTTTAATTTGCATTTGATGGTAATGGTTTGTTGCAACAGGTTCACCTCGCTTTCTTCATACATCAATTATATCATATCGATGTGTGAAAATCTAAGAAAGGGAAAAGGCAAAAAAGAAGCACCTCAGGTGCTTGAGCGAGGCTTTTCTCCCATCACTAAAGTGACGGGTTTCCAGCCTATATATTTATCAATGAAAAATACAGTGCTGTCGGCATCAATCGACTTCTTGATTCGGTTGAATTACCGTGGTGACGCTGCAGTTTACAGGCAAAATTGTGGAAAAGGTGATTTGACCTTAATCGTGCCTGGTGCGGCCCTGAAAGCAGAACCGCTGCCTTCAAGTTCGGTCCGCACGACTTCGAAAGTAGACAAAAACCGGTGGAAATGTCTCATTTTTGTCTACCGCCGGCTCCAAAATCGACTCGCGCAGTCTCGAAAGTAGACAAAAACCGGGGTGAATGTCTGATTTTTGTCTACCTGACTCTCTGAGATCGGCCCGCCCAGCCTCGAAAGTAGACAAAAACCGGGGTGAATGTCTGATTTTTGTCTACCTGACTCTCTGAAATCGGCCCGCCCAGCCTCGAAAGTAGACAAAAACCGGGGTGAATGTCTGATTTTTGTCTACCTGACTCTCCGAAATCGGCCCGCCCAGCCTCGAAAGTAGAACAAAATCCTCCAAAATCGGAAAAATGTTCTACTCGGTTACCTTCGCCAAAGCAGTGTGGTATCGGATTGCGGGCAAATTCCAAAAAGCACCGTTTTGCCCGTAACCGAGGTCAGGTGCAGCGATTGAGCAGGTGATGAGCAGCACTGCATTTGGCAAAATCACTGCCGTTTACGGACAAATCGATGAAAATTGGGAGTTTGTCCGTAAAATGCGGTTTGCTTACGGACAAAATGGCCAAAAATACAGCGTTGTCCGTAAATTTGAGTTAAATCTTGGCACGCTGCCCAAAAAAGAAAAAATACGTGCCATCACGACACGTATTTTCATCATTATTCAGTTGCGTACGGGGTCATAAGCGCTCGCTTCCACACCTTCATAATCAGGCTCAGACCAGCAACAAGGCTCATGATAAGTTCGTGCCGCGTCGTGACTGCGCTTGCGCTGATCACTCGCGCCCCTCCTTATCTCCCGCCTTGTTAGTCGGCTGGTCTTCGCACCTTGTTCAAAAAAGCGTATAATTAAGTTATCATTCAGTCGGAGGAAAATACTATGCAAAAACAAGTCATTTTTGAGATTGCCAAAATCAGAGAAATGAGCTTTTTTAAAACGGCACGGGCAGCGCTTCTGTCAGTTTTTCCATTCGTTTTGATCGGCAGTTTTGCAAAGGTTGCAACGGTGGCATTGCTTGCCCCGGATAGTTTTTTGAGCGGAATTTTTGGAATGGAACTGAGCCAGAGATTCAATAGTCTGTGTAACGGAATCTATGCGATGACCGGCGGGTTGAGCGGACTTTTGGCAGCTCATTATTCTGCCGGATATACGGCACAGTTTTTGCGGCAAAATTATAAAACGGCTGCGACAACCGGATTTATAGCTTATCTGGCATTGTGTTTTCAACAGGCAGGGCAGTCGCACGGGTTCGTATTTGCTTATCGGCTGCTTGGCGTGCAAGGAATCCTGGCCGGCATCATGTTCGGATACGTCGTGGGCAAGCTGTTTTTACTGAGCGGAGAATTTTGGAGCAGGGTTGAGGGAAGAGAAGGCGCCGATCAGCAGCTTCCGGGTTCGTTCCGAATGCTTTTGCCGCTGTTTTTAGCGCTTGCATTTGCGATAATTCTGAACTTTGCAGGCAGCTATTTGTTTAAAAACGGGATTTCTCAGTCTCAGGAGATGAAAGCGGCAACGAGCAGTTTTACGTCGATTCTTTGGCTCGGACTATTGACGAGCGTCGGAACCTGGTGCGGACTTTTTGGACCTTATACGAGCAGCATTTTTTTTGATGAGGCCTCGGCGACGAAGAACCTGAACTATTCTTTGGCTCATCATGGCGATTTGACCAGCGTTCCTTATAAACTGACGACTTATTCGACGTACTTTACTTATGCTCAGCTTGCCGGTCTGGGGCTGTTGCTTGCTTTGATGTTTGTTTCGAAGAGAAGAAATCGACGGCTTCTTTGTTGGTGGTGTCTGATTCCGGTCTTTTTCGGCTACGATTCGTCATTAAATATCGGGGTGCCGGTCTTGCTCAATCCGCTGTTTTTGATACCGTATGTTTTTGTTCCGCAACTGAACATGGTCGTCGTTTCTGCATTTTATAAGCTTGGAATCCTGCTTCCGTCAGTCTACCCGGTCTGGGGCGGCACGCCGCCGGTCTTGCGCGCGCTGATTGCCACGAACGGTTCGTTTGCGGCCTTTTTCGTTTCGCTTGCGTTGGTCATGATGGATGCTTTTATTTACTGCTTTTTTGTGAAAAATGCAGAGCGCGCAGGCGAATTGATGAATCGACTCAAGGGAGGACAGGTTGATGAAAAATAAGGGCGCAGTCTTTTTTTCCGGCTTGATTTTAATTTTGACGATTCTCCTGGCAATTCCGACGTATCGGTATACTAAAGAAAGTTCTGAACAAATGGCTCGGCGTTATAATTCGCAGCTGTCGCCAGTGATCATGATTCCCGGAAGTTCAGCGACGGAAAACAGATTTGACGGAATGGTCGCACAGCTTAATTCCGATCAGCCCAAAAAGCATGGACTGCTTAAGATCAAAGTCATGAGCAACGGCAGGATAAAGTTTAAAGGCAAGATTTCTGCAAGGGACACCGAACCAGTCATCGTGGTCGGATTTGAGAACAATCGTGACGGGTACTCGAACATCAAGAAGCAGGCCCGGATGTTCAATAAATGTTTTACGCAATTATATGAACGCTATGAGTTCAACAACTGCAAATGTATCGGACATTCAAACGGTGGTCTGGTCTGGACCTGTTTTCTCGAAAATTATTCAAAAAATTACGACGTCAGCTTTAAAAAACTGATGACGATCGGATCTCCCTACAATTTTTCGGAACAGTCGATGAAGAAGAAGTCGCAGATGCTGTCTGATTTTATCAAATACAGTTACCGTCTCCCCGACGATTTGATCGTATATTCGGTTGCCGGAACCGAAACCTATACTTCGGACGGCCTGGTTCCCGAAAAAAGCGTCGAGGCTGGCAAGTATATTTTTCAGGGAAAAGTCAAGTCATTCACGCAAATAACCGTGACCGGAAACGAAGCCAAACATTCGGATCTTCCGGAAAACAGACAGATTGTTGATTTGATCCAAAAATACATGCTTGATGGCCTCAAGCGCCAACCTGGTGCTAGTAGATAGAAAAGATTAATGGTATAGTTAGAACATAACAAAAAGCAAGAAGGAAGGTAGTCGTTATGAGCAGCAAGCGCCAACTTGACGGTGCAAAACGAATCGTTGTCAAGGTCGGAACCAGCACGCTGATTCATCCGAATGGCAGGATCAATCTGCAGGCAATCGATCAGCTCAGCTTTTCGTTGAGCGGTCTTGTCAACGAAGGCAAGCAGGTCGTCCTTGTTTCATCAGGGGCAATCGGCGTCGGAATGGGACAGATGGGGTTGGATGCTCGACCCGAGAAGATTCCGGAACAACAAGCCTTGGCATCAATGGGGCAGTGCGAACTGATGACGATTTACCAGCAGCGTTTTACGACGTATGGTCAAAAGATCAGCCAAGTGCTGCTGACGCATGACGTCTTGGACTATCCGGAGAGTCGCCAGAACGTTTTTAACACGCTTGATACGCTGCTTGAATGGGGCATTATTCCGATTATCAACGAAAATGACACGATTGCAGTCGACGAACTCGATCACCACACGAAGTTCGGCGACAACGATCAGCTTTCAGCTGTCGTGGCCGACATCGTCGATGCGGATCTTTTGATCATGCTGTCAGACATTGACGGATTTTTCAACAAAAATCCGCGCCATTTCAAAGACGCCAGGCTGATTGACGAAATCAACAAGATTGACTCCAAGGTTATCGAACAGGCCGGCGGCAAGGGAACTAAATTCGGAACGGGCGGAATGACGACCAAGCTCAAGGCGGCAAAACGCATTTTGAAGCATGATCGCATGATGATTCTTGCGAACGGTGAAAATCCGTCGATTATTTTCAGAATCATGAACGGTGATAAGATCGGAACTCTTTTCAGGAAAAAATGAGGTGAAATTATGGTAATTTCTTTGGAAGAGATGGGGAAAAAGGCCAGGCAGTCAGCTTTTGAGCTGGCACAGACGCCGACCTCATTGAAAAATGCAGTGTTGAACAAGATGGCTGATGCCTTGATCGAAAAAGAAGAAGAGATTTTGACACAAAACAGGCTCGATTTGGAGAAAGCATCAGAGATGCCGCAAAATTTTACGGATCGTCTGACGCTTGATCATGACCGTATTTTAGGGATGGCAGAAGGCCTGCGCCAGGTTGCATCCTTGCCTGATCCGATCGGAAACGAGGATTCTGCCTGGGTCAACCATGCCGGTTTGCAGATCGCCAAAAGGCGGATTCCTCTTGGCGTCGTCGGCATGATTTATGAAGCTCGTCCAAACGTGACGGTCGATGCGGCCGGTCTTTGTTTCAAGTCCGGAAATGCCGTGATTCTTCGCGGCGGAAAAGAAGCGTTGAGGACAAACGTCAAGCTTTGTGAAATTTTGCGGACTGTGGTCGCCTCATCAGGCCTTGACGAAAATGCCGTACAAATCATTCAGGAAACTTCGCATGAGATTGCAAATCAGTTCATGCAGCTGACGGATTATCTTGACGTTTTGATTCCGCGCGGCTCGGCTCGTCTGATCAAGGCCGTCGTCAACAATGCCAAGGTTCCGGTGATTGAAACAGGCGCCGGAAATTGTCATCTCTACGTTGATAAGGATGCTGAATTTGACATGGCGGAAAAAATCGTCGTCAATGCCAAGTGCCAACGCCCGTCAGTCTGCAATGCGGCTGAGAAACTCCTGATTCATGAAGACGTTGCAGAGAAATTTCTGCCTCGCGTAGCACAAGCCCTTGAAGAACGGCACGTCGAACTTCGCGGCGACGAACGGGCATGCGCGATTCTTGGCAGCCGTTGCAGGCCCGCAACCGTTGAAGATTGGGATACCGAATATAACGATTATATTTTGACGATCGGAATCGTTGATTCTTTGGATGAGGCAATTTTACACATCAATCAGCACAGCACGCATCATTCCGAGTCAATCATTACTGAAAATTACCGTGCGAGTCAGCGTTTTTTGAACGAAATCGATTCCGCCTGCGTCTACGTCAATGCTTCGACCCGTTTTACCGATGGGTTCGAATTCGGATTTGGAGCAGAAATCGGCATTGCGACGCAAAAGCTTCACGCAAGAGGACCGATGGGCTTAAACGAGCTGACCACGATCAAATACGTGATTCGCGGCGACGGTCAAGTCAGAGAGTAGATTCAAGATAAAAACGTGTCTGATTTTTGGATTTAAAGGCAGTCATGCCGGAAAAGCACTGCATTTAAAATAATTAACGGAGGTATCATCATGAACGAAACGATTAAAACGCAATTGAACCATCGGACGATACGAGCTTTCAAAAACCAGGAACTCACTGATGAGCAGAAGAAGACTTTGGAAGAAGTGGCACGTCACACGTCGACAAGCATGTTCTTGCAGCAGTTCTCGATGCTGCACGTTACGGATGATGAAAAACGAGCAAAAATCCGTGAGATTACGGGGCAAAAATATGTCGGCGCAAACGGAGACTTGTTCATTTTTGTTGCCGATCTGTACCGCAACAGCGAAATTCGTCGCCAACTCGGAAAAGACGAAGGCGCGCTTCACGGGACCGATGTTTTCCTGCAGGCAGTTGAAGATACGGTTTTGGCCGTGCAAAATTTCGTCAATGCGGCTGAAAGCATGGGACTTGGCGCTGTTATTTTAGGAAGCATCAATAATGAGCCGAAGGAATTGGTCAAAATTTTGAATCTGCCGAAAATGACCTATCCCGTTTTAGGCGTTCAAGTCGGCGTTCCTGATCAGGAACCGCAGCTGAAGCCGCGCCTGCCTTTGGAATTCATCTCATTTGAAAACGAATATCCTCACGATTTTTCAATCGAAAATCTCGCCTCATATGATGAAGTCGTTCAAACTTATTACGATCTTCGAGATGCCAACAAGCGCATTGATTCGTTCACCAATCAGATCGGATCTGCCAAACTTGACAACCGCAAGACGCATCGCAGCCAAATCCTTGAAGTACTGCATGAGCAGGGACTTTGCTGGAAATAGGATATTAAAATTCGTGCCGTGATTGAAGTGCCCTATAATTGTTAGACAAAGTAGTCTAATGATTGTGGGGTATTTTTTATGGCAAAGTACAGTCCGGAACTGAAAGCGGAAATTATTAGTAAATATAATCAGGGAATGGCAACGAGTATCCAATTAGCTCGAGAATACAACCTCAATTCAAGGGTTGTTCGAAGCTGGATTCAAACATATCGACTTCAAGGTAAAATTCGTCATAGTAGAAATAAGAGAATATTTGACACTGATTTTAAACTGGCTGTGATAGACTATTATCAAACACATGAGGTAACCATAGCTGAAGTTGCTGCCAGGTTTGATCTGCTTCCAGGTCAAGTATCCCATTGGAGGACACTATTTAAAACGGGTGGTATAGAAGCTTTGCGTCCTCATCAAAAGGGAAGGAAGCCAAAACAAATGAAATCACCAAAACACCCGGAAAAGAAACCAACATCATCAGAATTGAGCGAAAATGAGCGGCTGAAGGCTGAAATTATCAAGCTAAAGAAAGAATTGTATGATGCACGTCTAGACGCAGCCATATTAAAAAAAGCGGCGGCCCTGTTCTGGAACTCAAAGCACGACGGAAAACGATGATTCTTGACCAGATCAGGGCCGAACAGTTACAAATGCCTAAAGCTGAACGTTTCAGGCTTAATGACTTACTGTCTAAATTAGAGTTGAAACGGGCAACTTACTATGATGAACGTAAGCGCATCAGTAATAAGTTTGACAAGTATCATGAAGTTAAAAGGCAGATGATGATTATTGCGCAGAAGTATTCCATGAGAAATCGTTTCACTGCCGGTTATCGACGAATTCAAGTTGAATTGGAACGTCTGGGAATTCATCTGGCTGGTGATACCGTTCGGAGGCTAATGCGTGACCTGGACATTCAGGTAACCATCTACAACCGTCATCAAAATCGAAAGTATTCGTCCTATCGAGGTACCGTAGGTCATCTTGCTCCTAACCGGTTACATCAGAACTTTTGCGCGACAAAACCCTATCAGGTGTGCCATACAGATGTCAGTCAGGTCCGTCTGGCTAATCAAACCTGGGCTTACCTTTCGGTGATGACTGATGAGGCCAGTAAGGAAGTTCTGGCATGTCAGGTCAGCCTTCACCCGAATTCAGATTTAATTACAAGGACTGTGGATGAATTAATCAGGAATCTTCCTGATCATGCCTGCCCCTTGATTCATTCGGATCAGGGATGGCAGTATCAGTTGCCTTACTATACTCAAAGATTGGCTAACCATCACTTTGTTCAAAGTATGTCTCGTAAGGGACATTGTCTGGATAACGCACCAGTGGAAAGCTTTTTCCACATACTGAAAACTGAGTTGCTGGATGGGCTACCATTATTTGAAGACATTACTGCATTTCAAATGATGGTTCAAGACTATATCCATTTCTTTAATTACGAACGGGTTTCTTTAAAAACAAAAGGCATGACTCCGGTAGAATACCGAAATCATGCCATGACAGCTTAATTGTTTAATTTTGTCTAACTTTTTTATTGCACTTCAGTGATGGTGCGGATTTTTTTGTCAAATGCAGTTCTTGTACGGAATTTGGGGCAGTGTGTCGGGAAAATTATGACAAAACCCAAAATCAGAGCCGGTGACACCGAAAGCAGGCCAAAAATTTGAAAAAATATTTTACAGCTGCCCCCATCCAAAAGCAGAACAAAATTACCTCGACTCTAAAATTTGCTATAATGGAAGAAAGAAAGTTAAGGAGGTTTTCGCCATGAACTTGCTCTTTGCGGTTAACGACGGCTTCGTTGACCAAATGTTGACATCCGTTTACTCAATTTTGGAAAATACGCAAGATCAGCTCGATTTTTACGTTCTGCAAAAAAAGAAGCTTCAAAAAACGAAGGAAATCGAAAAATTTGCTTCAAAGACCGGAGCCAAGTATCATCCGGTAGTTATCGGCGATGAGGATTTTTCTGATTTTCCGGTGACGGACAGGTATCCGGAAACGATTTATTATCGATTGCTTGCGCACAAGTATTTGCCGAATGACATCAAACGCATTTTGTATCTTGATGCCGATGTTTTGTGCATCAATGATTTAAGTCGGCTTTATGAACTTGATTTTGAAGGCAACCTTTACGCAGCGGCAAGTCATTCGGGTTTGACCAACGTCAAAAACGTGCTCAACAACGTGCGGCTCGGGGCAGAAAGCGGCGAAAGCTACTTCAACTCCGGCGTGCTTTTGATGAACCTTGAAGAAATCAGACGAGTCGTCGATCCTCAAAAAATTGTCGAATATGTTGAAAAAAACAAGCTTAATATGTTATTACCCGATCAGGACGTCTTGAACGGACTATACGGGCAGAAGATCAAGAAGGTTGAAGATGAGCTTTATAATTATGACGTCAGAAAGAATCCGATCTATGAGGCAATCAGCATGGGCGAATGGGACCTTGACTGGGTCATAAAGAATACCGTCGTGCTGCATTTCTGCGGAAGGGACAAGCCGTGGGACGAAGATTACATCGGTCGGTTTGCGGGCCTTTACAAGCATTATTTCAAAAAAGCGATGGACGTCATGTTATGAGGTGGCAAGAATATCTGCAAGAACTTGAACGTTTGTCAAAGGGTTCTTCGAAAAGAGAAGTGCTTGAGCAGGTATCAGCCGTTGAAAAAACGCTTAAAGCATACGGCGAGCGCAAATTGCCCAGGCATCCTTTGCCAAAACTCGGCTTTAGCGAAGAATTCATCATGGATCATCTGCTTGATTGCGCCAATTTGCTGGAACTTGACAGCAGACTGAATGATTTGCGCCAAACGGTAATCGAAAACTTTGGAATTTGGCATATTTTTTCGGAAGACTGGCTTGATGATCTTGCTCTGCATTTAAACGGAAGGAAAACGCTCCAATTAATGTCGGGAAATGCAGTGCTTTCAGCCGGTTTGGCGAACGTGACGGCAACGGACAGCTTTGATTGGTCAAAACAAGACGTTACGCGTCCCGATCCATGGACAAAAGTTGAAAGTCTTGATGCAACGTCCGCAGTTGAAAAATATGCGGACGTTATGGACGTCATCATCATGGAATGGGCTCCCGATACGTCAGAAGACGACTGGGAAGTGCTGCAAAAGCTCAGAACAATGCGCTGGCCTGGCGAGTTTATCGTGATCGGCGAAAAAAACGGGGCAACGAATTCCGAAAAATTTTGGGATGAGTGCCGATTAGAAGAGCCGGAAGATCTGAATCAACGGCACGAACGTTTTGACTTTATTGATGACAGGGTCTATCTGATCGGATGATTCTTGAGATTTCTTAAATAAACCGACTTTTTTTAGATGTTTCTTTACGTCTTGACGTTGCGAAATTTGGTATCATATAGGTATATATTACGCAAGGTACATATCAAAAAGGAGTCAAATACCATGAAAATTCTGATTGTTGATGATGATAAAGATATTGTTGAATTGCTCAGTATTTATGTCAAAAACGAAGGCTACGAAGTGGAACGTGCCTATAACGGAAAAGAGGCCATTACGAAACTCAATACGAATCCTGACATCGGTTTGATGATTCTTGATATCATGATGCCTCAGATGGATGGCCTTGCAGTCGTCAGAGAAGTCAGAAAGGATAGTCAGATTCCGGTATTGATGCTTTCGGCCAAAACCGATGATTTGGATAAGATTCAAGGCCTGATTCAAGGTGCGGACGACTATGTGACCAAGCCGTTCAATCCGCTTGAAGTTATGGCACGCGTCAAGTCTCTGCTTCGTCGCAGCCAGCATGACGTTAAAAATGACGAACCGGATCAGATCGAAATCGGTCCGCTGATCATCAAAAAGGATTCGCATGAAGTCGAAACCGTCACCGGCAAGTCGATTCAATTGACGGCTTTGGAATTTGGCATACTGTATTTGCTTGCAAGCCATCCGAACAGAGTATTTTCTGCTGATGAAATCTTTGAGCGCGTCTGGCAGCAAGAATCGGTTGTTTCAGCCAAGACGGTTATGGTTCACGTAAGTCATCTAAGAGACAAGATTGAAGAATCAACCGGCGGTGAAAAGGTCATTCAGACCGTTTGGGGCGTTGGATACAAGATTGAATCACATTAACGGGGTGATGCTTAGTGCAATTTAAACTCACGACGCGTGAAAAAAGCGAGCTGTTTGGTGAAGGCGTTGCAACGGTTATCCTGCTGTTGCTGCTCAATATGTCGATTTTTGTGATTGCTAACCAGGAAATCGCCCGCAACCCAGGGCTTGCAGCCGGAATTTTTCAGATTAAACTGTCGCTTTCTCTCGGGCCGCATGCCATCAGACTGTGGTCTTGGGGATGGGTTTTCACTGTCTTGATGCTTTTAGTGGATGCTTTTATCGTCTACTGGCGCCTGATGCGTCGCTATCGTCAAATGCAGCTGCGTCACGTTATTTCGGAATTGCACTATATTGCTTCCGGACATTTTTCGCATCGAATCAAATTTACCCTTGACGGTCAAATGCAGCGCGTCGTTGAAAGCGTCAATGCGTTGGTTGACAGTACGATCAACGCGATGGAAGACGAGCGGAGAATTGAACGCTCAAAAGACGAATTGATCACAAACGTCAGTCATGACATCAGAACGCCGTTGACTTCGATTATCGGATATCTCGGCTTGATTGAAGACAATCAGTACGGCAGCGAAGAAGAATTGAAAAAGTACACCCACACGGCTTTTTTGAAATCAAAGCAGATGAAATCGTTGGTTGACGATTTGTTTGAATATACCAAAGTCAGACAACCAAGTTTGCCGTTAAGCATCGTGAAAATCGACTTGGGCGCGATGCTTGAACAGATCGGAGCAAGCTATGAGCTTGAAGGAAGCAAAAAAGGGATGAAAGTCGAAGTCAGCGTTCCGGATGAGCCGGTATTTATGGAAGCAGACGGAGAAAAGCTGGCCAGGGTTTTCAACAACCTGATTTCGAATGCTTTCAAATACGGACGCGACGGCAAGCACGTCTATCTTTCGGTAAAGCAGCTTTCTTCTAAAGAAGTCGTCGTCAAAATCGAAAATGACGGAGAACCCATTCCTGAAGATGCTGTTCCGCAGCTGTTTGACAGATTTTATCGTGCCGAAAGCTCACGATCTCGCGAGACGGGCGGATCAGGACTCGGACTTGCAATCGTGCAAAGCATCGTTGAACGCCATAATGGCTATATTTACGTTGAATCAAATGCGGCACTGACCAGTTTTGTGATGCACTTTCCAACGGAACACAAGAATGTTGTGCGTAAGCCGGCAAATGCTGAAAGAAGGACGAATGAATAACGAATTCGTCCTTTTTTGTTGGAAAAACTATTGAATCCTTGGTTTTTTTTGGGTATTCTTAAATAGGAATTTATTAGAGGGGACTGCTTAGTAATGAAACTATTCAAATCATTGAAAAAAACAATGATCGCACTCATCGCAGGCGTAACCGTATCTACGGCTGCCGCAGCAGGCATCGGTGGCCTGTCTGTTCAAAAAGTATCTGCCGACTCTTTACCGCAACAAACAGATTCGAATTTGAATCTTGACGTCAAGGCCGCAATTGCCGTTGATGCCAAGACGGGGCAGATTCTCTACGCAAAGAATGCGGAACAAGCACTGCCGGTCGCATCAATGTCCAAGCTGATGACGGTCTATCTGGTTCTTCAAGCCATCAAAAACGGCAAGCTGAGCTGGAATCAAGAGATCTTGCCTGATGAGGCTTCGCAAAAAGTCAGTCAGGACACGCATCTTTCAAACGTTCCTTTGAAGGCTGACCATAAGTACACGGTAAAAGCACTGTATCAAGCAACATTGATCTACTCTGCCAACGGGGCCGCAATGGCTTTGGCAAATGCAGTGGGCGGAACGCATAAGAACTTTATCGACATGATGCGCAAGGAAGCCAAGAAGATGGGAATCAATGATGCTGAAATCTATACGGCTAACGGCTTGACGAACGATGAAGTCTTTGATGCCAAATATCCTGGTGCTTCAGACAATGCCGAAAACAAGTTTTCCGCAAAAGACATGGCAATCATCGGTCAGCGCTTGATTGAAGATTATCCTGAAGTTCTTGAGACGACCAGGATTGCACGGATGAAATTCAAAAACGGCACTGATGAGACAACGATGGAAAACTGGAACTGGATGCTTCCGGGACTGGCAAAGGCCTACTCTGAGCTTCCCGTTGATGGTCTTAAAACCGGCACGTCAGATTCAGCTGGTGCCTGCTTTACCGGAACGGTCAACAAGGACGGTCATCGTCTGATTACCGTTGTCTTGGGTGCCAAGCATGACAGTCAGGAAGACCTTTCCCGTTTCGTCGAAACGCAAAAGTTAATGTCGTATTGCTACAACAGCTATTCATATGAAACGATCAAAGCTGGCAAATCATTCAAAAATGCCGCTTCATTGCCTGTTTATCATGGCAAGGACCTGAAAGTTGCCGTTTCATCCAAAAATGACACCGATGTTTGGCTTAAGAGCAGCGTTTCATCAGCCAATCTTGTTGCCAAGCTCTCAGGCGACAAGAAGCTCTACAAGGATGGCGGCCTTGTTGCTCCTTTGAAGAAGGGCCAGACGGTCGGCGAACTTTCCGTCAAAGTCAAAGGTCAAGATCTTTACTATCTTGATGGCGCAACTTCAATCAAAATCAAGGCCAAGACCGATAAAGCAGTTGACAAGGCCAATATCTTCGTGATTGCATGGCGTGCAATCAAGGGTGTGTTTAACAGGTAAGGTTTGGAGCCGAACGCTCAGCCCCCGCGTATCCAAGTCGCACTTGCGACGGGTAAGCTCGTCTTGCCCGAGCAAGGGTGCTTGGGACAAGGGGGTTGTGAGGCGAAACCCGATTTAGACAAGGTGTGAAGACCAGCCGCTCAACAAGGCGGTAGATAAGGAGGGGCGCGAGTGATCAGCGCAAGCGCAGTCACGACGCGGCACGAACTTATCATGAGCCTTGTTGCTGGTCTGAACCTGATTATGAAGGTGTGGAGCCGAGCGGACATGAGCCCGTACGCAACTGAATAATGATTTTAAATCCGTGCCAGTGATGGAGCGGATTTTTTCTTATTCTGGGCGGCACGCCAAGACTTCACTCAAATTTACGGACAAAGCTGGATTTTTGGTCATTTTGTCCGTAATCGCCATTTTTCGAGCAGTCCAATTACGGACAAAGCGTCCATTTTCATCGATGTGTCCGTAAACAACAGTGATTCTGCCAAATCAAGCGGCATAAAACATCAATTGCGGCAATCTGCACTGTATTTTCTTGCCGGCACGGTTAAATCCAGATCCGCCCGAAGTCTGTGACCGCACGGCAGCGGACATCTTATAGAAGAACAATGGGTGAAACAATTTTAATCATGGTTAAGTACGAAAAACACTTAACCGATGCAATAAGTGGGATGGTATAAAAAACAAAAGAAAGCGTTATCAGAAACATATTGCAACGTTTGTCGCATACAATTATGTTGTTTTTCGTGGACATTGCGTGTATATTATGAAAGTGGATAATGATTATACTTGATCATAATTAATTAAGGGAGGCAGATAATTTTGAAGATGATTAAAGCAGAATTCGAGAACATCGCAAAGCACAAGATTTTGACTGCGACAATCTGTGCAATGATGATTATTCCGTTCTTGTATTCCGTATTCTTCTTAAAGTCGGTTTGGGATCCTTACGGCAATACCGGGCATCTTCCGGTTGCCGTTGTCAATAAGGATCAATCGGTCAAATTCCAAAGCAAGAATTTTGCAGTAGGTGATCAGTTGGTTGATCAGCTCAAGGAAAACGATGATCTTGGCTGGCATTTCGTTTCTGCAAAGAAAGCACAGTACGGATTGAGTCATAAGAAGTATTACATGGTAATTACGATTCCCGAAAACTTCTCGAAAAATGCAACGACCGTACTGAACAAGAAACCAAAGAAGATGGAACTTACTTATAAAACCAATGATTCCTTGAACTACATTGGTGAAGTTATTTCCAAACAAGGTGCGACTCAAGTCAATGCAAGAGTTAAGGAAAGCGTGTCTGAAGCATATGCCGATACGATGTTCAAGGTTATCAAGAAGGTCGGCGGCGGGTTCAAGACGGCCGCAAATGGTGCCAAGAAGCTTTCGGACGGTTCGAAGACATTGTCTGACGGACTCAATACTTATACTGCAGGAGTTGATACGGTCAACAAAGGCGTCATGACTCTCAATGCCGGTGTAGTTCCTTTGGGAAGCGGCGTTTTGCAATTGACGACAGGATCAAGCACGTTGAAAAAAGGAATCGACACTTATACTGCAGGCGTTGATACGGTCAATGGCGGCGTGCAGACGCTCAAGGGTTCAGTTCCTGCTTTGACGAGCGGCGTGGGTCAGCTTTATACGGGTTCGAACGCGTTGAAAAACGGGATCAATGCTTATACTGCAGGAGTTGATACGGTCAATGGCGGCGTGCAGACGCTCAAGGGTTCAGTTCCTGTTTTGAAGAGCGGCGTGAGTCAGCTTTATACCGGCTCAGGCACGTTGAAGGACGGAGTTGCGATCTATACCAAAGGAACCGATCAAGTTGCTGACGGAATAGCACAATTTAACAGCAACGTTCCGAAACTTACGGTTGGTGCAACGAAATTGGTTTCAGGAACCGGCAATCTGAAAAAAGGCGTTTCCGGTTATACGAAAGGTGCAAGTCAAATCAATGCCGGTTTGACGCAGCTCGATTCAAATTCCGCATTGCTCAACAAGAGCGTTGCCGGATTGAGCGAATTACCTCAAGGCGTCGCTGCGACATACGTTTTGAACAGCACGATCAATGCCGGTCTCAAGCAGATTGATACGAACGAATTGGACAGCATGGTTTCTTCAATGGCTGATGTTCAGTCGAAGAAGGAACAGATTGCAAAATTATCAGGAACTTTAGCAACGATCAAGGCAAACATCGGGACGCTTAATACCGAATTGGCAACCGCCAAGACCGGAATTGCAACGGTTAATAACGCCAAGACTGAATTCAACAAGGCAATGACGCAGTATTTGACCGAAATTGCCACGAATTCCCTTAAGTCAAATGCCAGCGCAACGACTGCACAGGCTGACATTGATAAAGTTTTGAACAGCGGCACTCTCAGCGAAGATCAAAAGAACGCTCTCAATGATGCCAAAACACAGATTTCAGCCATTCAAACGAACAACAACAATACGTTGCAAGCAGTCAACAATTTGAAGGCTGCAGCCCAAACGTTCAATACTACGACCGAAAAAGTTCTCAGCGGATTGAATAATCTGATGAGCAGCGTTGACAAGCTCAAGGGCGGCCTTGCTAGCGTTGACGGCACAATCGACACGGCAAACAAACTGTTGGCTGAAAGTGACGATTTGACAAATGCAGAGTCGCAGGCCAAAGTGAAGAAATTGTCTGCGGCAGTCAAGAGCCTGCAAGGCTTATCTGCTAATGCGGTTCAGATTTCGACGGCGGTCAACAGCGGCGTCAATACTGAAGAAGCCCTCAAAGATCTTGATCTGAACGCAATTTTTGCAGCCAGTGCGGATGAAGCCAAGGTTCAGCAGCTTGTTGCTTCTCAATCAGCCAAGATGGCTAAGCATTCACAGATTCCTGCACTGATTGAAGGCGTTGGAAATTACACGGCCGGCGTTTCTCAAGTTCTTGCCGGAAGCAACAAGCTTGTTGCCAACAACAACGAGCTTAATGACGGCGCAACAAAACTTGCAAACGGAGTTGACGGATTGGGTAAAAAGATTCCTGGACTTACGCAAGGAATCACGAATTTGTATAATGGTACTCAAATGCTTAAGAACAAATCAGCTGTGCTCAATTCAGGCGCAAGCCAAATCAATGCCGGTCTTGGCCATCTCAACGACAAAGTTCCGGCCCTTGCAAGCGGTGTAGATCAGCTTGCAGCTGGCACGTCGCAGCTTGCGGCCAACTCAGGCGCATTGCGTTCAGGCGCAGGTCAGCTTGCATCCGGTCTCGGCCAGCTCAACGGCAAAGTTCCGGCCCTTGCAAGCGGCGTAAATCAGCTTGCATCCGGCACGTCGCAGCTTGCGGCCAACTCAGGCGCATTGCGTTCAGGCGCAGGTCAGCTTGCAGCGGGACTTGGTCAGCTCAACAGCCAAGTACCGACATTGACTGACGGCGTTTTACAGCTTGCGGCCGGCACATCGAAACTTGCGGCCAACTCAGGCAAGCTTGACAAGGGCGCAACCGATGTTCATAAGGGCAACAAGAAACTTGCTTCTGCTCTTAAGGGCGGTGCAGATACCGTAACGAAGCTCAACCTCGGTTCAGCTAACGCAAGCATGTTTGCAAGCCCGACGAAGCTTAAAGAAAAGCATTACAGCTACGTTCCTAACTACGGCTATGCTCTGGCACCTTACATGCTGTCAGTTGCTTTGTTCGTCGGATGTCTCGTCTTCAATCTCGTTTATCCGATTCGTCGGATTTCAACGGAAGACGGCAGCGCAACGGAATGGTTCTTCAGCAAGGTTGCGGTCGGAGCGCTCATAGCTACGGGCAATGCTTTGGTTGAAACGCTCTTGATGATGGCTTGCGGGCTTCATCCGGACCATCCGGTTCAGATGATCGTGAACGCCGTTTCGTTCTCGTTCACGTCCATGTTCCTGATTATGTTCATGGCAATGGCATTCGGCAACCCTGGTCGCTTCATCTCGATGATCTTGCTGGTTATCCAGCTCGGATCTTGCGGCGGTTCGTTCCCAATCGAAATCACTCGCGGAATGAACGGTTTCTTCCAGGCAATCAACCCATACTTGCCGATGACGTACTCTGTTTACGGATTCCGTGAAGCATTGACGTCAGGACTTGGAGCAAATCAGGTCTTGCATTCGGTTCTGATTCAGCTGATATTCATTGCAACGTTCCTCATCTTGTTGTACGTTACGATGCGCATCATCCGTCCGGAACAAGAATTCCATGAAGAAATGGAATCAGAATATCCAGGCAACTAAACAGTTGTAAATGACTGACTTCAAAAAGGAGCCGGGAATCATTCCCGGCTCCTTTTTTGTGTCTGTATAATGTCTTTTGATTCGTCAAAATGCAGTGCAGCTTCAGTGCTCTGCATTTTTAATCAGAATCATGCTTCGTATCCGACCATCAAGCCGCCTTTTTGGGCATAGTAGGTGCAAAGGCCACGTGCATTTCTGATTTCGACAGAGGCTTCAGGGTGCTTGTCAAGAATGGTCTGTTTCAGGTTGTTTGCTCCTTCTTCATTCAAAATATGCGCAATGATGACGCGCCCGTTGGAAAAACCGTGTTCTTCCATGTCTTTAATTAAATAAGAGATGGTTTTTTTGGCACCGCGAGCTTTTCCGATCGGCGTGAGCTTGCCGTCTTCCGGACGACCGATGATGCGGATTTTGAGCATTTTGGCGACTTTGGCCACTGCCGGACTGATGCGCCCGTTTTTGGCCAGATTATCGAGCGATTCAAGCGCAAAGTTCAGGTGCGTTTTTTCTTTGTATGCATTGATTTTTGCGCAGATTTCGTCAAAATTCAGACCGGCATCGATTAATTCTTTCAGCTTGTCGATGATAAGTTCCATCTCGGGTCCGGCTGAAAGCGAATCGATGACGTGAATCTTTGTTTTTGGATGGTCTTCGCGATACAGGCTTGCTGCTTGAACGGCAGAATTGTAGCTTCCGGAAAGAACGCTCGTAATCGTGATTACATAGATTTCATCAGCTCCTTCGAAGGCTTTTTGCCATTGCGCAATGCTTGGGCATGCCGTTGAAGTTTTTCCGTCATTTTGATGAAGCGCTTCAATAAATTCGTTGACTGAAAGCGAGGCATCATCTTGATAATCCGTGCCGTCGACATGAATCGTCAACGGAATATTTTCAAATGATGCGTCATCTAAATGCAAAACGTTTGCGCCTGAATCAGAAATAATTTTTTTAATCATAATTTTTAAGTCCTTTTTTAGAATTATATTCTTCATCATCGGTTTTCTAAAAACCCGTTAACTGTATCTAGAGTATAGACTTAAATCGACTGCTTGTAAAGAGTTTTGCAAAAACCGCTGTTAGAGTTTTGTTGACCTTAAGACGCGCTATCGGTATAATTGCTTGAAAGGCGGTTGAGAGGGGAATTGGAACATGACTGACGATAATAAAAAAGCACTCGTGCCATCGATTGAAGGATTTAAAATGCCGACGTTCGATCAGATTCCGAATGTCGGACTTTATTTGGAGCAGGCGACGACGTTTTTGAACGAATATCTTGAACCCTTGGACGGAACTCAATTGACGAGTTCGATGATCAGCAATTACGTCAAAAAGCATCTGATTGAAAGTCCAATCAAAAAGCAGTATTCGCGCGAACAGCTTGCGTACCTGTTTTTTATCGCAATTTCAAAGACGGTTCTGCCGCTTGCAGATCTCAAGGTTTTAGTCGAGATTCAGCGCAAGACTTATACTACCAGAAGAGCATACGAATATTTCACGGAAGAGCTCGACAATGCGCTGGAATATGTCTTTGGAACGCAGGAAACGCTCAAGAAAATCGGCCGGGACAAGACTGAAGAAAAGAGGATGCTTGACAATATCATCATGACGGCGGCACATAAGATCTATCTTGAAAAATACTTTGCACTGTTTCATGAGCAAATCGATGGTTAGCAAAATTTGTTTTTTTTGCGGTATAATGAGGTAAGAGAAAGCAAAGGGGGATTCTTTCGATGGAACAATCCGAAAAACGCGAGCAAAAGGCTCGTGAAGAAAAAGAGATTGAAGTTTCAAGTATCGGAAAAGCATTTGTCAAGGGAACGCACGTTGAATTCACGTATCATCGCCATCGCTTTACCGGTGTAATCGAAAAGCAATTGAGAAATTCTGCGATTCTTAATTTCGACCCTGAATTTGACCATACGAATACGGCAATTGATCTCAAACAAAAAATTGTCATCAGTTACCAGAAAATGAAAGCAATCGAGTGAGGAAGTAGATGATTCATAAGCTAAAGGAGCTTTATCGCGGGGCAACGCCGATTCAGTCCTTGGTGACGTATTACGCTTTGGCGACCGTAGCTGCCTTTATTTTGCTAAGCTTGCCATGTTTTAAGAATCCAGGGGCGAAAATTTCGTTTTTGGATACCCTGTTCATGGCCGTTTCGACCATCAGCGTGACCGGTTTAACGACGTTTCCGATTGAGCAGGTGTACAATCAGGGTGGCGTCGTTTTGTTGGAATTTTTGTTTCAGGTCGGAGGATTCGGCATTACGATGCTGTCAACCGTTGCCTTGGTGATTGCCGGCAAAAGGATCAGTCTGCACCAAAGGCAGCTGATTCAGTTTGACATGAATCAGCCCAGATTAAGCGGCATGGTTCGCCTCGTAACATCGGTTTTCGGCCTGATGATTTTCGTTCAGATCGTTTTTGGCGTCATTTTTGCGGCTTATTTTAAGGCAACGGGCGTTTGGACGACTTGGCCCACCGCATTTTTCCACGGAATTTACGTCTCGGTCAGTTCGGTCACGAATGCCGGTTTTGATGTGACGGGAAATTCGATCATCCCGTTCAGGCACCATTACGGCTTTTTGTTTATCGTGATGATTCTGATCATCATCGGAAGCATTGGCTACCCGGTTTTGATTGAGTGCGAAAACTGGGCTTTTTACAAATTCAGCAGGCAGACGACGAAGCGCAAATTCCGTTTTTCGCTGTTTGCAAAAATGGCGGTCTTTTTTGCGGTCTTCTTTTTCATCGTCGGCACGATTCTGATTTATTTTTCGGAAATGCGCGGAACGCTGTCTCGCCAAGACTGGTTCGACAAATTGATGACGGCGATGTTTTACAGTGTTTCCTCGCGAAATGCAGGGCTTCAGATCAACGATATGGCCGAATTCAACACGACGACGATTTTGATTTTGGCGATCCTGATGTTTATCGGCGCAAGCCCAAGCTCAGTTGGCGGCGGCGTTCGAACGACAACCGTCGGAATTTTTATTCTCTATATGTTCTCATTCATTCGCGGACACAACAGTATCAATGTTTTCAATCGCCGCATCGGAAGAGACGACGTTCAAAAGGCAATCGTTGTAGTCGGCTTGTCGACTGTTTTGTGCGTGGGGGCGATTTTGATTTTATCAATTACGGAGGATGCATCGCTTCTTTCGATCGTATTCGAAGTCGCATCGGCATTCGGAACCACGGGGCTTTCGCTTGGAATCACAAGCAGTTTGACTCTTGTCGGTAAAATCGTCATCATGGTTTTGATGTTTGTCGGTCGAATCGGGATGCTTTATACTTTATTGTTCTTCATTCCAAAACGCAATCGCGATCTGAGCTATGAACTTCCGACAGAAAAGATCATTATCGGGTAATTGTTCTTTTTTTTAATGTTAGATTTGGGTTAAACCTCTATTTTCGATTTCGAATGAATAACATATTATGTTATAATCGATTTTGCGAGGTTTTTAAATTTGTGTAAATTTACACGATTTATACATGATGTACAGTTAGATCTATTATTTCTATGATTTGATGGAGGATTACCTTGGAAAAAGAACAACCACGTTGGGCAGAGGTCTTTCAGATTTCGATGCCTTTATGTTTGAGTTACATCCCGATCGGTGTTGCCTGTGGCATTTTGCTTAATGCTGCGGGTTTCAATCCCTTGATGACAGGTCTGGTTTCATTGCTTGTTTTTTCGGGCGGTGCTCAATTCATGATCGCATCGATGCTGACTGTCAATGCCCCAATGCATACAATTCTTGTTATGCTGTTCTTCCTTGAACTGCGCTATGCCTTGTTAGGATCAAGCTTGTCGCAGTATGTTCGTGGAACGAGCAAAAAGTTTCTGTATTTCTTCGCCGTTTCTCTTAATGATGAAAATTATGCGGTTAATTATCTTAAATTTGCCACTGATAAGGAATGGACTCCAAAAGACGCCTTGATGGTCGAGCACTACTCGCTACTCTTTTGGACGCTTTCAAACCTCGTTGGCAGTTTGATCGGCAACGTGATTACGATTGATCTTGCAATCGTCGACTACGCCTTGACTGCTTTGTTCCTTTATATGATCATGATGCAAATTAAGAATAAGCTGACCATTTTGGTCAGTTTCTTCTCAGCCGTTCTTGCGATCATCTCGATGACGATTTTGAAGAGTACGATGGGTCTTGTCGTTGCAACGCTGATTGCTTCGCTCGCTGGATTCATCATCGAAGACACTTTGGTGAAGAAGGGCAAGGAGAAAGGTTTTTGGCTCAAGCGAATCAAGCCAAAAGCGAGTCGCAAAGTCATTAGCAAGTCAGGAGAGTAGCGTATGAATATGTCAACGATGGATCATTTCATTTTGATCCTTTTATCAATGCTGGTTGCTTTCGGGCCGCGTTTTATCCCGTTGCGTATCTTTTCAACACGTGAGATTCCAAAGTGGTTCAATGAATGGATGAAATATGTCCCGGTTTCGCTTTTTACGGCTTTGGTCGTAAAGGACGTTTTCATGAATACGAAAACATACACGTTCGTCGGATGCGATTATATGGCAAAGATTCTTGCTTCCGTGCTGGTTGCGATCGTTGCCTATCGCTCACGTTCAATGGGCCTTTCCGTTGTGCTGGGCCTTGTCGCCGTTGCATTGCTGGCAATGGCATTTCCAATTTGAAAGATTAATTTGGCTGGGATTATCCCGGCTTTTTTACTGAAGAGGACTTAAAATGAGATATTTCGAACATAACCTGAAAACACCGCTGACAAGTGATGCTCGGCTGATCTGCTATATTCCGGACAATTCTGAAGAGATTGAACCGCATCGCAAAAGAAGGGCGATTATTATCTGTCCTGGCGGATCATACGCGAAAACGTCGGATCGCGAAGCAGAGCCGATTGCACTGGAACTTTTATCGATGGACTGTGCGGTGTGCATTCTGCGATACAGTTGTGCTCCCAGGAGATTTCCTAAAGCTTTGTGCGAACTTGCGCAAAGCGTTTTATTTCTCAAGGAAAATGCAGAGCGGTTCAACATTGATGAGGGAAAAATTTTGGTAATGGGTTTTTCTGCAGGCGGACATTTGGCAGCTTGTCTTGGAATCATCCCCGATGAGCTTGAAAAGCTTGGCTATGATGAGAAGTTGATTCGCCCGGCAGGGATGATCTTATGCTACCCGGTGATAACGTCAGGCAGATATTGGCACCAAGGCTCGTTTGAAAACCTTTTGGGAGATGAGCTGATGGAACGAAGCTCTGCATTTTCACTTGAAAAAATAGTGAATGATAAAACGCCAAAAGCGTTTATCTGGCAGACTTTTGCCGACAGAACCGTTCCCGTTCAGAACAGTCTGCTTTTAGCTGAAGCTTTGAGCGAAAACGCAATTCCTTTTGAACTTCACGTTTACCCGAAAGGAAGGCATGGTTTGGGACTCGGAACAAAAATCAGCGCAAAAAATGAAACTTATGTCGAAAAAGACGTTCAAAGCTGGGTTTTTCTCTTGAAAAGATGGCTTGAGGACAATTTTCCCAACACGTCAATCTTTAATCAGAACGGTTAAACATGGTATAATGTGAAGTAAGTTGTAAAAGAGGTGAGGCTATTGAAAAGATGGGCATGGTGGACGATTGTCGGTATCGTGTTGGCCTTTTTTTTCGTCGGGTACGGCTATACCAGGAAGGCAGAAACGCAAAAATATTATAATCAAGCGATTGAGGCCGGCAAGCAAAGCATTCGTGACGGCAACTATGATGCTGCCAAGCTTTCATATCGGGATGCTTTGAAGAAGAAGCCAAACGATGATTTTGCAACGACCGTTGTCGATCAGCTGACTGATTACCAACGGGGGATGAAGGATATGAACAACGGCAAGTATGCTGACGCCTGTCAAAAGTTTCAGTGCGTTGCTAACGTTGATTCCGGCTCATCTCTTCTCGTTCAGCGGTCATCTGGGCTTGCAACGGAGCTCAAGGAAGTCATCAAGGAAAGAAAGATTTTCCTGAAAGCTTACAAGAAAGCCAAAACGCTTTCGGAAAACTATGAATATACTGCTTCCAACACGAAACTTGCGGTAATTCTTGGTTATGGCAGTATTAATGAAAGCTATTATCGCGACGTCTATAATAATGCCAGAAAATTGAAAGAATACAACGATCGCATCCTTCGTTCGCTTGGCTATACCGTCGATGACGATTCGACCGATGCGAACAAGACCAGGTCGCAAAAGTATTCAAAAAATACCAAACAAGACGTCTTCAGCGGTATTTCTGATTCTGCTGCCTCCGCAGCCGAAAGCAAGATGACTGATGCTCAGGTGAAACAAGCCCGCAAAGATTTGAAAGCACAAGGCCTCAACGAAAAGGCCTTTACGGATGAGCAGGTTCGTCAGGTTATCCTGCGTGCCAAGCACGAAGGAAAGTCAGTCAAGCAGGTGGCGGACGAATTTAAATAAAGATTATGATGATGACGCAGCGGCAAATCGGCCCTGCGTTTTTTGGCATTTTTGGGAAAAGGTGGATGAAGTCTCTTTTCGTGGGAAATGCAGTGCTGTTGGTAACACTGTTTGGAAGAGTTTTTGATTTGACGTAATCTTTGTAGCATCTCTGATAATTACGGGCAAACTTGGGTGCGCGGACCTGGAAGTAGACAAAAACTGGGGGAAATGTCTGATTTTTGTCTACCTCCGGCTTCAAAATCGACTCGCGTGACCTCGAAAGTAGAACAAAATCCTCCAAAATCGGAAAAATGTTCTATTCGGGTACCTTCGCCAAAGCAGTGTGATCTCAGATTACAAGCAAATTCCAAAATCAACGTTTTGCCCGTAACCGAGGTCAGGTGCAGCGCTTGAGCAATTGCCGCGCAGCACTGCATTTGGCAAAATCACTGCCGTTTACGGACACATCAGTATGAAAATGACGCTTTGTCCGTAAAATTTGAGTGAAATCTTGGCGTGCCGCCCAGAATAAAAAAATCCGCGCCATCACTGGCACGGATTTAAAATCATCATTCAGTTGAGTACGGGGTCATGACCGCTCGCTTCCACACCTTGCTTAAAAATTATTCACATTCAAAGCCGTATAGCTGCGAAGGTTGCCTGGATTGCGGCTTGTTGAATATTCGATCATCTTGCCGTTCGACAGCCAAACAAGCTGTTCAACTTCAAGAATCGGGCTGCCTTCTTCGACTTCAAGATATTTAATGTCATCACCGCTTGCGCCGAATGCTGAGAATTTGCGGAAGGCACCGCCAAATTTCAGGCCAAGAGTTTCATTAATGTATGTGTAAATTGAAGTATCGACATGTTCTCTTTCCAAATCAGGGACAAGTCGAACAGGCATGTAAGTATGTTCCAAGACGGTCGGCTTGCCATCTACAATCCTGAGACGAGTAATGTTGTAGACGGGGTCGATATGCTTGATGCTCAAATTCTTTTGAATGCGTTCATCTGGAAGTTCGACGTCAAAGGAAATGACTTTGCTTTGGATATGTTCTTCGCCAAAATGGTGGAATGCTCCGCCGAAGTCGTTGACTGAAACGTCATGCGGAGTGATGAACGGAATCTTTCCGCGGACATAGGTGCCAAGACCGGACTGCTTGTAAATCAAACCTTCGGCAGCAAGACCGTCCAAAGCTTTCTTAACGGTTAAGCGATTAACGTGGAACTCTTGTGCGAGTGCATTTTGATCTGGAATAAGTTCGTCGATTTTATATGTGCCGTTTTCAATGCGTTCACGAATTGCATTAGCGACAACTTGGTATTTTGTAGACATTAAAAAGCATCCTTTCCAAAGGGAATAAGTTTATCATATAAATCTCCTTTATTTATCTTGTATTATGCAACAGTATAACAAAAAAAGCAAATGATGTATTTTACGTGTATCATTTACTATAGATGTCATCTGATCAAATTTTTAGATAAATTATTAATTGCGAATGCGCATGATCCTGGAATAATGTAAAACGACAAGATTCAAGCGACCGATTATCACGGCTAAAATGATGCATGTCACGAAAGACATTGAAATCAAAGGCTTTTTGCAAACAGTCAGGCATGAGATGATCGGCAGATTTTTTGACCGTGCTGCATTTGACAAATTCAGAGCAATCGTCATCAACAAATAGCTGATGTAGAAAGCTAAAAGTAATGTTGAGACAATTTCAAAAAATGTATCATGAAGCCCCATGTTTGATTTTTAGATAACATAAATATAAAAGCATAAAGGCTGACAAAAAAATAACTTTTTTATGAGGGATACTTCGTTTCTCTTTTAAAGGTCAGGCAATTGCTGCCATTTTTATCAAATCAGCTGACGATTTGACTGATTACAGAGCAGCATATGGAGCAGGATGTGATGTCCGTGCCGTTGATGAACTCGGATATTGGTTCAGATATCACGATTCGCTTCGCAAAAATGAAAACGAGTTTTTCAGATTGCTTGATTACGTCGACGTCAAGCATCAGGCCGAGAAGTCGTAATGGTCATTGGCCCCCAAGACACGGTCGTATTTTCCAAAAAGCAGATGGCAGCGTTCAATCGGAACAATTCCAAAGAAGCTGTTGGTTTTGTCAGAGTACGGACGTGAGCATCGCCCGAAAAGTTCCGATGAATTGCGGGAATTTTTTGAATTCTGCAAATAGCATTAAAACCTTGAGCAATGATCTTCTTTGAGACGGAAATTCAGACAAAAGTACACGTCATGACGAATGTTCTAGTTTTAGCACATGACATTTTTTGGAAGAATTAAAATATTTTTGATAACGTTAAATCATAAAAGCTAAATTATGCGCATAATGTGGCTAAAGCAATGGTGTAAGCGATAATAACGGGCGGGTCTTCAAATGCTTATTCTTAATTTTTTTAACTTATTTTAGAGACTTGAGGAGAGCGAAAAGTAAAAAAACAGAAAAATTTTTAAAGAGATTTATAAAAGTTAATTTCTTGACAACATTGGTATTGTAACGTTAATTTAGAACTAATGGAGTTACAAATCACAAAAATGTACACACATTAAGCTGATAAGTATTGACTAAAATCATGAAAGCGGTTATACTAAATACTGTTGAAAGGGTTAAACGGTTACATCAAAAAATCAAGATTGAGGAGGAGATTTAATGCAAACGAACCGTAAAATGCCACAAGGGTTCTTCTGGGGCAACTCAGTTTCAAGTATGCAGACAGAAGGCGCTTGGAACATTGGCGGCAAAGGATTATCCGTTTATGACGTTCGGCCTGCAGACGAAAATAGTTCAGACTGGCACGTAGCGATTGATGAATATCATCGTTACGAAGAAGACTTGGACTTGATGGCTGAGATGAATATGAACATGTATCGTATTCAGATTTCCTGGTCACGCGTCAATCCGCAGGGTGACGGCGAGTTTAACGAAGAAGGGATTGCGTTTTACGATCGATTGGTCGATGCAATGCTGGAACGCGGAATCGAGCCGATGATTTGTCTTTACCACTTTGACATGCCGCTCAACTTGGCAAAAAACGGTAATGGTTTCATGTCAAGGCATGTCGTTGATGCTTTTGTTCGTTATGGCAAGAAGATGATTGAACATTTCAGCGATCGCGTCAAATATTGGATTACGTTTAATGAGCATAATCTTTACTTCGGTGATGGAGCATTTCTTTTTGCAGGATGCGAAAATGTCGAAAAGTCATTGGACAACCTCTATAAGATTTTTCATCATACGATGTTGGCGCACGCTGAATTGGATGCTTTCGTCCATGAAAACTACGATGACGTTAAGTTTGGCGGAATGCTGGCCTACACACCTGTATATCCAGCTGCTTCTCGTCCGAAAGACGTGTTCTTAGCTGACAGGGCAACGGAATTTTTAATTTATAATTTGTGTGATTTATTTGCAAATGGCCATTATTCTTTGGCAGTAGAACACTTTATCAAGGAAAACAAACTTGACATGGACTTTTTGGAAAGCGATCGTGAAATTTTGTCCAAGATGAAAGCTGACTTCTTGGCATTCAGCTATTATCGCACGGACGTTCTCGACTCGACGAAGGTTCCGGACGGAACTGCTCCAAACCGTTATTTGAATTTCGGGTACGTCGAAAATGAGTACCTTGAAGCAAATGAATGGGGATGGCAGATCGATCCTTTAGGTTTCAGAGAAGCAATCGATACTCTGTATTTCAGATATCAGCTTCCGATTTTTCCTATCGAAAACGGAATCGGAATTCGCGAGCAATGGGATGGCGAACATGAGATTCAAGATGATAAGAGAATCGAATATCATCGTGATCACATCAAAGCGATGAAAGACGCAATGTTTGAAGACGGCGCTAAAGTCATAGGATATCTTGGGTGGGGCCTGATCGACATTCCGAGTTCCCATGGAGACATGGAAAAACGTTACGGTGCCGTTTATGTTAACCGTTCAAATCATGATCTTAAAGATTTGAGACGCATACCGAAAAAATCCTTTCACTGGTTTAAAAAGATATTTAAAGATAATGGAGATGAGTTATAATGGCTGAAAAGAAATCATCAGTAGGCACGTTTGTTAACGAAAAAATTCTGCCCTCTGTAATGAAGTTCGTTAATACGAAAGCTGTTGTTGCATTGAAGGATGGTATGGTTTACGCCTTGCCGTTCATCATCATTGGTTCTGTATTCCTGATCTTGAAATCGTTTCCTGTTCCTGCGGTTTCAACATTCTTTGATAACATTGGTTGGTCGGTTTTCTTCAACCAAGCATATCAAACGACATTTGCTATTATTTCAATTTGGACGGCAGTTGGTATTGCTTACGTCTATGCTAAGAATGAAAAACTCGAACCGCTTCCTGTTGGTTTGACATCACTTTCAGTCTTCTTCCTTTTGCAAAAGCTCCAAGTGGATGCTCCGCTTGTCGGCGCAATGGCAAAGGGCGGCTCCGGCATTACGGATGCTGCTGGCAAGACGCTTTACACGAGCTCACAATTGGCACATCAAATTTCACAATTGCCTGATGCGATTCAAACATATTTGAAGTCACCTGTTACAAACGTTATCAACATGACATGGCTTGGCGGCCAGGGCATGATCGCAGCTATCCTTTGCGGTCTCCTGGTTGGTTGGACATATACGTTGATGGCTAAGGCTGGTTGGGAAATCAAGCTTCCGGAACAAGTTCCTGCAAACGTTGCAAACCAATTCTCAGCTATGATTCCTTCTGGCGTAATCATCACTGTTGCTATGGTTGTCTATGCAATCTTCGACAAGGCTCTTAACACGGATCTTTTGAACTGGATCTACAAGACCTTGCAAATTCCTTTGCAAGGTTTGTCAGACTCCCTTGGCGGTGGTATCATTCTTGCCTTCATGGTTGTATTCTTCTGGTTCTTTGGTGTTCACGGCGGCCTTATCATGGGTGGTATCGGCGGTGCCTTCCTTCTTCCGAACTCTGCCGACAACGCTCGCTTGCTTGCTGAAGGCAAGTTGTCTCTTGCAAACGGTGCACATATCGTTACAAATGAATTCTACAACAACTTCATTAATTTGACGGGTTCTGGCATTACGATTGGTTTGGTTATCTTTACTTTAGTTGGTGCTAAGTCAGTCCAATTCAAGTCAATTGGTAAAGTTGAACTTGTTCCTGCTCTTTTCAACATCAACGAACCGTTCTTGTTCGGTCTCCCATTGGTTATGAACCCATGGTTGGCAATTCCGTTCTTCTTGACACCGGTTGTTGTTGCTTTGTCAACATACTTTGTAATCAAGTTCGGCATCGTTCCTCCGACAGGCGTTGCTGCTCCTTGGACAACGCCGGCTGTTATCTCCGGCTTCTTCATCGGTGGTTGGAAGATGGCATTGTGGCAAGCATGCGTTCTTGCAATTTCAACTGCTATCTACTGGCCATTTGCTGTTAAGTATGACAAGTACTTGAAGGAACAAGAAGATGCAAATGCTGTAAAGGATGCTCAATAATTAAGAAAAATTTAGTTAGTAATTTATTAATAAAGAAAAGGATAGATTAAAATGGCAGATAAAGTTATTATGCTTGCCTGCTCAGCAGGCATGTCAACGTCGCTTTTGGTTTCAAAAATGCAGGCAGCAGCTAAAGAACAAGGCAAAGATTACGAAATTTTCGCAAAGTCAGTTGCTGATATTGATCATCAATTCGAAGTTGAAAAGCCAGATATTTTGATGCTTGGACCGCAAGTTGCCTACATGAAGGCCGATATTCAAAGAAAATGCGATGATGCAGGCGTTCCTATGGAAGTTATCAACATGACGGATTATGGCATGATGAACGGTAAGAACGTTCTTGCAGAAGCAGAAAAGATCATGGGTTAGTCCTGAGGCTGTAAGTGCTTGATTAAATATTGAGAATAATGCGGAACCGCACATTTTGTGCGGCTCTGTATTTTATCCAGGAGGTATTGTTGATAATGGATGACGAAAAAAGAATGCAGGTTGTAATGGGAATCATTATGGCTGGCGGAAATGCAAAGGCGCATGCAGTAGAAGCAATTACTGCTGCTAAGAAAGGCGACTTTACAGAAGCTGAAAAGAAACTTGAAGAAGCCAACCAAGCTATTGTAGACGCACACAATACGCAGACTGAAATGTTGACGGCTGAAGCTCGTGGCGAACATACGCCAATCGATCTGTATATGGTTCATGCGCAAGATCATTTGATGACAGGCATTACGTTTGTCGATCTTGCCAAGGAAATTGTTGAAGTCTATAAGAAGATTATTGATTAATCTGATTTTTGACGACGACATGTTTGCTGATGACTGCAGTTCGGAAGATGTCGTGTGATGACAAGAGGCGAGGAGTTGATATTCCTGGCCTCTTTTGTCGTTATTGCGCAAAAAATCCGGTAATTGACATAACATTTTTTAATGAAATAAAAGAATATACAACTGCTGTTATATGTATTGACTATATTCGGATTGAGGAGTATACTGTAGACGTTGGATTAAAGCGTTTACTATCTTATGCTGATTAAGATACAGGGAGCAACCTAACTGTTAATTAATTTGTAGAAAAAGACAGAATTGCATGGGATTATATAGCAAAAAAGCAAACCGATGATCCTTTGACAGGTGGTGAAAGCGGTTGTTGTTCGGCTGTTTCAGACATGTTTTAGCTTATAAATGCCAATGGGATGGCAAGGAATTATTTTTAGCCGACAAATTCTATCCAAGCATGCAACGGTGTTCTCGATGCGGATTCGTCAGGAAAGGTGACGACAAAATCGGTCTTGACGGCAGCATGAAACATAAAACCAAGCATAACGAATACGTTTGTTATGAATGCGGTGCTGTCATGGGCAGAGATGAAAATGCGGTCATGAATTTAATGATTTTGATATAAAGAAAAATAAAAAAGGGGCGGGCTACACCCTTAAGCTGCAAGAGCCGGTCAATGTCATTACCCTCACGTTAGGATATGGGAATACCAGCGTTGACGGCAACAAATAAAATTAGGAAAGGAAAAGCTATATTCTTTCTGAATAATACGGGAAAAAGTTTTACAATTCCATATTATTCTATATTTTATATAGCAGGTTAAACAACAATGAGAGATTTAGCAGTTATTGATATCGGAGGAACGACGATCAAATTTGCAGCATGGAAAAATAACGAATTGATGGATGTCCATGCGGTAGATACGCCGAAATCGCTTGACGAATTTTATGAAATTCTTGAGCATGAAACAAATGATTTCAAGAAAAAATACGACGTAAAAGGCGTTGCGATCAGTGCCCCCGGGGCAGTCAATAAGAAAACCGGCGTTATTGAAGGTGCAAGCGCATTGCCATATATTCATAACTTTAATATTGAACAAGAGTTGGAAAGACGTTTCCAGCTTCCCGTTTCAATCGAAAATGATGCTAACTGTGCGGCTTTGGCAGAAGTGGCAGAAGGTGCCGGGCGTGATTGTCAAAATATGATCTTTATCATTATCGGCACGGGCGTTGGTGGTTCAGTAATCGTGAATCGTAAAGTTTGGCACGGTACGCATCTTTTTGGCGGTGAAATCGGCTATATGGTCGCAACCCCAACGCTGCTGACTATTAGTCAAGCTGCTTCTCCTGTAAGCATGGCCAAACGCTATAATGAAGAAACCGGCAAAAACGTCGATGGCAAGACCGTTTTCGATCTTGCGGATCAGGGGGATGAAGCTGCCAAGTTTCAAGTAGACCAGATGGCAGAAACTTTAGGCATTGCAATTTTTAATTTGCAGCACAGTTTTGATCCTGAAAAGTTCATTTTGGGCGGGGCGGTTTCTAATAATCCTAAGCTCGTTCCGCTTTTAAACGAAGCAGTCGAAAAGATCAGGAACAGGTCTGACGTTGCAACGATCAAGCCTGTCATCGAAACGTGCGCTTATCGCGGCAACGCCAACTTGTACGGAGCCGTTGTCGATTTCGAACAAACTTATCCTGAAGACTGACATAATTTAGAGGAGCAACGAACATGCTGAAATTTCCAAGTGATTTTGCGTGGGGTGCCGCAACGTCAGGCCCCCAATCCGAAGGTACTTTCAAAAAGAAGCACCAAAACGTTTTTGATTATTGGTATGCCAATGATCCGGATAAATTTTATGACGGAGTAGGTCCTGATACCGCATCGAATTTTTTCAACGATTATAAAGAAGACCTTGCTCTCATGCGCAAGGCCGGCATCAAGTCATTGCGGACGTCCATTCAATGGAGCCGCTTGATTGATGATTTTGAAAAATGCACGGTAAATCAGGATGCGGTCGATTTTTACAACAACGTGATCAATGCGATGCTCGAAAACGGCATTGAACCATACATGAATCTTTGCCACTTTGACATGCCTGTCGAATTGCAGCATAAATACGGCGGATTTGAATCAAAGCACGTCACGGATTTGTATGCCGGTTTTGCTGAACAATGCTTCAAGCTCTTTGGCGATCGCGTCAAGAACTGGTTTACGTTCAACGAACCAAAGGTTATCCTGGATGGTGCATATTTGTATCAATTCCATTATCCGTTGAAAGTTGACGGTCCTCTTTCAGTGCAGGTCGCATATAACATCAACCTTGCTTCTGCCAAAACAATTGAACGTTTCCGCAAGCTTTACGGAAATGATGACGACAAGCGTATCGGCATTATCTTGAATCTTACGCCCGCATATTCTGCATCCGACTCTAAAGAAGATAAGGAAGCAGCTGAATTCGCAGAACTTTGGGCAAACAAGATGTTCCTGGATCCGGCTATTTTGGGATGCTATCCTGAAAAGCTTGTTGAAATTTTGAAGCGTGACGGTGTTTTGTGGGATTATACTCAAGAAGAACTCGATTTGATTGCCAAAGAAACCATCGACGTTTTAGGCGTCAACTACTACCATCCGTTCCGCGTCAAGGCGCCTGAAGTATCATCCAAGAGTTTGCAGGACTGGATGCCTGACATCTACTTTGATGAATATGAGATGCCTGGTCGCGTCATGAACGTTGACAAAGGCTGGGAAATTTTCCCGGAAGCATTGTATGACATTGCAATCAACGTTCGCGACAATTACAAAAACATTCCTTGGTTCGTTTCAGAAAACGGCATGGGTGTTTCTCGCGAAGAGCGTTTTATGGATGAAAATGGTGTAGTTCATGACGATTATCGCATCAATTTCATGAAGAATCACTTGAAAGAACTTCATCGCGGAATCGAAGAAGGTTCAAACTGCCATGGCTACTTTGTTTGGACGGGCATTGACTGCTGGTCGTGGATGAATGCATATCGCAATCGTTATGGCCTTATTCGTGACGATATTCATACGCAAATCAAGACGATCAAGGATTCAGGTCGTTGGTTCAAAGAGACAAGCGATAATAACGGTTTTGAAGAATAGGTATTGGCGGATTGTCAAAAAAATCGTAAAAGAGTCGGGAGAAATTCCCGGCTTTTTTTGTTTTCAATACGCGTTTTCAATTGTAACCGGCCGGCTCTTCTTGCTTTATGGCAACAGTCTGTTTCGGCACTGGATTTTGAAACAATCATAATAAAATTATTTTTTAAATTAAAAAACAGTGGACTAGCTAATTGGATGGCGGTATAGTTAGTTGCGTAAGTAATCAACTAAATGGCAGACCACTTTTTAAAGGAGGATTTTTGAATGACAAAAAAAAGGAAGATTTTGGTTGTCGCAGCAGTCATAATCGTGATTTTGGCAGTATGGGGACTTATTCAAAAAGCAAATGCCAAAAAAGATGACGTAAAAGACGCTGCTCCAAAGTATTATGTGACAAAGGTCAGCAGACCGACGCCATTTTCGATCAATGGTCAAGTAGAATCAAAACAGGTTTCGACCCTTGGACTTCCGTCGGGAAAAGTTCAAGAAATCAGAGTCAAAAATGGTCAGTCAGTACATAAGGGCGATGTTATTCTCACAACATATGATTCTGAAAAACAAGAATCAAAAGAAGAAGTTCAACAGGAATTGGACAAGGCCAAAAGAACGCAGCAGTCCGCGCTCTCGAGTCTCAATTCTGCAAAACAGCAGCTGGGTCAGGCATCGAAAGAAGATGACGGCTACAGCGATCTTCAAAATCAAGTCAAAGAAGCACAGAGCTCTTATGATGATGCTGTTTCTGAGGTAACGGCGGCACAAACGAAACTGAACAGTATCAGCGGAAAAATAAACAACGTTTTGATTGCTCCGTTTGATGGAATCGTTGACGTCGACGACAAAAAGCAAGATGCACCATCAATAACCCTGTACTCACACGAAAAGCAGGTTTCAGCATCCGTGTCCGAATATGACTATGAAAAGCTTAGTCAAGGGCAAAAGGTTGAAGTCAAGGCGCTTGCAACCAAGAAAACGCAAGAATCGACAATCGCGTTTTTATCGCAGGTGCCGGTCGAAGGCAAGAGTACGGGATATCCTCTCACCATTGATGTCGACGGAAACAATTTCATGGATGGACAAACCGTTAAGATCTCAGTTCCGCAGGAGCAGATTCGTTTGCCAAAGGACAGCGTCAGAAATAATTCGGTCTATGTTGTTGACAGCAAGGGACGAGTTCATAAGCAAAAAATTGATGGCAAATTTGCCGATGGATACTTCTGTGTCGAACAAGGCGTTCAGGTGGGGGAAAGGATTGTTGCCAATCCGGACAAGCACCTGAAAGATGGCAAGAAGGTAGATTGATATGATCAGGCTTGAAAATATTAATAAATTCTATCGGCAGGGGGATGAGAACTTTCACGTCCTGCATGACATCAATCTTAATATCGATCAGGGCGAGTTTGTCGGAATCATGGGGGAATCTGGTTCTGGCAAATCAACTCTGATCAACATCATTGGCTTTTTGGACGATCAGTTTGAAGGACGTTATGATTTTTATGAGCATCCGATTCATGATTATACGCGGGCGCAATTTTCAAAATTACGCAATGAGAACGTGGGGTTCGTTTTCCAAAATTTCAAATTGATCAATACGATTTCGGTTGCGGAAAACGTATCTTTGCCGCTGCTTTATGCAGGACAGACGCGCAGGTATATCAAAGATCGCGTCAGTGAGGTTCTAGCCCAAGTGGGACTTCAAGGGGCCGAAAAGAAACTGCCCCAAAATTTGTCCGGCGGGCAGCAGCAGCGCGTTTCGATTGCGCGTGCAATCGTCGCCAAGCCCAAGTTTTTGATTGCAGATGAACCTACTGGGGCACTCGATTCAAGGACAAGTCAAGAAATTATGAACCTTTTCAAAAAACTGAACGAGGAGAATCATACGACGATCATTATGGTTACCCACGATCCTAAAGTCGGGGCACAATGCGAGCGATTGGTCAAAATCCTTGACGGGCGCATAATTTCTGATGAAGACGGCTTGAATGAGTGGGGAGGAAAAAAGGGAGAAGGGGGCATGAACGCATGAAGTTTATTGAATTGTTCAAAACTTCACTGCAATCTTTGAAAGCAAATCCCAAACGCAGTTTCTTGACGATGCTTGGGATCATCATCGGGATTGCGGCAGTAATTACGATTATGTCGTTGGGAGACGGCGTGAAAAAGCGGATGTATGATCTCTTCTCGACAAATGCAACAGGTGTTCAAAAGACGGAAATCGATTTTATCGCAACGGGAAAAGATCAAGGAGAGATTACGTCTGAGGATATCAATAAAATCGAAAGCAATTTTGCCGGACAATTCAAATCCGTCAAGCTCAAACGTGAAGATAAGCAGTTGAATTTCGTCGGAACGCTTGGCGGTGAGGAAATCAACGGGACTTTGTCTCTTTTAAAAAGTCCGGATGATCCCGACATTGTTGCCGGGAAAAATATTTCTCGGTTCCAGTTGGGAATCGGTGATGAGGTTGCGTTGATTTCAAAGGCGCTTGCAAAGAAATCATTTAAAAAAAGCGAGAATGCTTTAGGTTCATCAATCGTGATCGACAACCAGTCATATACGATCGTCGGTGTCTTTAATCCGTCTGAGACATGGGATTCTGATGGGCGTTCCAATCGGCTTGGCGCAGATGTTTTAGTGCCGAGCGGAGTGTATTTAAAAGGCAAAAAAGGCGGAACGATTCTTGAGGTGACCTTTGTTAAAGATGCCAAGGCATCAAAAATCAGCAAAAAAATTGCCAAGTACTTGAAAAAGCACGGCAAGGATCGCAAACAAGGAGATTACGTTTACTATGACACCGGAGCTGCTTTGAAACAAATCGGCAGCGTAATCGACACGATGACTTATTTCGTGAGTGCGATTGCCGCAATTTCGCTCTTTATTGCCGGGATTGGCGTGATGAACATGATGTATATTTCTGTTTCGGAAAGAACCCAGGAAATCGGGATTCGTTTGGCAGTGGGGGCAAGGCCAAGCGACATTTTGATTCAGTTTCTTCTTGAAGCAGTCATGCTGACGGTGACCGGCGGATTGTTGGGCTTTGCCTTAGGGTGGCTGATTGGGGCCGGCATTTCACCGTTCTTACCGCAAAAGATTCATGCTGTGGTTACGATGCATTCGTTCCTTCTGGCATTCGGCGTTTCATCAGCGGTCGGAGTCGTTTTTGGGATTTTGCCTGCCAAGCAGGCCGCAAATAAAAACTTGATTGACATTTTAAGATAGTGGTAGGATTAGACCTTGGGAAATAATCTAGTCGGCGGCATCATCATCGTTTATTTTGGCGGATGGTTGTTTTTGTCGGGAAAGGCAAATGAATTGACCGCTGATTGGATCATGTTTCCGGTGACGGACTTTGTGCAGTCCATACTATGCGTTTTCCTGTTATTCTTTTATAATGAGTTCAAGTATTTTATTCAAAACGGGGTTACGCGCAGGGAGTATTGGAGGGCAAAAGTACTGGCCGCCTTTACGGCCTATGGAATCATATCTTTTTAGGATCGACCTACTACTTTGCGTTTCAGCAGTTTTATCCCCAAAACAACTATCTGCTAAACGTATTTTCGATCAGTGATGTCAATGACCTGCCGTTTGCCGTGGTTTTGTATGTTGACGGAATGATGACGGCGATGTTGATTGGCTGCGTCTTTAGAATGTTGGAAAAAATGGTAAAATAGTCTTGGCGTTGATCTTGGTTGGCGTGAATGCCGTTTGGGGATCGGGCGTTTTTGAAATTGAAAGACATAATGCCTTCACTTCATTTTTGCTAGGCATCGAGAGTATGATTAAGGGCATGAACCCCGTTTATCCAGCCATAATATACGCAATCGTGTCGATATCACTTTGTTTGTTGGTGATTAAGAGATTTAAGCTGCGTTTTGAGTAGGTGTTCTGCGCAGCAAGGGGAGGATAGCATGTTAGACAGAAGAAATTATGTTGAGCTTGTTGCCTTATTGTTGGTGGTTGTCTTGTTCTCTTTGCATTTGCCTTTATGGGGAATGATAATGGATGCATGTGCGGAGCCGATGATCAGAGTCTTTTTTGGGTTGATATTATCGGTTATGCTGATAGACGTGCTGACAATGATATACTGGCGACGAGATTGATCGTTTCGTATGAATGGGATAAATGCAGTCAAGAGAGTGTTTGGAATCTTGGCTGCATTTTTTAATAAATAAAAAATTTGATGTTTATTAAAAATATTCACAAATATGGCAATAAAAATCAATATTTGTGTGTAATAATTTTACCGGGTATTATAAAAGTAAACTACTGTAATCGTTTTATTTATTTTGAGAGGGGAAAGAGAAATAATAAATCGGACGGTTACTGGATGTTGATTAGGTATAATTTTAGGGAGCTGGTTTTTTTGCAAAATTATGCGGAGGAATTACGCAAGACATATGTCAAATTGCCACGCGTAATTTCTTCTATTTTAGCATTGTTAATTACACTGTGCGTATTGTCAATAACGTTTTTGATTAGTATCGAAAGTTTTTTGGACCCTGTGCGTTTCGGAAATGATGCTACGATGATTAAAGAACTCGGTGATGAATTGAACCGCACTGTAATCGAAACGGCACAGTATACGGGGATGCCGCTGAGGTTTAGGGAAAAGCTGATTCTCAGCGACAGTCAAACGGCAGAATGTTCCAAAAAAATGATCTCGAATTTTCGCGCAATGAATGACAAGGTAATTGAATCGAATACTGTTTACAAGATGCTTGATCACAACGTAAACGGTGCCGGGTATTCGTCAAAGGACAAGGAATATTGGACAAATGTCAAAGTTAAGTTCAGAAACAATCTGAATGAATACGTTGAAGCAAGGGAAAGTCAAATGCAGATTTCCAGAATGCAGCACTTTTATCAATTCCTGAGCACCATCTCATGGGCGGGACTTTTCGTATTCGGGAGTCTGATTATCCTTATCGTGGGGTATTTGTTTGCTTATCTCAAAAATAAGTGGCGGCTTTTTTACGGTTCAGGTCTGGCAATGATAATTTCTGGCGGACTTCTTATGACGATTGCACTGTTTTTTTCGTTAGGAAACACTGCATTTGGCATCGGTGATTTGTTATACGTACGCGAAGTTTGTTTTTCGATGGTGATAATGACCTGGGTCAGGTTACAGTGGATATTTTCTGCGATGCTGATTATTCCAGGTTTTGTCATTTTTATGACGTCACGTCTTAAGATTGAATCTTTGCTAAGCCACTATCGTTTTGATCGGTAGACATATTTGTTTTTGAGTCCTGCCGGAAGGCAAGGCTCTTTTTTTGACTAAAGGGCTGCTTGCTTATTTGGCTGCTTTGCTCTAAAATGAACTAAACATCAACGAAGGGATGGCAAACATGGAATTTACGTGGCAGAACCATTCGGGGAAAAAAGCAACGGTGAAAAGAATTCTGGCCAATCATGGCGTCAGTCATCGGATGATCGCTAAACTTAAGCGAGGCCAAGGCAACGTAAAACTGAACGGAGAAAAAACGGTTCTTTCGGCCTTGGTCGGCCAAAATGATAAAGTAACGCTCGTGCTTCCACCGGAAAATGACGATGAGCGGATTCTTGTCAGTCACGAAAGGATTAAAGTCGTCTATGAAGATGAAAATTGGCTGTTGCTTGACAAGCCTGCAGGAATATCCAGCGTTCCTGGTCCTTCGAACGATCATGATACGATGATGAATCGCGTCAAGGGGTATCTGATTGATCAAAAAAGCGAAAATCTTGTTCCTCATGCCGTAACAAGACTGGACAGGTTTACAAGCGGACTGATGCTTTGCGCAAAGCATGGGTTTGCGCAAGGACTGATTTCAAAGCAGGTTCAGGAACATTCGATGGAAAAACGGTATTTGGCCGTGTGCTCTGGATTTGTCAAGAAAGATCACGGAATTATTGACTTGCCGCTTAAGAAAGAGGATAACGGTTTTAGGCGGATCGTTTCTTGCGATGGGCAAAATGCAGTCACGGAATATTGGGTTCGAGAGCGTTTTGGCAACGAAGCCACGTTGGTTGAGTGCGTTCTTCATACCGGAAGAACCCATCAGATTCGTGCTCATTTTGCACATTTTGCGCATCCGCTGATTTCAGATGAACTGTATGGAGGCAAAAGAAACGATGCATGCAAAAGACAAGCACTTCACGCTTGCTGTTTGGCATTTGACGATCCTTTTTCCTGCAAGAGGCTCAGGTTTGAATTGCCGCTTGAAAATGATATGGAACATTTGTTAGGGGAATTGAGATGCATAAATTGTGATTGATTGACAAATATTTTTAATATACCTAAAAATTTGGTATAATGTTTGTAACTAGACGAACAAAAAGGTCAGGTGAAGATTAATGACGCCAAAAAAAGAAGACTATTTAAAGATCATCTTTGAATTGGGCGGACGCAAAAAGAAAGTTTCAAATAAGCAGATTGCAATGAGTTTGAACATTGCAGCGGGTTCCGTGACGGAAATGGTCAGCAAGCTCGTAAAAGAAGGACTTGTCGATCACACTCCGTATGCCGGAATATCTTTGACGAAAAAGGGGACTGAGATTGCAGAAAATCTGATCAGAAGGCATCGTTTATGGGAAACTTTTTTGGTTGACAAGCTGAATTATAAATTACAGGACGTGCATAACGATGCCGAGATTTTAGAACACGTTACAAGCGACAATTTGATGGATCACTTGGAAGAATTTTTAGGTCATCCCGAACATTGTCCTCACGGAGGAGTTATTCCGGACAAATCGGGAACCTACCGCGAAGAAAGCTATTTGATTTTGGCTGACGTTGCAGAGGGGACGACGGTCACCGTTGATCGTTTTATCGATAATCATGAATTGCTTTCCTATTTGGACGATATTCACATCAATCTTGGCGACAGGCTTGTCGTTGGGGAACATACTCCGTTTGAAGGCCCGATCAAGCTGACTTATTGCGACAGCGGCGAAGAAACGAGCATCGGGTATAAGGCGGCACACTATATTTTTGTTAAGTAGGTCTGATGCCTACTATAAATCAGCTTGATGTGGTATAATTAGACTTGTATTTTTGTATTGGTCATATTGGTTATCGTTTCATTCAACATCTCCATTTGCGCCCGTCAGAATTACAATAATTATGCGCATATGGCGCAGAAGGAGTTTTATTAATGGAACAAGGTACAGTTAAATGGTTTAATGCAGAAAAAGGCTACGGTTTCATCACGCGTGAAGACGGCAGCGACGTTTTCGTTCACTTTTCTGCAATCCAAGGTGAAGGTTACAAGTCTTTGGAAGAAGGACAACACGTAACTTTTGACGTTGAAGAAGGTCAACGCGGTTTGCAAGCTGCAAACGTCGTTAAAGACTAAAACAACTCAGGACAGTTGCGTACGTAACTGTTGATCAGGAAATGAAAATCGCAATTGTAGAGGACCGGATGATTTCATTCGGTCTTTTTTGCTTGCATGAAATTTTGTGCGGGATTACACTTATGATACTGGATTTAAAAAGGGGGCAAAATTTTGAAAAGAGAGTTACGCTTGCATTGGCTTCTTTTAGGGAGCCTGATTTGTTCGACCGGCGGAAGCCTGTTGTGGCCCTTGACGACGATTTATATGCATGATTATTTGCATCAGTCGTTAACGGTTGCCGGAACAGTACTGTTCTTCAACTCGATTACGCTGATTATCGGAAGCTGGCTTGGAGGATACATATACGATCATGGAAAAGTGCGCTTTTTCTTGATCTTGTCAGTTTTAATGCAAGCTGCATCGGTCTTTTTGCTGATTTTTTTCCATGATTGGCCATGTTTTGCTTTTTTGCTGATTCTGGATAATTTCGGAAACGGTATTTCGTCAACGATTGTCAGTTCGCTTGCAACCGGAATTAAAGAAAAAGATCCAAGATACGTTTTTAATATGATCTATTTCATGCAAAACGTCGGCGTGGTCGCTGGGACGATGCTTGTCGGATATGTCATTGAAATTTCAATCAACATGATTTTTATCGTCAATTTTGCGATGTATGCCGTTTTTTTGCTGATAGTCTGGCTGTTTTATTTTGTCCCACAGCACGTTTTGGCTAAACATGCAAGTCAAAAGAAGGGTGTCTCCGATAAAACGCCTAAAAAAGCAGCAATCGTGATTTTTGCAGCGCTCGCACTTTATTTTGCAATCGACGTCGGATATTCGCAATGGCAGAGCAATTTGTCGGTTTACATGGGACAGTTGGGAATTCCCGTCAAAAACTACAGTTTGCTGTGGACGATCAACGGTATCATAATTGTCTTGATTCAGCCGCTGATCAATCGCTTTGACGAATCTTTCCAAACAAAGCTGACGCATAAGATTTATTTGGGCATCGTTTTGTTTGCCTTCGGATTCAGCTCACTGATTTTTGCAAAAAGCTATCCGTATTTTGTTTTGTCGATGGCCATTGTTACTTTGGGCGAGGTGCTGACTTTTCCGACTTTCCCGGCTTTTGTCTCAAGCCTCAGCTCATTTAGCGAAAAAGGGAAGTATCAGGGACTCGTTACCGCGTTTCCGGCATTGGGTCGCGCAGTCGGTCCCGTTTTGGGCGGGATAATTATCGATAATTTTTCATACGCTGCCCTATTTACATTTACGTCTGCTTTTGTCATAATCGTTGGTAGCATCTTGATCGGATGCGTCGAAATTAACTTGGATGGCAATGGTGAAATTAAGAAATGAATGAAATGAAACGTGATGAATTGGCCATGGAGGTTGTTTTGACCGCTGGAAAACTGATGATTGAAAGCGGAGCTGATATGACCAGAGTCGATGATACGATGTATCGTCTTGCAAAAAATGCCGGGATCAAAGAGCCGCGCATTTTTGAAACGACGACGGGAATCATGATGTCTGCGCCCAAAAGCAAACTGACTCGAATCGAACCAATCAATGAGCGCAGCATCAATCTTGAAGTGGTTTCGCGCGTCAATGATTTGTCGCGGGCCTTTCAGCGCGGCGAATTATCGCTTGAAGAGGTGGATGAAAGGCTTAACCGAATGAAAACGACCACTCCGTTCTTCGTTTTTCCTTGGCAGTTGCTTGCGGCAGCAATCGTCAGTTCAACGCTGCTTGTGATGTATGGCGGAAGTTTTTTGGATTTCTTCCCTGCATTTTTCGCAGGCGGAATCGGTTATGCGGTCTATTGGTATATTAATACGAGATTTAAAGTAAAATTTGTGAGCGAATTTTTGGGAGCGTTGGTAATCGGATTGTTCGCTTCATTTGTTGTTCGCTTTCACCTTGGAACAAGCATGGGGATGATCACGATTGGTGCCGTCATGCCGCTGGTTCCAGGAGTTCCCTTGACAAATGCGGTCCGTGACGTGCTTGCGGGGCATATCTTGAGCGGTATTTCGCGCGGAACCGAAGCGTTGATTTCTGCGTGCGCAATTGGCTTTGGAATTGCCGTCGTATTGCGTTTTTTCTGAGGTAAGCGATGATGAATCTGATTTTATTTTTAATTGTGAACGTTGTTTTTTGTTATATGGCAACCGTCGGGTTTGGGGTTATCCTGAACATCCCGCGACGCGGATTGAACGAATGCGGAATCGTCGGCGTCATCGGATGGTTGGTCTATGTTTGCATAAAGGACTGTTTCAGCAGCTCGATGCTTGCCAACTTGCTGGCAGCATTTTCCATCGGTATGGGTGCCATGTTCTGTGCCCGTTTCAAGAAAATGCCGATGATTTTGTTTAATATTCCAAGCCTTGTCCCGCTTGTACCGGGAGGCCAGGCATATCGTGCCGTGCGTTATTTTGCGATTGGAAAAAACGATTTGGCTTTGAGCTATCTTGTTCAAGTCGGGATGATTGCCGGTTCGATTGCGGTCGGTTTCTTTTTGGCCGAGTTCGTATCCCAGGTCTATTTTAAAATTCACGGTTATTCTCAGCAGTAGTCGAAGCTAAGCCTCGTTTCTTTGGTGAAACGAGGTATTTTTATTTGACAAATGCAGTGAAGGAGGCAGCGTTTTGCGCGGAATCACGGGAAGATTAAAAAAAAAAGGCCTTTTGCCCGTGACCGAGGACTGGCATTTACGGGCATGTTTCAAAAATCGTCGTTTTGCCCGTAATCCCTTTTGAATCTCTGGGTCCAGTAGACAAAAACCGGGGTGAATGTGTGATTTTTGTCTACCGCTGCCTCCAAATCCGGAGCGCGTGGTCTCAAAAGTAGAACAAAATCTCAAAAAATCGTAAAAATGTTCTACCACGGAGTCCAAAATCGTGCCGCGCGGAGATGAAAGTAGAACAAAAACAAAGAAAAATGAAAAAATGTTCTACCGCAGAGGCCAAAACCGAGCCATGCTGGGTTATGCCCGTATAATGGTGTAAATTGATAAAAATAAAGAGAGCCAAGTGCTCAGCTCCCAGGTATAATTAAATCAACAAACAACAATAATACTAGGAGGATGAACAAATGGCCCAATTAAATATTACCTTAAATCAAGAGGAAATTCTACAACTTCTTTCAAAGGATCACGATCAGGCATTTCGCGAGCTGCTTCGTAAAAGTCTCAATAGTATTCTGATGGCGGAATCCACTGCTCAGCTCAAGGCTGAGCCTTATGAACGGTCAGAAGAACGCACGGACAGCCGCAACGGCACTCGAGAACGCGAGCTCAAGACACGGATAGGCAAAATCACCTTAACTGTGCCGAGACATCGCAATGTTCCTTTTAAGACTCTTGTTTTCGAGAACTATTCCCGAAGCGAAGCTGCCTTGATCGCCAGTATGGCGGAGATGGTTGTCAGCGGAGTAGCGACGCGTAAAGTGTCGAATATCATGGAAACTTTGTGCGGAACGACATTTTCTAAGTCCTCAGTTTCAGAAGTATGCAAGGATCTGATTGAAAAGGTCAATGAGTTCAAGGACAGACCCTTGACCGGAGACTACCCTTTTTTAATAGTGGATGCAACCTACTTCAAGGTCAGGGACAAACACAGAATTGTTTCCAAAGCGTTTATGATCGCTTATGGTACGAATCACGAAGGACATCGTGAAATCCTTGGATTTGAAGTATATGACAACGAATCCAAAGAAACTTGGAAATTCCTTTCTCCAAAAACTGAAAAAACGTGGCCTCCAAGGCTTTTGATGATCACTTCTGATGCTCATGAAGGTATTCAGGATGCCGTCAGTAAGGGTATTTCCTGAGGTTCCATGGCAAAGGTGCCAGTTTCATTTTGCCAGGAACATTTCGGGAAAATCACCAAAAAAATATCAGGCAGGCATCAGAGCCGAACTTCAGGAAATGTGGAACTGCGAAACTATAGAAGATGCACGTAAAAAACGTGATGAAATCATCGCTGATTACAGAAGACGTTGCTGAATCTGCCATGTCATGCCTCGATGAAGGCTTTGAAAGTGCCATGACCGTCATGGCGCTTCCTAAGAATTTGCGGAGATATTTCAGAACATCAAACCATATAGAACGACTGAACAAAGAGCTGAAGCAACGTTCTTCCGTCATCGGAATCTTCCCAAACGAGAACTCGCTGATGCGGCTGATGGGTTCCGTTCTGTTGGAAAGAAACGATGTCGTTAGCTCCAAGAAAGCCATATTCAGTCCGGCAACCTACGCAAAAATGATCAAGTCTAAGACGGTTGCTGAACTAAAAGAATTGGCAGAGGAACAACAAAAACTAAGAGCTGCGTAAGGTGTATCACTCTTTCCGAAGCTGTCAAGGGAACCTCTTCGAGGTGCGCAGATGGCGCACCCTTGACAGCTCCTTCAAGAGTGATAGTGGACATACATGGATGCATTCGCATCCCCTGCACAACTTGTGCCTGGGAAAAAATATTTTACACACAAATTAGGACTTGACTCCATGCGGAGATGAAAGTAGAACAAAAACAAAGAAAAATGAAAAAATGTTCTACCATCGGCTCCAAATTCGGCCCGTGCGACCTCGAAAGTAGCAAAATATCGAAAAGCAACGTTTTGACCGTGATTGAGCAGGTGATGAGCAGCACTGCATTTGGCAAAATCACTGCCGTTTACGGACACATCGATGAAAATGGACGCTTTGTCCGTAAAATGCGTTTTGATTACGGACAAATCAGTAAAAAAATGACGCTTTGTCCGTAAAATTTGAGTGAAATCTCGGTGTGCCGCCCAGAATAAAAAAATCCGCGCCATCATGAAGTGCAATAAAAAAGTTAGACAAAATTAAACAATTAAGCTGTCATGGCATGATTTCGGTATTCTACCGGAGTCATGCCTTTTGTTTTTAAAGAAACCCGTTCGTAATTAAAGAAATGGATGTAGTCTTGAACCATCATTTGAAATGCAGTAATGTCTTCAAATAATGGTAGCCCATCCAGCAACTCAGTTTTCAGTATGTGGAAAAAGCTTTCCACTGGTGCGTTATCCAGACAATGTCCCTTACGAGACATACTTTGAACAAAGTGATGGTTAGCCAATCTTTGAGTATAGTAAGGCAACTGATACTGCCATCCCTGATCCGAATGAATCAAGGGGCAGGCATGATCAGGAAGATTCCTGATTAATTCATCCACAGTCCTTGTAATTAAATCTGAATTCGGGTGAAGGCTGACCTGACATGCCAGAACTTCCTTACTGGCCTCATCAGTCATCACCGAAAGGTAAGCCCAGGTTTGATTAGCCAGACGGACCTGACTGACATCTGTATGGCACACCTGATAGGGTTTTGTCGCGCAAAAGTTCTGATGTAACCGGTTAGGAGCAAGATGACCTACGGTACCTCGATAGGACGAATACTTTCGATTTTGATGACGGTTGTAGATGGTTACCTGAATGTCCAGGTCACGCATTAGCCTCCGAACGGTATCACCAGCCAGATGAATTCCCAGACGTTCCAATTCAACTTGAATTCGTCGATAACCGGCAGTGAAACGATTTCTCATGGAATACTTCTGCGCAATAATCATCATCTGCCTTTTAACTTCATGATACTTGTCAAACTTATTACTGATGCGCTTACGTTCATCGTAGTAAGTTGCCCGTTTCAACTCTAATTTAGACAGTAAGTCATTAAGCCTGAAACGTTCAGCTTTAGGCATTTGTAACTGTTCGGCCCTGATCTGGTCAAGAATCATCGTTTTCCGTCGTGCTTTGAGTTCCAGAACAGGGCCGCCGCTTTTTTTAATATGGCTGCGTCTAGACGTGCATCATACAATTCTTTCTTTAGCTTGATAATTTCAGCCTTCAGCCGCTCATTTTCGCTCAATTCTGATGATGTTGGTTTCTTTTCCGGGTGTTTTGGTGATTTCATTTGTTTTGGCTTCCTTCCCTTTTGATGAGGACGCAAAGCTTCTATACCACCCGTTTTAAATAGTGTCCTCCAATGGGATACTTGACCTGGAAGCAGATCAAACCTGGCAGCAACTTCAGCTATGGTTACCTCATGTGTTTGATAATAGTCTATCACAGCCAGTTTAAAATCAGTGTCAAATATTCTCTTATTTCTACTATGACGAATTTTACCTTGAAGTCGATATGTTTGAATCCAGCTTCGAACAACCCTTGAATTGAGGTTGTATTCTCGAGCTAATTGGATACTCGTTGCCATTCCCTGATTATATTTACTAATAATTTCCGCTTTCAGTTCCGGACTGTACTTTGCCATAAAAAATACCCCACAATCATTAGACTACTTTGTCTAACAATAAAAAAACCGCGCCATCACTGGCACGGATTTAAAATCATCATTCAGTTGCGTACGGGGTCATGAGCGCTCGCTTCCACACCTTGTTAATCAGTCTCAGACCAGCAACAAGGCTCATGATAAGTTCGTGCCGCGTCGCGACTGCGCTTGCGCTGATCGCTCGCGCCCCTCCTTATCTACCGCCTTGTTAGGCGGCTGGTCTTCACACCTTGTCTTAATCGGGTTTCGCTTCACAACCCCCTTGTCCCAAGCACCCTTGCTCGGGCAAGACGAGCTTACCCGTCGCAAGCGCGACTTGGATACGCGGGGGCTGAGCGTTCGGCTCCACACCTTGTCCTAATCGGGTTCCAGCTCGCATTCCCCCTATCGCAAGCAAGGACTCCCTAGACGAGACAAGCTCGCCTAGGGAGTCCTTGCTTGCGATAGGGGTCATGATCGCTCGCTTTCATACCTTGTTAATCATCCGCGTCAATCCATTCACCAGAGTCTCCGGTTTGAGCATGATTTAAATCAAGCGCTTTTCGCAAAAGGTTGGTGATTCGCTGTCGTTCCTTGGTAGTCGGAACTTCGAACGATTCGCCGTTTTCTTGGTTCGGTTGTCCGGCAAGGTGATCCGTAACCATGTTGTGGGTCGCGACCCTGTATTTGCTCCCTAAAACAAGCAGGTCGTCAAAAGTAAGATCGGTAACCATCTGTTTTGAAATCGTCGACAGAAATTTTTGATTGATCAAGCTCATCAGATGGCTGCCCTTGAATGCAAGCTGCGTCAAAACTTGGCGTTGACGGGCCTGGCGACCATAATCGCCCTGAGGATCGGTGTAGCGCATTCTGACATAGGCGAGTGCACGAGCACCATCCATATGTGTTTCTTCATCTTTGACGAATGACTGATTATCATAAGTGAAAGTCAGAAGGGGCTTGATATCTAGTCCGCCGACCGAGTCAATCAAACGCTCAAGGCCGCCCATGTTGATTGTTGCGTAAAAATCAATCGGGACGTTGAGATAATTTTGAACGGTCTTGACCGCAGTTCCTGAACCACCGTAGAAATAGGCCGAATTAAGCTTGCTCGGATATTTTGATTCGTATCCGGAAACTTCAACCTTGGCATCGCGAGGAAGACTGACGACCGTCATTGTTTTTTTATTAGGATTGAGAACGGCAATCATGATTGTGTCCGTCCTGCCTTTGAAATCACGTCCAAGCGCACCAGTATCCGTTCCCATCAGCAAAACTGACACAGGATGACCGTCCTTTAAGGTCGAATTGACGTCACGAGCTTTTTTGACGTTTGAGGATTGGAAAATCGTATTAGCGGCATTTTTAGCATTCGTATATTTTGCGTAGGCATATTTGCCGCCGACGATGAGGGCGATAACGGTCACGAGCAACCCCCAGAAGAAACAACCTCGATGGTTTTTCTTTGCTTGGTGATGTTTTTTACTGCGTTCGGAACGCGGCGAAATTTCGGGATTGACGTATCCTTTGTCCTTTTGTGGCATATTTTTCACTCCTTTTGACTATCTGTGGCCAAGAAAGAAGCTGACGATCAGAATCAGCAGAACCAGCGATGTGATTTTGACGTACAGATAATCTTTTTCTTTGATGAATGCGTAAATTGAGATGACGACTCGCAAAACAGGAGTCAAGATCAGAAGATAGATTCCTCCCATCATCCAAGCATACGGCTTGAGTGCGGACATTCCGGAAACGACACCGGAAAGAGTCGTCGGGAAACTGTTTCCGGGGTATCCGCTCGTGCCCTTGATCATCAGCATCGCAAAGCCGATAATCATCACGGTAGCTGCCAGGAAAACTCCGATTCGCATGATTTTTCCGATAACGATTTCAACGGCCATCATTTCTTCTCTGGTAGTAGCTTTTTTTTCAGACATCAGATCGTCACCCCAAATCCTTTAAGAATCATTTGCAAGCCAAGATAAAGCAAAATCGGAATGAAGATTCCGCGAATGATTTTTGCCGGCAAAAGCTGCATGATGCGGCTCCCGACGGTTGCCCCTCCGATGATGCCAAGAGCCAGCGGGACGGCAATTTCAGGCTTGATGGATCCGTTGAAGAAATACACGGTGGCACTTGCTGCTGCGGTGACGCCCATCATCAAATTGCTCGTCGCACTCGAAGGTTTGAGCGGCATCTTCATGGCTCCGTCCATTGCCATAACTTTGAAAGCACCTGAACCGATTCCGAGCATTCCTGAGGCAAGGCCTGCGCCAAACATGATGGCGGCGCCGCCCGGAATGTTTTCGACCTGATAATCTATTTGTTTGTGGAGGTTTTTGTCATAATAAGAACTGTTGAACTTGAATTTTTCGGCAAGCTTGTCCGGCTCAACGCGTTTCAAAACTTCTTGTCCGCGGCGAAGTTTTCTGTACATGTTCCAGCTTGAGAAAACAAGCAGAGCTCCAAAAAGGACGTAAAGAATCATCGGGTTGAAGGCACCCGTCAAAAGAGCACCGATAATTGCGCCGATTGTTGTGAAAATTTCCAAAAACATTGCAACGCGAAGATTTAAAACATCATCGCGCAAAAATGCGATCGTTGATCCGGAACTGGTTGCGATAACAGCAATAATGCTTGCTCCGATTGCATATTTGATATCCATTCCGAGTGCTAACGTAACAATAGGAGTGATGATCATTCCGCCGCCAATCCCTAAAATAGCACCCATCACACCGGCAAAGATGCCGATGCAAAGCATGAGTAATGCCGTATGAAGCATGATATATTCCTTTCCTGGTGTGCTGAATTTTTTAGTTGAAACGCACCGCTACCATATATTTTAACAAAGATGACCTGAACAGTAGTAAATATTTTTTAAAATTGTGCAAATTTTAAAAAATAGCCTGAAGAGCGTTGTTAACCGCTTGATAAATATTGAAAAAACTAATAAAGTATTTACTGATAAATAATTTAAATGATGGGGGCCAAAAATGTTTTATTGTCAAAGATGCGGCCGACAAATAGCTGATGACGAGCTTCGTTGTCATTTTTGCGGGATAGTTCAAGAACGTGAAGGAACTTCAATTGAAACGAAGCCTTGCAAAAAGTGCAAGGAAGCCATTCCCGTAAATGCAAACTACTGTCCTTACTGTGGCCTGGACCAGGCAACGTTGTTTTATGATGAGATGTCGTTTGACGACAGCAAAGATGATCAAAAGGAAATCCGTGATGAACGGGAAAATGAAGACGATTCTCTGGAAGATCCGCTGCAAACTCTGGAAAGTTTTGAAATCAACGATCCTTCTGACGTGGAGAAATTTTTGCAGAAAATTGAAGAAGAAAGAGACAAGATTCGTGAAGCCAATGCCAAGAAGTACCATATTGCCAAAAACGAGTCCAAAAAGCCGGGTTTGATCGTATCAACCAAGCTGATGCTCAAAGACTGGCTGACGGTTGACAAGCGCATGGGAACCGGTGATTTTTGGTGGGGTTATCTTGGAATGTATCTCTTGACGATTATTGTCAGCGTAATCATGGGTGCAGTTTTGGCGGGAATCTACATGTATTATCCGAAGATGGTCGGAACTGCTTTTGACGTGATGTTCACTGTTTGGATGATCTTCTTCTTTATCACGACCATCACTGCATTTATCAGGAGGTTCCATGATTCGGAACTGCCGATGTTCATGATCGTTTTCCGTTTCATCCCTGTTGCCGGTGAACTCTTCTGTTTGTTTTTTGCCATGCGTCCGCAGATGATTTCAAACGGTCGTTATACCTTTGAAAGCAAATCCAAACGCAAAAAGAGGACAAAATAGGAAAAACGTCGATAGAACTGCAATAAAATTAAGGTTATAATGTAGACATCAGATATCCATATAAGATCCGTTCATGGATGGAAAGGTTGATGTAATAATGCAATTGACAAAAGGCTTTGAGCAGGCAGCGTGCATCATGGCACTTTTGGCAACTCAAAATAGGGGAATACCGCTGTCGTCACACGTCATTCACACGCGCGTCAGCAGTTCGCAGACGTACTTGAAAAAAATCATGCGCAAGCTTGTCGTCGGCGGATTGATAACTTCCGCATCAGGCAACAGCGGCGGCTTCAGTTTGGCGAGAGAACCGGAAGACATTACGCTTTTGCAGATCGTATCAGCGGTTGAAGGGAAGATTCATACCTATCCGAACAACGGATTGCTGGATCTTGTATTCAGCGACTTTAAGCCGATTGCGACCGAAGGCAACAGCGCAATCAACGCGGCGTTTGATGCGGCCGATCAGCTGTGGCGACAAGAACTTGACAAAGTGACGATTTACGATCTTTTGTGTCAGACTCTCGGGACGGTCGACGTTCCAAAAGTTGACTGGAACAAGCTGCAGCTTTCGCCTTCCGAACAGGCAACGGCCATTGTTGAGAAAATTCGGACGAATCTCCGTTCCGGAAGATGAAGCTTGTTTTAAGCTCAGGGCTTGCCCTGGGCTTTTTTGTGCAATTTCGAGCCTTGCAATTATATTTTTCAGATTGTATCATAGTAACTGTCGAAGAAGAGGTCGCAAAGATCATCAGTAAGCCGGTGGAGCTGATAAAGCAGTGCTGAAACCGGACGAAAGGGAGATTTGCCGAAGCATGCTATGCCTTTATGCAGGCGATGCTGGGCTTTAGTTGAAAAAACTGAAGACTGTCGCTGTAAAAAATGCAGCGGAGCGCTATCGAGATGTTGCTTAAAACGTATTTTAAGACAGAAACTGATAAGCGCGTCCTCCGTTTTGAAGGTCGTGCTTTTTGCGCTGAAGATCTCCTCTGAGTTTTGCATGGGAGGAATTTTAAATGAAAGAAAACAACCAGGTCAAGCGTTCGCTCAAGACGAGACATTTGTCGATGATCGCGCTTGGAGGAAGCATTGGCACGGGGCTGTTCGTTGCCAGCGGGAGCGCAATTTCGACTGCTGGTCCAGGTGGAGCTTTGGCAGCTTATCTGGGAATCGGAATAATGGTGTATTTTTTGATGACGTCTCTTGGAGAAATGGCGACCTATCTGCCGATTACCGGTTCATTTGCGGAATATTCGAAAAGATTCGTCGATCCTGCACTTGGATTTGCGATGGGATGGAACTATTGGTTCAATTGGGCGATTACGCTTGCAGTTGATCTTTCGACGGCAGCGCTTGTTTTGAAGTTTTGGTTTCCGCACGTTCCCGGCTGGATCTTCAGCTTGGCGGCATTGGTAATGATTTTTCTGATAAATGCGCTTTCGGTCAAATCGTTTGGTGAGGCCGAATACTGGATGGCGCTCATCAAGGTGATTACCGTCATTGTCTTTTTGATTGTCGGGTTGCTGACGATTATCGGCATTTTGGGCGGACACGCTGTATTTCTCGAAAACTTTGCCTATAAAAAGGCGCCGTTTGTCGGCGGGATTCCGACGGTTTTGAGCGTCTTCGTCGTTGCCGGATTCTCATTTCAAGGGACCGAACTGATCGGAATCACGGCCGGTGAGACGGAAAATCCTGAAAAAAGCTTGCCAAAAGCCATCAAGCAAGTTTTTTGGCGGATTTTGCTTTTTTACATTCTTTCGATTTTCGTGATTGCCTGTCTGATTCCATACACCAGTCCCAATCTGCTCGGATCGAGCGCGTCGGACATCACGATCAGTCCGTTTACGCTCGTATTCAGGCGTGCCGGTCTTGCATCTGCCGCTTCAGTGATGAATGCGGTCATTTTGACGTCGGTTCTTTCAGCAGCGAACTCCGGAATGTATGCTTCAACCAGAATGTTGTTCGCGTTGGGGATTTCCGGTGATGCGCCGAAGATGTTTTCGCGCGTCAACGACCGTGGAATTCCTGTTTTTGCCTTGCTTGGAACGACGTTTGTCGGTCTTTTGACGTTTCTTGCAAGTATTTTTGGAACCAGAATCTACACGTTTTTGGTAAATTCGAGCGGTTTGTCGGGGTTCATCGCCTGGATTGGAATCGCAATTGCTCATTATCGTTTCCGGCTAGCTTTCATCGCACAGGGACATGATTTAAGCGAGCTTAAATATCATGCAAAATGGTTCCCGTTCGGGCCGTTGCTTGCGCTTGTCCTGTGCATCTTGGTCATGATTGGCCAAGATCTCAAGTCTTTTGCAAATTTCGATTGGCAGGCAATCAGCGTAACGTATATGTCGATTCCGATTTTTTTGGTGCTTTTCTTCTATTACAAGCTTAAGCACAAAACCAAACTGATTCCGTTGGACGAGGTCGATTTGACGCCGCACGACATCAAAAATGAATAGATTTTATCGAAATGCACGGCTGAAGTTTAATCGGGGATTTTTAGCTCCTTCGGTCGTCCAAAGCTTGCGTACGGGCTCATGAGCGTTCGGCTTCACACCTTGCATAATCAGGCTCAGACCAGCAACAAGGCTCATGATAAGTTCGTGCCGCGTCGTGACTGCGCTTGTGCTGATCACTCGCGCCCCTCCTTATCTACCGCCTTGTTAAGCGGCTGGTCTTCGCACCTTGCATAATCGGGTTTCGCCTCACATTCCCCCTTGTCCCAAGCACCCTTGCTCGGGCAAGACGAGCTTACCCGTCGCAAGCGCAACTTGGATACGCGGGGGCTAAGCGTTCGGCTTCACACCTTGCATTTTCATCCCCATCATACTATAATAACAATTAAACAAATAATCGAAACATCTGAGTTCGCCATAAGTAGGTCGTACAGAGAAGTGAAGCAGCTGAGAATCACTGACCGAAACTCCAGCGTTCGTTGAATGGGCAGGTAATTCTGCACGGGAGATCGTTAATTCTGAGAGTGCGGCCGCATGGTCGAACTTGGGTGGTACCGCGAAACGAGTCTTTTCGTCCCAATAGAGGGATGAGAAGGCTCTTTTTTTCGATTACGTGAAAATATAGGAGGAATAAACATGTTAGACATTAAAATGATTCGTCAAAATACTGACGAAATTAAGGAACGTCTCGCAACGCGCGGCGTCAAGGAAGAAAAAATCGACGCTTTGCTTGAAAAAGACAAGCGTCGCCGCGAATTGCTGGTTGAAACGGAAGGACTGAAGCAAAAGCGTAACGAAGTATCTGCAGAAATTGCCAATGCCAAGCGCAATAAGCAGGATGCAACTGACGCAATCAAAGAAATGCGTGAAGTTGGAGCAAAAATCAAGTCTTTGGACGAGGAACTCGAAGAAGTGGAAGCAACGGTCAAGGATATGGCTTCTCGCTTGCCTAACCTGCCGAATCCGACGATTCCGGTCGGTCCAGATGAAAGTGCCAACGTTGAATTGCGCAAAGTAGGCACGCCGCGCGAGTTTGATTTTGAACCAAAGGCACACTGGGATATCGGTGAAGATCTCGGTATTCTTGATTTTGAACGTGGAGCAAAGGTTTCAGGCGCACGCTTCGTTTACTATAAAGGATTGGGTGCCCGTTTGGAACGCGCCGTTTACAACTTCATGCTTGATGAGCACGCAAAAGAAGGCTATACGGAAATGCTTCCGCCATATATCGTAAATGCTCAGACAATGTACGGAACGGGACAATTCCCTAAGTTCAAAGAAGACGTTTATCAAGTCAACGGAGAAGACATGACGCTGATTCCGACGGCCGAAGTTCCGTTGACGAACTATTACCGCGATGAAGTTATTCCAATGGAAAAGCTTCCGGTATACTTTACTGCGCTTACGCCATGTTTCCGTTCGGAAGCCGGCAGTGCCGGTCGTGATACGCGCGGCTTGATTCGCATGCATCAGTTCAATAAGGTCGAGATGGTCAAGTTTTCAAAGCCCGAAAACTCATATGACGAACTTGAGAAGATGACGCAAAATGCCGGAAACATTATGGAAAAACTTGGTTTGCCATATCATGTAATTACGCTTTCAACCGGCGACATGGGCTTTAGTGCCGCAATGACTCATGACCTTGAAGTCTGGATGCCTGCTCAAAACAAGTATCGCGAAATTTCTTCTTGTTCAAACTGTGAAGATTTCCAAGCGCGCCGTGCCCATATCCAATATCGAGATGAAAACGGCAAACTGAATTTCGTTCATACTTTAAACGGATCAGGACTCGCCGTTGGTCGTACGGTAGCCGCAATTTTGGAAAACTACCAAAACGAGGACGGTTCCGTTACGGTTCCGGAAGTACTTCGTCCATACTTGGGCGGTTTGGAAAAGATTACGAAGGATTAATCTGTAAAATGCAGAGAGGGGGGCAATTTGCCCCCCTGTTTTTGGTTTGGAGGAAATATTAATGACTGAATTTTATCTGATAAGGCACGGCAAAACCGTTTTTAATCAAGAAGGCCGCTTTCAAGGCGGGAAAAAAGACTCGGCATTGCTTAAACAAAGCATTGAAGACGCTAAAAAAGCCGGTGAGTATCTTAAGGGAACTCATTTTGAGGCTTTTTTCTCCAGTCCGATGGGACGCTCAAAGCAAACTGGCAAAGCGGTTCTTGAAGGAATGGGATTGGGAGATGTTTCGATTAGCACGATTGAAGGATTGCGCGAGTTTGATTTTGGAAATTGGGATGGAGATCTGGTGTCTGAACATGAAAAAAGCAGTGAATTTGAAACGTTCTTTAAAGATCCTGAAAATTTTGTGCCGATTGAGATGCAGGGAGAAGATTATCACCAGTTTGTCGGCAGAATCCAACATGCTGCTGAAAAAATCCATCTGGAACACCCGAACGGAAAAGTGCTGATATTTGCGCATGCTTTGGTGAATACTTTTTTGGTAAAAACGTTGCTCGGTGAAAATCTGAATAAAATCAGGGCTGAAGGTTTGGTTGATAATACTTCGTTGTGCATTTTAAAAACGAACGATTTTGCTGATTTTAAGGTGAAAATGTGGAATAATACGGATTATTTAAAGTGAAAGATAATTAACGATCCTATATTTAAAAAAACAAACTAAATTTAAAAAACTTGTTGACGATTAAGCAAAACGTTGGTATTATAGTATCTGTTGTTAAGTTCTTGAGAGATTGTTTCAAAAAAAGTTGTTGACATTGGTCAATGAATTTGTTACAATAATCGAGTTGTCACTTAATGATTTCTTGTCAGAAACTTGGTTTTTCTGATAAGAAAACTGAATTAATTTTGTTGACAGTTAAAAAGTTGTTGACATTATGAATAATCAGTGATAGACTTAAGAAGTTGCGTTAAGCGACATCTTAGAAGTAGATCTTTGAAAACTGAACAAAGTTTCGATAAGCAAATGTGCAGGGCTTCTTGTTTTAAACAAGAGCAACAATATTTGCGAAGTCAATTCGCTAGTAAATTTTGAGTCACAAACTATAAATTGAGAGTTTGATCCTGGCTCAGGACGAACGCTGGCGGCGTGCCTAATACATGCAAGTCGAACGAAGCTTTCTTTCACCGAATGCTTGCATTCACCGAAAGAAGCTTAGTGGCGAACGGGTGAGTAACACGTAGGCAACCTGCCCAAAAGAGGGGGATAACACTTGGAAACAGGTGCTAATACCGCATAACCATGAACACCGCATGATGTTTATGTAAAAGACGGCTTTTGCTGTCACTTTTGGATGGGCCTGCGGCGTATTAACTTGTTGGTGGGGTAATGGCCTACCAAGGTGATGATACGTAGCCGAACTGAGAGGTTGATCGGCCACATTGGGACTGAGACACGGCCCAAACTCCTACGGGAGGCAGCAGTAGGGAATCTTCCACAATGGACGAAAGTCTGATGGAGCAACGCCGCGTGAATGAAGAAGGCCTTCGGGTCGTAAAATTCTGTTGTCAGAGAAGAACATGCGTGAGAGTAACTGTTCACGTATTGACGGTATCTGACCAGAAAGCCACGGCTAACTACGTGCCAGCAGCCGCGGTAATACGTAGGTGGCAAGCGTTGTCCGGATTTATTGGGCGTAAAGGGAACGCAGGCGGTCTTTTAAGTCTGATGTGAAAGCCTTCGGCTTAACCGAAGTAGTGCATTGGAAACTGGAAGACTTGAGTGCAGAAGAGGAGAGTGGAACTCCATGTGTAGCGGTGAAATGCGTAGATATATGGAAGAACACCAGTGGCGAAAGCGGCTCTCTGGTCTGTAACTGACGCTGAGGTTCGAAAGCGTGGGTAGCAAACAGGATTAGATACCCTGGTAGTCCACGCCGTAAACGATGAGTGCTAAGTGTTGGAGGGTTTCCGCCCTTCAGTGCTGCAGCTAACGCATTAAGCACTCCGCCTGGGGAGTACGGTCGCAAGACTGAAACTCAAAGGAATTGACGGGGGCCCGCACAAGCGGTGGAGCATGTGGTTTAATTCGAAGCAACGCGAAGAACCTTACCAGGTCTTGACATCTTCTGACAATTCCAGAGATGGAACGTTCCCTTCGGGGACAGAATGACAGGTGGTGCATGGTTGTCGTCAGCTCGTGTCGTGAGATGTTGGGTTAAGTCCCGCAACGAGCGCAACCCTTATTGTCAGTTGCCATCATTAAGTTGGGCACTCTGGCGAGACTGCCGGTGACAAACCGGAGGAAGGTGGGGATGACGTCAAATCATCATGCCCCTTATGACCTGGGCTACACACGTGCTACAATGGACGGTACAACGAGTCGCTAACTCGCGAGGGCAAGCTAATCTCTTAAAGCCGTTCTCAGTTCGGATTGCAGGCTGCAACTCGCCTGCATGAAGTCGGAATCGCTAGTAATCGCGAATCAGCATGTCGCGGTGAATACGTTCCCGGGCCTTGTACACACCGCCCGTCACACCATGAGAGTTTGTAACACCCAAAGTCGGTGGGGTAACCTTTTGGAGCCAGCCGCCTAAGGTGGGACAGATGATTGGGGTGAAGTCGTAACAAGGTAGCCGTAGGAGAACCTGCGGCTGGATCACCTCCTTTCTAAGGAATGAATTACGGAATCTGCACATGATTCGAAGCTTTGTTTAGTTTTGAGGGATTTACATCCCTTAAGACATCGGAAGGTTTATTGATGGGCCTATAGCTCAGCTGGTTAGAGCGCACGCCTGATAAGCGTGAGGTCGATGGTTCGAGTCCATTTAGGCCCATTTGGGTTTTAAATTATCCTTCTTAATATGGGGCTTTAGCTCAGCTGGGAGAGCGCCTGCTTTGCACGCAGGAGGTCAACGGTTCGATCCCGTTAAGCTCCATTGTCGGCAACTTGATGCCGACAAGACTTGTTCTTTGAAAACTAGATAATATTTTATTTCTTTGTTAATTTTTATAACCGAGAACACCGCGTTTTAAAGAGTTTAAAACAAGAAATTAGTTCTTAATCGCAAAACTCATAACCGTTTATCGCAAGATAAATATTATAGGTTAAGTTATTAAGGGTGCATGGTGGATGCCTTGGCACTAGGAGCCGATGAAGGACGTGACTAACTGCGATATGCTTCGGGGAGTCGTAAGTAGACTGTGATCCGGAGATTTCCGAATGGGGAAACCCAACAGGCTTTGCCTGTTATCGCTCAATGAATTCATAGTTGAGCTGAAGGTAGACGCGGGGAACTGAAACATCTAAGTACCCGCAGGAAGAGAAAGAAAATTCGATTCCCTAAGTAGCGGCGAGCGAACGGGGAACAGCCCAAACCAGAGAGCTTGCTCTCTGGGGTTGTAGGACTGGACATCTGAGTTACCAAGAAATAACGTAGTCGAATGATATGGGAAGATCAGCCAGAGAAGGTAACAGCCCTGTAAACGAAACGTTGTTTCCTCAGTCCAGGATCCTGAGTACGGCGGAACACGTGAAACTCCGTCGGAATCCGGGAGGACCATCTCCCAAGGCTAAATACTCCCTAGTGACCGATAGTGAACCAGTACCGTGAGGGAAAGGTGAAAAGCACCCCGGGAGGGGAGTGAAAGAGTACCTGAAACCATGTGCCTACAAGTAGTCAGAGCCCGTTAACGGGTGATGGCGTGCCTTTTGTAGAATGAACCGGCGAGTTATGCTAACGTGCGAGGTTAAGGCGGAAAGGCCGGAGCCGCAGCGAAAGCGAGTCTGAACAGGGCGAACGAGTACGTTGGTGTAAACCCGAAACCAGGTGACCTACCCATGTCCAGGTTGAAGGTGCGGTAAAACGCACTGGAGGACCGAACCCGTGTATGTTGAAAAATGCTGGGATGAGGTGTGGGTAGCGGTGAAATTCCAATCGAACTTGGAGATAGCTGGTTCTCTCCGAAATAGCTTTAGGGCTAGCCTCGGAGTTGAGAATCGTGGAGGTAGAGCACTGTTTGGACTAGGGGCCCGTCTTGGGTTACTGAATTCAGATAAACTCCGAATGCCACTGATTTATATCCGGGAGTCAGACTGCGAGTGATAAGATCCGTAGTCGAAAGGGAAACAGCCCAGACCACCGATTAAGGTCCCTAAATATGTGTTAAGTGGAAAAGGATGTGGAATTGCACAGACAACTAGGATGTTGGCTCAGAAGCAGCCACCATTTAAAGAGTGCGTAATAGCTCACTAGTCGAGTGATCCTGCGCCGAAAATGTAACGGGGCTAAACACATTACCGAAATCGTGGATGCAGCTTTGCTGCATGGTAGGAGAGCGTTCTAAGGGCGGTGAAGCCGGACCGTAAGGACCGGTGGAGCGCTTAGAAGTGAGAATGCCGGTATGAGTAGCGAAAGACAGGTGAGAATCCTGTCCACCGAATGACTAAGGTTTCCTGGGGAAGGCTCGTCCTCCCAGGGTTAGTCGGGACCTAAGCTGAGGCCGAGAGGCGTAGGCGATGGACAACGGGTTGATATTCCCGTACCGGTCTGATTTGTTTGAGCAACGGAGGGACGCAAGAGGCTAACGATGCGCACTATCGGATGTGCGTCCAAGCAGCAAGTCTGTCGGCGAGTCAAATGCTTGCCGGCTCAAGGACAAGCTGTGACGGGGATGAACGATTTATCGTTCTAAGTGAGCGACGTCACACTGCCAAGAAAAGCTTCTAGTTAGAATCAGACCGCCCGTACCGCAAACCGACACAGGTAGTCGGGTCGAGAAGACCAAGGTGAGCGAGAGAACTCTCGTTAAGGAACTCGGCAAAATGACCCCGTAACTTCGGGAGAAGGGGTGCTGATCGCAAGATCAGCCGCAGTGAATAGGCCCAGGCGACTGTTTATCAAAAACACAGGTTTCTGCAAAATCGTAAGATGAAGTATAGGGGCTGACGCCTGCCCGGTGCTGGAAGGTTAAGAGGATGGGTTAGCGCAAGCGAAGCTCAGAATTGAAGCCCCAGTAAACGGCGGCCGTAACTATAACGGTCCTAAGGTAGCGAAATTCCTTGTCGGGTAAGTTCCGACCCGCACGAAAGGCGTAACGATCTGGGCACTGTCTCAACGAGAGACTCGGTGAAATTATAATACCCGTGAAGATGCGGGTTACCCGCGACAGGACGGAAAGACCCCATGGAGCTTTACTGTAGCTTGATATTGGGTGTTTGTACAACTTGTACAGGATAGGTAGGAGCCGTAGAAGTCGGGACGCTAGTTTCGACGGAGGCATCGGTGGGATACTACCCTCGTTGTATGAACACTCTAACCCACGCCGGCAATCACGGCGGGAGACAGTGTCAGGTGGGCAGTTTGACTGGGGCGGTCGCCTCCTAAAAGGTAACGGAGGCGCCCAAAGGTTCCCTCAGAATGGTTGGAAATCATTCGCAGAGTGTAAAGGCATAAGGGAGCTTGACTGCGAGACCTACAAGTCGAGCAGGGACGAAAGTCGGGCTTAGTGATCCGGTGGTTCCGCATGGAAGGGCCATCGCTCAACGGATAAAAGCTACCCTGGGGATAACAGGCTTATCTCCCCCAAGAGTCCACATCGACGGGGAGGTTTGGCACCTCGATGTCGGCTCATCGCATCCTGGGGCTGTAGTCGGTCCCAAGGGTTGGGCTGTTCGCCCATTAAAGCGGTACGCGAGCTGGGTTCAGAACGTCGTGAGACAGTTCGGTCCCTATCCGTCGCGGGCGCAGGAAATTTGAGAGGATCTGTCCTTAGTACGAGAGGACCGGGATGGACATACCGCTGGTGTACCAGTTGTTCTGCCAAGGGCATCGCTGGGTAGCTATGTATGGATGAGATAAACGCTGAAAGCATCTAAGTGCGAAACTCACCTCGAGATAAGATTTCCCACTCCTTTATGGAGTTAAGACCCCTGAGAGATGATCAGGTAGATAGGATGGAAGTGGAAGTGCGGCGACGCATGGAGCGGACCATTACTAATCGGTCGAGGACTTAACCAAAAAAACGCAGGTTCTTGAAAAGAGAAGTGAATATTGTCTAGTTTTGAGAGAACAAGGTTTTCTCAAGGAAAATAGTGTGGTGATGATGGCATGGAGGATATACCTGTTCCCATTCCGAACACAGAAGTCAAGCTCCATAGCGCCGAGAGTAGTTGGGGGATCGCCCCCTGTGAGGGTAGGACGTTGGNCACGTTGCGATATGGAGGATTAGCTCAGTTGGGAGAGCGTCTGCCTTACAAGCAGAGGGTCACAGGTTCGAGCCCTGTATCCTCCATTTATGAGTCGTTAGCTCAGTCGGTAGAGCATCTGACTTTTAATCAGAGGGTCGACAGTTCGAGCCTGTCACGACTCATAGTCGGTTTTGCGGGTGTGGCGGAATTGGCAGACGCGCTAGATTTAGGTTCTAGTGTCTTTTGACGTGGGGGTTCAAGTCCCTTCACCCGCACCATTTTATTTATTATGCCGACTTAGCTCAGCTGGCAGAGCATCTGATTTGTAATCAGAGGGTCGGAGGTTCGAATCCTCTAGTCGGCACCAGAATGCGGAAGTAGTTCAGTGGTAGAACATCACCTTGCCATGGTGGGGGTCGCGGGTTCGAATCCCGTCTTCCGCTTATGCCAGTTCATCAAAGAATATGCCGGGGTGGCGGAATTGGCAGACGCACAGGACTTAAAATCCTGCGGTAAGTGATTACCGTACCGGTTCGATCCCGGTCCTCGGCATTATATAATTTAATATATTGATATGCACCCATAGCGCAACTGGATAGAGTGTCTGACTACGAATCAGAAGGTTGTAGGTTCGACTCCTACTGGGTGCATTTTTTAGTGGTCATAATTTGATTGACCGGTTATCGGGAAATAGCTCAGTTTGGTAGAGCACCTGGTTTGGGACCAGGGGGTCGCAGGTTCGAATCCTGTTTTCCCGATTTAAATAGATCGTGGCTGGATTTATGCCGACCTTTTTTTGTAATCGATCATTAAACTGATTGATTGCGAGTGTTCTATTTTTTTAATATTTTGCGATAAATATAGTGCAAAATCAGTTTTAAAATACTATAATAGATTATGGTTACCGGGAAATAGCTCAGCTTGGTAGAGCACCACGTTCGGGACGTGGGGGTCGCAGGTTCAAATCCTGTTTTCCCGATTTGAGTAAAACGGTTTGCAACAACGATTGTTGCGATAGTGTCCAGGATGCAAAGATTATATAAATCGCATCCTGGATTTTTAATTATAAGCTTGTTTGATTCACCAGCATACCCATGGTTCAGACAAAGAAATTTTTTTGTTTCTTAATTTTGTAGAAGCCCTGTATTTTTCAATAGTTGAGATTGATTGCTGCTCGTCTCGCATTATAAATCATGGTGCAAAAATGGTCCGAAAAGACTATAATTAATTGTAGTTATCACAGGTTGAAAAATGCCTGCAATTGCGAGATCAAAACGTGTTTTCATGCGACTAACGAGGGATATTGATTGCAAAATGACACCTGACGCGTCTATAATAATAGTCAAACATAGTCAAAACGCGAAGAAAGGTGGTAGAATATGCAGAATCGGAATATTTCTGATATAATTGAGCAATATTTGAAAAGCATCTTAAAAGAGTCGCCTTCAATTGAAATTAAGCGTTCGGAAATAGCTCAGCAATTTGACTGCGTTCCGTCACAAATCAACTATGTAATCAAAACGCGTTTTACGGTTCAAAATGGTTATTTGGTTGAAAGCAAGCGCGGAGGCGGAGGATACATCAGGATTGAGAAAGTTGATTTGGTCGATGATGCGGAATATTTAAATGAATTAATCGAATATACCGGAGAATCGATAACGGAAACGGATGCTTTCAAGGTGGTTCAAGCTCTGTATGAGAATCATTTTTTGAACAGAAGAGAAGCAAATCTTATTTTAAGCACGTTTAATCGCAATGTTTTGGCCTTCAGCGACCATGAGATCGAGGATATCGTGCGCGCACGTATTTTAAAGAGCGTTATCAACAGGCTGAAGTGTGCTGACTGACAATACTAAAGAAGGAAGGTAATTCCATGGACGATTTATATACTGACAGCGCAAAACGCGTAATGGCGATTGCGCAGGAACAGGCAAATTATTTCAGACATCAGGCAATCGGGACCGAACACTTGCTCTTGGCATTGACGATCGAAGACAAAGGCGTGGCAGGTCAGGTCTTAAAACAAGCGATGGTGACGCCAGGCGATGTTCGTCGAGAAATCGAACGCTTAGCCGGGTACGGCAATTTGCTGCGTCAGTCGCCAAGCAACTATTTGCCGTATTCTCCAAAGGCCAAGTCCGTTTTGGACGAAACCAGGAAACAGGCATTTTTGACTGGGGCCGTCAGAATCGGGACCGAACATTTTCTGTTAGCATTGTTGAGCGATGAGGACATCCTTTCGTCTCGAATTTTAACCAGTCTGCATGTGGATTGCAAAAAACTTCGACAAATTCTTTTGCGCAAGCTCGGCATCAGTCAAAGTCAATTGCGTCGCGTGACAAAAAAAGCTGAGGAACAGCAAGGAAAATCAAAAACGCCGACCTTGGACGAGCTTGGTCGCGACATGACCGAGATGGCTGCTGAAAATATGATTGATCCCGTAATCGGACGCGAAAAAGAAGTCAATCGGATTATCCAGATTTTGAGTCGCAGGACAAAAAACAATCCGGTTCTTTTAGGCGAACCCGGCGTTGGCAAAACGGCGGTTGTTGAGGGCTTGGCACAAGCCATCGTCGAAGGTTGCGTTCCCGAAAACTTGCTTAATGATCGTTTGATGATGCTTGATATGGGATCGCTTGTTGCCGGCACTAAATATCGCGGCGAATTCGAAGATCGCTTGAAAAAGATTCTCGAAGAAGTTTACAACGATGGAAACGTCATTTTATTTATTGATGAGATGCACACGCTCATTGGTGCGGGTGGTGCTGAGGGAGCAATCGACGCATCCAATATTTTAAAGCCTGCGCTTGCAAGAGGAGAAGTGCAGGTCATCGGAGCGACGACGCTTGATGAATATCAAAAGTATGTTGAATCAGATCCTGCCTTGGAACGGCGTTTTGCGACCGTTGTCGTTGAAGAACCGAGCCAAGAGGCGGCATTGGAAATTTTGAAAGGAGTTCGTCCGCGCTACGAAGAACACCATAAGGTAAAAATTTCGGATGAGGCCTTGGAAGAAGCCGTACACTTAAGCAGTCGCTATATTACGAAACGCTTTTTGCCCGATAAGGCAATTGATTTGATGGATGAGGCGGCAGCACGTTTGCGAATCGTTAAAGCAGGAAAAAACGTCAAGCTGCTGGATTTGAACAAAGAATTGTCCGAAATCGCCAAGAAACAAGAGCAGGCATTGCTTGACGAAAAATTTGAAGAGGCGGCAAAATTGCGCAACCAGGCGTTGAAGACAAAAGAAAAGATTGCCAAAATCGAAGAAGCCAAGCGCAAAAAAGACGAAAAGAAGGAGTACGCCGGAATTGTTTCAGCAGAAGACGTTGCGACGGTCGTTTCCGAGTGGACGGGAGTGCCCGTTACGCAGCTGACAAAAACAGAAAGCGAACGTTTGATCAATTTGGAAAAAATTCTGCATAAGCGCGTTGTCGGTCAAGATGAAGCTATCAAGGCCGTGTCGAAAGCAATCAGACGTGCAAGAAGCGGTTTGTCTGATCCGACTCGCCCAATCGGGTCATTCATGTTTCTTGGACCAACAGGCGTCGGAAAGACCGAGCTTGCCAAGGCTTTGGCAGAAGCAATGTTTGGTTCGGAAGACGCCATGATCAGAATCGATATGAGCGAATATATGGAGAAATATTCAACCAGTCGTTTGATCGGGGCTCCTCCGGGATACGTCGGGTACGATGAAGGCGGACAGCTGACGGAAAAGGTCCGCAACAAGCCTTATTCGGTCGTTTTGCTTGATGAAGTCGAAAAAGCCCATCCGGATGTTTTCAACATCTTGCTTCAAGTGTTGGATGACGGCTATTTGACGGATTCAAAAGGACGAAAGGTCAATTTCAGGAACACGATCATTATTATGACGTCTAACCTTGGCGCAACGGCATTACGTGACGAAAAATCGGTCGGATTCGGTGCAACCGATCTCTCAAATGATTATGAGGCAATGTCTTCCAAAATCAGAGAATCGCTGAAGAAGCATTTCAGGCCTGAATTCTTAAACAGAATTGACGAAATCGTCATCTTCCATTCACTCGAAAAAGATGAGCTGCACCAAATCGTCAAGTTGATGGCAAAAAACGTCATTAAACGAATTGATGAGCAAAAGGTCAAGCTCAAGGTTACTCCTGCGGCAATCGAAGTCGTCGCAAAAGCCGGCTTTGATCCCGAATATGGTGCTCGACCGATCAGACGGGCGTTGCAGACCGAAGTTGAGGATCTTTTGAGTGACGCATTGCTTCAAGGAAAGATTCAGATCGGAGACACGGTCACGATTGGTGCCAAAAAGGGCAAAATTACTTTGACGGTCAATACGCCTAAAGAAGACAGCGAAAAAAAAGCAGCCGTTAAAAAACAGACTGCCAAATAGCAAGTCGCAGTGCTGCTCAACTTATTTATCCAAGATCTCACTCAAATTTACGGACAAATCGTCAATTTTCATCAATGTGTCCGTAAACGGCAGAGCTTTTGCCAAATGCAGCGTCTGACAAATCAGCGCGTCAAGCTCACAGTCGAATTTACAGCCAAACTATTTTGGGTTATTTCCATCATAGCAAGCGTCATGCATTCGAAAAACCGGATCAGATTTGCAAATGATTGCAAATCTGATCCGGTTTTTCAATTTGAGACAGAGTTTTTTCTCAGCCCTTTTTTGACAAATCGACGGTGTTTTCAAAAAATTGTGGAAATCGCCCGAATATTGGTGTATTGTTGTAAACAATACACTACGGGGGTGGTTTGCGTGAATGATGAACTTGACGTCAAGACGGGAGTAACCGATACGCTACCGACTGTTTTGGCAGCAGCCGTTTCAAAAAGTTTGATGGTCGTCGTGGTTGTGGGAATTATTTCGTTGGCAGTCGTCAGATGTTTTGGCTGAATGCTTGACAATCTGTTGGCTTGTTGTTAAAATATGTAAATGCATAAAACTGTGAATTTAGATGCTCAATGTGATATATTGTCCATGTTGAGCAAAAGAAGAAGCAAAAATAGTGAGGTTTATTCAAGTTAAACAGAACTGTTTTTGGTTTTTTTTTGCCAAAATTCATGCAGAAAATTGAAAAAAGATCATTTGTAACACAAATGTAATATTTCAATGGCGTTTAATTTCACAGCAAATTTTTGGAGAGGTGAACAACTTGGCAGGACATTTAGTAAAATATGGCAAGCACCGTGTGCGCAGAAGTTATTCTCGAATTAAAGAAGTTCTTGAATTGCCAAACTTGATTGAGATCCAGACGGATTCATACAAGTGGTTCTTGGATGAAGGACTTCGCGAAATGTTTGAGGAAATTATGCCAATCGAAGACTTTGCCGGCAAATTGTCGCTTGAATTCGTAAACTATCAATTATTGGAACCTAAGTATACGGTTGATGAGGCTCGTGAGCATGATGCTAACTACTCAGCTCCTTTGCACGTAACATTGCGTTTGATTAACAAGGAGACCGGCGAAATCAAGTCTCAAGACGTATTTTTCGGTGATTTCCCACTGATGACGAAGCAAGGCACATTCATTATCAACGGTGCAGAGCGTGTTATCGTTTCTCAGCTTGTTCGTTCTCCAGGCGTTTACTTTAACTCTGAAATGGATAAGAACGGTCGTGAAACATACGGCACGACGGTTATTCCTAACCGTGGCGCATGGCTTGAATATGAAACGGATGCTAAAAACATTTCATACGTGCGTATCGACAGGACGCGCAAGATTCCTTTGACGGAATTGGTTCGTGCGCTCGGGTATGGTACGGACTCTGAAATCATTGAAATTCTCGGGCAAAACGACTGCTTGATGAATACTTTGGAAAAAGACGTTCACAAGAATACGGAAGATTCGCGCATTGAAGAATCCTTAAAGGATATCTACGAACGCTTGCGTCCAGGTGAACCTAAGACGGCTGATTCTTCACGCAGCTTGCTGACGGCGCGCTTCTTTGATCCGAAACGCTATGACCTTGCTGCAGTCGGTCGTTACAAGATTAATAAGAAGCTTGACCTTAAGACGCGTCTTTTGGGCGCTCGTTTGGCCGAAACGCTGGCTGATCCTGAAACGGGCGAGATTATCGTCGAAAGCGGCGAAGTCGTTACGAAACCGATCATGGAAAAGCTTGCTCCTTACTTGAAACGTGACGATTTCAAGATGTTCACGTTCCATCCTTCAGAAGAAGGCGTTGTTCAAGAACCGATGACGCTCCAAATCATCAAGGTTTATTCGGAAACCAACCCTGAAGAAGTCATCAACTTGATCGGAAACGGCAACGTTCCTTTGGAATACAAGCACATTACGCCATCAGATATTTTGGCATCAATGAACTACTTCTTCAATTTGCAAGAAGGTCTCGGCTCAACTGACGATATCGACCACTTGGGCAACCGTCGCATCCGTTCCGTTGGCGAATTGCTTCAAAACCAATTCCGAATCGGTTTGACGAGAATGGAACGCGTCGTTCGCGAACGCATGTCTATTCAAGATATCTCGACGGTTACGCCGCAACAGTTGATCAATATTCGACCTGTCGTAGCTTCAATCAAGGAATTCTTCGGAAGTTCCCAGCTGTCGCAGTTCATGGATCAGACGAATCCTCTCGGCGAACTTACGCATAAGCGTCGTTTGTCAGCCCTGGGACCTGGCGGTTTGACTCGTGACCGTGCCGGATATGAAGTTCGTGACGTTCACTATACTCACTATGGTCGCATGTGCCCGATCGAAACGCCTGAAGGTCCTAACATCGGGTTGATCAACAGTTTGTCGACATATGCTCACGTCAACAAGTACGGCTTTGTTGAAACGCCTTATCGTCGCGTTTCATGGGATACGCACAAAGTTACGGACAAGATTGACTATCTGACAGCCGATGAAGAAGATAATTACGTTGTTGCGCAAGCCAACTCTCCGCTTAATGATGACGGTTCTTTTGTAGATCCGGTCGTTATGGCTCGCAGCAAGGATGAAAACATTGAAATTTCAGTTGACAAGGTTGACTACATGGACGTTTCGCCTAAGCAGGTAGTTGCTGTTGCAACGGCATGTATTCCTTTCTTGGAAAACGATGATTCCAACCGTGCTTTGATGGGTGCCAACATGCAGCGTCAGGCGGTTCCTTTGATTAAGCCGCACGCACCGCTTGTCGGTACCGGTATCGAATATAAGGCTGCTCATGACTCCGGAGATGCTTTGATTGCAGAACATGCCGGAACGATTGAATATGTAGATGCCAGAGAAATCAGGGTTCGCCGTGAAGACGGAGCGCTTGATTCATACAAGTTGATGAAGTTCCGTCGCTCTAACGGCGGCAAAAACTATAACCAGACACCGATTGTTCGCGTTGGTGATTACGTTGATGCAGATGAAGTTTTGGCAGATGGTCCTTCAATGGAACAAGGCGAACTTGCCTTGGGTCAAAATCCGCTGATCGCCTTCATGACATGGGATGGCTACAACTTCGAAGATGCGATTGCAATCAATGAACGTTTGGTTAAAGAAGACGTTTATACGTCGATTCACATCGAAGAACATGAATCAGAGGCGCGTGATACGAAACTCGGACCTGAAGAAATGACTCGCGAAATTCCTAATGTTGGTGAAGACGCATTGAAGAACCTCGATGAATTCGGGATTATTCGTGTCGGTGCCGAAGTTAAGGATGGCGACATTTTGGTCGGCAAGGTAACTCCGAAAGGTGTGACGGAGCTTTCAGCCGAAGAACGCCTCTTACACGCAATCTTTGGCGAAAAGGCGCGTGAAGTACGTGATACTTCTCTTCGCGTTCCTCATGGCGGCGGCGGGATCGTCCAAGACGTCAAAATCTTCACTCGTGAAGCAGGCGACGAATTGGCACCTGGCGTAAATATGATGGTTCGTGTTTATATTGCACAAAAACGCAAGCTTCAAGTCGGTGACAAGATGGCCGGCCGTCACGGCAACAAAGGTACGGTTTCCGTCGTTATCCCTGAAGAAGACATGCCGTTTATGCCTGATGGCACTCCAATCGATATCATGCTTTCGCCAATGGGCGTTCCATCACGTATGAATATCGGTCAGGTACTCGATCTTCACTTGGGGATGGCTGCTCGCAAGCTTGGCATTCACGTAACGTCACCTGTTTTCGATGGTGCTCGTGATGAAGATATTTGGAATGCCTTGAAGGAAGCAGGTCTTCCTTCTGATGGAAAGTCGATCTTGTATGACGGTCGTACCGGTGAACCGTTTGACAACCGAATTGCCGTCGGCGTCATGTACTACATGAAACTGGCTCACATGGTCGATGACAAGATTCACGCACGTTCGATCGGACCATACTCACTTGTTACGCAACAACCTCTTGGCGGTAAAGCTCAATTTGGTGGACAGCGTTTCGGTGAAATGGAAGTTTGGGCGCTTGAAGCGTACGGTGCTGCCTACACGCTGCAGGAAATCTTGACTTACAAGTCTGATGACGTTGTCGGACGCGTTAAGACATATGAAGCTATCGTTAAGGGCGAACAAATTCCGCAACCTGGCGTTCCTGAATCATTCCGCGTTCTTGTAAAGGAATTGCAGGCATTGGGACTTGATATGAAGGTTCTTGATTCTAAAAAGCAAGAAATCGAATTGCGCGATATGGACGAAGAAGACGATGAGGTCGTCAACGTTGATGCTTTAGCCAAGTTATCGCATGAAAAAGAAGAAAAGCAAGAAGCAGAAAACACTGAAGAAGAAACAAAGTCTGAATTATAATCAGTTAAGAATTATGGAAAAGGGAGGTCGGTCCTTTGATCGATGTCAATAAATTCGATAGTATGCAAATAGGTCTGGCTTCATCCGATAAGATCCGCAGCTGGTCTTACGGTGAAGTTAAGAAGCCTGAAACAATCAACTATCGTACGTTGAAACCAGAAAAAGACGGTCTGTTCGATGAACGAATTTTTGGACCAACAAAAGACTGGGAATGTGCTTGCGGCAAGTACAAGAAAGTCAGCTACAAGGGCATTGTCTGCGATCGTTGCGGCGTTGAAGTTACTCGTTCAAAAGTTCGTCGTGAACGTATGGGTCATATTGAACTTGCAGCACCGGTAACGCACATTTGGTATTTCAAAGGGATTCCAAGTCGCATGGGTCTTGTGCTTGACATGAGTCCTCGCGCCCTTGAAGAAGTAATCTACTTTGCTTCTTACGTTGTTACTGATCCGGGTGATTCGCCCCTTGAAAAGAAACAACTCATGACCGAAGGCGAATATCGCGAAAAGCGCCAGGAATACGGTCAGTCATTTAAGGCCGCAATGGGTGCCGAAGCAATTCGCACTTTGCTTCGAGATGTTGATCTTGAAAAAGAATGTGCAGAACTTAAGGAAGAATTGAAAGAAGCTACGGGTCAAAAACGTACACGCGCCGTACGTCGTTTGGATATTTTGGAAGCATTTTTGAGCTCCGGCAACAGTCCTGAATGGATGGTCATGGATGCGATTCCTGTTATCCCGCCTGATCTTCGCCCAATGGTTCAATTGGAAGGCGGACGTTTTGCTACTTCTGATCTGAACGATTTGTATCGTCGCGTCATCAACCGTAACAATCGTTTGAAACGTCTGCTTGAACTTCATGCACCTGGCATCATTGTTCAAAATGAAAAGCGTATGCTGCAGGAAGCTGTCGACGCTTTGATTGATAACGGTCGTCGCGGTCGTCCCGTTACGGGTCCCGGCAATCGTCCCCTCAAGTCATTGTCGCACATGCTTAAAGGTAAACAAGGTCGTTTCCGTCAAAACCTTCTTGGTAAGCGTGTCGATTATTCAGGACGTTCTGTTATCGACGTTGGTCCTAAGCTTAAGCTTAACCAAATGGGCATTCCTCACGAAATGGCGCTTGAATTGTTCAAGCCGTTCATGATGCATGAGCTCGTAAAACGCGGAATGGCATCAAACATTAAGAATGCCAAGCGAAAGATTGATCGACGCGACGACGACATCTGGGATGTTTTGGAAGACGTTATCAAAGAACATCCGGTTCTGTTGAACCGTGCCCCTACGCTCCACCGTTTGGGAATTCAGGCCTTTGAGCCAACGCTTGTCGACGGAAAAGCCATGCGTCTTCATCCGCTTGCCTGCGAAGCTTACAACGCCGATTTTGACGGTGACCAAATGGCCATCCACGTTCCGTTGTCAGATGAAGCTCAGGCTGAAGCACGTTTGCTGATGCTTGCTGCTCACCATATTTTGGCGCCTAAAGATGGTAAGCCAATCATTTCGCCATCTCAGGATATGACGATCGGTAACTACTATATTACGATTGAAGAAGCAAATCGTGAAGGCGAAGGCATGATTTTCAAAGACGTCAACGAAGTCAGAACCGCATACCAAAACAACTATGTTCACTTGCATACGCGGATCGGGTTGCAGACATCTTCATTGGCAGAGGCAGGCAAGCCGTTTACTGATTTCCAAAAAGGGCGCATCCTCGTAACGACTGCCGGCAAGGCAATCTTCAATGAGATCTTGCCTGATGATTTTCCATACTTGAACGAACCTTCTGAAGAAAACTTGACTGTTGGTACTCCTGACAAGTACTTCCTCGAACCTGGCGAAGACATTCATGAATACTTGAAGAACCATGAACTTGTCGGACCGTTCAAATCAGGCTTCTTGTCAGATATCATTGCGCAAGTCTACAAGGATTACAAAGTTACGGCGACTGCGGAACTTTTGGACAGAATGAAGGATTTGGGCTATTACGAGTCAACGAAGTCAGGTTTGACTGTCGGAATTGCCGACGTTACTGATTTGAAGGAAAAGCCTGAAATCATCGACAATGCCCACAAGGAAGTTGCCAACGTCGCAAAACAGTTCCGTCGCGGTTTGATTACGGAAGACGAACGCTACAACCGTGTTATCGCTATTTGGAATGAAGCAAAAGATAAGATTCAAGCCAAACTGATTGAAAACATGGATCCTTCCAACCCTATCCAAATGATGAGTGATTCCGGTGCTCGTGGCAACATCTCGAACTTTACGCAGCTTGCCGGCATGCGTGGCTTGATGGCCGCTCCTAACGGCAAGACGATGGAACTTCCTGTTATTGCCAACTTCCGTGAAGGCTTGTCAGTGATGGAAATGTTCATTTCGACTCACGGTGCTCGTAAGGGTATGACCGATACGGCTCTGAAGACTGCCGATTCCGGTTACTTGACACGTCGTCTTGTTGACGTTGCTCAAGATGTCATCATTCGTGAAACTGATTGCGGAACGGACCGCGGCCTTGACGTAACTGCAATTCGTGAAGGAAACGAAATGATTGAACCGCTCTATGATCGTATTCTTGGTCGTTACACAATGAAGTCCGTCAAGGATCCTAAGACAGGCGAAGTCATCGTTCCTGCCAACGTGATGATGGATGAAGAACTTGCACAAAAGGTTGTTGATGCAGGTGTAGAGCAAGTTACGATTCGTTCTGCCTTCACGTGCAACACGCGTCACGGTGTCTGCGAACATTGCTATGGTCGCAACATGGCCACCGGCGACGAAGTTGAAGTCGGTGAAGCCGTCGGTACAGTGGCTGCTCAGTCAATCGGTGAACCCGGTACTCAGTTGACGATGCGTACGTTCCACACTGGTGGTGTTGCCGGTGACGATATTACGCAAGGTCTTCCTCGTGTTCAGGAAATTTTTGAAGCACGCAATCCTAAAGGTCGTGCGACGATTACTGAAGTTACTGGTATCGTCGAAAGCGTTGAAGAAAATCCGGCAGAACGTACGAAAGTCGTTACGGTCAAGGGCGATACGGATGAACGCACGTACAACATTCCGTTTACGGCCGTGCTTAAGGTTGCTGAAGGCGACAGCGTGCACCGTGGCGATCCGTTGACGGTCGGTTCAATCGATCCGAAGGAATTGATCAAGGTTCGTGACGTTCTTTCAACCGAAAACTACATTTTGCGTGAAGTTCAAAAGGTTTACCGTATGCAAGGTGTTGAAATTTCTGATAAGCATATCGAAGTTATGGCTCGTCAAATGCTCAGAAAAGTTCGCATCATGGATCCTGGCAACACGAACATGCTCCCTGGTACGTTGCTTGATCTCAACGACTTCAAGGACAACAACGTTGAAACACTTGTTAATGGCGGAATTCCGGCAACGGCACGTCCCGTTCTTCTTGGAATTACGAAGGCTTCCTTGGAAACAAACAGTTTCTTGTCTGCTGCTTCATTCCAGGAAACAACTCGTGTCTTGACGGATGCTGCAATCCGCGGCAAGAACGATCCGTTGGTTGGCCTTAAGGAAAACGTCATTATCGGTAAGATTATTCCTGCCGGTACTGGCATGAAGAAATATCGTGACATCGTCCCTGAAGAAGATGCTCCTGCTAAAGTTGCAAGCGGCGTTTATTCACTCAAAGATGACGGCGTTTCTACCTTGGAAGATGTTGCCAAAGCCAACAATTTGAACAGCGAAGATTAAAAGAAAAACGACTGGAAATTTTCCAGTCGTTTTTTTGTATCTGATTATAAAAAATTCAGAGCCGAAAAGCTACTGCATATTTTTTTCGACTTCTTCCAGGAACCACTTGTTGAATGCATCGGTGTCCACATCAAGGCAAACGTTGACGTTTGTCTTGTCGTGGTATGCCTTTCTGATATCCGCAACGGTTGCGCCGATGGCGGGTCCTTCACAAACAACGTCAACCCAAAATTTTTTGTCCGTGAATCTTTCAGGATGCAGCAAATAAAAAATGGTTTGCAAATCATGGATGGCAGTGCCCGTTTCATCATGATCGATGTCGCGTTCGATGATTGAGGCAAGCATGTTTCCGGCTTTGCCCAAGAGCTTGATCTTATCTTTTGTTTCATCGGAAATTCTTCCGGACAGCGTGCAGTCAAGCCCAATCATGGTTGTCTTGATTCCTGATGAAAAAACGATTCTGGCCGCATGCGGGTCAGTGAAAACATTGAACTCGGCAACGCTTGTCATGTTTCCTTGGGCAAGAGATCCTCCCATCAAGATGAACTCTTTGATTTTTGGTTTGACCTCGGGGTAAAGCGAAAGCAAAAGACCGAGGTTGGTGAAAGAACCGGTTGCAATGATCGTCAGCGGAACGTTGCTATGCAAAAGCTTGTCTTTCAAAATTGAAACGGCATCATCTGAGAATGGCTTAATCGAAGGTTCGCCAAAATCATAGCCATCGATGCCCGATTCGCCATGGACTTCGGAAGCATCTTCAAGTTGTTTTAGCAGCGGTTTCCTGGCTCCGGCAGCGACAGGCACGTCTTTGTTGAAAAATTCGACCAGGCGCAGCGCATTTTTGGTCGTTTTGTCGACAGCAACGTTTCCGGCAACAGTCGTAATCAATTCCAAAGATATTTCCGGATCCGTCAGTGCGCACGAAAGAGCACAGGCATCATCGATTCCCGGATCGCAGTCAATCAAAATTCTGTACGTCATAATGATTCCTCCAAAGATTAATCAAAATTATTATACATTAATTACCTGGGGGAAGAAACAACCGAAAAATAAGTACGAGCATAAGATAAAAGGGATGAAGGGCAGCATTTTTTGGTGGAAAAAAGCATAATGAAGGATAATCAGACAGCACGAAAGAAACAATAGGAAGCAAAAATTCTGAATGCCGAAAAGAACGCTCAAAATCAAGCAGACGAAAGTATCTGCTGCTCCGAACATTTGCTTTTGTTCAAATAGTTTCATCAAACAAAAGAGCAACAGTAAAAAACACCAATCGATGGCATCTCTTTGCGCAAGAGCATCGATACGGCATAAAAGAAGCAGCGCTCCGCCACCATAAAGCGAAGCAGCCGGCACGCAAAACTTCAAGGCGTCCGTCCAGGCCAAAAAAAGCAGCCAGGCTGAAAGAAACAGAGTGAGCAGGTTGGGGGAATCCGGATGAAGCAAAAAAATCTTTCCGCAAAAAAGTCCGAACACAATTTCAATCAGCGTCTCATGGCCAGGAATCTTATGCTTGCAAAATGCGCACCTTCCGCCTTGAAGCAAGTATCCGACAACTGGAATCAATTGCCAAAAGCAAAGCGCATGTCTGCAATTTTCACAAAACGAACGCGGAATCGTTTGGTGGACGTTGTTTGCAAAACGCCAGGCGACGCAGCCGGCAAAGGACGCAAGGGATGCGCCGATAAAAAAGGCAATCAGAAAAATCAACAGCAAAATTATCACCTCGATAACTAAAGTCGCAAAATGCTTAAAAAAATTTGCTTTATGAAGAAAAAATTGAAAATAGATTTGACACTGGCCATAAAAGCGTGGTACTCTATACAAGGTGCTTTATGTGAACAGTTCTCTCGAGAAATCGAGATCGTGCTGGCTGTGAGCAAGTTAGCACAAAGCAAGGCGTACATTAGGACGTTCTTTTTTTAAAAGCAAAAAAGAAACTCCTGGATGTGTGTACTTAAAAAATCAATCTGAAATCAGGAAGGAGGAAGCTTTAGATGCCTACAATTAACCAATTGGTCCGTAAAGGTCGTCAATCTAAAGGTTCAAAATCTAATTCCCCAGCTTTAAACTTTGGGTACAATAGTTACAAGAAAGTTCAAACAAACAATCCTGCTCCTCAAAAACGTGGGGTTGCTACTCGTGTTGGTACGATGACACCAAAGAAGCCTAACTCAGCTTTGCGTAAGTACGCTCGTGTTCGTTTGTCCAACTTGATCGAAGTTACGGCTTATATCCCAGGTATCGGCCACAACTTGCAAGAACACAGCGTTGTTTTGATTCGTGGCGGTCGTGTAAAGGATTTGCCTGGTGTTCGTTACCACATCGTTCGTGGTGCTCTTGATACTGCCGGTGTTGATGGCCGTATGCAAAGCCGCTCCAAGTACGGTGCAAAGAGACCTAAGAAGAAATAATCAATCACTGAATTTAATTTAACGAAAACTACGAGAATTTGAGGAGGTCGTTGTAATGCCAAGAAAAGGTGGCGTTTCAAAACGCGAAGTGCTTCCAGATCCAATTTACAACTCAAAATTGGTTACACGTTTGATCAACCGTCTTATGTTGGACGGCAAGCGCGGGACAGCATCAAAGATTTTATACGAAGCATTTGATATTGTTAAGGAAAAGACAGGTAATGAACCATTGGACGTCTTTGAAGAAGCAATGAAGAACATCATGCCTGTATTGGAAGTTAAGGCACGTCGTGTCGGCGGTTCCAACTACCAGGTTCCAATCGAAGTTCGCCCTGATCGTCGTACGACATTGGGTCTTCGTTGGTTGGTAAACTACTCACGTTTACGCGGCGAACATACGATGCCAGAACGTTTGGCAAACGAAATCATGGATGCTGCAAACAATACGGGTGCAGCAGTTAAGAAGCGCGAAGATACACATAAGATGGCTGAAGCCAACCGCGCATTCGCACATTATCGTTGGTAATTTGAAATGGCTATTATATGATTTATACAAATCTTATGATAGTCATTTTTTTGAGAGAAACCTTAATTAATCAATATTGGAAGGAGAGAAATCTCAAATGGCAAACAAGCGTGAATTCCCTTTGGAAAAAACACGTAATATCGGTATTGTTGCCCATATCGATGCTGGTAAGACGACAACAACCGAACGTATCTTGTACTACACAGGTAAGATTCACAAAATTGGTGAAACACATGATGGCGCTTCACAAATGGACTGGATGGAACAAGAACAAGAACGTGGTATTACAATTACATCAGCTGCTACAACGGCTCAATGGAAAGATCACCGCATCAACATCATCGACACCCCAGGACACGTTGACTTCACTGTCGAAGTTGAACGTTCCCTCCGTGTTCTTGATGGTGCCGTAGTTGTTTTGGATGCTCAATCCGGTGTAGAACCACAAACAGAAAACGTTTGGCGTCAAGCTACGACATACGGCGTTCCACGTATCGTTTTCGTTAACAAGATGGATAAGATCGGTGCCAACTTCGATTACTCGGTAAGCACGATCAAGGATCGTCTCCAAGCAAACCCATTGCCTGTTCAAATGCCAATCGGTGCTGAAGACAACTTCGAAGGTGTTATCGACTTGGTTGAAATGAAGGCTGACCTTTATGACGAAGACGAATTGGGTTCAAAGTGGGATACTGTTGATATTCCTGAAGAATACAAAGCAGAAGCTGAAGAACGCCGTGATCAAATGATCGAAGCATTGGCTGACGTTGATGACGAAATCATGGAAAAATATCTTGGCGGCGAAGAAATCTCAAAGGAAGAAATCAAGGCTGCTATCCGTAAAGCAACGCTCAGCTTGGACGTATACCCTGTATTTGCAGGTTCTGCCTTCAAGAACAAGGGTGTTCAAATGATGCTTGACGGTGTCAACGACTACCTTCCATCACCTCTTGACGTTAAGCCATACAAGGCTACGAATGCAGATACGGATGAAGAAGAAGATTTGATTGCCGATGATGACAAGCCGTTTGCAGGTTTGGCATTCAAGATTGCAACTGATCCGTTCGTTGGTCGTTTGACATTCTTCCGTGTTTACACAGGTACTTTGGAAGCTGGTTCATACGTATTGAATGCTACAAAGGGCAAGCGTGAACGTGTTGGTCGTCTTCTCCAAATGCACTCCAACCACCGTAAGGAAATCCCAGAAGTGTTCTCTGGCGACATCGCTGCTGCTATCGGTTTGAAAGATACGACAACAGGTGACTCTCTGACGGATCCAAAGCATCCGTTGATTCTTGAATCAATGGAATTCCCTGATCCTGTTATCCAAGTTTCCGTTGAACCTAAGTCCAAGGCAGACCAAGATAAGATGGACGTTGCTTTGCAAAAACTTGCTGAAGAAGATCCGACATTCAAGGCTGAAACAAACCCTGAAACTGGCGAAACATTGATTGCCGGCATGGGCGAATTGCACTTGGACATCATCGTTGACCGTATGAAACGTGAATTCCACGTTGAAGCTAAGGTCGGCGAACCGCAAGTTGCTTACCGTGAAACATTTACGCAACAAGTTTCCGCACAAGGTAAGTTTGTTCGTCAATCCGGTGGTAAAGGTCAATACGGTGACGTTTGGATCGAATTTACGCCAAACGAAGAAGGTGCAGGCTTCGAATTCGAAAACGCAATCGTTGGTGGTGTCGTTCCTCGTGAATACATCCCTTCAGTTGAACAAGGTTTGAAGGAAGCTATGGCAAATGGTGTCCTTGCAGGCTACCCATTGATCGACGTTAAGGCTAAGCTCTATGATGGTAGCTACCACGAAGTCGATTCATCCGAAGCTGCTTTCAAGGTTGCTGCATCCTTGGCATTGCGCAACGCTGCTCCTAAGGCAGGTGCCGTAATCCTTGAACCAATCATGAAGGTTGAAATCGTTGCTCCGGAAGATAACTTGGGTGACGTTATGGGCCACGTTACGGCTCGTCGCGGTCGCGTTGAAGGTATGGAAGCACGCGGCAATGCACAAGTTGTTAATGCATTCGTTCCTTTGGCAGAAATGTTCGGTTACGCAACAACATTGCGTTCCGCAACACAAGGTCGTGGTACGTTCACAATGACGATGGATCACTACGAGCCAGTTCCAAAGGCTATCCAAGAAGAAATTATCAAGAAGAATGGTGCTAACGCCTAATTCTTAATGAAGAAAAAAGCACGTTTCGCAGAAATGCGGGACGTGTTTTTTTGTGCAGAAAAATATAAGGACATTGTGTAAATCGGTTTTGACAAAATGTATTGCTTTTTTGAGTGTTTTATACAGTATGATATTATCTTTGTAAGCGGTCGTTAAATAAGCGTTCTTCATAAACCTCTGATGTCTTGGTATGCTTTAAACATCAAGTATATCGGAGGTTTAAATATGAAATTGGATGACGTCGTGGAAGTCAACCTTGTTGACCTAAGCCCTAAAGAAACATATCGACCGGTCAGGGAAATGGCTGCGAAAATTATTACGGAAGATGTTGAAATCCGAATCTACAACGGAGCTTCGAGAGAGATTCTCAAAAATTTGAACAACTATCTTTGGTATCGTGATCAAAATGTTTCCAAATATAAATAATATGAAAATCTATCTCATTTGCGGTAAGACCGATCTTCGCAAAGGGATAGACGGATTGGCTGCTCTTGTTACCGAGGCGTTCAGTTTGGACGCCTATGATAATGCGATTTTTCTGTTTTGCGGTACACGTTCCGATCGTTTCAAGGCTCTTTACTGGGACAAAACAGGATTCGTGCTGTATTACAAGCGCATCGAAAACGGACGCTTTCAGTGGCCGAGAAATCAGAGCGAGGTCAAAAAGATAAACGCGCATCAATTGCGCAGACTCTTGGCCGGATTTTCCGTAGAGGAAAAGAAAACCATTCTTCCTTGTGAAAAAGGGCTGCTTTGTTAAATATTGATACTCCTGCCTTACATTTTTATATGGATTTGGCAGGAGTTTTCATGTATAATTCAATTCATGCATACGGAACGGAGGTGAACGAGATGGACGAAAAAGATAAGCGTATCAAAGAGCTGGAACAACAAGTCGCTGAACTGAATGAACGAATTGCTTTTCTGACAAGCAAACTTTTTGGAAAAAAAACTGAAAAAACGCGCCGTCTTCAAGAAGATGACAGACAATTAGACCTGTTTGATCTGGAAGAAGAACAAAGCGAAAAGACTGAAGATTCCAAAGAGGCTTCGGTAAAATCGTATACCAAAAAGATTCGCAAAAAAAACCGGAAGATTGATACTTCAAAAATTCCGGTCGAAATTGTGAATCATGTGATGCCTGATGAAAAATGTTCCTGCCCTAAGTGTTGTGCCCGTCTCGTTCAGGTCGCGAATCCTAAGATTCGTGAAGAGGTGAAGTTCGTACCGGCAAAACTCAGGCTTATCGAACATCATCAGGCAGTATACAAGTGCCCTGAATGTTCTTCGGATGATCATTCGAAGATTTCAAAAGCTCCGATGCCCCGTTCGCTCATCAGTCACAGTAAGACAGGATCTCCTTCGATCATTGCGCATATTGCCGCGATGAAGTACGTCTACAAAGTTCCTTGCTATCGCCAGGAGGCAATGTGGAAGCTTAGGGGATTGCCGTTGACTCGTCAACAAATGTCAAAATGGATGATCGACGTCTTCAACAATCAGCTTTCGCCGCTGTATGATCTTTTATTGAAAGAGCTGAAAAGGCAGCGATTTCTTCATGTGGATGAAACACCTTATAATACTTTGGCTTCAGAAAAAGCAAACACTTATTATTGGGTTGTCACAAGTGGAAAATTTGAAGAAAAAAATATTGCCGCATTTACTCACAGTGACGGAAGATCATCCGATACTGCCAAGAAATTGTTGAGCGATTTTAATGGTTATGTCCAAACTGACGGCTATGCCGGATATAATTTTCTCGACAGGACCAGACACCTGGGGTGCCTGGCTCATGTTCGTCGCTATTTTGTCGATTCTTTGAAAAACAGCAGCTACAAAGCCTCAAAATCTTTTAGCGGAGAAATAGTCAAAGACATCGATGAAGTCTTTGAATTGGAAAGAAAACTCTCAACCAAATTCAATGATGACGAACGCTTGAACTATCGAAGAAGAAAACTCCTTCCTGTAGTCAAGCGGGTATTTTCCAAGATAGCTTCAGTTACCGCATCTGCCAAGTCAGCATTGGGAAGAGCCAAAAACTACGCCCTGGGTCAAGAAAAGCATATTCTGAACATCTTTGAAAAAGGATATTTTGAATTGTCCAACAACAGCGCAGAACGTGCTGTCAAAGAGAGCGTGATGGGGAGAAAAAACTGGCTGTTTTCGTCAACTTTTGAAGGCGCAAGGGCTAATGCCGTTGCGTTGTCGCTGATATATACGGCCAAACTTAATCAGTTGGATCCTGAAAAATACTTGAGAAAAGTATTAACGGAGATTACCAACATTGAGGTATTTGATCCTGAAAGGTTCCGCCAACTTCTCCCATGGAACATCGATCTTACCTCATAAATAAGAAAATAAAAACGATGCATACGCAATAACCTGAGATAATAATACTATCTCGGGCTATTTGTGTACACACCGCTGTTTTAACGACCGCTTACTTGTCTTTAGTGAACATTATTCAATAAACAAATTATTTATCGATTGTAAAATAAGTAAAAGGTGATATAATTGTGAGAGTATTATTAATTTAAAGGAATTTTTTGTTCTTGAAGGTGATATGGTGGAAAAAGCATTGCTGTCGTCGAAAACAATTTCGACGGCCGGGACATTATTTTTTAACGCAGTGATTGATTTGTGGGTTGTCCAGATATTTGGTTCAGCCAGAATATTGGGGAATACAATGGCATTCACGACGCTTGCAGCAGCGATTTGTTCATTTATTGGCGGATACTTAGCGGACAGCTCATTTAGGCTGCGGGTTTTGATTATGATAAATGCAGTATCTTCTTTGGTATGCGGCATTGCATTTTTAGAGCAGAAACAGCTGATTGGCAAACCACTGACGGTCTATTTGCTGGTATTTCTTTTGAACATCGGCAGCTATCTCAGTTCGCCGCTTTTTAAAACCATCACGTCAATCAGCGTTGAGAAGACACGAATAGTTGCATTCAATCGAAGCATAACTTTTGCATCTCAGCTTTGTACGGTTTTGATTCCGCCAGCAGCAACGTGGCTTTTTGCAAAAAAGATTATCGGCTTGGAAGGCGCGTTGCTTTTAAACGGATTATCGTTTGTTTTGTGTGCCTTGTTGATGGTTGGTTTGCGGAAAGCCGATAGTGTAAAAACGGCCGGAAATTCGAACGGGTATCTCGGAACCATAAAATTGATTAAAAACAGCGGACCGTTGCTGTTTATGGCCTTGTCAGGATTCATTCTTAATTTTTTCCTGTCGGGAATCAATGTTTGGCTGCCTTATTTTACGACCAAAATCTTGCATAATGCTTCCGTTTACGGTGTTGCAATTTCATGTCAGGCTGTTGGAGGCATAATCGGTGCTTTGTCGATCAAAAAAATCAAGCTGGATACTTCGCTAAGGGTTGAACGACTCGGCTTGGTCATTTCGTGTGGGTTGATCATGGTGCTGTTGTTTGCCGTTTCAGCTCCAGCGCTCATTTTGGCAATGTTTTTTTTGGCCGCAATCATAACAAGGTATAATATTGCGCTTCAAAGTTTGATCCAAACGCACGTTGAGCAAAAATATATCGGCAAAACTTTTTCAACGACGTATTTGATTGCCAATCTGGCTTTGCCGATCGCATCATTTTTGTTTGGGCATCTGCTTGCTTTTTCATGGAAGTGGTTATTGGTAGTTGTCGCGCTTGGACTATCAAGCATGAATCTTCTTTGGATCATACTGAAAAACAGAATCAGCATAAAAAATATAGAGTAGGGGGATATACAATGCATGTTTTAATAATTTCACCGTTAAGAGAAGGGTATATGAATCTTTGTGGGTGGTTGGACGGACTCAAAAGCGAGCGGGTTACGATTCTGACTCAAACAAAATATGAAAACAACATGAATAAGATGCTGAAATTGAATAATCAGGATGAATTTTGCCAAGTGAAGTCAATTGAAGCATTTACTGATGACAACGTTATTTGGAACGGGCTTAAAATCAATCGCGAAAATAAGATTGACGTTGTTTTCGCATACACGGAAGAGATGATTCTGCCTGCAGCTCGGTTGCGTGAAGAATTGGGAATCAATGGTCAGAGCGTTAAAAGCGCAAAAGCCTTTCGCGATAAATGGACGATGTATGAAACGCTTTGTTCGAGCGAATTGTCGCTAAACGTTCCGCAGACGTTTAAAGTTGAAGGAATCGAGGACGTTTTGAAACTGGAAGATAAATTTCCAGTGGTTTTAAAACCGCGTTTTGGAGCCGGATCGGTAGATACGTTCGTAATCAAAAAAACTGATGACTTGGGTGATTTGACCAGTAAGGCCGACCTTTCGAATTATATCGCGCAAACCTTTGTCGAAGGCGATGTCTACCACATTGACGCGTTGGTTTTGGATAACGAAATCAAATATTCGGTCGTTTCAAAGTACTTCAATACTCCGCTCTGTTATCAGGATCAAAAATCGATTGCAAGCATTCAGATTGAGCAGACATCAAAAATCGCCTTGGATTTGAAAAAACTGACTGAAGACGTTTTGCGTGCGATGCCAACGCCCCAAAGCACAATCGTCCATTTGGAAGCATTTCATGATGGGAAAAAAGCAACTTTTCTTGAAGTCGGATCAAGAATCGGCGGTGGAAGGATCAATCAAGAGTTCGTGTACAATTTAGGAATAGATCCTGACAAAATTTTGTTGGAACACATGACGGGTCATGATTCTTCAAATGAATTATTGAAAGAAATTGATGAAAAACTTTCGAAAAGACGCTGCGGTTTTGTTTTAACGGCACCGGGAAAAGGGGTGCTAACAAAGCTTCCGCCTCAATCGTTGTTTGACGTGCCTTCAAAAAATGCATATGATTACTATATTTATGGACGTACGGGCAGAAAATACGATTACGGACATTCAAGCGTTGACGCGATTGCTGCCGTCTCCGTATTTGGTAAAACGACTGATGGAATTTTGCAAGAGTTAAGGAAAATCAACGAGTGGGTTGATTTTAGCAGTGCTTATGAAGAGGAAGATAAAAAGTGAAAATATTTGTTTATCCGTATTCACCGACTACAATCGGGTTTGATCCTGATTTTGACGGATATGTCATCACGACGGCCAATGCTTTTGAGAGGTACTTGAAACTTGGCTTTTTGAAAGAAAAGATCGAAATTGCAGAAAGCATAGATTTCAAACACGTTTTCAGGATTGTCCAAGATCTGGTTGAAAAGTTTTCGGATTTTGATGAAGTTTTTACGCTCAAGGAAAATGATATTGAATGGATCGACGTAATCAATGATTATTTTTTTGGCGAAAAAAACAAGCCGACTTTGGCATTGTTTAAGGACAAATATTATATGCGTTCCGTGCTTCAAGGAAAAATCGAGCAACCTGATTTTGTTGCGATGACACCGGAAATTTCAGCTGAAAAAGTTCCGGAAAAGGGCGTAATCAAGCCGAGAAGAGCAGAGGCGTCGCTTGGGGTCGATTTTTATACGAATCAGTTTGAGTTTGAACGGACAAGGGCAAATCTTGTGGCGGATGACGAGCTTATTTTGGAAGAAGCGGTTGATTATGATGTAATGTTTACTTGTGACGGCGTTTTTTATCAGGACGAATTGATTCAATTCTTCTCCAATCAATATTCGAACAAGGTTTCAAATTGCGATATTGAAAGATACACGATAATCCACACGAATGAGAATTATTGGAAAAATCCTTCATTAATATCAAGATTGAAAGAAGATACCGCAGAAGTTTTAAAAATATTGACCAACGGTAAGGGAACGATTGCGTTTCATATGGAATGGTTCTATAATTCCGTCACGGATGCGCTGACGTTTTGTGAAGTCGGAGCGCGCTTGGGGGGATGGCATATTCCGGAAATAGTGGAACTAGCTTTTGGCCAGGACTATCGCAAAACCTACTGGGAGTTGAAAAACGGAAAACAATATTTGAAAATGAAGCAAATCCCGCAGCCAAAGCAAGCCGCAGCAGTTGTCGGAATATATGCCAACCATACGGCAATTCCCGAAAATATGGGAAAACTGCTTGGAGCAAGATTCAAGTGCATCCAGTACGGAAGCTCATCAAAGAAAGGCGCAACTGGAAATTCTGATCTGTTGTGTTTAATCATGTTTGCAGAAGACGATATTGAAAGCATCTATCAAATATCAGAAAGAATTGGCAAAATGATTGAGGAGGCATAGATTTGTTTAACGAATCGTTTGAAAAGTGGTGCATCAATCAAGGGTACGTTGAATTGGCCCCCAGTCCTTTGATAAGAAACGATAATCACTTGTTTACATTTTCTCCATTTGAAGATTTGGAAGATAACTATCTTGAAGAAAAGCGCTTTAAAGGATTTAAGGTTCAGGATTGTTTTCGCAACGTTTTTCCGCAAAATTTGGTCAATCCCTTGTCGACGCCTTTGCAGAAGCTGGTCAGCATCCATGATTTTTCGTTTTCCGACAGCTTGGGTGAATTGAAAAATTGCGTAAATGGTTTTTTGATTGACGAATTAGGACTTAATGAAACTGACGTCTACTATATTATTCCGGATGACGCAGGCGTGGTCGCATTATTTGGCGACAATCAGATTCCTGAAGAAAAAACGATCGTCATTGATAAAAACAGACTTGTCTGCAAGCTTCCTTTTGACGGGATTCATTACTATATCAAGGTGATTTATGCTTATAAGGGCGGCGTGGTTACCGTTGCGAACTTCGTTTTGGTCAATTATCAAAAGAAAAACTTTCAGCTTGACAGCGTGATTTATCCTGAAAGAATCAAAATGATCATGGATGATGGTGATTTCCTTTATGATTTGAAGATTTATGGAAAATGCAGAGATGAATTTTTCATAAAGATTATTGATGACAAAAGGACGTTTAACTTTGTCTTAGGCAATCTGAATGCGATTGATCATTTACGGAGGCTTGTTTTTGAGAGCAACAATAAGCAGGGGTACACGCTCAAACGACTTGAAAAAGAACTCTTCCAAGAATGCCTGACAAAGGGAATCGACTTTGAACAGATGATGACCGTTTTTTGTCAAAACGGAGTCGTTGACGGAAACTGTCGTGATTATCTCAGCGAACGTGAGAAAAAATTCGTTAAAAACAAAAGACAGTGCCTGCGAACGCTGAAGAAAAGATTGAAATCGGTCAAAATCGTTGATGAGGCTTTATTCAACATCCTTCACGGAGAACTTGGATGTACCAAAGAAGACGTAATTTCAACTTGTGAAACGTTGGGCATCAAAAACGAAATAAAAAAGGAAGCGATTCAACAACGTTTTGCCTTTTACTATGAAAAATCAAAAAATACGATGACCAACCCTAAAAATCAGTATTGCTAAAAAGAGGCTGGGAAAAAAGTCCCGTTTCTCTCTTGAATTAAATGAAATGCCGAACGAAGGCTGTACTATGTCCGGCTTTTTTAAATACAGTGCTGCTCAACCAATCTGGTCAAAATCTCATGCAAATTTACGGACGAAGTGCCATTTTTGGAGCAGGCCATTTACGGACAGAAGGCCCATTTTCATCGGTGTGTCCGTAAACGGCAGGTCTTTTGCCAAATGCAGCACCTGATAAATCAGCATGCCAAGCTCTCAGTCAAATTTATCGCCAAACTATTTTGGGTTATTTCCATCATGGAAGGCGATTGTCATGCATACACAAAAAACCGGATCAGATTTGCAATCAATTGCAAATCATCCGGTTTTTCAATTTGAGACAGAGTTTTTTCCTGCCTGTTTGTTTTGCATAATCTTTTCTATATGTGTAGAAAGAAGGCTGAGCACTGTATTTGGCAGATCAGACGATCGTTGCTCCGAGACAGTTTTTAAAATGATTCATTGCCCATTCATGACCGGTCTGATCAAAGCTTGCAACGGCATCTTTGGGAATCGTCAAAGAATAATTGAGGTTGTAGGCAGCAATTGCCGTGTGGAGTACGCAGATGTCGGTGCAAACACCGCTGAGCCAAAGTTCGGTGATTCCGCGCGAGCGCAAGTAGTTGTCCAGATTAGTGTTTTGGAAACTGGAATAGCGATTTTTATCAAATTGATAGACAAAATCCGAATCCTTGTGGGCATTGAACCACTCGGCCGTTTTTCCATAAAGGTCATGACCGCTCGTGCCCTTGATGTTATGTGGCGGGGACAGTTTTGTTTCCGGATGGTACGGGTCGTTTTTTTGATGAGTGTCCGTCGGGAAGATGACATAATCGCCGTTCTTTAAAAAAGAGTCCGCAAGTTCTTTGATGCGGTCGTCGATTTTTCTCCCTGGATCTCCGCAAGTCAATGCACCGTTTGGGGCAATGAAGTCGTTAGTGTAGTCGATGACAAGTAAAGCTTTCATTGAAATACCTCGCAGCTTTTTTCCTATATTATACGTTTAATTTGATCAAGAGTCCATGCGTAAAAAAAGTTATGAAAAATAGAATTTTTGCTTGCTTTTCAGTTTTGTTTGTAATACCATAGAAAGGTACCTGTGCAAGGGACAGGTGCAAATTTAGTTGTTTAACTTTTGAAATGAGCTATGATGTGAAAGGTTGCGACACACCCGGCCGCTTTGCCACAGGTGTGTCGGTAATTTTCACGGAGCTAGTCTTGTTTTTAAAATAGACGAGGGAGGTAACACAATGGCAAAACAAAAGATTCGTATTCGTTTGAAGGCATACGAACATCGCATTTTAGATCAATCTGCTGATAAGATTGTTGAAACAGCAAAGAGAACAGGTGCTCAAATTTCCGGTCCTATTCCGTTGCCAACGGAACGCACATTATATACGGTTATCCGTTCACCACACAAGCACAAAGATTCTCGTGAACAATTCGAAATGCGCACACACAAGCGTTTGATCGATATCGTAAATCCAACGCCAAAGACAGTTGACTCATTGATGAAGCTCGACTTGCCATCAGGCGTAGATATCGAAATCAAATTATAATATATAAATTCAAATAATTGGAGGTGTACTCATGACCACTAAAGGAATCTTAGGAAAAAAAGTAGGTATGACGCAAGTCTTCACTGAAAATGGTGAATTAGTTCCTGTAACGGTTGTTGAAGTTGGTACAAACGTGGTATTGCAAGTCAAGACGGTCGAAAACGACGGCTACAACGCAATCCAATTGGGCTTCGACGATCAACGCGCAGTGAACGTCAACAAACCTGCTAAAGGTCATGCAGATAAAGCAAAAACTGCTCCTAAGCGCTTCGTTCGTGAAATCCGCGATGTGCAGGGAGATTACAAAGTCGGTGACGAAGTTAAGGCAGATCTCTTCGAAGCAGGCGACATCGTAGACGTAACAGGTACGTCCAAAGGACATGGTTTCCAAGGCAACATCAAACGTTGGGGACAAAGTCGTGGACCTATGGCTCACGGTTCTCGTTACCATCGTCGTCCCGGTTCAATGGGTGTTATCATTAACCGTGTTATGAAAGGTAAGATGTTACCAGGACGTATGGGTGGCAAGAGAGTTACGATCCAAAACTTGGACATCGTTAAAGCTGATACGGAAAATGGCGTTCTTTTGATCAAGGGTAACGTTCCTGGCGCAAACAAGTCATACGTTACAATCAAGAGTACGGTTAAATAATTAGAGGAAGGGAGGAAAAATACACATGCCTACAGTAGCATTATTTAAGCAAGATGGTACACAAAACGGTGACGTTCAATTGAACGATGCAGTTTTCGGTATCGAACCAAATAACAATGTTGTCTTCGACGCAGTTATCATGCAACGCGCATCATTGCGTCAAGGCACACACGCTGTCAAGAACAGAAGCGCTGTTCGCGGCGGTGGCAAGAAGCCATGGCGTCAAAAGGGTACAGGTCGTGCTCGTCAAGGCTCCATCCGTTCACCACAATGGGTTGGTGGTGGTACTGTTTTCGGTCCTACACCACGCTCATACGCATACAAGCTTCCACGCAAGGTTCGTCGTTTGGCAATCAAGTCCGTCCTTTCTCAAAAGGTCTTGGACAACAGCTTGGTTGTTGTTGATGCTTTGACATTTGAAGCACCAAAGACAAAGGCTTTTGCAGAAGTTTTGAACAACTTAGACGTTAAATCCAAAGTTTTAGTAGTTCTTGAAGATGACAACAAGACAGCTGCATTGGCTGCTCGCAACTTGGCCAACGTTACAGTTATCCCAGCTAAGGGCTTGAACGTATTGGATGTTGTTAACAACGACAAGTTGGTCATCACAAAGGGAGCTCTTTCTCAAGTAGAGGAGGTTCTTGCATAATGGAATCACGTGATGTAATTTTACGTCCAGTTATCACAGAAGCATCAATGTCTGAATTGGACAACAAGCGTTACACGTTTGACGTTGATACACGCGCAACGAAGACGCAAGTCAAAGCTGCTGTTGAAGACATCTTTGACGTTAAAGTTGCTAAGATCAACGTTATGAACGTTAAAGGCAAAAAGAAGCGCATGGGTCGCTACGAAGGCTACACAAAGAAGCGTCGTAAGGCTATCGTTACTTTGACTGCCGAATCAAATGAAATCAAATTATTCGACGAAGAATAAAATAATTAATAGGAGGGAAATATAGTGGGAATCAAGAAATTCAAACCAACCTCTAACGGTCGTCGCAACATGACTGGTTCAGATTTCGCTGAAATCACAAAGACTACGCCAGAAAAGTCATTGCTTGCCAAGAAGAGCAAGACTGCAGGTCGTAACTCTTACGGTCATATCACAGTGCGTCACCGTGGCGGTGGCCATAAGCGTCAATATCGTTTGATCGACTTCAAGCGTATTAAAGATGATGTTCCTGCAACAGTTAAAGCAATCGAATATGATCCAAACCGTTCAGCTAACATTGCATTGGTTGTTTACGCTGATGGTGTTAAATCATACATCCTTGCACCTAAGGGCCTTAAAGTTGGCCAAGAAATCCAATCCGGTACAGAAGCTGATATCAAGGTAGGTAATGCTTTGCCATTGGCAAACATCCCTGTCGGTACCGTTATTCACAACATCGAACTTAAGCCTGGCAAGGGCGGTCAATTGGTTCGTTCAGCCGGTACGTCAGCACAATTGCTTGGTAAGGAAGGCAAGTACGCAATCGTTCGTCTTACATCCGGCGAAGTTCGTATGATCCTCGTAACATGCCGTGCAACGATCGGTGCTGTTGGCAATGAACAACACGAATTGATCAATATCGGTAAAGCTGGTCGTTCCCGTTGGATGGGCAAGCGTCCACAATCTCGCGGTTCCGTAATGAACCCTAACGATCACCCACACGGTGGTGGTGAAGGTAAAGCTCCTGTTGGTCGTCCATCTCCTATGTCTCCATGGGGCAAGAAGACAGCCGGCAACAAGACTCGTTCCAAGAAAGCTCGTTCTAACAAGTTGATCGTTCGCGGTCGCAACAAGAAATAATCTCCATGCCGCATAAAGGCGGTTAATGTTCCGAAAGGAGGACATACTTTGAGTCGTAGTTTGAAAAAAGGACCTTTCGTCGATGAACATTTGATGAAGAAGGTTGAAGCACAAGCTGATCAAGAAAAGAAGTCAGTTATCAAGACATGGTCACGTCGTTCCACGATCTTCCCTAGCTTCATTGGCTACACAATTGCTGTGTATGATGGACGTAAGCATGTTCCAGTTTACATTCAAGAAGATATGGTAGGACATAAATTGGGTGAATTCGTTCCAACCCGTACGTTCCACGGCCATGCAGCAGACGATAAGAAGACAGGCAAGTAATCAAGGGAGGATAAAAAATGGCTGAACAAGTAACATCAGCAAAAGCAACTGCCAAGACAGTTCGAATCCCTGCACGTAAAGCACGTCTTGTGATCGATCTTATTCGCGGTAAGAGTGTTGCTGAAGCATTGGGCATCTTGAAGTTCACACCAAGATCCGGTGCTTTCTTAGTTGAAAAAGTATTGAAATCTGCAATTGCGAACGCAGAAAACAACTTTGATTTGGATGTTGAAGATTTGTATGTAAGCGAAGCTTATGCAAACGAAGGACCAACATTGAAGCGTTTCCGTCCTCGTGCTAAGGGTTCTGCTTCTCCAATCAACAAGCGCACAAAAGCCACATCACAGTTGTTGTATCTGTTAAATAAGGAGGGATAACGCGTGGGTCAAAAAATTAATCCTACAGGGTTACGTGTTGGTATCATTCGTGACTGGGATGCAAAATGGTACGCTGAAAAAGACTTTGCATCAAACCTTCACGAAGATTTGCACATCCGCAAATACATTGAAAAGAAGTTAGCCGACGCTTCTGTCTCTACCGTTGAAATTGAACGTGCAGCAAAGCGCGTTAACGTTTCAATCCATACAGCTAAGCCAGGTATGGTAATCGGTAAAGGCGGTTCTGAAGTAGAAAAGCTTCGTAAAGAATTGAACAATTTGACAGGCAAGCGAGTACACATCAACATTGTGGAAATCAAGAAGCCTGATTTGGATGCTAAGCTTGTTGGCGAAAGCATTGCGCAACAATTGGAAAACCGTGTTGCTTTCCGTCGTGCCATGAAGCAAGCTATCCAACGTACGATGCGTGCTGGCGCACAAGGCATCAAGGTCCAAGTTGCCGGTCGTTTGAACGGTGCTGACATGTCTCGTGTCGAACGTTTCTCAGAAGGTACCGTTCCATTGCACACATTGCGTGCTGATATCGACTATGCATGGGTTGAAGCTCGCACGACATACGGCCAATTGGGCGTTAAGGTATGGATTTACCGTGGCGAAGTTTTGCCAGAAAAGAAAGATAACAGCAAAGGAGGGAAATAATCTATGTTAGTACCAAAACGTGTAAAGCACCGTCGTGAATTCCGCGGTAAGATGCGTGGTGAAGCTAAAGGCGGCAAGGAAGTTGTTTTCGGCGAATTTGGTTTGCAGGCTCTTGATTCACATTGGATCACAAACCGTCAAATCGAAGCTGCTCGTATTGCAATGACTCGTTATATGAAGCGTGGTGGGAAAGTTTGGATTAAGATTTTCCCTCACAAGTCTTACACAGCTAAGGCTATCGGTGTTCGTATGGGTTCTGGGAAAGGTGCTCCAGAAGGTTGGGTAGCTCCAGTTAAGCGCGGCAAGGTTATGTTTGAAATCGGCGGCGTTTCTGAAGAAATTGCCCGTGAAGCATTGCGTTTGGCATCACACAAACTCCCAGTCAAGACAAAGTTTGTAAAACGTGAGGTAGGTGGCGAATCAAATGAAGATTAATGAACTTAATGAATTAACCACTGCTGAAATGCTTGAAAAAGAAAAGCAATTCAAAGAAGAATTATTCAACCTGCGTTTCCAATTAGCTACCGGTCAATTAGAAAATACGGCTCGCTTAAAGGAAGTTCGCAAGTCGATTGCACGCATCAAGACAGTATTGCGTCAAAAAGAATTAAACAAGTAAGAATACGAAGAAGGAGGCTAATCGCGCATGAGTGAAGGTCGTAACCAACGCAAAGTCTATCAAGGACGTGTCGTTTCTGACAAGATGGATAAAACAATCACAGTTGTTGTTGAAACTTATGTTAACCACAAAGTTTACGGCAAGCGTGTCAAGTATTCCAAGAAGTACAAGGCACATGACGAAAACAACGAAGCAAAAGTTGGCGACATCGTCAAGATTATGGAAACACGCCCATTGTCAGCTACAAAACGTTTCCGTTTATTAGAAATCGTTGAAAAAGCAGTTATTATCTAATCTGATAATCAACTTAACATTCGTATTCTGATCTATCTAATAGCGAAAGGAGGTCACATACTGTGATCCAACAAGAAAGTCGTTTGAAAGTCGCTGATAATTCAGGTGCTCGTGAAATCTTGGTTATCAAGATCTTGGGCGGTTCTCGTGTGAAGACTGCAAATATCGGTGACATTATTGTTGCTACTGTTAAACAAGCAACACCAGGTGGCGTTGTCAAAAAAGGCGATGTTGTCAAGGCTGTTGTTGTTCGTACAAAGTCTGGTGCACACCGTGCAGACGGTTCTTACATCAAGTTTGATGAAAATGCCGCTGTAATCATCGGTGATGATAAGTCACCTAAGGGTACACGTATTTTCGGGCCGGTTGCTCGTGAATTACGTGACGGAAACTTCATGAAGATTGTTTCCTTAGCACCTGAAGTATTGTAATAACCGTATATCAGGCAAGGAGGTGCGCAAGCAGAATGTTCATCAAAAGCAATGACAAAGTTAAAGTGATCGCCGGTAAGGACAAGGGCAAGGAAGGCGTTGTATTACGCGTATTGCCTGCCAAGGATCGCGTGGTCGTTAAAGGCGTAAACGTCGTTAAGAAACATCAAAAGCCAAACAACGCAAACCCAAATGGCGGTATCGTTGAATTTGAAGCACCAATTCATGTTTCTAACGTTATGCTCATTGACCCATCTACAAACGAACCAACACGTGTTGGCTTCAAGGTTGTTGATGGCAAGAAAGTTCGTGTTTCCAAGAAATCCGGAAATGCTATCGAATATAAAGAAGACTAATTAGTCGAGAAAGGAGGAACTATTCTTCATGGTCAATCGTTTAAAAGAAAAATATGATAAAGAAATCGTTCCATCAATGATGGAAAAATTCAATTACACATCAATCATGCAAGCCCCAAAGGTTGATAAGATCGTTATCAATATGGGTGTTGGTGATGCTGTAGCAAACGCTAAGAATTTGGATGAAGCTGTCGAAGAACTTACACTGATTGCTGGTCAAAAGCCTGTAATTACACGTGCTAAGAAGTCTATCGCCGGTTTCCGTCTTCGCGAAGGCATGGCCATCGGTGCCAAAGTTACGCTTCGCGGCCAACGTATGTACGAATTCTTAGACAAGTTGGTTTCAGTTTCATTGCCACGTGTGCGTGATTTCCACGGTGTAAGCAAGCGCGCCTTTGACGGTCGCGGCAACTACACATTGGGTGTACGTGAACAATTGATCTTCCCTGAAATTGATTTTGATAATGTTAATAAAGTACGCGGTTTGGATATCGTTATCGTTACGACAGCCAATACTGATGAAGAATCACGCGAACTTTTGACACAACTCGGAATGCCATTCGCTAAATAAGGGGGTATTACATTGGCTAAAAAGTCACAAGTTGTAAGAAATCATCGACCAGCCAAGTTCTCGACACAAGCTTACACACGTTGCGAACGCTGTGGTCGTCCACATTCTGTATATCGTAAATTTAAGTTATGCCGTGTTTGCCTGCGCGACCTTGCCCACAAGGGTCAAATCCCTGGCATGAAAAAGGCTAGCTGGTAATCCAAATATTCTATAAAAGGAGGCAAACAACATGGCAATGACTGATCCAATTGCAGACTTCTTGACACGTATTCGCAATGCCAACATGGTAAAGCACGAATCCGTAGAAGTTCCTGCTTCAAAGATGAAACGTGACATCGCTGAAATCCTTAAGAATGAAGGATTTATCCGTGATGTTGAATACATCGATGATGACAAGCAAGGCATCATCCGCGTATTCTTGAAATATGGTAAAAATAACGAACGCGTAATTTCTGGCCTTCGTCGTATCTCTAAGCCAGGCTTGCGTTCATACGTTAAAGCAGACGCTGTTCCTAAGGTTCTTAACGGCTTGGGCATCGCTATCCTGTCAACATCTGAAGGTGTCATGACAGACAAAGATGCACGCGCTAAGAAAATTGGCGGCGAAGTAATTGCTTACGTTTGGTAATATAAATTAACCGCAAGGAGGTGTCCATTCCGTGAGTCGTATTGGTTATAAAGCAGTTGAATTGCCTGCAGGAGTTGAAGTCAAGCAAGACGGCAACGTTGTGACTGTCAAGGGTCCTAAAGGTGAATTAACTCGTGAATTTTCAGATTTGATCAAAATCAACGTTGAAGGCAACGTTGTAACTTTTGAACGTTCATCTGATGACAACAAGTCTAAATCATTGCACGGTACAACGCGTGCAAACTTCCACAACATGGTTGTTGGCGTTTCAGAAGGTTTCAAGAAGGAACTTGAACTTCGTGGTGTTGGTTACCGTGCACAAATGCAAGGTAAGAAGCTCGTTTTGAACGTTGGCTATTCTCACCCTGTAGAATTTGAAGAAGAAGATGGCATTACTTATGAAACACCATCTGCAACTTCAATTATCGTTTCCGGTATCAATAAGGAAGAAGTTGGCGATTGTGCAGCTCGCATTCGTGCAACTCGTGCACCAGAACCTTACAAGGGCAAAGGTATTCGTTACGTTGGCGAATTTGTTCGTCGTAAGGAAGGTAAGACTGGTAAATAATCTTGCAGCATGATGCTGTTTTAATTTTAATTAAGAGGTGAAAATTGTGATTTCAAAACCAGACAAGAATAAGACACGTCAAAAACGTCATACGCGTGTCCGTGGTAAGATCTCTGGTACTGCTGAGTGCCCACGCTTAAATGTTTATCGTTCAAACAAAAACATCTACGCTCAAGTTATTGATGACGTAGCGGGTGTGACGCTAGTTAGTGCCTCTACTTTAGACAGTGAAGTTAGCGGCAGCACAAAGACTGAACAAGCTGCTTCAGTTGGTGCTGTAGTTGCTAAGCGTGCTGCAGACAAGGGTATCAAAGAAGTTGTATTTGACCGTGGCGGATACCTTTATCATGGTCGTGTGCAAGCTTTGGCTGAAGCTGCGCGCGAAAACGGCTTAGACTTTTAGGAAAAGGAGGAAATAACGTTTATGACTTTTATTGATCCAGCTCAATTAGATTTAGAAGACCGCGTCGTTGCAATCAACCGTATCACTAAAGTTGTTAAAGGTGGCCGTCGCCTCCGTTTTGCAGCTTTGGTTATCGTTGGCGACCACAACGGTCACGTGGGCTTCGGTACAGGTAAAGCTCAAGAAGTTCCAGAAGCTATTCGCAAGGCTGTTGATGCTGCTCGTAAGAACTTGATCAAAGTTCCAATGGTCGGAACAACACTTCCTCACGAAGTTGTCGGTCAATACAGCGGTAGCCGCATCTTGCTTAAGCCAGCTGAAGCAGGTTCTGGGGTTGCAGCCGGCGGTGCAGTTCGTGCCGTTATGGAACTTGCCGGAGTTGCTGATGTTACAAGTAAATCATTGGGCTCCAACACACCAATCAACGTTGTTCGCGCAACAATGGATGGTTTGTCAAGAATGAAGGATGCTGAAGAAGTTGCTGCAATGCGCGGCGTTTCCGTACAGCATTTAGCAGAATAATTAAGGAGGACAAATTCATGGCTAACTTGAAAGTTACATTAGTTCGTTCTGTCATCGGACGTCCTCAAAACCAACGCGATATCGTTAAGGGCCTTGGCCTTGGACGTGTCAATAGCTCTGTCGTTGTTCCTGACAATGCTGCTATGCGTGGTGTGATCCGCAAGATCAATCATTTAGTGGACGTTGAATTGGCTAAATAATTATTATTTAGAAGAATGGAGGTGCCAACCCTAATGAAATTACATGAATTAAAGCCAGCAGAAGGCTCACGTCAATTGCGCAACCGCGTAGGTCGTGGTACTTCATCCGGCAATGGTAAGACTGCAGGCCGTGGCCAAAAAGGTCAAAAGGCTCGTAGCAAGGTGCGTGTAGGTTTTGAAGGTGGACAAATGCCATTGTTCCGTCGTATGCCTAAGCGCGGTTTCAAGAACGTAAATCGCAAGGATTACGCAATTGTTAACTTGGAAACATTAAACAAATTTGAAGACGGCACGGAAGTTACGCCAGCATTGTTGGTTGAAACACGTGTTGTTAAAGATGAAAAAGATGGTATCAAGGTTTTGGGCAATGGTGAATTGACAAAGAAGCTTACTGTCAAGGCAAGCAAGTTCTCTGCATCTGCCAAAGCAGCCATCGAAGCAGCAGGCGGTACAGCTGAGGTGATGTAATAAATGCTTAAAACAATGAAGAACGCCTTTGCTGTAAAAGAGATTCGTCAAAAAATCTTATTTACCTTAGGTGTCTTGATTGTATTTCGTTTAGGCACTTACATCACTGTCCCTGGGATCAACGCTAAAGCTTTGCAAAGCGTTGCGTCTTCAGGGTTAATTAGTATCTTGAATACTTTTAGCGGTGGCGGTTTGACAAACTACTCCATTCTCGCAATGGGAGTTTCTCCATATATTACTGCTCAAATCGTTATTCAATTGTTGCAAATGGACATTGTTCCGCGATTTGTTGAATTGGGTAAACAAGGGGAAGTTGGTCGTCGTAAGCTCAACCAATATACGAGATATTTAACGATCGTGCTTGCGTTTATACAATCAATCGGTATTACGGCCGGTTTCAACTACATGAGTAGCTTGAATCTGGTCCAACATCCAGGTGTTAAAACGTATATCAGTATCGGTATCATTTTGACTGGTGGTACCATGTTCACGACCTGGTTAGGTGACATGATTACGGAACGCGGTCTTGGCAACGGAATTTCCATGATTATCATGGCGGGTATTTTGGCTCGCGTTCCCGTTGGTGTTCATCAGATTTACGTTGAACAATTCAAGAGTGCTTCCAGTATCTGGCAGCCAATTTTGTATGTTGTCGTTCTTGCATTGGTCATCTTGGTTATCGTAACGTTTGTAACCTACGTCCAACAGGCTAATTACAAGATTCCGATTCAATATACGAGACGTCTTGCAGGAGCTTCAGAGAGTTCGTATCTTCCGTTGAAGATCAACATTGCCGGTGTTATTCCGGTTATCTTTGCAAGTTCATTTATTGCTACGCCGCAGACGATTTTGATGCTCTTTACTCAAAATCACTCAGAAGATACTTGGTATCAGGTGATGAGCAATCTTTTCAACATGCAGACGACTTCAGGTATGATTCTGTATACTGTTTTGATCATTGTGTTTACATTCTTCTATGCCTTTGTTCAGGTCAACCCTGAAAAATTGGCTGAAAACTTGCAAAAGCAAGGCAGTTATATTCCTTCTGTCTGGCCGGGCAAGGAAACGGAGAAGTATGTATCAGGTCTCTTAATGCGTTTGAGTTCCGTTGGTTCATTATTCTTGGGGCTTGTTTCCTTGATCCCATTGATTGCATCCTCCGTTTGGGGCTTGGATGAGTCGATCGGATTAGGTGGTACGAGTCTGCTGATTGTTGTCGGGGTTACCCTCGAAACAATGCGTCAATTACAAGGTATGATGATGAAGCGTGAATATGTTGGTTTCATTCGTGACGAAGCCTAACGCTGCTAGATGAGAAGTCGGGTTTTCCCGGCTTCTTTTTTTATGAAATGCAGAGCTTTCAACGCGCTGCATTTTTAAGCGGCAGCATTATTTTTCCTACTATTGAACGGATATTTAAGGTATAATGAACGAGTAGGACATTGAATAATAAAGGAGAAATTGTCATGGCATTAAATCTTATGTTGATGGGTCTTCCTGGCGCCGGCAAGGGAACTCAAGCTGAAAAAATCGTGGATGAATACAAGATTCCGCACATTTCAACAGGTGATATTTTCCGCGCCGCAATGAAGAACGGTACGCCGATGGGCCTTGAGGCTAAGAAGTTTATTGATAAGGGCGAACTTGTTCCTGATGAAGTTACGAATGGTATCGTTAAGGAACGTTTGGCAAAAGATGACGTGAATGACGGCTATATGTTGGACGGCTTTCCGCGCAACATGGCTCAAGCAGAAGCTTTGGATGAATTCGGCAAGGAACTTGGCAAGTCGCTCAGTTGCGTCATCAACATTCACGTTGATCCTGAATCATTGATGGAACGTTTGACAGGTCGCTACATCTGTCGCGATTGCGGTGCAACTTATCACAAGGTTTTCAACCCGACAAAAGTTGAAGGTACTTGCGATCGTTGCGGCGGTCACGAATTCTTCCAAAGAGAAGACGACAAACCTGAAACGGTCAAGAATCGTCTTGACGTTAACATCAAGATGAACACGCCATTGCTTGATTTTTACAAGAAACAAGGCCTGCTTCATGAAGTAAACGGCAACCAGGATATCGACAAGGTCTTCGCTGACATCAAGGAAATTTTGGACCAAATCAAATAAATTTTTCAAAAGAACCTGAATTGTTATTTTTTTGCAGTAGTGCTTGCAACCACAAGTCTATTGTGATATGATAATTCAGGTTTATCTTTTCAATAGGTGCAGTTTGCCCAAATTTGGGAATTGCCCTGCGGAAAAAGGTGGGACTCCAAAAAAGCTTCTCACATTTTGACGTGTAAAGTTTTAAAACCAAAATTTAAGGAGGTACTTTTGCGTGGCGAAAGATGATGTGATTGAAATTGAGGGTACGATTAAAGAAACGTTGCCCAATGCGATGTTTAAAGTTGAACTCGAAAACGGACACGAGATTCTTGCTCACGTTTCTGGCAAGATTCGCATGCACTACATTCGTATTTTACCAGGTGACAGGGTTACGGTTGAAATGTCCCCTTACGATTTGACTAAGGGTCGCATTACCTATCGCTTTAAATAGATTGTACTTCGAAACTATTCAGGAGGTATGATTAATGAAAGTAAGACCATCAGTTAAACCGATGTGCGAACATTGCAAAGTAATCAAGCGCAAGGGTCGCGTTATGGTTATTTGTGACAATCCTAAGCACAAACAACGTCAAGGCTAATAATTTAAGGAGGTGAAAATAAATGGCTCGTATTGCAGGTGTCGATTTACCACGTGACAAGCGTATCGTAATCGGCTTAACATACATCTACGGTATCGGTGATACTACTGCTAAGAATATCCTGGCAGAAGCAGGTGTTTCAGAAGATGTTCGTGTTCGTGATTTGACTTCTGATCAAGAAGACAAGATCCGTGCAGTTGTTGACAACTACAAGGTAGAAGGTGACCTTCGTCGTGAAGTATCCCTCAACATCAAGCGTCTTTCTGAAATCGGCTCATACCGCGGCCTTCGCCATCGTCGTCATTTGCCATCTCGTGGACAAAACACGAAGAACAATGCACGTACATGCAAAGGTCCTAAGGTAACTATTGCCGGTAAGAAGAAATAATCTAGAGTAAGGAGGTTAGCTATTTCATGGCAGTAAAGAAAGCTCGCAAGCGCCGTGTCAAGAAGAATATCGAAAGCGGTGTTGCACATATTCATTCCACATTCAATAACACACTTGTTATGATCACAGACGTTCATGGTAACGCTGTTGCATGGTCATCTGCAGGTGCATTAGGCTTCAAGGGTTCACGTAAGTCCACACCGTTTGCCGCACAAATGGCAGCTGAAGCAGCTGCTAAGGGCGCAATGGATCATGGTATGAAGAACGTTGAAGTCGCAGTCAAAGGTCCTGGTTCCGGTCGTGAAGCAGCAATTCGTGCGCTTCAAGCAACAGGTCTTGAAGTTACATCTATCAAGGATGTTACACCAGTGCCTCATAACGGATGCCGTCCTCCAAAACGCCGTCGTGTTTAATGTGGATCAGTATTCATTTTGAGGGTACACTTCATAATGTTTTCGCCAGATTACACGTTACGTTTTGAAAGGGGTAAAGATAAGAATGATCGAATTTGAAAAACCAAAAATTCACAAAATTGAAGAAAGCAATAACCATGGCAAGTTTGTCATTGAACCGCTTGAACGTGGCTATGGTACGACATTAGGCAATTCGCTTCGTCGTATCCTGCTTTCTTCATTACCAGGTGCTGCTATCACAGACGTTCAAATTGATGGCGTTTTGCACGAATTCTCCACTGTAAAAGGTGTGCTTGAAGACGTGACTGAAATCATTTTGAATCTCAAGAAAGTTGCATTGAAACTCAACTCCGAAGAACCACAATCATTGGAATTCGATATTGTTGGACCTAAGGAAGTTACTGCCGGCGATATCAGCACGAACAGCGATGTTGAAATCCTCAATCCGGATCTTTACATCTGCACGGTTGCTGATGGTGCTTCATTCCATGCACGGATGACTGCAAACAAAGGTCGTGGCTACGTTTCCGCAAACGAAAACAAGGCTAAGGCAGATGATATGCCAATCGGCGTATTAGCAATCGACTCGATTTATACCCCGATCGAACGTGTCAACTACCAAGTAGAAAAAACACGTGTTGGTCAAAAAAATGATTATGACAAATTAACATTAGACGTATGGACTAACGGCTCAATCACGCCTAGCGAAGCAATTAGTCTGTCCGCTAAGATCTTAACGGAGCATTTGGCGTTATTCGTTAATTTGACAGATGAAGCTAAGAATGCTGAAATCATGGTCGAAAAAGAAGAAACGCACAAAGAAAAAATGCTCGAAATGACAATTGAGGAACTCGATTTGTCCGTTCGTTCATACAACTGTTTGAAGCGTGCAAGCATCAATACCGTGCAGGCTTTGACAAACAAGTCTGAATCTGACATGATGAAGGTTCGTAATCTGGGCCGCAAGTCATTGGAAGAAGTCAAGGCTAAGTTGGCAGATCTTGGTTTATCATTACGTCATGATGACTAATATTTTTTAATTAAGGGAGGGAATCTGTTCATGGCTTACCGCAAATTAGGACGCACAAGCGCACACCGCAAATCAATGTTACGCAACTTGACAACTGATTTGATCGTTAATGGTCGTATTGTTACAACAGAAACTCGTGCTAAAGAAGTACGCAAGTTTGCTGACAAGATGATCACATTAGGCAAGAAGGGCGATCTCGCTTCACGTCGTCGTGCAGCTGCATTCATGATGAATGTTATTGCAGACGTTAAGGAAGAAGAAGACAAGGTCGTTGTTCAAACTGCTTTGCAAAAACTTTTTGACGATGTTGCACCTCGTTTCGAAAACCGTAACGGTGGTTACACACGCATCATCAAGATGGATGCTCGCCGCGGCGATGCTGCAAAGATGGCTGTGCTTGAATTAGTTGACTAATTCAATAGCAATCAGATAAAAAAATTGTCACTTTTACAATGATAACTGGGCGTTACGATGTTGGGTTAAAATCCGAGTCTAGTCCTAAGTAGCAGGTTGCGGAACCTGTGAAACCTTCATTGTAAAAAGTGATTTTTTTTTGGCTTGGAGATGACGTCCAAGCCTTTTTTAGTTGTGTTTGGTTCATGTAGGAAAGTTGGTTTTTTATCGTGAGTTTTTCTAGTAAACTTCAAATAATTTTTGTACAATGAAACATAATATTGCCAATTCTCTATTGTTTTGTACGAAAGGAACGAATAATTTTGTTATTCTTGAAAATGTTTAAATGAAAATCAAAATTTGGCGCGGGATGACGATCATATTGGCAAGTTTTTGGAGCGTTTTCCTGTTCTTTAATGCATATATATACAAGACCAAACTCTATGAATCGAAATTTTCCATGATTTATGCAATTGCCGGGATTTTTGCGATGCTTTTTTATCTATGGCAGATTACCGTCTTGGTGATGCCTGAAAAAAGCTTCGACAGCTGGAACGAGTGGATACATAGTCTGCTTTTGAGAAACTTGTTTGAGACCGCATCATGGCTGATGCTTTCGATAAGCTTGCTGCTTTATTTCATGACGGAAGAAGATTTCTTAAGCGGTGCGCTGCTGCTTTTTTGTCTCTCTTTGGTCTGGGGATGCGGGGCTTGTCTGACATGGCTCATGTTAAAAAATGATTCAAGACATGAACAAAAAGAACGCTCATTTGAAGCCGTTTCTTCGCGTCTGATAAAAAACGTTCATTACGTCGTTGATTCGACGGTCGAAAAATTTATTGAAAATGAAATCATCGGTCGTTTTAACGCCTGCTTGCGAAGAAGCATTTTGTCACTGGTGCTGACAACCATTGTTTTGATTAGCAGCGTTTGCGATTTTGCTTGGAATAATTTGGTTTTTGCCGGTGCCTGCGCTTTTTTTGCACTGTATTTTGCAGCAGGAAAGATTTCTTACCGATTAAAGGTTGTCAAACGGCGCAAACAAGCGGTCTATCTCCTGGCGGCGTCACAATTGCTCGGTATTTACAAGACGATCATCTCGCTGGCTGATACCAGAATCTTGGATTTCAGGCCGATTGACGAGCTTCAGATCGCGTATTGCCTTTTCAGGGTCGAAACTTTTGATGAGTGCATGGCCTACATGGATACGATCTCTTCTGAAAAATACAGTACCGAACTCGAATATTTGCGGCTGTCATGCAATGTCGGCCTGCATCGGCGCGACCGTGCGCTTGCGCTCTTTGCTGATCTGCAGGAAAAAATCGCACGGATGAATCAAAAGAAAGCTCACGATTACAGACTGGGACTGACTTTTTTGAGCACGATTCTTTGGCGAAGATATGATCAGGCGCAGTTTGAATTGAATGCCTACAAGCCATGCATTACCGAAGAAGAAGAAACTTTTTATCAGGCCTGGATCGATGAACAGGCAATCTAGAAATCGTCGTGTCCGCAAGTTGACAATTTGCGACACGGCTTTTTTTTTTGTAAAATGTGGTATGATATTTTTAACATGATGAGAGCGGGGAAACAGATTGAGCTCAATAATTAAAATTAAAAATCTGACATTTTCATATTCAGCTGAAGAGGAAAGAAAAACACTGGATAACGTTAATTTAGAAATTGAAGCAGGCCAATGGGTCGCACTGATCGGCCACAACGGAAGCGGCAAGTCGACCTTGGCACGGTGCATTGACGGCCTGCTCATGCCTGAATCCGGGTCGATTGAAGTCGACGGACTGCATTTGACAGAAGAAACCGTCTGGGACGTCAGAGAACGCATCGGCATGGTTTTCCAAAATCCCGACAACCAGTTCGTTGGCGCGGACGTTGAAGGAGACGTGGCATTTGGCATGGAGAACAGGGGGATTCCGCGCTCAGAAATGCAAAAGCGCGTCAAAGAAGTTTTGGAAGCAGTCGATATGACCGCATTTGCAAAACACGAGCCCGTGCGTCTTTCCGGAGGGCAAAAGCAGCGCGTGGCGATTGCCGGCGTTCTGGCCGTCAGACCGAAGATCATTATTTTTGACGAATCGACAAGCATGCTGGATCCGGAAGGAAAAAGAGACATCGTCGGACTGATGCGTCGGCTGAACGATGAGGAAAACTTTACCATTATTTCGATCACGCACGACATCGATGAAGCCAGCCTGGCCGATCGCGTCATTGTCTTGAACGACGGCAGGGTCATTGATGATGACGTTCCGGAAAAAATTTTTGCGAGCGGTGATCTGCTGACGAAAATCGGACTTGATCTGCCGTACCCCGAAGCGTTGAAAGAAGAGCTGAAAGAAAAAGGAATCGATGTTCCGAATGAATATTTGGATGAAGAAGGGATGGTTGACTGGTTATGCCGATCCGCGTTGAAAAATTAAGCTACAGCTATCAGGCGGGCACGCCGATGGAACATAAGGCGTTGGAGGATGTTTCGCTTGAGATAACAGACGGAAGCTATACCGCCGTCATCGGTCACACCGGAAGCGGCAAGTCGACTCTGATGCAGCATTTGAACGGCTTGCTGAAGCCGACTGAAGGATTCCTGGAAATCAATGGACGTCAGATTACGCCGGAAACGCAAAACAAGGAGCTCGGCGATTTGAGAAAAGAAGTCGGGTTCGTTTTTCAGTTTCCTGAAGCGCAGCTGTTTGAAGAAACGGTCAAAAAAGATATTGCGTTTGCTCCGAAAAATTTCGGCAAGTCAGACGAGGAGGCAGAAGCAATCGCAGTCAGAATGGCCAAAATGGTCGATCTTCCCGATGAGGTTTTGGACAAGTCTCCGTTTGAGCTTTCCGGCGGGCAGATGCGGCGCGTGGCGATTGCCGGCATTTTGGCAATGGAGCCGAAAATTTTGGTTTTGGACGAACCGACGGCAGGACTTGATCCCATGGGTCGTTTGGAAATGATGCGGCTTTTTTCAAGACTTCACAAAAACGGGATGACGATCATTTTGGTAACGCACCAGATGAATGATGTCGCTGATTATGCCGACCATGCGCTGGTTTTGGAACATGGCAGACTGATTGCCGATACGACGCCAAAAGCTTTATTTTCAAAACCTGAATGGCTCAGAGAACATCATCTCGATCTGCCTCAGACGACCAAGTTTGCCGAAAAACTGATGGCAAGCGGGATGAAATTTGATTCTCTTCCGCTGACGAAAAAAGAATTGGCGCAGATCCTGGCGGACAGGATAAAAGGGGGTTCTGCAGATGAATAAGCTTTTGCTTGGGCGCTACGTCAACGGTGATTCTTTGGTTCACCGAATGGATGCCAGAAGCAAGCTGGTGCTCAGTTTCTATTTTGTGGCAATCATCTTTTTGTGCAACAACTGGCAGACGTATCTGTTGCTTACGGCATTTGTCTTGATGTGCGTCAAGTTTTCCGACCTTGGCATCGGATTTTTCATCAAAGGCGTCAAGCCCTTGCTTGGTTTGATCGTTTTTACCGTGCTTTTGCAGGTGTTTTTCACAAGAGGCGGCCATGTCTATTGGTCTTTCGGTCCGCTGTTCCTGACGCATTTTGGGATTGTCAACGGCTTTTACGTCTTTTGTCGCTTCGTTTTGATCATTTTCATGTCGACGCTTTTGACGCTGACGACTGCGCCGCTTGAAATTTCCGATGCGATCGAGTCGCTTTTGAAGCCGCTCAAGGCCATCAAGGTTCCGGTATACGAAATTTCCTTGATGCTTTCGATCGCATTGCGCTTTGTGCCGACTCTGATGGACGAAACGGAAAAGATCATGAATGCGCAAAGATCGCGCGGCGTCAATTTTTCGGAAGGGACTCTGATGCAACGGATCAAGGCCGTGATTCCGCTGTTGATTCCGCTGTTCGTCAGTTCGTTCAACCGTGCGGAAGAACTTGCGACGGCAATGGAAGCACGCGGTTATCGCGGAGGTGAAGGCCGGACGAAATACAGAGTGCAGGTTTGGACCAAAATCGACACGATTGCGGTGATTTTATTTGCGATTGTGACGATTCTGCTATTTATTTTGAGGAAATTTTAATGACTAGAAGATACAAGATTACGCTTGCTTATGACGGCACCAATTTTGCCGGTTTTCAGGTACAGCCGAATCAAAGAACCGTGCAATCGGTACTTGAGGCTGCCGTCAACAAGATGAGCAAAAATTCTGATTACATCACGATTTACGGCTCCGGCAGAACGGATGCCGGCGTGCACGCTTTGGGACAGGTCGTGCATTTTGACTTTCCGCATGACATTCCGGCAGAAGGAATGCTCAAGGGGCTGAATTCAATGCTTCCGCTCGACTGCGAGGTTGTCGGATGCGAAATCGTTCCAAACGACTTCCATGCTCGTTTTACGACGCATGGCAAGCGCTACATGTACCGTGTCAGTCGCGGGCGCTTCACGAACCCGTTCAAGCGTTTTTACACGGGTCACTACAAATATCCGTTGGACATTGAAAAAATCAAGGAAGCCATGCCCGATCTGGTGGGAACGCATGATTTTTCAAGCTTTGTTGCTTCCGGCAGCCAGACGAAAAATCACGTTCGCACGATTTATGAGGCAACCGTCAGAGAAGACAAGGAAAACGACGAAATCATCTTTGAATTTTGCGGCAACGGCTTCTTGTACAACCAGGTCAGAATCATGGTGGCAACGCTGCTTGAAATCGGCAACGGCAAACGCCCGGTGCATGATTTTTTGAGATTGTACGAAGTCAAGGATCGAAACGAATGTCGCGAAACGGCGCCTGCCAGCGGACTGTATTTAAAAGAAGTCTATTATGACTAAGGAAAAATTGCAGATTCTTTAAATTTTTAAGAGAATTTCAATTGACTATATCGAATAAAAATCGTAATATAGTATTTGGTATTGTTTGCCCCACAGTAAGCCCCGTTAATCTTATTGTATGTCAAACATGTATACATCAAATGGAGGAAATTAACGTGCGTACAACATATATTGCAAAACCAGGCGAAGTAGAACGTAAGTGGTATGTCGTAGACGCAACAGACGTGCCTTTGGGTCGTTTGTCAGCTGTTGTGGCTTCCGTATTACGCGGCAAGAACAAACCAACATTTACACCAAATGTTGATACAGGCGATTACGTAGTCGTTGTCAATGCTGAAAAGGTTGCTTTGACAGGTCGTAAAGACAAGAACAAGATTTATTACCATCACTCAAACCATCCAGGCGGCTTGAAGGCTCGTACAGCTGGTGATTACCGTGAAAAGGATCCGGAAAAGCTTATCGCATTGTCCGTTAAGGGCATGCTTCCAAAGGGTTCCCTTGGCCGTCAACAAGCTAAGAAGCTTCATGTATACCGTGGCGCAGATCACAAGCATGCAGCACAAAACCCAGAAGTTTTGGATATCACTAACTTAATCTAACCTAGGAGGAAAACGATTTTGGCACAAGTACAATATCGCGGCACAGGCCGTCGTAAAAACTCTGTCGCTCGTGTAATCTTAGTTCCTGGTACAGGCAAGATCACGATGAACGGCAAACCTGCAGAAGAATATGTTCCGTTTGCAAACTTACGCGAAGTTATGGTACAACCATTTGCTGTTACGGAAACAAAAGGTCAATATGACGTTTTGGTAAACGTAAACGGCGGTGGTTTCTCCGGCCAAGCAGGCGCTACACGTCATGGTATCGCTCGTGCATTGCTCGAAGTTGACCCAGATTTCCGTGGCGTTCTCAAGCGTGCAGGTCTTTTGACACGTGATGCACGTATGAAAGAACGTAAGAAGCCAGGTCTTAAGAAAGCTCGTAAGGCTTCACAATTCTCCAAGCGTTAATTTTCGATTATCGCAAGGAAAAAGCACTCGCTCTATGGGGGCGGGTGCTTTTTTGGCGTGTTTGGGGATGCGCTGGTGATTCGGCAACGAGTGGGCAACTTTTCGTAAAAGCATATTCCCTTACCGACATTTTACCAACTCTGTACATAAAAAGAGCCGAATTCCATAGTATAATTTCCTTTGGAAACTATTTTTTAATTTCAGTTTCGAAAAGATGCTTTGGAAGGGGTACATGATTTGAACGAAGTAAGGATGGTTCCGTTCAAGGACGAGGACTGTGAACGTTTTATGGAGCAGGAAGTCAAGCCGTGGATTGAAGAAAACGTCACGGATTTTGCGTTTGACAGCTATGACGGAAAAAAGCTTCAAGCATACTGTGCGATTCCGGAAAAACCAAAAAAAGCGCTTGTTTTCGTGCATGGTTTTTGCGAATTTTTTGGCAAGTATCACGAGCTGTTTTACGATTTTTATCATGCGGGATATGCCGTGTTCTTCTATGAGCAGCGAGGATTCGGGAAGTCTTTTCGCGAAGTTTCGGACAAGGATGCGGTTTACGTCGGAAATTTTGACGAGTATGTCGAAGACTTGAAATTGTTTACCGATGAGGTTTCCAAAATGATGGAAAAAAAGCTTGATTTGATGTTGTTTGCGCACTCGATGGGCGGCTGCGTCGGTGCGCTGTATTTGGAAAAATACCCGGAAACGTTCAAAAAAGCAGTGCTGAGCTCGCCGATGATGAGGATGGCACTTGAGCCGCGGTTAAAAAAGGTCGCCAGGCCGCTCTGCCTGGTGCAAAAAGCTCTTCATCGCGCCAAGCGACTGGCAATCGGACAGGAAAGATTCGACGAACGGCCTGATTTCAAGAACAGCTGCGCGTTGTCCGAGGCGCGCTATTCGTATCAGTTCAAGCAGCGCCTGAAAAATGCAGAGTATCAAACGAACGGCGCAACCTATTCATGGGTTTTGGCAGCGTTGAACGCGGAAAAACAGCTCATGCAAAATGCAGGCAGGATCAAATGTCCCGTGCTGCTTTGTTCGTCAGGAAACGATGCGATGGTTGACGTTTCGGGACAAACGGAATTTGCCGAGAAAAGCAGATTCGTCAGACTCAAGCAGTTTCCTGAAGCAAAGCACGAATTGTTCAACTGTTCGGCTGAAATTCTGGAAGAATACTATGCGACTTTGCTGAAATTTTACGAATAAAACGAAAAACCCGGATGATTTGCAATTTACTGGAAATCATCCGGGTTTTTGAGCAGTGGATGCGCAGCACTGAATTTGGCAAAAAATGCCGAACCGCCCTGTTCGGCTTTTTTTATGCCTTGATTTTTATCTTGCCTGCAAACGAATAGCCGAAACCGCGGTTGGTTTTGATCCACAAAGGCGTGTTCGGATCGTCTACAGCAAAAACGGTCATCTGGTTGAATTAAACGACAAACAGTAGTTTTGAATACCCGAAAAAAGCTCGCGACACCCCCAGGTCGCGAGCTTTTAGTCTGCTTCGATTTTTTTGATGACTTTGGCAGGATTGCCGACTGCGATCACGTTTTCCGGAATGTCTGCCGTGACGACCGAACCTGCTCCGATGATGCTGTTTTTGCCGATCGTGACTCCGCCCCAGACGGTCACGTTTCCGCCGAGCCAGACGCCGTCTTCGATCACGACCGGTTTGGCGTAGCGTATTTTTTTCCTTCTGAGTTCTTTGTCTTTCGGGCAGAATTCAGTGAAGATGCCTGTTCTCGGCGCAATGTTGACGTTGTTTCCGATTGTGATTTCCGCCATGTCCTGAAGCGTAACGTCATGGTTCAAAAACACCTCATCGCCAAGTTCGATCCTTGAACCCAAAAAGCAGCGGAAATTCGGTTCAACGTAGGGATCTCTGCCGACTTTTTTGAGCAGCGCGTTAAGCAATGCTTCATCATAAAAATTTTTTTGATTGACTTTTTCGTTGTATTCAACGCACAATTTTTGTGCTCTTTTCCTTGCCTGGATGATTTTTTCATCCGTAAGGCTGTAGTAATTTTCCATAATCATCACCTCAAATTATATTTTAGCAAAAAACTGTTATAATTAAAAAAGAGGAATTTGCAATGGATCTGAACAGACGACATAAATTAACCAAAGAAGAAACAGAACACGTCAAAAAGATTACGAATAGCGGACGTCTCTATTATGATTACGATCCGCTGATTGAAAGCGCAAGAAATTTTGCCTATGAGACGTGTCGACGCTACAACCGCAATGAAACGGACATTGACGAATTAAGGTCCTTGTTTGAAAAACTGGGCAAAAATCCAAGCATCGCTGACGGGTTCATTACCGAATTCGGCTTTAATCTGAGCATCGGCGACGACTTTGACGCAGGCTGCGGCTTAAAAATCATCGACTGCAACGAGGTTTCGATCGGAAACAACGTCACCATCGGAGAAAACGTCGGAATCTACACGAGCAATCATGCAAAAGATCCCAAGCTGCGTTGCGATCACTGGTGCAGCGAGCTTCCGATCAGAATCGGAAACAACGTTGTGATCGAAAGCAACTCGGTCGTTTTGCCGGGGACGATTATTGAAGACAATGTCTGGATTAGACCGGGCAGCGTCGTTTTGGGCAGAATTGAAGCAGACAGCATTTGTGCGGGCGATCCCGCAAGAAGGGAAAGTAAATGAAACAACTGATTTTGGCTGAAAAGCCGAGCGTTGCCAGAGATTTGAGTCAGATTCTCGGAGCAACGGAAAAACATAAGGATTATTTTGAAGGAGATGGCGTGATCGTCACTTGGGCATTGGGGCACCTGCTCGGGCTCAAAATGCCGGAAGATCTGAACAAGGATTGGCAAAAATGGCAGCTTGAGACTTTGCCGATGCTTCCGAAGTTCATCGGAACGAAGCCTTTGCCGAAAACGAGGCATCAGCTGCAGGCAATCGAACGTCTGGCAAAGAGATCGGACGTCAAGGAAGCCGTGATCGCAACGGATGCGGGAAGAGAAGGCGAGCTTGTGGCACGCTGGATTCTGCAGTACGTCAGGTTCAACAAGCCGGTCAAGCGTTTGTGGATCTCTTCTCAGACGACAAAAGCCGTCAAGGAAGGGTTTGCCAGGCTGAAACCTGCTTCTGATTATGATGATCTGTATCAATCGGCATTGGCGCGCGCAACTGCAGACTGGCTTGTCGGCCTCAACGTGACGCGTGCCTTGACCGTGAAATATCAGGACAATTTGTCGGCCGGGCGCGTGCAGACGCCGACTTTGGCCTTGGTTTTGAAGCAGGAAGACAAAATTTCAAGCTTCATTCCGCAAAAATACTATCAGATTGCGTTGAACGCATCGAATCAAAAGGCACTGATGGAACAAAAAAATCCTTACGGCATCAAGAACAGAGAAGCAGCGCAAAAAATCGTTTCGGAACTTGAAAGAACAATCGGCAAGGTCGAAAAAATCACCGTCAAGGAGCACTCCGAAAAAGCACCTTTGCCTTATGATCTGACCGAGCTTCAACGTGCGGCGAACGAAAAGTACGGCTATTCTGCCAAAAAGACCTTGTCCGTCGTGCAAAGTCTCTACGAAGTTCACAAAATCGTCTCCTATCCGCGAACGGACAGCAAATATTTGTCGACCGACATGATTTCGACGATGAAAGAACGCCTGCAGGCAGTCGGCTCAATGGTGCCGGAAGCTTTGGAATATGCTAAAAAGGGCGCAAAAGTCGTTCAAAAAAAGGTCTTCAACAACGAAAAAGTGACCGATCACCATGCGCTCGTCCCGACTGAGCAGCGTCCCGACTATGCCAAGCTGTCAAGCGATGAGCATCGAATTTACGGGATGATCGTCAAACGGTTCGTAATGCTTTTTGCGCCTGAGTATCGCGAGCAAAAAGAAAAAATCACCGTTTCCTTTGCCAATCGCAGGTTCAATTTTTCCAAGACGACCGTTTTGCAAAAGGGATGGAAAGAAAATGCGCAGACGTCGGGCGAAGCACTGCATTTTAAAGAAGGACAACAAATCAAGGGAACTTTTGAAGTCAAGGAAAAGCTGACGACGCCACCGAATCCATTGACCGAAGGCGGCCTGCTTGCTTTGATGGAAAGATACAGTCTGGGAACTCCGGCAACGCGCGCAGAAATCATCGAAAAACTCGTGTCGTCAGAACTAATGGAACGCTCCGGCAACTTTTTGCGCGTAACGCGCAAAGGCCGCCAGCTGCTCGAACTGGTCAATCCGTCCCTGGTGACGCCGGAACTGACCGAAAAATGGGAAAAGCAGCTTGAAGCAATTGCTTTGGGCAAGTTTTCAAGCCAGAAGTTCATCGCAGAAATCAAAGACGATACGAAAAAACTCGTCAGCGAAGTCAAGAATTCGACCAAAAAGTACCAGGACTTCTCCATGACGCAAAAGAAATGCCCTGAATGCGGAGCTTTCTTGAAGGAAAAGAAGGTCAGGGACGGCAAGCTTTTGGTCTGTTCAAATGCAGAGTGCGACTACAAACGCCGTGCCGAAGCCAGAGTTTCCAATCACCGCTGTCCGCAGTGCCACAAGAAGATGCTGATCGTCTCCGGAGAAAAAGGCGAATATTTCCGCTGCAAGTATGACGGAACGACTGAAAAACTCGGCGGCAAAAAAGGCAAAAAGAAGATGAGCAGGCACGAAGAACGTCGCTTGCTGAAAAAAATCAATCAAGACGACGAGCCGCAGGAAAGCGCATTGGCTGCGGCATTGAAAAAAGCCATGGAAGAAAAATGATCAACGGAAACGAGAATCATTTGTCGGCAAATCAGACTCGTTTTCAGCAGTCGTCAAAAGAACGCTTCGCTTGCGTGGGGTGTTCTTTTGCTTTTGGCGGTGCAGACACTGCATGCGGCATCAAGAGCAAACAAAAAAGAGGCCGTTTCCGACCTCTTTTTTTAAATCTTGACTTTGCTTTTTGACAAGCGTTTCATGCCGATTTTTTCTTTTTCATTATTCATGAAGCCTTTTAGCCAGCGGTAAACTCTCGTGTTCAAAAGCCACTTGTGAAACCGCGGCGAAAATTTTGAAAGACTGTATAAAAATGCGAGAAGGAACGGGACTTGCGGCACGATCGGAAAAACAATTCCGACGACCAGGAGCAAAAAACTTATGACAGACATCAGCAACCATAATAAACGACGTACCAAAAAAATCACTCCTTGAAACTTTTCTGGGATAAAGCGTATCATATTATTCTAGGAAAAAGTATTATAAATGAAATAAGAATTTGTTAAGAAAGGAAATGCTTTCATGGATAAGCTTGCCGAAACGTATCAAAAAGGAATCGCCAAAATCAAGGCAAAAGATTATCAGCAGGCCATGGCATTTTTTGAGCGCGTTTTTCAAGAAAATGCCGGCTTTTTGTCCGTTTGCTACTACTTGGGCAAGTGCCATTATTTTTTGCGGGAATTTGACGAAGCAGAAGAATTCCTTGAACTGCATACGAAAAACGACACGGAGAAAAATCAAGGGCAGGCATGGAAACTGCTGACAAAAATTTATGTAAGCAGGCAAGATAAGGAAAAAGCGGCATCTTCTTTGCAGGAGGCATCAGAGCATGGTGCTGAAAAACTTGCCGGCTTAAAGGAGAAAATCGCAAAAATTGATGAAACTTCTTTTTCAAAAAAGATGCGTTTCAAATTTTTGCAGCTCGCCAAAAACAAGACGCCGATTGCCAAAACGGATCTCAAGGAATATGAAAAGGTGAAATTTTTCATCAACGGGATGACCGACGAGCAAAAGAAAAAATTTTGTGACGGCAAGTGGCACGAATTAGAGGTCACGAAGCCAAAAAAGGTCAAGTTCAAAGGGTTCATGTCGGTTGCGCTTTTGGACGATCGAGGCTATTACAAAAAATACCTGCCTGAAATCGGAAGCTTGTATCTGCGCTCCTCGTTCAATGATTATTTGGAAGAAGATCGCTTTTTCAAGACAAAGTGGGAGAAGTCAAAGGTTTTTGCGCTTTTGCTGACGAAAATCTTTTCACGTGAGATGATCGAAAAACTTTTGCTTCAAAACGACCTGCTCGACACGCAGGCCAAACGTCACCTCAAAGGCTGCGACGATCTGGTTTATTTGAAGAAACAGGGCGAGGTCATGCCGCTTTCTTCCGAGCACGTTTTGGAAAATGCAGAGCAGCTGAGGAAATTCGGCTTTATTTGCGACAAAAATTGCCAAAATACGGTGCACCTTAAAGAAAAATGTCTGGGTGAACGGTTGATAAAAAAGCTTTTGAAGCAAACGACCAGACAAAAGCTGCCGTTCCGGCATCCTCCAAAAGAATATCGGCCGACAAAAGAACAGTTCAGGTTTATCCACTGGATCTTTCAAAACAAGCATCGCATCATCAGCCTGCTTGGAGTCGGCGGAAGCGGCAAGACGTATACGCTTGGGCAGATTTTGGATCATGAGCGGGTTTTGGCGCTTGCCCCGACGCACAAAGCGCGAATCAATCTGGAAAAGTGCGGTTTCAAGCACAACGAAACGATTCAAAAAGTGATCTATGAGCTTGAAAACAGTCAAAGCGAGCTGATCGACGGGGACGACTATGACGTTATCGTGATTGATGAAATTTCAATGGTTACGCAGGACATGCTGAAAACGCTGCTGCAATACGTCGGAAACGACTATCGCTTCATCTTTTTAGGCGATGACAAGCAGCTTCCTCCGGTCAGTCAGGATGAGGATGCGCTTGAAGTATGCGGCAACGTCATGCAGCTGTTGATTCAATCCGGATCGCACTTTGATTTTCAGGCCAACCTGCGCTGCAAGGATGAACGAGTGCGCATGTTTATTGCGCAGTGCCGCTATAAGAATACGAAAAACCTCAAGCAGCTGCACGTCTTCAAGCAGTCAAAAGCAGACGACATGATTGCTTACAAGCTGAAGCACCTGCCGCTTGAGGACTGCATGATTATTGCTTATCGCAATGCAACGGTCGGCAGAATCAACGAACAGTTTTTCAAAGTGCTTTCAAAAGGCAAACAAAACGTTGTCCCCTTCGAGTATAAGAACGGTTACGGACGTGGCGGCTTTTTTGTTGGAGCAGAGGTCGTCTTCTATAGAAACGACGATCAGTATCAAAAGTATGGCTATACGAACTCTGAATTTGGCAAGATCGTTTCCCTTGAACTTCCGGGCGAAAAGAACAAAAACGGCAAAGTCGTCGTCAAAACGGACCAAAAGGAATATGTGCTGCCGATTTGGCGCGCCAAGGAAGATCTGCTCTTGGCGTATGCGCTGACGATTCATAAAGCACAGGGAAGCGGCGCCAAACGCGTTTACGTGCTTGAAGCGGTTGATTACGGACTTGCCTATACGGCGGTTTCCAGAACGAAAAAAGAGCTGTGTTTCGTTGAGATGACGCTTGATGATTTGTGTCTGGCGCTGGAAACTCCGACACGAGAAAAAGCTAACATTTATGCTTTCTGAAGCCTTATTGCGTGAATTTTTCAAAAAACAATGTTAGGATAAGGTCGATGTTATGTAAAATTCAGAAGGGTGGCATCTTGTATGCTGGATAATATTTTTTTGAAAGAAGTTCTCAGGCACTCGTTCAATATTCCCGTTCAGGTTACCTATGCCAATGGCAATGTTGAAAAGTATGGTGATGGAGAACCTGTCGTTAAAATTATCTTTCACAGAAATTTTGGACCAAAGGATTTATTGAGCAATGCCTCGCTTGCTCTTGGCGAAGCTTACATGAACAAAGAAATAGAGATTGAAGGCTCGATTGAAGCTTTAATTGAGTCGGCATACGAATCAGCAGGAAGCTTCATGAACGATTCAAAGCTGGCGCATTTTGTCGAAAAGCATGCCCATACCGAAAAAAAGAGCATGGAAGACGTGCAGAGCCATTATGACATCGGCAATGATTTTTATAAGCTCTGGCTTGATCGGACGATGACTTATTCCTGTGCTTATTTTAAGCATTCGGATGATTCGCTTGAAAAGGCTCAGCTGAACAAAGTGCACCATATTTTGAACAAGCTGCAGCCAAAACCTGGCAAGACGTTGCTTGACATCGGCTGCGGCTGGGGTACTTTGATGTTTTGCGCATGCAAAGAGTACGGACTTGAGGTTTCCGGAATCACGCTGAGCGAAGAGCAGTACGAATTCGTCAAAAAGAGAATCAGAGTCGAAGGCCTGGAAGACAAAGCACACGTGTATCTTGAAGACTACCGCGAATTAAAGCATGAACCGTTTGATTACATTACCAGCGTCGGAATGTTCGAACACGTCGGAAAAGAAAATCTTGGCCAATATTTTCAAGTCGTTTCCGATTATTTGAAAGATGACGGTGTAGCACTGATTCACGGAATCACGCGCCAACAGGGCGGAGCATCCAATGCCTGGATCGACAAGTACATTTTCCCGGGCGGATACGTTCCGGGGCTTTGTGAAAACATTCAGCACATTATTGACGCCGGCATGCAGGTGGCAGATCTTGAGATGCTTCGCAGACATTATCAGAAAACATTGGAAATTTGGGATGAGAATTTCAGAAAAGAACTTCCCGAAGTCAAAAAAATAGAAGACGAACGCTTTATCAGAATGTGGGATCTTTATCTGCAGGCATGCGCGGCTTCGTTTGCATCAGGCAATATTGACGTTGTTCAATACTTGATTTCAAAAGGCGCAAGTGGCAAAAACCTGCCTTGGACCAGAGAATACATGTACAAATAACAAAAAGACTCGGGGATGCGCTTACATCTTTTCCGAGTCTTTTTCAGTTTTTCAAACTGTGCTAAAATTGAAGGTGTTTTTAAGAGGAAGATATTTGGAGGAAATTGACATGAGCAAAGAAGAAGAGCTGAGGCAAAGAAGCAGCATTCACTTGTCTCAGAAGCATCAAAAGCATCACAAACATCACATGGCGATGCCTTGGCACGACTTTATTCCGGAAGACGATCATGATTTGGCCAGAACGGCCAGTCTTCCGGCAAAAGCAGCCGTCGTGGGACGAGTTGGATTGATGATGCTTTCTTGCGGAACCGGAGCATGGCGTGTTCGTGATTCAATGAACGTCATGGCCAGAAAATTAGGCCTTGTCTGTTCGGCAGATATCGGATTGATTTCAATCGAGTTCACATGCATCGACAAGGACGGTCAGTCCTATACGCAAGCCCTGTCTCTTCCGACGACGGGCGTCAATACCGATAAATTGACCCGAATGGAGCATTTTGTCAAAAGAATCAACCGCAAGGAAACTAAGATGACGCTTGAAGAGATTCATGACGAACTCGACAAGATTCAGGCAACTCCTGGCAATTACAAACCGTATCAAGTCGGCTTGGCATCTGCGCTTGCATGCTGTGCCTTCGTCTTTTTGCTTGGCGGCGGCATTATTGAAATGATCGGTTCGTTTATCGGAGCCGGATTAGGAAATTATACGAGACGCAAGATGCTTGACAAGCACATTACGCTTTTGGCGTGCGTGGCAGTCAGCGTAATGGTCGCCTGCCTGTCATATACGCTGTCTTTTCATGCGATGGAGCTTTTGTTTAACGTTGCGGCCAGACACGAAGCCGGCTATATCGGTGCAATGCTGTTCGTTATCCCGGGATTTCCGTTCATTACGAGCGGCCTTGACATTGCCAAAATGGACATGCGTTCAGGTCTTGAGCGACTGGCTCACGCAATCGTCATCATCGGGGTCGCAACGCTTGTCGGCTGGGTAACCGCGCTTGTGGTCCACTTGCAGCCGGAAAACTTCATGCCGCTTCAATTGACCGTTTTGCAATTGATGTTTTTACGGGTCATTGCCAGTTTTTGCGGGGTCTACGGTTTCTCGATCATGTTCAATTCTCCGCGTAAAATGGCTGCCATTGCAGGCTGCATCGGAGCCGTTGCCAATACGCTTCGCCTTGAACTGGTTGATTTATGCGGGATGGCGCCCGGCGTCGCTGCATTTTTCGGCGCCTTGACCGCCGGACTGCTCGCATCATACGTATATAAGAGGATGCACTATCCGCGCATTTCGCTGACGGTGCCTTCAATCGTCATCATGGTTCCCGGGCTTTACATGTACCGTGCAATCTACAACATCGGCGTCACGTCGATTTCTGACGGGGCATTGTGGCTGACGAAGGCGCTTTTGATCGTCATGTTCTTGCCGCTCGGGCTGATCGTTGCCCGAATCATCACGGATGACAAGTGGAGATATTGCAACTGATTTTTGAAAGCAAAAAAACCAGGACTCATTTTTGAATCCTGGTTTTTTTTGTTGTCATTTTAATGAAAAATGCAGTGCCAAAAATCTACTTGATGACCAAGAAGTAAAGCAGCACCAGCAGGCCAAGGACGATGCGATACCATCCGAAGACCTTGAAGTCGTGTTTTTTGATATATTGCATCAAGAATTTGATAACGATGATTGATGAAACGAATGCAGTAATCAAACCGACGATCAAAATCAAAAGTTCAGCAGATGAGAAGACGAAACCGAATTTCAACAGCTTGAACAATGAAGCGCCGAACATGACCGGGATTGCCAGGAAGAACGTGAACTCTGTGGCAACGGTTCTTGAAACGCCAAGAATCAAGGCCCCGACGATTGTTGCGCCTGAACGAGACGTTCCCGGGAAAACAGCGGCAATCAACTGGAAGAAACCGATCAAAATAACCGTATAGTATGAAAGCTCGGCAAGCGAACTGATTTTGGCGCGCTTGTTTTTGTGAACCGTTTCGACCCAAATGAACGCGATCCCGAAAACAATCAACGCAATTGCAACGCTGACCGGGTTATAGAAAAGTTTTTCAAACGTGTCGTTGAAAGCAACGCCGATGATGCCGGCTGGAAGGCAGGCAATCACGATTTTGATCCACATGATGATGATGTCCTTGTCGACATAGCGCCAAATTCCGGTCGGAGCCAGCGGACCCGTTTGCCTGCTTTTATGGAACGGCCAGATTTTGTTCCAGTAGATGACGACAACGGCCATGATGGCTCCAAGCTGAATGACGACTTCAAACATGCTGTAAAATGATTTTGAAACGTCCAATTTGACAAATTGATCAAGCAGGATCATGTGCCCCGTGCTGCTGATCGGAAGCCATTCGGTGATGCCTTCAACGATACCGAACAGGAAGGCTTTGATTAGTTCAATTATCATTATGATTAAAAGTCCTTTCTGAATATATCTTGATTGATTAACTTCCTTATTATAGTCTATGAAAATATGGCTGACAAGCGTTTGAAAAGAATGAGCCATAAAGTTTAAGAAATGGTTAGGCAAATCGGAATATGCAGCGTGGCTGTTCGACTAATGTGCCAGAATTTCATTCAAGTTTTACGGACAAAGAGCCAATTTTTATCGATGTGTCCGTAAACGGCAGAGCTTTTGCCAAATGCAGTGCCTGATAAATCAGCGCGCCAAACTATTTTTGGGTAATTTCCATCATTGAAGGCGATCGTCCTGCATACGCAAAAAAACCGGATCAGATTTGCGATTGATTGCAAATCATCCGGTTTTTCGATTTAAGACAGAATTTTTTTCCGGCCTCTTTTAATTTGAGGCAGAGTTTTTTCAAGCCTCATCAAAACAATTTATGAATCAGTCTTCGAGAGACTTGACCTTTTTTGCGATAAATTCAGCGGAGCTCTGGAGCTTTTCTTCTTCTTCGGCAGGAAGTTCCGTGTAATTTACCGAAACGACGCCTTCAGCACCGATAACGGCAGGATAGCCGACGTAGCAGCCGTACTTTTCAAGGTAGACTGAGGCCGGACATGCAAGGTGCGCATCAGAGAGAACTGCTAAGGCAAGCTTGATGGCACAAGTTGCGATGGCATAACAAGTGTAGCGTTTGCCTGAGAAGACGAGCCAGCCGCCGCGACGAGCCTGCTTGTCAAGGTCTTCAAGGTCAAGATTGTTTTCTTTTGCAACTTCGGCAATCGGATGGCCGGCAACTCGAACCGTTGACCATGCCGTAAATTGTGATTCGCCGTGTTCGCCCATGACGTAGCCGGTAACGTTCTTTGGATCCTGATTGAGTGCTTGACCAACGGCGCGCTGCATGCGTGCCGTGTCAAGGAAGGTCCCTGTACCAAAGACTTGGTTCTTTGGAAGTCCCGTGTACTTTTGGAGCAGCGTTGCGATAACGTCGCACGGGTTGGAGATGTTGACGATAACGCCGTTGAATCCTGATTCCTTGATCTTTGGACCGACGTCTGCAGCTGCGGCAGTGTTGAAGTTGAATTCTCCGAAACGATCGCCGTCCAAGGACAATGCGGCGATGTTGCCAAATGCAGTGATGATAATGTCTGCGTCCTTTAATTCGGAATAATCCTGCACCTTGATTTTCGTATGAGTATCAAGGCGACCAAGAGAGTCGAGCAGATCGTATTGTTCAGCCATGCATTTGTCATCGTTTGAATCAATCAGAACAAGTTCATCAGCCAAACCTTTTGTGACAAGAGTATATGCAACGGTTGCGCCAACGTGGCCCAAACCGATAACGGCAAATTTTCTCATAAAGAAAGCCCCCAATTAATTTATTGATCTAATTTAGTTAATTATAATCCTCCTTTAATCAAAATTAAAGGGCAAATTCAGTCTTTTGACAAAATGTCCGATTTTTTAGGCGCCCGTTGACGATTTAGTGCCATGCACTGTATTTTCATGATAAAATCAAGTCAGTAATGGTTTGCGAGGTGTTTTAATTGACTCAACAACAAGAAGAAAGAAAAGAGGCTCTGGCAGACAGTCTGCGCGATTTGCTCAAGCATGAGGCGATTGAAAAAGTTACCGTCGATCAGATTTGTCAGGAAGCAAAAGTGCACAGGAGCACGTTTTATCGCTATTTTACGGATAAATATGATTTGATGTACTATTCGTTTGAAAGGCTGATGATTGCAAGAATTGATGAAAACGACGTGATTGATTCAATTATTGCAATTATCGTCAACGATAAGGAACTGTTCAGAAACGTTTCCATCAATAACAACAACGGAACGCTGTTTTGGATGATGGTCAAGATGCTCAGCCGTCAGCTGCTCAAAGCTGACGAAGAGGGAAGGCTGCACAGCATCGGATGGGTCCAACGTGAGATTGAATCTTCCACGAATAAGGAACTTACGGCCAAAATGATTTCCGGCGCATGTCTGACGCTCATGTTTGAGTGGGTCGACAGCAACTATCAGATGAGTCCAAAAGAGCTCAGCGAGTTCGTGAAGAATATGAAGCATTTGTAATCAAAAGATTGTTGCGGTAAAAGTCGGTTTTCGTTAAGATTATAGTAGAATATACGAAAGAAGGAGCATTATTTTGGCGAATACTGCAAATAAACCGAACGATTCGGTTAAAGAAGACTACGATTTGATTGTAATCGGCTCAGGGTGCGCAGGCCTGACGTGTGCGATTCAGGCGCGCGAGCTGGGGGTAAAGCCGGTGATTCTTGAAAAGATGGCGACGTTTGGCGGAAATTCCATGCGCGCTTCTTCCGGGATGAATGCTTCCGAAACAATCGTTCAGCTTAAGCACGGCATTGTCGAAGACTGGCATGACTTCTATGAAGAAACGTACAAGGGCGGAGGAAAGCTCAACGATCCGGAGCTTTTGGAATATTTTGCATCGCACGGTGCGCTTGCGATTGACTGGCTTGCTGCTCACGGCATCGTACTGGACGATCTGACGATTACCGGCGGCATGAGCAGGATGAGAACGCATCGACCGAAGAGTCTGGCACCGATCGGCGCGTTTTTGGTCAACAATTTGATGAAGCGAGCCAAAGAACTCGAAATCCCCGTTGTCTGCGGCGTGAAGGCCGAACGTCTTCTGACGGATGAAAAGGGTGCGGTCTGCGGCGTCAAAACGGCCCGAAGAAACGTTTATGCCAAGGCGGTGGTCCTTGCGACGGGCGGCTTTTCCGCTTCAAAAGACCTGATTGCCAAGTATCGTCCTGATCTTAAAGCATACAGAACCACGAACCACGCCGGAGCTACGGGCGACGGAATCAAGCTCGCGGAAGAGGTCGGAGCAGAAGTCGTGCAGATGGATCTGGTTCAGGTTCATCCGACCGTTCAACAGGATACGGATCACGCTTATCTGATCGGTGAGGCAGTGCGCGGAGAAGGCGCCGTTTTGGTCGACGGAAACGGCAAGAGGTTCGTCAATGAACTGTCCACGCGCCGCATCGTTTCTGACGCAATCACTGCTCTCAAAGAAAAGAGTGCTTATCTGGTGTTTGATTCGCAAGTCAAAAAACGCGTCAAAGCCGTTGATTTTTATCAAAAACAAGGTCTGGTCGTTGAGGCCAGAACTTTGGAAGAGCTTGCCAAAAAACTTAACGTCAAGGAAAATGATCTGAAGCAGACGCTTGAAAAGTGGAATCAAGCCGTCGAAAAGAAACAGGACTCTGAATTCGGCAGAAAGACGGGCATGGAACGCGAATTGAATCAGGCTCCCTACTATGCGATTCATATTGCGCCTGCCATTCACTACACGATGGGCGGTCTTCACATCGATAAGCAGACGCACGTTTTGGATAAGAGCGGCAACGTCATTTCCGGGCTGTTCGCATGCGGCGAAGTTTGCGGCGGTCTGCACGGCAACAACAGAATCGGCGGCAATTCGATTTCTGAAACGATCATCTTCGGTCGTCAGGCAGGGATGCGGGCTGCAGCTGAGAGCAAAAATAAATAGGCAAAATGAAGGGCAATCCGCAAAAAAAGCGGGTTGTTTTTTTATTAGAAAAAGATTGCAAAAAAATAAAAAAACAATAAAATATAACTTGGGAGGGGGGAGTTTTAATGAAAAAATATCTTAAGCTAATCGAGTTTTCCGACAAAAAAAGCGTCTGGCTGCTTTTTTTCGTGCATTTTATCATGGCGGGATTCAACGTTTACGTTTCGTTTTTGCTTCAAAAAGGAATTTCTTCCGCAATGTCCGGCAAGGTTTCGGAAGTTTTTGACGCGCTTTGTCTGATGATTGTCGGCGTCATCATCTATATTTTGACGTATTACTGGTCCGCATGCATCCAGGAAAAGGTCAAAATGACGCTCAGCATGGGAATCGGGGTCAAAATCGTCGAAGACATGTTTGGCGCGGATTCCAAGGGCAAAACGAGCGGAAACGTTTTGAACATGATAAACAACGATGCTGAGGTGCTTTCTTCCTCATTTATTGCGGGCGTTTTGCCGATGCTTGATTTTTCATTCAACGTTTTGTACGGAATGATCTACATCGTTTGTTTTTCGGTCCCGTACGGGTTTGCGTTTATTGCGATCAGTGTCGTCTTTTATTTTTTGAGCAAGTACTTCTTTAAACGAAGCAGCGCGGAAAATGGGGCGTACCTTGGAAAAGACGACGTTCACAAGACTTTTTTGGAAGAAATCAGCAAAGGTTTTCCCGTTTTGCGGAATTTAAAAGTTTTTCCCTGGGCAATGAACGAACACGGAAAATATTTTGACGAAAAACGCGGCAGTTATGAGCGTTACGCGCGCTATGCTTCAGGAAACCAAGGACTGATGGTTGGCGGCGTATACGTTGCTGAAATTATTACGGTTGCTTTGGGCATCGTGCTTGTCAGCAGGGGGATGATTGAAACGGGGACGATGATCGGACTTTGGAATGCCGGCATCGGGTCGATCTTTTACCAATTCCTCTATCTGCCGTATACGCTTGATGCGTTGGCAAGACAGGATGCCTCATACAAGCGAGTTGAACATCAGCTGAACGAAAACGTACCCAAAAAAGCCGAAGCCGTGGCAAAAACTTGCGACAAAATCGAACTGAGTCACGTTGATTTCGCTTATGAAAATGCAGAGAAGAAAGTCATCGATGATTATTCATTGCTGCTTGAGCGCGGAACCCTGTATTTTCTGGTCGGAAAAAACGGTGCCGGCAAAACGACGCTGCTAAAACTCATCGCAGGAGAGCTTTTGCCGACTTCAGGTCAGATCAAATTTGTTTGCCGCGAAGAATCGATTGATTGCATCGGTTCATCTCAGATTTCGTTCGTTCCGCAGGAAAGCACGCTTTTTAGAACGACTTTGAAAGAAAATCTTACGCTTGGCAAAAACAACGTCAGAGAAGAAAAAATCAAGGAAGTTTTGTCAGAACTGGACATGTGGCAAAGAATCGCGGACTTGCCGAAGGGACTGGAAACAAAAATCGATGATGAGGGGATGTTTTCTGGAGGTCAGATCAGAAGGATTTCGATTGCGCGCGCGCTTTTGGAAGACAAGCCGTTCATTTTCTTGGATGAGCCGTTTTCCGATATTGATGCCAAGAGCCAGGAGATACTGCTCAGGGTGTTGAGAAGAGAAAAAAGAAAACGCGGCATCGTGATCATTGCTCATACCTTTGATCTTATCGAAAAAGAAGACGCTGTCATTTCGCTTGGGGGTGAGAAAAATGACTGAAAGCATTAAGGAAACAGTCAAAAAAACGTCCGTTGTCTGGACATGCGCGATTCTTTGCGCGATGCTTGAGTTCTTTCTGGCACGTTTTTTGGCAGGAATTGATGAAAAAAACGGTCTGAACGCTGTTTGGCATTTGATCGGACCATTGCTGCTGCTTTGTTTTGCAATCATCCTGCTGAGGTATTTTGCGGCTGAAAAAGGCAAAATGATCGCGTTTGACTTTGAAAAGAAACTGTCTGATTTTTTGCTGCTAAAAGAAAAAAAGCCTTTGTCAAACGATGATTCGAAGTGGCTGACTTTGGTTTTGTCCGATTGTCAGTTATTTGCTTCAGAAATTCCGCTCACGCTGACGAGCCTGTTGAGCGGAATCAGCTCATTTGTCGCTGCGTTGTTCTTTGGCGTCTTTACATCGGTTCCGTTGACGCTGATTATTATCGTGCTGTCATTGATGTCGTTTTTTGGACCCAAAATTTTTGGCAAGCTGATTTTGTCAAGCCAAGAGGAAAAACAAAGCAGCCAGGAAAAATTGCAAACGATGCTGTCATCTTTGTTCAATGCGAAAGATTATTTGAGAATCAACGACCGAAAGTCATTCGGAGTTGATCTGTTCAAGCGTTCGTACCAGGAATTTTTGGAAAACCAGTACAAAAACAGCATGATTCAGTGGCGTTTGGCAACAAGTTCGGTCTTTTTCGGATTGTTGTTTGACGTGTTGTCGCTTGTCACGGAGGTTTATCTGATCAGCATCAATCAGCTGACTGTCGGACAGTTCATCAGTTTTACGCTTTTGACGAACAGTTTTACCTGGATGTTTTATGAGGCGCCGAGCTATTATGCCGATTTGAAACGCCAAAGGGTTTCTGAAAAACGCATCGAAGGATTTCTGAATCAAAAAGAGGTCAGAGGCATTCAAAAACACGTTGATGATCAATGCGTTGCATTTGACGGAGTCGATTTCTCCTATGAGAACGGAAAAGAAAAGGTTTTGAGCAATCTGAGCTTTTCTTTGGATCTTGCCCAAAACGTCAAGGTTGCGCTTGTCGGGAAAAGCGGCTGCGGCAAGTCGACGATTTTGAAACTTTTAAACGTTGATCTGATTCCTGATTCCGGGGAAATCGTCATTCCCAAAGAATATGTCGATTCAACGGAACTCGTTTCGCTCATTCCGCAAAAAAATCAGATTTTCAAAGGAAGCGTGAAGGAAAACATCCTGCTTGGCAGAAATATTTCAGAAGAAAAGCTGCGTCACGTGACCGAAGTTTTAGGAATTGACGACTTGTGCGCATCCTTTGAAGATCGAATGGACCATCAGCTTGAAAACGGCGGCAAAAACCTTTCGGCCGGGCAACGCCAGCTGATCGGAATTGCCCGGGTTCTTGTTGATTTCAAGCCATTGATTCTATTGGACGAGCCCCTTGCAAATCTTGACGCCAAAACGGAAAGAAGGGTGGTTTCCGTTTTAAGCGGACTTGATTGCAGCGTGCTGATGGTCACGCACAGAACGGAAGGGCTTTCCGGAAGTTTTTCGGTGATGCAGATGGAATAACTGACAAAGAGGCTTTGAAAAAAACTATGCCTCAAATCGAAAAACCGGATGATTTGCAATTGATTGCGAATTTCATGGGTCTATACTAAATGGTGTTGATGATGATTTTTCAACACCATTTTTTGTATTCACAAAATATCTTCGCAATGCGATAAAATGAAACTATACCAATGCAGCTGAATCTATCATTCCCACCTTCGTTTCCGTCTAACGTTGCGTAACATCCACCGTTGATTCGCAAAGCTCGAACGCGCTGCGACCTCTGCGAATCAACGGCAGGAATTCATACATGAATCTACGCCAGCGGAAACGCAGGCGGTGTTGATACGTAACTGTACCAATTTGAAAAAACACAGGAGAAACCGACGAGAACAAAAAACTCCACTCCATTTCTGAAGTGAAGTTTTCGAGGTCATCAACACCATTTGACAAAGACCCGAAATTTCCTGCCATGATGGAAATAACCGAAAATCTTGGCGCGCTGATTTATCAATTGCTGCATTTGGCAAAGGAAATCCGCTTCCGGGGACTGTTTGTTCAGCCCTGAATGTTCCAGAAGTTATTCAACGAATTTCTCAGCTGCTCGTTTCCGTGCACGTATTCCAGGTTGTTCCAAAATTGCGGATAGAATTGAACATACCTGCGTTCAGCAAAGCGCTCGTCGATCAGCAAGACGACGCCGACGTCGCGTTCGCCTCTGATGACGCGTCCGGCAGCTTGAAAAACGTTGTTCAGGCCCGGCAGCTGATAGGCATACTGAAAGCCGTCGAAATTTTTTTCATCAAAGTATTTTCTGAGCTCATCCGTTTCGTCGTTTAGCATCGGAAGCCCGACGCTGATGATGGCACAGCCGGAAAGTCTGGTTCCTTTGAGGTCGATTCCCTCGGAGAAGATGCCGCCGAGAACTGCGAATCCGATCAAAGGCTCCTTTGGCTTTTCTGCAAAACTTTCTAAAAAAGCTCGCCTTTGTTCTTCAGACATGGAGTTTTCCTGAATGATGGTCTTGACGTTTGGAAATGCAGTGCGGAATGTTTCGTGGAGCTTTTCAAGATAGGAGTATGACGGGCAAAAAACGAGGTAGTTGCCGCAATGGGCCTCAACCATGATCTTGAGTTTTGAAACGATCGTTGGAAGATTTTCTTCTCTTTTGCGGTACGTAACCTGCGTTTTGTCGTCAATCAAAACTTTCAAGTGATTTGAATCAAACGGAGACGGCAAAGAATAAATCAGACTGTCGAATCCGCCGAGCATTTCCTGATAGTATTCAAGCGGACTGAGCGTTGCAGAAAACAAGACGCTTGATCCGCCGAGGTTCAGGCTTTGGTCAAGCAAAGCAGAAGGATTGAGCGAAAAAATTTTTAAATCAAGCAACCGGTTATCGTTATCATAGACAAGTTTCGTTCTGAAAGTTTCATTGTAAAAGCCGCTGATTTTAACGAAGGAATAGGCTTCAAAAAAGCAGTTCAAAAGATTGGGGTATTGGCTTTGATCGGGATTGTCGCGCATCCATTCCTGGGTGAAGTCGATGAATTTTTCAAGCGGATCAAACAGGCTGTCGAGCTGTTCTTTCATGATCAAAGACGCTTGATTGAATTCCTGCATGGGTTTTTTGAGCGTTTCAAAGACTGCCGAAACATCCTTGATCTTTCTTGCAATATTGTTCGTGCGGGCGAGTTTTTTGACTTCCGATTCGGCAAGAAGAAACGATTCTTCCAAAAGGCTTGAGGCGTACATTTCCTTTGCTCTTGAGACAAGGTTGTGAGCCTCATCGATCAAAAAGCAGCAGTCCGGATGCTCGTCCGTAAAAAAACGCTGCAAATAGACCAAAGGATCAAAAAGATAGTTGTAATCGCAGATGATGACGTCGCAAAAAAGACTGAGGTCAAGCGAAAACTCAAACGGATCGACCTGATGCAGTCTGGCATAGCGTTCGATGACGTCTCGCGTAATCATCGTTTCATGTTTCAAAACGTCCTGCATGGCCGGGCGAATGCGATCGTAGTATCCGATAAAATAAGGGTTTTGATCGTCCGGCAGATCTTTTTCCTCGTCAAACGTAATCTTGTCTTTGGCAGTCAGAGTAATTGAACGAAGATTGGGTTTCATCAACGCAATTGCGTCCTCGCAGGACTTGCGCGTGCTTTGTTTGGCAGTGAGGTAGAAGATGCGGCTGCATTTTTCTTCGCCCATGGCCTTTAAGGCAGGAAAAAGCACTGAAACGGTTTTTCCGGTCCCGGTCGGAGCTTCAACGAAGAGGCGTTTTTTCGAAGCGATGGTCTTATAGACGCAAACGGCCAGCTCGCGTTGGTTTTTTCTGTATTTATCAAAGGGAAACTTGAGCATTTTGAGACTTTTCTGCCTTTGTTCACGCAGAACGTTTTCAAGTTCGAGCCACTTTTGATATTCGGACACGGCCTGGTTGAAAATTTCTGAAGCTTCTTTGCGCGTGACGACAACGGTTTTTTTGGACAATTGTTCCGTTGTCGTTTGAAAATACAGCAAAGTAACCTTCATTTGTGCCAAATTAGATTCTTTCATTAAAATATGCGAATAAATCTTTGCTTGAGCAAAATAAAGAGTTAAAATGTTATTAGGAAGTTCTGAGAAATCAAAGGATGAAGTCTTTATTTCCAAAACTTCATCGACGATGCCGCCCGTTTGATGAAGTCCGTCGGCACGTCCGTGGATCAAAAGGGGCGTTTTTCCTGCAGTGATCTGCATCTGCAGGTCTGTTTCGACTGAAACGTCGTCATCCCATGATGCCTGAATCATTCGATGGATTCGTGAACCGTCAAGTGCGGTATTCTGGCGTCCGGCTCCGCTTGATTTCAAGTCTCCTGATTTCAAGGAAAACTCAACGAGTTCCCGAACGCCGATTGACTTTATTTTCACTGTAATCATTCCTTTAAGTGAATTGTATCAGAAAACAAAAAATAGGAAAACATTGTGATTAAATCAATCATAAGAAAACTCGCAAGTTATGATAAATAATAGCAATTAATGTGTTAAAATTGAAAATGTACGCTATTTTTGCAGTTCCGAGTTTTGAATATAATGATATACGGCAAAAATATGGTCATACTTGAATATATTTGTTAAAGGTGAAGTTTGTAATGGAAAAAGAAAAAAGAAGGGCACTTGGTCACAAGGCGATGAACTTGTTTCAAATCGAGATGTTTCGCATCGATCAAGATTCCGAATTGTTCGAAACGTCTCCGAAAGAATCGCCGGGTACCGGTACGCGGAAAGCAAGGATCTTCGTAAATGAAGAGAATTTATTATACAGAATCCGACAGTTCGGCGAAGACGACAAAATCGGCGTGCTGAATTTTGCCAATCCGTTCGTTCCGGGCGGACATTTTATGGATGGAGAAAACGCACAAGAGCAATGGATCTGCCGAAACAGCTACTTGTTTCCCGAGCTGCGCAAGTTCAGAAGAACGTACTATTACAAGAATAAACTTGATCCAAAAAACGGCTACATCAGCCCGTCATTGATTTATTCGCGTTATGTCAAGGTTTTGCGTGATGAAAAAGAAGACAGAATTTTGCCGGATCCTCGCTACGTCGATTTTGTCTCGATTGCGGCTCCGAACGTGAATTTGATCAGACAAAATGGCGTAGAGTTTAATTCAGCAACGTTGTACAGCGATATTTTTGAAAAAATTGTTCGTGTTTTGCGTGTTTTCAAGATTCACGAAGATCGCAATCTTATTCTTGGAGCATTTGGCTGCGGAATTTTTGGCAATGATGCGAAGATGGTATCTTTGGCGTTCGACAATGCTTTGAAACTCAAAGAATTTGGCGGATGCTTTGATAATGTTTATTTTGACATTATTGATAACAAGCCCGCTCTTGCGGCATTCAAAAAAGAATTTGGAGCGTAATTCAATGAGCTTTGGAGTTTTCCGAAGTTCTTTTTTTTGCGTTTATGAAGAAAATTGATAATTTTTTGTTCAAGTTTGTTAAAAAAGTTGACAACAAAAAAGATAGAGAGTAGTATATCATGGTAAGTTTAATGAATTTGATGACAAATTCTGATAAATAATGAGCGTTCGCTTGAAAAGAGAGGAATAGCAGGATGTATAAATTACTTAAGAAAAGAGTCTCGTGGCCTGCGATTGCGGCTTCCGTAGCCTTTTTAACGGTTCAGGTAATCTGTGACATGAACCTTCCGTCCCTCACTTCGGATATGATTAATAACGGCGTTGCCAAAGGCGATATTGATTATATCTGGTCGGTGGGTTTTAAGATGCTCGTGGTTGCCGCGATTGGAATGATTGGTTCGATCGGCAACGTCTACATTGCGGCCAAGGTTGCTCAAAAGGCCGGTTCGAGCCTTCGCGGCGACGTTTTTAAACGCGTGCTCGGTTTCGGGAATCAGGAAATTGACGGCTTCAGCACATCTTCTTTGATTACCAGAACGACAAACGACGTTTTGCAGATTCAAAATGTCGTTTTGATGCTTCTTCGCATGATGCTGATGTCGCCTTTGATGGTCATCGGCGCAAGCATTATGGCATATCAAAGCGAAAAAAGACTGACGATGGTCTTTTTGGTTTCCGTTCCGCTGCTTGCGATTGCCATCGGTATCGTCATGCGTTTTTCCGTTCCGTTGTTCAAGAGTCTGCAAGGCAAAATCGACAGAATCAATTTGACTTTCCGTGAAGGACTGACGGGCGTGCGCGTTATCCGGGCATTCCGTCAGGACAAGTTCGAACAGGATCGTTTCAAAGAAGCCAACAAAGACTACACTGAAACAGGGATCAAGGTTTTCAGCATCGTTTCATTGATGTTTCCGATCATGAATCTGATTTTGAACGGAACGAACATGACAATCGTCTGGTTCGGTGCCAAGCTGATCGGCGATAAGACGATGGAAGTCGGCAACCTTGTTTCGTTTATGACGTATGCCAACATGATTTTGTTCAGTTTCATGATGCTTTCGATGGTTTTCGTCTTCATTCCGCGTGCACAGGCTGCAGCTGAACGTTTGAACGAAGTCCTTGATACTAAGTATACGATAACGGATCCCGATGCCCCTGAAAGATTCACGGCAGATGCTCCTTCCGAGCTTGAATTCGACAATGTCGATTTTTACTACGAAGGTGCTGAAAAGCCTGCTTTGGCCAAAACGGATTTTAAAGCTGTCGCTGGTCAGACGGTTGCGATTATCGGTGGCACGGGCTGCGGTAAATCAACTTTGATCAACATGATTCCGCGTTTGTATGATGCGACGGACGGAACGGTCAAAGTCAACGGCAAGGACGTCAAAAAAGTCGCGCAAAAGGATTTGCATGACAAAATCTCTTTCGTGCAGCAAAAAGCAGTTCTGTTCAAGGGAACGATCAGAAGCAACATGCTTTTCGGCAACCCGAATGCGACCGATGAAGACATTTGGCACGCATTGGAAATTGCTCAGGCAAAAGACTTCGTTTCAGAACTTGAAGACGGGTTGGACTCCGTCGTCGAACAGGGTGGCGGCAACTTCTCCGGTGGTCAAAGACAACGTTTGGCGATTGCGCGCGCGCTGATGAAAAAGGCTTCCGTTTATGTATTCGATGATTCGTTTTCGGCTCTGGATTTTAAAACGGATGCCAAGCTTCGTCAGTCACTGCAACAAGATCCTGAAATCAAAAACAGCGTCGTCGTGATCGTTGCGCAACGCGTTTCGACCGTACTTTCAGCCGACGTGATCATTGTCCTGGACGGCGGCGAAGTCGTCGGCAAAGGCACGCACGAAGAACTTTTGAAAACGAATGAAACATATCGAGAAATCGTCAACTCGCAAATCAGAAAGGGGGACATGTAGATGCCAAGAGGTCCAAAAATGAAAGGAAAACCGGAAAAAGCCAAGAATTTCTGGGGGACGACCAGGCGCTTGCTGGCCTATATGAATCCATGGAAATGGGGCATCATTGCAGTCATTGTCTTTGCAATCGGGTCCGTTATTTTCCAAATTGTCACTCCGAAGATTTTAGGGAAGGCGACGACTGAAATCTATAAGGGCGTAATGAGCGGCTATATGCAGATGAAGCTGGGACACGCCGTTTCGAAATTTCCAATCGATTTCACGAAGATCACGCATATTTTGATTACCGTGGCTGTCTGCTATGTCGTCTCTGGGGTGTTGTCCGTTGCGCAACAGCTGATCATGGCCAACATTTCGCAAAAAATCGTTTATAATCTGCGCCGCGACATGAAAGAGAAGATGCAAAGACTTCCAATCAAATATTACGACATGCACTCAAACGGTGACATCATGTCGCGTGCGGTCAACGATATGGACAACATTGGCGGTACGTTGCAGCAAAGTTTGGCGCAGCTGGTAACGAGCGTCGTCACTTTCGTCGGTGTCTTCTTCATGATGCTTTCAATCAGTTGGAAGATGACGCTGATTGCGTGTGTCACGATTCCTTTGAGCTTGTTTATCGTAATGGTCGTTGCTCCAAAGTCCCAAAAACACTTTGCGGCACAACAAAAGAGTCTTGGTATTTTAAACAACCAGGTTGAAGAAAACTATGCCGGACACACGGTTTTGAAGACGTTTAATAAAGAAGACGACATGATCGAGCAGTTTGAGGAAGAAAACGAACGCTATTATCAGGCTTCTTGGAAAGCCCAGTTCATCTCCGGACTGATCATGCCGTTTATGAACCTGATCAAAAATATCGGCTATGTTTTCGTTGCGATCGCCGGCGGAATCGCCGTTGCGCATAAGACGATGGCACTTGGCGACGTTCAGGCGTTCTTGCAGTACGTCAATCAGTTCACGCAGCCGATCACGCAATTGGCAAACCTTGCCAATACGATTCAGGCAACAATCGTGTCTGCTGAAAGAATTTTTGAAGTGCTTGATGAAGATGAGATGAAAGAGCCGACGGAAGTTCTGCCTGATGAAAGAACCGATGCCAAAATCAAGTTTGAACACGTCAAATTCGGTTATTCCAACAAGGAAATCCTGATGAAAGATTTTAATTTTGAAGCCAATCCGGGCAAGATGGTCGCGATCGTCGGACCGACCGGCGCCGGAAAAACGACTTTGATCAACCTTTTGGAACGCTTTTACGAAATCAATGGCGGCGTAATCAGAATGGACGGAATCGATACGCGCAAGATGTCTCGCGACGAATTGCGTTCACACTTTGCGATGGTTCTTCAGGACACTTGGCTGTTTACGGGCACGATTTATGAAAACATCAAGTATGGCCGTGAAGATGCGACCGATGAAGAAATCATGGCAGCGGCAAAAGCAGCGCACGTTGACACTTTCGTGCGTCAATTGCCGAAAGGCTATGATACGATTTTAAATGAAGAAGCTTCAAACATTTCACAAGGTCAACGCCAGTTGTTGACGATTGCGCGTGCTTTCCTGGCAAATCCTGAGGTGCTTATCCTGGATGAAGCAACGAGTTCCGTCGATACCAGAACCGAAGTGCTCATTCAGCGTGCCATGAACAAGCTGCTTGCCGGGCGCACGAGTTTCGTCGTTGCGCACCGCTTGTCAACGATTCGGGATGCCGACAAGATCATCGTGATGAATCACGGCTCAATCGTTGAAACCGGAAATCATGAGAGTTTGATGGAAAAGAACGGATTTTATGCAGATTTGTACAACAGTCAGTTCAATCAAACGGAAAATTTGGGTGATGAACCGGCAACCGTGTAATGACGCGATGACGGAAAAAGTCCCGTGAATCTCTTGAATTAAATGAAATGCCGAACAGGGGCGGTCTGATTGAGACTGACTCTGTCCGGCATTTTTTTGATTTTGATATTATGGAAACCGATTTATTTTTCTTATAGGGTTCTTTTTGCCAAATGTAATGTTGCGCATCGCCTGCTTGATCAGCGCGTGAAGTCGGGATTACGGGCAAAACGGCGATTCTTGGGATTTGCCCGTAAAAGCCAGCCCTCGGTTACGGGCAAAATGGCGATTTTTGAAATTTGCCCGTAAAAGCCAGCCCTCGGTTACGGGCAAAAAGCCGATTTTGGAAATTTGCCCGTAAAATGCAGCCCTCGGTTACGGGCAAAACGGCGATTATTGAGATTTGCCCGTAAAAGCCAGCCCTCGGTTACGGGCAAAACGGCGATTATTGAGATTTGCCCGTAAAAGCCAGCCCTCGGTTACGGGCAAAACGGCGATTCTTGGGATTTGCCCGTAAAACCCAGCTCTCGGTTACGGGCAAAATGGCGATTTTTGAAATCTGCCCGTAAAAGCCAGCCCTCGGTTACGGGCAAAACAGCGATTTTGGAAATTTGCCCGTAAAATGCAGCCCCCGGTTACGGGCAAAACGGCGATTTTGGAAATTTGCCCGTAAAATGCAGCCCTCGGTTACGGGCAAAACGGCGATTATTGAGATTTGCCCGTAAAAGCCAGCTCTCGGTTACGGGCAAAATGGCGATTTTTGGGATATGCCCGTAAAAGCCAGCCCTCGGTTACGGGCAAAACAGCGATTTTGGAAATTTGCCCGTAAAACGTCATTTAAAACAAAAAAGGACTTCTGCGACAATCATTGCCGCAAAAGTCCCATGCGCTCCATCGATGACGGAGGGCCGGCAGCACTCCACAATGCATCCGACCAGGCACGTTGCAATCCGGCAACATTGTACCCCGCTTCGAAAAATGACCACCAGCCGCCGCAGCGGAACAACCGAAGTTGCCTGGTCCCTCTCGACTCATCGCATGAAACCATCATAACGCACTGACGGATTTTTTGCAAGTCAGATTTCCTTGTCCATGCGATGATGGGGGATGCCGACATCAAAAAAACCTTCGCCGATCGTTTTAAAACCGAGTCGTTCATAAAAGGGAGCAGCCTGATCCTGTGCTCCGAGCGTGATCAGCTTGATGCCTGAATCAGAAGCTTTTTCTTCTATAAAGCGCATCAATTCGCTCGCAAGATGCATGCCGCGATATTCCTTGCGGCATGCAACGCGCTGAACGTGCCAGATTCCGGGAGATTCCAGAAAAGTTCTGGCGCAGACGGCGGCAGTCGTTCCAACGTATCCGACAAAATAATGTTTGCCCTCCTCACCTTCGATTTCACGTTCGAACGGAATGTTCTGTTCGGTGATAAAGACTTCATGACGAATCGACAATGCATCCTCATAGGTGGGGCTGTTGGTTGAAGTTGTTTCTTTGACGATCATTTTGTTCACCTCAAGGTTCAAAAAGTCTTAAATAAGTGATAGGCTTAATATTGTTAATATTTTAAGCGCAATCTGAATTTTATTCAATAACAAAGAGGCGGAAAATGGCGAAACATCTGAAGAAAAAAAGAAAAAATATTTTATTGTACGTTGTGACAATGGCGGCGGGGTGCCTTGCAATAATCCTTTTCACGTATCAAAAAATTCAAAGTCCCGTAATCAAGGCCGGACAAGCAGTCGAGAAGAAGTATTCGGAAATGCCGGTGCCGACGCTTTATATTCACGGTTGGCACGGAAATGAAAGGTCGACCGATCAGCTGATCGAATCTGCAGAAGATGAAAAGGGCGCAAAGAAGGTGCTTAAAGTCAAGGTTTCCCCGCAAGGAGCAACGACTTATTCGGGAAAGTGGAATTCAGACGTCAAACATCCTTTGATACAGGTCGTCTTTGAAAACAACGAAGCCGAAATTCCGGATGAAGCCGGTTGGCTGAAGACGATCACCGAAGAGTTAAGGCAGCGTTACGGAATTTCTCGCATTAATATCGTCAGTCATTCGATGGGAGGACCCGTAACGTTATTCTGGGCACTGAATTTGCGCGACAAAAACAGCCCGAGACTGCAGAAATTCGTTCCGATTGCGGGACCGTTTGACGGCGTAATCTTCACGGATGACGTGCCGAACCAAAACAGGATCAGGGAAAACGGGGAGCCGGTCTGGCAAAATGCAGCGTATCAAAGCTATTATGAAAAAAGAGACGATTTTCCAAGAGGAGTTTCTGTCCTGAACATTTATGGCAATTTGGAAGACGGAACCAATTCTGACTATCTGGTGACGAATGCTTCAGCCAGATCTTTGAGATGGCTGATTAAAGATCGTGTCAAATACTATGATGAAAAAATGATCAAGGGACCGATGGCACAGCATTCTAAGCTTCATGAAAACAAACAGGTCGATCGACTCGTCAATAATTTTTTGTTCGATTGACGAGCGTTTTTGCTTGCGATTGCGATTTGCATGATTATAATAGAAGGCGTGAAGTTGATTCACAAGTGGAAATCGCGAAAAGAGGCGAAAGATATTGGCTAAGAAGTTAAGCAAGGAAGAACGCAAGGCAATGGCTCGTAAAGCTTTGGAAGACCGCGCTAAGCAACCTAAGAAGGCATCTGGCTCCGGCTTTGCAAAACTTGATTCAGACGCCAAGAACTTACGCGGATACTAGTAGCGTTGCATCCACTGCTGATGAGGTTCGTAATTTCGAACCTCATTTTTAATTATGTCCAGTATCTTTGAATGCGACATTTTGGGCGATATAATTCTTTTCCAATGAAAGCGCTTAAAAATAATGCTATAATGAGCATGTGTTAATGAAGTACAGTTTTCGTAAACGAGGTGAACAACATGTATCATTCAAACGGAAATTATGAGGCATTTATGGATGCCAGGAAACCCGAAGGCGCAGAAAAAAAGAGCGCATATATCGTTGGCGGCGGTCTTGCCGGACTTGCAGCAGCAGTTTTCATGGTTCGTGACGCGCATATGGAAGGAAAAAAGATTCATGTTTTAGAAGAAGAACCCGTGGCGGGAGGTTCTCTTGACGGAATCAATCGTCCGGAATACGGCTATATCATTCGCGGTGGGCGCGAAATGGAAAATCACTTTGAATGTCTGTGGGACATGTATCGGTCGATTCCTTCGTTGGAGATTCCCGGAGCATCTTATCTCGATGAGTATGCCTGGCTTGATAAGGATGATCCAAATTCTTCGAACTGTCGTCTGATTCATAATCGCGGTGATCGCGTTCCAACGGACGGGCAGTACGGCTTGGGCAAATGCGCAAACGAAATTGTCAAACTTGTGATGACTCCTGAAGACAAGCTTGAAGGAATCAGCATTGAAGATTACTTTTCTGAAGAGTTCTTCAAGACGAATTTCTGGTACTATTGGGCAACGATGTTTGCGTTTGAACGTTGGCATTCGGTAATTGAAATGCGGCGTTATGCGATGCGGTTCATTCATCATATCGATGGATTGCCTGATCTTTCGGCACTCAAATTCAACAAGTACAATCAATACGAATCGATGACAAAACCTCTTTTGGCATATCTCAAAGATCATGGCGTTGACTTTTGGTACGATACGCAAGTTGAAAACGTCATCGTTGAAAAAGACGGTGAACAAAAGGTTGCAAAAAAACTTGTCTACAAGCAGGCCGGAGAGAAGAAAAATCTGGATTTGACGGAAGACGACCTTGTGTACGTCACGAACGGCTCAATCGTCGAAAGCTCAACTTACGGCACGCATCATAAAAAAGCGCCCGTAACGCACAAGCTTGGCGGAAGCTGGACATTGTGGAAGAATTTAGCGGCTCAAGACGAAGCTTTCGGTCATCCTGAAGTATTTTGCGAAAACATTCCGGAGCGCGCATGGTATGTTTCGGCAACGATGACGATCAAAGACGCGCAGCTTGAACCATACTTTGAACGTTTGACCAAGCGCAGCATCCATCAGCACCGCGTAAATACCGGCGGAATCATTACCGTCACTGATTCTGGCTGGGTTTTGAGCTTTACGATTCATCGTCAGCCGCACTTCAAGGATCAAAAGGAAAACGAGACCGTCGTTTGGATCTATGCTTTGTTCTCAGACACGCCTGGCAATTATATCAAAAAGCCGGTCGTTGAATGCACGGGCGAAGAGATTACCCAGGAGCTTCTTTATCATCTGGGCGTTCCTGATGATTTGATCAAGGAATATTCAGGAGAAAAGCACGTTAATACGATTCCCGTTTATATGCCGTATATAACTTCATATTTCCAGATGAGAAAGAAGGGCGATCGGCCCGACGTTGTGCCTGTCGGTTCAAAGAATCTGGCATTCATCGGAAACTTTGCCGAATCACCGACAAGAGATACTGTATTCACGACGGAATACTCGGTCAGAACGGCAATGGAAGCAGTTTACAGTCTGCTCAACGTTGACCGCGGCGTTCCGGAAGTCTTTAATTCCGTTTATGATATTCGCGAATTGCTCAAGGCAACGTACTATTTGAACGATAAGCAGCCATTGGACAAGATGGAGCTGCCGGTTCCGAAGTTCGTTTTAAAAGGTGCTTTGAAGAAAGTTAAGGGAACATGGCTCGAAGAATTGCTTCATGATGCCAAATTAATGTAGTTGTCAATTGGTCCTCGTCGCTTGACGGGGACTTTTTTGCTGGTGGCAAATGATTCGTTTGATAAATTCTTAAATATTTATGAAATATCCAGTTTAACTATATAAAAAATTGGTTTTATTTGATATATTGTTATTCAGGTAAAGGAGGAAAAAATATGGCAGTTATTATTATCGCAGTAATCGTTCTGTTGGTCATTGCATATATTGCAATTTACAACGGATTACAAAAGTCAAAGATTTATACGGACGAATCCTGGAGTCAAATCGACGTTCAGCTGCAGCGTCGAAACGACTTGATTCCTAACCTCGTCGAAGTTACGAAAGGTTATGCAAAACACGAACGCGAAACGTTGTCGCAAGTCGTCGAACTTCGCAACCAATTGACGCAATTGCCTGAAGATGCTCATGCTGAAAAGATGGAAGTATCCAATCAGATTTCAGGCGCATTGAAAAGCATTTTTGCTTTGAAGGAAGCATATCCTGATTTGAAGGCAAATACCGAATTTACCAAGCTGATGGAAGAACTTTCGAATACTGAAAACAAAATTTCATATTCTCGTCAGCTTTACAATTCATCAGTTGCTGCATACAACCAAAAGCTCAAAGTGATTCCTTCAAATATCGTGGCTTCAATTCATGGAATGAAGCCGGTTGATTACTTGAAGACGCCTGAAGGTGCCAAAGAAGCACCGAAAGTTTCGTTTTAAAAGAAGTGAGTGATTTTTAATGTTATATCAGCAGATTGCTTCAAATAAGCGCAAGACGATTTTGGTAATGACATTTTTCATTGCGCTGTTCGGGTTGATCGGAGCAGCAATCGGCTATGTCTATATGTCGAGTATGGCTACCGGAATCATCGTCGCGCTGGTTGTCTGCGGCATCTATATGTTTATTACGATGATGCAGTCGACTGCAATCGTAATGGGGATGAACAATGCGCAAGAGATTACCGACGTGTCGCAAGCTCCTGAAATCTGGCATATAGTTGAAGACATGGCAATGGTTGGTCGAGTTCCGATGCCGAGAGTTTTTATTATCGACGATCAAAGCCCGAACGCCTTTGCGACCGGTCCCAATCCCGAAAATGCAGCGGTTGCGGTCACCAGAGGACTGATGGAGCGGCTGAATCGCGAAGAAATCGAGGGCGTGATCGCACATGAGATTTCACATATCAGAAACTATGACATCAGGCTTCAAACGACCGCTTTGGCGTTGTCATCTGCAATCGTTTTTTTGGCAAACCTTGGTTCGCATGCGATATGGTGGGGGCCAAGAAGAGATGATGATGATCGTGAAGGAAACGGGGTGCTTGACCTTGTTATGATGGTCTTGTCGATCTTGGCGATTGTCCTGGGGCCGCTTGCAGCTTCGTTGGCGCAAATGGCCTTGTCCAGAAATCGTGAATATTTGGCGGATGCATCTGCTGTTGAACTGACGAGAAATCCTCAGGGCCTGATCAGCGCCCTCGAAAAGATCACGAACAGCGAGCCGATGCATGAAGCAGACGCGTCAAGCGCCTCGCTTTACATTGCGAATCCGTTCAAGGATCAGTCATGGACGCACCTTTTTGATACGCATCCGTCAACCGAAAAGCGGATCGAACGTTTGAGAAAAATGTAGCATAAAATCCTTTTTCTGAGCAGTCAGCGAGGAAGAAGGGATTTTTTGTTTCAAAGCGCTAATTAACTATGTTACAATAACATTGGACTGTATTTGCAAACTGCGCTGAATTTGCGCACGGCCAGATTGGCTAGAAAGGAAGAAATACGCATGAAGATGCAATTATCAGAGGTTGCGCGTGCATTAGGCATTGAATCTGAGGATCAGTATGATCAGATTACGATTACGAGCGTAAGTTTCGATAGCCGCAGCCTTGAACAAGGAGCATTGTTTGTTCCGCTTATTGCTTCCAATGACGGACACGAATTCGTTGAAGCTGCTAAGCAAAATGGTGCCTGTGCTGCATTATGGCAGAAAGATCATGAAAACCGTCCGCAAGGAATTCCGTTGCTGATTGTCGACGATACTTTGGAAGCATTACAAAAGATTGGCAAGTATTATCTTCAGAAAATTAATCCGAAAGTCGTTGCAATCACCGGCAGCAATGGCAAAACGACGACCAAGGACATGATTGCTGCCGTTTTGTCCACACAGTTTAACGTGGCCAAAACGCGCGACAATTTTAACAATCACATCGGCGTTCCAATGACTGTGCTGTCGATGGAACCGAATACCGAAATTCTTGTCGTTGAAATCGGGATGGATCATTTCGGAGAACTTGACCATCTGGTTCATTTGGTTGATCCTGACGTTGCCGTAATTACGATGATTGGTGAAGCGCATATTGAGTTTTTCAAAACGCGTGATCGAATTGCCGATGCCAAGATGGAAATCACCCATGCATTAAAAGAAGACGGCGTACTGGTCTATAACGGCGATGAGCCGCTTTTAATCGAACGTGCTGAAAAGCTTGATTTTGAAACCAAAACGTTCGGGACGGGAGCAAATGTCGATTTGCAGGCTCAAAATATCGTAAGCGATGCTGAAAAGACGAGTTTCAGGGTTAAGCAGTGGCCGGAACTGAATTTTACGATTCCGATGATCGGAGCATACAACGTCAAGAACGCATTGGCTGCGCTTTGCGTCGGCTCCGAATTTCAAATTGATCCGCGCAGCATGGTCAAAGCGCTTGAACATTTTGATTTGACCAGGAACAGAACAGAGTGGGTCAAGGCATCAAATGGAGCGGATGTCTTAAGCGATGTTTATAATTCCAATCCGACTGCTTGCGCGGAGGTTTTGACGGCTTTTCAAAATGCTGAAACAACCGGCAGGCGTTACGCAGTTTTAGGTGATATGCTTGAACTTGGCGAGCAGGGACCGAAAATGCATGCAGGCCTTGCTGACAAAATAGACCCGAAAAAGGTTGATGAGGTCTTTTTGTGCGGACCGCTGATGAAAAATCTCGCTGAAGCATTGACTGACAAGTTTGATCAAGGTAAGATTCATCATTATGCGACGGGGGAAAAAGAACAACTTGTTTCTGATTTGAAAGAGCGGCTCCGCTCAGAAGATATGGTGATGCTGAAGGGAAGCCACGGCATTCATCTTGAAGATGTTTTGGCCGAACTCAGGTAGATAATTGTGGAAGAGGCAGTTTTCACTTTAAAAAGGAGAGCTGTCTTTTTATTGTCAGACATCGGATTTTTTTGATGCATCTGATTTGTGCAAATACAGAGCGTGATTCTGTAGTTTTGTGTAGGTGGCTGCATTTTTTTGTGCGGCATAGGAGGAATTATTTTTTTGAAATTTAATGAACTTGGTCTTGAAGAAGACCTTTTAAAGGCAATCAAGCGGAGCGGATTTGAAGAAGCAACACCGATCCAGGAAGCAACCATTCCGCTTGTCTTGGCCGGTATCGACGTTATTGGTCAGGCTCAAACCGGGACGGGCAAAACGGCTGCGTTTGGTTTGCCGATTTTGCAGCATGTCGACGTTAAAGAAGAACACATTCAGGCAATCGTCATATCGCCGACACGTGAATTGGCGATTCAGACGCAAGAGGAACTGTATCGTTTAGGCAAAGACAAACGTGCCAAAGTTCAGGTTGTCTATGGCGGAGCAGATATTCGACGCCAAATCAAGCTTTTAAAGCACGTTCCGCAGATTTTGGTCGGAACGCCGGGGAGACTGCTTGACCATATTAATCGTAAGACTGTCGATTTGTCGCATGTTAAGACGCTTGTTTTGGATGAAGCCGACGAAATGCTCGACATGGGCTTTTTGGAAGATATTGAAGCAATTATCAAAAACGTTCCGGAAGAAAGACAGACGCTGCTTTTTTCCGCAACGATGCCAAAGACAATCCGCTCAATCGGCGAAAAATTCATGCATGAACCGCAAGTTGTCAAGATCAAGGCAAAAGAGCTTACGACCGATTTGGTCGATCAGTATTTCGTCAAAGCGCGCGAATATGAAAAATTCGATATCATGACGCGTATTTTGGACGTACAGGCTCCTGAATTGACGATCGTTTTTGGTCGAACGAAGCGCCGCGTCGATGAGCTTTCCAAGGGATTGGAAGCCAGAGGATACAACGCTGCCGGTATTCATGGTGATCTGACACAACAACGTCGCATGAACATTTTGAAGAAGTTTAAAGAAGGACGTTTGGACATCTTGGTTGCGACAGACGTTGCGGCCAGGGGGTTGGACATTTCCGGCGTTACTCACGTTTATAACTATGATATTCCCCAAGACCCTGAAAGTTACGTTCACCGCATTGGACGTACCGGTCGCGCCGGGCATCACGGCATTTCCGTAACGTTCGTCACGCCAAATGAAATGGAATATCTGCGCGTGATTGAACGTTTGACCAAAAAGCGCATGGAGCCGTTGCGTCCACCGACAGAAAAGGAAGCTTTCATCGGACAAATTTCCAGTGCTTTGGGAGACATCAAGGATCTGGTTGAAAAAACTGAGACCGAAAAGTATGAAAAACAAGCAAATGAGCTTTTGGAACAGTATGATGCGGTCGAACTTGTCGCGGCATTGCTGAATGAAATGACCAAAGATGATGCCAGTTCTGTTCCTGTCAAGATTACGCCTGAGCGTCCTCTTCCGAGAAGAAAGAGTTCAAACAAGAAGTTTTATGGTCCTCGAAACAGAAACGTCAAGGGATCAAAGCGCAAGGGATACTATAATGATCGGAAAAACGGTCGGGACAAAAAATATGATCGAAGCAAGCGTCAAGAAACAGGCAAACGCAACTTTACGATAAGAAACAAGAAGGACTAAGCAGGTCGGAATCGCAGATTTGACAAAAGTGACCGCTTTTTCTGAATTTTCTTTAAGGTTTCTTGATTTTATCCGGTATGCTTTTGTAAAATTGACACATGATTGTTTTGGAGGGAAAAAATGATTTATGGTCTTGGAATTGATCTGACCGATATCGACCGAATTCGCCAAGCTCAAGAAAAGCGACAAACGTTTGCCGGCAAGGTCTTGACTCCTGGCGAGCTTGAGGTTTTTGAGCGGTTGAATGATAAAAGACGTTTTGAATATTTGGCTGGACGATTCTCGGCCAAAGAGTCTTACGGCAAGGCGCTTGGAACCGGAATCGGCAAAGAGGTTTCGTTTCAAGGAATCGAGATCCTAAATGACGCTTTGGGAAATCCTTACGTTAATTCTCATCCTAAACAAGATGAGTTGATTGCGCACGTTTCGATTTCGCATACGGATACGTGCGTAATGACTGAGGTAATCTTGGAATCGAAAAAATAATTTTTGAGGGAAGATGAAATAATGGTTGTTGGAATTCATCGCAATGCCAAGGCCGTGATTGACCTTGATGCTATAAAACACAATATTGAAATTGAAAAGAAGCGGATGCGTGACGATCAGAAGCTGTTTGCCGTGGTGAAAGCAAATGCTTACGGACATGGAATGATTGAGGTTGCCAGGACGGCCAAAGAAGCTGGTGCAAACGGCTTTTGCGTGGCAATCATCGATGAGGGCATCGAACTCAGAAATGCAGGGTTTGATGATTTGGTTTTGATTCTTGGCGTTTGTCCGGCTGAACAGTCAAATGTGATTGCTGCAAACAATCTTTCGGTTGCCGTCGGAGATCTGGATTTTCTTGAAAATGCAAAACCGCTGTTAAAAGCGCAAGGGCTGAAGCTTAAAGTTCATCTGGCATTTGATACCGGGATGGGAAGAATCGGATTCGTCAATGGAGAAAAAGTTCATGAAGCAGAAGCATTCATGAAGGAAAACAGCGATCAGTTCGAATTTGAGGGAATTTTTACGCACTTCGCCTGTGCAGATACGAAAGATGATTCGTATTATAAAAAGCAGCTTGAAAAATTCAATGAGTTGAAGGATGCGTTGGATGATTTGCCGCCTTACGTTCATGTTGCAAATTCCGCAGCCTCGATGTGGCATGATGATTGCGGCGGAAATGCCGTTCGTTACGGGATTACGATGTATGGCCTCAATCCGTCCGGGAGAGAGTTGGAACTTCCTTGTGAAATCAAGCCTGCTTTTACGCTTGAAAGCGAGCTTGTTTCGGTAAGGCTGCTTGAACCGGGAACAGGCATTGGGTACGGCAAAACATACACCGTTGACGAGCCGCAATGGATCGGGACCGTTCCGCTCGGGTATGCCGATGGTTGGCTAAGACGCATGCAAGGGTTCAAGGTTTTGATCAATGGCGAATATTGTCAAAGTGTCGGACGTGTATGTATGGACCAATTTATGGTAAGATTACCCTATGAGATGGAAAAAGGAACGAAGGTGACGCTGATCGGCGAAAACGGAGGCAAGCGCATTACCGCGCAGGACGTTGCCGATTATGCCGACACGATACATTATGAAATTCTTTGCTCCGTTTCAGAAAGGGTTCCAAGGGAATTTATTAAGAAATATTAAAATGACTATCTATTTTTTGCAGATTATTCATATCTTCATGTTAAAATTTTCTTAATATTTAAGATGCAGGAAGTGATTTGCGATGTTTAACAATGATAATCAGGTTGCAGTTGTTTTGAAATATAGCGATTTATATGAAATTTGCGACTTCTATGATGTTAGTCCTGGAGAAATTTCTGATAATCCTTGCTATGCTAGATACATTGCGGATCATCACTCAGATCTTCAAAACTTGATCAGTGGCTATGTCGAAATGGGTGAAATCAACCGGGATATCTGTAATGATTTCTATTATGCGTGTGCGACAAGAATTTGACGACAGTTGTATGATATAGAAAAGAGTTGATTCCATGGGCAGCACTTTGGATGTGCGTAGAGGAGACATCTTCTATGCGGACTTGTCGCCGGTCGTTGGATCGGAACAGGGCGGATTGAGACCCGTTGTCGTTATTCAAAATAATATCGGCAACAGGTTCAGTCCGACGATAATCGTTGCAGCAATCACGTCCAAAATTTCGAAGCCTAAAATGCCGACCCATGTAGCTGTTAAGGCTTCTGAGCCGGGCAAACGAGGTTTGGAAAAAGATTCCGTGATTCTATTGGAACAGTTAAGGACGATTGACAAGCAAAGATTAAGGGACAAGATTTGTTGTCTTAGCAAAAAAAAATTGGGTGATGTTGATCATGCTTTGCAGATCAGCGTGGGATTGATTAATATTAAAGGAAACAAATGATGGAGAAGGAGTTGAGGGGGATTCCTCTCAGCCGTTGAATGTTTATGAATTAGACAATTAAGATCGGGGATTCTCCGGTCTTTTTATGAGAAAATGTGTCAATGAAATATCAAGAAATCGCCAAAGATATGGCAAGCAAGATTAATAATGGTTTTTACACGGACAGGCTGCCAAGCGAGGCAGATCTGATGGAAAAATATGCCACCAGTCGCAATACGATCAGAAACGCGCTTGATGCTTTGTACAATCAGGGTGTCATCAAGCGCGTTCAAGGCAGCGGATGTTTCGTCAATCGTCCGCTGCACGGTCGAAAAAATGTGATCAATATGGCAAACAAAGTTGGTTTTAAGGCACTTGGAGATAATTTTTCGTTAAAATCCAGGGTTCTCAAGCTTGAAGTGATTCCTGCAGGAGAAGAAATCAGCAGATATCTTGGATGTTCGGAAGAGGATTTGGTATATCGGGTACAACGTCTCAGATTCAATGAAGACGAAGTGTTTAGTCTGGAAGATGCGTATTACTTGAAAAGCATCGTGCCGTATCTTTTCAAAGAAGCCTGTGAACAATCAATTTTCAAATTTATTGAAGAAGCTTACGAGATTGACATAAGAAGCGGTGACGAGTACATCAGCGTGCACGAATTGACGCAAGCTGAGGCACAGGCATCGGAAAGCAATGTCGGTCAAGCTGTGATGTCGATTGAAGAGGTCAATTATCTAAAAAACGACATCGCTTTTAATTATTCTCGTACTTACTACTTCAGAAAAGGTTTTACTGCTTATTTTCACATTGGCAATTACTTATGCTAAAGCATAATTTCAGGGAGTGATTTTTTATGTATCGAACACAAATCAATGCGAACGTGCCGATTCAAAACGGTTCAGGTCAAATAATCGTTGATTTGCCGGATATTTTGCATGCTGGCGATTATTTGATGGTCGGAGATACCGAAACGAGGTGGCGCGTAAAAGAAAGCACGTTGATCGTTCATGATGAATTTCATCCGAAAAAAGAATATGTCGATTTGGTGCTTGACGTGACCAAGTAATGATTAGATGAAACGCATAAAAAACATGTCTCAAATTAAAAGAGACTGAAAAAATTCTGTCTCAAATCAAAAAACCGGATGATTTGCAATCAATTGCAAATCTGATCCGGTTTTTTGTATGCATGACGCTTGTTATGATGGAAACAACCCCAAATAGTTTGGCGGTAAATTTGACTGGGAGCTTGGCTGAATTGGCTGAGCAGTACTGCTGCTTGAAAAAAATAGTTTTTATTCATTGAAAATTAAAAAAGCCGGCCAAAGTCAGTCGCAATCCGACCGCCTTCGTTCGGCTTTTCGTTTAATTCAAGAGGAAAACGGACCTTTTTACCATTCTCTTTTTGACGCAAAAATTTCTCAAAAGTTTTTATATTTGCAGATCTTCAATCTCAGGGACCTTGAAGTTTTTCTTTTCGAGCGCCTTGACGATTGTTTCAAGCTTTTCGCGCGAAACGTCTGCCGGAAGAGTGAACATTGTCCGACGAACGAATTCTCCTTGTTGGACGTCAAGGGTTATGCAGCTGGCGATTGACGTATACTTAGTAATTATTTTTGACATTTCAACAAGGTCACCGCGATCACCTGCCGAAACGACCGTCAAAACGTAGCTTCCGACATTGACGTTCCATGACTGTGACAACATGTCGAGCAGGCTCGTGTGCGTCAAGATGCCGTAAAAATAATTGTTTTCATCAAGAACCGTAATGTACGGCAAGTCTTTGATCGAGAAGAAAACGTTGAAAAATGCTGAATTGATTGAAACGAATTTCGTGGCATTTTTCAAAAGATACGTAACAGGAAGGTTCATGTCGCCACCGCGTGATTTGTGACGATAGATGTGCATCTTGTAGATGTTGCCGCGGAAAATTTTTCCTGATTCATCCAAAATCGGAACGCAGCGATAGCCTGAATCTTCCAAAATATGCAATGCTTCTTCAAGCGTGCAGTCTTCTTTGACCGTGGTTAATTTTTTTTTGGGTTTAATTAAAGTTTTAAGTAGCATAGCAGAAAACCTCTTATTCAAGTCTTTCATTTTATTATCAGAATATCTTAATCCATTTTAACATAAACGCTCGTGAAAGTGCACGTTTTGAAGAATAAAACCAATTGTAAAGGGCGGTTGTAAAATGTAGGAAATCGGCGGTTTAAAATTGTCGGTTTTCCTGCATTTTTTGTATACTCACTTTATTAATCTTTTGAGGAAGTGGTGAGTATGCGAAAAGACGTTTACGAAAGGTATGATCTATTTTGTGTTAGAGAAGATAAAACCAAATTACTCCGCTGTTGCACGACAATATGATGTTGATCCAAGAACCGTCAAAGCGGCATATTTAAAAGCTCAGAGCGATAAAACATCAGTTGTCAGGAAGCGTCGTAGCCGTCGCAGTAAGCTGGACGGATATCAAGACATCATTGAAGACAAATACGCTGCAGGTTGTTCTGCCAGATCGATTTATGACTTTATCGTTGAAAAAGGCTTTACCGGCAAGTACACAATCGTTAAAGATTATTGTCGTCATTTTCGTAAAGCACAAACAAAAAAGGCAACGATTAGAGTTGAGCATACAATTGGATTAAGTGCTCAAGTTGATTGGAAAGAACAGGTCACAATGACCGATCGGAACGGTGTTTCACATACCTTCAGTATTTTCTTATATGTCTTGCCTTATTCCAAATTCAAGTTTTTAAAACTAACCCTGGATCAGAAACAGGATACTTTATTCAAATGTTTATTTGAAGCCTTTAAGGCTACCGGTGGAATTCCCAAAGAGATTTGGTTTGATAATATGTCGACTGTCGTTGACCATAAATTAATTGACTTTCACCATCATCGATTTAACGAACGATTTTTATCATTTAGTCATGATGCGGGATTTCATCCAATCGCTTGTCGGCCATTTAGGCCGCAGACCAAAGGCTGCGTTGAAGCATTGGCAAGAACGATGGGACGACTGAAGCCTTACGATGGAGAGTTCTGTACCATTAATGACTTGAATGATATCGTTAATCGATTAGCCAAACGCCTAAATCACGAGAAGTCACAAAGCAATAACCGGAAGCCGGTTGAATTATGGGCAAAAGAAAAAGAGCATTTCCGGCCTCTCAATTACGATCTCACAAGATACTTCGACAGCGTCCAAACCAGAAAAGTATCGCAAGACTCAATGATTAGATTTCAAAACCATCAATACTCTGTCTCCCCTAATTATATCGGAAAAGAGGTTGAAATCAAACCGGATACTGATGGTAAATCTATTCGTATCTTCTATCAAGGATCTGAAATCAAGAAACACGATTTAACCAATAAACAGTTTAATTACGATCCTCGTGATAAACATGCCATTCTTAAAAGTAATTTGATGGAAGGCAAAACGGATGAAGAAATCGATCAGTATATGCTTAATAATCTCAGCATTTATGATCAGATAGGGGAATAAAATGAATCAATATCAAAGACTAATCGACAATTTAACGAAGCTGAATTTAAATAATATGGCCGAATCAATTGCGGATTATCGGCAGCAAGTCAATGACAGTCAAATCAGCTTCAGCGAGGCACTATTAGAGTTAACGGATAAGGAGATTGACTATCAGCGACAAGAAAGCTTAAAGCGAAGAATAAAGCGGGCCCGTTTTCCGATTGTCAAACGGCTCAGTGATTTTAATTATCAATTTCAGCCTTCGGTTAATCGGCAGCAAATCGACGAGTTTGCGACCATGTCATTTCTGGATAATCAAGAGAACATTATCTTTATTGGCAGTCCTGGCGTGGGCAAAACACACCTATCCATCGGAATTGGCATCGAAGCATGCCGGCAAGGCGTGCGAACATTATTCATAAACTGTCACGAATTAATTCTCAGATTGAAGTCAGCTCAAGAAAAGCAACATCTGGAACGAGTAATGCGTCGATACGAAAGGTATGATCTGTTAATCATTGATGAACTTGGGTATTTGCCGATATCGGCGAATGAATCCAAGATGCTGTTTCAATTAATAAATGGCCGTTATGAACGCAAATCAACGATCATAACGACCAATGTGCCATTATCAAGTTGGGGAATCGTCCTTAATAGCACGGCAACCGCCGAGGCCATTTTAGACCGCCTTGTCTATCACTCACACGTGATTAAGCTTAAGGGAAAGTCATACCGTTTAACATCGGTCAGTTCTTAAACCGCCCAAATCATACATTTTTAAACCGCCATAAAACGACAAATTAAATCCGCCCTTGACAAATTGCTTAATGAAAAAAGATACGCTGATTCAGCAGAACTTTCTCCAAAAAAGAACATTGTCATTTAGATATTTGAAATTTCTTTTTGCTTCATACCGTCAAGGTCAGTCGTCACTGACTAAAGTCACGGAATTTGCGGCTGATTAACAGTAAAAAATTATCTGAAAAACGCTCATTTAAAAAAAGAGCCTCGCCAAAGCGAGACTCTTTAGAATCAGCTGTTAAGGAAGCAAAATTACTTTTGGCTTTCTTCCAAGTTCTTCAAACCGTCGTTAAGAACTTTCTTCAATGTCTTAGCAGATTCAGTCATCTTTGTTTGTTCTTCTTCGTTCAAAGGAACTTCGATAACTTGCTTGATGCCGTCTGCGCAAACAACAGCTGGTGTACCAATGTATACGTCGTTGATGCCGTATTGGCCATCCATGTATGCAGAAACAGGAAGAACCGTATCTTCATCACGGAGAATAGCCTTGGAAATACGAGCCAAAGCAGCAGCAACACCGTAGAATGTTGCGCCCTTCTTGTTGATGATTTCGTAAGCCTTGTTACGAACGTCGTCTTCAATCTTGTCGAGCGTTTCCTTAGAAACGTCATGTTCCTTAGCCCAATCCAAGAATGGAAGTGAACCGATTGATGCTGAAGAGTATGCAGCAAATTCTGAATCACCGTGTTCACCCATGATATATGCGTGCATTGAACGAGGATCTTTGATGCCTGTCAAATCAGCCATAGCAACGCGAAGACGTGCCGTATCCAAGGATGTGCCTGAACCAAGAACGCGTTCCTTAGGGAAGCCTGAGAACTTCCATGTTGCGTATGTCAAGATATCAACAGGGTTTGCGGCAACCAGGAAGATGCCTTGGAAGCCTGAGTCAACAACTGGCTTAACGATTGTTGACAAGATACGAAGGTTCTTGTTTACAAGGTCAAGGCGTGTTTCGCCTGGCTTTTGAGGAGCACCGGCCGTGATAACAACCAAGTCGGCATCCTTGCAGTCTGAGTATTCTGCAGAATAGATCTTCTTAGGATATGTGTAACCCGTAGCATCGAGAAGATCCAATGCATCGCCTTCGGTACGTTCCTTGACAACGTCAATGATACCGAATTCTTCAGCGATACCTTGCAATGCCATTGCATATGCGTAACTAGAACCAACGGCGCCATCGCCGACTAACATAACTTTTTGATGATTTTGTGTTTTTGACACAGTAATACATCCTTTCCTTAAAAAGTAACTAAATTGATACATTCACATTATAACATGGATTTCAGTAAATTGGTGAATGTTTTCAAAGGGAAAGATTTTTTTTCATGCTATTTCTTCAAATTATGTTATACTTGATAAAAATAATTTTTATTTTTGATTTTTAAATGTTAGAAAATAATGTATCTTAACCGCATCGTTGAGCCTTTTTATAATTCGTCATCCGGAATTTGGGCAAAGTGTTGCGGCATATTTCGGTTTGAGATTGAAATGAAATCATTCAAAATTCAGACAGCGCTTACATTATTTTTCAAATTACTTGTTGAGAGGATAAAAAATGAAATTAATCGTTGGATTGGGCAATATCGGCAAAGAGTATGATGAAACAAGACACAATGCGGGCTTTATGACGATCGATCGTTTTGCCGAAAAGCACGCCTTTGAATTTAACAAGCAAAAATTTGACGCAATGATTGCTGACGGAATTATTAACGGCGAAAAGGTTATTTTGGCAAAACCAACGACATATATGAATGAGTCCGGCCGCTCCGTGCGACAGATCGTTGATTTTTACAAACTGGATCCGGAAGACGTCCTGATCGTGCATGATGACATGGATCTTGCAACAGGAAGACTTCGACTACGCCAAAAAGGTTCTGCCGGAGGACACAATGGCATCAAGAGCATTATTGCGCATCTGGGTACTGAAAAATTCAAGCGCCTTCGGATCGGAATCGATCATCCGGCAAAACAAAAGGTCGTTGATTGGGTTTTGACGCGTTTTTCTTCGGATCAGCGCACTGAATTTGACGTTGGAATGAACGAAGCCGTCGATGCGATTGATGACTGGCTTGAAAACGATGATTTCATGAAGACGATGAACAGATTCAACAAACGCTAAAGAGGAGGTATCCATGCAGCTTAATGAGCTACTGTCGAATACGGCCGAAATGACCGGATTCCATGATTCTTTAAAGGAAAAGGGACGCCATATGATAACCGGCGTGAGCGGCTCGGTGCGCACGCTTCTTTTGGCGGACCTTGAAGAAAAATTTCAAGTTCCGTTGATCGTCGTTTGCGATGATCTGTTTCATGCGCAATCGCTTGAAGAGGACTTGACAAACGTTTTTGCTGAAGAAGACGTTGATTTGTTTCCGGTTGAAGAAAACTTTGCTGCGGCAATTTCCGCAAGTTCGCCGGAATATAAGGCTCAGCGAGTCAAAACTTTGCAGAAAATGGCTGACGGGAGCTCAAAAATCGTCGTGACTTCCGTGTCAGGGATAAGACGCATGCTTTGTCCGAAGGATTTTTGGCTCAAGAGCACCATTAAGTTCAAGCTCGGCGAAGAGATCATTCCTGAAAAATTAAAACAAGAGCTTTGCACGATGGGGTACCGGGCGGTTAAAATGGTTGAAAGACCTGGAGATTTTGCCGTCAGAGGCTCGATTTTCGATATTTATGCGCTCAATTTGGAAAATCCAGTGCGCATCGATTTGTTTGATACGGAAATCGACTCTCTCAGACTTTTCGATTCAACGGATCAAAGAAGTCTGAAAAAAATCGATGAAGTCGAAATTTTGCCGGCAACGGATTTTATCGCATCAGACTCTATGCTTGAAAAAGGAGCCGCGGTGCTGCAAAAAAACGTCAAGGACTACTTGGCAAAACTCGACGATGAAGAAGATAAGAAACTGTTGGCGGATAATCTGAGGACGGTCGCCGACGATTGGCATCGCGGGATTTTGGAACCCGAACACGTTGTTTTTTCAGAAGAACTTTACGGGAAAAGCAAGACTTCGCTTTTTGACTACCTTTCAGAAAGCGGAATGATCGTTTTTGACGATTACAAACGCTTGAAAGAAAAAGATCACGAGCTTGAAAAAAGCGATGCGCAGTGGATCTTGGAAAAAATCGAAGAACGCAAGCTCTATGTCAAGGAAACGCTCGGTTTTAAAATTTCCGAACTCGAGAAAAAAGAGCAGCATGAAAGAATTTTCATGTCGCTCCTTCAAAAAGGAATGGGCCGTATGAGGTTTGTTTCCTTGACGGATATCAAATCGCGGAGCGTGCAGCAATTCTTCGGACAGCTGCCGCTTCTCAAGGTCGAAACGCTGCGCTATAAAAAAACGAATGAAACGGTCGTTTTTTTGATTTCTGAAACGGAGCGCGCAAAAAAGATGCTGCAGCTGCTTGATGATTTGGGAATCAAAGCAATTGAAACCAACAAAGACAGAATTGAACAAGGTGCTTTTCAAATTGTCAACGGAACCCTTCAAAAAGGTTTTGAATTGCCTTTAAGCCATCTGGTCGTGCTGACGGAAAATGAACTTTTCGCAAAAGTCAAAAAACGCCAGCCAAGACATCAGACCATGAGAAATACGGAGCGTCTGAAGAGTTATGCCGATTTGAAGCCCGGAGATTTTGTCGTGCATGTCAACCATGGCATTGGCCGCTTCATGGGGATGGAGACGCTTGAAGTTGCAGGAAGGCACCAAGACTACATGACGATCATTTATCGAGACGATGCGAAGCTTTTCATTCCCGTCTCTCAGCTTGACCGCATTCAAAAGTACGTTTCTTCAGAAGGCAAGGTGCCTAAAGTCAACAAGCTCGGAAGCAGCGAATGGGAGAAGACCAAGAGAAAAGTTGCGTCAAAGCTTGAAGACATTGCAGATGAGCTGGTTGAACTGTACTCCAGGCGCGAGTCTGAAAAAGGTCATGCATTTCCTAAAGACGACAGCTATCAAAAAGAGTTCGAAGATGCTTTTCCTTATACCGAGACACCGGACCAGTTAAGGAGCGCCAAGGAAATCAAGCTTGATATGGAAAAAGAAAAGCCGATGGATCGATTGCTGATTGGAGACGTTGGCTACGGTAAAACTGAAGTTGCGCTCAGAGCAGCGTTTAAAGCAGTTGAAGACGGCAAGCAGGTGGCTTTTATCGCACCAACGACGCTTTTGGTGCAGCAGCACTACGAAACGATGCTGTCGCGTTTTGAAGGATTTCCGGTTGAAATCGGGGTTTTGTCAAGATTCAGCACGCCAAAGCAAGCCAAAGAAACGCTTTTGAAACTGAAAAACGGTGAAATTGACATTATCGTCGGAACTCACAGGCTGCTTTCAAAGGACGTTAAATTTGCCGATTTAGGTTTGCTGATTATTGACGAAGAACAGCGTTTCGGGGTCAAACACAAGGAAAAACTCAAAGAACTCAAAACGTCGGTCGATGTTTTGACGCTGACGGCAACACCGATTCCAAGGACGCTCAACATGTCGATGCTTGGCGTCAGAGACCTGTCCGTAATTGAAACTGCACCGCTTAATCGCTATCCGATTCAAACATATGCGATGGAACAAAATTATGATGTCGTGGCAGCAGGAATCAGACGCGAAATGTCACGGGGCGGGCAAGTGTTTTATCTTCACAACCGGGTTCATGACATTGAAACGGTTGTCGAAACATTGAATACGATCGTTCCGGAAGCAAGAATCGCCTATGTTCACGGACAAATGTCGGAAACTCAGATGGAAAAAATATTGGCGGACTTTATTGCCGGCGAATACGATGTTCTGGTAACGACGACGATCATTGAAACAGGCGTCGACATTCCGAACGTCAACACTTTGTTCGTTGAAGATGCTGATCGGATGGGACTGGCACAGTTGTATCAGCTCAGAGGACGAGTTGGCCGTTCGAATCGGGTGGCATATGCATATTTCATGTATCAGCCTGATAAAGTTTTGACCGAGGACGGCGAAAAACGTTTGGAAGCCATTAAAGATTTCACGGAGCTCGGCTCTGGATTTAAAATTGCGATGAGAGATCTTTCGATTCGCGGGGCCGGCAACATGCTCGGAAAACAACAGCATGGCTTCATCGAATCCGTCGGGTATGACCTTTATACGAAAATGCTCAACGAAGCGGTGGCTAAAAAACGCGGCATCAAGCCGGAGCAAAAAACGGATTGCGAAATCAATCTAAATATTGAGGCATATGTTCCGACGGAATACATTGAAGATTCGAGACAAAAAATTGAAATCTATAAGCGAATTCATCAGCTTAACAGCTATGCCGAATATGAAGAAGTTCAGGCTGATCTGACTGATCGTTTTGGTGATTATCCTGACGAGTGCGCCAACCTGCTTGAAATCGGACTGCTGAAGTTTTATGCCGACCATGCGATGATCGAACGAATTACGCAATATGACAGGAAAATCGAAATTCTGTTGTCGAAGAAGACGGCTGAAAAACTTGGCTTGAGAGAGCTTGTGGCAAGTTTGGACGACTGCGATCTGAAGTCGACGTTCGGTGAGAAAAACAATCAGACGCTGATTACGCTTCTTTGCGGTGATAAAACCAAGGAAACGCAGCTTTTGTACGAATTGCAACAGATTGCCAAAAAAATTGCCGAGTCATTGGGCAATTTTCCAAAGAAAGAGGAAACCGAAGCATAGATGAAAAATGAACAAATACAAAAGACGATGCGGGGAGCAGTCATTTTGTCCTGTGCAGGTCTTGCTGCCAAAATTTTAAGCGCGTTTTACCGAATCCCGTTTCAAAACATTGTCGGCAATACCGGCTTTTACGTCTATCAGCAGGTCTACCCGATTTATGGAATCGGAATGACGTTTGCTCTAAGCGGATTCCCGGTCTATATTTCAAAATTGATTGCTGAGCAGGAAAACGAGCTTCACAGACTGCAGCTGTCGCGCCAAATCTTTTTGGTGCTGGCTTGTTTTGGAATTTTCGTTTTTGCCTTTCTGCAGTTTTTTTCAAAACAGATTGCTTTTTTAATGGGAGATTCAGAACTTTTTTGGTTGATCAAAAGCATTTCCTGGATGTTTTTGTTCATGCCGATGCTGGCCGTTCCGAGAGGATATTATCAGGGAACCTTTAACATGATTCCTCCGGCTTTGTCGCAAGTAGCTGAACAATTCGTCAGAGTTTTGGTTATTATCGTTTGTGCAGCGATGTTTGTAAAATATGACTGGAATCTTTATTCCATGGGCGCAAATGCGATGCTCGGCTCGACCTTTGGTGCATTTTTTGCGATGATCTGCATGAGTTCTTTTTATTTTAAAAAGTTTTTCAAGGCCCGACAAGGCGATTTTCATGAAGACTACAGCGTTTTATTCAAGAAAATGTTTACGGAAGGCTTGGTATTATGTCTGTTTGCTGCAATGATGGTCTTGCTGCAGCTGGTTGATTCGTTTACCGTTATGAACGGTTTGAGATTATCCGGCATGAGTCTGTCAAAAGCTCAAAATCTTAAGGGAGCATATGACAGGGCGCAACCGCTCGTTCAACTCGGAATGGCGCTTGCGACCGGCTTTTCAGCATCGCTTCTGCCGGCTCTTTCAAGCGAATTGGCTGAAAAAAAGGTTGCCGAGTTCAAGGAAACGACAAAAATTATCTTGCGGATCAGCACGGTGATTGCTTTGGCAGCAACGGTCGGAATGATTTCGATCATGCCTGAACTGAATACTCTTCTGTTCGGGGATGCTTTTTTAAGTTCGACGATTTCCGCATACGTAGTCAGCATCGTGTTTATTGCTTTGATCAGTACCTACAATTCGATTTTGCAGAGCATGAATCTTTTCTCAAAGGCGGCATTTTCGCTTTTGTGCGGTATTTTTGTCAAGGCTTGCACGAACGTTTGGCTGATTGAACAATTCGGAATTATCGGGGCCAGCATTTCAACGGTGCTTGCGTTGGCCGTTTCGTTGGCATTGATCGTATTTTTCAAGCCAAAGAGCGTCGGCAGCGTCTTTACGGGTGATTCGTTCATGACAAAGCTTGGTGCGGCATGTCTTTTGATGGGCGGATCGGTCAAAACGCTGATGATTCTGTTTGAAAAATTCAGTGCAGGAACTCGATTTGATGCCGTTGTTGCGACAAGTGCAGGCATCGTCTTGGGGTGCTTCGTGTTTTTTTTGAGCATCGTGGCGCTTGAATTGTTCGAAAAAGATGAGTGGCTTGCCTTCCCCAAGGGAAGGAAAATATATGAACTGATTCAAAAATTAAAGAAATGAGGAAATGAAATGAGATTAGATAAGTATTTGAAAGTATCACGCGTTATTAAAAGACGCAGTGTTGCCAAGGAAATTGCCGACAAAGGAAGGATTTCGATTAACGGCAAGATTGCCAAATCATCAACGGATGTCAGCGTTGGCGACGAATTGGTGATTAATTTCGGAAACAAGACGCTGACGATCAGAGTCAATGAACTGAAAGAAACGACTAAAAAAGATGAAGCAGAAGGAATGTATGAGGTTGTTTCCGAAGAATATAAGGAAGATTACAGGATGTAACCGTTTTTTTGATGGATAAAAAAGCGTTTTTTTGATATAATCTACTCAAAATGCGGTTAGTGAGGCAGCGATATGAAAAGCAGAAAAGTGACTGTTTTAGATAACGAGTATTATCAAAAACAGATGGCAATTAAACAAAGGGACGAACGCAAAAGAAAAAAAGTACACAAGTATCGCCTTTTTAAAAGGACTTGTGCAGGCATTCTGGTTTTGTGTGCCGTTTTTTCGTCACTGGTGATCGGCCGCGGAATAGCTTACAAAAATCGGCTTGAAGCTCAAAAAGAGGTTGCGCAAGAGGCATTGAAAAATGCTCAACAGACTAATTCTTTTTTGAATTTTAAAATTAAGCAGCTGAACGATGAGGATTATGTTCAAAAATTGATCAGAAAAAAATATCTGTATTCAAAGAATAATGAGATTATTTTCAGTTTGCCAGAAGATAATTCTCAAACTGATCAGAATGACTAAAATGATGCTTTAATCATCGATAGTGTATAAATATAAGTAAAATCATGTTATACTAGGGACACAAGAATTTCTAGGAGGAAAAATTTTTTTATGTCAATTGAAGTTGGTTCAAAGGTTAGCGGCAAGATTTCAGGAATCACAAATTTTGGTGCTTTTGTTGATTTAGGAGACAAGAAAACCGGACTTGTACACATCAGCGAAGTTTCCGATGGTTTCGTCAAGGATATTCATGATGTTTTGACGGTTGGCGACACGGTTACCGTCAAGGTGCTTTCCGTTGGTGATGACGGAAAGATCAGCTTGTCGATTCGCAAGGCCCAGGACAAGCCAGAGGGAAACAAGAAGGACCATCATCGCAAATCAGAAGGCGACAGACATAATGACGGTCGCTCTCATGAACGCGGAAACGGTAATCGTCCGATGCAGAACAGAAAATTTCCACAGCAATCTCACCGCCAGGAACCTAAAAGAAAAGACTTCGATTCATTGCTTGCAGGATTTTTAAAGGAAAGCGACGAACGTTTGACATCTTTGAAACGCAATAAGGAAGGCAAACGTGGCGGCCGCGGCGGCCGTCGCTCATAAAAACAGGAGGCTGGGAAAAAGTCCCGTTTCTTGCTTGAATTAAATGAAGTACCGAACGAAGGCGGTCTGTTTTCGCTTGAATTCGTAAGGCGTTTTTTAATTTTGCGCGTATGAAAAATTATCTTTTTAAAAATGATTACCCAATTCAGTCAAAATTTCATCCAGATTTACGGACAAAGTGCTCTTTTTGGCAGATTTGTCCGTAAATTTTTGGCTATTATGATGAGGTTTTACGGACCAAAGGTTGTTTTTGACAATTTTGTCCGTAATCGCCATTTTTCGAGCAAGATAATTACGGACAAAGCACCTATTTTCATCGATGTGGCCGTAAACGACAGTGATTTTGACAAATGCAGCGACTGATAAATCAGCGCGCCGGACTCTCAGTCAAATTTACCGCTGAACTATTTTCGGCTATTTCCATCATAGCAGGCAGTTGTCATGCATACGCAAAAAACCGGATCAGATTTGCAGTTGATTGCAAATTATCCGGGTTTTTAATTTGAAACAGAGTTTTTCACAGACTCCTTGATTGTCTTTTTAAGGTAGGTGATGATCATGAAAGACAAAACGGAAGTTGAGTTTCAGGCCGAATGGAAAAAAATGGGCGTTCCTGCAAATGAAACGGTGCTTGTTGCCGTTTCGACAGGGTGTGATTCAATGACTCTCTTGAGTCTCTTGCAAAGACTGCCTGAAAAAATGAGGCCGACCGTTCAAGTCGCTTACGTTGATCATCAGTTGCGTGAGCAGAGCAAAAAGGAAACTGACTTTATTACGAAGTATTGTCAAAAAAACGGGCTTGTCTTATTTAAGAACGTTTGGGAAAAAGAGTTTCACCCGAAAAAAGGCATCGAGGAATCAGCAAGAGAATTCAGATACCGCTTCTTCGAGAAAATCATGGAAGAAACAGGCATCGAATATTTGCTGACGGCTCATCATTCAAACGATCAGGCTGAAACGATTTTGATGAAAGCCGTCAGAGGCGGTGATCTGGAACAATTGGTCGGAATCAAGTCTGCAAGAACTTTTGGCACCGGAAAGCTTTTGAGACCTTTGCTGCATTTTTCAAAGGAAACGCTGAAAGAGTACGCCGAAAGAAATCAGATCAAGTATTTTGAAGACGAAACGAATGCTCTCGATGACGTTTTGAGGAATCGTCTGCGACATCACGTCGTACCTTTTCTTGAAAAGGAAAATCGGCATTTTTTGACTCATGTTGAAGAATTAAGTCTTCAGCTGAAAGACTTGTTGGATTATTCCGATAAAAAGATTGTTGAGGATTGCTTGCTTTTAAAGGTTGAAGGCGGGTACAGCCTTGAAAAGTGGCTCAAGCAGGATGAATCACAGAAAAGACTGACTTTAAAGCATATTTTAAAGCAGGCGGGAAATTTTTCGCTCAAAAAACAAGAGCAATGCGTTAAAATGCTTGAAAACGATGCAAAGCCGCAAGGTAGCTTAGCGTTGGGAAATTCCTGCGCATTTTTCAGAACCTATGGGATTTTTGGAATCAAAAAAACCGAAAAGAACAATCAAGAAAGCGAGAATAAAATTTTTAAATTAGAACCGGGAAAATGGTATAGTTTAAATGAAAGAGAGAAAATCGGCATTTTCAGACGCGATAAAATCGATCTTTTGCCGGAAGATGATGTCCTTGAGATTGCATCTCCAAATGATTTGATGCTTCGTCACAGACATTGCGGAGACGTCTTGAAGACGAAAAACGGTTCGCAAAAAATTAAAAAAATTTTGATAGATAAAAAAATTGCTCTAGATGAAAGAAAAAAACTGTGGCTTGTCGTAAACGGCGAAAACCAAGCAATATGGGTTATTGGAGTCAAAAAATCCGATTTGTCACGAGGTTGTGTAAATGCTAAAATTCAATACATAGCAGTCTTTCGAAAATGAGAGTAGGAAAGAGGTTTGAATTTTCAAATGAATAATGATATCAAAGCTGTTTTGTACAGCAAGGAACAAATTGATGAAGTTGCACGAAATTTGGGTGAACGAATCACGAAAGATTTTGAAGGCAAAAATCCGCTTGTTATTTGCGTTTTAAAAGGAGCCGTTCTGTTTATGGCGGATATCGTTCGTCAAATCGACACTTATTGCGAACTTGATTTCATGGACGTCTCAAGCTACGGAAACAATACCGTTTCTTCAGGAGAAGTCAAAATCATCAAGGATCTGGACGTTTCCGTCAAGGGAAGAAACGTTTTGATAGTTGAAGACATCATTGACACGGGGCGGACTTTGGCAAGCCTTGTCGAATTGCTGAAGGGCAGGGATGCGGCTTCGGTTAAGATCTGCACGCTGCTTGATAAGCCCGACCGTCGCGTCAAGACGGTCAAACCGGATTACGTCGGATTTGAGGTTCCGAATGAGTTTGTCGTGGGCTATGGACTCGATTTTCAAGGGCATTATCGCAATCTTCCTTACGTTGGAATTTTAAAGCCTGAAATTTACGAAAATATTTAAAGCTTTTTTGGGTTAACAAAGGTCAAATATGATATTATGAGACTGTTACGATATCTGTTTATTTGGATATCCAACAGGATGAAGGAGGAAGTCGCTTGAAGAATAATAACAATAAAAATGGGCTTTTCCGCAACAGCCTTTTTTATATCGTAATCTTCCTTGGGATAATGGGGGCACTTTACTATGTGTTTGGAAATCATTCCAATTCCCAATCCCAGCAGATTCAGTCAAGTCAGTTTATTACTGAACTTAAGAAAGGCAACGTCAAGAGCTTTACGATGCAGCCGTCAGGCAGCACGTATAAAGTTACCGGTGTTTATAAAAAAGCTCAAAAATCTAAAGGAACCAGCGGCCTGGTTGGTTTCCCAAGCTCTGAATCAAAGGTTGATCACTTCTCAACGAACGTTTTGACGAATGATTCTTCCGTTGCTCAGATCAAAAAGTACGCAGAGAAAAACAACGTCAAGTACGGGGCAAAAGAAGAAGAGTCAAGCAGTATCTGGATTCAGTTGCTCATATATGTGGTCCCGCTTTTCTTCTTCATCATTTTCTTCTATATGATGATGGGACAAGCCGGTCAAGGTGGCGGCAACGGCCGCGTAATGAACTTTGGCAAGGCCAAGGCAAAACCGGTTGACAAAAAGAACAATAAAGTACGTTTTTCTGATGTTGCCGGTGCCGAAGAAGAAAAACAGGAATTGGTCGAAGTCGTTGAATTCTTGCGTGATCCGCATAAATTCTTGGCTTTGGGTGCGAAGATTCCGTCCGGTGTTTTGCTTGAAGGACCTCCCGGAACAGGTAAGACTTTGTTGGCCAAAGCCGTTGCGGGTGAAGCGGGCGTGCCGTTCTTTTCGATTTCAGGTTCTGACTTCGTTGAAATGTTTGTCGGTGTTGGTGCCAGTCGCGTTCGTGATCTTTTTGAAAATGCCAAGAAGAACGCCCCGTCAATCATTTTCATCGATGAAATCGATGCCGTTGGTCGTCGGCGCGGAAACGGCATGGGCGGCGGACATGATGAACGTGAACAGACTTTGAATCAGTTGCTGGTCGAAATGGACGGTTTTGAAGGCGACGAAGGCGTTATCGTCATGGCTGCCACGAACCGTTCTGATGTTTTGGATCCTGCTTTGCTTCGTCCCGGACGTTTTGATCGCAAGATTTTGGTTGGTCGTCCTGACGTTAAAGGGCGTGAAGCAATTCTTAAGGTGCATGCGAAGAACAAGCCTTTGGCCAAGGATGTCGATTTGAAAATCATTGCCAAGCAGACCCCTGGATTTGTCGGGGCCGACCTTGCCAACTTGCTGAATGAAGCAGCTTTGCTTGCCGCTCGTCGAAATAAAAAAGAAATCGATGCTTCCGATGTTGATGAAGCTGAAGATCGCGTTATTGCAGGACCTGCCAAACGTGATCGCGTTATCAGCAAAAAAGAACGCGAAACGGTTGCCTTCCACGAAGCCGGACATACGATTGTCGGCTTGGTGCTGAATGATGCGCGTGTCGTTCACAAAGTTACGATCGTTCCTCGCGGGCGTGCCGGCGGTTATGCAATCATGCTTCCAAAAGAAGATCAGATGCTTCTTTCAAAGAAGGATCTCAAAGAACAAATAGCAGGGCTCATGGGCGGTCGCGCAGCCGAAGAACTGATTTTCAATCAGCAATCTTCCGGTGCGTCAAACGACTTCCAGCAAGCAACGCAGCTTGCACGCTCAATGGTGACTGAATACGGAATGAGCGAAAAGCTTGGACCTGTTCAATATGAAGGGCAAAGCGGCATGTTCGCCGGAGATTATGTTCCGGGACAACAGCCGTTCTCAATCGATACTTCAAACGCCATCGATTCTGAAGTCAAAGCACTTTGTGAAGAGGGAATGGCAACTGCCAAGAAGATCATCGAAGAACACAAAGAACAGCATCGCATTATTGCGGAAGCTTTGCTTGAATATGAAACGCTTGATGAAAGACAAATCCTCAGTTTGTATAAGACGGGCAAGATGCCTGCGCAAGCGGAAGACGAATTTCCTTCTGAAAAAGCTGCAACTTTTGAAGAGGCTAAAGAAGCGCTCATCAGAAAAGATGCGGTCAAGCAAGAAGAAAGCCATCGTGATGAACTCGAGGACGAGTTCCCTTCAGAAGAAAACCTTAAGCAAGCTGATTCTGAAGATTCGAACAAATCTGAGAATGAAACGAATGAACCAAAGAATGACGATGATAAGGACGAATAGTCTGTTGAGTCTTTAAATGAAGAGGCTTGGAAAAAACTCTGCCTCAAATTGAAGAACCGGATGATTTGCAATCAGTTGCAAATCTGATCCGGTTTTTTCTTATGCATGACGATTGCCTTCCATGATGGAAATAACCAAAAAAAGTTTGGCGGTAAATTTTACTGAGAGCTCGGCGCGCTGATTTATCAAGCGCTGCATTTGGCAAAATGACTGCCGTTTACGGACACATCGGGAAAAATGGATGCTTTGTCCGTAATAAGCTTGCTTGAAAAATGGCGATTACGGACAAAATGGACAAAAATATCAGTCAAGTCCTAATTTGTGTGTAAAATATTTTTCCCAGGCACAAGTTGTGCAGGGGATGCGAATGCATCCATGTCTGTCCACTATCACTCTTGAAGGAGCTGTCAAGGGTGCGCCATCTGCGCACCTCGAAGAGGTTCCCTTGACAGCTCCGGAAAGAGTGATACACCTTACGCAGCTCTTAGTTTTTGTTGTTCCTCTGCCAATTTTTTGAGTTCAGCAACTGTCTCGGACTTGATCATTTTTGCGTAGGTTACCGGACTGAATATGGCTTTCTTGGAGATCACGACATCGTTTCTTTCCAACAGAACGGAACCCATCAGCCGCATCAGCGAGTTTTTATTTGGGAAGATTCCAATGACGGAAGAACGTCGCTTCAGCTCTTTGTTTAGTCGTTCTATATGGTTCGATGTTCTGAAATATCTCCGCAAATTCTTAGGAAGCGCCATGACGGTCATGGAACTTTCAAAGCCTTCATCGAGGCATGACATGGCAGCTTCAGCAACGTCTCTGTAATCAGCGATGATTTCGTCCCGCTTTTTCCGTGCGTCTTCTATAGTTTCGCAGTTCCACATTTCCTGAAGTTCGGCTCTGAGGCCTGCCTGATATTTTTTTGGTGATTTTCCCGAAAATGTTTCTGGCAAAATGAAACTGGCACCTTTGCCATGGAACCTCAGGAAATACATTACTGACGGCATCCTGAATACCTTCATGAGCATCAGAAGTGATCATCAAAAGCCCTTGGAGGACACGTTTTTTCAGTTTTTGGAGAAAGGAATTCCAAGTTTCTTTGGATTCGTTGTCATATACTTCAAATCCAAGGATTTCGCGATGTCCTTCCTGATTCGTACCATAAGCGATCATAAACGCTTGGGAAACAATTATGTGTTTGTCCCTGACCTTGAAGTAGGTTGCATCCACTATTAAAAAAGGGTAGTCTCCGGTCAAGGGTCTGTCCTTGAACTCGTTGACCTTTTCAATCAGATCCTTGCATACTTCTGAAACTGAGGACTTAGAAAATGTCGTTCCGCACAAAGTTTCCATGATATTCGACACTTTACGGGTCGCTACTCCGCTGACAACCATCTCCGCCATACTGACGATCAAGGCAGCTTCGCTTCGGGAATAATTCTCGAAAACAAGAGTCTTAAAAGGAACATTGCGATGTCTCAGCACGGTTAAGGTGATTTTGCCTATCCGTGTCTTGAGCTCGCGTTCTCGAGTGCCGTTGCGGCTGTCCGTGCGTTCTTCTGATCGTTCGTAAGGCTCAGCCTTGAGTTGAGCAGTGGATTCCGCCATCAGAATACTATTGAGACTTTTACGCAGCAGTTAGCGAAATGCCTGATTGTGATCCTTTGAAAGAAGTTGTAGAATTTCCTCTTGATTTAAGGTAATATTTAATTGGGCCATTTGTTCATCCTCCTCGTAGTGTTATTGTTGTTAGTTGATTTAATTATACCTGGGAGCTGAGCACTTGGCTCTCTTTTTTTTATCAATTTACACCATTATACGGGCATAACCAAAATCGGCGATTGTCCGTAAGATTTTAGAGTTTTAGACCTCGGTTTTACGGACAAATGCTCCAAAAAGAGGCTTCTGTCCGTAAATCCTCATCATAATGATAATGGGCAAAAATTTACGGACAAATCACTGGAAAATGCGGGTTTGTCCGTAAATTTGAATGAGATTTTGGATAAATTAGTTGAGCAGTACTGCATTTAATTTATTTCAAAAGGAAGCCGGGACTTTTTTCTCAGACTCTTTGTTATGTGGATCGGTGGAAATCATGGTTAGAAACAGCAATGAGTGCTTATCTTGTTTTGAGGATAAGTTATATGTTAGAATAACTGATTGGATACATTGAAAGGAAGATACTGAATGTCTGATTATTTAGTTAAAAGCTTGGCTTGCGACGGTCATTTGCGCGCATATGCAATTGATGCGACAGAAACGATCAGAGAAGCTCAAAAGCGTCAGGATACATGGAGTGCCGCATCGGCAGCACTCGGCAGAAGCATGGTCGGAACGCTGCTTCTGGCAACGTCGTCACTTAAGGGTGATGAGAAGATGACCGTCAAAATCAATGGCAACGGCCCCGTTGGCGGAATCGTAATTGACGGAAATTCAAAGGGAACGGTCAAGGGCTACGTTCAAAACCCGCACGTCCATCTGCCGTTAAACGACAAAGGCAAAATTGACGTCAAAGGTGCCGTCGGAACGGAAGGTTTTTTGGCCGTTACGAAAGATTACGGCTTTAAGGAACCGTTCACTGGGCAGGTGCCGCTTGTTTCCGGCGAAATTGCCGAAGACTTCACTTATTATTTAGCGAAATCAGAACAGATTCCTTCATCAGTCGGATTGTCCGTTTTTGTAAATTCCGATAATACGATCGGAACGGCCGGCGGATTCATGATTCAAGTCATGCCAGGATGTCCTGATGAAATTTTGGACAAGCTTGAACATACGCTTCAAACGATCGCACCGATTTCGACAATGATGCAAAACGGATTGAAACCGGAAGACATTCTCAAGCGTCTGTTTGATGGGGATGAGCTTGAAATTCTTGAAAAAATGCCTGTTTCCTTTGAATGCGACTGTTCAAAGGAACGCTTTGCCGAAGCAATGGCAAGTCTTCCTAAAAAAGACATTGATGAAATGATTGAAAAAGATCATGGTGCCACTGCAATTTGTCATTTTTGCTGCGATGAATATCATTTTACGGAAGATGAATTGCGCGAAATCGAAAAAGAAGCAAGAGAAAGCTGATGAGGTGAAAAAATGGAGTGGAAAATCGGTGACGTCACGATTCCTAATCAGGTCGTCGTGGCTCCAATGGCCGGAGTGACGAACGTTGCATTCAGGCTGATCTGCAAGGAGTTTGGCGCAGGTCTTGTTGTTTGTGAAATGATTTCTGACAAGGGAATCCACTTCAGGAACAAAAAAACGCTTGGGATGTTGTTTGTCGATCCGACGGAACATCCCGTCAGCGTTCAAATTTTTGGCGGAAGCAAAGAATCCTTGGTTGAAGCTGCTCAATTCGTGGCTGAAAATACAAGTGCCGATATTATTGACATCAACATGGGATGTCCGGTTACAAAGGTTACGAAAACTGATGCCGGCTCAAGATGGCTGCTTGATCCGGACAAGGTTTATGAAATGGTGGATGCGGTAACGCACTCGATTGACAAACCCGTAACCGTTAAAATGAGAACCGGATGGGATGAAGATCATATTTACGCAATTGAAAATGCCTTGGCAGCTCAAGAAGGCGGCGCCAAAGCATTAGCAATGCACGGCAGAACGAGAAAGCAATTATATTCAGGACATGCGGACTGGAACATTCTGCATGAGGTTGCCGACAAATTGACGATTCCTTTCATGGGAAACGGTGACGTCAGAACGCCTCAGGATGCAAAAAAAATGCTTGATGAGGTCGGATGCGACGCCGTCATGATCGGGCGCGCAGCATTGGGCAATCCCTGGATTTTAAAGCAGACCGTACATTATCTCGAAACGGGGGAACTTTTGGAAGAACCAACGCCGGATCAAAAAATCATCGTTGCAAAAGAACATTTGCACAGACTTGTTCTGGCCAAAGGCGAGAAAATGGGGCCAAAAGAATTTCGTTCCCAGGCGGCGTATTATTTAAAGGGCATCCCTCGTTCTGCAAGAGCTAAAGCAGCTTTGAACAGTGCAGATACTGAAGAAGAAATGCATGAAATTTTTGACGGCTTTTTGGCTGACTATCAGGCAAGGAACAGCAAGTAGCATAGCTTTGCAAGCAAAACATGTGATATAATTAAAAAAGTGTGAATAAAAGAAAGTGAGGACTAATAATGGCTAATGAACAAACCATGAACGATCAAATGCGCGTTCGTCGCGAAAAGATGCAAGAATTGCGCGACGCAAGCATTGATCCATTCGGCCATCGTTTTGAACGTGATTCCATGAACCAGGAACTTCATGAGAAGTATGGCGACATGGACAAGGAAGAATTGAACGACAAGGACATTATCGTAACGATTGCAGGGCGCATGGTTGCCAAACGCGGCAAAGGAAAAGTCGGTTTTGCAGATCTTCAGGATAAAACCGGCAGAATGCAGCTTTATATCCGCAAAGATGAAGTCGGAGAAGACATGTACCACATCTTTAAGCGTTCTGATCTCGGTGATTTCCTGGGAATTACAGGTCAGGTCATCAAGACTGACATGGGCGAACTGACCGTAAAGGTAACAAAGCTTACTTTCCTTTCGAAGGCGTTGCGTCCGCTTCCTGACAAATATCATGGTTTGCAAGACATTGAACAAATTTATCGTCAGCGCTATCTGGATTTGATTACGAATCGCGAAAGCTACAATCGTTTCGTTAATCGCAGTCGCATCGTGACGGCAATTCGTCGCTATCTTGACGGAAACGGATTCCTTGAAGTTGAAACGCCCGTCCTGCATACACAGGCCGGCGGTGCTTCTGCTCGTCCGTTCATCACTCACCACAATGCGCTCGATATTGAGCTTTATTTGCGCATCGCTCTTGAACTGCATTTGAAACGCCTGATCGTCGGCGGAATGGAACGCGTTTATGAAATCGGACGCGTTTTCCGTAATGAAGGCATCGATACTCATCACAACCCTGAATTTACCATGCTCGAAACATATGCTGCTTATTTCGACTTCAAGGACGTCATGGATGAAACCGAAGGAATCTTCAAGGCTGCCGCAAAGGTCGTTTCCGATAACAGCATCGTGACGTATCAAGGAACGGAAGTCAACTTTGACAAGCCGTTCAAGCGCGCACATATGGTTGACCTGATCAAAGAATATACCGGTGTTGATTTCTGGAAGGAAATGACCGTTGAAGAAGCTCGCAAGATTGCGGACGAACATGGCGTTCATTACGAATCCTATTGGAAAGTCGGTCACATCATCAACGAATTCTTTGAAGAATTCTGTGAAGACAAGATCGTTGATCCGACGTTCGTTTATGGTCATCCTGTCGAAATTTCTCCGCTTGCCAAGAAGAATGCCGATGATCCGCGTTTCACGGATCGTTTCGAACTCTATATTCTTGGCGGCGAATATGCCAATGCTTTCACGGAATTGAACGATCCAATCGATCAGCGTCAGCGTTTTGAAGCCCAGGTCGAAGAGCGCAAGGCCGGAAACGATGAAGCAGAAGGCATCGATGAAGACTATATCGAGGCAATGGAATACGGCATGCCTCCGACAGGCGGTCTTGGCATCGGAATCGACCGTTTGGTCATGCTGTTGACAAATGCAGAGTCGATTCGCGACGTCTTGTTGTTCCCGACAATGAAGACCATCGGATGATGGAAATTGATTCCGAAGGTATGCTGATTTCAGCAGTGCACGAGGAAGACGGTCACGAAGGACGGAACTTTCTGATGGTAAATGACAGAATCCCAGCAGGTGCAAAGCTCTATTAAAATCAAATGTAAAATCTTTAAAACCATGATGTCAGGCCACAGTTGACAACAAAATTTGGGATAATAATGAATCGTTATGAAGCATGACGAATTTCAGGTGAAAGGCCACAGGTTTGAGAATGAAATCAAAATTGATTCACTGAATCAATGATTGATATGCATGACAACAAGAGCACTTCTTAGAGTTAATCTGAGAAGTGCTTTTTTTCGTACAAAAATATATCCCGGCAGTCAACTTCTGTAAAACAGTAAATCTAATTTTGGAGGAAAACATCATGGATAAAAATTATAAACCAATCAAAAGTATGAAAGAAGTACCGGAGCAGCTTAGAAAATTGCGCCGACAGTATCTGCGTTATCAACAGGCAGAGATTATTTACAGCATTTCTCATAAGAAACTTTTTGAACTCGCCAGTGATGCAGGTGTGATTTACAGAATAGATGGAACCGTATTGATCAACCGGGATATTTTTGACGCCTATCTGGAACGATTCCATGAACCAGCGACAGGAAAGGGTAAGGAGATAAAAGATGAGCGGTAATGTATGGATGTTTTCAGATGAAATTGATGATGAAGATCTGGAATTTATGAGTCATGACTACGTGACCTATAACATGGCGTGCGAATACTACAGACTGGGAATCAAACCCGTTGTCTGTATGGCACATGAAGCAGGGGCGGTATATAAAATCAGAAAAAAAGTGCTGATTCGAAGAAGTATATTTGAAGCATATTTGCGAGAGCAGAGAAAGATTTGATGGAGGAGAAGGACATGAGCAATCAGAGGAAAATACTACATGATGACAGGAATGGATTAGATTATGTGTTGATAGGAGATTATTACCTGCCAGTGCTATCATTACCGGAAGAAACCAGACCGATTGGGTACTGGGGAATGCTTCGGAAAGAATATCTGAAAAAACATAAATCGGGAATGTATTCTTATCTTTTGTTGACCGGAAAACTGGACAGCTATCTGGCAGATCTTAACGAACAGGCACAGGAACGGTATGAGCTGATTGAAGCACAAATGAGAAGTGTGGAAGGTGTAACAGAGGCATTAAAAGCACGAATCCTGCGGAGGAAGATCCGTATATCTCAGCAGCTATTGCTTTGCTGAAGGAATTGAAGACAGACAAAGCCAGAAAGGCTGCCCTTGAACATATCAAGCTGGTGGCGATGATGGAGGAATAGCGATCAAAGCGTAAAAGTGCATATTAAAGTGTTGACATGTAGAAAAAATAGTTTATAATATACATTAAAGATAATAATAAAGTGCAATAGATAATGTTAGAGTGTATAGAAAGAGAGTGTATATATGTATCTTAGAATAAAGGCGCAGCAGAGAACACTGGACAATTTACAAGTGATTACCAAAAATAACTATCCTGATCTACGAGTGACAAAGGGATATGTTCTTACTGCTTTATTGGAAGGATATAAGCAGTACGTTAATAACGAAGAAGTTCTTAAGAAAGCAATTAAAGAATCTGATGTCAAGCAGGAAGGATCAGGAACTCCCGTGAACTTTAATATAACTGCACAAGCCAATACAAATCTTGAATCTATGAAAAGAATAATAGATAAGATGACTGGAAGATCATTTTTTCCAGCTCAAATAATAGATATTCTTTTGATCTGTGCCCTTTCTATTGAATCTAAAGATTTCATGGAGACGGAAGATAGTATAGATTCTATTCGTCTTCAGATAATCAAAAAAATAGCAGATACAGATACGACGGATGTTATGACATTATACAAAATAAGGAAGGTACTTAATGAATCTTTTGAAAGGGGATGCAACATGATGAAGTATAAAGTTTTAGAACACAACGTAAATCAGGCAACAAATAAAGATGGAAAAAATTCTCTGCCAGCTGTAATTGTCACAGAGATTCACGAAGAAAAGCCTGATCTCGGCTCATTGCCAGAGTTTGCTTTTTGCAAAAATTATATGCAATTCTTCGACGACGCATTTGGCGATGAATACGATTATTATCCAAAGGAACCCACAGCCAACACTGATAATAAGCAAAACGAATTACTTTTATTTTGGAAGAAAGAAAAGTTTGAAGCAGTTTTAGATAGTGCCCAGACTACAGAAGTGACATGGGAAAATAACATGCCTAACTTTACCAGTGTGATTTTAAAGGAGAAAGATACGGAGAAAGAATTTCTATTCTGCGGGTTAAGAATCACAATGGCAAGATGCATTGATAACAATGCAAGTAAAGCAGAGCAACAGAAGCAATACAAACAGCAGGCTGCTTTGCGTAGAGAACAGATGGAGTATGTACTTTCTGTCACTGATAAATGTGAGCATGTCCTTATTGTAGGCGATTTTAATAATTACAGAAGAGGTGTAGATCTTGAAGAATGGAATGTTGGATGTATAAACTGTGGTAAGCAGGATTACACTGTGTATACACCTAACGGACAGAGTATTTATAAAGAGGATGCAATGAGCGATGACTACGAATTCCCGGAAGATCATATCGTAAGTAGAGGTATAGAAGTCTCAAATTACCGCTATGACAGAAAATTTATCAAATGGGACACATCGGGTATTTATAAAAAAGCTGGAACGGATTTTTCTGATTGGTCTTACCTTCATGGATATCCGGATCATGCAACACTCATTGCCGAATTTGAATTATCTTGAGTTTTGTGAGGAAGGCGGTTATGGACATGAATAAGAATGAAGCTTGCAGAAAGTTTAAAGAGTATCTGAATTCATACAACATCAAGTATCAGTAGGATATTGATGAAGAAACAGTGAGACTAACTATGAGATATGAAGGAATGGAGAACGCTCCTGAACGGGCTGTAGAATCCTGCATCTGGTTTTATGATGGTAGTGCAGAAGCAAGGGTTTATTATACGAAGTCAGCATCTAAGATCATAAAGGGTAGTGAACAGATGGAGATCTATGAGCTATTGAACTATATCAATGCAACGTTCTTTCCGCGTACCGGAGATGGAGTCGGGCAGGGGCTATATGATTCACAGTATCTGTATTTGGGAAGATTATATAAAACAGAAGATGGTTATGACGATCTCACATATACAATGGTTATCCCGTATGACTTTTATGAACTTACGCCTATCGAAACAGCAGACTTTCTGACAATAGTTTGCCCGGACTATCTTAATAGGTTAAGCATCGGGATATTTGGTCTACTGCTTGGAAAAATCTCTCTTGAGGAAGCGAAGAAAAACATAGAAACACAGTTTTCAGAGTAAAAAGGCGTTTCCTAGAACATCGGTTGTAGAAATGCAACCGGTGTTTTTTTATGCTCAAAAGTCGCAGATTGCTTACCTAAAGTCAGCGGATATGCTGACGTTGATACAACTGATGCCTATGTTCAGCATATAGCTGTCTGCAACTGTATTTCATGCCCTGTCGGGAATCATCTGCATTACAGCAATCTTAGGCTATGGATTCGGACAGGAAACAGGCACAGAAGCAGGCAAAATGCTTTTGGCAGGTTTTATACTTTATATCCTGTCCGTACTTTCTGGCTGGGCGGTGATATGTCCGGAAACAATCAAAATCAGATTAATGGGAGATTAAAAAGATGGAATTAACGGAAAATATGGAAGAGTTCCTGAATGATCTGATCGGAAAAAGAATGGAACAGGTTTATCAGGAAAAAGATGGAGAGCAGTATGATCCATTCAATGAAGAACTGGAACTGAAAGTGCAAAAGGTAATTCGGAAGTTATCGCCAAAACAGGGAAAAGTTGTTTTTGACTATATGACAGAAATCTCAAATAAATGTAGTGATCTGAATGAGTTCTATATGCAATATTTTTGGAAAAGTTACAGTCTAAGATGTTTTTATTTGAAAATGTAAGAGGTCTATTATCGCATGATAAAGGAAAGACATACAAAACCATATGGAATTAAATTACCAGATGGATCAGTAGTTCACCGAGTATATGTAGAAATGAAAAATAAGCACAATACGATGAACTCAGCAGCAGCTGGAAAAACGTTTATAAAAATGCAGAGCCAGTGATTAAAAGATGATGACTGTGCATGTTTTTTTAGTTGAGGCAATTGCAAAAAAATCTCAGAACATTAAATGGGAAACTTCAGTGGACAATCAGAAAGTGGGACATATGCTGATTCGTCGTGTGAGTATGGATAAATTTTACGCATTGGTAACTGGACAGGACGATGCTTTCTATCAGATATGCATGCCCTTACCAGAAGTAATCCAAGTTGAAACGGAAGGAGAAAATCTTGTTCCGCATGATACAGTTATTGATGAATTGCGTGAAATTGCAAAAGAGAGTTCTATTGAAGGTACTGATCTTACTTTTGCGATGGCTATTTATATACTGGGCTTTTCTTCATATGCAGGTTTCAATTCGATGTTGACACCGGAAATGGTAAAATAGATGCAGACGAGCGACAGAATTTCAACATATGTAAAAATGATTCTGAAAAACAGCTATGGAACTGACAATAAATAAGGGAGTGAACCGTTATTAGTACAAATAAATTACCGGATGTATTTATATCATATGCCGCTGATGTTTTGGCCGATACTACACAAGGATTGAATCGAGCTGAATTGGTTAAACAATGCAATAAATATGCAATTAAATATGGGGTAGATATTCCGATAGCTACAACAGATTGGGGAGATTTTGGGAAAAAAGTAAAAAATAAAAGAACTGCTATGTACCAAAATTTATCTTCATTTTCAGGAGAACAACAATTCTCCATTATAAAAGAGATAGCGGAACTTCCGTTTTTTGCAAATAATCCAGAAGCAAAAGAATTACATAAATTTTTGCTAGAAAGATACAGTTCATATTCAGATATCGTAACAGAGGATAAAAAGATGGAACAAAGATATACCGTGGATGCCAGTTGTCCAACTGTGTTTATATCATATTCATGGGATGGTGATGAGCATAAAAGATGGGTAAAAGATTTTGCTGATCAATTATTATCTGATGGGATAAATGTTGTAGTTGATCAATATGATTTATCATTAGGTGATCGTTTACCACAATTTATGGAACAATCTATTACGGATGCAGATTATGTTTTGATTATCTGTACACCATTGTATAAGGAAAAAGCTGATAAAAGAACTGGTGGTGTAGGGTATGAGGGGCATATAATTTCTGATGAATTATTCAATCATCATAACGAAAGAAAGTTTATTCCTGTATTAAGAAGAGGTACTTTTGAGACGGCATTGCCTAAATTTTGTGCAGGAAAATTGAGTATTGACTTGTCAGAAACACCATTTTCTCAAGAACAATATCATGACTTGCTGACTACTATCTTTGGAAAAAAGAAGAAGCCGGCTATTGGGAAAAAACCATCTACAGTAGGGAATTTTCAAAAAAATTTAGATCAGGAAGAAGCAATTCATATCTTAGGTATAATTACAAATGAAGTGACTATTCCGAAAATGGACGGAAGCCGAGGAAGTGCTTTGTATTCAGTTCCATTTCAATTATCAAAAACACCTAGTGGATTATGGGGACAAATATTTGTCGCAATATGGAACAGTCCACCTAGATTTACCACTATGCATAGACCAGGGATTGCTTCAGTTATAGGATCAAAAATTATTTTAAACGGAACAACAATTGATGAAGTGAAAAATTACCATAGAGATACTTTGCTATTGTGTGTTGAGGAAGCAAATAAAAAAGAACAAGAAATTAAAGAAAGAGAAAATCGTTTGAAAGAGCAAGAGGAAAAACCTAAACAACAGCATTTTCAACATGTATCTGATCTTGCAGACGAAATAAATTTTTAATGATTAACCCAAAGAGCATTAATCGTAAAAAGTTAATGCTTCTTTTTTTGACTTTTTTCAAAAAGCATCTGACATTGTACACCCTGCCACATGTGGTTAGTGGAAAAATAAATTCTTTTAGACAAGCACCGTCCAAATACCATTTGAAACTTGCAATTAGTGAAGAAATATTTCGTTTACGCATAAAAAACTTGCAAAAAGGGGGTGGTAAATACCATTTCCAACGCTTTATAGGTAGAGGAATAGTTATTTTTCAAAAATTCCCAAAATCATGTCCGATTTTGTCACCCCCAATACAGAGTATATGAAGGGACTAACGAAAGTAAAAGAAAAAATGATAAAAATGTAAAAAATATCACGAATTTTTTGCATCATGCCAAGTCATTTGACTTTAGTAATTAGAGGACGTTTTGGAATGTTCCTTCACTGAAACTTGACACTTGATAAGTGCACCCTGAAAGCCTACCAGGAGTTCTGCCATGACCTTTCTTTTTCTGAAAGCAAGCGGAATCATAATGACACTCCCGATGATGGGCGGCTGATCAAAGCCTTATGATCAGTGACCTGTGTATGCAGGCAGATGCAGTCTGAGACGACTGCAGGCGACAGGAAAACGCACGACAGACTACCGCTCCCAAATTTCTATGCGGAGATGAAACGGAGAGGGAAGAATCTCTCCAACTTACAGGAGTTTGCAAAATCTATCAATTATCTTCTGACCCATAAGATAGAAACAATGGAGGAACTCCTGGGCAAGATTGGAATTTTGTTGCCGGAGACTATGTTTACATATTAGAAAAAGCCGGTGCCGTACCGGTCATAATTCCGCAGTATGAAAATCCTCAAAACGTCAAGTCGATTCTGGATTGTCTGGACGGAGTCGTCATCACCGGCGGGCATGACGTTGATCCGGTCTGTTATGGCGAATTTCCCAAGGAATACTGCGGCAGGGTCATGCCGAAAAGAGACAGGCAGGATATCGAGATCGCAAATTATTTTCTGTTTGAAAAAAAGCGGCCGGTTTTGGGTATATGCCGGGAAATTCAGATCATCAACGTTGCCTGCGGCGGAACTCTGTACCAGGATCTTGTCAGGGAAGGAGGCTTTGAAAGTCATTCCGGAAGTAGGTATCCGCGCAATGAGGGCTGGCATCGAGTCGATTTTGAACCGCGGAGTCGCTTTGCGGATATCTTCGGAAAAAGCAGCGTCATGGTCAATTCCTATCATCATCAGGGAGTCAGGTTGCCGGGAAAAGGATGCGAAATCAAGGGAAAGTCGGAAGACGGAGTCCCAGAGGCAATCGAGGTGATGAATCATCCGTTTGTGCTGGCAGTTCAATGGCATCCGGAAATGATGTTTGATTCTGAAGAACAGGTGAAACTTTTAGCAGCATTCGTTGATGCTGCCAAGAAATTTTGAAACTGCGTCAAAAATATTTCCCGGGGAATAAATGATCGTTTTTTTGTCGGATTTAAATAAAGTTCGGTTGATTATTGAAATAGCGTGCAATTAAAAAAAGGTCGAGTGGCTGACGGAAAAAACATTTAAAAAAGTGCTTGCTATTTTATTTTGACATGGTATACTTAAAGAGTTGCTAATGAAGAGTGCTTGATTTTAAATTCGTAAAAGGTGTTGACACATTGATTTTTACGTGTTATGATTATCAAGTTGTCACTTTTGGTGATAATACAAAATAAAATTATTATTGACATTCCTTTTGAAAGGTGCGATAATAATTTGGTCGGCAAATTGATTTTATTAAATCGAATCGAAAATAACTTTTAAAAAGTTATTGACAAGATAATTTGTTGATGATATACTTAAGAAGTCGCAACGAGTGACTTGCGAAACAGATCTTTGAAAACTGAACAAAGTTTCGATAAGCAAATGTGCAGGGCTTCTTGTTTTAAACGAGAGCAACAATATTTGCGAAGTCAATTCGCTAGTAAATTTTGAGTCACAAACTATAAATTGAGAGTTTGATCCTGGCTCAGGACGAACGCTGGCGGCGTGCCTAATACATGCAAGTCGAACGAAGCTTTCTTTCACCGAATGCTTGCATTCACCGAAAGAAGCTTAGTGGCGAACGGGTGAGTAACACGTAGGCAACCTGCCCAAAAGAGGGGGATAACACTTGGAAACAGGTGCTAATACCGCATAACCATGAACACCGCATGATGTTTATGTAAAAGACGGCTTTTGCTGTCACTTTTGGATGGGCCTGCGGCGTATTAACTTGTTGGTGGGGTAATGGCCTACCAAGGTGATGATACGTAGCCGAACTGAGAGGTTGATCGGCCACATTGGGACTGAGACACGGCCCAAACTCCTACGGGAGGCAGCAGTAGGGAATCTTCCACAATGGACGAAAGTCTGATGGAGCAACGCCGCGTGAATGAAGAAGGCCTTCGGGTCGTAAAATTCTGTTGTCAGAGAAGAACGTGCGTGAGAGTAACTGTTCACGTATTGACGGTATCTGACCAGAAAGCCACGGCTAACTACGTGCCAGCAGCCGCGGTAATACGTAGGTGGCAAGCGTTGTCCGGATTTATTGGGCGTAAAGGGAACGCAGGCGGTCTTTTAAATCTGATGTGAAAGCCTTCGGCTTAACCGAAGTAGTGCATTGGAAACTGGAAGACTTGAGTGCAGAAGAGGAGAGTGGAACTCCATGTGTAGCGGTGAAATGCGTAGATATATGGAAGAACACCAGTGGCGAAAGCGGCTCTCTGGTCTGTAACTGACGCTGAGGTTCGAAAGCGTGGGTAGCAAACAGGATTAGATACCCTGGTAGTCCACGCCGTAAACGATGAGTGCTAAGTGTTGGAGGGTTTCCGCCCTTCAGTGCTGCAGCTAACGCATTAAGCACTCCGCCTGGGGAGTACGGTCGCAAGACTGAAACTCAAAGGAATTGACGGGGGCCCGCACAAGCGGTGGAGCATGTGGTTTAATTCGAAGCAACGCGAAGAACCTTACCAGGTCTTGACATCTTCTGACAATTCCAGAGATGGAACGTTCCCTTCGGGGACAGAATGACAGGTGGTGCATGGTTGTCGTCAGCTCGTGTCGTGAGATGTTGGGTTAAGTCCCGCAACGAGCGCAACCCTTATTGTCAGTTGCCATCATTAAGTTGGGCACTCTGGCGAGACTGCCGGTGACAAACCGGAGGAAGGTGGGGATGACGTCAAATCATCATGCCCCTTATGACCTGGGCTACACACGTGCTACAATGGACGGTACAACGAGTCGCTAACTCGCGAGGGCAAGCTAATCTCTTAAAGCCGTTCTCAGTTCGGATTGCAGGCTGCAACTCGCCTGCATGAAGTCGGAATCGCTAGTAATCGCGAATCAGCATGTCGCGGTGAATACGTTCCCGGGCCTTGTACACACCGCCCGTCACACCATGAGAGTTTGTAACACCCAAAGTCGGTGGGGTAACCTTTTGGAGCCAGCCGCCTAAGGTGGGACAGATGATTGGGGTGAAGTCGTAACAAGGTAGCCGTAGGAGAACCTGCGGCTGGATCACCTCCTTTCTAAGGAATGAATTACGGAATCTGCACATGATTCGAAACTTTGTTTAGTTTTGAGGGATTTGTTTCCTCAAAACTTGTTCTTTGAAAACTAGATAATATTTTATTTCTTTGTTAATTTTTATAACCGAGAACACCGCGTTTTAAAGAGTTTAAAACAAGAAATTAGTTCTTAATCGCAAAACTCATAACCGTTTATCGCAAGATAAATATTATAGGTTAAGTTATTAAGGGCGCATGGTGGATGCCTTGGCACTAGGAGCCGATGAAGGACGTGACTAACTGCGATATGCTTCGGGGAGTCGTAAGTAGACTGTGATCCGGAGATTTCCGAATGGGGAAACCCAGCACGCTTTGCCTGTTATCGCTCAATGAATTCATAGTTGAGCTGAAGGTAGACGCGGGGAACTGAAACATCTAAGTACCCGCAGGAAGAGAAAGAAAATTCGATTCCCTAAGTAGCGGCGAGCGAACGGGGAACAGCCCAAACCAGAGAGCTTGCTCTCTGGGGTTGTAGGACTGGACATCTGAGTTACCAAGAAATAACGTAGTCGAATGATATGGGAAGATCAGCCAGAGAAGGTAACAGCCCTGTAAACGAAACGTTGTTTCCTCAGTCCAGGATCCTGAGTACGGCGGAACACGTGAAACTCCGTCGGAATCCGGGAGGACCATCTCCCAAGGCTAAATACTCCCTAGTGACCGATAGTGAACCATTACCGTGAGGGAAAGGTGAAAAGCACCCCGGGAGGGGAGTGAAAGAGTACCTGAAACCATGTGCCTACAAGTAGTCAGAGCCCGTTAACGGGTGATGGCGTGCCTTTTGTAGAATGAACCGGCGAGTTATGCTAACGTGCGAGGTTAAGGCGGAAAGGCCGGAGCCGCAGCGAAAGCGAGTCTGAACAGGGCGAACGAGTACGTTGGTGTAAACCCGAAACCAGGTGACCTACCCATGTCCAGGTTGAAGGTGCGGTAAAACGCACTGGAGGACCGAACCCGTGTATGTTGAAAAATGCTGGGATGAGGTGTGGGTAGCGGTGAAATTCCAATCGAACTTGGAGATAGCTGGTTCTCTCCGAAATAGCTTTAGGGCTAGCCTCGGAGTTGAGAATCGTGGAGGTAGAGCACTGTTTGGACTAGGGGCCCGTCTTGGGTTACTGAATTCAGATAAACTCCGAATGCCACTGATTTATATCCGGGAGTCAGACTGCGAGTGATAAGATCCGTAGTCGAAAGGGAAACAGCCCAGACCACCGATTAAGGTCCCTAAATATGTGTTAAGTGGAAAAGGATGTGGAATTGCACAGACAACTAGGATGTTGGCTCAGAAGCAGCCACCATTTAAAGAGTGCGTAATAGCTCACTAGTCGAGTGATCCTGCGCCGAAAATGTAACGGGGCTAAACACATTACCGAAATCGTGGATGCAGCTTTGCTGCATGGTAGGAGAGCGTTCTAAGGGCGGTGAAGCCGGACCGTAAGGACCGGTGGAGCGCTTAGAAGTGAGAATGCCGGTATGAGTAGCGAAAGACAGGTGAGAATCCTGTCCACCGAATGACTAAGGTTTCCTGGGGAAGGCTCGTCCTCCCAGGGTTAGTCGGGACCTAAGCTGAGGCCGAGAGGCGTAGGCGATGGACAACGGGTTGATATTCCCGTACCGGTCTGATTTGTTTGAACAACGGAGGGACGCAGGAGGCTAACGATGCGCACTATCGGATGTGCGTCCAAGCAGCAAGTCTGTCGGCGAGTCAAATGCTTGCCGGCTCAAGGACAAGCTGTGACGGGCATGAACGATTTATCGTTCTAAGTGAGTGACGTCACACTGCCAAGAAAAGCTTCTAGTTAGAATCAGACCGCCCGTACCGCAAACCGACACAGGTAGTCGGGTCGAGAAGACCAAGGTGAGCGAGAGAACTCTCGTTAAGGAACTCGGCAAAATGACCCCGTAACTTCGGGAGAAGGGGTGCTGATCGCAAGATCAGCCGCAGTGAATAGGCCCAGGCGACTGTTTATCAAAAACACAGGTTTCTGCAAAATCGTAAGATGAAGTATAGGGGCTGACGCCTGCCCGGTGCTGGAAGGTTAAGAGGATGGGTTAGCGCAAGCGAAGCTCAGAATTGAAGCCCCAGTAAACGGCGGCCGTAACTATAACGGTCCTAAGGTAGCGAAATTCCTTGTCGGGTAAGTTCCGACCCGCACGAAAGGCGTAACGATCTGGGCACTGTCTCAACGAGAGACTCGGTGAAATTATAATACCCGTGAAGATGCGGGTTACCCGCGACAGGACGGAAAGACCCCATGGAGCTTTACTGTAGCTTGATATTGGGTGTTTGTACAACTTGTACAGGATAGGTAGGAGCCGTAGAAGTCGGGACGCTAGTTTCGACGGAGGCATCGGTGGGATACTACCCTCGTTGTATGAACACTCTAACCCACGCCGGCAATCACGGCGGGAGACAGTGTCAGGTGGGCAGTTTGACTGGGGCGGTCGCCTCCTAAAAGGTAACGGAGGCGCCCAAAGGTTCCCTCAGAATGGTTGGAAATCATTCACAGAGTGTAAAGGCATAAGGGAGCTTGACTGCGAGACCTACAAGTCGAGCAGGGACGAAAGTCGGGCTTAGTGATCCGGTGGTTCCGCATGGAAGGGCCATCGCTCAACGGATAAAAGCTACCCTGGGGATAACAGGCTTATCTCCCCCAAGAGTCCACATCGACGGGGAGGTTTGGCACCTCGATGTCGGCTCATCGCATCCTGGGGCTGTAGTCGGTCCCAAGGGTTGGGCTGTTCGCCCATTAAAGCGGTACGCGAGCTGGGTTCAGAACGTCGTGAGACAGTTCGGTCCCTATCCGTCGCGGGCGCAGGAAATTTGAGAGGATCTGTCCTTAGTACGAGAGGACCGGGATGGACATACCGCTGGTGTACCAGTTGTTCTGCCAAGGGCATCGCTGGGTAGCTATGTATGGATGAGATAAACGCTGAAAGCATCTAAGTGCGAAACTCACCTCGAGATAAGATTTCCCACTCCTTTATGGAGTTAAGACCCCTGAGAGATGATCAGGTAGATAGGATGGAAGTGGAAGTGCGGCGACGCATGGAGCGGACCATTACTAATCGGTCGAGGACTTAACCAAAAAAACGCAGGTTCTTGAAAAGAGAAGTGAATATTGTCTAGTTTTGAGAGAACAAGGTTTTCTCAAGGAAAATAGTGTGGTGATGATGGCATGGAGGATATACCTGTTCCCATTCCGAACACAGAAGTCAAGCTCCATAGCGCCGAGAGTAGTTGGGGGATCGCCCCCTGTGAGGGTAGGACGTTGCCATGCTTTATTATTCCGGCATAGCTCAGTTGGTAGAGCACCTGACTGTTAATCAGGCTGTCGACGGTTCGAGTCCGCCTGCCGGAGTTTTTTAAACTAAGAGCATTAGTTTATGGCCCGTTGGTCAAGTGGTTAAGACACCGCCCTTTCACGGCGGTAACATGGGTTCAAATCCCGTACGGGTCATTTTGCCGGTTTAGCTCAGTTGGTAGAGCATCGGTATCGTAAACCGAGGGTCACTGGTTCGAGTCCAGCAACCGGCATCCAAAGTACTTTGAGTCTGTATCACTACAGGCTTTTTTTGTTTAATTATAGACAGCGAACAGCTTAGCAATTGCATTGTTGAGAATCAAGGCAGGCAATTGCATCATGTACAAGTTTATCTATGACTGTATCGTCCCTATGGCAACCTGTGGACATAGTGGACATAAAAGACATTGGTAATTAGACGACCGCTGCTTGATTACGGCTTCGGACGGTCAGGCAAGTTTTTTGTATCTATGTAAATTGTGGTCTGAAATCCGTTAGGGTTCATAGCTCACAAGCCGCTGACTTTAGTCGGTGGCGGTTGACAACAGATATCATTTTGCATTTTTGGCAACCGATTATTAAAATAGCGATGCGTACACGAATAACCTGAGGCATTTATTCTTGTTTCAGGTTGGCGTGCCATGCATCGCTATTTTTGATGATATTTTTAAGAAAAAGACAAATCAGGTAAATCAAATTTGTCATCAGATTGCTTGGACGACTCAATGCGCAATCCTTCAATAATCAATATCTGAAAAAAGTATTGCGTATTTCTTCGATGTTGCGTGTTTGAGTCAGACAAAGCATCAGTAAGATTCTGGCTTTAAACGGGGTTAAAGTATTGGAGCCGATAAAGTGGTTCTTCGGGTCAAAAATTTGCTCATCAAAAACGATCGAGTGCGGAACGCGGGAACTTCTGACGATGACTATGCCGCTTTCCGCTAATTCATCAAGTTTTTGCATCCATGCCTGAGAATAATTGCCGCTGCCGGTTCCGATGACGACAATCCCGTCGCAATCGTGTTTTAGCGCATCCAGAATATCGGTGTCGGCTCCTGCATAATACGTTGCCATCTTAACTTTAGGAAAAGCGTCAAATTGTTGGTTGCAAAACTTGGAACGCAGCGTGTGTTTTGTCGTTGGATGATTCGTGATGAAGACATCGGCATCGCGCATATATCCCAATGCTGCCTGTTCATTCAGACCAAAAGCATCTATTTTATGATTGTTTGTTTTTGCAATGTTGCGTGCAGAATAGATCGTGCTTGAAAACAGACACATGACGCCGCAATCGTGGGCCTTTTCATTTGCCGCAAGAGCAATTGCCTGAAAAAGATTGAACGGACCATCGGGACTCGTTGCGGTGGCAGGACGCATTGCCCCGGTCAAAACAACGGGTTTTTCAGTCGCAATCGTCAGATTAAGAAAATAAGCGGTTTCTTCAATCGTGTCGGTTCCGTGAGTAATGACGATTCCGTCAACGTCAGGACGTTTTGCCTGCTCGTTGATGGTATTGCGCAGTTTTATCCAGTATCGTTCGTTCATTTCGTTTGAATCGACCGAAATGAGCGGAACCATTTCAATTTCAGCCAGATTATTAATCTGAGGAATGGTTTCCAGAATATCGCTGACGTCAATCGTACCTGCACGATATTCTGTTGTGCGACCATCTTCTCCGCTTCCGGCAATCGTGCCACCGGTAGCAATTACGATAATTTTTTCATTTGCTTTTGGGCGAGTTTCCAATATTTTCGAATATTGTGGCATCATTTCACAATACCTCGCCTTCTCCTTTCTTGTCGGTCGATGAGATAACATGGATGAACCTTGTCTTGAGATAGTGATCATCGACTGGTTTGATTCTTAACAATCTCATATTACCTTACTCATATTACCTTAAATGATGTCTTCTATAATGCAAAATTAGTAATAATTTAGAAGATTTTTATTAAATTCAGACGATGAAGTCAAAATGATTAAAATCAACCTTTGGAATTAAATGAACGTTAAATCGAGCAATAAAAAATTGCATCCGCGTTAATTGCGGTTAAATTGAAATGAAAAAAACGTTAAATAAGACTCAATTTATAAAAGATAAAATATGAATTAGCTTGACCCTATGTTGTATGATTAATATAATTATAAGCATTGAGTAAAAACTCAATCATTTAAAGTGGTTTTAGACAGCAGTTATTCGTCTGGAGGAATTTTTATGGATAATAAACCACAGGATGTCTCATTCTTTGGTCACCCACGTGGATTGGCCACGCTTTTTTTCACGGAAATGTGGGAAAGATTCAGTTACTATGGAATGCGCGCCATCCTTTTGTTCTACATGTACTACTCGGTCGCAGAAGGCGGACTTGGATTTGACAAGACCACGGCTGCGTCAATCATGTCGATTTACGGATCGCTTGTTTATCTTTCAAGCGTTATTGGAGGTTTTTTGAGCGACCGTGTCTTGGGAAGCAGAAAAACGGTCTTTATCGGTGGAGTTTTGATCATGTTTGGCCATATTGCTTTAGCAACGCCTTTTGGCAGAGTTGCGCTGTTTGTTTCGATCGCATTGATCGTTATCGGTACGGGGCTGCTCAAGCCAAACGTTTCAGGAATGGTCGGCGACTTATACAGCGATACCGATCCGAGACGCGATGCCGGCTTCAGTATTTTTGTCTTCGGCATTAATATGGGCGCTTTCATTGCGCCGATTGCAGTCGGATATTTAGGACAAAACGTCAACTTCCACCTTGGATTTTCGCTTGCAGCAATCGGAATGTTTTTTGGGCTTGTTCAATACGTGATGGACGGCAAGAAGTATCTTTCAAACAACAGTCTTTACCCAAGCGATCCGATTGAAGGCGAAGAGTTGAAAAAAGTCGCAGTCAAATCAGGTTCGGGTGTCGTTTTGCTTATCTTGATCCTGATCATAATGCAACTTTTTGATGCTTTGAATATCACGAACATCATCAACTTGATTACCGTTATCGCTGTTCTTATTCCGGTCTACTACTTCATCATGATGCTTGGAAGCAAGAAAACGACCAAAGCAGAACGTTCGCGTGTTTTCGCCTACATTCCTCTTTTCTTGGCTTCGATTCTCTTTTGGTCAATTGAAGAACAAGGATCGGTCGTTTTGGCATTATTTGCAAACGAACAAACTCGTCTGACGATTTTCGGACATGCTTTTCCTTCAAGTTTGTTCCAAAGCATGAATCCTTTGTTCATCATGATTTATGTTCCGTTCTTTGCCAAACTGTGGACGAAACTCGGCAAAAGACAACCGTCATCTCCGGTCAAGTTTGCATATGGACTGTTCTTTGCCGGAATTTCGTTTGTTTGGATGATGATTCCGGGAATGGCTTTCGGGACGTCCGCAAAGGTCAGTCCGTTTTGGCTGATCATGAGCTGGGCACTCGTAATTTGTGGTGAAATGCTGATTTCACCGATCGGGCTTTCGGTAACTTCAAAACTTGCTCCGAATGCATTCAAGGCACAAATGATGAGCATCTGGTTCTTAAGCGATGCAGTTGCGCAAGCACTTAACGCGCAGATCGTGCGTTTATATTCTCACGAAACGGAAGTCATGTACTTCGGCGTTGTCGGCATCATTACGATTGTCTTTGGAATCTTGCTGCTGATTCTTGCACCAAGAATCAGGAAATTGATGCTGGATGTAAAATAAACTAGTTTTCAGCCGGGAATTTTCCCGGCTTTTTTGCTAAATTCAGTAAAGAAACGGCTTTTTCAAAAAAGAGTTTGGGGCGAAAAAGTCGGTTATCTCACGTTTTCAGGCGTTTTTTTAAAATAATATTCAAAAAAATCGAAAAAAGACTTGCATTAAGCTTTCAAACACGTTATTATATTTAAGTCGGGTGCGATAAGGCATCAGATGTTCAAGGTAATGGAAGGGTAGCGAAGTCTGGCTAAACGCGGCGGACTGTAAATCCGCTCCTTCGGGTTCGGTGGTTCGAATCCACTCCCTTCCACCACCATTGGGGTATAGCCAAGCGGTAAGGCAACGGTTTTTGGTACCGTCATGCACTGGTTCGAATCCAGTTACCCCAATTATATATCGCTTTGAGACAAGGGTTTTATGACCCTTGTCTTTTTTTCCATATCAAAGTAAAATTCTGTTTCGGTTTCAATTTCTCAAAAGACACGGCTTATGTGTTTTGAAAAATCATGAAGAGCTTGTTCACTGGTATAGTTTCGCAAAAGGTTGTAAAATGTAAGCAAGAGGTGATTTAGATGAAATTAGGCTTTATTGGTGCAGGCAACATGGCCAGGGCGATTATCAACGGCTTGATTGCTGAACAAAAGATTTCCGGTGAGGACGTGTACATACACAGTGCTCACAAAAGCAGCTATGAAAGCTATGCGAAAGAAAAAGGGCTCAATCCTTGCGAAAGCAACTCAGACGTCGTCAAAAACGCAGAGATTGTTTTTTTGGCAGTCAAACCAATCGTTTCCAAAGACGTTTTGGAAGAAGTAAGCACTGAATTTGAAAGAAAAAATCCAGTGCTCGTTTCGATGGTTACGGGCGTCAGCATTGCAGAGCTGGCTGATGCACTGCATTTTCCGGCAGCCAAAATCATCAGAATCATGCCGAACGTAAACGTTGAAATCGGTGAGGGAATGACTGCCCTGAAGGCAGGCAAAAAGGTGACTGAAACCGAATTTTCCGAAGTAACGGATCTTTTTGATTCTATCGGCAAGACGACTGAAATGGAAGAAAAGGACTTCAGCACGTTCGTCGCGCTTGCGGGCAGTTCTCCTGCTTACGTGTATCTCTTTATCGACGCGATGTCTCGGTCGGGCGTCAAGTACGGGTTAAACAAGAGACAGGCAACTGAAATTGCGGCTCAAGCCGTTTTAGGAAGTGCTCTGAAGGTTTTGGAAGCATCCAAAAGTCCGATGGACCTTGTTGATGACGTCTGTTCTCCGGGGGGAACGACGGTAGCCGGACTTTTAGCTATGGAAGAATACGGATTTACGACTTCTGTCATTAAAGGTTTAGACGCGACAGTTGACAAAGACAAAAAATAATAGCCGTTTGCTTGACTTTTTGGTCTATACCAATTATGATTGAACTGTAATCAAAATTAAGAAAGCGGGTTCAATTATGAGCAAGGTTATCAAACATGCAGTAATTTATACTGGTTCAGAGAAGATTGAGGATGGTTACATCAGGTTTGACAAGCAGATCGAAGCCGTCGGCAGAATGAGCGAATATGTTTGCAAATCTTCTGATGATGAAATTGTTGACGTGCTGGGCAAGACGATCGTGCCTGGTTTTATTGACGTTCATAGCCATGGCGGCTACGGTTTTGACACGATGGACGGCAATGCCGACGAAATCGATGAAATGGTAAATCACATGGTTTGCGAAGGCGTGACGACCTATTTTGCGACGACGATGACGCAATCTCACCAAAATATTGAAAATGCCTTGGCGGCCGTTAAGAAAGCTGCTGAAAAAAATCCCGTCATTCAGGGCGTTCATTTGGAAGGACCGTTCGTATCGCCTGTTTTCAAGGGAGCTCAGCCGGAAGAGTATATCGAAGCTCCGGACGTCGAGCTGTTCGATCACTGGAACAAGGTTTCCGGAAACATGATCAGGCTCGTGACGTATGCTCCTGAGCACAAGACTTCGCCTGAATTTGAACAGTATTGTCTGGAACACGGAATTGTTCCTTCATGCGGTCACAGCAACGCAACAAGAGAAGAAATGAAGCATTCGCGCGCAACGCATATCACGCACTTGTACAATGCTCAGCGCGAATTTAAGCACCGTGAACCAGGCGTAACCGGTCACGCTTTGCTTGAAGACAATATTCGCTGCGAAATGATTGCTGACGGATTTCATGTTTGCCCTGACATGATCAAGCTTGCCTATGAGCTGAAAGGAGCAGACAAGATTGAACTCATCACGGATTCAATGCGCGCCAAGGGCATGCCTGAAGGCGTTTCTGAACTTGGCGGTCAAAAGGTCATCGTCAAGGACAGACAGGCTCGCCTTGAAGACGGAACATTGGCAGGATCAGTCCTGATGTTTAAGGATGCATTTGCCAATATTATGAAATTCACCGGCTGCAGCATTGAAGATGCGGTCAAGATGAGTTCAGTCAACCAGGCGCGTGAATTCAACCTGACGTCCAAAGGCGCAATTGAAGCTGGCAAGGATGCAGATTTTAATATTTTCGACGATAAGATGGAACTTGAAGCAACGTACAGCTTCGGGAGGCTTTTTAAAGAATAATCAAAATTATGGAGGGTGATTTTTTATGAGTTCACCGGTTTATATTCAAATTCATAACCAGATAAAAAAAGATATTGAGGCTGGCGTGTGGGCTGTTGGTGATCGAATCCCCTCTGAACGTGAGCTTGCTTTGGAATTTAACGTTAGTCGAATGACTTTGCGTCAGGCGGTTCAGACTTTGGTCGAAGAAGGAATCTTGGAGCGCCAAGTCGGTGCCGGAACCTTTGTTGCACGCAAAAAAGTGCAGGAAAAAATGACCGGCGTGACGAGTTTTACGGAGTTGATGGAAGAACAAGGCAAAAAACCTTCCAGTCGAACGGTTTCTTATTTGGTGACGACTCCTTCTTTGAGCGAAATGGAACGATTGAAGCTTAAAGACGATGAAAAGGTTCTTCGAATGGAGCGTATCCGTTATGCGGACGAAGTGCCTATCTGTTTCGAGGTCGCTACGCTTCCCTATAGTCTCGTCAAAGATTACGAGCGTAATCAGATTACCACGTCGCTTTATCGAACGCTTGAAGAAAGCGGACGGAAAATCGGTCACGCGCAACAAAGCGTCTCTGCTCAGGTTGCATCAGAAAGGATTGCCGAGTATTTGAACATCAAGCGCGGTTCGGCAATTCTCAGGCTGAGACAGATTACGGAACTTGGCGACGGGACACCGTTTGAATATGTCAGGACACAGTATGCCGGCGACAAATTCGAATTTTATCTGGAAAAGTAACGAATCGCATTTCTTTTAAAGTGGATCTTAACGAACGATCGTGTCGAAAGCACGGTCGTTTTTTGTTTTACCGTGATAAATGCCTGGTTTTTGTCTACCTGGCTCTTCGAAACTAAGGCGCGCAGCCTCGAAAGTAGAACAAAATCCCCGAAAATTGAAAAAATGTTCTACCGCCGCCACCAAATTTGAGGCGTGCGGCTCCGAAAGTAGAACAAAAATTCCGAAAATTGAAAAAATGTTCTACCGCCGCCACCAAATTCGAGGCGTGCGGCTCCGAAAGTAGAACAAAATCCCCGAAAATTGAAAAAATGTTCTACCGCCGCCACCAAATTTGAGGCGTGCGGCTCCGAAAGTAGAACAAAATCCCCGAAAATTGAAAAAATGTTCTACCGCCGCCACCAAATTCGACCCGCGCGGAACCAAAAGTAGAACAAAAATCCAAAAAATTGGAAAAATGTTCTACTCGGTTGCTTTCGCCAAAGCAGTGTTGTCTCAGATTACGGGCAAATCTTAAAAAACGTTGCCCGTAAGCCAGTTTGACGCATTGATTGAGCAGGCGATACGCAGTGCTGCATTTGACAAAAAGTCTGTTTTCATGTCTCAAAATTGAAAAAATGCCGGATGAAATCAGTCGACCTGCGCCTTCATTTGTTCGATGCTTCATTTATTTCAAGGGTGAAACGGGACTTTTTCCAGACCCTTCTTTTGAAAAAATAAAAAAACCTGAGCCCGATAAAAGGCTCAGGAGCTGGCGCTTATTTTCCGAAAAATTTGTATCGGTAAACCAAGAGCAGATATTTCGGCAATGCCATCATGCGCAGGAATCTGGTCGGTTCCTTATAGAGACGATAAAGCCACTCGATGTGGTGATCGATCCACCATTGCGGAGCGCGCTCGGCGTAACCGGCTAAAACATCGAAAGAACCGCCGATTCCCATCCAGATGGCATCGGTGACGCGTCTGTTTTTTTCAATAAAGTATTCCTGCTTCGGAAAACCCAAAGCACAGAAAACGAAATCGGGTTCCGAAGACTGAATTTCACGAACGATTCCTGTCTCGTCTTTGAAGTATCCGTCATGAAAACCGGCGATGACGATTCCGGGATACGTTGCTTTGATTTTTTCGATCATCGTCATGATGACTTCGTTTTTTGCACCGAGGAAGTAGATTTTCTTACGTTCTTCATCGCACCATTTTAGGATGGCAGTCATCGTGTCGAAACCGGTGACGCGTCCCGGAAGACTTGATCCGAGAATTTTGGCGCCTTTGACGATGCCGATACCATCTGCCGTGAGATAATCTGCACCTTTGATGACTGAAGAATATTCAGGATCGTTCAATGCGGTCAAAACGATTTCCGGATTGGCCGTCACCACGAAACGATTTTTGTGAGAAAGGCTGTCTTTTTTTAATTGTTCGACGAATTCCTGTTGGGTAGCTTTGATGAAGTCAAAACCCAAGACGTTGACCGTTGAAAATGGCTGGGTCATGTATTTACCTGCTTTCTTTTTTTGTCTCTAATGACAATTATAACGTTGATTTGCTTTGTGTGGTACAATTAAATTTATAATGAAATTTTAGTTTAAAAGGCGTACAATGAATATGATGATACATTTTATGACATGAAGGGGAGGAGACGTTATGCGTCCTTTGCAGAAACAAATTATTGATGAACTTAAGGTTTTGCCTGAAATTGATCCTGAAAAAGAGATTCGTCGCTCAGTCGATTTTATTAAAGCGTATCTTTTGAAATATCCGTTTTTCAAATCCATCGTGCTTGGCATCTCCGGAGGCCAGGATTCGACGCTTTGCGGAACGCTTTGCCAAAAAGCAATCAGCGAGCTTCGTGAAGAAACGGGAAACTCTGATTACAAGTTTATTGCCGTTCGTTTGCCGTATGGCGATCAAGCCGATGAACAGGACGCAATGGACGCAATTGAGTTCATGAAAGCTGACAAGACCGTGCGCGTCAACATCAAACCGTCAAGTGATGCAATGATGGAGGCCGTTGAGGCAAACGGGTTGACGGTCAGCGATTTCAACAAGGGAAATATCAAGGCTCGCGAACGCATGATTGCGCAATATGCGATTGCGGGTTCCGAAAACGGAGCCGTTGCCGGGACTGATCATGCTGCTGAAGCCGTGACCGGATTCTATACGAAATACGGTGATGGCGGTGCAGACATCTGCCCTCTTTGGCGACTTGACAAGCGCCAAGGTCGTGAGATGCTTAAACTTTTGGGTGCTCCGGAACATTTGTATCTCAAAACGCCGACCGCTGATCTTGAGGAAGATCGACCGGCATTGCCTGATGAAGCAGCTTTGGGCGTAACATACAAAGACATTGATGATTATTTGGAAGGACGCGAAGTCGAAGAAAAAGCTGCCGAAACGATCGAAGGATGGTATCTGAAGACGCAGCACAAGCGTCACATGCCGATTAACGTATATGACGAGTTTTGGAAGTAAAGGAGGATGTCAATGAAACGCAGAGCAGATTTTGGGCACTACGTCAGCGTTTTTGGCCGAAGTGATGGAAACGACCGAAAATATGGGCGCAAAGCTCAATCCGTTTTTTGAAACGTTCAGGAAAGCTCTTGACGAAGGAAAGGACATTTCCCCTGAAGATTATGACAAGACAAAAGCAGAGTTTGAAAACGGCGTTGAATTGTACGAGAATAACCTCAGAAAATTGCAGGGACTGGAAGCTCCGATTGCGATTATCGGGGTGCACAAGAAACTTGTCGGAGCGTATCGTCGTTTTTGTGAAGGCTGCGCTCATATGAATTCATCAATCGATTATGCTGGAAGATGGGTTGATGCGGAGCAGTTTGACGTTTCTGAAAAAGAGCAGGGAAATGCCATGGACGACATTGCCAGATTAGTCAAGAAGATTATGAGATAAAAGGAACCGCGTCTGAGATTTCGGACGTGGTTTTTATTGTAATTTTTTGATCAGACAGTATAGAATAAAAAAGAAATCGGAGGGATGCATGTGGAAAAAAGATATTTAGAAATCGTTGCTCAAACCATGCCTTGCAAAAAGCATCAGATAGAGGCTGTTTTGAAGATGCTTGAAGAAGGCAATACGGTTCCGTTTATTGCTCGCTATCGCAAAGAAAGAACGGGGAGTCTGGATGAAGTTCAAATCAAAGAAATCAGCGATGAGTACCAACGAGTCGAAAAAATCGAAAAAAAACGCAGCGATATTGAAGCAAGGATCGGAGAACTCGGCAAGCTGACCGAAAATCTGAAAAAATCAATCGACGCAGCTGAAACGATGCAGCAATTGGAAGATCTGTATTTGCCATACAAGCAAAAAAGACGAACAAAGGCCCAGGCTGCAAAGGAAGCAGGCTTGGAGCCGTTTGCGCTGTGGATGCTGACGTTTCAAAAAGAAACGGTTGAGTCAAAATCAAAAGCAGTTGCCCGGAAATTAGGTCTTAAAGAAGAAAAGACAGCTATTGACGGAGCAATGGAAATTTTGGCCGAAAATTTTGGCGAAAATCCCCAAACAAGACAAATGGTACGTGATCTGGCCGATAATCGCGGTAAAATTGTTGCCACCAAGAAGAAGAATGCAGAAGATGCGCAGGAAGTTTATAAAAACTATTACGAATTCGAGGCATTAGCAAAAAAACTCACATCATATCAAGTGCTGGCGCTTGATCGCGGAGAAAAGCAGGGCGTTTTGCGGGTCAAGCTCGAACTTGACGATGAGCGAATCTTGAATCAGATGTACCGCCATTATGCCAAAAATCATGAAGAAGATTCGGCAGAATATGTTAAAAAGGCTTGCAACGATGCGTACAAACGCTTTATCAAGCCGGCAATCGAACGCGAATTACGCAGCAATTTGACGGAGACGGCCGATAAAAAAGCAATCGAAGTTTTTGGAGACAATCTTTACCATCTGTTGATGCAGGCACCGCTTAAAGGTCGCGTCGTACTAGGACTTGACCCGGCTTATCGGACCGGATGCAAACTGGCAGTTGTCGATGAAACGGGCAAGTTTTTGGCCAAAGCGGTCATTTACCCGCATGAAAAGTACAAAGGCGAACGCGTTGATCAAAGGCGAGTCGCAGATGCGAAAAAGACGCTCAAGACCCTGATTCAAAAGTATGGCGTCAAGACGATTGCCATCGGAAACGGAACGGCAAGTCGTGAATCAGAAAGTTTTGTCGCAAACGTTTTAAAGGAAATCGATGAAAAAGTCTCCTACGTAATCGTCAACGAGGCCGGTGCTTCGGTCTATTCGGCAAGCGAAATTGCCAGAAGAGAATTCCCGGACTTCAACGTCGAAGAGCGCTCCGCAGTCAGCATCGCACGCCGTTTGCAGGATCCGTTGGCAGAACTGATTAAAATTGATCCGAAGGCAATCGGCGTCGGACAATATCAGCATGATCTGCCTGAAAAGGATTTGGATGAAAGGCTCAAGTTCGTAATCGAAACGGGCGTCAACAAGGTCGGAGTAAATCTGAATACTGCCAGTCCGCAGCTGTTGGAGCACATTTCAGGGCTGAATGCGACGACCGCACAAAATATCGTGGATTATCGTTCAGAAATCGGGCGATTTGAAAAAAGGTCGCAGTTAAAAAAGGTCAAGCGCTTAGGTGACAAGGCATTTGAACAGGCTGCCGGCTTTTTGCGTATTCCAAACGGCAGGGAACCGCTTGATAATACGGACATCCACCCCGAAAGCTACGATCTGGCGCGCCGATTGTTGACGGAGACGGGGCTAAAAAATGAAGAGCTGTCGACAAAAGCCGGTTTGGAAAAGCTCAGCTGCTTTGATCCGCAGGCTTTTGCAAATAAAACGGGCGCAGGCGTTCAGACCGTTGAAGACATTGTGGAAAGTCTGAAAAAACCTGGGCGCGATCTGCGCGATTCGATGCAAAAACCGCTGCTGCGCTCGGATGTTTTGCACCTTGAGGATTTAAAAGAAGGCATGAAGCTTCAAGGCACGGTGCGCAACGTCGTGGATTTCGGGGCATTTGTGGATATCGGGGTCAAACAGGACGGTCTTGTTCACGTCTCCAAGCTCAAGAAAGGTTTCGTTAAAAATCCTTCCGATGTCGTGTCCGTGGGGGATATCGTGGACGTGTGGATTGACAGCGTGGATGAAAAACGCGGTCGCATTCAATTAACGATGGTGGATCCAAAGAATGAATGATCAAGCGCTTCAAGGACTGGTCGAAAAAATTTCTTCAGAAGATTTCGGACGCAAATTCAAACACCGTGCCTTCTTTAACGGGCGCTTAAGAACGACGGGCGGAAGATATCGATTGAAAGACCACGATATTGAGATCAATCCCAAAATGTTGACGGAACATGGTTCGAACGTGCTGATCGGCATCATTAAACATGAGTTGTGTCATTATCATCTGCATTTGGAAGGAAAAGGATACAAGCATAAGGATCCGGAATTCAAGGCATTATTGAAAAAAGTCGACGGTTTGCGTTACGCACCGGAATTAAAATCTGAAAAGCCAGGGGTTGAAAGATTTTATATCTATGAATGCGAAAAATGCGGGATGCTTTATCAACGCAAACGTCGCGTCGATACCGCGCGCTTTGTCTGTTCAAAGTGCCGCGGAAACATTAAATTGGTCGAGATTCGTGAGTATCGATAATTTTTTTTGAAAAAGACTTGCGTCCGCTGAAAATGACTGTTATAATGAATAACGTTGTTGCGGGTATGGCGGAATTGGCAGACGCGTCAGACTAAGGATCTGGTGGGCGTTGAGCCCGTGATGGTTCGAATCCATTTACCCGCATGATTAAGATTGCAGGACTGATGAAGAATCGGTTCTGCGATTTTTTTGTTTTACGATAATTTTTTTGAAATTAAGGGTTGCATAGCTGTGAATAACTTGATATAATTAATGATGTTGTCGCGGGTATGGCGGAATTGGCAGACGCGTCAGACTAAGGATCTGGTGGGCGTTGAGCCCGTGATGGTTCGAATCCATTTACCCGCATAACGCAAGCTGCAGTGCTGAGAAATCGGTCTGCAGCTTTTTTAATGCGTTCGATTGTTTTGAATGATCAAAGTATTCCGCATTAATGAAAAAACTGGTAAGATATACCTTGGAAAGATTCGAAAGGATACGAAACATATGTCTGTTAAAATCAGTGCGAGCGCAGGCTACCTGCCCAAAAGAATTGTTACGAACGACGAACTGGCGTCAATTATGGAAACTTCCGATGAATGGATCAGAAGTCATACCGGTATTAAAACGCGTCATTTTGCGATCGGAGAAAATACGTCCGACATGGCTGCAAAAGTAGCCGTCAGTTTGATGGAAAAAGCCGAAGTCAGTCCTGAAGAAATTGATCTGATTATCGTTTCGACGATTTCTCCGGATTCGATTACGCCGTCAACTGCAGCTTTGGTTCAAGGAAAGACCGGTTGCGTCAACGCATTTGCATATGATATTTCTGCCGCTTGTGCCGGATTTGTTTTTGCGTTGTCCACTGCAGAAAAGTTTATTCGCTGCGGTCAGTACGAAAAAGCAATCGTCATCAGCGCAGAAACGAATTCCAAGATGATGGATTTCAAGGACCGAACGTCTGCCGTCTTTTTTGGCGACGGAGCAGCTGGAGTCTTGTTGGAATCAAGCCAAAACCCTGAAGATGAAAGCTTCATCGCAGAAGAACTGCATGCAAAAGGAAACGGGAAAGTCATCCACAGTGGACGCATCGAACCGATTCAGGCAATTTCTGCTGAAAATTACCCAAAGATGGATGCTTTTTACCAAGACGGCCGTTCCGTTTATAATTTTGTGACTGACGAAATTACCGTTCATATGTGCGAATTTTTGAAAAAGGAAGGTCTGAAACCTGAAGACCTTGATTTGGTGATCACGCATCAGGCCAATCTGCGTTTGATTGAAAATATTGCCAGGGCTTTGAATCTGTCGCTTGAAAAATTTCAGATCAACGTTCAAACGGCCGGAAACACTTCATCGGTCGGAATCCCGTTGGCCTTGTCGGAAGCACTTGCTCAAGGCAAGAGGCCGAAACGTTGCTTGTTGACGGGCTTCGGTGCCGGGTTGGCTTATGGCAGCTTGTTGCTTAGATTTTAGTTTTTGTCCCCTTGTCCTTTGACAAGCGGACTTTTTGCGTTAAAAAGATGCTGCTCGACCAGTCTTAGCCAAGATCTCACTCAAATCTACGGACAAAGAGCCCATTTTCATCGATGTGTCCGTAAACGGCAGAGCTTTTGCCAAATGCGGGTCTGATAAATCAGCGGCCAGGATCACAGTCAAAATTACCGCCAAACTATTTTGGGTTATTTCCATCGTGGAAAGCAATCGTCCTGCATACGAAAAAAAACGGATCAGATTTGCGATTAATTGCAAATCATCCGGTTTTTCGATTTGAGGCATTATTTTTCACAGCCTCTATCATGTGCTTGTTATTGTCCAATTGCCTCGGCGCCTGCGATGGCCTGTTCGGCAATGCCTGTATCGTCGGTAAACGTTTCGGTCGATTCTTCCAGTCCGAGTTCTTCACGAATGTTTTTTGAAACGCGGGCTCGTTCCTTTGACGTTGCAACTTGCCATGAGGTTGAATCATACCATCCGTTTTTTCCCTGCAGACAATCGGATTTGATGTTTGAGGCAGCCTTTTTGTAATTTGTTTCGATGGCCCACATGTCATCGTAGCTGAGATCGGTTTGCATGTTGCCTTTGACTGCCTTTAGAATGTCGTCAAATTTTGAGACGTTTGAAAAATTCAGAGCCTTCTTGGCAATGGTCTGAATGACCTGGCGTTGACGTTTTTGACGACCGTAATCTCCGAGCGGATCATCGTGGCGCATGCGAGCATAAGAAAGTGCTGCTTTGCCGTCAAGAGTCGTTTTCTTGCCTTGAACCACGTCCGCATCTTCATATTGGAACGTCAGCGTCGGAGTGACGGTGATTCCGCCGATTGAATCCACGACTTGTCTTAATCCGCCCATGTTGAGCAGCACGTAATAGTCGATCGGAACGTCGAGCAGCTTTTGAATCGATTTGATGGTCGTCGGAACGCCGCCGACAGAATATGCGGAATTGATTTTGTCATACGGATCGCGGCAATTCGGAATTTTAAGCAAGGTATCGCGCGGGATGCTCGTCAAAGTCGTCCGCTGCGTCGTCGGATTGACGTTGGCGACAATCAGCGTATCGGTTCTCCCCGTATCGCTTCGGCCAAGGTCGCCAGTATCGGTTCCTAGCAGCAGAATCGAAATCGGTTTTTTTTCTTTCAAGACTTTTGAAACGTTGCGCGCTTTTTTGATTTTGACTTTTTTATATGTTGTAGTGATCGTCTTTTCAGCCGTATGTAGCATGCTGTAGAGATAAGCACCGCAACCGTAGAACCCGCCAAGCAAGGCAACCAGCAAAAAGCTGCAGACCCATTTTCTGATTTTGGTTTTGTCTTGCGAGTCAACGGATCGTTTAGTATGAACTGACATTTCAAATCCCCTTTGAATGAAATATTGAATAGTATCATTATACACATCTTAGCGGTTTCATGATAGATGAAGAGGAGAAGTTTAACGGATTCTAAAAACTCTTGAAATATTTTCGCAATAAAAGCGTTTTAGCGGAAAACGGCTAGTGCATTTGCCGACGTTAAATGCTATAATTTTGGAAAAAGATTAAAAAATGATGAAAAAGAAGGTAGATTATGCAAGTCTTTATGGAAAGTCTGTCGGGCGTTCTCGTTATTTTGGGGATGATTCTCGTCGGATATTGTTTGACTGAACACGGGTGGTTTAAAGGAGATGCCGACAAGCTGATTGCCAAACTGGTCACGCAAGTCTCGCTGCCGTGCTACATGCTCAGTACGATCACCGGAAAGTTCAAGGCGCATGAGCTTTTGGAAATGCTGCCCGATCTTCGGTTCCCGGTGCTTTCAATGATGATTTTAATGGCGATCGCGTTTGCGCTGGTAAGAATTTTCAACATCAAAAAAGGTCGTCAAGGGCTGTTTACGTCGATGTTTTTCAACTCCAACACGATTTTTGTCGGACTTCCGATCAACCAGGCGTTGTTTGGTGATCGCAGCATTCCTTACGTTTTGATTTATTATATGGCCAATACGACGATTTTCTGGACGCTCGGAACGTTTTTTATCCAGCGCGACGGTGAAAAAGGTGCCAAGTTTGATTTGAAAAAGACGCTTGGCAAAGTCTTTTCCCCGCCTTTGCTCGGATTTATGCTGGGAATCGTGCTGGTTCTTTTGGACGTGCGACTGCCGACGTTCATCAATCGTGATCTGGCGTATCTCGGCAACCTGACGATTCCGTTGTCAATGCTGTTCATCGGAATTTCGGTATCTCATGCCGGCTTGGCACAGATGTCTTTGAAAAAGGACAATCTGCTGATTTTGTTCGGACGTTTCGTTTGCGCACCGCTTTTGATGACGGTTCTGGTGATTCATGCGCCGATGCCGACTTTGATGAAGCACGTCTTCATCCTGCAATCGGCGATGCCCGTGATGACGAATGCTCCCGTCGTTGCGAATCTGTATGGTGCCGATTCGTCTTATGCGGCCGTTATGGTAACGGAAACGACGCTGATGTCTTTGATCGTCGTGCCGATTCTCATGGTCATCATGCAGTCGCTTTAGATTAGAAAAAATGCAGAGCGGAATATTTCAAAACGTTGAAATATTCTGCTTTTTATTTTTTTTAGAATGAGATTCTGAGTAAAGAATAAGCATCCGGAATCTCGATAAGCGGTTGGAAACGTTTTAAATTAGAAAAAATAATTTGTAACAAAAGAGAAATATTACAGACTGTAATGTCAAAAACGAGACGAAAACAGTTTGAAAGCCGATAAAATGGCATTTATCCGGGTGCGCAGCAACTAAGGGAATCTTCGTGAAACATTTTTGTAACATTAGAGGCTTTTTTGAACGATTTTGTAAATTTACTGTAATTGAGTTGAGGATTGTTAAATGGTAACATAGCTATTGTACTTAAAACGAACGAAAGAAATTTCGGTATTCTGGTTAAATTTAGTTGTTTAGGAAGGTAGTCGCTAATGAGAAATTCTAAGTTGTTCAAGATAACATTGACAGCTGCAGCAGCGTTGACGTTCGCAGGTTTTGCGGAATCATCCGCCAAAGCAGATACGCAGGCAGATATCGATGCGATCACGCAAAAGATCAAGGATACGGAAAAAAGCATCAAGGAAGGTCAGGAAAAACTTTCCAAGCTTGAAGATCTTCAATACCAAAAAACAATGGAAATCGACGGTTTGAAGAAGAACATCAAGGCTCGCAAAGCTCAGCTTGCCCGTCAGGCGCGTGCCGCTCAGGTCAACAATGCCGGTTCGATGATCGACTTTGTTTCAAAGTCAAGGAGCCTGTCTGAAGCAATCGGCCGCACATTTACGGTCGCAACTCTGGTTCATGCCAACAACGAGGCCGTTGCTCAGCAAAAAGCCGATCAGGAAAAGGTTGCTGCCGATAAGGCAGTCGTTGACAAGGCTGCAGCCGATCAGGCACAAGAAAACAAGAATTTCAACAATGATCTGGCACAATTAGCCGTTCAAAAGACGCAGCTTGAAGTCAAGAAAGCAAAGGAAGACGAAGCTGCCAGGAAAGCTGCTCAGGAAGCAGAAAAGAAGGCAAGAGAAGCAGCTGAAAAAGTTGCCAATGCCAAGAACGAACGCGACGCGCAGAATGCTCTCAACGATGCAAACAATGCGGTTGCTTCAGTTACGAAGTCAGATAACAACAATAATAATAACAACAATAACAACGTTGCTGCTCAAGCAAGCACGCAACAGACAAGCAATACGAGCGCTGCTCCGGCAGCCAAGTACGGCAGCGTTGTCGGTTACGCATTGTCGTTCCAAGGGGTGCCTTACGTTTACGGCGGCACATCACCTTCCGGCTTTGACTGCTCCGGCTTGGTTCAATACGTGTTTGCAGCTTTCGGCAAGCAGCTCCCAAGAACTGCTGGGGCTCAAAAAGCGGTATGTACGCCGATTTCTGAAAGCCAATTGCAGCCAGGCGATTTGGTCTTCTGGGGTACGGGACATGTTGGTATCTATATCGGCGGCGGAAACTTTGTGCATGCACCGACAACGGGGGATCACGTCAAAGTTACGTCAATGAATTATTATCATCCTGATTCATACGGACGCGTAAACTAAGGCGTTGCCGAATATAACTAAAACCAGAATTCTACGATATATAAATAAAAAAAAGAATCACAGTTTTCTGTGATTCTTTTTTTGCGAGAAAAAGCAAAAACATTTATTAATAAGCTTAAAAAGCATTGATATTTTGTCGATTTTCTATAGAAAAGAAGGTTATTGAAGTTAAAAAAGAGGAGAAAAAAATTTGATTTTGGAGGGGATTTCATGCAGACGGTGACCTTTGAAAACAGCAAGCAGGTTTTGGAATACGCAGCTTTGAATTCTGACCAGATCCTTGTTTTATTCAGTACATATGCCGAAATCGAAATGATTGACGCAAGACTTCCGGAAAACGTGATTGTCGCGTCGTCATTTGCGCAAACTTATGCAGGTGAACGCAAAGAACGCGGATTTACCGGGTTTGTCATTGATAAAAATGAATGCGAAATCGTGCCGATTGCCGACCCGCCGATATTGTCGCGCTATGATCTGAAAAAAGCCTACGACAAGGTCAAAGACAATCCGAATGCTTTCATGTATCTGATTGCTGACGGATTGTCCGGTCAAGAAGACATGATTTTGACGAGTCTTTACTTCATGAGGACTGATTTCAAGATGATCGGTGGTTCCGCAGGCGATATGAAACACGATGAAACGCTGATCTATTATGGCAGCCATCGTGTCAAGCATCTGTGCATTTTCGTTGATTGCAAAAAACGGACGAAACTCGTCAAAGAAAATATTTATGTGCCGACCGGAAAGAAGATGTTCGTTACGAATGCCGATCCGATCAAGCGTTGCGTCTATACGTTCAATAATCGGCCGGCCGATGAAGAGTATGCCAGAATATTAGGCATTTCGCTTTGCGATTTGAATGATGCGTTCATTTCGCATCCGTTAGGACAAAAAGTTGATGGCGAATTGTTCATCAATTCGCCTCAAAAGATCAATCACGACCATTCGATTACTTTTTATTCGGAAATTATTCCGAACAAGTTCATCGACGTGCTCGGGTTAGGTGATATGAAGCAGATTATGGCAGAGACAAGAGAAAAGATGGGCATGAAACCCAGCACGCTGCTTTCGATCAATTGCGTCCTGAGAGATCTGTATTTTAAAAAACCCGGAAAATGGCGCGAAGTTTTTGCGTCATTGGACGAGTTGAACGAAAAAGAAGCCGGATTCATCAGTGCTGGCGAGCAATATAACTTTGATCATTGCAACCAAACGATGGTTCTGCTCGGAATCGAATAGAAAGGAAAGAAATCAAATAATGAAATGGTTCAAAAAGAAAGATGAAGTCGTTTTGGAAGAAAAAAAGGAATCAGAAATAGATCTTCATGAAAACATTACGGCAACGGAATACTATTCAACGGTTTATGATTTGACAAAGCAAACGCAAAAACAGTTTCAAAATCTGATGAAAATGGATAGCGATTCGACGCAAAGTCTGGATCAGCTCCTGAACGTCAATCAGGAAACGATCGAAAGCATTCGTGAATCCTCGGAAACATCAAAGGAACTTGCCAAAACGAATGACAAACTGGAAGAAAAAATTTCAGCCGTTTTAGGCGAGATGAAGGTTACGGGCGATGCAATCGAAGGTTCAAAGGAAGACTTTGAGACAATGGGCAATATTGTCGACAATCTTGACAAGTTCATCAAAAACATTACGAACGAGGTGGGCACTTTGCGCACTGAATTTAACAACATTTCAACCAAAGCACAAAGCATTGACGATATTGCCGAAAGTACCACTATTTTGGCGCTGAACGCTTCAATCGAAGCCAACCGAGCCGGAGAAGCCGGCAAAGGCTTTGCGGTCGTTGCGAGCGAAACAAGCAATCTTGCTCAAAGCACCAAAGGATTTTCGCGCGAAATTTTGTCTTCGATGAATGAGCTCAGAAACGTCGTCGTTCAGCTGCAAAAACAGGTCGAGTCCGTAACCAGGGTGATTGAAAAAACGAATGCAGCCGTCAGCGATGTTACGGAAGGGTTTGAAACGATCAAAGAATCCGGCGCAAACGTGGGCGTTTATATGGATGACGTCTTGAGCATTCAAGGCGAAAACGCCGAATACATCAACAAGATGAGCGAAACGATGGAAGACGTCGTTGCCAAATCTGAAGAAGACAGCAATCGACTGCATATTTTGGTCGACAGCGTCGATAATCGTTCAATTAATTACAAGAAAATTGCAAATGACTTGGAACAATTGAACCTGCTTTCCGAAAAAGCCAAAAACAACTAACTGACAAAGTCCCCGCCAATGTAAAAGTCGACGAGGACTTTTTGCGATTGGGTTTTCGTGTTATCATATAGTTATTCTAAAGATTTGGAAGGTAACGGCATGGTAAAGTTGGTTTTAATCAGACACGGGCAAAGCATTGCCAATAAAGAAGACGTTTATACGGGATGGTCCGACTCTCCGCTGACAAGAAAAGGCATCAGTCAAGCGCGACATGCGGGCAAGTTGCTGTTTCATGAAAAAATCAACTTTTCGGACGTGCACACTTCCGTTTTGGTGCGCGCAATCAAGACCGCAAACATCGTTTTGGATGAAATCGGACAAAGCTATTTGCCGATTCATAAAACGTGGCGCTTGAACGAGCGACATTACGGGGCATTGCGCGGCTTAAACAAAAAGAGAACGCGCGAAATATACGGTGAAGAACAGGTTGCGTTATGGCGTCGTTCATTTTATACGGTGCCGCCGCTATTGGAAAAAATTGATCACGACAGGCGATACGATTGTTTTCCTGATGTCGTCGTGCCGCGCGGCGAAAGCTTGAAGATGGCTTATGACAGAATCGTGCCTTACTGGACGGATGGAATTGCACCGAAATTGCTTAACGGAGAAAACCAGCTTGTCGTGGCTCACGGGAGCACTCTGCGCGCGATGATCAAGTTCATTGAGCACATCAGCGATCAGGGAATAGATGGCGTCGAGGTTGCAAACGGAACACCGATAATTTATGAACTCGACCATCGATTGAAAATCGTCGAAAAGAAAATTTTATAGCAAAAACAGGATTGGATGCAAAAATCCAATCCTGTTTTGAGTCTTTATAAGTATGACGCTTATTTTGCCAAAGAACCCATCGGATCCCAAGGAGCCAAAACCTTTGGCTCTTCCTTCAAAATTTCCTGGAGTTCTTTTGGCAGGAACTTCTTGTTAACGACGACTTGGTAGCAGTATTCTTCCATCCAGCTGTCGCTCATGACGAAGAAGCCATCCGTTCCGACTTGGTCGCCCCATGAGTTTTCGACTTTCCACTTGTCAGGCTTGCCATCAACCAGGTTGACGCCTGTCAAGACCATTGCGTGCGTCATCAAGCTTTCGCAGTAGTCAAGGCGTTCTGCTTTGGACATTGAGAAATCAACATCGAACAATTCGTCGTTGTGGTAAAGTTCAGTATCCATGATTCCTTTTTTGCGATCGGATGATTGGCCAACGTCTGAGCCGAACCAAACGCTTTCACCTGCTTCAAGCTGTTTGATCGCAATTTTGCGGAACGTGTCCATGTCGACGTTCAAGTGACGAACTTCGCGTCCACCGATGACGTTGCCGAGCATTTCAATCGTGTACATGTGGTTGTAAGGCTTGTCTTCTGTCGGTGCATTGATGACGGAAACATAGTCTTCCGTATTCCAGCCAACGTATTTCTTGAAGAATTCCTGCGGAGTCAGGTCACGATCAAGATGATAGTTCTTGTCCTTGTCGCGATATTCGAAGTCGAATTTTGCAGGCGGTTCGCCGAAACTGTAGGCACACATGCGATAAACTTCTGAGAGCATCTTTTGTTTTCTTGCTTCAAGCTCATCTTCTGAAGCATTGGCATTGACGAGTTCGCGCAATTCGACGGCATCCTTGCGAAGTTTCAGATTCAATGTTGAATTGAATTCACGGGATGCAGAAGAATTGAACGTTTCTGGCATGACTGACTTTGGAACGACGCCATATTTGTCAATGATGGCCATGAACATGTCCCACTGGCCGCCGTCTTGTTGAGGAGTCTGCATGAGCCAGGCAACCTTGCGATCAGATGTTGGCAATGCGGCCGTCTTAATGACGTTTTCATAGAAATAATTTGATTTTTCAAGCTTGTCCCAGAAGAAAGTATAGTTTTGTGAAAGCTCAAAATCGTCTGCAACGCCGAATTTGTCCTTCATGTCATGACGCATCGTGTTCAATGCGGCAAACATCCAGCAGCGTCCGGATTGTTTTTGATTGGCAACTTTTCCCGTATCCAAATCAATTGAGAAAACAGGATCCATGTTGATTTCTGAACGATAGTCGGCACTTGTTGCCAAGATTCCGTTCTTTGTTACGGCGCGTTCCGCAACGTTGTGATTTGCTTTTGCATCAAGTTCTTCTTGGAACTTCTTTAATTGGTTTGCACTAATGTCTTTAGCCAAGACGTTCACCTTCCTTTAACAAACTATTAATAATTTTATAGCATTTATTAAATTAAGTAAATAAGCGAGTTTGACAAAACGCTATTTTGCTTCGAGAACTTCAAGTCCGTTTTGGCGACCGACGATTACCGTATCGACCATGTCAAGGAAAAGACCATGTTCAACGACGCCGACCTGGTGAATCAGATATTCTGCAAGCTCATGCGGATTGTCGATTTGTCCGAGATGAAGATCGATGATGTAATTGTCCGAGTCCGTCAAAAGCAGTCCCCCCTTGTCGTCTTTTCGGAATGCAGGGTTCAAACCTTTTTTCTCGAAACGTTCAAAGATTTTTTGACTGCCGTACGGAATAACTTCGACCGGAAGCGGGAACCGTCCCAATTTATCGACCATCTTGCTTTCGTCAACGATCCACATCACCTTGTCGGAATTTGTGGCAACGATTTTTTCGTAAAGCAAAGCGGCACCGCCGCCTTTGATTCCTTGAAAATCGCTGGAAATTTCATCGGCTCCGTCAATCGTAACGTCGATATGATCAACGGTGTCGACCGATTTGAGCGGAATTCCGAGACTTTTGGCTTGATTGGCAGTTCTGATCGAAGTCGTAACTCCCGTAATTTTAAGATTTTCGTCTTTGACGCGTCGTCCTAGTTCTTCAACCATGTAGTAGACGGTTGAACCAGTGCCAAGGCCTACAGTCATGCCGTCTTTGATCCATTCGACCGATTTTTTGCCGACAAGGCTTTTAAGTTCGTTTTGATTCATTTTTCTCCTCCTGGACTATCGTTTAAATAAAAGGTTCTCAACCTCAGGGTGCTTTGCGAAATATTTTTGAGTATAAGAGCAGAGCGGAAGAACGGTTTTGTTTTCCTGCTTGACGTTTTGCAGGAATTCGACCGTGATCTTTTTGGCAAGTCCTTGACCGCGTGCCTTTTCATCAACCCAAGTGCGCTCAACGACGTAGGTTTTATTGTCGTTGATCATTTTAAAACCGATGCTGGCAAGCGTTTGATCATCATCGTTAAGATATGCGAACTCATTTTCGCTCCATTTGAAACGCATGAAAATACCTCCTGAAAATTATTTCTGGTTAAATTATAACATTAAACAATGAATTAATTTGGTAAAATGGAGGTATAGTTAAAAGTCAAGACGATCTTAAGACGATGTTTTTGCGGCAACCCCGCATTGACGGTCGTTAAGAGAAGAAAAATTACAAAGGAGAGCGGCGGGGCGGCTGAAACAGCCGCACCCCGTCCGAAGAGCAAATGAAACGTGGTTTTAAAGTTGTAACTAAATATTTGGACAAAGGACTGAATTTGCCGAAAAGAGCAACCAGAAATGCTGCCGGGTACGATTTTGAATGTGCAGAAGATTTTGTTTTGCCGAGTATTTGGAAAAAAGATTTCTTGAAAATTCTGCGTGCGGTCAGAAAACAAAAAGATTATTCAAATGAAGATCTTGTGAAAGCAGACGCATGCCTGAAACCATATTTGGTTCCGACCGGCATCAAGGCCTACATGCAGGATGACGAATTTTTGATGCTGGCCAATCGTTCAAGCAATCCGCTCAAGCGCCGGTTGGTTCTGCCAAACGGCGTCGGAATCGTTGACAGCGATTATTATGACAATTCCGGAAACGAAGGAGAAATTTTCTTTCAATTGCTTAATTTCGGTTTAAAAGACGTTGTCATCAAAAAGGGCGAACGAATCGGACAGGGAATTTTTATGCCTTATCTTCAAATCGATGATGAAGATAAGCCGTTGGCTGAAAGAAAAGGCGGCTTTGGTTCATCTGGAAGATAATATCTTATATTAAATTTATGAATAAAGAAGGCATAAATGTTTTATAATTATAAGTGCGAAGACAGGGGGCGTTATTTGTGGCAAAAGCAAAAACCAGATTCGTCTGCCAGACATGCGGGTACGTTTCTCCGCGCTATCTTGGACGATGCCCGAATTGCGGTGAGTGGAACACTTTGGTTGAGGAAATCGAAGAATCAAAAAACGTTCAGACTGCTCCGCGAGTGACTTTTTCAGGCACGAAGGTCAAACCGCAGCTGATTGATGCGATTTCGACAAAAGAAACGCCGCGAATCGTCACGAAAAATGCAGAGCTCAATCGTGTTCTCGGTGGCGGAATCGTTCCAAGCTCAATGGTTCTGATCGGGGGCGATCCCGGAATCGGAAAGTCGACGATGTTGTTGCAGCTTTCCGGCGAATTGGCTGATATGGGCGGTAAAGTGCTTTATGTTTCAGGCGAGGAAAGCGCCAATCAGATCAAAATGAGGGCAGATCGCCTTGGAGTCGGCGGCAGCGAATTTTATCTCTATCCTGAAACCGATATGCAAAGCATTTTGCAAAATGTCGAAGATTTAAAGCCGGATTATGTCGTAATCGACTCCGTTCAAACGATGCAGGATCCGGAATTGACTTCTGCCGTCGGGAGCGTGGCTCAGATTCGTTCCGTGACGGCTTCATTGATGCAGGTCGCAAAGGTCAACGGCATTACTGTTTTCATTGTCGGACACGTGACGAAAGGCGGCGCAATTGCCGGTCCGAAGATTTTAGAGCACATGGTTGATACGGTGCTTTATTTTGAAGGCGACATGCACAGAACATACAGGATTTTGCGTGCCGTCAAGAATCGTTTCGGTTCAACGAATGAAATCGGCGTTTTTGAAATGAGAGAAGACGGTTTGAATGAAGTCAAAAATCCTTCTGAAATCTTTTTGGAAGAAAGATTGCAGGGTGCGACCGGCTCTTCCGTTGTCGTTTCAATGGAGGGAACGCGCCCGATTTTAGCTGAAGTGCAGGCTTTGGTGACACCGACTGCATTTGGCAATGCCAAAAGGACGACCAACGGTCTGGATCATAATCGTGTTTCGTTGATCATGGCGGTTTTGGAAAAGCGTTCCGGGCTGCTTTTGCAAAATCAGGATGCCTATCTTAAGGCTGCTGGCGGCGTCAAGCTTGACGAACCTGCAATCGATTTGGCGGTTGCGGTAAGCATCGTTTCAAGTTATCGCGACGAAGAAACGCTTGCGACGGATTGTTTCATCGGCGAATTGGGCCTGACGGGCGAGGTGAGACGCGTCGGAAGAATCGATGCGCGCGTCAAGGAGGCGGCCAAGCTTGGCTTTAAGCGTGCGTTTGTTCCTAAGAACAATTTGGATGGTTGGGAGTTTCCGTCCAATATTCAAGTAGTCGGGGTTCAGACCCTGAATGAAACTCTCAAACAAGTATTTAAAAGTTAACGGATGGAGGGACCGCAAATTATGCGAAAACGTATGATACAGCTGGTCTTTGCAATTCTTGGAATTAGTATCGGCTATTCATTTTTGCCGCCATTATGGGAAAGCCTGAGGGTTGGCAACCATTTATTACAAAGTCCAGTGATTAACTCATTTATTGGCTTGTTGGTTACGCTTATTTTAGCCGTTTTTTTGGTTGACCCGATCGAAAACATAATCAAAAAGTTCGAAAAAAAGTTGGCACAGCAAAAAACAGAGGTCATTTTTGCGGAAAGCATTTCAGTCGTTATTTCATTGCTGATTGCAGTTTTGATTTCGACAATCTTTTGGCGTTCGCAATTATTCTTTATTAATACGGTGCTTCCGATTATCGTAATGATCCTCTTTGCTTATCTCGGCTGGGTGATCGGCAAGACGCGCCTGAACGATCTTAAAAACATCTTTGGATCAAGAAGCAATCGGAAAAAGGAAACCGACAACGTTTTGGAACGAAAAGTCGGAGACAATTTCCATAAATACAAGCTGCTTGACACGAATATTTTGATCGATGGGCGTATTTATGATCTTGCAAAGACAGGATTTATTGAAGGAACGCTTGTCGTGCCGAATTTTGTTCTTTATGAACTGCAATACATTGCAGATTCCGGTGACAGCATCAAGCGCGTCAGAGGAAGGCGAGGACTTGACATCTTAAATAAGCTGCGGTCTGAAAAGATCGTGCCCGTTGAAATGTATGAGGGCGATTTTGAAGACGTTCAGGAAGTTGATTCAAAACTGATCAAACTTGCCAGGATGATCGATGCCGTCATCGTGACAAACGACTATAATTTGAATAAAGTCAGCGAGTTTCAAAACGTTCAGGTCTTAAACGTCAACGCATTGGCAAAAGCGCTCAAACCAAGAGTCATCCCCGGCGAGAAACTGAACGTGATGGTCATCAAAAACGGAACCGAACGACAGCAAGGCGTTGCGTATCTTGATGACGGAACGATGATCGTCGTTGAAGACGGGCGCTATTATATGAACAAGACAATCGAAGTCGAAGTTACTTCGGCATTGCAAACCGATGCCGGACGAATGATTTTCGCCAAGCCTTCCCACTCAAAACGCGGAATCAACGAAAAAACTAATTAAAACTTTGAATCAGCAGGTTTATTTTTCAGACTATTCATTGTAAAATCGATAATGTATGACTGTTAAAAACAGTAATAGACAAATTTCAGAAAGAGGCGCTTAAATTGGCAAAAGATAAGATTCGTGTGCGTTATGCACCAAGTCCGACGGGACACTTGCATATCGGCAACGCACGAACAGCGTTATTCAACTACTTATTTGCAAGACATAATAAAGGGACTTTTGTACTCCGCATCGAAGACACGGATACGAAACGCAATATTGCAGACGGTGAACGCAGCCAGATGGAAAACCTTCATTGGCTGGGCATCGACTGGGATGAAGGTCCGGACAAGCCGGGCGAATACGGCCCGTATCGTCAATCTGAACGCAAGGGCATCTATCAGCCTTTGATTCAGGAACTTTTGGACAAAGACCTTGCCTATGAATCATTCATGACCGAAGATGAGTTGAACGAACAGCGCGAAGCACAAAAGGCGCGCGGTGAGGCTCCTCGCTACGAATATGAATATGAAGGCATGACAAAAGAAGAAATCAAGGCCAAGCAAGACGAGGCACGTGCCAAGGGCTTGAAGCCGGTTGTCAGAATCCGCGTTCCGAAGAACGTCGTTTACGAATGGGACGATATTGTCAAAGGACACGTCAGTTTCAATTCTGATACGATCGGCGGCGACTTTGTCATTCAAAAGCGTGACGGAATGCCAACATATAATTTTGCCGTTGTCGTCGATGACCACATGATGAAAATCACGCACGTTTTGCGCGGTGATGATCATGTTGCCAACACGCCGAAGCAATTGGCGGTTTACCAGGCATTTGGCTGGGAAGCCCCTGTATTTGGCCATATGTCGCTTATCATCAATACGGAAACAGGCAAGAAACTTTCAAAACGTGATGAATCCGTGCTTCAGTTTATTGAACAGTATCGTTCGCTTGGATATCTGCCTGAAGCGATGTTCAACTTCATTACTCTTCTTGGCTGGTCACCGGTTGGCGAATCAGAAATCTTCAGTCAAAAAGATTTCATCAAGATGTTTGATCCAAAGCGTTTGAGCCGCTCACCGGCTGCTTTTGACGGCAAAAAGCTTGAATGGGTCAACAACCAGTACGTCAAAGCTGCAGATAACGATGAACTTTCCGATTCTGCAATCAAGCAATTGATCAAAGCAGGCAAGATTCCTGAAAATCCCGATTTTAAGACGATTGCATGGGCACGTCATTTGGTTGATCTTTATAAGCGTCAAATGTCTTATACGGCTCAATTGGCCGACATGGCTGAGATTTTCTTCACGGAACCGCAAAAGCTTGATGAAGATTGCATGAACGAGCTTTCAGATGAATCGGCTGCAGTCGTTTTGAACGAATTCTCCAAGCGCATCAAGGAATTACCGCTTTTTGACGCCGTTGAGATTCAAAAGACGATTCGCGGCATTCAAAAGGATACCGGAGTCAAAGGCCGCAAGCTTTACATGCCGATTCGCATTGCAACGACTCGTGAAATGCACGGTCCGGAACTTGCTCCTTCAATCGAATTGCTGGGCAAAAAGCGCGTGCTTGAACATTTAAACAAAACGTTGGAAGAAATGGGCAAATAAGCTGAACAGAAGAGCTGGGATGTTTCCCGGCTCTTTTTTGGAAAAAACCAAAATATCTTTTGGGTATGCAGCGTTTTTGCGTATAATATAAACATGAGATTATTTCAAAAGGAGGTAACGATATGATTCAGATTTTGAATACATTGTCAGGCAAAAAAGAAATTTTTAAACCGCTTGAAGAAGGCAAGGTTAAAATGTATGTCTGCGGACCAACGGTTTATAACTATATTCATATCGGCAATGCAAGAAGCGCAGTGGCATTTGATACCGTCAGGCGCTATTTTGAATATCGAGGATATGAGGTCGACTACGTGTCCAATTTTACGGATGTTGATGACAAAATCATCAAAGCCGGTCATGAAATGAAGATGACCGTCAAGGAAGTTACCGACAAGTTCATCGCTGCATTTTATGAAGACATCGATGCGTTAAACATCAAGCGCGCCACGCTGAATCCTCGAGTAATGGACACGATGGACGATATCATCAAGTTTATCCAGGTTTTGATCGATAAAGGATATGCTTATCAGTCAGAAGGCGACGTTTATTATCGGGCGCGCAAGTTTAAAGACTATGGTAAGCTTTCCGGCCAGTCCGTCGACGATCTTGAACAAGGGGCAAGCGAACGAGTGGCTGATTTTGACCAGGGCAAAAAAGAAGATCCGCTTGATTTTGCTTTATGGAAAGCCGCAAAACCAGGTGAAATCCATTGGGAAGCGCCTTTTGGGAGCGGAAGGCCCGGTTGGCACATCGAATGCTCCGTCATGGCAACGAAGTATTTGGGCAAAACGATAGATATTCATGCCGGTGGCCAGGATTTGGAATTTCCGCACCACGAAAACGAGATTGCCCAAAGCGAAGCAGAGACGGGGCAAAAGTTCGTCAACTATTGGATGCATAATGGATTCGTGACGATTGGCGAAGAAGACGAAAAAATGAGCAAATCGCTCGGAAATTTCGTCACGGTTCATGATCTGCTGAAAAAGGTCGATCCTCAAGTCGTCCGTTTCTTCATGGCAACGACGCAGTATCGTCATCCGATTCGCTATAGTCAGGCAAATCTTGCTGAGGCAAAGACCAATCTTCAGAAATTGAAAACGGCTGTCGACAATTTGCGTTATCGTAAAAACGATGCTGAAAAGAGCGATGTCGAAACCGAGATTCGTGAAAAATTCAGTGCTTTGAAGAATCGGTTCATTGAAGCGATGGATGATGATTTTAATACCCAAAACGGAATTGCGGTCATTTATGAGATGGCCAAACTGCTGAACGTTTATTCAGAAAAAGCAACGGTTTCTTTGGAAACCATCGAGTATCTGCTTGATGGTTTCTCAAAGGCAGCAGAGGTTTTCGGAATTAAATTTGAAGAAGAAACGGAACTTTTGGATGAAAAGATTGAGGCGTTGATCGAAGAAAGAATCGCTGCCAGAAAAGCCAGAAATTTTGCGCGAAGCGATGAGATTCGCGACATGTTGAAGGAAAAGGGCGTGATTTTGGAAGATACTCCTCAAGGAACAAGATGGAAGAGAGCGTAACACATGGCTGATTATGAACAGATGAACGGAATTGCTTTGGCCTACATCGGGGATGCGATTTACGAAGTCTATGTCAGAAAACACTTGCTTGACAAGGGAATGACCAAACCGAACAAATTGCATAAAAGAGCGACTCACTACGTTTCCGCAAAGGCACAGGCAGCACTGATTTCGCAAATGGAAGAACAGAATCTTCTGACTGATGAAGAAAAAGAATATTTCCGTCGCGGCAGAAATGCCAAAAGCTATACTTCGGCCAAAAACACCTCGGTTGTCACTTATCGAATTTCGACCGGATTTGAAGCATTATTCGGATATCTTTATCTGAGCGGGAAAAAAGACCGCCTGGACGAACTCAGCGCATGGTGCATCAAAACGGTCGAGGAAGGATATTAGCCATGAAAGAACAGAAGACAGATGATTTCGTAATCGGGCGTCATCCGGCAATGGCCGCTTTAAAAAGCGGACAGGACATAAACAAAGTCTTTGTCCAATCAGGATTGAAGTCCGATGCGATTCAGGAAATCGTTTCAGCTGCCAAAAAGCGCAGCATCGTCGTTTCGCAGGTTCCGAAAACAAAACTTGACCTTTTGTCTGACGGACAAAATCATCAAGGCGTCGTTTTGGCCGTTGCTGCATTTCAATATGCGGAACTTGAAGACCTTTTTGAAGCAGCAGCCAAAAAAGGCGAAGATCCGTTCTTTTTGATTCTGGACGGAATCGAAGATCCGCATAATTTGGGATCGATTTTAAGAACCGCAGATGCAGCCGGCGTCCACGGCATCATTATTCCTAAAAGGCGTGCGGTTCAGCTGACGTCGACGGTTGCCAAAACCTCAACGGGAGCAGTCGAATACGTCCCGGTCTGTCGCGTAACGAACCTGGCCCAAGCAGTTGACGAATTAAAGCATCGCGGGCTCTGGATCTTCGGGACGGATATGAAAGGCCAGGATTTCAGAAATTGGGATGCAAAAGGCCCGACGGCTCTCGTCATCGGAAACGAAGGCAAAGGCATTTCTTCATTGCTCAAGAAAAAGTGCGATGAAATGCTGACGATTCCGATGATTGGACACGTTCAAAGCCTGAATGCAAGCGTGGCAGCAAGTCTTTTGATTTACCAGGGATTCACTTCAAGAGGTAAATAAGGATGAAAGAAAAGATTCTGATTGTTGATGCCTATAACATGATCGGCAATTGGCCCGAACTTGCGCGGCTTAAAAAGTCCGATCGCTTGGAAGACGCAAGAGATCAGCTGCTTTTGATTCTTTCCGACTATCATAAACAAAGCGATTCCAAGATTATCGTTGTTTTTGACGCAATGTACGTGCCAGGGCTGTCAAAAAGCTATAAACAATACAACCTGGATGTTGTTTGGACTGATGAAGGTCAGACGGCTGACAGCTATATTGAAGCATTGGCCGGAAAACTGCAGTCGCGGTTGACTCAGGTGACCGTTGCGACGAGCGATCAAGCTGAACAATGGACGATCTTTTCTCAAGGAGCTTTGAGAAAACCTGCTTGGGAACTGTATCAGGATATTAAAAATGCAAAAAAAGAAGTTCACGCAGCGACAAGAATGTATCAGGATCAGGCATTGGTCAGAAGATCGCCTTTTGATGACGAGCAGTTGAAGAAATTAGCAGACCTGCGCGACCATCTCAGTTCTGAAGATAATTGACATGCGGTGTTTAAACATGATAAAGTAACTTTGAATACGTTAAGGAGGACTGGAATGTCCAAGAAAAAAATTTCGTTAGCATGCTCAGTATGCGGTTCGAGAAATTATACGATTGTTGAAAATTTAAATCGGACCGAACGCCTTGAGGTCAAAAAATTCTGCAAATATTGCGGAAAACATACGCTTCATCGCGAAACAAAATAACAAATGGGGGATTCAAGATGAAGTTTTTCAAGAGCGTTGTTCAAACAATGAAAGATACGACATGGCTTAATGCCAAGGAAACAAGACGCGATACAACGACTGTTGTCGCAATGTCAATTGCCTTTGCTGTTTTCTTTGGCGTCGTTGATTATGCCGTTCAGGCAGTGCTTTCACTGGTTGCCTGATTTAAAGGACTGGTCAAACCAGTCTTTTTTTGTTATAATCACCTTGTTGGTGAACTTCGATTTTTCGGGGTTTTTTTATTTTGTTCAAAAACACAAATATCAAAGGAGAATAAAAATGGCTGAAAGCAGTGAAAAGAAATGGTACGTATTGCATACGTATTCCGGCTATGAAAACAAAGTCAAAAGCAATCTGGAATCTCGTGCGGAATCAATGGGCATGGAAGACTATATTTTCCGCGTGGTCGTTCCTGAAGAAGAAAAATGCGAAAAGACCAAGACCGGCAAGGAAAAAGTTGAAAAACTCAAGACGTTCCCTGGATACGTGTTGGTCGAAATGGTCATGACAGACCAATCATGGTATGTCGTTCGAAACACGCCCGGCGTTACCGGATTTGTCGGCTCGCATGGTGCCGGAAGCAAACCGGCGCCTCTTCTTGACGAAGAAATCCAGACGATTCTTCGCAGCGTCGGCATGACGAGAAATGCAGACTTTGATGCAGAAGTCGGCGATACGATTACCATTACCGAAGGAGCATTTGTTGGTCATGTCGGCAAAATTACTGAAATCGACAGCGAAAAGATGAAACTTCATGCGATGATCGATGTCTTCGGTCGCGAAACGGATGCAGAATTGTCATTCGATCAGGTTGAAAGACTGGTATAAACTTAAAAGCTGTTTCTTGAGTGCATTTTTCAAGGACGGCTTTTTTCTTAAGTGATATAATCATAACAGCAAATATTTTTTGAGGGATGATAACATGAAAGAAAGCAGATCAGACTGTACGACGATTTTAGTCGGGAAAAAAGCAACGATTGACGGTTCGACGATTGTTTCAAGAAATGAAGACAGCAGTTTCGGGGCATGCCCGAAGAAATTCATTGTCGTTGAGCCAAAAAATCAGCCGCGCACGTATCAGGCCAAATTGAGCAAGGTCAAGATTACGCTTCCGTCCAAGCGTGAAGCGCTGCGTTATACGTGCACTCCGGATGCAATCGGCGACAAGGGTATTTGGGGCGAATCCGGAATCAACAGCGAAAACGTTGCAATGTCTGCAACGGAAACGATTACGTCCAATCCGCGGATTTTGGGCGTCGATCCTCTGGTTGAAGACGGAATCGGTGAAGAAGACATGCTGACGCTTGTTTTGCCTTACGTTCATTCGGCAAAAGAAGGCGTCTTGCGTCTGGGTTCGATTCTTGAAGAATACGGAACGTATGAGATGAACGGGATTGCTTTTTCCGATAAGGATGAAGTCTGGTATTTGGAAACATACGGCGGTCATCAATGGGCAGCCGTCAGAATTCCTGATGATGCGTACGTCGTTGCTCCAAACAGAACGAACATTGACGAATTTGATTTTGATTCTGATGACACGTTGTCTGCGCCTGGTCTTAAGGAATTAATCGAAAAGCATCACCTTAATCCTGATCATGACAAATACAACTCCCGCCACATCTTTGGCAGTTCGACGATCAAGGATACGCGTTATAATAATCCGCGGGCCTGGTACGTCCAAAAGTATTTCGACGCCGAATTGCCATACGGTCCGGAAGAACAGGAACTTCCTTTCATTTGTCATGCAAAGCGCAGGATTTCAATCGAAGACGTCAAGTGGCTGTTGAGTTCGCACTACCAAAATACTGACTTTGATCCATACGGATCAGGAACTGAATCACAAAAGAAACGTTATCGTCCGATCGGCATCAACCGCAACCAAGAAGGTCATATTCTCCAAATCAGAAACGACGTTCCAAAAGAAATTGCCGGCATTCATTGGGTATTTGTCGGACCTAATACGTTTAATGCGGCAGTTCCGTTTTACGCAAACGTCAATGATACGCCTGCGTGCTATCGTGACGTGTCCGGCGAGTTTGATTTGAAGACGGTCTTTTGGCTGACGAGAACCTTGGCCGTTTTGGGAGATACGGACTATGATCGCTATAGCGAACTGGAGGCTTCTTTCGAAGAGAAGGTCGTTTCAGCTTGTCGCAATCTGCAGCTTAAAGCGGATCAGGTTGCGGTGACAAAGAAAAATCCCGTCAAATATTTGACGGAAATCAATAATCAAATGGCTGAAATTGATTTGAATGAAGCAACGAAGCTTCTTGGCGACATGGTTGACGTTGGCGGAAATCATATGAAGCTTAAGTTCGATCTGCATGATTGATTGAAAATTTGGATTTTAAGAGGCTTGGAAAAAAGTTGCGTTTACCTCTTGAAATAAATTAAATGCCGGGCAAAGAAAATTGAAGTCGACGGCTATAATGCCCTTGGAGTATACAGGTAAAAAAGAAAATTTGCTGTATGCTTGGAGGGCATTTTTTTAATTTTTCCCAAATGCAGTGCTGCGCATCACCTTGATTTAAGCATCAATGTGAGCGGAAAATTAAAAAATCCTTGAATTGATTAATTGTTAGTGATAATATGTTTAACAAGATACAGCACATCTTGTTGCGGAAACGGTATAATTATTTGGAATGCTGGGTTTATCGAGGTGGAACACAGCATAATGTTCGAGAAAAATTATATCTAACTTAATTCTCATGAAAGGATGTTGACTGTCTGCAAAAAAAACAGGTTTGAATCTTTTGGCAATTTCGGGCTCTGCGTTTGATTCAAAAACTGCATTTGGTAAATGGAGGAATTTGGAAATGACAACAAATTATATGAGTAACTATACTTATGGAACTAATGCCTACGATGAAATTCCTGAAGTGGCTAAGCCATACGGAATCAAAAAAGTTGTCTTCATCGGAGGCAAGCGTGCTTTGGCTGCAGCTGAACCGAAGGCAAGAAAAGCACTTGAAGGATCCGGGATTGAGGTAACGGGAAGCTTTGTTTACGGCGTTGACAGCACGCAGACGAACATTGATCGTTTGGTTGCGACTCCGGAAGTCAAAGAAGCAGATGCAGTCTTTGGTTTTGGAGGCGGCAAGGCGCTTGACACCGCCAAGATGGTTGCCGATGAACTTGACGAAGTCATCTTCTCGTTTCCGACGATTTGTTCAAACTGTGCTGCCGGCACAGCGATCGCGGTTATCTATCACGATGACGGATCGTTTGATCGCTATGGCTTTCCAAAAGCAGCCAAGCATCTTTTCATTGATACGGACGTCATTGCCAAGGCCCCGGTTGAATACTTCTGGGCAGGAATCGGTGATGCTTTGAGCAAACAGCCTGAAGTAACGCATGTTTCTAAAGGAGAGGACTTGACCAATACCGGTGCGTTAGGTGTTGCGATCGCCAAAACAGTTTCGGAACCTCTGTTCAAATATGGCGAACAAGGCATGGATGACGTTAAAAACGATACTCCTTCAAAGGCTGTTGAAGAAATTGCCTTGGATATTCTTGTTTCGACCGGATATGCTTCAAACCTTACGAACCAAAAAGATTTCTATTACAATTCATGGCATGCGCATGCATTTTATAATTCGACGACTGCCATCAAGCGTGAAGGAACTTACCTCCATGGTCAAATCGTTTCGTTCGGCGTGCTCGTCTTGTTCGCATACTTCCATGAAGAAGAGGAGTTCAAGAAGTATCAGGAATTCAACAAGCGTATTGGTCTTCCTGTTACGTTGGGCGAACTTGGACTTTCTCAAGACGATGTTGAAGAGATTACAAAGGGGGCTATGGAAACGAACGAATATCGCAACCGTCCGTTTGATCCTGAAAAATTCTCTGAAGCAATTCGTCGCGCCGATGAGCTTGGCAAGCAGCTTTTAGAAAAGTAACTAATTTATGACGATGCAGTAATTCCGGTGAACCGTTCGGAGCTTGAACGGTTCATTTTTTGCTTGCAAAATAAAATGCAGCGTGCTATATTATGTTAGTATGCAATCTGCATACTAGTGGGAGGCCAAATCTGATGGCCATCCGAACCACACACGGAATAGGAGGAATGTTACCGTGGCAAAGAACGTTATCAACGTTGTTAAATTACAAATCCCTGCTGGTAAAGCAACGCCAGCTCCACCAGTTGGTCCTGCATTGGGTCAGGCTGGTATCAACATCATGGGCTTCACAAAGGAATTCAACGCTCGTACGGCTGATCAAGCTGGTATGATTATCCCGGTTGTTATTTCCGTTTATGAAGACCGTTCATTTACTTTCATTACAAAGACACCGCCTGCTGCAGTTTTGCTTAAGAAAGCTGCTGGTGTACAAAAAGGCTCCGGCGAACCTAACACGAAGAAAGTTGCTACAGTTACGAAAGCACAAGTTAAGGAAATCGCTGAAACGAAGATGCAAGATCTAAACGCGGCAGACGTTGAAGCTGCTATGCGCATGATTGAAGGTACTGCACGAAGCATGGGCTTTGTTGTAGAAGACTAATTATAATCTCTCTACGGCCACGCTTCTCAGTCGGATACTCCGTGAAAACGGATGTGTCAAGTGGGAGGTTTATCCGATAGACCACATATTGCAAGGAGGAAAATTCACTAATGGCTAAAAAGAAAAGCAAGAAATATTTAGAAGCTGCAAAGCAAGTTGAAGCTGGCAAGGCATACGATGCAAGCGAAGCATTGGCACTTGTCAAGAAGATCGACTTTGCTAATTTTGATGCAACGATCGAAGTTGCATTTAACTTGAACTTGGATACAAAGCAAGCAGATCAACAATTGCGCGGTGCTTTGGTTCTTCCTAACGGTACGGGCAAGGAACAAACCGTTGTCGTATTTGCAAAGGGTCCTAAGGCACAAGAAGCTAAGGATGCCGGTGCAGACGTTGTTGGCGACGATGACTTGGTACAACGTATTCAAGACGGTTGGCTTGACTTCGACGTTGCAATCGCAACGCCTGACATGATGGCTCAAGTAGGTCGTTTGGGTCGCGTTCTTGGACCTAAAGGCTTGATGCCTAACCCTAAGACGGGCACTGTTACGATGGATGTCAAAAAGGCTGTCAGCGATGCTAAGAGCGGCCAAGTGACATATCGTACGGACCGTGACGGCAACGTGCACGTTCCTGTCGGCAAGGTTTCATTTACGGAAGAAGCATTGAAGGGCAACTTTGACGCAATCTACGAAAAGATTTCCCGTCTTCGTCCTGCTGCCGTAAAAGGCACTTACATCAAGCACGTAAGCTTGGCATCAACATTTGGCCCAAGCGTTACGGTTGATACGAACTCGCTTTAATTTTTAAAATTAATTTGAAAAAACAGTTGACCTTTATCGATTTATGTGATAAATTGATAAAGGTCAATTTTTTATATTATGATTCTACCTAAGACTCAGGTGGCTTTTGCCTTAATATCCTGCCGAGGAGCAATGTTAAGTTCTCTCTCTGTGTCTTGGTGGACATAGGGTTTTTTTATTTAGGAAACCCTGGCACAATGACTAGGAGGTGAATCAATTGAGTAAAGAAATTATCGCAAAGAAGGCTGCGATTGTTGAAGAAGTCTTTGAAAAATTCAACAACGCAACTTCTGTAGTTGTTGTTGACTACCGTGGTCTTACGGTTGACGAAGTAACTGAATTACGTAAGGAATTGCGTGAAGCAGGCGTTGAAATGCGCGTTATCAAGAATACGTTCTTGCGTCGTGCTGCAGACAAGGCTGGTTACGAAGGCTTGGATGAAACATTCACAGGTCCTACGGCCGTTGCATTCGGTTCTGAAGATGCTACTGCACCTGCACGCATCTTCTCCAAGTTTGCTGAAGATCATGAAGCATTGACAATCAAAGGTGGTATGATCGACGGGGAAGTTGTTACCCTCGACGAAATCCACGCTCTTGCCAAGTTGCCAAACCGCGAAGGTATGCTTTCCATGCTTTGCTCCGTGCTTCAAGCACCTGTTCGCAACTTCGCATATGCTGTCAAGGCAGTCGCAGACAGCAAAGACGAAAGTGCTGCTTAATCAGCGCTTAGTCGCATAAGTTTTTAAACATAACATATCAATTAAATTGGAGGATTTTAAAATGGCCTTAGATACAGAAAAGATCATTGCTGACTTGAAAGAAGCTAGCATTCTTGAATTAAACGACTTAGTAAAAGCTATCGAAGATGAATTCGGTGTTTCTGCTGCTGCTCCAGTTGCAGCTGCAGGTGCTGCTGCAGGCGCTGCAGAAGAAAAGACGGAATTTGACGTTGAATTGACATCTGCTGGTGCCGGCAAGGTTAAGGTTATCAAAGTTGTCAAGGACGTTACGGGTCTTGGCCTTAAGGATGCCAAGGGCTTGGTTGACGGTGCACCATCCGTTATCAAGGAAGGCGTTGCTAAGGACGAAGCTGAAGAAATCAAAGCTAAACTTGAAGAAGTTGGCGCACAAGTTACTCTTAAATAGTCTAATTTGTTTGATTTCAAAGGAGTCGGGATTTGTCCCGGCTCCTTTTTTGCACGGCAAAAATCGTTAATGTCGATAAAAATGCAGAGTCGCAGGATGAAATGCGAAAAAACAAACAGGGCTTCTGAAGCAGCTCATGCTCTGGAAGTCCTGTTTTTTTTTCCTTTGAAATTTGAAATCAGATTTCCGATTGTCGCAACGATCAAAGCCAAAAGCAAGATGTCAAGAAATGTTGCCATAAAAAACGTCTCCGTTCAAATTTATAATTTTTCTTTATTTTAACCTTGTTATGAGAAAGTTCTTTGAAGATTGATTATAATATAATTGGATATGTGTTCGGAAAATTGAAAGGTGGGTCATAATTGATTGAGCGTTTCAAAAATTTTGTTGAAAAGCGCTTGAAATTTATCAAGCTGTTGTTTGTTTTTTCTGTTCTGATATTTGTCGTTTACGAAATCGGGCGAATTTTTAAACAGATTGATTGGGGAAAAGTTCAAGAAGGACTCGAAAATCAGTCAATGCTCACGATTGCGGTGATGTTTTTTGTCGGCTTGATTGCCGTTCTTCCGATGATTGCCTATGATTTTACGGTCGTGAAATTTCTTCCTGGAAAATACAGTGTGCCGTATATCTTCAAAAGCGGCTGGATCGTCAATACGACGACCAACGTTGCCGGATTCGGCGGCGTCATCGGGGCAACGTTGCGCGCCAATTTTTACAAGAAAAACGCAAGCGCCAAGCAGATTGTCTACGCGCTTTCGAAAATTGCGCTGTTTGTTTTGGCAGGACTTTCCATATATTGTTGGATTTCTCTTGCATTGATTTATGGTCGCGGCATGGGAAAACTGTTCGGCAGCTACTGGATCTGGCTTGTCGGCGGAGGAGTGTATTTTCCCGTACTGTTCATCGCGACAAAATTCAAACAGACCGAATTTTTTGCCGACTTGACGTTGAAACGCGAACTGGCCCTGATTATCAGCTCTTTTTTCGAGTGGACGTTTGCCGGCGGATTTTTCTTGTTTATCGGCTTGATGATGGGAATCAAAACGGATTTTTTGCCGATTCTTGCAATGTATATTACCGGTTCGGTTTTGGGAATCGTGTCAATGGTTCCCGGCGGCTTGGGCTCGTTTGACGTTTTTATGATGTACGGCATGGCAACGCTTGGCGTTTCAAACGAAACGGCCGTTGTCTGGATCATGTTTTTCCGGTTGTTCTACTACATAATTCCTTTTGTCATCGGGGTTATTCTTTTTGTTCATGAAACAGGTTCAAACATTAACGAAAAATTGAACGGAATTCCAAAGATGGCAGTTCAAAAAGTCGCGCATTTCGTCTTGACTATTTTTTTGTATGCTTCAGGAATTTTAATGCTGCTTGAAGCTGCCGTTCCGCGTTTTGCAAATTCCAATGAGCTGTTGAGAAAGCTGTATTCGTACAGTTTCCTGTTTATCAGTCAGGTTTCGGACATTATCTTTGCCTTTATGCTGCTGGGACTTGCCAGGGGAATTTCGGCCAAGGGCAAACGCGCATACTGGCCGACGCTGATCGTGCTTGCAATCGGTGTCATCAATACCCTTTTGAATCGTTACTCGCTTAGTCTGGCGATTTTTTTGGGATTCGTAATGATTTTGGTTTTCCTGTCAAAAAACGAGCTTTATCGCAAGCAGATGCAATATTCCATCGGTAAGATGGTTGCAGACATCGCGATTTTTGCGGGGACTTTCTTACTTTACACGCTGGTCGGAATTTTGAATACGCCAAGCTTCAGCAATCGCCATCATGTGCCGGAATACTTGCTGTTTCCTGCTCAAAAAGACTGGCTTGCCGGGTTCATCGGGTTGATGATTGCGGCACTGATTCTTTTGCTCATGCTGACGTACTTATCGAAAGGCCTGACGCCGTTTGTGCCTCAGGTCTTTGATGAACGGAGAATCAAGCAGATCATCAGTCGCTTTGGTTGCGGAAATGCAGGGCACCTGGTCTACTTGCGCGACAAATCGCTTTATTTCTTCAAATCAGAAGGAAAAGATCAGGTCTTTTTCATGTATCGCAGAAAGCAGGAAAAACTATTTTGCATTGGGGAGCCGATCGGGAATCCGAAATATTTCAAGGAAGCTTTGGAAGATTTTTTGAAGACGGCGGATCTGTACGGCTTTGAACCTGTTTTTTACGACATAGATCAGGATTTCACGCTTTTGCTGCATGAATACGGCTATGATTTCCTGCAGATTGGCGAAAAGGGTCTGGTCGATCTTGAGAAATTCAATTTGCATGGTGAAAAGCATCACAATCAGCGGGCTTTAATCAACCGCTTCGCAAACGACGGCTATGTGCTTGATTTTTTGAAGCCGCCATATAGCGAAGAGTTATTAAGCGAAATGCGCAAAGTTTCGGATGAGTGGCTGAGCAATCGAAACGAAAAAGGATTTTCCGTAGGCTTTTTTGATGAATATTACCTTGAGCAAGGCAGTTTGATGACTTTGAGGGATTCTTCCGGCAAGCTGAAGGCTTTTTCAAGCATCATGCCGCGCAAGCACGGGGTAGTTTCAAGCGATCTGATGCGTTATGTCAAAGATGCTCCGGCACAGACCATGGCGCGTTTATCGTTGTTTTTGTTTGAAAATGCCAAAGAAGCGGGCTATGCTTACGTTGATCTTGGGATGGCGCCGACAAGAGACTGTGCCGACTTGAATCGTGAATTTATTACGGAAAAGATTGCGCGCTATATCTATGAATACGGCTACCATTTCTACAGTTTCCAAGGCCTTAAGGCTTATAAGAACAAATACGTTGACATATGGAAGAAGAGCTTTATTGCCTACCGCAAGCGTTCGCAGATTGCATTTACGATGTTTCAGCTGATGAGCGTCATCAACTCGAAGGCCATCAAACATGATTACAAGGGTTTGGTCAAGCCGAGAATCTTTAATTAATTTTTGGGAATGAAAGTCGATTAATTTTAATGTATACTGAGAGTGAGAAATAAAAACGGAGGTGCACTCGTGTCAAATATTTTACTTATGAATGCCGGCAGTTCCTCGGTCAAGTGGAAACTGTTTGAACTTGAAACGGAAAAGGTCGTTGCCAAAGGGCTTGTTGAACGCATGCTGATGCCTGGTTCAAAGTTTGAAATCAAATACGGAGAACAAAATTTTCAGGAAACTTATGACAATTTAACGTATGAACGTGCTTGCGAGCTGATTATCGAAAAGATTCAGGAAAAGGGAATCACGTCCCTTGAAAAAATCGCTTGCGTAGGCCATCGCGTCGTTGCCGGCGGTGAGAAATTCAGAGGCGCAACCAAAATCGATGCCGAAAAGCTTGAAGAAATCATTGAAATGAGCGATCATGCTCCGTTGCACAATCCGATGGAGGCAAAATATATCGAACTGATGCAGAAGGTGATGCCTGACACTCCGCAATATGCCGTTTTTGACAGCACGTTTTTCACGGACATGCCGGAGATGAATGCCATTTTCAGTCTGCCCTATGAACTTACGCAAAAATACGGAATCAGACGCTATGGCGAACACGGCATCAGCCACGGCTATATTTCGCATCGTTGTGCCGATCTTTTGGAAAAGCCGCTTGAAGATTTGAAACTGATTACGCTTCACTTGGGCAGCGGATCTTCGATTTCTGCTGTCAAAGACGGCAAGGCCTATGACAGTTCCATGGGCTTTACGCCGTTGACAGGCGTGACGATGGGAACTCGCTGCGGCGACGTTGATCCGTCAATCGTTCCGTTTCTAATGAAAAAACTGGACAAGTCCGCAGAAGAGATCCTGCAGCTTTTCAATTCTGAATCAGGTCTTCTCGGAATTTCAGGCAAGTCCCCTGACATGCGCGACATTCGTGCCAATATTGACGATTCGCGCTGTGCTTTGGCACGTGAAATTTTCATCAACCGCATCGTCAAGTACGTCGGAAGTTATTATGTTGAAATGGGCGGAGCAGACGTGCTGGTTTTTGCCGGCGGCATTGGAGAAAACGATCCTTCGCTCAGAAGAGATGTCGTTTCAGAGCTTGCCTGCCTTGGAATCAGTCTGGATGAAGCTTTGAACGAAAAAAATACTGAAGGGCTTATTTCGACGAAAGATTCCAAAGCCAAAGTCATGATCGTTCCGACGAACGAAGAATTGGCGATGGTTCAGGCAATCAAGGAAAAATTATAGGAAAATTTAAGAGAATGCCCTCGCTTTTGATGCGGGGGCTTTTTTGTTTCTTAAAAATGCAGATAAAATTTCGCACAAGTGTTTTGCGAACGTACATTCCTTGTGCTATAATCGATTAAACGAATGATCAGGGGGCGTTTCAGACATGAAATTTTTACACACTGCGGACTGGCACGTTGGTCGCAAGCTGCATGGCTACGACTTGAGCACAGAACAGGCCGATGCATTGAGAAAACTGGAAAAAATAGCCATTGACGAGAAAGTTGACGCAATCGTGATTGCAGGCGATATCTACGATCGCGGGATGCCAAGCGAAGATTCCGTTCGGATGGTCAACGGGGCACTTAAAAAACTGAATTTGGAAGATGGTTTTCCGTTATTGGCCATCAGCGGAAATCATGATTCGGCCGAACGCCTTTCAACGGGTTCAGAATGGTTTGAAGCGACGTCCTTTTATCTGCATACGAAGCTTGAACGGGCAGCAGAACCGATTGAAATGTCAGGAGTACAGTTTTTTTTGATGCCGTATTTTGAAATCAGCGCAGCAAAAAATTTTTTAGGAGATGAAACGCTTAAAACTGCCGATCAATGCGTCAGAAGGATAGTTTCCTTGATGAAGGAACGATTTAAAGCCGGCTTTAAGCATGTGCTTGTGGGACACTTTTTTGCCGTTGGATCCTTGAAATCTGATTCGGAAACCCCAAGTGAAGTCGGCGGACTCGAAGCAGTCGGCATAGATGAATTGGAATGTTTTGACTATGTTGCGTTGGGACATCTCCATCAGCATCGTGCTTCAAAATCAGAAAAGGTCAAGTACAGCGGTTCGCTTTTAAAATACTCGGTTTCTGAAACATCAGATCAAAAAGGGGTCTACGTTGTCGATACCGATTCTGAAACAATTGCCTATAAACCATTGGAACCTTTGAATGACGTACGAGTCGTCAAGGGACTTTTCGAAAATCTGATCAAACCAGAAAATTATCGGCAAATTCCTGATGATGATTACGTTGCGGTTGAACTGGAAGATCGCGTTCCGATCATCGATGTGATGAATCGCCTGAAAAAATACTATCCGCGAATTATTGAACTGAAGCGTGTCAACGGACGCGTCAATCACGAAAATAACGGTGTTAAAAATTTGGAAAAATTATCTGAAATGGACCTGTTTAAAACATTTTACAAAGATACCGTCGGAGAAGATCCTGACGAAGAACAATGCAAAATGATGGAACAGGCGCTTCAGGACGTGCGCAACAAGGGGGAAAATCAATGAAACCTTTGAAATTGAAAATGAAAAATTTTGGACCTTATAAGGATGCGGAAGTTGATTTTACCAAGTTCAGCGAAGCTCCGCTTTTCTTGATCACTGGTGCTACCGGAAGCGGCAAAACAACCATTTTTGATGCGATGTGTTTTGCGCTTTACGGTCGGAGTTCAACCGACAAGGATCGAAACGTCTTCTTGTTGCGCAGCGATTTTGTAGAGGATTGCAAGGAAAAAACGGAAGTCGAATTGACGTTTTCGCATCAAGGGAAAGAATATACCGTCAATCGTTCATTTTATCAGACGGCAGGCCAAGAAAAAAATGGCAAAATCACCAAAAAAGCAATTCTCAGATATCAGGATGAAAACGGAAATCTTGTAGAATTAAAAGGACCGAATGAAATAGGCGTCAAAGTAACAAGCCTTCTCAATTTAAGCGCCGAACAATTCAGCAAGATTATTCTGCTTCCTCAAGGAAAGTTTAAAGAGTTTCTGATGTCGGACAGCAATAAAAAAGAGAAGATTCTCAATCAAATTTTTGGAACCGATTTTTATGACGATTGGGTTTCGGAAATCAAAAAACAAGCAGACGAATCCCGATCAGACAGCGATGAAACCAAAAAAGAGCTGTTATTTGAACAAAAACAGGCAATCTTTTCGGAAGCGGAACCGGAAGCAGAACCGTTTGAAGATTGGTTCGATGCATTGGATCTGCAAATAAAAAGCGATGAGGAAAATTGCGCCAAAGCCAAAGAGGCTGAAGAAGAAATGCAAAAAAAAGTCAATGAAGCATTGAAGAAGACGGCGTTGGCAGAACGGCTCGAGCAAGATTTTCAAGAATTTGAGGAAGTTTCTCGAAAAAAAGAACTGTTGGAACGAGAACAGGCAAAAATCAACGAGCAGACGAATTATTTGGCAGAATTGAACTGGGCTTTTGGATGCGAAACGATGGTTTTCAGAAAAAAGACGTCTCAAAAACGCTTGGAAGAACTCCGAGCAGACATTGAAAAACAAAATGCCGAATTTTCTGAAACGAAGGAAAAATTCAGCAAAGCATTGGAAACCAAGCAAATTCTTTTGCGGAAAGCTCCCCAAAAAGACAAGGCGCAAGCTGATTTTAATCTGTGGCAAGGAAGGGTCGGCATATATGACGAGGCCGAGCAAAAAAATGCCGAACTTGCTGACCTGCAAGCTCAGGCAGACAAATCATCCAAAAAGCTTGCCGAAAAAAAAGCGGAACTTGAACGCAAAATTGCCTCTAAGAACGCTTTGGACAAGTTTATCGAGAAAAATTCCGGAGCGGACGACGAAAAGCACTGTCTTGAACTGGAAATTCAGCAGCTGAAAGAAAATGAAAAAAAACTTCAGGATTACAAAGCCCAACAACAAAAAGCTCAAGTTTTGAAGAATGAGCAGGTTGTTTTGGAAAAAGAATCTGCTGAAGCATCGGAACTTCAAAAAACGGCTGAGCAGGAGTATGAGAACATCCAGAGTCAATGGGCCAAGCTGCAGATCAACGAATTGGCCAAGCTGCTCAAACCGGGAGATGCTTGCCCGGTTTGCGGCAGTTTGGAGCATCCGAGCCCTGCATTTGGCGATGAAAAGACCGTTTACGTGACGGAAAATCAAGTAAAAAAAGCAAAAGAAAAACATGACGAAGCCGTTGCCGATGCTTCAGAGAAAAAAGCCAAGGCAGATGCCAAATCAAAAGAGTTCAGCGAACGTCAAGCTGACTTTTTGGAGAAGATAACTGAGTTCAGTCAATCTCTCGGATATGATACCATTGAAATCAGCGAGCTTGAAAAAAAACTCGACAACAAGAGATCGGATAACGAAGAAAAACTCTCACAAGCCAGAGAAACGGCACGAAAAAGAACTGAAGCCGAAGTGAAGCTTAAAACTTTGCAGACGGAAATTGAACGAGGAGAAGAGCTTGTTTCCGACTTGAAACAAGAACTCAGCGAATGTCAGGCGACGATTTCAGGTAAAAAGGCCGGTCTGGCGGAACTTGAAAAACAGTTGCCAAAACAGTTCAAAACCAGAAAAGAGCTGCAAGAACAACTGAATCAGTGGGATGAGTTCATTAAAAAATATGATGCCGACAAGGAAAACAACGATAAAGAAGTTTCTGATCTTGATAAAAGGCGTGCCTCGTTGCAGTCGCTGATCGAAAAGGAAAATATCAACCTGGGTAATGAGTCAAATCTATTTCATGCTTCCGAAAAAGAAATCGAGTCGGCTTGCCTGAAGAAGGGGATTTCCGCTGAGAGACTTTACGAATTGCTTGCAGAAAAAGACCGGATTGCCGAGATTGAGCGTGAAATCAGCGACTTTCAGAAAAAAGAAGCAACGGTTTCGGGCGAATATGCTGCAAGTCAAAAGAAAATCGACGGGAAGATTCGGCCAAACATCGAAGAAATGAAGCAGATTCAACGAGATGAACAGGAGCGCCACAGACGTGCCAAAGAATTTTTGCAGCAATCAGACAATTTGCTGAACAAGAACAAGGAATGTCGCCGAAAGGCCGAAAAAGTCTGGAAAAACAGCAAGGAAAAACTTGAACTTGCCGAGCGCAAACAGTCTTTGTATAACGTTCTCCGTGGTCAAAAGGGCATTGCTCCAGGTTTTTCACGCTTTGTTCTGGCAAATTATTTCAGAAGCGTAATTGAAGTCGCAAACGTTCACCTTGATAAGCTGACGGGCGGCAGATATAATCTGGTTTTGGATGACACAGCAAAGGCAAACTTAAAAAATATGGGCCTGGAACTTGACGTTTATGACGACAATGCCGGCGTAAACCGTCCAGTTCACACGCTTTCCGGCGGCGAAAGTTTTATTTTCTCTCTTTCGCTTGCCATGGCATTGGGAGAAGTCATTCAGGAAAGAAACGGCGGCATCAGCATTGAAGCAATGTTTATCGACGAAGGGTTCGGCACGCTTGACGATGAAAGGCTGCAATCAGTTCTCAGTGCCTTGCAGTCTTTGGAAAACAATAATCGAATGATCGGCATTATCAGTCATGTTGACAAATTTAAAGAGCAAATTCCTGCTCAGATTCAGGTAACTTCAAAAGAAGGCATCAGCACGATTGGATATCAGACCGAATTCTAAAAAGAGCGAAGGCAGGTTTTTTTGAAAAATGCAATATAAGACGCATCTGGCGGTATCATTGGCAGTCGGAATTCCTTTGATGTCTTGTGCCGGAGACTTAAATTTCCCGAATGCGATGGCCCTTTGCGCGGGGACTCTTTTGCCGGATATAGATTACCCCAGCTCCTATATGGGAAAGAGAAACAAGTTTATCAGCAAAGTAGCCAATAAGACGCTGGGACATCGCGGCGGCACGCATTCGCTTCTTTTTGCAGTATTGGTCTATGCATTTTTCGTATGGATCAGAAATCTTTATTTCGCTCAAGCTGCCTATTTTGTTCCTTTTTGGATTTTATGCGGGTATTTGATGCATTTGTCAGAGGACAGCTTTTCAAAAGACGGGGTCAACTGGCTTTGGCCACTGACGAAACACAAGGCAAAATCAGGTGGCAAGTTTGCATACTACAGTACTGGAAAGCTGAGCGAGGTCTTGGTTTTTCTGGCAGCAGGATGCGTTGTTTTATTGGAATTGAAGCTGGCATATGACGGTAATTTGAAAAGTTTGACTCCGGGCAGAACGGGTGAATTTTTAAAGTATTCGATTGAATTTCTTAAACGCGTTTTATGTCTTAAAACATGAAGTTTCTTATGGACTTCTAGAACCATTTGAGCAATAATATTAACATAGAAAGGCCTTAACTTTACTAAGCTGGAGAGGGGAAAATCCATGGTGAGAGATTCTGAGATGCTAGTTGCTGCTGCACAAAAACTGAAAGACTATGAAATCAAGTCGACGCCTCAAAGACAGGTTATTTTGGCTTATTTGATGAAATCAAAGGTGCATCCTTCGATTGAGACGATTTATAAGTATCTCAAGAAGAACGATTTTAACGTCAGTTTGGCAACCGTCTACAATACTTTGCAATTATTTGAGCAAAAGAAACTTGTGATTGAGGTTGCGGTTGACAAAACGGGCCATATGAGATATGACTATTTTGACAATCCGCACTATCACATGATTTGCGTGAATTGCGGCAAAATTGAAGACGTTTTTGATGATGCGTATCGTCAATTTGAGAAGACGGCGGCCTTAGATACCGGCTATAAGGTTTTTGGCAGTCAGTATGAAGTTTTGGGCCTTTGCCCTGCGTGTCAGCGCAAGGAAGACAAAATAAGCAATCGCAATTGATGAATCAAAGCTGATATGCTACAATTGGACTATTGATGTTTAAATCAATTAAATACAGGCGTTGAAGCAACGAAGTAGATTGTCAAGTCACTGGCAAAGAGAACTGATGGTGGTGCTGAAAATCAGGGCAAACTTGATGGTTGAATTACATTGTGGAGTTTGAACGGTTCATCTCGATATCGATGACTAGAGTTGATTGCTGATTTTTGTAAAATCTGGCGATAATCTGGGTGGTAACGCGGAAAAATTTCGTCCCTGATGTCTGATGGCATCAGGGAATTTTTGTTTTAGGAGGAATTTCGATGACGAATATTATTGATGAATTGAAGTGGCGCGGGGCCGTTAATCAAGTTTCTGACGAAGAAAACCTGAGCAAACTTTTGGATGAAAAGTCTGTCGGAGTTTATTGCGGAACTGATCCGACTGGCGATAGTCTGCACGTTGGACATTTGATTCCTTTCATGATGCTCAAAAGGTTTCAGTTGGCAGGTCACCGTGCATTTATCTTGATTGGCGGGGGAACAGGATCAATTGGCGATCCATCCGGACGTTCAACGGAACGGACATTGCAGACGATGGAACAGGTTCATCACAATGAGGAAGCCTTGACTTCACAAATGAAAAAGCTTTTTGGCGAGGACAATATCACGATTGTCAACAACTATGACTGGCTTTCAAAAATCAGTCTGCTTGACTTCTTGCGCGATTATGGCAAGTTGTTCAATATTAATACGATGTTAAACAAGGAAGTCGTTGCAAGTCGTCTTGAAGTCGGAATTTCATTTACTGAATTTACCTATCAGATTCTTCAAGCTGTTGATTTTCATCATTTGCTGTTGGAAAATGACGTTCAGCTTCAAATCGGCGGTGCCGATCAATGGGGCAACATCACAGCCGGGATCGATTTGATTCACAAGATGGAAGGGTCTGATACGCAGGCATTCGCATTAACGATTCCGCTGATGCTGAAAGCTGACGGAACCAAATTCGGAAAATCTGCCGGCGGTGCGGTTTGGCTTGATCCTGAAAAGACGACGCCCTATGAATTTTATCAGTTCTGGCTCAATCAAGATGATCGTGATGTTGTCAAGTATCTCAAATACTTCACGTTCCTTGGCAAAGAAGAAATCGAAGAACTTGCCAAAAAAGTTAAAACGGAACCAGAAAAGCGAGAAGCACAGCGTCGTCTTGCTGAAGAAGTTACTGAATTCGTTCATGGAAAAGAAGCAGTTCATCAGGCTGAGCATATTTCCAAGGCTTTGTTCTCCGGTGAAGTCAAAGATTTGACTGCGGATGAAATTGAGCAGGGATTTAAAAACATGCCGACTGTTACAGTTAACAAGGAGCCGGAAAACATTGTCGAATGGCTTGTTGAGAGCGGCATTGAAAAATCAAAGCGTCAAGCGCGTGAAGACGTGACGAATGGTGCCATTTACATCAACGGCGATCGAATCAAAGATCTCGAATTCATGATCGATCCAAGCAAGCAATTTGATGGCAAGTTCGTAATTGCGCGACGCGGCAAGAAACGCTATTTCTTGGGACGCGTAATTGATTAATATTTTTTAGAGTCAGGATTTAACCTGACTCTTTTTTTAATAAAAAATGAAACAGCAAAAAAATTGGGAAAAATTCAAAAAAAATTATTTCGTATTATGATGATTTTTAAACAATGGTAAAAGCATAAAATAATGGTTGCTCATCTCAAAAACGAACTATTGACGATGTATAAAACATTAAATTCGTTTTTTGGCTTAAAATAAAATTTGGATGCAAATAAAAAGATAAAAAGGGTGTTGACGATTAATGATAATCAGAGTATAGTAATTTATGTTGTTACGGCGCAAGTCGTTAACAAGTTATAAAAAAGTTTTTCAAAATTATTCTTGACATCAACAAATAGTTTTGATAAAATAATAAAGTCGCTTGCGAGGGCAAGTGATGAATGTAGATCTTTGAAAACTGAACAAAGTTTCGATAAGCAAATGTGCAGGGCTTCTTGTTTTAAACGAGAGCAACAATATTTGCGAAGTCAATTTGCTAGTAAATTTTGAGTCACAAACTATAAATTGAGAGTTTGATCCTGGCTCAGGACGAACGCTGGCGGCGTGCCTAATACATGCAAGTCGAACGAAGCTTTCTTTCACCGAATGCTTGCATTCACCGAAAGAAGCTTAGTGGCGAACGGGTGAGTAACACGTAGGCAACCTGCCCAAAAGAGGGGGATAACACTTGGAAACAGGTGCTAATACCGCATAACCATGAACACCGCATGATGTTCATGTAAAAGACGGCTTTTGCTGTCACTTTTGGATGGGCCTGCGGCGTATTAACTTGTTGGTGGGGTAATGGCCTACCAAGGTGATGATACGTAGCCGAACTGAGAGGTTGATCGGCCACATTGGGACTGAGACACGGCCCAAACTCCTACGGGAGGCAGCAGTAGGGAATCTTCCACAATGGACGAAAGTCTGATGGAGCAACGCCGCGTGAATGAAGAAGGCCTTCGGGTCGTAAAATTCTGTTGTCAGAGAAGAACGTGCGTGAGAGTAACTGTTCACGTATTGACGGTATCTGACCAGAAAGCCACGGCTAACTACGTGCCAGCAGCCGCGGTAATACGTAGGTGGCAAGCGTTGTCCGGATTTATTGGGCGTAAAGGGAACGCAGGCGGTCTTTTAAGTCTGATGTGAAAGCCTTCGGCTTAACCGAAGTAGTGCATTGGAAACTGGAAGACTTGAGTGCATAAGAGGAGAGTGGAACTCCATGTGTAGCGGTGAAATGCGTAGATATATGGAAGAACACCAGTGGCGAAAGCGGCTCTCTGGTCTGTAACTGACGCTGAGGTTCGAAAGCGTGGGTAGCAAACAGGATTAGATACCCTGGTAGTCCACGCCGTAAACGATGAGTGCTAAGTGTTGGAGGGTTTCCGCCCTTCAGTGCTGCAGCTAACGCATTAAGCACTCCGCCTGGGGAGTACGGTCGCAAGACTGAAACTCAAAGGAATTGACGGGGGCCCGCACAAGCGGTGGAGCATGTGGTTTAATTCGAAGCAACGCGAAGAACCTTACCAGGTCTTGACATCTTCTGACAATTCCAGAGATGGAACGTTCCCTTCGGGGACAGAATGACAGGTGGTGCATGGTTGTCGTCAGCTCGTGTCGTGAGATGTTGGGTTAAGTCCCGCAACGAGCGCTACCCTTATTGTCAGTTGCCATCATTAAGTTGGGCACTCTGGCGAGACTGCCGGTGACAAACCGGAGGAAGGTGGGGATGACGTCAAATCATCATGCCCCTTATGACCTGGGCTACACACGTGCTACAATGGACGGTACAACGAGTCGCTAACTCGTGAGGGCAAGCTAATCTCTTAAAGCCGTTCTCAGTTCGGATTGCAGGCTGCGACTCGCCTGCATGAAGTCGGAATCGCTAGTAATCGCGAATCAGCATGTCGCGGTGAATACGTTCCCGGGCCTTGTACACACCGCCCGTCACACCATGAGAGTTTGTAACACCCAAAGTCGGTGGGGTAACCTTTTGGAGCCAGCCGCCTAAGGTGGGACAGATGATTGGGGTGAAGTCGTAACAAGGTAGCCGTAGGAGAACCTGCGGCTGGATCACCTCCTTTCTAAGGAATAAATTACGGAATCTGCACATGATTCGAAGCTTTGTTTAGTTTTGAGGGATTTACATCCATTATTATGGGGCTTTAGCTCAGCTGGGAGAGCGCCTGCTTTGCACGCAGGAGGTCAACGGTTCGATCCCGTTAAGCTCCATTGTCGGCAACTTGATACCGACAAAACTTGTTCTTTGAAAACTAGATAATATTTTATTTCTTTGTAATTTTTATAACCGAGAACACCGCGTTTTAAGAGTTTAAAACAAGAAATTAGTTCTTAATCGCAAAACTCATAACCGTTTATCGCAAGATAAATATTTATAGGTTAAGTTATTAAGGGCGCATGGTGGATGCCTTGGCACTAGGAGCCGATGAAGGACGTGACTAACTGCGATATGCTTCGGGGAGTCGTAAGTAGACTGTGATCCGGAGATTTCCGAATGGGGAAACCCAGCAGGTTTTGCCTGCTATCGCTCAATGAATTCATAGTTGAGCTGAAGGTAGACGCGGGGAACTGAAACATCTAAGTACCCGCAGGAAGAGAAAGAAAATTCGATTCCCTAAGTAGCGGCGAGCGAACGGGGAACAGCCCAAACTAGAGAGCTTGCTCTCTGGGGTTGTAGGACTGGACATCTGAGTTACCAAGAAATAACGTAGTCGAATGATATGGGAAGATCAGCCAGAGAAGGTAACAGCCCTGTAAACGAAACGTTGTTTCCTCAGTCCAGGATCCTGAGTACGGCGGAACACGTGAAACTCCGTCGGAATCCGGGAGGACCATCTCCCAAGGCTAAATACTCCCTAGTGACCGATAGTGAACCAGTACCGTGAGGGAAAGGTGAAAAGCACCCCGGGAGGGGAGTGAAAGAGTACCTGAAACCATGTGCCTACAAGTAGTCAGAGCCCGTTAACGGGTGATGGCGTGCCTTTTGTAGAATGAACCGGCGAGTTATGCTAACGTGCGAGGTTAAGGCGGAAAGGCCGGAGCCGTAGCGAAAGCGAGTCTGAACAGGGCGAACGAGTACGTTGGTGTAAACCCGAAACCAGGTGACCTACCCATGTCCAGGTTGAAGGTGCGGTAAAACGCACTGGAGGACCGAACCCGTGTATGTTGAAAAATGCTGGGATGAGGTGTGGGTAGCGGTGAAATTCCAATCGAACTTGGAGATAGCTGGTTCTCTCCGAAATAGCTTTAGGGCTAGCCTCGGAGTTGAGAATCGTGGAGGTAGAGCACTGTTTGGACTAGGGGCCCGTCTTGGGTTACTGAATTCAGATAAACTCCGAATGCCACTGATTTATATCCGGGAGTCAGACTGCGAGTGATAAGATCCGTAGTCGAAAGGGAAACAGCCCAGACCACCGATTAAGGTCCCTAAATATGTGTTAAGTGGAAAAGGATGTGGAATTGCACAGACAACTAGGATGTTGGCTCAGAAGCAGCCACCATTTAAAGAGTGCGTAATAGCTCACTAGTCGAGTGATCCTGCGCCGAAAATGTAACGGGGCTAAACACATTACCGAAATCGCGGATGCAGCTTTGATGCATGGTAGGAGAGCGTTCTCAGGGCGGTGAAGCCGGCCCGTAAGGACCGGTGGAGCGCTTAGAAGTGAGAATGCCGGTATGAGTACCGAAAGACAGGTGAGAATCCTGTCCGCCGAATGACTAAGGTTTCCTGGGGAAGGCTCGTCCTCCCAGGGTTAGTCGGGACCTAAGCTGAGGCCGAGAGGCGTAGGCGATGGTCAACGGGTTGATATTCCCGTACCGGTCTGATTTGTTTGAGCAACGGAGGGACGCAGGAGGCTAACGATGCGCACTATCGGATGTGCGTCCAAGCAGCAAGTCTGTCGGCGAGTCAAATGCTTGCCGGCTCAAGGACAAGCTGTGACGGGGATGAACGATTTATCGTTCTAAGTGAGCGACGTCACCCTGCCAAGAAAAGCTTCTAGTTAGAATCAGGCCGCCCGTACCGCAAACCGACACAGGTAGTCGGGTCGAGAAGACCAAGGTGAGCGAGAGAACTCTCGTAAGGAACTCGGCAAAATGACCCCGTAACTTCGGGAGAAGGGGTGCTGATCGCAAGATCAGCCGCAGTGAATAGGCCCAGGCGACTGTTTATCAAAAACACAGGTTTCTGCAAAATCGTAAGATGAAGTATAGGGGCTGACGCCTGCCCGGTGCTGGAAGGTTAAGAGGATGGGTTAGCGCAAGCGAAGCTCAGAATCGACGCTCCAGTTCACGGCGGTCGTTACTATACCGGTCTTAAGGTAGCGAAATTCCTTGTCGGGTAAGTTCCAACCCACACGAAAGGAGTAAGGATCTGGGCACTGTCTCAACGAGAGACTCGGTGAAATTATAATACCCGTGAAGATGCGGGTTACCCGAGACAGGACGGAAAGACCCCATGGAGCTTTACTGTAGCTTGATATTGGGTGTTTGTACAACTTGTACAGGATAGGTAGGAGCCGTAGAAGTCGGGACGCTAGTTTCGACAGAGGCATCGGTGGGATACTACCCTCGTTGTATGAACACTCTAACACACGCCGGCAATCACGGCGGGAGACAGTGTCAGGTGGGCAGTTTGACTGGGGCGGTATCCTCGTAAAAGGTAACGGAGGCGCCCAAAGGTTCCCTCAGAATGGTTGGAAATCATTCGCAGAGTGTAAAGGCATAAGGGAGCTTGACTGCGAGACTTACAAGTCGAGCAGGGATGAAAGTCGGGCTTAGTGATCCGGTGGTTCCGCATGGAAGGGCCATCGCTCAACGGATAAAAGCTACCCTGGGGATAACAGGCTTATCTCCCCCAAGAGTCCACATCGACGGGGAGGTTTGGCACCTCGATGTCGGCTCATCGCATCCTGGGGCTGTAGTCGGTCCCAAGGGTTGGGCTGTTCGCCCATTAAAGCGGTACGCGAGCTGGGTTCAGAACGTCGTGAGACAGTTCGGTCCCTATCCGTCGCGGGCGCAGGAAATTTGAGAGGATCTGTCCTTAGTACGAGAGGACCGGGATGGACATACCGCTGGTGTACCAGTTGTTCTGCCAAGGGCATCGCTGGGTAGCTATGTATGGATGAGATAAACGCTGAAAGCATCTAAGTGCGAAACTCACCTCGAGATAAGATTTCCCACTCCTTTATGGAGTTAAGACCCCTGAGAGATGATCAGGTAGATAGGATGGAAGTGGAAGTGCGGCGACGCATGGAGCGGACCATTACTAATCGGTCGAGGACTTAACCAAAAAACGCAGGTTCTTGAAAAGAGAAGTGAATATTGTCTAGTTTTGAGAGAACAAGGTTTTCTCAAGGAAAATAGTGTGGTGATGATGGCATGGAGGATATACCTGTTCCCATTCCGAACACAGAAGTCAAGCTCCATAGCGCCGAGAGTAGTTGGGGGATCGCCCCCTGTGAGGGTAGGACGTTGCCATGCATTATGCGGAAGTAGTTCAGTGGTAGAACATCACCTTGCCATGGTGGGGGTCGCGGGTTCGAATCCCGTCTTCCGCTTTTTTTGTACCTTGATATATGGTATGAAGAATTTATAGTATAGTGATTATGGTGCGAAGGATATACCTGTTCCCATTTCGAACACAGAAGTCAAGCTTCGTAACGCTGAGAGTAGTTGGGGGATCGCCCCCTGCGAGGGTAAGACGTTGCTATACGAAAAGCAAGAGGTTGGGAAAAACGAGGCCTCAAATCGAAAAAGCCGGGTGATTTGTAATCAATTGCAAATCTAATCCGGTTTTTTTCTTATATATGACGGTCGTCTTCTATGATGGAAATAGTCGAAAATAGTTTGGCAGTAAATTTGACTGAGAGCTTGGCGCGCTGATTTATCGGGCGATGCTTTTGGCAAAACTACTGCCGTTTACGGACACATCGAAAAAAATAGAGCATTTGCCGTAAATCCGAATAAAATTTTAGCTGAAATGGTTGTGCAACGTTATTTTAAATAAGATAGTTTTTTGCATGCAAAAAATCAAAGCAACGCTTTACGAATTCAATCGAAAATAGACCGCCTTTTCGTTTGGTATTTCATTTAATTAAAGTAAGAAACGGGACTTTTTTAGGCTTTGCGCAAAATGCAGGCGACATCAGTTGAATATGTCTTATTCATAAATATTTGCCAGCTTGGCGCGTAGCGTTAAACAGCATGAATATTTTCCATTTAAAAGAATATTGTATATTGATTTTGCTTAATTATCCGATGATATTTTCACGTATTTCTTTTTATATAAAAGAAATTAGTTGTTAAAACTTAAAGAATTTAAGGTGAGTTTGGTTAACGTGATCTAATTGAGAGAAAATCTCAATTAGATTCTTTTTTTAGTTCGCTTAAAAGCGTTTACATTGACTTTGAATGGCTTTATATTAGGCCATATGCGAACGATTAAAGAAAAAGCCTTGATTTTTAGGGCTTATTCGCTTAAATTAGATATAAGTTAGAAAGATTTAATTTGAGAAGATTTTTCTTTGAATTTGTACGAGGTGGGGGATTGAAATGACAGAAGAAAGCAAAACAATGTACTGTCATGGCTATGAACATGATGCTTGCGGCATGGGTTTTATTACCCAGATTGACGGTAAGCCGAGCCATGAACTCATTGAACGAGCACTTGTCATGCTTAGTCGAATGAATCATCGCGGCGGTACTGGCTCAGAACCTGATACTGGAGATGGTGCTGGTATTTTATTTGCTATGCCTGACAAGTTTTTTCAAAAATATGCTGAAGAACAAGAGTTTACGCTTCCGAGCCTAGGAGATTATGCTGTTGGCATGTTTTTCTTGCCGCAAAAAGAACAAGAAAAACATGCCATGCTTGGCTCAGTCACGGCAGAAATTACGGCATCAGGATTTAAAGTCTTGGCGACGCGAAACGTTCCGTACATTTATGAAAATTGCGGACCTACCGCGCAAAAGGCCATGCCTGGATTTGAACAAGTCATTATTCAGCGTCCGGCCGATACCGAAGTAGGGCGTCCTTTTGAAGATCGTCTGTATCATTTGAGACGTCACCTTGAAAAGACATATTCTTCAAATGAATTTGCAATTGTCAGCCTTTCAAGCAAGACTCTTTGCTACAAGGGAATGCTTCATGCTTATCAAGTCGGTCAATTCTATCCTGATTTACATGATCCTGACATGTGTTCTGCGATTGCGCTGACTCATTCTCGTTTTTCAACCAATACTTTTCCTAGCTGGAGTCGTGCGCAACCTTTCCGTTTTATTGCGCACAACGGTGAAATCAACACTTTGAAGCGTGCCGAAAATTGGATGAAGAGTCATAATATTGAAGTCTACAATGAAGAAGACTCTGATTCTGCCAAATTGGAAAACTGCATGGAATATTTGTATCGCAATGGTCGTGATATTCCGCAAGCGCTTTTGATGATGATGCCTGAATCCTGGAGCGATAAGATGAATCTTCCAAAGGAAGAAAGAGACTTCGATGAATACAATTCGTCATTCATTGCTCCTTGGGACGGTCCTGCAGCTCTTTGTTTCACCGATGGCACGCAAGTTGGTGCCATTTTGGATCGAAACGGGTTGCGTCCTTCTCGATACAGTCTGGTAAAAGGGAACTTTTTGATTACTGCTTCTGAATCAGGCGTTTACGATGTTGCACCTGAAGATATTATTGAAAAAGGAATCTTGGGTCCAGGAGAAATGATCTTGGTCGATACTTCCAAAGGACGTTTTTACAACACCAAAGAAATCAAGGAATACTATTCAACTCAGCATCCTTATGGCGAATGGCTCGAAAACGAGCAGGTCAAACTCAATGAATTGCCAGAAGCAGATATCGTTGAACACCTTTCCAAGCATGCATTGAAGACTCTTTGGCGTCGTCATGGATATACGGAGGACATTATTCGTGATTCCATCATTCCGATGGCGCAAAATGGCGAAGTTCCTGTTATTTCAATGGGATTTGACTCACCGTTGGCTGTTTTGAGTGAAAAGCCGCAGTCATTGTTTACTTACTTCAAGCAACAATTTGCGCAAGTCACGAATCCACCGATCGATGCAATTCGTGAAAAACAGATGATTGGTACTGAAATGTACTTGGGTGCTGACGGAGATATTTGCAAAGATGTTCCGGAAAATGCCAAAAAAATCAAGCTTGATTCTCCGATGCTCGTTAACGGAGAATTTGAAAGATTGCGTCATTTAAACGGCAAGAGCGGCTTCAAGACTGGAGAGGTCTCATTATGCTACAGCAATGTCGAACGCCCGCACAGACTGCAACAGGCTCTTGAAGATTTGTTTCGTGATGCCGAAAGCAGAGTTGATGCCGGATGCAACGTTTTGATTGTCACGGATCGCGGTGCAACGCGTGATGATTTGGTTATTCCGGTTCTTCTAGCGGTTTCAGGCTTGAATAATTACCTTGTTCGAAAAGGCAAACGCGGTTTGGTGTCAATTGTTGCTGATACTTGCGAAGCATGCGAAGTGCATCATTATGCAACGTTGTTGGGATATGGGGCTTCTGCGATTCATCCTTACGGCGTATACGCAACGCTTGATTATTATGACCTCTCCGACAAGAAAGAAGCTTATCGTTCGGCTGCTGAAAAAGGAATCATTAAAATTATGAGCCGTATGGGTATTTCGACGATTGTTGGCTATCAGGGTGCCCAATTGTTCGAAGCTGTCGGCATTTCAAAAGAAGTCGTTGACGAATACTTTACCGGTACGGTTTCACGTATCGGCGGGTTGACTCTTGATCAAATTGAAGAGGAGTATCTTGAACGCTACAAAGCTGCATTTGGCGAAAAGGCAAATGATGCTCTTCCGACTGATGGCAGTTTCAAGTATCGTTTTGAAGGCGAACATCACATGTTCAATCCGATGACGATGTATAAATTCCAACAAGCGGTCAAGACGGGCGACTACAAGCTTTACAAAGAATACGCAAAATTGATGCACGATGAGGAATTGGCGCATCCTTCCACCCTCAGATCGATGTGGAATATCGAATCAGATCGAGATCCCGTTCCTTTGAGCGAAGTTGAACCAGTCAGCCAAATCGTCAAGCGTTTCAAGGCTGGGGCCATGAGTTTCGGTGCGCTCTCGAAAGAAGCACATGAATGCATCGCTCAAGCGATGAACGAACTCGGCGCAAAGAGCAACTGCGGTGAAGGCGGCGAAAATCGTTATCGTTTCAAGAAACAGCCTGACGGACGCGACATCAACAGTCGCATCAAGCAGGTCGCATCAGCACGTTTTGGCGTTAATGCTGAATATTTGATGAGTGCTGAGGAAATACAGATCAAAGTTGCTCAAGGCGCCAAGCCTGGTGAAGGCGGACAGCTTCCTGGTGCTAAAAACTTCCCTTGGGTTGCTGAGGTTCGTGGATCGGTTCCCGGCGTTCGGTTGATTTCTCCTCCGCCTCATCATGATATTTATTCAATTGAAGATTTGAAGCAACTTATTTATGATTTGAAACAGATCAATCCTAGTGCTGCCGTTTCTGTCAAGCTTGTATCAAGCACAGGCGTTGGTACGATTGCGACGGGCGTTGTCAAATGCGGTGCGGACAAAGTCGTTATTTCAGGGTACGACGGCGGCACGGGTGCCGCTCCTCGAATTTCCGTGCGCGATGCTGGACTTCCATGGGAAATGGGAATTTCAGAAGCTCATCAGACGCTTGCGTTGAACAATCTGCGTCAGCGTACGACGATTGAAACTGATGGCAAGCTTATGACGGGTCGCGACATTGCCGTTGCAATCATGCTCGGTGCCGAAGAATTCAGTTTTGGTTCGCTTGTGTTGGTTTCAATCGGCTGCATCATGATGCGCGTCTGCAGCAAAAATACTTGTCCTACCGGTGTTGCTACGCAAGATCCCCGTTTGCGCAAATTCTTTAATGGCAAGCCGGAAGATATCAAAAATTGCATGCGTTTCCTGGCCGAAGATCTTCGCGAAGAAATGGCTGAACTTGGATATCGCACGGTCGATGAACTTGTTGGACATACGGAACATTTGAAACCGCGTTTTGTTGCCAAGGGCAAGGCAAAATCGCTTGATTTCGATCGCTTGCTCGGAACGTCGATCGGAATTTCACGCAAATCAAAAGATCCGTTTGCTCCAAAATCAGAGTGGCCAGACCTCAATGCCTTTGCGGAAAGCGCAATTCAAGAAAAGAAGGCGGTTGTTCTCAAGTCTTCAATCAACAATATTCATCGTGCTGCCGGGACGAGAATCGGTGGCTGGATCGCCAAGCGTTTCGGTAACAATGGTCTTCCTGCCGGGCATCTTAAATTTGAATATACAGGCGTTGCCGGTCAAAGTTTCGGTGCGTTCATGCCGCAAGGCTTGGAGCTTAAACTCATCGGTGAAGCAAATGACTATGTCGGCAAGGGATTGAGCGGCGGACGTTTAATCGTTCAGGCTCCCGCCAAGGCGAAGAAGATTTACAGCAACGCTCCGATTGTCGGAAACGTTGCCTGCTTTGGAGCTACTGGTGGTGAAGCATACTTCAACGGACGAACCGGTGAACGTTTCTGCGTTCGCAATTCCGGTGCAACGGTTGTTGCCGAAGGCATCGGTGACCATGGCTGCGAATACATGACCGGTGGCATTGCAGTCGTTCTTGGCTCAACCGGCTGCAACTTTGGTGCTGGAATGTCCGGCGGGGTTGCCTATGTTTACGATCCGGAAAAGAAGCTTGAGGAAAACTGCAACATGGATATGATTGAGTTGTTCAAGCTTAATGAAAAAGGCAATGATTCCGTCTTAAAGGAAATTTTGGAAAAACATGTGAAGTTTACCGGTTCCGAAAAGGCCAAGAGCCTGTTGAACAACTGGAAGAAAGAACAAGAAAACTTTGTCAAGGTCTATCCTAAGGAATATCGTCATATCAATGAGATCATGGCAGAATGCGCCAAGAAGGGCACGCCTAAGGATCAACTTGAACAAAAGGCTTTCGATATTATTACGGCATCCAGGTAGAAAAGGAGAATTGAATTATGGCAGATCCATTTGGTTTTATGAAATATCCGCGTGTCAACAATCCGATTCGACCGGTTGCTGAACGTATCAAAGATTTTGAAGAAATGGAAAACGTTCTTTCAGTCGAAGAACGCAGAAAACAAGCAGCACGTTGTATGAATTGCGGTGTTCCTCACTGTCATGCTGGCCAATTTTATTCCGGTGGGCGCGCAGTCAGCGGCTGCCCGAATGATAATCTGATTCCTGAGTGGAACGATCTGATCTATCGTGAAGAAGACAAGCATGCTTTTGAAAGATTGACTTTGACAAATCCGCTCCCGGAATTTACCGGACTCGTTTGTCCTGCGCCTTGCGAAGTTGCTTGCAATGAGGCTTTGAACGGCAAGGGCATTACAATCAGAAACAACGAACGCTATATCATTGAAACGGCTTATGCGAACGGTTGGGTCAAGGAAAGTGGGATTCCTTTGCATCGCAACGGAATCAAGGTTGCAGTCGTCGGAAGCGGTCCGGCAGGATTGGCCTGCGCATGGCGATTGAATCAGCTTGGCTATGACGTGACCGTTTATGAGCGCGACGATCATCCGGGAGGATTGACGATGTATGGCATCCCGAATATGAAATTGCCTAAAGAAATCGTTGCTCGTCGTGTCAAAATCATGGAAGAAGTCGGAGTAAAATTCGTTTTGAACACCGAGGTCGGTATCGACGTTTCCGGAGACGAATTGAAACGCAAGTATCAACGAATCGTTCTTGCGATTGGTGCCCGTCAAGCGCGTGATTTGAACGTTCCTGGACGCGAATTGGAAGGCGTCCGTCTTGCAGTCGACTATTTGACCGATGCGACAAAGAGCGTTCTGAAAAACGGGACCAAGGCAAGCAAAGAACTTGAAGGCAAAAAAGTCATGGTCATCGGCGGTGGAGATACGGGCAACGACTGCATTGCAACGGCCATCAGACAAGGTGCGGCAGATGTCAAGCAGCTTGAAATTACTCGGCGTCCGCCTTCAAAACGTCCGGCTGATAATCCGTGGCCTCAATGGCCACGCGTTGCCAAGACGGGATACGGTCAAGAAGAAGCCAACGAATTATTTGAAGGCGTCTTGACTCAGTATGAAACCACGGCAGTTGGGTTTGGAGGTGTCGATGGGCACGTTTCAAGCGTGACGACATGTCATGCGCAACTCTTCAAGCCCGTTCCGGGAACTGAAGAAAAGCATCCGGTTGATCTTGTGCTTTTGGCAATGGGCTTTACGGGAGCACAAAAGCAATTCTTGGATGAATTCGGCGTAACTGAGGTTAACGACGATTATACGACAAATGACGAAAAAGTTTACGTCGCAGGCGATGCTCGCCGTGGACCGAGCCTTGTAATTTGGGGCATCCACGAAGGGCGCATAGCAGCTGAAAAAGTCAATGAGGCTTGCAAAGCGGCTGCCCATGCCGAATAAGCGACATGTTCGGCATAAGACATTAACATCATTTGGCAATCAGGACTTAAGAGGTTTGGTCCTGATTGCTTTTTTGTTACGAAAATTTTGGGATGTGATGCAAAGTGAAATCAAAAATTAAAAGGCTCAATCAACTCTGAATTTTTCAGCAAACAAAAAGAGCCTTAAATTTCTTCAAGACTCCTTTAGCATTATTCGATGCAGGAAGCTAAAAGCTACCAGTCCACAAGCGAGGACAGTTTCTTACGGCAGCGGTTCAAGGCATTATACGTCTTTTGATCGGAAATCCCTAAATTTCTTGCTGTTTCTTTAACTGAGATCGTATTCAGCCAATCAACCAAAACGCTACTTTCCAAAGACGTTAATTTGCCTGGGCGTTTTGGCCATTATCTGCTCAAGCGCAATTTTGGCTTCAAGTTCGCTGAAAGTATTTTCAGAGATAAATGAATCGTCATCGCCGCAGATTGAATCGAGCGGAACTGCCAGCACGTTTCCCATGCGTTTATTAGCCGTTTCTTCACGCTTCAACGTCGTCAGCCGATTATACAAGCTAGCCTTGAAATAGCAGCCGTAAGTTGCTTTCGTCGTTGTCTGATTGTAGCTGAGAGCCGTAGAGCAACAGATAATATAAGCCTCTTGAAGCAAATCGTCCCGATCCAAAGTTCTGAAATGAAACGAATTGATCGCCCTAATAACCAACGGCTTGTATTTTGCAAACAGCTCTGCCAATGAGTCCTCGCAATGGTACTCCTTAAATCGTCGAAGCAATTCTTTCGTTGCTTCATCTTCGTTTTGAGTCATGATAATGCCCCCTTATAAATATTCCTGTCGTGACTTGAATGTCACGAATATAATATAATTCATTTTAAGTATTTTGTCAGTGTTTTTTCATCTTAAAATCCTATTTTTAATAATTGTGTAATATTAAAGAAATAAAGTAACAACTAAGTCTGTTTTTTTGTAAAAAATTAATTTGACAATTTTATCATGAAACGGTGGTGAATAGTCTTATCGGTTTCTGGTGTAGTAAGTTTGAAGAGAGTTCTTAATCACTCGATCTTAGAGAATTGGAGCTCCAAATTGATTAAAAAGTCTATTGAAGCTTATTTTGTAAAGGGCGGTTGTAAAATGAAGGATATTAGGCATTAACCAGAGAGATATCTGCAGATAAAACAGAAGTGATAGACAATGATATTTATCAGGTACGCTTCTTGTTGTCTGCATCATATTAAAACGCTTTTTACGTTAAAAAAGTGCTGTGATCACAAGGCTTTTTGCAAGCAAAAATGAAAAGGCTATGTATAGGTAGCCTACGAAACTGGAAGTGACCATTTTGGAACTGATTTAAAAAATGGTGTCCTGACAGAGACCAATGGAATGACTCTTTGCCGGGGATTCAAAAGGAAAAAATGATGAATATAAAAACAGAGGGTAACACATTTACAAAGAAAATCGGGCAGACAGTCTATGTTGTCCGTTATCATTTCAATGAAGATGCAAAGGAAACAATGCAGGAGAAGATCAACCGGATGCTGGTTACAGAAGCAAGCCGACAGGCAGTGTATTAAAATTATGTGGAGGTAATTGAAGAAAAAATATGATATCATGAGAGCAACAAATCGGGATTTTTAGCAATATTTACAGATGTTAATTTGCGTTGCTTGTGGCAACGGCTGTTTTGACATTTAATAGTTGTATCAAAACAAAGGAGGCACAGGTTATGTTAAACGAAAATATTAGAAATCTACGAAAGGCAAAAGGAATTTCGCAAGAAGAATTGGCTATTAAGTTAAATGTAGTAAGGCAAACAGTATCTAAATGGGAAAAAGGGTTATCCGTTCCTGACTCAAGTATGCTTGTTTCGTTGGCAGAAGAACTTGATACATCTGTAAGTATCTTGCTAGGAGAAACCATACAAGAAGAATGTTTGAACAAGGGAGATTTAAAGAATATTTCTGAAAAACTTGAAGTCATCAATCTACAATTTGCTAAACAAAGCGAAAGAAAAATTAAAACTATTCGTTACTCACTTATTTTAGTGTGTGTAATTATTGCAGTAGTATTTATTGCTCTCGCAACTATGAATAGTGAATATTTGACTTGGGACTTTAATAACCCAGAGTTAGCGATTGCAGGTACTTTATTGCATGGTTTTGAATTTTTATTTGTAAGATTTGCACCATTCGTTTTTGTTAGTTCTGTAATTGGGATTGTACTCACATATAGAAAACGATAACATCCAGTTTTTGAAACTGAGAGATTGGTATTTTAAGAGGAGGTATGTATTATGAATATAGGATTTTAGTCATGTATAATTTTGGTTATACCATTTGTAATTATAGGTGTGTTATTTGCGATTTTTAAGGAAAAAGCAGCTGAATTTGTTTCAGGATTTAATTCATTTTCTAAAGAAGAACAGGCAATGTATGATAAAGCTCAGATATTTCATGATATAAGAAATCAGTGTTTCACATGTACTGTTATAATGTTGGCAGGAGTGATATTATCCTGCTTTTTAACCCCATATATGGCTATAACCACCTCACGTTAGGATATGGGAAGACTGTTGCTGACGGCAGCAAATAAAATTAGGAAAGGAAAAGCTATATTATTCCATATTTTATATAGCAGATAACTTATTAGTGAGCAAAATAAAAAGAAGCCTTCTCTCAAAAGCTTCTCAATTGAATTTAGCTTAACGATTTTCCCAAAGTTTCAAGTTAAATTCAGCAGATAGCTGAAAATTTTACGAAAGAAGGTGGTAACACCATTACTTTCGTATACAGTTTACCATAAGTTGCAAAAGACATGAAGAAATTTTTATTAGGAACATGCAGAATCAAAAAGGTAAGCAACGATAAGCGTTTCAGCCTGAAAATCACGATTCAACCAGGCGCCGTGATGGTGTTAGTAATCGCTATCGTATGGCTAGTAAGGAGGTTTGCATAATGCCAGTATCAGATGCACAAAAGAAAGCCAACGAGAAATGGAAAGCTGCTAACAGAGAAAAGCAAAAAATTTACAACTATAAATCTAAGGCGAAGAAATTCATCAATGAGTTTGTCAGTCAGGATGACCTGTTGGAACTGCGTAAAATGATTGATGAAAAACTCAAAGAATGACAAAAATGCCCTCAGCTTTCAAGGCCGAGGGTATTTGTGAAACATATTCAGAATGCGGCTCTCCATCTCACTTCAAAGTGTCACCAAAAGTGTCACCAAAGCCAGCAGAACATAGTAACGCTTAGTAATTGAAATGCCGTTAAACCAACGTTCTGTACCTAGTAGAAACGCGTAATTTCCATAACTTAAGCCACTTACCGGGCTTGAACCGGTGACCCCCACCTTACCATGGTGATGCTCTACCTGCTGAGCTAAAGTGGCATTCAGACTTACCTATTTAGTATATCTGATTAGAATGAAGAATGCAACAATAAATTATGATTCTGCATTTTTTTCAAAGCTGAACGAAACAGTATAAAGCTCAGGCGGAATTTGTCTGAGCATTTCAGGCATCTGTTCCGGGCAGATCAAAGTCAATGAATGCATGGCGCGCGAACAGATAGTATAGAAGATGCCAAGCGTGTCTTCAGGAAATTTTTCTTCTGTAACGTCGCAAACGATGACTGAATCAAATTCGAGGCCCTTGGCAAGATAGATTGGAAGAATCGTTATGCCTGAGGGGACGGAAACGTCCTGATCGTCTAAAAGCGTGACGTCAAAATCTTCTTTAAGCTTGAAGAAAAGTTCTTCTGCATCCCGTTCGTTTTTTGTGATCAGGGCAACCGTCCCGTTTTGATCAAATGCGTTTTTAAGCGTTGTTTTCAAATCTTTGAGTGCATTTTCTCGGCTGGTCATGAATAGTGTCGGTTTAGCGCCTGAACGGGCAAACGAGCGAATTTTGCCTTTGTTTGGAAGAAGCGATTTCATGAAGTCGGTAATTTGCTTGGTCGAACGATAGCTGGTGTTCAGTTCGATGATGCGACAGTTTTTGATTTGAAGGCTCTCGTTTAGCCTTTGAAGCAGTGATTTCGGCTCTTCAAGCGGATTGAAGAGAGCTTGTTCGCTGTCACCCAGAAGCGTGAGTTTGGCATTCGGAAAGGCGTGTTTCAGGTAAATCATGGTTGCCATTGAGTAATCCTGCATCTCATCAATAAAGAGGTGTTCGATCGAACGATTTTTTCCTCCTCCGGTCAACAGATCGCGCAAGTAAAGCACCGGTGCGCAGTCGCTTAAAGAGATTCTGTGAAATTCAACGTTCTCGGAAAATTCATGCGATGAATCGGGAAGCGTGCGGGTTAAAAAGTCTTGATACTGTGCATAAACGTCAAAAAAGAAGCCGTTGTAAAGTCCGTCATAGATTTGGGCAAACTTTCTTTCGGCAATTTTTTCACCGATGTAAAATACTTCCTGATCGAGACTTTGAAAATGATTTCTGCGTTTCTTTCCGATCAGATCGTTATACTCCTCATCTGAGAGAAGATCGATTGCTGCGCGCATTTTCCTTGACCGCGCGGTGGTTTTGATGAGTCTGTTCAGGCGCTTGATCAAAGCATTTTTGATTTCAAGGAACTTGTCTTTTTGTTTCATGGCAGTTGGAAGCTTGGCAAAAATTTCTTTGATCTCCTTTGCGGAGAAGATGACCTGTCCGTCAGGAAGAGTCATATCGGCAAATTTTAAATCTTTTGCGTCTAGTTTTTTTGCGTAAGCGAAGATTTTTTGCATGAATTCGGCAGATTCCTTGATTTGTCGCACGGCAAGCTGTTTTTGCGTCAGTAACGGACTTTTTTCATAGCGGGCAAAAATCGTTTCGACGTTCAGGCCCTGGAATCTGCGACTGAAAAATTCAGCAAGCGTGACCTGCCGCATGTTGCGTTCGCCAAGACTTGGCAAAACTTCTGAAATATAATGTGAAAACAACAGGTTCGGCGAAAATAAAACAATTTGGTCTGCAGAAAGTTTGCGGTTGCTGTGGTAAAGCAAAAAGGCGATGCGCTGCAAAATAGCGGAAGTTTTGCCGCTTCCGGCAACGCCTTGGACCAACAGCAGGTCATGTTTCGTATCCCGGATGATGTCGTTTTGTTCTTTTTGGATGGTGGCAACGATGTTTTTCATGTATTCATCGCTGTGTTCGCCTAAAACGGCCTGCAGCATTTCGTCGCCGATGGTTTCGTTGGTATCAAACATGTGTCTGATTTTGCCGTCGACGATCGTGAACTGTCTTTTTTTGACGAGTTCGGTTGTCTGTATCCCCATTGGCGTTTCATACTGAACGTTTCCGAGCGTGCCGTTGTAAAAAATCGAAGAAATCGGAGCACGCCAGTCATAGACGAGAAAATTGCGATTGTTTTCCGCAAAAGAAGCCGTTCCGATGTAAAGCGATTCGGGTTCTTCTTCGCCTTGGTCAAGGATGTCGATGCGACCGAAGTAAGGGGAATCTTTCAAAAGAGTGAGCTTTGAAAGTTCCTGTTTTAAAATGCGCTCATTTTCGACGTTTTTTGCAACAAGCTGCTTTTGCTGCTGAACCTCTGCGTTTGTTTCCATGCGATCATCGACTTCAAACGTATTGATTTTGGCATTTTGCACGTAGTTTTTTTCAACGGAAGACGTTTCTTTGCGTGCTTTTTCAAGCTCGTTTTCCGTAGTTTCGATTTTTTCCTTGATGCGGCCGATAACGTAATCGACGCGCTGCTGCTCTTTTTTCTTTTCGGAATCCAAGAGAAGATACCCCTTTCTTTATGATCAAAAACGGTTTCTGTTTCGTCTGATGCGATTTTTGTATTCATTTTCGTCTGAAGCGGAATCTGGGATGAAAGAAACGTCCGTGTCGATTATGCCGAAATTTTTCAGCATCAGCGATTCGATTTTTTCGCCAAGACGATAACTTTCCAAGACGCTCATTGTACCATCAACGATGACTACCACGTCAAGCGTGACGAGATTTCCGTTGTAATGAGCCTTGAGCTCGTCGACTTCCTTGATGTCGTCAATTTTTTCGATATATTCTCTGAACTGCTTTTCAGCTTTCGGATCGAAATAATCCGCAAGGTTCAAGCTGCTGTCCGTGAAAATGCAGAGTCCCGAATAGAAAATGTAAATTCCGACAACGATGCTGGCGGCTCCGTCAAGCCAGGCAACGTCAAAGAGCAAAGCGCCGCCGATTGAAAAAAGCGTTCCGATGCTGGTAAAGGCATCGCTCAGACTGTCTTTGGCAGAGGCTGTCAGAGCTGCATTTTTCAGGCGCAGACCGGCACGTTTATTGTAAATCCAGATTAAAGCCATGATGATGCTTGCAATTGCGGCACCAAGCAAGGCAATCGGCTGAGGAACGATGCGTTCTGACGGGTTGAGCAGCGCCCTGATGCCATCGATGATGACGCTTGATGCGATGACGATCATGATGATGCCGGTAACGAGCGTGAAAATCGTTTCGTAACGCCAACGCGTAAATTGAATACGCTGATCGTTGCCTGTTTTTCGCAGCGAAATTTTGGGAAGCGGGATTCCGGCGATATCGTCGTCATCAATATCTGAGGCAATGTGAATGCCGATGATCAAAAGCACGGTTGAGATGATTCCCGAAAGATTGTTGAAGGCATCGGCTTTTAATGTCTGTGAGCCGCTGATTGAAGATAGAATGCCTTCAATGACGGAAATCAGCAGGTAGGCACCGATATTTATGAAAAGGTGTCTTTTGGCTGAAATCAGTTTGCCTAGTTCTTTTTGCTGGATTTTTTCCCAGTCTTCAAATTCTTTTTTTAAATGTTTGTCGATTTGGCTGATTGGAGTCACCTTCTTTCATTGTTTTAATTATAATTGAGCGTTCTGAAAGTGCAAACAATATGAACTGTGTGTTAAAATTATAATATATGTTACTTGAGGAGTGAAGGGGCGTGATCGAGTGAGAAAAAAATATCTGTTGGCACCGTTTTGCTTTGGAGCGATGGTTTCGTTTGCTTTTGCGAAGCCTGCGACTGTTCATGCGGACAACGAGTTTGATTTGAACGTCGAATCGAACGATTCGCTTTTTTCATTGAAAAACAGTTTCAACTTCAGCTACAACAATCAAAAGGCCGTGTCAGCAAACAAGGAGGAAGCGCTGCTTAAGAAAAATCAGGCGGAAGAAGCAGTGCTTGAAAAGAAGAATGCCGATGCCGAGGCTTTAAAAAAAGCCGACAACATTAAAAAAATCAATAATTTTCAAAAAGATGCGCAAAAAAAACTTGATGATTTGAAACAACGACAAGCTGCCGATTTGGAAAAGGCAACGAGCGAACATGATGAAAAAGTTGCGGAATTGAAAAAAGAAATTGAAGAACTTGACAAGGAGGCAAGCGATTATCAGGACAGGCTGGCCGAATTGAACGAAAAAATCGAACAAGCCGACAAAGAGCTTCAGGATTTTAAACAAAAGCAGGAAGATGATTATGCAAAGCTTGCACAGGAATTGGCTGATCAGCAAAAGCAACTGGAACAGCGACTTGCTGAAGAACTTCAGAATCTGATCAATCAAAATAAGCAAAAATTGGCCGAATTGATTGCCAAAAACAAGGCAGCTTTGGATAAATTAAAAGCTGATGACCAAAAGCTTCTGCAAGATCTCGCTGCAAAGTATCGGGACATGTACCGGCAGGCACAGCTTAATTTGAAACGCTATTTGATCAATCATCCCACAAATGCTCCAAAGCAGCTGCTTTATCAGCATGAAAACAAGACCTTGACGACAAAAATCGGCAACAGCATTGTAACTTGGCCAAAGCCTGGCGAAAATAAGAACCCTGTATTTTCCAGAAAATCCGCAGGCAAAAATTCAGGCGAATCTGACAAGCAGCATGAGATTGCGCCTAAGCAGGCAGTGACCGTCAAGAAAAAATCCGAAAACAAGCAAGGCGATTTTCCGCTTGGCGAAGCATTTGGAATGATTTTGGCCGCAGTTTGCGCCGTTATCGGAACGACGTTTGTTTGGCGCTTCAAATCAGGCGGGGATGTTGAATAATGTCTTTACAATTTTGATTTTTTTGATTAAAATTTAGTTGATGTTTCAATGAGAAGAAATAGTAGGGGAGTCAAAGACAGAGATGCGCTTTTGGCTGAGATGCGCAGCGATGACCTGAAGTGGGGCTTTGAGAGACGATAGTTGAATAACAAAAAGAGCGGCATTATTGCAAAATAGGTGGCACCACGGTAACTCGTCCTATTCCTTTTGGATTAGGGCGTTTTTTCATATGTCGAAGAAGGAAAGGATGTTTCGTAATGGAAAACAATATTATTTTGACGGGCGACCGTCCAACGGGAAAACTTCACATCGGTCATTACGTCGGCTCGCTTAAGAAACGCGTTGAGATGCAAAATACGGGGAAATACACTCCGTACATCATGATTGCCGATCAGCAGGCCTTGACCGACAATGCTCGCGACCCGGAAAAAATCAAAAATTCGCTGATTCAGGTTGCGCTTGATTATCTTGCCGTCGGACTTGATCCGAAGAAATCAACGATTTTCGTCCAATCGCAGATTCCGGCGCTTGCAGAACTTAATTTGTATTATCTCAATTTGGTGACGGTGTCTCGTCTTGAGCGCAATCCGACTGTCAAGGCGGAAATTCAGCAAAAAAATTTTGAACGTTCGATTCCTGCTGGCTTCTTTACTTACCCTGTCAGTCAAACGGCAGACATTACTGCATTTAAAGCCAAATATGTTCCTGTTGGTGATGATCAGGAGCCGATGCTTGAACAGGCAAGAGAAATCGTGCGCAGCTTTAATTCGATCTATGGCGAAGTCTTGGTTGAACCTGAAGGAGTTTTCCCGAAGAAAGGCAGCGGACGGTTGCCTGGACTTGACGGCAATGCCAAGATGAGCAAATCACTTGGTAACTGCATCTATCTGTCTGACGATGCAGATACGCTGAAAAAGAAAGTCATGTCGATGTACACGGATCCGAATCACATTCATGTTGAAGATCCTGGTCAAGTTGAAGGAAACATGGTCTTTGCTTATCTTGACATTTTCGACTCCGATAAGGAACATGTTGCCGATTTGAAGGAACGCTATCAGGATGGCGGTTTAGGCGACGTCAAAATCAAACGTTACTTAAATGAGGTTTTGGAAGCAGAACTCGGACCGATTCGCAAGCGCAGAGCAGAGTTTGAAAAAGATATTCCTGCCGTTTACCAAATGCTGAAAGACGGCAGCGACAAGGCAAATGAAGTTGCCAATCAGACGCTTGAAGAAGTTCGTGCCGCAATCGGCGTCAATTATTTTGACATTCTGAAGTAAAGGCAGGGACAGGTAATGAAAAATTTGGTCATGCTGGATCTCGGCTCGAATTCGACGCGAATGTCGATCAACCAGGTGGATGACAAGGGCAATTTTACGGAAGTCAAGCGGATGAAGCAGATGACGCGGATGGCAGAAGGCATGGGTGCAAGCGGCACGAAGAAGCTTGAAGACAAGGCGATTGAGCGAACACTGAAAGCCTTGCGAGATTTTCAAAAAGAATATCAAAACATGCCCAATCTGACGGTTCGCGGGATTGCCACGGCCGCAGTTCGTTCGGCTGAAAACAGCCTTGAATTTCTGGAACGCGTCAAGGAATTGACCGGGGTTGACATTGAGGTGCTTTCCGGAAGTGCCGAAGCCTATTATGACTACGTTGGAGTGATTAATTCGCTGAACGTCAGGGATTGCGTTATTTGCGACATGGGTGGCGGAAGCTTTGAGCTGGCCGTTGTTGTTGACAAAGAGGCCGTCAGTTATGTATCGATACCATATGGTGCAGTCAGTCTTGCTGAAAAATTCAATGCTCATGATAAAATTTCGGCGCAGGATCTTTTCAAATTCTATCGATTCATTTTGTACAAGTTCAGACAGCTTCCGTGGCTTTTGCAAGGAACAAAGCTTCCGTTGGTTTTGCTTGGCGGGGCCAACAGAACCGTTGCCAGAAAAGAATTGATGCGCTTGGGAAGAAAGGATCTTGAAAATATCCATGGAGTTTCGATGTCAGCATATTCTTTTATCGAAACTTATACGGAATGGCTCGGAATGGATCGCAAAGAGCGTGCGGATATTTTAGGCCCGGAAGCTGAACGCGCCGATATTATCATTGCGGGGCTTTCGCCAATCATTTTTTTGATCGAGTACCTGCAGACGCCGGAAATAATTTTTTCCGAGTCGGGCGTAAGAGAAGGCGTCTTGTATTCGATGCTTAAGAGAGAATAAACTAAGAGAGACGGGGAAAATTCCGGTTCACTTCTTGAATTGAATTAAATGCCGAATAAGGTGGTGGTTATAATGCCCTTTAAGTATACAGGCAAAAAAGAAAATTCACTGTATGCTTGGAGGGCATTTTCATATGGAAAGGAAATCGAAATATTCTGCTGCTTTTAAGCTGATGATCATTCATGAAGCAGAAACATTGGGAATCACCAGAACATCAAGGCTGTATTCCATATCAGACCATACCATCAGAACCTGGAAGCTCATCTATAAGTATCAGGGTATTCAGGGCCTGGAACCCACACATTCAAATAATACATATTCCAGTGAATACAAGGCATCACTGGTTGAAGAATATCAGAAGTCAGATGAGAAGCTTGAAGAGTTCGCCATCAGACACGGGCTGAGAGGACGTACCCAGCTGAGTCAATGGATTATGGGGTATCAATGAATCTATCTTAGAGGATCACAGATCCGGAAAGCGAGATTCAGGAATGAAGAGCAGAAAGACAACTTTTGACGAACGGCTGGAAATCATTGAACAGCTGATAAGACACGATGTTGACTACAACTGGGCGGCTGAACATTACAATGTCAGCTATAATCAGGTCTACGGATGGTATCGGAAGTACACCGGAAGCGGCAACAATCCGGAATCGCTGCGTGACCACAGGGGAAAGGCAAAACCGGAATCAGAACTCACTGAAATGGACCGGTTGAAGAGGGAAAACAAACTTCTCGAGGCCAGACTTCATCAGCAGGAAATGGAGATAGCCTTCGCAAAAAAAATTAGTCGAAATAAGCAACAGGGAGGCGAAAAAGGAATTAGGCAGAAGACTATCAGGGAACTGAACGAGGAATACGGCTGGTCAATCAGTGAACTGTGCAGAACAGTCGGTATAACCAGAGATGCATACTATAAGTGGCTCAAGCGTGGAACAAGTAATAACTAAAACTTCCCACACCGAAAAGGTGTGTTGAACCTTGAAAACTCAATAATAAAGGCAATAGAAAAGGCATAGATGCCAGATCCTTTGGTATAATTGAATTGACGAGAAACAACCAAACAAAGGAGCAAATCTATGCCAAATTCAATTCTACCACAGGACAACGATGGACAGGAACTTTTCAATGCGATTTCTTCATTTTTTTCGATGTTTGGAATCGGAAAGCTTCTTCGTATGTGTAATTCACAGAAGGAAAAAGGTGTTCCAGTTATTCAGATCTTCAAGTACAAACTGTGCAATATTTTTGCCGATCGAAGTATGTACATGCAGCAGAGAACCGGTTCCTTCCGTGAGTCTTTTTCCAAGAACACCTTCTACAGGTTCCTGAGCAACAGCAAAATCAACTGGCTTCGGTTTACGTCTCTTCTTTCACAGAAAGTTGCAGGAACGATTGAAACTCTTACGGATGAAAAACGCGTAAATGCATTCGTAGTAGACGATACCTTATTTGAAAGATCCAGTTGCAAGAAAACAGAACTCTTGCCGTACGTCGCAGAAAACTGGCGCAAAGCAAGGGTACTGTTGTTATGCTCGAACTGCTGAAGGAAGCTTTAAAGGCTGGACATCACGCGGATTATGTTCTCTTCGATACCTGGTTTGCAAATCCATCTCAGCTCGTAGCTGTGAAGAATCTGGGTCTGGATGCAATAGCTATGATCAAAAAGTCATCCCGTATTCGTTATGAATACGAAGGCAAGATGATGGATATCAAAAAGATCTTTGGAATCTGTAGGAAACGTCGTGGCCGTAGCAAATATCTTCTTTCTGTTAATGTTATGGTTGGCAAAGAGCAAAAGATCCCTGCCAAGATTGTGTGTGTTCGTAACAAAAACAAGAAGAAAGATTGGATAGCTTTCACTTGCACGAATCAGGAACTCTCCGAAGAAGAAATCATTCGGATCTATGGAAAGCGTTGGTAGATCGAGGTATTTTTCAAAACCTGTAAGTCTTATCTGAACCTGAACACGGAATGCCATAGTCTTTCTTACGACGCGTTAACAGCACACATCGCTATCGTCTTCACAAGATACTTCATGATTGCATTGGAACAACGAAAAGATGAAGATTATCGAACACTCGGAGAGATATTTTTCTTTATGTCAGACGAGCTCGCTGACATTACTTTCTCGGAGTCTTTACAAATTATCTTGAAAACAATGATCGAAAGTTTGTACGCAGTGTTTCAAGTCACAGGGGATCAAATCCAGATGTTCGCCTGTTTGTAGATTGCTTGCCGATCTTTCTTCAGCATGTCTTAACAAAGCCGACACTTGCTATCGGTTAACTATTTCATTGCCTGTATTATTGAGTTTTCAAAGAACAAATCCCATTTTGCGTATGGAAAGTTTTAGTCATATTCAAAAAGTCAGCAATCTTCCAGGCAAAACTCACGTAATAAGAGCCTGCCTTTTCGTGACTTCATCCATCTGTTACAACATTCTCATAATAAGAAGCATACATCCATACAACAACAGCAGATGGAGAGGGTAAAATACATAGAAGAAGTACTTCTGTCTCAATCCACGCTTCCCATTATAAAACGATATAGGAATCAGTGAGACAATCTCTGCGGCTACTGTCAGATCCAGAATATTATCCCAATTAAAAACAAAACCGCCAAGGACTATATGGCATGCCGATATTAAAAACACAAGAATAGCCGCCACAAACCTTGTCTTCTTATATGAACGAAAGAAATAGAACACTGCAATCAGCAGGATTCCATACATACCACCATCAAGATAGAACTGTTCAGAAAGCACTGAAAAAAGAAACACTACCAGCAAGTCTCCTATAATCTCAGGAACCTTTGGAAGTTTGGGAATCTTCTGCAACTGTCTTAATAGAAACAGCATCACCAGTGCCAGAAGGAATTCGAACATAACATTCTGCTGCTCAATAGAAAAGATGCTTCCGGAACAGACATAATCATACACACCTTCCGACAGGAGCGCAAACCCAAGCATCGTAAGCATGTATTTAAACAGGTTATGTGTATGAACAAACCCTTCCACAATCAGAAAACAGAAAATAGGAAAAGCAATTCTTCCGAGCGTAGATGTAACATCTGCAACGGTTTCTAATGTAGACCATTGTGAATTGGAAATCTGACCATAGGTTGCACGCATCATAATACCATTGGTCAGAACAATCCGGCTTATATGATCCAGAACCATCGAAATCAAAGCAATAATCTTTAAAGTACTTCCTGTCAAACCTGTTCGTTTTTCCATAGCGAGTCTCCGTTCATGTAGTCCAACATTTTAACTTGTCCCATGAGGTAAGAGAACAGAATCGGCATCAACGAAACCGGCATATTTCATATGCAAATTCCTGCACATCCTCACGGGATAAGTACACAACGAATTCTAGTCTACTCTTACTGACAGTAAGAGTCAAGCTCCTTATACAGGCATGGAATCATTGCCGTATCTTATGTCAGCGCATCATCTCCTTGGCAAACTCTGTAGCAGCTTTCAAATCGTTTGCGTTTGGTCTACCCTTGTGAAGGCCCTTGAATTCATCCGTGCAGTGGAATTCCTTCGCATCCATAGGAATACCGACTTTGTCAGCTTCTGCCTTCACCTTCTTATATGTGGAATTCAGCATGGCAGCAGATCCAAAGTTCACGATCTTACCTACCAGATTCTTATCGAGGGTACCGATAAAAGCACGAACCTCTGGATCTATAGAAAAGGCGTAGTAGGAATTTCCCAACACATCGCTATCGTCTTCACAAGATACTTCATGATTGCATTGGAACAACGAAAAGATGAAGATTATCGAACACTCGGAGAGATATTTTTCTTTATGTCAGACGAGCTCGCTGACATTACTTTCTCGGAGTCTTTACAAATTATCTTGGAAACAATGATCGAAAGTTTGTACGCAGTGTTTCAAGTCACAGGGGATCAAATCCAGATGTTCATAAGCCTGTTTGTAGATTGCTTGCCGATCTTTCTTCAGCATGTCTTAACAAAGACGACACTTGCTATCGGTTAACTATTTCATTGCCTGTATTATTGAGTTTTCAAAGAACAAATCCCATTTTGGGTATGGGAAGTTTCAAGTAATAAGCAACAGGAACAGTCAGACCTTCTTTCAGCAATTATGGATCTGGAGAAGGAACACAAGGGTACTCTGGGCTATCTGGGAATGACCACGCAGCTGGCCTCGGAAAACAGGCTGTACTTCAAGGCCGGTCTCAAGCGCGTCACCAACTGTATGAGAAGCAACGGAATCACATCCAACGTGAGAAGAAAGAAACGCAACCGTATCAAGAGACACGAAAAATACATCAATGACAACCTGTTGAAGGGACAGTTCGACAGGAAAGGAAAAAATGAAGTCTGGGTTACTGACACTACTGAAATCAAGTACGGCAACTCCGGTCACAAGGCAAGAGTGCATGTTGTTCTGGACTTATACGGCCGTTATGCATTAAGTTACAACATTTCGGAAACAGAGACATCGTCGGCTGTAATCGACACCTTCAAGCGGGCGTTTGAAGACGAGCCGGACGCTCATCCGATGGTTCACACGGACCGCGAAGCAGCATACTGTTCAATGGATTTCAATAATTATCTGACAGAGAATAAATGTGTTCACAGCATGTCTCATCCAGGGCATCCATGGGAGAATTCACCTATGGAACGCTGGTGGAACGATTTCAAGCACATCTGGATGGATCATCATCCGCGGCCTGCCAACCTTGAAGAGCTTGAAACATTAGTTCAGGGAGCAATAGACTATTTCAACAGGAAACGTGCCTATGCGTCAAAAAACGGCCTGACCACAGAACAGTTCTGCAATCAAGCCGTATCTTGTTAGTTAAAATTTTATATTTGAACTGTATACTTGACAGGACATAGTACAGGTCAATTTGCGCCGACTTTGTTCGGTATTTTTTAATTTTGATACATGAGGCTCTTTTTGCCAAATGCAGAGCCCGCTAATTTTGTTGCTATTTTTGATGAAAACGTTTTATCCAGGAGTTGACTATTTCTGTTGAAAGCGTTAACATTGAACTTGTCATTAAGCTTTAAAGGTTTGGAGGAATGAATAATATGAATGAAAAATTTGCTGTAAACGTTGTTGTTCCCGCTTCGCTTGAAATGGGCTACGTCAATCAAGGTTCAACCGTGTTTGATCAAGAAAAGATCGATAAATTGGCAGACAGTCTGGGTGCAAACTTTGAAGTTTCCCCAATCGAATATGATGGTCATGCTTTGAGGGGAACGTACCGCAAGGATGGCGTGACTGTTGTTCCAAAGCAATATGAAAATGCGATTGCCGGCCGCCTTGAAGGAGCAAAAATCGTGTCCGACATTGATTTGGACCATGCCGGCGCAATTGATGAAATCGTTGCAAAAGTTGAAAAACACTTTAATTTGGCAAAGTAAAACAAGGTGTGGAGCCGAACTCTCAGCCTCGTACGCAACAGAATAATATTTAAAATCCGTGCCAATGATTGAAGTGCCCTATAATTGTTAGACAAAGTAGTCTAATGATTGTGGGGTATTTTTTATGGCAAAGTACAGTCCGGAACTGAAAGCGGAAATTATTAGTAAATATAATCAGGGAATGGCAACGAGTATCCAATTAGCTCGAGAATACAACCTCAATTCAAGGGTTGTTCGAAGCTGGATTCAAACATATCGACTTCAAGGTAAAATTCGTCATAGTAGAAATAAGAGAATATTTGACACTGATTTTAAACTGGCTGTGATAGACTATTATCAAACACATGAGGTAACCATAGCTGAAGTTGCTGCCAGGTTTGATCTGCTTCCAGGTCAAGTATCCCATTGGAGGACACTATTTAAAACGGGTGGTATAGAAGCTTTGCGTCCTCATCAAAAGGGAAGGAAGCCAAAACAAATGAAATCACCAAAACACCCGGAAAAGAAACCAACATCATCAGAATTGAGCGAAAATGAGCGGCTGAAGGCTGAAATTATCAAGCTAAAGAAAGAATTGTATGATGCACGTCTGGACGCAGCCATATTAAAAAAAGCGGCGGCCCTGTTCTGGAACTCAAAGCACGACGGAAAACGATGATTCTTGACCAGATCAGGGCCGAACAGTTACAAATGCCTAAAGCTGAACGTTTCAGGCTTAATGACTTACTGTCTAAATTAGAGTTGAAACGGGCAACTTACTACGATGAACGTAAGCGCATCAGTAATAAGTTTGACAAGTATCATGAAGTTAAAAGGCAGATGATGATTATTGCGCAGAAGTATTCCATGAGAAATCGTTTCACTGCCGGTTATCGACGAATTCAAGTTGAATTGGAACGTCTGGGAATTCATCTGGCCGGTGATACCGTTCGGAGGCTAATGCGTGACCTGGACATTCAGGTAACCATCTACAACCGTCATCAAAATCGAAAGTATTCGTCCTATCGAGGTACCGTAGGTCATCTTGCTCCTAACCGGTTACATCAGAACTTTTGCGCGACAAAACCCTATCAGGTGTGCCATACAGATGTCAGTCAGGTCCGTCTTGCTAATCAAACCTGGGCTTACCTTTCGGTGATGACTGATGAGGCCAGTAAGGAAGTTCTGGCATGTCAGATCAGCCTTCACCCGAATTCAGATTTAATTACAAGGACTGTGGATGAATTAATCAGGAATCTTCCTGATCATGCCTGTCCCTTGATTCATTCGGATCAGGGGTGGCAGTATCAGTTGCCTTACTATACTCAAAGATTGGCTAACCATCACTTTGTTCAAAGTATGTCTCGTAAGGGACATTGTCTGGATAACGCACCAGTGGAAAGCTTTTTCCACATACTGAAAACTGAGTTGCTGGATGGGCTACCATTATTTGAAGACATTACTGCATTTCAAATGATGGTTCAAGACTACATCCATTTCTTTAATTACGAACGGGTTTCTTTAAAAACAAAAGGCATGACTCCGGTAGAATACCGAAATCATGCCATGACAGCTTAATTGTTTAATTTTGTCTAACTTTTTTATTGCACTTCATGATGGCGCGGTTTTTTTCTTGTTCTGGTTGGCACGCCAAGATTTCACTCAAATTTACGGACAAAGTGCCCATTTTGGCCGATTTGTCCGTAATCCGCAGAGACACCGCAAGAAATTCGAAACGTTTTAATGCAGTGCTTGTTGTCAGCGCTGAATTTTCCTTAACGAAAAGTTGAATAACCTGATTCAGCGCAATAATAAAAAAACCGCAACCTTAGCTGCGGTCTTATAAAAAGCAAAAATTTATTGCAATGAGATGTCTTTGCTCAGGTATTTTTGCGACAGTTCCTGGAGCGTGCCGTCATCATGCATGGAAACGATGGCGCTGTTGATTTTTGTCAAAAGTTTTTCATTTTTGTACGTAACTGCGACAAACTGCGACGAGGTAATGGCCGGATCGCTGATTTTGACGAAAAGCTCTGCCGTTTGTTCATCATTTGTCGCATCAGCGGCTTTGACGTGTTCAGGGTGATCTTTAAGATAATTCGAATAGTCGTAGTCGCTCAAAATCGCAGCATAAATTTTTCCGTCTGCAAGTGCCTTGTCCATGGTTTTGATGTTTTTGAAAGAACGCGGCTTAAGAAGCACGTTTTTTAAAAGATAGGTCTGATTGCCGTCCTTAAGCATTCCGACCGGCTTATTTGCAAGCTTTTTGATCGTTTTCCTTTTGCCGTCGGATCGTCTGAACAAGACGTTTGGTTCGTAAAGATACGGTTCTGAAACGTCAAAAACGTCCTGGTTGACGTTAAATGCATCGATTGAACCGAATGCGATTTGAATTCGGCGTTTCTTCAATGCCGATTCGAGTTGTTTTCTGGTATCATATGCCCTGAATATGACGGAGTCGTCCGTCATTTTTTTGGCAAGTTCCGGCTCCAGTCCACGAGCTTTTCGATGGTAAAAAGTGCTGTAAGGGGCGTTGTCTTTCAAGATGCCGACCGTCATGCTTGCATTGGCGTTGCTTGGAAAAAGCATGATAAAAAATGCAGCAAAGAGTGCCGCCAGGATTTTTTTGGGCTTCATTTAAATTCCTCCGAAACTATGAACTGACTCGACAATATTATATAATAATCGAAGGACAGGGGGCAATCAAATGCAAGGATTCGAAAAATACTATCGCAAAACGTGGCATGAACGACTCGAAATTTTAAATAAGCATACGATTTCCGATGAACAGGTCAAAATTTTAAAAGACGGTGCCAAAAACCCGGAACTTGGCGAAACGATGATTGAAAACTTCATTTCAGAGTATCATCTTCCTGAAGGGGTGGCACTTAATCTGGTCGTCAACGGAATCGAATATCTGGTTCCGATGGCAACCGAGGAGCCTTCCGTGATTGCTGCTGCAAGTCACGGCGGTTCGATCGTCAAAAAATCAGGCGGGTTTAAGGCTGAGACCAAAAGCCGGCTGATGATTGGCCAGGTTGTTTTGGAAAACGTCAGCGATGTCTCTGAAATGCAAAAAGAATTGGAACTGCTTGAAAAAGACATTTTGAAAGTTGCAAACGATGCGCATCCTTCGATTGTTCGGCGCGGCGGCGGAGCACGATCCGTCAAACTCAAAATTCTTGCGGATGATTTGCTAGCACTGTATTTGGCGGTAGACGTCAAGGAAGCAATGGGCGCCAACATGCTGAACACGATGCTTGAAGCAACGGCGGAATTTTTGAAGGCAAAGCTCAAAGCAGACGTCTTGTTTGCAATTTTGTCAAATTATGCAACGGATTCGCTTGTTTCTGCCAAATGCAGCATTGGTGTCGAGACGTTGGCCAAAAACGGCGTTGACGGATGCGAGATTGCCAGAAAAATTGCCCAGGCCAGCAGGGTGGCGCAACTTGATCCTTATCGTGCCGCAACTCATAACAAAGGCATCATGAACGGCATCGATGCTTGTGTTTTGGCCAGCGGAAACGATTGGCGTGCGGTTGAAGCAGGAGCGCACGCTTATGCTGCCAGAAGCGGAAGATATCGCGGACTTTCAACGTGGAATTATGACGAAAAAAAGCAAGTCCTTGAAGGAGAATTGACGCTGCCGCTTGCGCTCGGATCGGTTGGCGGTTCGATTTCGATTGTGCCGCTCGTTTCGGTCAATCGGCAGATTTTGCAAAATGCAGATGCCAAAACGCTCGGAGAAATCGTTTGTTCTTTGGGGCTTGCGCAGAATCTGGCGGCTCTTTATGCATTAGTGACCGACGGCATCCAAAAAGGTCATATGCGGCTGCAGCTTAAATCATTGGCTAAAAGCGTCGGCGCAACGGCTGATGAAACAAAGTTCCTGGTCAAAGAGATGGAAAAAAGAAAAGTGCGCGACTCGGTCCATGCCAAGGAGATTTTAGAAGAAATGAGGGAAAACCGCGATGAGTGAGCTGAATGAACTGTTGAACTCTTTTTCGCACATCGTCTTCTTGACCGGAGCCGGCGTTTCGACTGCTTCGGGAATTCCTGACTATCGTTCGAAAAACGGACTTTATTCTGACGGACAGACGCCGGAATATTTGCTCAGCGCAACCTGTTTGAGAAAAGAACCTGAGCGTCATTATCAATTTGTCAAGGAAAAGATGTTTTATCCGCAGGCAAAGCCGAACGTGATTCACGAAAAAATGGCGCTTTTTGCCAAGGAAAAGAACGCTTGCGTCATTACGCAAAACGTTGACGGACTGCATTCAAAAGCGGGGACGCCTCAAAAAGACCTGGTTGAGTTTCACGGAAGCCTGTATCGCGTGTTTTGCCAAAAATGCGGACGAAGCATTGAGTGGTCAAAGTACTTGGAAGACATGCATCATGAAGGTTGCGGCGGTATTTTGAGAACCGACATCGTGCTTTACGAAGAACCAATCAGAAGAGAGGTTTTGGAAAGAGCAATCGAAATCGTTTCGAATGCGGACCTTATCGTCGTTTGTGGCACGTCCCTTGCGGTGTATCCTTTTGCTGGCCTGATTGAATACGCTTCAAAGGATGCGAAAATCGTGGCAGTCAACAAAGAAAAGATTCCGCTGCCTGAAAACGCAGAGTTGATCATCGGGAATGCCAAAGAAGTTTTTGAAGAAGTCGATTTAAAGAAGTGAGGAATAACATGTCCGAAAAGAGCAGAAAACGTTTAACGATCGGCGGTCTGATTTTTGCAATCGTCTGTTTGATATTGCTGTCGCTGAAAAATCAAGTCTACTATCCTGAAATGCAGGCCAGAGATGCTGTAAAAAGCGCAAAGGCAAAGGAGAATTTCACGTATTTTGAAGGAAGCAAAAAGCCTCTCGTCATTTTTTATCCGGGGGCATTGGTTGAACCTGAAAGTTACGGCGTTTGGGCAAAAAAAGTTTCTGAAAACGGCTATCCGGTAGCGATTGCGCATTTTCCGCTGGATTATGCATTGCTTTCAGTCAATCGAGCGGACCAGATCGACAAAAAAGGCGGCTACGTGATTGGCGGCCATTCGCTTGGCGGGGTGTGCGCAGCCAGATATGCTGCCGAAAGGAAACACCAAAAGAATTTGAAAGGCGTTTTTTTGATGGCAAGCTATGCTGATGAAAAGGGAGATTTGTCGAAGACCGGAATTCCCGTATTGCAGATTACGGCCAGTCGTGACGGCGTCATCAGGAAGGAGCGCTTGAAGGAAAACAACCGTTTTTTGCCTGGAAATGCAGTGAAGGAAGTCATTCAAGGCGGAAATCACTCGGGATTCGGCGCATATACGACGCAAAAAGGCGACAACAAGGCTAAAATTTCAACGCAGCAGCAACAAGAAAAGGTCGCCGAAATCATGATCAAGTGGCTTGATTCGCTGGACAAAAAATAACATATAAATTCTAGCTTATTCTATGTTATACTTGTACTATCTGAAATTTTAATTAGAAAATGATATTTAAAAATTGTTTGGAAGGGACATGAATGACAATGGCTGAAAAACCGACATTCTATATTACAACACCGATTTACTATCCGTCTGGCAAGCTCCACATCGGCAACTCGTATACGACGATTGCGTGTGACGTTTTGGCGCGCTACAAGCGTCTGCAAGGATTTGACGTTTTCTTCTTGACGGGAACCGATGAGCATGGTCTGAAAATTGAAGAAAAAGCTGAAGAATTAAATATGACTCCTCAAGAATACGTCGACAGCATGGCGGAATCAATCAAGAAACTTTGGAAACAGCTTGAAATCAGCAATGATAAGTTTATTCGCACGACGGATGATTACCACGTCAAAGCAGTTGAGCAAATTTTTGAAAAACTGCTTAAAAAAGGCGATATCTATCTTGGAAAATACAAGGGCTGGTACTCCGTTTCTGATGAAGAATACTTTACCGAATCGCAACTGGCCGAAGTTTATCGTGATGAAAACGGCAAGATGATCGGCGGCAAGGCTCCTTCCGGTCACGAAGTCGAACTTGTCGAAGAAGACTGCTACTTCTTCAGGATGAGCAAATATGCCGATCGTTTGGTCGAGTATTACAATGAGCATCCTGACTTTATCATGCCGGAAACGCGCAAGAACGAAATGCTGAACAACTTTATCAATCCAGGACTTGAGGATCTTGCGCTGACGCGGACAAGTTTCAATTGGGGCATTCCGGTTCCAAGCAATCCCAAGCACGTCATCTATGTTTGGATCGATGCTTTGTGCAACTATATTACGGCACTCGGATACGGGTCCGATGATGATTCATTGTTCAACAAGTACTGGCCGGCCGACGTTCATATGGTCGGCAAGGAAATCGTTCGTTTCCATACGATCTACTGGCCGATTATTTTGATGGCGCTTGATTTGCCGTTGCCAAAACATGTTTTGGGACACGGCTGGCTGCTTATGAAAGATGGCAAGATGTCCAAGTCGAAAGGAAACGTCGTTTATCCTGAAATGATCGTGGAACGCTATGGCTTGGATGCTTTGCGCTATTATCTCATCAGAGCCGTTCCTTATGGAAACGATGGCATCTTCACGCCGGAAGATTTCGTAAATCGCATCAACTACGACTTGGCCAACGATCTTGGAAACTTGCTCAACCGGACGGTTGCGATGATCAACAAGTATCGTGGCGGCAACGTGCCTGAGCTCGTTTCCGGAGTCACTGCATTTGACAAGAGCCTTGAAGATGCCTTTGAAGAAGCACTGAAGGGTTACGAATCCGAACTCGAACAAGCACACTTTATGGTTGCTTTGGAGAAGCTTTGGAAGTTTGTCTCCAGGACGAACAAATACATCGATGAAACCGAACCATGGGCATTGGCAAAAGATGAATCAAAAGCCAATGAACTCGACAGCGTTTTGGCGCACCTTGCCGCAAGTTTGCGCGTGATTGCCATTTTACTCCAACCGGTGATGACGCATGCGCCAAAGAAGATGTTTAGACAACTCGGATTGCCTGAAGAAAATATGGATATCAAAGGATTGGATTTCTTTGCATTCCCATCCGGAATCAAGGTTGTCGAAAAAGGAACGCCGATTTTCCCTCGTCTTGACGTTGAAGAAGAAATCGAATATATCAAGTCGAAGATGTCCAAAAACGAAAAGGCCAAGGGTCGCAAGGCAATGGCTGAAAAAGCTGCCAAGACGTTCGATCCGGAAACAACGACTCTGAATTTGACGAAAAAGGAAATTCGTTTTGACAAATTTGACAAAGTCGAACTCAAAGTTGCCGAAATCAAAGATGTCTCAAAAGTCGAAGGATCTGACAAACTGCTTAAATTCCGCCTGGATGCAGGCGATGACGGCGATCGCCAGATTCTTTCCGGAATTGCCAAGTGGTATCCGAATCCGGAAGAACTCATCGGCAAAAAGGTCGTTGCCGTAACCAACCTTCAGCCACGCATGATGATGGGACAGGTCAGCCAGGGGATGCTTTTGTCGGGCGAATATGATGAAGGCAAGACAGTCAAACTGATCACCGTGTCTGATGAAATTCCGGCCGGATCGCTCGTTGGCTAAAATCTTAAATAATCAAAAGACCGGGATTGTCCGGTCTTTTTTGTTAAACTTCATTAACTGAGCGATTTAAGATATAATTAAGTGATAAGATTTTACAGAAAGGATAGGCAAATGAACATATTTGATTCGCATACGCATATTAATTCAAAAGAATTTGCAAATGATTTGCCGGATGTCGTTTGGCGTGCAAGAGCACTTGACGTGAACATGATGCTGGTATTGGCATATGATCAGGAAAGTGCTGACAAGTTAATGGAACTGTTGGAAAAATTTCCTGAAGTCTATGGCGCAATTGGCTGTCATCCGGAAAATGCGCAGCTTTACGATCATGATTATGAGCTTGCAATGAAGCAATATCTGAGTCATCCTAAAATGGTTGCCGTCGGAGAAATCGGGCTTGATTACCATTGCGACACGCCAAAGAAAGCCCAGTTTGAAGCCTTGAATCGCCAAATTGAATTGGCTCAGACTCTGCATTTGCCGATATCGATCCACAATCGCGATTCGATCGAAGACTGTTATGAAATTTTAAAGAAAACCGATGCGGCCAAAAACGGCGGAATCATGCACAGTTTTAACGGTAATGCGGCTTGGGCAGAGAAATTTCTTGATTTGGGCTTTATGCTTTCTTATAGCGGAGTATGCACTTTTGGGAACGCATCAGAAGTCAGAGAAGCAATCAAACGCACTCCGCTTGACAGAATGCTGGTTGAAACCGATGCGCCGTATCTGACTCCGATGCCGTTTCGCGGGAGGATGAATGAGCCCTTGATGACGCGTTATACGCTTGAGTTCATTGCCAAAGAGTTGAGAATTTCGGCAGAAGATCTGGCCGAAAAAACTTATGAGAATACGAAGAGGGTCTTGAGAATCAATGGATAAAATGAAAATCAGAGAAGTTATCGTCGTTGAAGGAAAGGACGATACGAAAAGAATCAATATGGCGGTAAACGCGGACACGCTTGAAACAAGAGGATCCGCAATCAGCGACGAAACGCTGGAGCAAATTGAAGAATTGCAGGAAAAACGCGGCGTAATCGTGTTTACCGATCCGGATTTTTCAGGCGAAAAAATCAGAAAAATTATTCAAGAAGCAGTTCCGGGAGTGAAACACGCGTTTTTAAACAGGCGCGACGCAGTGCCCGACCATAAAGGAAGCCTTGGGGTCGAACACGCCTCTCCGGAAGCGATTCGAGAAGCATTGCGCAATCTTTATACCGAAGAACCTGATGCTGAAGAGACGATTACAAGATCGGATCTGTTTTCGGCAGGTTTGATCGACGGGTCAGGAGCCAAAGAGCGCAGAAGACAATTATGCGAATATCTGAGAATCGGGTACGTAAACGGAAAGCAGCTGCAAAAACGACTGAACCTTTTTCAGATTACCCAGGAAGAATTTGAAGAAGCATTGAAACATCTTGAAGAGGAGAAGTGAAATGAGCAACGAATTACCTGAAATAGCTTCGAAAGCAAGGACGCGCGCCATTATGGAAACATATGGCCTGACCTTTAAAAAGAGTCTCGGGCAAAACTTTTTGACCGACTTGAATATTTTAAAAAAGATTGTCGCTGCGGCAGAGGTCGGAGAAGAAGACGACGTGATCGAAATCGGCCCTGGAATCGGGGCATTGACGGAACAGCTTGCCAAAAGCGCACATCAAGTGATGGCTTTGGAAATTGATTCGCGACTGATACCCGTTCTTTCTGAAACGCTTTCGCCTTACGATAACGTTAAGATCGTGGAGCAGGACGTTTTAAAAGCCGATTTGAAAGAACTTATCGCCCAAAATTTTGACGGCAGGCACAAAATCAAGCTGGTTGCCAATTTACCGTATTATATAACGACGCCGATCGTCATGCATCTGCTTGAGGTTGACGTTGATTTCGAAACGATCGTCGTCATGATGCAAAAAGAAGTTGCTGATCGTTTGGCAGCCCAACCGGGGACAAAGGACTATGGTTCCCTTTCTGTCGCCGTTCAGTATGAAATGGATGCCAAAATTGCATTTATCGTGCCGAAAACAGTGTTCATGCCGCAGCCAAAAGTCGACTCGGCAATCATCGCTTTAAATCGTAAAGATGAAAAGCCGAATGTTCCGGTTGATGAACCGTTTTTTAAAAAGATGGTCAAGGGAATTTTTCTTCATCGAAGAAAGAGTCTGTGGAACAATCTGCAAGGGTTGTATGGCAAAGATCCTTCGACAAAGGAAAAAATTGAACATGCTCTTAAAAATGCAGAGATAGAAAAGTCTGTACGGGCTGAACGCCTGAGCATTTCGCAGATGGTGCGCCTTGCTGACAATTTGTTTGCAGAAAAACTAAATTAAAATTAGAAATAGTTTATTGAAGTCGTTTTAGTGATGTGGTATAATATTGTTTTTGCTGTGAAACTATGTTATAATTGTTTCACGGGAGGGTGAAGTCATGCCAAATAGATTAGCTGATATTAAGAATAAACTTGATAGTTGTATTGGTGCCAGTTTGACGATTACGTCTCATATCGGACGTAAGAAGGTGAACAGGTGCCACGGTGTCCTAAAAGAAACGTTTCCGGCAATATTCATCGTCGAACTTGACGACGACGGGAAAAATTCGGTTGAACGCGTATCCTACAGTTATACGGATGTTTTAACCAACAACATTAAACTTGATTTTGCCTCCGAAATCTAAGGCTAATCGATAATGATGAAAATAAGCGCTGCGACTGTTTAAAGCGCAGCGTCTTTTTATACGCAAGAATGAGCTGGGGAAGAACTATGCTTCAAATTGAAAAACCGGATCAGATTTGCAATCAATCGCAAATCTGATCCGGTTTTTTATATGCATGACAATCGCCTTCCATGATGGGAATAGCCGAAACCTTGTTTTTGTTTATTCAGAAATTCCGTTCATGATGATTTCGACGACTTCCCTTAAAGCATCAGGGTAAGAGATGTGATTGGCTTTTAAAACGTCGCGCTCAAAAAAATGTTCAAGCGTTGATTCATATATCGTTTTGAAAACGGGAATTGAAAAATCACGCAAGACATGTTCTCTTTGTCCTTTTTCAAGAAGTTCGATCGTTGTTTCCCAGTTTGATTCCAAGCGTTTGGAAAGATGTTCGTAAACTCTTGGATATTTGTCTTTCAGCATATACAGCTGCCTGAAATCAACATGTCGGTACTGACTTGGCAACACCTGCAGCGTTTCGATGATTCTCTCCCTGAGTTCAATCGTTTCGTCGGTAATGATTTTTGATTTGGCATCGGTAATGCTGTCAAAAATGTGATCAACCGCATGGTGGAAAAGATCTTCTTTATCAGTAAAATAAACGTACAATGTCTTTTTGCTCATTTTAAGAGCTGATGCAAGTTCATCCATCGTAAATTTTGGACCCTTTTCTTGGAAAAGTTCTATTGCAACCTGCATGATCCTGTCTTTGTTTTTTTGTTCGTCCATAAAAATTCTCCCCAAAACCTTATTATACATGTATTGTAACATATTTATGCATATTTTTGCATTAATCTTGCAGCTATCATGAACGTTTTTCGATGAAAAGCACGTTTTCCTTCGATTTGACTAATCGTTCTAATGGTGGTTTAATTTAATTACTATTGATTATTAAACTCAACATATAAAATTCTGAAAAGATGACATGGAAATTGAAGCTTTTTAAAATACTTCGGGGGTGTTTGGATGTCACGTATGATCGATGCAAATACAGTGCTTTTGGGACTTTTGGCAAGCCCTTGCCGCCATTCAATCTCACCGGCGATGCACAACGCTGCATTTGACAAGCTCGGGATCAATTATGCGTATTTGAGTTTTGACGTTGATACTGACACGATTAAAGGCGCAGTTGATGCAATCAGGGTGCTCAAGATGCGCGGGGCAAACGTTTCGATGCCAAATAAAAGAGCGGTCGTTCAGTACATGGACAAACTGTCACCGGCTGCCGAAATCATCCAGGCGGTCAATACGATTGTCAACGATGACGGCATTTTGACCGGACATAATACGGACGGAATCGGTTTCGTTCAGTCTCTGATTGATGAAGGAATCGAAGTTAAAGGAAAAAAGCTCGTTCTGGCCGGCGCCGGCGGAGCAGGAACGGCGATTGCAACGCAGGCCGCATTGGATGGATTTTATGAAATTGCATTCTTCAATCGCAAAAACGCCCGGTTTGAAAATGCTGAAAAATTGGCCGAAAAAATCAATCAGGAAACCGATTGCAAAGTAACGATGCATGACCTGAACGATAAGGAGGATTTCAGGAAATCTTTGGAAACTGCGGACGTTTATTGCGATGCGACAAGCGTCGGGATGGTTCCGCTGGAAGAAATGAGTCTTATTGAGGATCCTGCATGGTTTCACGAAGACATGGCGGTATGTGATATCGTGTACGCACCGAGGACTACCAAACTGATGAAGGTTGCGAAAAAAGCGAACGTCAGGCACGTGATTAACGGCTTGGGGATGGTTTTGAATCAGGGGGCGGCTGCGTTTGAATTGTGGTGCAATCAAAAGATGCCGATTGAATATGTGAAAAAGCAGGTTTTTGATGAGGTGAAAATGTGAAAACGGTTAGGTTGAGAAACGTCGAACTAGGTGACGGAAATTCTAAAATCATCGTGCCGATTACCGGTGCGACCGAAGAAAAAATTATCGCTCAAGCCAAGGAGCTTAATCAGGGAATTTGTGATTTGGCAGAGTGGCGAGTCGACTTGTTTGAAAAGCATCACGCCGTTTCCGAGATTGTAAAAGTTGCCAGGAAACTTAGGGACGTGCTAGGGGACATGCCGTTTATTTTTACGATCAGAACAAAAGAAGACGGTGGCAAATTTGAAGGAACAAACGAAGAATATGCGGAAACGGTCAGCAGGTTTCTTTTGGAAGGGGAATGCGACGCGTGCGATATTGAGCTGGCAAAAGGAAAGCCTTTGGTTCAAAGCCTGCTTGAGGCTGCAAAAAGTCACGGCGTTAAAACGATCGTCAGCAGTCACAGCTTTGACAAGACTCCGACTGTCGACAAGATGATCTCGATTTTAGGCGAGATGCAAAGCTGCGGTGCTGATATTGCCAAACTTGCCGTGATGCCGAAGTCGATTCAGGATGTTTTGAACCTGATGCTTGCTTCTGCCAAATCTTTTGAGAATCTGAACATTCCTCTTATTACGATGTCGATGGGAAAATTAGGGTCATTCAGTCGCGTTGCGGGACTTCTGACCGGTTCTTGCGCAACTTTTGGCAGCTACGGTCAAGAATCTGCGCCTGGTCAATACGATTGTCGAGATTTGAAAAAAATCATGAAGATGCTGTATGAATAAAACGGGGCTTTGAAAAAAAGTCACGTTTCTCTTTGGAAGTGGGTGCCGAACAATGCGGTCGATTTGCGACTGGTTTTGTCCGGCATTTTTTCAATTTTGAGACATGGAAACCTGTTTTTTCAAACGCAGTGCCGTGTATCATCCGTTCAAACTGTGCGTCAAGACGGGTTTGTTGGCAAAAGCCATTCTTTGAGAGCCGTCCTTAAATTCCAGTTTCCGGTTACGAAAAAACCAGGATGAAATTTGCAATTGAGTGCAAACTATCCTGGTTTTAGTTTGAGGCACATTTTTTCTGGCTTCTTTTGTTATTCTTTAAGAGAAAATGGTCTGACGATATAAACTTCATTGCAAAAACCGCGAAGACCGTTATAGACGCGGACAGCTCGCTGGTATTTGCGGCAAACGCCAAAAACTGTCGGCCCAGATCCGCTCATCTGTGCTGCATCGCAACCGAAATTCAGCATTTTTTGCTTGATTTTCCAAATATCGGGGTGTCTTTCAGCCGTAATCGGTTCAAGCGCATTGCCCATTTTCTTGGTCATCTCCGTATAGTCTCGTTTGGAAATTGCGTCTAAAACGCCATCAACGTTTTGATGGACGATTTTTGAATAGTCGATTTTCTTCAAAATGGACGGCGTTGAGACGCTGTCGTGCGGTTTGGCAATTACTAAACACATTGGTTCAAGATCACCGATCGGGGTAATGATTTCTCCTTTGCCGGTAACAAGCGCGGGCTCGCTATAGATGCAAAAAGGAACGTCAGAATCAATCTCGAGCCCGATTTTAGCCAATTGACTCTTTTCAAGGCTAAGGTTCCACAGTTTGTTCAAACCGCGCAAAACGGCGGCCGCATCGGATGATCCGCCGCCCATTCCGGCAGAAACGGGAATGTTTTTATCAATCGTGATTTCGACGCCTTCATTTTTGTGGAAAAGCTGCTGCAGTTTTTTGGCAGCTTGAAAGGCCAGGTTGCGTTCATCACAAGGCAAAAACCCGGTATCTGTTCTGACGGTGATGTCTTTTGAATCCGTTTTGGTCTTGATGTGAACGTAGTCGGCAAGGTCAACGGCAATCATGACCATTTTCCACTCGGGATTTCCGTCCGGGTGACGAAATGGGGTATCTAGGCTGAAATTTAATTTAGCCGGTGCTTTTTCCGAGATCTCCATCCGATTTCACCTTTCCTAGTAAAGAATTGATAGTTTAATTATACAGGATTTTGGCCTAAATTGAAAATTTAGTTCGCTTGATCAGCCTTAAGACGTTTTCTGCCGTTCTTGTCAAATTCAGTTCGCCGTTTTTCATTGCTTCTTCAAGCGATTGAGGACCAGAAACGATCGGAAACAAAGCATCGAAGCCCTTTTCGTAAAGCACGTCAACGTTTTTTCCCAAATGTCCGCACAAGCCGACGATAGTACAGTTTGGCGAGTTTTTTTTGACGCATTCAGTAACGGCCATCGGCGTTTTTCCGAATGCTGTTTGAAAATCGATGCTTCCTTCTCCGGTGATTGCCAAATCGCAATCAGATGATTTTTCGTTCAGACCGACCGCATCAATTACCAGATCAGCGCCTGGATTTGGCACTGCATTTAAAAAGGCCATCATGGCAAAGCCCAATCCGCCGGCAGCCCCGGCTCCAAAAGTGTTTTTTAATTCGGGAGCAACGATGTCTGCATAGTGAGCAAGTGCGCTATCAAGGAGCTTGACTTCTGTCTCATTGGCGCCTTTTTGCGGACCGAAGACGATGCTTGCGCCGTTTTTTCCGGTCAATGGACATGAAACGTCGCATGCAATCGAAAACGTTGCTTTGTCAAGCAAAGGCGACATCTGCGTTTGGTCGATTCGAACGAGTTTTTCAAGCGCAATTCCGCCAACAGGCAATTCCTGATTGTTTTCGTCCAAAAAACGGACGCCAAGCGCTTGCGCCATTCCGGCACCGCCATCGTTAGTGGCAGAACCTCCCAGACCGATGATGAATTTTTCTGCACCTCGCTGCAGCGCATCTAAAATAAGTTCTCCAGTTCCGTAGGTCGTCGCATGCAGCGGATCAGCCGTGTCATGATTGACGAATTGAATACCGCTTGCTGCAGACATTTCGATTACGGCGAGCCGTTTTTGTTCGATCAGGCCATAAAAGGCAGTCACAGGCTTATTTAAAGGACCGGTGACTTTTTTTGTGATGATTTTTCCGTTTAAAGCATCGACCAGAGCCTGAACAGTGCCTTCACCGCCGTCTGCCATCGGGACTTTGACGATTTGCGCATCGGCGTCGATGTTTTTAAGTCCTTTTTCGATTGCCTCGCAAGCTTCTTTTGCCGTCATGCATCCTTTGAATGAATCGGGGGCAATTAAAATTTTCAATGGATCACTTCCTTACTTATATTATAGCTGATGGCTGGTCTGCAAGCTAATGTCGTTTGTGAATAATTATCGGTGATTGTCGCATTCTTCTTTAAGCTTGTCAAAAAAAGAGCCGACATTGCCGACTCTTTGATGGTTATGGAAGAATTAACTAATTCAGGCTTTTTTTGGCTTGCTTGATCTGATGCCGAACCTGCTCAAAACCTGTCGACCCGTATGATTTTCTGCGTTCGATGGCTGCTTTTGACTGAAGGTCGTAATAAACGTCTTCACCGATTTCGGGATCGATTTTCTGATATTCTTCAAGCGGAATGTCTTGAAGGCAAGCATGTGATTTGATTCCTTGAAGGACAAGGCTTCCTACGATGGCGTGGGCCTGGCGGAACGGAATGCCTTTTCCGGCCAGATAATCGGCAAGCTCGGTTGCGTTTGAAAAATCGTCTTCGGTTGCCTTTTGCATTTTTTCCTTGTTGACGGTCAAGGTTTCAATCATTCCCGTCATGATTTTGATGCTTGGAATGATCGTTTTGACTGCATCGAAGATTCCTTCCTTGTCTTCTTGCATATCCTTGTTATATGCAAGTGGGAGGCCCTTCATGACCGTCAGCAGACCCATCAGATTTCCGAAAACACGTCCTGATTTGCCGCGAATGAGCTCGGCCATGTCAGGATTCTTTTTTTGCGGCATGATTGAACTTCCGGTTGAGTATTCATCCGACATTTCAATATATGAAAATTCGTATGAACACCAGTAGATGAGCTCTTCACAAAGTCGCGACAGGTGAACCATCAAAATGGATGCATTGCTTAGAAATTCAAGCGCAAAATCGCGGTCGGACACAGCATCGAGCGAATTTGCATAAACGTCTGCAAAGCCAAGCTCCTTAGCCGTGAAGAAGCGGTCGATGGGCCAGGTCGTTCCGGCCAAAGCACATGATCCCAAAGGCGAAACGTCGGTATGCTTTTGATTGAATTCGAAACGTTCGACATCACGTTTGAACATTTCAAAATATGCGAGCAGGTAGTGCGCATAAGAAATAGGTTGTGCATGCTGCATGTGAGTGTAGCCCGGCATAATCGTCTCGACGTTTGCTTCAGCCTTTTCAACGAGTGCCTTTTGTAATTTTTTGAGTTCTGAAATAACCGCAGTCGTTCTTTTTTTGACATAAAGGTGGAAGTCGGTGGCAACTTGATCGTTGCGACTTCTTGCCGTGTGCAGTTTGCCGGCAACAGGGCCGATTTTTTTCGTCAACAAGGATTCGATGTTCATATGAATGTCTTCGTTTTGGTCGGAGAATTCGAGCTTTCCTGCTGACAGATTATCCTTCAATGAAAGAAGTCCGTTTTCAATTTCAGTTGCTTCTTGTTCGGTCAAGATTCCTGTTTCATTAAGCATTTTGACGTGAGCAAGCGAACCCTCGATGTCTTCGTTTGCCATCAGCTTATCAAACGAAATCGATGCCCCGAAATGGTCGATCCAGGCAGCGGCACTTTCTTCAAAGCGTCCGCCCCAAAGTTTTTTCGTACTCATTATTCCTCACCCTTTTGATGAACTTGGGCATAAACTTGTGTCGGCAGGCCGTAAAGCTTTATGAATCCAGCGGCTGCTTCCTGGTCGAATTCGTCTGCGGAAGTGTATGTTGCGAGTTTTTCGTCGTAAAGCGAGTTGGCGGACTTTCTGCCTTCACAAATGACGTTGCCTTTGAAAAGCTTGACGCGCACAGTGCCGTTAACGTCTTTTTGGCTTTCTTTGATGAAGGCAAGCAAGGAATTCATTAAAGGCGAGAACCAAAGACCGTTATAGATGACGTCTGCCAGCTTGTCTTCGATGTAGATCTTGAAGTGTGCCAAAGATTTTTCGAGCGTGATGTCTTCGATGTCTTTATGTGCAGCCATTAAAACAGTAGCAGCCGGACATTCGTAGACTTCGCGTGATTTGATGCCAACGAGACGGTTTTCAACGTGGTCGATTCGACCGATTCCGTGTTTGCCGGCCAGCTTGTCGAGTTTTTGGATCAAAACGTCCAATTGCAGCGCTTCATCATTGAGTTTGACCGGAACGCCGTTTTCAAACGTCAGCGTAATGACGTCTGCTTCGTTTGGCGTATCTTCCAAGGCATTTGTTCTTGCGTAAGCATCTTCAGGCGCGCTGTTCCATGGATTTTCAAGAATGCCGCATTCGTTTGCGCGTCCCCAAAGGTTTTCGTCGATCGAGTACGGGCTTTTTTTCGTAATCGGAACCGGAATGCCGTTTTCTTTGGCATAGTCGATTTCTTCTTCTCTTGACCAATGAACCTCTCTGATTGGATCTTCAATCTTCATTTCAGGAGCTAAAGCGTGAATGCCGACTTCAAAACGAACCTGATCGTTGCCTTTGCCGGTGCATCCGTGAGCAATCGTAGTTGCACCGTATTTTTTGGCAACTTCGACCAGGTGCTTGACGATGAGCGGACGTGAAAGAGCGGAAACGAGCGGATACTTGTTTTCATAATATGCGTGACCTTGGAGCGCCGGTAGACAATATTCTTCGGCGAATTCTTTTTTGGCGTCGATGACGATTGATTCGACGGCACCAACGGCAAGCCCTTTTTGTTTGACTTCCTCAAGGTCTTTTCCTTCCCCGACATCGATGCAACAAGCGATAACGTCATAACCTTTATTTTTGAGCCATGCGATTTCGACTGAAGTATCCAAACCGCCAGAATATGCTAAAACAACTTTTTCTTTTTCCATAACCATAAGCCTCCGTTAAATTAATGCCTTTATAATAACGCTAATATTCAAAAAAAGCAACATAAAATAATTAATTATTCACTTTTTATTAAAAATATCCAAAAAAAGTGAATAAAACCCAGAGGGCTTCCAGGATCAGAAAACGGTTGCACAAAAATCAGTATGCGCTTACAATGTAATAGTTGAAATATTTTTTTGAGAGAAGGGTTTGACAATGGAAAGAAAATGGTGGCAAAAAGTAACCGTATATCAAATTTATCCTCGCAGCTTTCAGGATTCAAATAATGACGGAATCGGAGATCTGAAAGGAATCATTTCGCGTTTGGACTATCTCGAAAAGCTGGGAATCGGTGCAATCTGGCTTTCACCGGTCTACAGCTCGCCAAACGATGACAACGGCTATGATATTTCTGATTATAGGAATATTATGAAAGAGTTCGGAACGATGAGCGACATGGAAGAATTGATCGATGAAGCAAACAAGCGCGGCATCCGAATCGTGATGGACCTTGTCGTTAATCATACTTCCGATGAACATTCATGGTTCATCGAAGCTAAAAAATCAAAGGACTCCAAATACCGTGACTATTATATTTGGAGAGATCCGATTGACGGAAGCGAGCCTAATTCGCTTAAATCGTGCTTTGGCGGTTCAGCGTGGCAATATGATGAACAAAGCGGCCAGTATTATCTGCATTTTTTCAGTCCAAAACAGCCTGATTTGAACTGGGAAAATCCTGAAGTAAGAGAAGAAGTCTATGACATGATGAACTTTTGGATCGATAAGGGGATCGGCGGATTCCGCATGGACGTCATTGAAATGATCGGCAAACAGCCTGACAAGATGATTTCAAGCAACGGACCGAAACTTCATGAATACATCAAAGAAATGAATCAAAAAACGTTTGGCAATCATGATTTGTTGACCGTTGGCGAAACATGGGGGGCAACTCCTGACATCGCCAAGCTTTATTCAGATCCTGAACGTAATGAATTAAGCATGATTTTCCAATTTGAAGCAACGACTTTGGATCAGATTGACGGAAAGCCGAAGTGGTTTACGAAACCTTTGGACGTCTTAGGACTTAAGCATGTTTTGTCCAAGTGGCAGACGTGTCTGGAAGATAGAGGATGGAACAGTCTTTTTTGGAACAACCATGATTTGCCAAGAGCAGTTTCCCAATATGGAGATGACGGGATTTATCGCATAGAAAGCGCCAAAATGCTGGCAATCGTCCTACATTTGCTGAAGGGAACGCCGTACGTTTATCAAGGCGAAGAGCTTGGGATGACGAACTGCAAGGTTGAAGACATTTCGGAAGTCGATGACATTGAGAGCCGAAACATGTATTTTGAAGAAATTGAAAAGGGCACTCCAAAAGAAGAATTGATCAACCGCATTAATAGAAAAGGAAGGGACAATGCCAGAACTCCGATGCAATGGGACGGAACTGAAAATGCCGGATTTACCAAAGGAACGCCGTGGCTTCACGTCAACGCCAACTATCACACGATCAATGCCAAAGCGTGCCTGGAAGATGAGAATTCAATTTTTTATACCTATAAGAAACTGATTGATTATCGAAAGAAAAACGACATCGTGGTTTATGGTGATTATGAGATGGTCGATGATGTCCCGGACGACGTGTTTGTTTATCTGAGAAAATACAGAGGGCAAATGCTTCTTGTCTGTGCAAACTTCACGAACGAATTCAGAAGAATCAATTTAGATAAATTTGGACGACAAACTTCATTTATTTCTAATTATGATGAAGGCGTAATCGACCTTAGTTCCAAGGTTTTAAAGCCATACGAGGCGTTTGCAATCGAAGTGAAATAAAAATGTTGACGAACACTTCTTCCAGTGATATTCTATAATAGTTTGCGGAATTGCCGAACGTTAATTAATACTAGAACTATGTGTTTGACATAAACGTTGAACAAAGGTTTTTATTGGATAAAAAACGAACTTTCGCAATAATTTGAAGTGCAAAAACTAGGAAAACACAATCAATTGCATTATAATTAGTGTTATGGATTGTGCGTAAATAAATCTTAGCAATGGAGGAGATTGTTTGAAAACTAGAAGAAGTGATCGTTTAATCGACATGACTCGCTACCTTTTGGAGCGTCCGCATACCTTGATTTCCCTGACGTTCTTTTCCGAACGATATGAATCGGCAAAATCATCAATCAGTGAAGACTTGGCAATCATTAAACGTACTTTTAAGTTCAGAGGAATCGGAATCCTTGAAACGATTCCCGGAGCAGCTGGAGGAGCGCGATTTATCCCGTCTATTTCGGAAGAAGAGACACGGGCGTTTATCGGTGACATGACAAAGGAAATGTCCGAAAAAGACCGCTTGCTTCCAGGAGGATACGTATATCTTTCCGATTTGTTGGGGCGTCCTGACGTCTTGCGCAAAGTCGGTCGCGTAATCGCGCGCCAATACATCGACAAGCAAATCGATGCTGTCATGACGGTTGCGACAAAAGGCGTTCCGATTGCGCAGAGCGTGTCCAGTTATTTGAACGTGCCATTTGTTATCGTTCGACGTGATTCAAAAATTACTGAAGGCGCAACCGTTTCGGTCAATTATGTATCCGGTTCAAGCGAGCGGATCGAAAAGATGGAACTTTCAAAGCGCAGTTTGAAACGCGGCTCGCACGTGCTTGTCGTCGATGACTTCATGAAGGGTGGCGGAACCGTTAACGGCATGAAGTCCATGATTGAAGAATTTGAATCTGAGCTTGTGGGGATCACTGTATTTGCCGAAGGATCATTTGAAGGACACCGCATGGTTGATGACTATACTTCGCTTTTGAAAGTTGACAAAGTCAATACTTTGGACAAGACGATTCACGTCAGTCCTGGTAACTATCTCGAACGAGTTTTTGGAAAATTATAATTCATCAGGATAGGCATTCAAAAAGTTAAGAGGTAAAACAATGACAGCAAAATACGCAATTATTTTAGCAGCAGGACAAGGAACGCGAATGAAGTCCAAGTTGTACAAGGTCTTGCATCCCGTTTGCGGCAGACCGATGGTAGATCATGTTCTGACGCAGATCGAAAAAAACGAGATGGACAAAATCGTAACGATTATTGGTCACGGGGCAGACAAGGTCAAGGAGACTTTGGGAAATCGAACCGAGTATGCTTTGCAATCCGAACAGCTCGGAACGGGACATGCCGTTTTACAGGCTGAAAGCATTTTGGGTGATCTTGACGGAATGACGCTGATTGCCTGCGGGGATACGCCGCTGTTTACGGCTAAGACGTTTTCTGAACTGTTCGAATATCATAAATCAAAGGGAGCCGTTGCGACTGTTTTGACGGCGCAGGCTGAGAATCCGTTTGGATATGGTCGAATCATTCGAAACGAGATCGGAATCGTTGAAAAAATCGTCGAACAAAAAGATGCCACAAAAGAAGAAGCGGCAGTCAAAGAAATCAATACCGGAGTTTATGTCTTCGACAACCGCGAATTATTCCATGCGCTTCATCAGATTAAAAACGACAATGCTCAAGGCGAGTATTATTTGACGGACGTCATGGAGATTTTCAAGAACGAAAACAAGATCGTTGCCGCATATCGCATGAGAAACTTTGAAGAATCAATGGGCGTCAATGACAGGGTCGCTTTGTCCAAAGCGACGAAAGTGATGCGTCAAAGAATCAACGAGGGGCATATGAAAAACGGCGTGACGATTATCGATCCGGATAATACGTATATTGACTGCGACGTGCAAATCGGATCAGATACCGTAATTGAACCAGGTGTTTATCTTAAAGGAAGGACGATCGTGGGAAACGATTGTTTTATCGGGGCAAATTCAGAAATCGTGAACAGCATTTTGGATGATGAAGTAACCGTTACGTCATCTCTGATCGAAGAAGCACATATGCAAAAGGAAAGCAACATTGGTCCTTACAGCCATTTGCGTCCTTTGGCCGATATCGGAGAAGGAGTTCACATCGGCAATTTCGTTGAAGTCAAGAAGGCAAAAATTGGCAAGAACACCAAGGTCGGACACTTGACCTATGTGGGGGATGCTACGCTCGGAAAAGAAATCAACGTCGGCTGCGGAACCGTCTTCATCAACTATGACGGCATCAACAAGCATCATACGAACGTTGGCGACTACTCGTTTATCGGTAGCGGCTCAAACATTATTGCACCGGTTGAAGTCGGCGATCATTCCTATATTGCCGCAGGTTCAACGATTACGAACGATGTCGAACCACATGACATGGCAATCGCAAGGGGTCGTCAGGTAAACAAGAAAGGATATTATGACCGGTATCCTGTTGCCAAAGCGGCTGCGGAAACTGAAAAAAACGAGAAAAAACAGTAAAAAGCGTGACATTGGCTTGATTTTATCTCGGATAATGAATAAGATAATTTATAGATAATTATTTTGGAGGATACTATGTCTGAACAATATACAGGTTCAAAGCTTAAAATTTTTGCTTTGAATTCAAACAAACCATTGGCTGAAAAAATTGCTGAATCAGTTGGCGTTCCGTTGGGGAAGACGTCCGTTGACCGTTTTAGCGATGGAGAAATTCGTATCAACATTGAAGAATCAATTCGTGGTGACGAAATTTTCATTATCCAATCAACATCGGCTCCGGTAAATGACAACTTGATGGAACTTTTGATCATGATTGACGCTTTGCGTCGTGCCAGTGCGGCAACGATCAACGTTGTTATTCCTTACTATGGTTATGCGCGCCAAGACCGCAAGGCTCGTAGCCGTGAACCGATTACGGCCAAGCTTGTTGCCGATATGATCGAAAAAGCCGGTGCAGATCGCGCAATCATGCTTGATCTGCATGCGGCACAGATTCAAGGATTCTTTGATATTCCGGTTGACCACTTGATGGGTGCTCCGCTTTTGGCCGATTACTTCTTGACGAATGGTTTGGATAAGGATGCAGTCGTCGTATCGCCTGACCATGGCGGTGTGACGCGCGCCCGTAAGCTGGCTGAATTCTTGAAGTCGCCAATCGCAATCATCGATAAGCGACGTCCTCGTGCAAACGTTGCTGAAATCATGAACATTATCGGTTCCGTTGATGGCAAGCGATGCGTTTTGATTGATGATATGATTGATACGGCCGGCACAATCACGCTGGCTGCTCAGGCTTTGACGGATGCAGGAGCAATCGAAGTTTATGCTTGCGCAACGCACCCTGTTCTTTCCGGTCCTGCGATTGAAAGAATCGAAAAATCACCAATCAAGCAATTAGTTGTTACTGATTCGATTCAGCTTCCGGAAGAAAAGCAAATCGACAAGCTCGTTCAAGTATCCGTTGGTCCGCTTATCGGGGATGCTATCAAGCGTATCCATGAAAACAAGCCGGTCAGCCCATTGTTCACGAATCGTTTCCGTAGAGACCAACATCAATTTTGAAATCGAGAAGAGGCTGACAAAAAATATGCCTCAAACTAAAGCCAGAGACTTGCAATTATTGCAAATCTTTGGTTTTTTTATGTATACGGGAACCAAAGATCTATGATGACAAAATAACCCAAAGGAATCGGAGACTGAATTTTGGTTATGCCCGTATAATGGTGTAAATTGATAAAAAAAGAGAGCCAAGTGCTCGTCTCCCAGGTATAATTAAATCACCTAACAAAATAATACTAGGAGGACAGTAAGCGGTCGTTAAAACAGCGGTGTGTACACAAATAGCCCGAGATAGTATCATTATCTCAGGTTATTGCGTATGCATCGTTTTTATTTTCTTATTTATGAGGTAAGATCGATGTTCCATGGGAGAAGCCTTCGGAACCTTTCAGGATCAAATACCTCAATGTTGGTAATCTCCTTTTAATACTTTTCTCAAGTATTTTTCAGGATCCAACTGATTAAGTTTGGCCGTATATATCAGCGACAGCGCAACGGCATTAGCCCTTGCGCCTTCAAAAGTTGACGAAAACAGCCAGTTTTTTCTCCCCATCACGCTCTCTTTGACAGCGCGCTCTGCGCTGTTGTTGGACAATTCAAAATATCCTTTTTCAAAGATGTTCAGAATATGCTTTTCTTGGCCCAAGGCGTAGTTTTTGGCTCTTCCCAATGCTGACTTGGCAGATGCGGTAACTGAAGCTATCTTGGAAAATACCCGCTTGACTACAGGAAGGAGTTTTCTTCTTCGATAGTTCAAGCGTTCGTCATCATTGAATTTGGTTGAGAGTTTTCTTTCCAATTCAAAGACTTCATCGATGTCTTTGACTATTTCTCCGCTAAAAGATTTTGAGGCTTTGTAGCTGCTGTTTTTCAAAGAATCGACAAAATAGCGACGAACATGAGCCAGGCACCCCAGGTGTCTGGTCCTGTCGAGAAAATTATATCCGGCATAGCCGTCAGTTTGGGACATAACCATTAAAATCGCTCAACAATTTCTTGGCAGTATCGGATGATCTTCCGTCACTGTGAGTAAATGCGGCAATATTTTTTTCTTCAAATTTTCCACTTGTGACAACCCAATAATAAGTGTTTGCTTTTTCTGAAGCCAAAGTATTATAAGGTGTTTCATCCACATGAAGAAATCGCTGCCTTTTCAGCTCTTTCAATAAAAGATCATACAGCGGCGAAAGCTGATTGTTGAAGACGTCGATCATCCATTTTGACATTTGTTGACGAGTCAACGGCAATCCCCTAAGCTTCCACATTGCCTCCTGGCGATAGCAAGGAACTTTGTATACGTACTTCATCGCGGCAATATGCGCAATGATCGAAGGAGATCCTGTCTTACTGTGACTGATGAGCGAACGGGGCATCGGAGCTTTTGAAATCTTCGAATGATCATCCGAAGAACATTCAGGGCACTTGTATACTGCCTGATGATGTTCGATAAGCCTGAGTTTTGCCGGTACGAACTTCACCTCTTCACGAATCTTAGGATTCGCGACCTGAACGAGACGGGCACAACACTTAGGGCAGGAACATTTTTCATCAGGCATCACATGATTCACAATTTCGACCGGAATTTTTGGAAGTATCAATCTTCCGGTTTTTTTTTGCGAATCTTTTTGGTATACGATTTTACCGAAGCCTCTTTGGAATCTTCAGTCTTTTCGCTTTGTTCTTCTTCCAGATCAAACAGGTCTAATTGTCTGTCATCTTCTTGAAGACGGCGCGTTTTTTCAGTTTTTTTTCCAAAAAGTTTGCTTGTCAGAAAAGCAATTCGTTCATTCAGTTCAGCGACTTGTTGTTCCAGCTCTTTGATACGCTTATCTTTTTCGTCCATCTCGGTCACCTCCGTTCCGTATGCATGAATTGAATTATACATGAAAACTCCTGCCAAATCCATATAAAAATGTAAGGCAGGAGTATCAATATTTAACAAAGCAGCCCTTTTTCACAAGGAAGAATGGTTTTCTTTTCCTCTACGGAAAATCCGGCCAAGAGTCTGCGCAAATTGATGCGCGTTTATCTTTTTGACCTCGCTCTGATTTCTCGGCCACTGAAAGCGTCCGTTTTCGATGCGCTTGTAATACAGCACGAATCCTGTTTTGTCCCAGTAAAGAGCCTTGAAACGATCGGAACGTGTACCGCAAAAGCAGAAAAATCGCATTATCATAGGCGTCCAAACTGAACGCCTCGGTAACAAGAGCAGCCAATCCGTCTATCCCTTTGCGAAGATCGGTCTTACCGCAAATGAGATAGATTTTCATATTATTTATATTTGGAAACATTTTGATCACGATACCAAAGATAGTTGTTCAAATTTTTGAGAATCTCTCTCGAAGCTCCGTTGTAGATTCGGATTTCAACATCTTCCGTAATAATTTTCGCAGCCATTTCCCTGACCGGTCGATATGTTTCTTTAGGGCTTAGGTCAACAAGGTTGACTTCCACGACGTCATCCAATTTCATATTTAAACCTCCGATATACTTGATGTTTAAAGCATACCAAGACATCAGAGGTTTATGAAGAACGCTTATTTAACGACCGCTTACGGAGGACAAACAAATGGCTCAATTAAATATTACCTTAAATCAAGAGGAAATTCTACAACTTCTTTCAAAGGATCACGATCAGGCATTTCGCTAACTGCTGCGTAAAAGTCTCAATAGTATTCTGATGGCGGAATCCACTGCTCAACTCAAGGCTGAGCCTTACGAACGGTCAGAAGAACGCACGGACAGCCGCAACGGCACTCGAGAACGCGAGCTCAAGACACGGATAGGCAAAATCACCTTAACCGTGCCGAGACATCGCAATGTTCCCTTTAAGACTCTTGTTTTCGAGAACTATTCCCGAAGCGAAGCTGCCTTGATCGCCAGTATGGCGGAGATGGTCGTCAGCGGAGTAGCGACGCGTAAAGTGTCGAATATCATGGAAACTTTGTGCGGAACGACATTTTCTAAGTCCTCAGTTTCAGAAGTATGCAAGGATCTGATTGAAAAGGTCAATGAGTTCAAGGACAGACCCTTGACCGGAGACTACCCGTTTCTAATAGTGGATGCAACCTACTTCAAGGTCAGGGAAAAACACAGAATTGTTTCCAAAGCGTTTATGATCGCTTACGGTACAAATCAGGAAGGACACCGTGAAATACTCGGATTTGAAGTATATGACAACGAATCCAAAGAAACTTGGAATTCCTTTCTCCAAAAACTGAAAAAACGTGGTCTCCAAGGGCTTTTGATGATCACTTCTGATGCTCATGAAGGTATTCAGGATGCCGTCAGTAAGGTATTTCCTGAGGTTCCATGGCAAAGGTGCCAGTTTCATTTTGCCAGGAACATTTCGGGAAAATCACCAAAAAAATATCAGGCAGGCATCAGAGCCGAACTTCAGGAAATGTGGAACTGCGAAACTATAGAAGATGCACGTAAAAAACGTGATGAAATCATCGCTGATTACAGAGATGTTGCTGAATCTGCCATGTCATGCCTCGATGAAGGCTTTGAAAGTGCCATGACCGTCATGGCGCTTCCTAAGAATTTGCGGAGATATTTCAGAACATCAAACCATATAGAACGACTGAACAAAGAGCTTAACAACGTTCTTCCGTCATCGGAATCTTCCCAAACGAGAACTCGCTGATGCGGCTGATGGGTTCCGTTCTGTTGGAAAGAAACGATGTCGTTAGCTCCAAGAAAGCCATATTCAGTCCGGCAACCTACGCAAAAATGATCAAGTCTAAGACGGTTGCTGAACTAAAAGAATTGGCAGAGGAACAACAAAAACTAAGAGCTGCGTAAGGTGTATCACTCTTTCCGAAGCTGTCAAGGGAACCTCTTTGAGGTGCGCAGATGGCGCACCCTTGACAGCTCCTTCAAGAGTGATAAAGGACAAACAGGGATGCATTCGCATCCCNTGCACAACTGGTGCCTGGGAAAAAATATTTTACACACAAATTAGGACTTGACTTGAATTTTACGAGCATAACCCGATGCGCAGCACTGCATTTGGAAAAATAACTGCTGTTTACGGACACATTGGGAAAAGTGGAGCGTTGTCTGTAAATCTGGATGAGATTTTGGCTGAATTGGTTGATCAGTGCCGTTTTTTTGGAAAAAGATAGTTTTTAGATGCTAAAATCAAAAAATACCTTACAAATTCAATCGAAAATCGACCGCCTTCGTTCGGTATTTCATTTAATTTAAGTAAGAAACGGGAAATTTTTCCCGGCCTCTTTTTTAGTTTAGGATTGATGATTCACGGACTGGATCTTATGAAGAAATGGCCAAGACCAACGAATTAAGATGACTGACGTTTTCCTGGCTAAATTTTTTTGATAATCGAAAACTTCTTTGCTTCAGCCGTTTCCTGAGCAATCGCGGCATCTTCATCGAAAATGAAATATGGGTGACCATCTTTTTCCTGGACGATGAGAACCGGCTTTTCTGCCTTATGTCGATAAATTTGTGCTGAAACGTATGCTTTATTAAAATCGAAATCGCTGGCGATTGAATCGCCAGGGTTGAAAAATATGTTTTCGCTCATAGAAATCACCCTTTCATATTATTGCCTGCAATTTTATTTTACCACGATGCTGAAGAATTTTCTGAGAATGCGGCTTGAATTTTGTGATATAATTGACCGCGTATCAAAATGGGAAGAAGGTTTTTTTGTGCAGGCCACACAAAACAAAGAGCTGTCGAATGTCAGGCTTTTGATTTATTTTATTGTTTCTTTGATGTTCAACTGTTTGGGCAATGCCTTGACCGTATCACTGAATTTGGGAAGTGCGCTATGGACGGCTGCAGCGGTCAACATCTCTGACGTGACGCCTATTTCGCTCAGCATGATGTTGTTCATCTTTGGCGTCTTGATCATTATTACGAACGTGATTTTATTAAATAAGATTGACGTGAAACGAATCATCGGTAACTTCATTTTTATGGTTCCTTTTTCGACATTGGTTGGGGCATTTTCTCCGCTTTTGATCAACGTCGGCATTACGAGTTTGCCGATTTTTTTACGCATAGTGCTTGATTGCATGGGGGTCGTGTTCATTTCAGTTGCAATCTCGATCTATCAAAGAATCAATTGGATGCTGCATCCTGCGGACGACTTGATGCAGATCGTGCGTTTTAAATTTTTTAAAGGAAATTCTTCATTGGCTCAGTTGGTTGTCTTCATGCCGCCGATCATTGCAATCAGCGTTTCGTATGCATTGACGCATCAGATTTATGCAATCAACATCGGAACCGTTTTTGCGCTGCTGTTTCAGGGAGGACTTGTCGGTGTCTTTGACAAAATCGTCTTTCCGGACCTTAAACACCGTAATTTGGAATAATGACGAAGCTCTTGCTGAATGCGGGGGCTTTTTTGCTGCAGCGAGTTTACAAAGAAGCGATGTCATGGTAAATTAGGAAGAAATAAAAAAAAGCGAGGAACTAAATTGATTACTGTAACAGATGTTAGTTTGAACTTCTCCGGACGTCTATTGTACGATGAAGTAAATTTGAAATTCACGCCCGGAAACTGCTATGGAATTATCGGAGCAAACGGTGCGGGCAAATCAACATTTTTGAAACTTCTTTCGGGTCAGCTTGAGCCGACGACGGGAACGATTTCGATTGGAACGAATGAGAGAATTTCAAGTCTTAACCAAAATCACTTTGCTTTTGAAGATTTTACCGTCATGTCAACCGTTATTCAAGGACATACGAAGCTTTACGAAATCATGCAGGAAAAGGAGGCTTTGTATGCCAAAGCTGATTTTACCGAAGAAGACGGCGTCAGAGCAGGCGAGCTTGAAGCACAGTTTGCCGAAATGGACGGGTGGAATGCGGAAGCCGACGCATCGGCTTTGCTGCAATCGCTTGGTATTTCTGAGGACTTGCATGAAAAGAAAATGAGCGAACTTGATGAAGCGCTTAAAGTCAAGGTTTTGCTGGCCCAGGCATTGTTCGGAAACCCGGACATTCTTTTGCTTGACGAACCGACAAACGGTCTTGACGTTGCAACGATCAGCTGGCTTGAAGATTTTTTGGCCGATTATGACAAGATCGTGATTGTTGTTTCTCATGACCGTCACTTCTTGAACCAAGTCTGCACGCAGATGTGCGACGTTGATTTCGGCAAAATCAAAATGTATGTCGGAAACTATGACTTCTGGCTTCAGTCAAGTCGCCTGGCAGCTCAAATGCGTGCTGATGCCAATGCCAAAAAAGAAGAAAAAATCAAAGAGCTGAATGATTTCATCGCACGCTTTTCAGCAAACGCATCAAAGTCCAAGCAAGCAACTTCTCGCAAGAAGCAGCTGGAAAAAATAACCTTGGATGATATCAAACCTTCTTCTCGCAAATATCCGTTTGTCAAATTTGAATCTCAACGCGATCTGGGCAATGACTTATTGAGAGTGGAGAACGTTTCAAAGACGATTGACGGCGTAAAAATTTTGGATAACATCAATTTTACGATTCGACCGGGAGAAAAAGCCGCAATTTTGTCTAGAAGCGATTTGGCACAGACGACCATGATGCAGATTTTGGCAGGAACGCTCAAACCAGATACCGGGACGGTCAAGTATGGTCAGACCGTGATTACGAGTTCGCTTCCTCGTGATCTGGATGCAAATTTCAATAACGAAGAGTTGTCGATTTTGGATTGGCTCAGACAATATGCCACCAAAGAACAAAACGATAATACTTTTTTACGCGGATTTTTGGGTAAGATGCTCTTTTCAGGAGATGATATTCAAAAACAGATCAAAGTTTTGTCTGGGGGCGAAAAAGTGCGTTGCATGCTGTCCAAGATGATGCTTGAACAAGGAAATACTTTGCTTTTGGATGATCCGACGAATCACCTGGATCTTGAATCGATTACTTCGTTAAATGATGCTTTGGTATCGTTTAATGGTTCAGTTATTTTTACGTCGCACGACCACGAGTTTATTTCAACGATTGCCGATCACTTGGTTGAAATTTCTGACAATGGATCGATTGATCGTGCCGAGACAACGTATGACGAATTTTTGGCTCATGAAATCGTTCGGCAGCAAGTGGCAAAATTATATGAGAAGTAGAGAAAACAAATAAAATCATTTTAGACATATACTGTTCACAGAAATTTCATGTTAAAAATATAAAATGGAACTTAATTATGATTTAAAGTTTCTTTATTCTTTAATGAGGTGTTTCTTTGAGTCAGCAATATGTAGGGAATTGATTAATGGATAATAAGAAATGCCTGGTGTCCGTAGCTTAACATGTTTTTAGGATTTAGGGGGGAGCAGGCGTGACGCTTATAAATGGTAAGATGCTGCTACGGGATTTCATGTGCGGTTTTGTAGTCATATTTGCCATGGTTGTTTGCTTTGTTTCGATTTCTTTTGAAGGAACTGTTTTAAATGAGTCGTATTTGTTAAAACAAAATGAGCAATCGAAATATGTTCAGAAATATAAGAGAATTTATGATGAAGTTCTCATATATTGTGCACAAAGCGTTGACTTTTCAAGTGAACAGGCACGGGAAATGTCTTTGACCAATACCCAGATGAGCGAGCTTTTGGTTGGGACCACAAAGGGTTTTTGCAGAGGGAACAGCAATCTGGTCGACGTTGAGCTTTTTTCAAAGATGTCTGAAGACAATTTGAGAAAAGCAATCAAAAACAGGCGCATCAAGGCTACTCAGCGGCAATTGTATAATTTTCACGCAAATTATAAAGAGAATGCTGCCAGATATTTTAGAATAAAATTGGCAAATTCCGGTATTTTTGATGCGCAGAAGCTGTTTATTTCTGCTAAAAGAAAGATGAAGTACATGCCTTTGATTTCGATGTTTGTCATCGTAGCGATGATGTTCGTATATTATTTTTTTAATGACAATGACTGCAAAAAGGTTATGCGCTGGTTCGGCAAATTGTTGTTCATTGCCAGTCTGTGTACGGTTTTGATTGCTTTGTTGGTGTCTTTGTCCAATGAATCAGTTTTAAGCGATAATTCAGTCGTCGAGTTTGATTCGTTGTTTATGAATTATGTTTCAACGATCCAAAATTTGTTTTGGATCATCGGATTATGTTCTTTCGGAATCGGTTCATTTATGATTTTCATTAGCTCTGATGGTTTTTTGAAACTGTTGGATGCTGTCAAGTATAATTCTGCTTACTGAAATTTTTGATTGAAAGGTCGGGGTGTCCCGGCCTTTTTTATAAAATGCAGTGTCGAGCAACAGATGCTCAATCAATGCGTCAAGACTGGCTTACGGGCAGAATGGCGATTTTTAAGACTTGACCGGAAAAGTCGTCCCTTGTTTATGGGTAGGATGTTTTGATTCATGGAAATGAAAACAGGCTTATTTCCATCATGGAAGACGATCGTCCTGCATACGAAAAAACGGATCAGATTTGCAATTGATTGCAAATCTGATCCGTTTTTTTCAAGTCTCTTTCAATTCAAGGCATAGTTTTTTGTCAGCATCCTTTAATTTAAATTATACTGAACTCTTTAGCATTTAGGACAAAAAACAGAATTCCGTTTCAGCATTTTGCTTTATCAAAAGCCGATTAATCCGTGCTTATGATTTTTGTAACTTCTCCTGAAGCAAGCGTTTCGCCTGATGACAAGACAAGTCGTCCTTGATTATCGATGGTAGCAACGTGGCCTTCAGAAGTTTGACCAGAGCGGTTGATGGTGACGTCTTTTCCGATGGTATTTGAATGAGCGCGATATTCATCCATAAATGAAGCTGCTTTATAGTTTTGGTATAGCGAGAAGAATTCGTTGAGATAGTTTGCAATGAAGGTATTTCGACTGACACCGGAGTCAAGCGTGTATCTTCTGAGAGAACCTGCACGTTGTCTGATTTCTTCCGGAAATTTTGACGGATCGGTCAGGTAGTTGATGCCCGTTCCGACGATGACATGCTTGATGAGCTGCGTTTCAAGATCTGCAACTCCTTCGGTCAAGATGCCGACGATTTTTTTGCCGTCGACAAGGACGTCGTTGACCCATTTGATTTCGCACCTGGCATGAACTAATTTTTCAATCGTTCTGGTAACGGCAATGGCGGTTGCAGTCGTCAAAAGGCCGGGATTGAAATCGGGATCGTCATTATCAAGCAAGATGCTTATGTAGATTCCGCCGCCGACAGGTGAGGCAAAAGGGCGGCCGTAACGTCCATGGCCGGCTTTTTGACTGTCAGAAATAACAACGAGCGGAGTTTTTTTTCAGGGTCCATGGCCTTTTGACTGCAGCGATTGTTCGTGGAATCAATCGTATCATAAATTTCAAAATTTAAATCAAGCTCAGGATTCAAAAAACGTCTGATTGATGCTTCGCTCAGTTTCAAGCCTTCAATATAACGATACCCGATTCGCGGCTTGCTTTCGATTTGGTAACCTTCTTCTTGAAGCGACTGAATTGCTTTCCAAACCGCGGTTCTTGAAACATTGAGCTCATCTGCCAGTTCTTGTCCTGACAGGAAAGCTTGTTTTTTCAAAAGAAGCTGAAGAACTTTTTCAGATGTTTTCATACTAATTACCTTCTCTGTTATATAAAATATAGAATAATATAGAAATATGAAATATTTTTCCACATTATCAGAAACAATATAGCTTTTCATTTCTTAATTTTATTTGCTGCCGTCAACACCAGTATTCTCATATCCTAACGTGAGGGTAATGACAGAGACAAACTCGGTCATAAACTTTTGAACAATGTCATGTTGAATGTCAGCAAGCAATTCGTCGTGGACTTTACGTTCATTTGGAAGCAACTTTTTATCCTCTAAAATTAACGAGGTATCGTACATGGAGTTGCATAAAGCCAGTCAGCAGCGTCTGTAATCGCATAAGTCGTCAAGAACCTTTTTCATGGTTCTTTTGAGTCTTTGTCGTTGTTTTCGCCATCTGTCAAAGACTTGCCGTTTGCAATTTTGCTTTTATATTTTCGCAAACCAGGCAAGCGACAGGAAAATATGTTAACGATGCTTACAATATCATCAACCATTTCCTGGTCGGGACTTGTTTCAACGTTATTAAGCACTACGATTTCAGTATTGTGTTTTCTGCATAACGTTTCAAACCAATCATAATCCAAGCGAACGAATCTGTCTTTATAAGTAATGTAAATAGTTTCAATTTGGCCGTTCATCATTTCATCAAGAAGTTCGTTCCACTTCGGAAGCTTGTAGTTAAGCCCGCTGCCGATATCAGTAACGACTTCATCCAAGATGATGCCTTTGGTGTTGACGTATTCCCTGATGAAGTCAATTTGATTTTTCAGATCGCCTTTTTGACCATTAGTTGATACTCTGGCATAAGCTGCAATTTTTCGATTATCTTTATCAGATTGACCTATATATTTTAAGTACTGTTCTTCCGTTTAGTATCTTCGATTAGTGGGAGTTCGATAGGCTTTTAAAGTGCCTTTTTTATCCCGAATTTGCAAAGTTTTGACTGTGACGTTCAATCGTTCAGCCATTCCTTAGGTTTTAAAATTGCCATAATAAAATCACCTGTATTTATTTTATCTTTCTATGATTTTATTATAAAATATAATTCTATATAATTCCGCCTTTTTCTACTGATGAATTAACAGCTTTTGTTCTTGATGTTACGTATAATTATAGCCTAGCATTTGTCAATTATGCAAATCATAACCTTTTTCTCTGATCTTTGTAACTTCTCCTGACACTAGGATGGTACCGTCAGTCAAAACGAGCCGTCCTTTGTCATCGATTGTTTTGACTGCTTCTGAAACAACTCGGTCGGAAACGAGCACGGAGACCTGTTTTCCGATGATGTTTGAACGTTTGCGGTACTCGTTCATGAAAGCCCCGGTCCGATAATTTGGATATATTTTGAAGAATTCGTTTAAAAAGACTGCGATAAGCTTGTTTCTGCTGACGTCTGAACGATGAGCGTATTTTCTGAGAGATCCGGCACGATTCCTGATGTCGTCAGGGAAAATTTCCGGATCAGTCATGTAGTTCATTCCGAGCCCGATAATCACGTGATCCATTGCCCCTGATTGTAAATCAGTCACGCCTTCGACCAAGATGCCGGCGACTTTGCGATTATCGACGATGATATCGTTGACCCATTTGAGTTGGCAATTGATTCGAAATAGTTTTTCCAAAGCCTTAACGACTGCCAGCGATGAGGAAATAGTCAGCAGACCTGGATCGATTGGATCGTTGTTGATTTTTAACAGAATGCTCAAGTAGATTCCGCTGCCTTTTGGAGAAAAGAAGCTTCGTCCATAGCGGCCGTGACCGCCTGTTTGATGTTCTGACAAAACAATGTGCGGTTTTGATGTTTTTGAATCGAGAGCCAGTTTTTTACAAAAATCGTTGGTTGATTCGATTTGCTCATATGTTTCAAAAGTCAGATCCAACGCGGGATCAAGATATCGTCTGATTTCATCTTCGTTCAATTTCATTGACGGAAGATAGCGATAGCCCATCCGCGTTTTGCCCTCGATTAAGAATCCGCGTTGCTTTAAAGAACTGACTGCTTTCCAGACGGCCGTACGCGAGATGTTGAGTTTGTTTGCTATTTGTTGCCCCGAAACGTATTCAGGCGTTTCGGTCAGTAAGTTGAATACTTTTTCGATTGTTTCCATAATGGGCTCCCTTTTGTTAGTTAACCTAATCTTATTATTAAGTTAACGCAAAAGCAAGCAAATATTTTCATTGCAATATTTTCTTTAATTCTTTACATCAAAATGGTATCTTAAAAGTGAAGCTTGGGGTGATTAATAATGAAAACATTATTTGATAGGCACAATTTGTTAAAACTTCTTTTAATCGTTCTCAGTGGGCTGATTTTATATATATTTGCAAGTAATGATGCTTTTCTTTATAAACAACCGGTAGGAAAAGTCGAAAACGTTTCTGTCAAATCAGTCAGCAAAACTAAGGACACGTTCAATAATCAAGATAAGATAACGGTTCAGGAAGTAACCTTTAAAATCTTGAACGGGAAGTATCGAAACAAGATTGTCAAATTAAGAAATACTTATTCGCGATCAGGCGGGTTGGATCAAGAATACAAAGTCGGAAATCAGGTCTTTTTGACGATCAAAAAGCACCATGGAAAGGTGAATTCCTCGATTTCTCACTATAAGCGCGACGTTTGTCTGGTAATGCTGTTATGGCTTGTCATCGTTTTGTTATATGCAACGATGAAACTCAATGGGTTAAAAACATTGCTGAGCGTAGCGGTTAATTTTGTCGTTTTCCTGATTTTCGTTCAGCTTGACGTGATGCTTAATCTGACGCACTTTTTTTGGTTGTTTGCAGCGGCAGCTTTTATTTTTACGATTCTTTCGCTTTGGCTTGTAATCGGGGTTAACAAGCAATGGTTCGTGACTTGCGCGTCAGTCGTTTCCGGAACGGTGATTGCTCTTTTGATCGGACTGATTGCGATGAGCGTCACGAACGGCAAGGGTGTTCATTATGAGGCGCTGGATTATGCGACGCAATCTCCGAAGCAGCTTTTTCTTGCAGCAACCGTCATCGGACTTTTAGGAACGGTAATGGATGCTGCAACCGACATAGTTTCAACTTTATTTGAGATGAAGAGAACTGATGAAAAGATCAGCGAAGGACAGCTTTTCAAATCAGGGATGGCAGTTGGACGATCGATAATGGGACCCTTGATCAACGTTCTTTTGATGATCTTTTTTGCAGAAACTTTTACGATGGCGATTCTGTATTTTAAAACGGGAAACAGCATTGCTTATACGTTCGAATGGACGATGGCGCTTGGAATCGTGCAGACTTTGGTCAGCGGAATAGGAGTAACGCTGGTCATTCCATGCGCAAGCTTTCTCAGCGCGAAAGTTTTAGGGGGTGCTCAAGATGTCAACGATTAGTCTGTTGACGCTCATATTGATGATTTTGATGATCCTTGTTGGCGGAAAAAGCGGTTTTACGTCATTTTTGAGCGTTGTCTTCAATTTTTTGATTCTGTTTGCGGCCGTCATCCTGATTACCGGCGGAATTTCTGCAATCGGCGTAACTTTTTTTGCGGGGGTTTGCATTCTGGCAATCACGATTTTCATGGGCAACAAGAACGAGACTTCGACGAATACGGCATTCGTTGCAACGCTGATCGTAATGGTCATAATGCTGCTTTTGATCGTTCCTTTGGATTATTTTGCCCAAATCAAAGGTTTTTCAAATGAGCAATCAGAAGAAATCGAAGCTTTCAATCTGCTTGTCGGTGCCAATTTTGAAACTATTTTGATTTCAACGACCGTTTTGAGCACGCTTGGCGCAATTGCTGAAGCGGCAGTGGCAATTTCAAGCGGTCTGGAGGAATTGAGTGAACAAAATCCAGGAATTACGATTGCGGAAATTTTCAAAAGCGGACGCACGATTGGTTTTCAGATTATGGGCATGACGTTCAACACCTTGTTTTTTGGAATGTTTGGCGGCGATTTGGCATTGTTCATTTTGCTTTACAAACTGAATGCCAATTTTGGCTATTATTTAAATTCGAAGATTTTCGTTGGCGAATGCATGGCGGTTTTGTACTCAGCCGTTGCGGTAATTTTGGTTATTTGGATTACGACCTATCTGATGGGAAGAAAAATTAACCAAAAGCGCAAAGGTACCGATTTTTAGAAGGGATGAAATCGATGAAATTTTTTAAAAATGCAGTTAAGGTAGCGTCAGCAGCGATAATGGCATTATTGCTTGTCGGGTGCGGTGAAAAGCAAAACAAGACTACAGTCGGAAATGATGGGAATACGGCTTATCAAACGGCGATTTCCAATCTTGAAACTGGGGATAACAAGCAGGCGTATTCCGAACTGAAAGCAGTTGATGAAAAAAGCCTGTCTGTCAAAGCAAAAAAATTGCGCAACAATCTAAAGTATCTTTTGGCAGCAAAAAAGGCACTGACCGGAAACGATGTTGAAGAAGCGGAAAAAAACTTGGCAAATTTGGATAACGTTACGAGTCCGGATGCGCTTGTCAAGCAGATTAAAAAAGTACAGCGCGAATATCAGATTATTCAACTTGCAAATCGTTATTATGAGGACGTGACTGCTTATTACAAAGCCGGCAAGTATTCTGAAGCAGGCGGAAGTCTGCAAGCCCTTAATTCGCTTTCAAACAGCTATCAGGCGGTTGAAAATTTGCAATACAAAGCTTCCAAATATGATTCTTTGATTGCACAGGCACAAAATGAGTCCGTTAGCAAAGCTGAAAGCGCAGGCTCCGAGTCAGGTTATACGAATGCCAGGAATTCCAAGCTGATGAGTTCGCAGTATGAGAAGGCAACGGGAAGGGACATTTCGTCTGCTGATAATTCAGAAGTTTCATCGTTTGCATCTTCGATGACGAATGATGAAGTTTTAAATTCATTCAGAACAGCGACGAAAATTCCGCAAGAAGCCGGGGATCAGTATTACGTGCAGGAAACTTCAAAAGACAACTATCAGATTGAAATTCGCCATACGAGCGATTCTAACACGCAAGTTTCTAATTTAAAGGGAATGTATCAGTTCAATTCGGTAACTAAAAAGGCCAAGAAATTGAATGAAATCAGCGGGGATTATGAAGACATCAATTGATGTCTTAGCTTTTTTATGAAAAAAAAACCGCCATCGACTGAATGGCGGCAAGTCAGTTAGTTAGTTGTTGATTTTGGGGAATGCGTCAGTGCAGGCAATCTGCTTATGAGAGGCGCAGATTGCCTGTAAAGACCATGTGTAAAGTAAAATCATAACCCTTACATACTTTGTTATCGGTATTTGGGCGGCAAATTTAAGCCTTCTTGGTAATTTTTTTTACTATATTTCAAAATTTCAAAAAATTCGGTGATTTGACCCAATATAATCTAATGTTGACTTTTAATTATGTCTATCCGTAAGAGGTTGTGAAAAAACATGGCTCAAATTGAAAACCAGGATGATTTGCGATTGATTGCAAATATCATCCTGGTTTTTGCGTATACGTGACTTTTGTCAGATCGTCATCGTAATTGCGATGAGAATCAGAATCACTCCGATCAGAGTGCAATTAAACGAGAGTTTTTTGAAGTGGATGGGTTCGTTCTTTTTTTCCGAAGCGACTTTGCGAATGTCGATTTTGCGCTTTTTGAAGTCTTCATCGCTTTCTCCTTTGCGTTGCTTTTGAAACCATCCTGCCATCAGATGCGCATGAAGCAAGATGTCAACCATCATGATGCAAAGGCAAAAAAGACCAAGCATGAATAAAAAATTTGAGCACGGCAAACGATATTTGTTCAAGCATGAGATTGAAGAAACAATCAAAGCGACTGCAATGATTATCGGCGTCCATGGAAGCCAGAGGTTTTCTTTAACAAATTTCAATTTAAAGTTCCTTCCTTAAATGATGCGATCATTTTTGATATGTTTCAAAAATTCGTCATAGTAGCATTTGAAAATTTCTGATTGAGATTCTTCTTCAAGCATTTCCTTAGGGAAAAAGAAACGTTCATCTCCCAATGATTTGTTTGTTAAGGCTCCGACCAACGCGGAAACATTTGAAAGTTCAACCAGATCTCCGTTTTTTTCCAACAACTTGATGTTGGCCTTGTCATATTTGTACGGAAGGTCGAAGCTGTTGTTCGTGCCGGTGTAGTAATCAGCATTGTAACCGCAATTTGAAACCAGTTCTTTTAGATTATCCAAGCTGATTGAGGCGGTTTTTGAATCGTAGAGCATTGATTTTAACGGATGACGATCCAAAAAACGGATGGCAAAATCTCTTAAAATCCTGTCTTTTGAATAGCGCCAGGATTCAAAGCACGTATTGAGCACGCCGTCATCCAGTCTGAGATAATCGCCAAGCGTAAATTCTTCGTTAAAAAACGGTTCAAGATAATTTTTGGCAAACCCGTCTTCAAGCTCGTTTTTAAGATACAAGTCTTTGGCACGTTTTAAAAGGTGGCTCAAAATAACTTCCATTGAACGCGAAACTGGATGAAAGTAGATTTGCTGATACATCTGAAAACGACTGATGATGTAATCTTCAACCGCGTGCATCCCCGTTTTATCGAAAACGATCCCGCCTTCATAAGGGCGCATGACACGCAGGATTCGCGTCAAGTCAAACGTTCCGTAGTGCGTTCCGGTAAAATACGAATCACGCAAAAGGTAGTCCATGCGGTCGGCATCCAATTTGCTTGAAATCATCTGAACGACTTGAGGATTAGAATAGGTTTTATTGATGACGCTTGCGACTTTTTCGGGAAATGCAGGGGAAACTTCGCGCAGGACGGCATTTATTTCAGTTGATTGATCGGTAATGATTTTTTGGGTCATTTCTTCATGATTTGTTGAAAAAATATGCTCAAAAGTGTGCGAATAAGCGCCATGGCCGACATCGTGGAGCAGGGCTGCGCATAAAGCCACCAATCGTTCGGAATCATCCCAAAGACCGTCTGAAGGCTCTTTTGAAGGGTAGTTGCGTTCGAAAAGGTCACAGATGCGGCGCGTTATTTCGTAAACGCCAACAGAATGAGAAAACCTTGAATGTTCTGCACCGTGAAAAGTCGAACTGGTGGTTCCGAGCTGCTTGATGCGCCTGAGACGCTGAAATTCTTTGGTGTTGATCAAATCAAGAATAACCTGATGCTGGATATAAATATGATCATGAACAGGATCTCTCAGAACCTTTTCTCTTTCGAGCATTTTTGGTGTATAATCTGTGATGATATTACCTTCTTTACGATGTTTTAGTTTCATTATACACAAAGAATGCATGGCAAGAAAGGAAAGGTTTTTTCATTGGAAAACGGAATACCGGTCAAAGTTGACGTAAGAACAAGGCAGATTCAATCAGGAGAAAAAAACGACTATTCGCAAAAATTTGACGGAAGACTTTCGATTAAGAATCAAACGCTTTATTTGCGTTATGATGAGAGCAGCGAAGCCAGAGTGACTTTTAAAGTTTGCGAAGACGACGTCTATTTGTCGCGAAAGAGCGGTCAGATGAGATTGAAACTGCATTTTAATGAAAATGTAAAATTTGAAACCAGCTATTTGACGCCTTACGGAGCGGTTGAGCTGAGGTGTGAAACGGATTGTTTCAAGTTTGACTATGATCGAAAAGTTCAAAGTGGATCTTTGACAATTGATTACAGACTTTTTACGGGCGATGAAATCTTGGGAGAATACAAAATCAGATTGCAATTTGCGGCCTAATATAGTATGATGAAGAGTAAACTGTAGACAGTGGAAAGGACGTGTACCAGTGGAACTAGAAAAGTTCAAAGATGCCGACAGAAACGAATTGTCCATGATTGAGGTTGCTCACGCAATTCTTAATGAACATGGCAAAGAAATGGTATTTGCTGATTTGGTCAATGAGATTCAAACGTTTTTGGGTAAAAGCGATCAGGAAATTCGTGATCGTTTGCCTCAATTTTATATGGATCTCAATTTTGACGGCAGCTTCATCTCATTAGGCGAAAATACGTGGGGACTTCGTTCATGGTATCCATACGAATCGATTGACGAAGCGCTTGTTCACACCGATGATGAAGACGATGAAGATCGTCCGCGCAAAAAGAGCAAGAAGGTCAACGCTTTCTTGGACGATGATGCTGACGATGATGACGTGATCGATTACAATGATGACGATCCTGAAGACAACGACCTTGACGATGATTATGACGATGAAGATGATGAAGACGAAAATCGTGAATTGAAGGAATACAGTCGAGATCTTGACGATATCGATGATGCAGACGATACTGAAGACGATCTTCCGGACGGCATCGAAGGTCAGCTGAACGAGTTGGATGATGACGAAGATTCCGATGGTGACGACGAATTATAATTTTTGCTTGACGCTCGTCGATTAATTATGTAGAATGCTTTATGGGCGCCTCACATATATTGAGGCCAAGAGTACGGCAAGACAAGCTCCCTATTCATAAAAGAGGAATAGGGAGCTTGTTATTTTTGTTGGAAAATACCCGAAAAAATTCAAAGGAGCTTTTTATAATGACCAAGTATATTTTTGTTACTGGCGGTGTGGTTTCTTCGCTTGGCAAGGGAATCGTGGCTGCGTCACTGGGACGTTTACTTAAGAATCGCGGTTTAAAAATTACGATTCAAAAATTTGATCCATATATCAATGTTGATCCAGGGACGATGAGTCCGTATCAGCACGGTGAGGTATTCGTTACGGATGATGGTACTGAAACGGATCTTGATTTAGGTCACTATGAACGCTTCATTGACATCAACCTGAACAAGTACTCGAACGTTACAACCGGAAAAATTTATTCAGAAGTTTTGAAAAAAGAACGTCGCGGCGATTATCTCGGTGCAACGGTGCAGGTTATCCCTCACATCACGAACATGATCAAGGAAAAAATCATGCGTGCAGGAACGGTGACGGATGCTGACGTCGTTATCACAGAAGTCGGCGGAACCGTTGGTGATATCGAATCATTGCCGTTTTTGGAAGCATTGCGTCAAATGCGTTCCGAAGTCGGCAGCGAAAACGTCGTCTATATTCACACGACGCTCGTTCCTTACCTTCATGCAGCCGGCGAAATGAAGACGAAACCAACGCAGCACAGCGTTAAAGAACTTCGCGGCCTTGGAATCCAACCGAATATTTTGGTTGTCAGAACGGAAAAGCCGATTTCGGAAAGCATGCGTAACAAAATTGCCAATTTCTGCGGACGTTGAACCAGAAGCGGTCATTGAATCAATGGATGTTGACACGCTTTATCAAATTCCTCTGAATTTGCAAGCACAACACATGGACGAAATCGTCTGCAAGATGCTTCATCTTGACACGCCGCAAGCAGACATGACCGATTGGAAATCGCTTTGCAAACGCGTTCGCAACCTTGAAGGAGAAGTCAAAATTGCGCTTGTCGGCAAGTACGTTCAGCTTCCTGACGCTTATATTTCGGTTAACGAAGCTTTGAAGCATGCTGGCTATAAGATTAATGCAAATGTCAAAATCGACTACTTTAACTCTGAAGAATTGACTGCAGAAAACGTTGCTGACGAGTTGAAAGGTTATGACGGCATAATCGTTCCCGGGGGCTTTGGCAATCGTGGCCTCGAAGGCATGATTCAGGCCATTCGTTATGCGCGTGAAAACAACGTTCCGTTCCTTGGCATCTGCCTTGGCATGCAAATGGCCTGCATCGAATTTGCCCGCGACGTTTGCGGACTTGAAGATTGCAACAGTGCTGAAGTTGATGCAAACTGCAAGAACAATATTATCGATTTGATGGCTGATCAAGCTGACATCGAAGATATGGGCGGAACGCAACGCCTTGGCCTTTATCCATGCAAGCTCAAGCAAGGAACAAGAACAGCAGCAGCGTATGACAATCAAGACGTGATTCAAGAACGTCACCGTCATCGTTACGAATTCAACAATGATTATCGTGAAATCTTGTCAAACAAAGGCTTGACTTTTGCCGGCACGTCTCCTGACAATCGTTTGGTTGAAGTTGTTGAAATTACTGACCATAAATTCTTCGTAGCTGCGCAATACCATCCGGAATTTCTTTCACGTCCGCAACGTCCGGAAGGATTGTTTGCTGAATTTGTAAAGTCTGCAGCGGAAAAATAAATTTTAATTATGTCTGGCCGGAAGAGGCTGGGAAGAAACGATGACTCAAATTGAAAAACTCGGATGACTTGCAGTTAATTGCAAATCTTATCCGAGTTTTTGCGTATGCAGGACAATTTCTCGTCGTGGCAAAAATAACCAAAAAGCCCCAACATCGAATTTATCGATTTTTGGGGCTTTTAGAATTTATCTTTCATTTAACTTTCCATCGTTAAGATCGTAGACTCTGTCGGCCTGATCCAATAATCGCAAATCATGAGTTACAGTGATGACGGCCTTGTTTTGACGATGGGCAAGGTTGCTTAAAAGATTGCCGACTTCTTTGACTCGCGGCGTATCAAGTGCGGCCGTCGGTTCGTCTGCGAGGATGATTTCCGGATTTGCATAAAGGGCACGTGCAATGGCAGCACGCTGCATTTGACCTCCTGAAAGCTCGTTTGGATATTTAGATATCAGATTAGAAATTTCAAGCGATTCAAGCAATTTTTCAAGTTCTTTTTGACTGAGATTTTCAGTGTTTTTAACTTTGTCTACGAGCTCGAATTGTTCTGAAACGGTCAGATAGGGTACGAGGTTATGCGACTGGAGCACGAAACCGATTTTGTTCAAGCGAAGTTTTTCTTTGGAATTCATCGGCATGTTACGAGTATTCGTCCCGTTGATCAAAACGTCGCCGGAAGTCGGTTTTTGCAAGATGCCGGCAATCGTCAGAAACGTGCTTTTTCCGGAACCTGACGGGCCCAAGATCAAAACAAACTCGCCTTTTTCAGCCTTAAAACTGACGTCTTTTAAGACGTGGACCTTGCTTGTGCCTTTTCCGTAGTACTTGTTGATGTTTTTTAGTTCGATTGCTTCCATTGTCTTAACCTCCGATTGCGTTTGCAGGATCTACTTTGAGAATCGTTCTGATTGGAACCAGCGATCCGAGAATTGCCGCGATAAGCAGCAAAAATCCGACCAGAAGCATTGCCAACGGCTCAAATTTCAAAGGAACCGAACTCGGAATTGCGAGCGAACAGATGAAAGTCAGCAAAGTCCCGAGGACAAGCCCGATTACGCCCAAAAGAAATGCCTGCGAAATCGTATTTTTGACAAGGAATGACGAGGGGATGCCCTGTGCTCTTAAAACGGCAAAATTAGCTAGCTTTTGGATGGTGATGATATATTGGAAAACGCCCATGATGATGAGCGAAATCACTAGCAAAAAACCGATCATCAAGCCAAAAGTGGCATTTTGCGCCTCATAGCCGGGAAGATTGTCAATCAGTTTTTGTTTGGAATACGTTGAAAGATCGTTTGCTTCAAAACCTTTTTTCTGCGACGCGACGGCACTTGCCTTGAAGTTTTCGGGGACGTTTCTCAATGATTGCCAATCTGACAGGGTACCATAGATTACGGGCGAAATGTTGATTTTGGCATCATCGACGAATCCGATGACGGTGAACGTTTTGCCTTCTGAATTCAATTTGATTTTTGAGCCTTTCTTCAATCCGGAACGTTTGAATGAGTCATCAAGCAAGACATCGCCTGATTTTGTCGGAAAATTTTTGATGTCTTTTGCAATAAACCCGTTTTTCTCAAGGCCGATGAAGTTGGCACTCGTATTTTTCATCTTTTTGTGCTTGGCTACGACGGATGCCTGTCCAAGCAGCGTTTCTTTTTTGGTTAAATGCAGGGCGCTGATTTGTTCAGATGTGATCAAAGATTGACGCAGGTTTACGTCTGCGTCCTTGTTCAATGCGATTGATTTGAAATTCCAGCTGTCGATTGCTGCGGTGTTTTGGTTTCCCAATCCTTGCGCAAGGCCGGTCAAGATAAAGATGAGCCAGCTGATGAGGGCAATCATGGCGATAATCATTCCGTAACGTAATTTTTCGTGTTTTATTTCTTTAATTGCAAGATACATATTGAATTCCTTTCTGATATTTATGTATTTATGTAAAGAAGAAAGTCATCTGCTCTGATCACCTAATGCAAGGGTAACGGTCATTATTTGGAAAGTCAACAAAATAGCTCAGAACATAGCGCATTTTTGTTAAAAAAATGAGATAATATTTGTAATGATATTGAAACAATAGCACATATCTTGTAAAATGCAATATGGCGCATTCTTTTTTCAGCGCATGCAAAATGAAGTTGATAACGATTAATTTTGCATATTAATTGATGATGATTCGAAAAAGTTTTGAGTGAGGATATATTTGAAATGGAAAAAATGATTGTTAAGGGACAACAGAAGCTGTCTGGCGAAGTTACAATCGGGGGCGCCAAAAACAGTACTGTTGCATTGATTCCTGCGGCCATTTTGGCAGATACGCCTGTTAAATTTGATTCGGTTCCGGATATTTTGGACGTTCATAATCTGATGCTGATTTTAAAGGCGATGAATGTCGATTCGACTTACAGACGAGGGGAACTTTTGGTTGATCCGACAAAAATCAAGAGTGTTCCGCTTCCAGGCGGCGCAATTCGAAGTTTGCGCGCGTCATATTATTTTATGGGGGCTTTGCTTGGAAAGTTCGGCGAAGCAATCGTTGGATTTCCAGGCGGCGACAATATCGGTCCGCGTCCGATTGATCAGCATATCAAAGGTTTCAAAGCGTTGGGGGCGCATGTTGAAGAAAAAGAAAATACCGTTCACATTACGACGGGTCCAGAAGGATTGCACGGAGCAAGAATCTTTTTTGACCTCGTTTCTGTCGGTGCGACGATCAACGTTTTGTTGGCCGCCGTCAAAGCCAAGGGACTGACGATTATGGAAAACGTTGCTCGTGAGCCGGAAATCGTTGATTTGGCAACTTTTTTGAATAATATGGGTGCCCATATTCGCGGAGCCGGTACAAATGAGATTCGCGTTCAGGGCGTTGATTCGCTCAGATCAAAGAACGTCCACACGATTATTCCCGATCGAATCGAAGCGGGGACGTATTTGTCGTTTGCCGCAGCCAACGGCAACGGCGTGCTGGTCAAAAATGTCATCACGGAACACCTGGATCCGTTTTTGTCCAAATTGGAGGAAATGGGCGTTCGAATGGAAATCGATGAGGATGAGATTTATGTTCCGGGCGGAGACGTTTTGAGTCCGGTAAATATCAAAACGGCTCCCTTCCCTGGATTTGCCACGGATCTGCAGCAGCCGATCACGCCGCTTTTGATGAAGGCAAGAGGAAGTTCGACGATTATTGACACGCTTTATCCTGAAAGAACCAAGCATATTCCTGAGATGCAGCGGATGGGCGCAAAGATTTCCAGCAAAGACGGAATTATTACGGTCGGGCATTCGATCGATCTTTCCGGGACAGTGGTTGAAGCGGGCGAAATTCGTGCCGGCGTGTCTCTCGTCGGCTTGGCACTGATGGCTAAGGGAACGACCGTCATCAACAAAGCGGACAATATTTTGCGCGGATATGACCGGATCGTTGAAAAATTCAGAGGCTTGTCAGTTGATCTTGAAGTAATTAATGAAAGCGAGAGTCTCAATCATTAGAAGAAAACGAGGGATGATATGAGCAAAAAAAATTTGACACTTGAAGATCTTCAAAAGAAGACGCTGAAAGAAATTTACGAGTATGCGCGTGAATACAAGATCAAATACTATAGTCAGATGAACAAAAAGGAATTGTCTTTGGCTGTCATCCGGGCGCAGGCCGAACAAGACGATTTCAGGATGAAAGGAATTCTTGAAATTTTTTACGATGACGGCGGCTATGGTTTTTTGAGACCGCTCAATTACAGTCCTTCAAAAGAAGACATCTATTTGTCGGCATCTCAAATCAAGCGTTTTGGTCTGAGAAACGGTGATGAGGTGGCCGGAAGAGTCAGACCGCCGCGTAAAGGCTCCAATAACGATCGTTACGGCATGATGTATATTGATGCGGTCAACGGAAAAGATCCGGATGAAGCCAAGGGAAGACCTCATTTTCCTGCTTTGACGGCAATTTATCCTGATAGGAAACTAGTCCTTGAAAATAATCCCAAAGATTTGTCGACACGCTTGATTGATCTCTTTGCACCGGTCGGATTTGGTCAAAGAGGCATGATTGTTGCGCCTCCTAAGGCCGGAAAGACTACTTTTTTGAAGAATATTGCAGCCGGAATTTCAAAGAATGCAAAAGATGCGAAACTGATCGTTCTTCTAATTGATGAGCGTCCCGAAGAAGTCACCGATTTGGAAGATTACGTTTCATCAATCAATTCGAACGGTGAAGTCGTTTATTCGACCTTTGATCAGAGACCGGAAAGTCATGTCCACATTTCAGAAATGGTTCTTGAGCGTGCGATGCGATTGGTCGAGGATAAGCAGGATGTCGTGATTTTGCTTGATTCGTTGACCAGACTTGCGCGCGCATACAATCTCGTGATTCCTTCAAGCGGCAAAACCCTGTCCGGTGGTCTGGATCCGACGGCTTTGTACCGTCCGAAGAAATTTTTTGGATCGGCACGAAACGTCCGTGAAGGCGGAAGTCTGACGATTATTGCGACTGCTTTGGTTGAAACGGGCAGCAGGCAGGATGACATCATATTTGAGGAATTTAAAGGGACCGGCAATCAAGAACTCCAATTGAATCGTGATTTGGCAGAACGCCGAATTTTTCCTGCTGTTGACATCAAGAAGTCGGGCACGAGAAAAGAAGAACTTTTGTTGACCAAAGAAGAGCTTGAAGCAGTTTGGAAGCTTCGCAGAATTTCAACAAGCGATACCGTTCGTTTCACGAATGATATTTTAAAAGTCTTCAAGCAGACGAAAGACAATGCTGAATTTTGCCAAAAGGTCGAAGATTTGTCGAAAACGACGCGGTCAAGCAAAAAAATCGGAAAAAGATAATTGCATGACTTGAAGTTTCATGTTATTATGAAGTATGTTGCGATAGCACAGAATAACTCTGATCCAGCAAATGGTTCAGGGCAAAGGAGCGAAATTATAATGAAGCAAGGAATTCATCCAGATTATCATGAAGTTGTTTTCTTGGATTCTGCAACAGGCTATAAGTTCTTGTCAGGTTCTACGAAGACATCTTCAGAAACGATCGAATGGGAAGATGGCAAAACATACCCATTGATTCGTGTCGAAATCTCTTGTGATTCACATCCGTTCTACACAGGTAAGCAAAAGTTTACGCAAGCAGATGGTCGCGTGGATCGTTTCAACAAGAAGTACGGTTTCACAAAATAAGACGATTAATGAAAAACAGCCAAGTGTCCAGGTTGAGGATACTTGGCTGTTTTCATGTTTTTTCAAATCTGCCCGTAAAATCCAGTTCCCGGTTACGGCAAAACGTCGATTTTGAAATTTGCCCGTAACCTCGTCAAGCTCTCATTCAATTTTACGAACAAATTCACCTTTTCTAACGAAAAACCGATTTCTTTTGGTTATTTCTGTCATAACATAAGATTGTCCTGAATACGCAAAAGCCCCAGATGAGATTTGTAATTAATTGCAAATCATCCAGGGCTTTAATTTTAGGCATGGTTCATCAGCTATTTGAAGAAACCGAACTTGGCCTTATAGCCTGCATCTGAAACCGCATCTTTTAATGCCTTGTCCGATACGGTCGAATCGGCTTCAATCGTTGCCTTTTTTTGTTCAAGGTCAACTTTGGCGGACGTTACTCCGTCAACTTTCAATAATGCTTCTTTGACGTGATTTGCACAATTCATGCATGTCATGCCTTTTACGGTAAATGTTTTTTCCATTGTTGATTCCTCCTGGATTAATTTTTATGATTAGAGTGCCTTGCGCTGAAAAAGCGCAGCCGCAAAGCATTGGTAACGACAAAGACGGAACTGAAACTCATTGCAAGAGCACCGATCATCGGACTGAGTTTAAGTCCGAATGAAGGGTAGAAGATTCCTGCAGCAATCGGAATTCCGATAATGTTGTAGATGAATGCCCAAAAAAGATTTTCTTTGATGTTTTTGATGGTCTCATTGCTGAGCCTGATAGCGGTCGAAACTTCAGTGAGCTGGCTTTTCATTAAAACAACGTCGGCTGAATCAATGGCAATGTCGGTTCCTGCTCCGATGGCAATGCCGACGTCTGCTCTTGCAAGGGCAGGCGCATCGTTGATTCCGTCACCGACCATGGCGACTTTTTGTCCTTGATTTTGCAGCTTTTGAATCTCATGTTCCTTGTCAGCGGGCAGGACCTCTGCAATGACGTTTCTGATGCCGGCTTTTTTAGCGATGGATCTTGCGGTCGTTTCGTTGTCACCGGTCAGCATGATCGTTTGAAGGCCCATTTGATTGAGTTCCTCAATTGCTTCTTTACTTGTGTCTTTAATAACGTCAGCGACGCGGATGATGCCGATGAGACGATTGTCTTGGGCAAAGTAAAGCGTTGTTTTTCCGCTGTTTGTACTGTTGTCAAGAAAATTTGCTGACGTTGTTTCAATCTGGTTTTCATTCATCATTTTCAAATTTCCGGCAAGAACCTTCTTACCATCGATAATACCACGAATTCCCTGTCCTGCAACCTGCGTGAATTTTTCGACCTCAAGCAAAGAAAGATTTTTTTCTTTTGCAGAATTCGTAATTGCTTGAGCCAAAGGGTGTTCAGACAAGGATTCAAGCGAAGCCGCAATTTGCAGCAAATCGTTTTCTGTATTTTGCAACGGAAAGATGTCGGTGACAACCGGCTTGCCTTCCGTAATCGTTCCGGTTTTGTCAAAAACGATTGTTTGCAGCTCATGCGTTGTTTCAAGCGCCTTGGCGGATTTGAACAAGATTCCGTTTATTGCCCCCTGGCCGGTTCCGACCATGATGGCTGTCGGCGTCGCCAGTCCGAGAGCACACGGACAACTGATGACAAGGACGGAAATTCCGATTGAAAGAGCAAATTCAAACGTTGAACCAAGCAACAGCCAAGTAATGGCCGCGATAAAAGCGATGCCGATTACGATCGGAACGAAGACGCCGCTGACGCGATCGGCCAAATTAGCGATGGGAGCCTTGGAACTTGTTGCTTCATCGACAAGTTTGACGATTTGAGCAAGGACGGTCTCATCGCCTGTCTTGGTGACTCTCATTTTGAAATAGCCGTTTCGGTTGATGGTTGCGCCGATTGCCTTGTCGCCTTCTTTTTTGTCGACCGGAAGACTCTCGCCCGTCAGAGCAGATTCGTCGATTGATGCGCTGCCAGAGATGATGACGCCGTCAACAGGGATGCTTTCTCCGGCCTTGACGATTACGACGTCATCTTTCTTGACTTCTTCTACCGGAACGTTTTTTTCCTGGTTGTCACGCAGCACTCTGGCCATTTTAGGTGCCAGATTCAAAAGCTTTGAAATGGCATCCGTTGTTTTGCCCTTGGCTTTTGCCTCAAGCGTTTTTCCGAGCGTAATCAACGTCAAGATGGTTCCTGCAGATTCAAAGTAAAGATTCATGACGTGTGCCGAGACGCTTTTAAAATCCAGAAATTCCAATCCAATGCCAATTTTGTAAATAGTAAATATTCCGTAGACAAGAGCTGCCGAAGCTCCTAACGCTACCAGAGAGTCCATGTTCGGCGTTCCCTTGAAAATAGACTTGAACCCGTTGATGAAATAGCTGCGGTTAAGGTAAATGACCGGCAGAAGCAGCAGGAACTGCGTGAAGGCAAAGGTGATGGCATTCGTTGTTCCTAAGAAGAAAAACGGCAAAGGCCAACCAAGCATGTGTCCCATCGAAAGGTAGATCAGCGGGACGGTAAAGATGACTGACCAGATCAAGCGCTGCTTATAAGACTCATACTCTTTTTGAGCCGAATTTTCTTCCGTATCTTTGGTCAAATCAGCGTTTTTTGAGCGAAGCCTTGCTCCATATCCGGCATCTGAAACGGCATGTTCTATTTCTGATTGATTAAGCTTGTTTTCGTCGTAATCAACCACCATGCTGTTTTTTAAAAGGTTGACCGTGACTTTTTTGACGCCCGGTTGTTTTTCGACGGCTTTTTCAACGTGTCTTACGCAGGAAGAGCAGGTCATTCCGGTAACGTCGTAAGTTTCTTTTCTCATAAATGTTTCTGCTATACAAAATGTAGAATAATATGGGAATACAAAACATTTTTCCACATTATTAGAAAGAATATAGCTTTTCCTTTCCTAAATTTTATTTGCTGCCGTCAACGCTGGTATTCCCATATCCTAACGTGAGGTTAATGACAGTGACCGGCTCTTGCAGCTTAAGGACGTATCCCGCCCATTTTGATTTTCTTATATCAATGCCATTAAATTCATGACTGCATTTTCATCTCTGTCCATGACGGCATCGCATTCATAACAAACGTATTCGTTATGCTTGGTTTTATGTTTCATGTTGCCGTCAAGACCGATTTTATCGTCACCAGTCTTGACGAATCCGCATCGAGAACACCGTTGCGTGCCTGGATAGAATTTGTCGGCTAAAAATAATTCTTTGCCGTACCATTGGCATTTATAAGCTAAAACCTGTCTGAAACAGCCAAACAACGACCGTTGCAATCCTTTAGACGCAACGTGACTCATCTGCATTCGCTTCACGTCCAAATCTTCAATAACGATTTCGTCATAATTGTTGACCAGCTCGGTCGTAAACTTTTGAACGATATCATGCTGAGTGTTGGCAACTTTTCGATAATCACGCTGCAACTTGGCTTTCGTTTCAGCGTAGTTATTCGATTGAGCTGCCTTCTTTCCGTTTTCTGTCTAACGATCGCTGATAATGCTTGATGCGCTCATACAAGGTTTTGAGATTATGCGGTAAAGTTTTGACTTGTCCTTCCGTGTAGCTGAAATGACCAACGTTGACGTCAACAGCCGTCTTCTTGCCAGTTTTGGCTTTTGTTTTGATTTCGACTTCAAAAGGCAGACTCGCCCAGTATTTGCCGTTTTCACGGTAGATAGAAACGACTTTCAATTCGCCTTTTAAGAATGCTGCTCCTTTAAGACGAATATCGTACCATTTCTTGATTCCGCGCGGTTTATCCAATCGCAGCTTTCCGTTGACGATTTTGGCTCTATCGGTCTTGAATCCCTGTCTAGGGGCTTTTTTAGACTTGAACTGCGGTTTGCCCCAGTCGGGCTGAGCTTTGTTAAAGAAATTTTTCCACGCCTTGCCTAAATCAGAAACGGCAAGCTGAAGACATCTGGCTGACAGCTGATACTGCCAGTCGGCTTTATCGGCAACCAGTTCGTCACGAACCTTGCGTTCATTGGGCAAAAGTTCTTTGTCTTCCAAAATCAAAGAGGCATCATACATATCGTTCCATAAAGCCAATCCTTGATTCCAGCAATAGCGTCTGTAATCGCACAAATCGTCAAGAACCTTTTTCATGGTTCGATTGGGATACAGCCTTACCTTTTGGGTTCTTATCATCATTTTCATCTCCTTTCAAAGACTTGTCGTTTGCAATTTTGCTTTTATATTTTCGCAAAACATGCAAGCGACAAGAAAATATGTTAACAATGCTTACAATATCATCAACCATTTCCTGGTCGGGACTTGTTTCAACGTTATTAAGAACTATGATTTCAGTATTGTGTTTTCTGCATAACGTTTCAAACCAATCCGGTTAAAAATCGGAGACGGCTGTTTGTCTACAGATTTAAGCATACATTTTCAAATCAAAATTAACAAGGAAAGCGGCTTGGTTTTGCCCGAACGGGACAGATATTTTTCCGAAAGGGATAATTTTGGCGATAAACTGATTGAAAATTTGGATAAAAGATATACGATCGACGTGCTTTCAAGCGGGTTTTTGATGAATCAGACGACGCTCAAAGCAGTGTTCAAGAAGGTTTACGGAAAACCGATCGCTTCATGTATGAAAGACTATCGAATGAAAAAAGCTGCCGAAATTCTTAAAGAAAGCGATATGCCGCTTTTTGACGTTGCAGGCACGGTCGGATGCTCCAGCCAAAGCAAGTTCAGCCAGGCGTTTAAAGAATCGTACGGAGTCGTTCCGAGCCGCTGTCGTCAAGAACAAATGCTTGCCAGTTTTAAGCGACAATAGGATAATTGAATTCGAAAGGATGTGTTTTGAATATGAAAAAAGCTACTGACTGCGGGTTGGCGGCAATTGTGCTGATGATGCTCTTTTCCCTTGTTTTGACAGCTAAGGATGTGTTTTTGGCCACTGTCCCCAAGAATAAAAATGCAGCATTGTTTCTTTGTCTGGAAATCGTTTTGGGAATCGTGATCGTTTGTTTGCCGAAAATCATTTCTGTCAAATTTGATTTATACCTTCCTCCGATGATTTACGGATTCTTTTTGCTTTTTATCTTTGGGGCAATTTATTTGGGAACCATCTATCACTTTTATCGAATTCCTTATTGGGACAAAGGACTCCACCTTATCAGCGGTGCTTTGCTCGCAAGTTTTGCGCTGTCGCTTTTTGGTGCGCTCGTTCCAAAAGAGCAGCAAGAACTTCCGCCGGGTTTCATCAGTCTGTATGCGACGGCGTTTGCGATGATGTGCGGTGTTTTATGGGAATTTTATGAATTTACGTGTGATTCGTTCGGGATGAATCTGCAGCGCTATATGGCAAACGGTCACATGTTGGTCGGAAGATCTGCCTTGATGGACACGATGGGCGATTTGATTGCCGACTTCATTGGTGCGGTTTTGTTTGCTGCGGTTGCCTTTGTTCAAATCAAGAAGAATGATTCGTGGATGCAAAAATTCTTTTTTCACAAAAATTAAAAAAGACTAAAAAAATGGTTGACGAATCACTAAAATCGAATTATAATCGTATCAACAAGTTTATTTAATGACGATTTAATTTTTTAAGGAGAATGTAATCATGAGAAAATCAACTGCAAAATCACAATTACGATTTTACTATTACTGGTTTATCCAGTGACGTCGATGCCGCATCTGGTATGGGCGTTACTTTCCCAAACTGGATGCGGCCGGTAATGATTTTCTTGTGGTCGAAGGTCGCATGGATGCAATTGCACTGTGAGGCCTTTTTAATTTTCTGTTTTTCGTATCTTGACAGATTTTTGGTTCTTACAGTGTCGCTGTAGGAGCTTTTTTATTAATCGGGAGGAACGAAAATGACAAAGGAAGTTGGACAAAATATTGATGAACTTGCAATCAACAATCTGCGCGTTTTGAGCTGTGAAATGATTCAGCGGGCAAATTCAGGGCATCCGGGGATTGCCCTTGGAGCGGCACCGATGATGTGGGCGTTGTTTTCACGTCATTTGCGAGTAGATCCGAAAGATCCCGAGTGGTCGAATCGCGACCGTTTCGTTCTTTCTGCCGGACATGGATCGGCACTCTTATATGCAATGCTTCACGTCAGCGGCTTTGATCTGTCGATTAATGACTTGAAGAACTTCCGGCGTTTTGGAAGCAAGACACCTGGTCATCCTGAGCGTGGACATGTTCCCGGTGTTGAAGCAACAACGGGTCCGCTTGGTCAAGGCATCGGGATGGCAGTCAGAATGGCGCTTGCTGAAAGAACTTTGGCGGCTCGCTTGAACAAAAAAGCCAAAGTGGTCGACCATTTCACGTACTGTCTTGTCGGTGACGGTGATTTAATGGAAGGAATCTCGCATGAAGCAGCCAGCTTTGCTGGTAATCAGCGTCTATCCAAATTAATCGTCTTATACGATTCAAATGACGTTTCTTTGGACGGACCGGCTTCAAGAAGCTTCAGGACGGATGTTTGCCGCAGATTTGAAAGCTATGGCTGGGATACGCAGCTGGTTGCAAACGGCAATGACGTCGATGAAATCGATCGGGCGATCGAAAAGGCCAAGAAAACGGATAAGCCGAGTCTGATCGAAATCAAAACGACAATCGGTTTCGGGGCTGACAAGGCTGGAACGAATGCCGTGCACGGTGCGCCGCTTGGAGAAAAAGGACTTGAAAATCTTCGGACTCGTCTTGAGTATGACGGACCAGCCTTCACGGTTTTGCCGGAAGTCAAAGCTGCAGCTGAAACGATGATCGAAAATCGCGGCAAAAAGGCTCATGACGATTGGCGCAAGGTGCTTGACGATTTGGCGGCATCTGATGAAGAATGCTTTGATGAAACGGTTGCGGTCTTAAACGGAAAACGTTGCCTCAATGCTCTTGACGGGATGACGCGCTACGAGAGCGGAGCGGAAGCAAGCCGCGATACGAGTCATAAGGTTATCCAGGTTCTTGCAGAAAAAATGGACAATCTTGTCGGCGGTTCCGCAGACTTGTCTTCGTCAGACAAAACCGCAATTGACGCAAGCGGTCTGCTTGATGACGAGCATCCGACCGGAAGAAACGTCGCATACGGCGTTCGCGAGTTTGCTCAAGGAACGATCATGAACGGAATGGCTTTGCATGGCGGTCTTAGAGTATTCGGCGGAACGTTCCTCGTGTTCTCGGATTACCTGAGAGGTGCGATTCGCTTGTCTGCTTTGCAAAAACTCCCGGTCGTTTACGTTTTCACCCATGACTCAATCGCAGTCGGAGAAGACGGACCGACGCATGAGCCCGTTGAACAGCTGATGAGTCTGCGCTCATTGCCAAATATCGACGTGCTTCGTCCGGCTGATCCGAACGAAGTGATCGCTGCTTGGCAACAGGCGATTGATTCCGTTGATCATCCGACGGTTTTGGTTTTGACTCGTCAAAAGCTGCCTGTTTTGTCACGGACGTCCAAGCTCGCAGATGCAGGCGTTGCTCGCGGAGGATACGTTGTTTCTCCGCAAAAGGGGATGCGGCCAAGTGGAATCCTGATTGCTTCCGGATCAGAAGTTTCATTGGCAATCAAAGCTCAAGAGCGTTTGTTCAAGCTGGGTGAAGACGTCAGCGTCGTATCCATGCCATCTATGGAACGTTTCGATGCACAGCCGCAAAATTACAAGGATCAGGTGCTTCCGCCGTCCGTCAGAAGAAGAACGGCCATTGAAATGGGCTCGACGCGCGGTTGGGAACGTTACGTCGGACTTGACGGAACGATCGTTGGACTTGATGAATTCGGCGCAAGCGGCGCAATGGACGATGTGCTTGCAGATGCAGGCTTCACGGTCGAAAACGTTGTTTTGACGTTTCAAAAAACAAATGTAACCGGTGAAAATCATTTATCGGCAATTCGCTTATAATTTAGGAGGAAAATATTATGATTATTGTTTTGAAGAAGGATGAAGCAAAGGAAGAAATTGAAGTTGTCAAGAAGGCATTTGATGGCAAGAAACAGGTTTTCGTGCATGAAAACCGCGTTGCCGTTCAAGGTGCCAAGGCAGACGAAATTCCAGGCGAAGTTCTTAATGCGGCAGAAGACGTGATTACGAACGTTCCGGCAGCGGTTCAGTCAAGCCGTCTGCTTCATCCGGAAGATACGATCGTCAAAACGGCGCATACTGAAGTCGGCGGCAACAAGCTGGCTTTGATGGCCGGCCCTTGCTCCGTTGAAAGCGAAGAACACATTCACCGGATGGCCAAAGTTGCAAAGGAAGCCGGCGCAACGGTTCTTCGCGGCGGCGCATTCAAGCCGAGAACATCACCCTACTCATTCCAGGGCCTTGGTGAAGAAGGTCTGAAATACTTGCGTGAAGCTGCTGATGAGAACGGAATGGACGTCATTACTGAAGTAATGGATGACGAACACGTTGAACTTGTCGGAAAATACACGGATTTCTTCCAAATCGGTGCCCGCAATATGCAAAACTTCTCGCTCCTTAAAGAAGTCGGCAAAACGAAGATCCCGGTTGCTTTGAAGCGCGGCATGTCTGCAACGATTGACGACGTGCTTAATGCTGCTGAATACATTGCTGCATGCGGAAACAATCAGATTATCTTGATTGAACGGGGAATTCGCACGTTTGACAACAAGTACACGCGCAATACGTTTGATGTTGGTGCGGTTCCCGTTCTTCAGCAATTGACGCATTATCCTGTCATTGTCGATCCGAGTCATGCTGCCGGAGTCTGGGATATCGTTACGCCGCTTGCCCAGGCCGGCGTTGCGGCAGGTGCCAGCGGTTTGATCGTTGAGATCCACGATGATCCGGAACATGCATTTTCTGACGGACCGCAAGCACTCAAGCCGGATACTTTCAAGGAAATGGCACGTCGTTGCGAAGAGATTCACAAAGTCGTTTCAGCCTGGAAATGAGGTGGTTGAATGCGAAGCGTTGCGGTCGATACCAAAGACAAATCATATGAAATTTTAATCGAAGAAGGAGTTCTCGACAATCCTGCCGAACATCTCGAAAAGGTATGGACCAGGAGACGTTGCGTCATTTTGACCGACACAAACGTGTACCCGCGTTACGCAAAGAAAGTTTCAAAAAATCTTTCTGAAGCCGGATTCGAAAACATCGTCATTACGGTTGAAGCTGGAGAAAAAAGCAAATCATGGCAAACTCTCAGCAACGTTGTTTCTCAAATTGCCGATTTCGGTTTGACCAGAGGAGACGGCTTGATCGCGCTTGGAGGCGGGGTTGTCGGAGATTTGGGCGGACTGTGCGCTTCGCTTTATATGCGCGGGATCTCGTTTGTTCAGTTTCCGACTTCGCTTCTTGCACAGGTTGACAGTTCCGTCGGCGGCAAGACCGCGATTGATATCGCGCAAGGAAAAAATCTTGTCGGAACCTTTTACCAACCCGATCTGGTGCTGATTGATCCCCTGGTATTGAAGACATTGGACGAAAGGGTTACGGTCGAAGGTTATGCGGAAGTTGTCAAGTGTGCCGCAATGGTCGGCGGAACGTTTTGGCAATTGATTGAAAAAATTGATGATGCGCAGGCAATTTTGAAACACGCTCCGGAACTGATCCAAAGAAGCGTGGCATTTAAAGCTGAAGTCGTTACAAAGGACGAAAAAGAAGGCGGTTTGCGCAAATTGCTCAATTTTGGGCACAGCATCGGCCATGCGGTTGAACTTCTTGCGGATGGCAGACTGCTTCACGGTGAAGCGATTTCGATCGGACTTGCCGAAGTCAATCGAATTTTTGAAAGTCGCGGACTAACCGAGGAAGGAACGACACAAGCAATTTGCGACCGTTTGCAAGCGGTCGGACTTCCGCTTGAAGACGAACTCCTTTCAGATTCGCGTATGACTGACATCATGAAGCATGATAAAAAAGTTTCTAAAGCGGCACTGACTTTTGTCTTCCTTAAAAAAATCGGTGAGCCGGAGATGTTTTCCGTCTCGTTGGATGAATTGCAAAGATTCATTGAAAAATAAAGATACGAATAAAAGAGGCTGGGAAGAAACCATGACTCAAATTGAAAACCCCGGATGATTTGCAGTACTGCGATTGTCCGGGGTTTTGCATATGCATGACAATCGCTTGCCATGATGGAAATAGCTCAGAATAGTTTGGCGGCAAATTTGACTGAGAGCTTTGCGCGCTGATTTAGCGAGCGGTTGCATTCGGCAAAATCATTGCCGTTTACGGACACATCGATGAAAATGAGTCGTCTGTCATGAAAAGCATTCTTTTTAAACAAAACCGACAATTGTCTGTTTTTTGCTGATTGATATAAAATCCAGTAATGGTTATAATCGATAATATCAAATTAAACAACATCTGTCGGTTTTATTGAGAGGATTAGAAGGCACTATAAGGTTTCGGGTTAATATTTTTCGGTAAGCCTAATCACATTATTTGACTATACAAAAATTAATTGATACAGTATATTAGCGTAAGCTAAAGTTAAATTTTTACGGAGGTTTCATATGGCAGTTTTGGAATTGAAGAACGTTAAAAAAGTTTATAAGATGCCTGGCGGCGGCACTTTTCAAGCCTTAAAGGGAATCAGCGCCTCTTTTGAAGAGGGAGAAATGGTTTCGATTGTCGGCGAATCCGGCAGCGGAAAGTCGACTTTAATGAATCTGATTGGCGGACTTGATTCTGATTTTGAGGGAGAAATCATCTATCAAGGCAAGAACCTGCGTGACTATACCAAGCAGGAACTGGACAGATTTCACAAAAAAAGCATTGGATTCATCTTCCAGAACTTCAATCTGATTTCTCATCTGAGTCTGCTGGACAACGTTTCGCTTGCGATGACTTTGTCAAACGTTGACAAAGAAACTCGCGACAAAAGGGCAGCAGACCTTTTGAATCAAGTCGGTTTAGGCGAACACATGCATAAAAAGCCTGATGCGATTTCCGGCGGCCAAAAACAGCGCGTGGCCATTGCGCGTGCTTTGATCAATGATCCGGACGTGATTATTGCCGATGAGCCGACCGGAGCTTTGGATGCTGAAACGACCGACACCGTGCTTGAAATGATCAAGGAAATTGCTGAAAGCGGCAAGCTCGTTTTGATGGTTACGCACTCTGACAGGGTTGCTTCGCATTGTACCAGAGTTCTTAGAATCGACAGCGGCTCGCTTATCTCAGATACGACGCAAGATGTTGAATTCCATAAGAAACCAGCTGATAAGAAAGAAACAAGCCCGGTTAAGAACATGAGCTTGACGAATGCGATTCGCCTTGCTTTCCTTAACATGAAAGCCAAGTTCGGGCGCAATGCTTTAGTGGCATTCGGTTCGAGCATCGGCATCATGGCGGTGGTTTTGATGCTCGGAATCGGACGCGGCGTGACGAATTACATCAAGAGCACGATGGTTACCTATACGAATCCGAACGTGACTGAAGTACATAAGCAAAGTCTTGAAATGGATAAAAAACAGCAGGAAAAAGTTCAGGCCGGAGATTCAAGCACGATCGGAAGCGTGCGTGAAGATCATATTTCAATGATGACCGGGACGTCCAAAAAGAATACTTTCAGTCAAAAAGACATCGACAAATTGAAGAAAATTAAAAACGTCGATACGATTCAGCGCGGATATTCCACGTTTTCTCTTGGGACGAACAAGGTTGCTTTTAATTCCAATACGGCAAACATCATGATGCTGATGACGATGTCCAAGTCGGTTACGAAATCAAGCATTACGAAAGGTCATGCTCCAAAGAAGAACGAAGTCTTGCTTGATCAGGCGACGGCAGATCTTTTGGGCAAAAACATCATTGGCAAAAAAGTCAGGCTTTCGCTCACAATCGGTGACAAACCGATTGAAAAAGAAGTCAAGGTCAGCGGAATTTACGATACGCAAACGAGCACGATCGTCGTTCGTTACGGTGATTTGAATCAGGTGTTCAAAGACAACGGACAAAGGCTCAAGGCCAATACGGTATTCTTATATACAAAGAACTCCGACAATACGAAAGCCATCAAAGACAAGGTCAAAAAGCTCGGATATTCAGGATCGATGCAAGAAACGATGACCGACATGTTTACGCAGATGCTTGACGTTATTACGTATGTCTTGGCGGCAATCGCCGGCGTTTCGCTGGTTGTTTCCGCAATCATGATCTTGGTCGTGCTGAACATTTCCGTTGTCGAACGGACAAGGGAAATCGGCGTGCTCAAAGCTCTCGGAGCTCGTCGCAAAGACGTTCGTCGCATTTTTGTTTCAGAAGCGTTTCTGATTGGGCTCGGTTCTGGTCTCTTGGGGGTCGTCATTACGGAGATTCTTGGATTTGCAATCAATTCGGTGACAAAGCCGGCCTATGACGTGAACGTTGTCAACCTTGAACCGCAGTTTCTGATTTCCGGCATCATCATCAGCATCGTCATCAGCATGCTGGCAGGACTGCTTCCGGCAAACCGTGCTTCCAAACTTGATCCTGTTGAATCATTGCGCAAGGAATAGTCTTGAAAAAAGAATCCTGAAAAAACCGGTCCTCAAACTGAAAACTCGAGGCTTCGGAAAAAGGACCCGTTTTCGTCTTTAAATAAATTGAATGTCGAACAAAGGAAGTTGCAAGTCGACTGATTTTGTCCGGCATTTTTTTCTATTTTGATACGTGAAACTCTTTTTGCCAAATGCAGCGCTGCATTTGGATAAAAAATATTCTCAATTTATTATTGCTGTTTTTTAATCTTGATGTTAGAATTATCTCGATATTTTACAAGGGAGTGACGGGATTGAGTCGAGAAAAGGTCGAACAATATTTGGAAAAAGAAAATTATGCGGATCGAATCATCGTGCTTGAAGATTCCAGCGCAACGGTCGAAGAAGCTGCTCATGCATTGGGGTGCGAGCCTGAACACATTGCTAAAACAATGTCGTTTTTGCTTGATGAAAAGCCGCTTTTGGTCGTTATGGCGGGGGATGCCAAAGTTGACAATCGCAAGTTCAAGAATCGTTTTCACAAGAGGCCGCGCATGATTGCGTCAGACGTTGTGGAAAAGTTCATCGGGCACGCTCCTGGCGGCGTTTGTCCGTTTGCAGTCAAGGAAAACGTGGCCGTCTTTTTGGATGAATCGCTCAAACGTTTCAAGACGGTATATCCGGCTGCAGGGGATGCTCATTCTGCGGTGCGGCTGTCGCTTGAAGAACTTGAAAAACTTGCTCATCCCAAGGAATGGATCGACGTTGCCAAAGGATGGGAATGATGACGCGAAGCTGTGAAAAACGATGCCGTAAATTGAAAAACCGGATGATTTGCCATCAATTGCAAGTCTGATCCGGTTTTTTGCATGCATGACGCCTGCTATGATGGGAATAACCAAAAATAGTTCGGCGGTGAATTTGAGTGAGAGCCTGGCGGAATCGGGTGAGCAGCACTGCATTTAAAAAGACGGTTTTTACTCGCGAATCGGCCGCCTTCGTTCGGCATTTCATTTAATTCAAGCAAGAAACTGAACTTTTTTTTGCGAAATACAGTGAATGAAACGTCAAAGCGAATTCAAAGATTTTGCGAACGATATTCATCAAAATGGACGAATTTGTTCGATGATATTGTTTAAAAGGTAACATTGAAATTTAGACTTGTGATATAATTTGAAACAAGTCGATTTGACGAAAAAATTCATGGAGGGTATTATTTTGGACAATAAAAATAAAACGTTTCGCAGCGTTTTGATAGCGTTGTTTTGCGCAATTATCATCGTACAGAATTTTGTGCCTTTTTTCGGTTACATTCCGGTCGGTCCCTTGAATCTGACAACGATTCACGTCACCGTAATCATTGCGGCAATTGTTTTGGGACCTCGTGACGGTGCAATCGTCGGGGGAGTCTGGGGGCTCATCACGTTTATCAGGGCCTACGTCTGGCCAACGAGTCCTTTGGCGACAATCGTCTTTGTCAATCCGTTGGTATCGATCGTGCCCAGAATTTTAATCGGTGTCGTTGTCGGTTATGCATTTATTTTTCTCAGAAATAAAATTAAAAAAGTTCCGGCAATGTGCGTTGCTTCAATTCTTGGGGCGATGACGAATACGATTTTGGTGCTCGGCTTGATCTATCTGCTCTATCGCGGACAGTCACAGACATTGTATTCGCTTGACGTCAAGGCCCTTTTGCCGTACCTGCTCGGCGTTATCGGGACGAATGGCGTTCCGGAAGCTATTTTAGCCGGCATCGTTGGTCCTGCAATTTCCGTTCCGTTGCTGTCAAGACTTGAAAGGAAATAGTCGTTTTGCGCAATTCCGTTCAGTACTTGTGGGGTGAGACTTTGTGGCACGCAAAAAAAATTATCCAAAAAAGAAGAGAGGCTTTCTGATTGTCAACGGCAGGCTTCGGTATCCTGACATTATCTTGGTTTTATTGGTCGTTGCGTTAATCAGCGTTCAATTGACGAAGTGGGTTCTGGATGTTGGAAACGTTCAAAATACCGAGCCGAAAACGGAACAGTATGCTAAAAACAACTCTGATAAATCAAGCTTCATCAAAGTGCTCGTACCTGTTGCTCAAGAGCAGCAAAGACGGCATCATGTTTTTTCAAGCATTACCTTGGCGCAAGCTGCTTTGGAATCTGATTGGGGAAGAAGCGAACTTTCTTCCAAGTATAACAACTTGTTTGGAATCAAAAGCAATCAGGCAAGCAGCGTGCTGCTGACGACGCAGGAATATGTCAACGGACAGTGGATAACCGTTAAGGCACGTTTTGCTACATATGACAGTTGGGCTGATTCAGTCAGAGCACACACGCAGCTTTTTTTGAACGGAACGCAGTGGGATAAGGAGCATTATCGTTCGGTGCTTGAGGCATCTGATTATAAACAGGCAGCCCAGGCGCTTCAGGATAAAGGATATGCGACTGACCCCGGGTATGCGCAGAAACTGATTTCCTTAATTGAAGAATATGATTTGAACCAGTACGATTCGCTTTGAAATCTGATGATGTCCGGTCATGGCAAGGCTTTTTCTTAGCCGTTTATCATTGAAGAATAATTTGGAATATGTTATCCTATGCTAGTGTTACTTGTATAAATGCCGTAATATGGTCGGCAAGTTTCTACCCAAGGCCGTAAATCTTGGACTATGAGTAAGAATAGCTAGGTTTATTGGCTTTTTTTACTGTTGAGGGTAAGGAAAGCCTTTTTGTTTGCAATTTTATTTCGTACGATGCACGAGGAGGAATTATTTTGAAATTGCTTGAGGATCGCATTCGTCAAGATGGCGTCGTTTTGCCGGGAAACGTTTTAAAGGTTAACCAGTTTTTGAATCACCAGATTGATCCGCAATTGATGTATGAGATTGGTCAGGAATTTGCGCGGTTATTTAAAGAACGTCCCGTCACCAAAATTTTGACGGTCGAAGCTTCCGGGATAGCACCTGCAATTATGGCCGGACTCGTCATGAACGTGCCGGTTTTGTTTGCCAGAAAGAAAAAACCGTCAACGCTTGATGACAGGACTTACACTGCAGAGGTTTACTCATATACGAAAAAAGTGACAAATACGATTTCTGTTGACAGCAAGTTTTTGTCAAAAAATGATCACGTTTTGATTATTGACGATTTCCTGGCTAACGGCCAAGCAGTCAAAGGAATGCTTGAAATCTGCAAGCAGGCTGACGTCAAGGTTGAAGGCGTGGGAATCGTCGTTGAAAAATCGTTCCAGGAAGGTGCCGGTTGGATCAAAGGTCAAGGAATTCGTCTGGAGTCTCTGGCACGCATTTCTTCATTTGAAAATGACACCGTGCATTTTGTGGGGGAAGAATAGTTATGGAAAAAGAAGTCAGTCAGGGAAGAGCCGCCGTTTTAGGATTGCAGCATTTGCTCGCCATGTATTCTGGCGCTGTTGCCGTTCCTTTGTTGATCGGCACGGCTCTGAAGTTTAATGCCGAACAAATGACGTACCTTGTTTCAATCGATATTTTCATGTGCGGTTTGGCGACTTTTTTACAGCTCGCACGCAACCGTTATTTTGGGATAGGGCTTCCGGTTGTTTTGGGATGCGCGATTCAAGCAGTCGAACCGCTTAAGATGATCGGCAAGCAGTTTACGATTGGCACGATGTACGGCGCAATCATCGTCGCCGGGTTTTTTGTCTTTTTGGTTGCAGGGCAATTTTCAAAAATCAAGCGCTTGTTCCCGCCAGTCGTTACCGGAACGCTGATTACGGTCATCGGTTTGACGCTGATTCCGATTGCCGTACAAAACATGGGCGGCGGTGATGCGACGGCTAAAGCGTTTGGTGCTCCGAAAAATCTTTTTTGTGCATTTTTGACGATTGCGATTATTTTGGGAGTTCAGGTTTTAGGAAAAGGCTTTGTTCGCTCGATTGCCGTTTTGATTGGGCTGATCGTCGGGTCGCTCGTCGCATTTTTAATGGGGATGGTTTCGCTTTCTCCTGTCAGCGAAGCAGCCTGGTTCCACTTGCCGCAGCCGTTTTATTTCGGCGTTCCTCAGTTTGAGTGGTCGTCTTCGGTAACGATGATTATCATTTCGCTTGTTTCGATGGTCGAATCGACGGGGGTTTTCTTTGCGTTGGGCAATCTGCTTGACAAAGACATCACGGCAGACGATCTCAAACACGGATATCGTGCTGAAGGACTCGCGGTTATTTTAGGCGGGGTGTTCAACACCTTCCCTTATACGACTTTTTCGCAAAACGTCGGACTGCTTGAACTTTCCGGCATCAAAACCAAACGCCCGATTTACTGGTCTGCAGTGTTATTGATGCTCATGGGCCTTTTGCCAAAAGTCGGTGCGCTTGCGACGATTATTCCGACGCCTGTTTTGGGTGGGGCGATGTTGGTGATGTTTGCGATGATCAGCGTTCAAGGGATCAGAATGCTGTTTGACGTTGACTTTAAAGATGAGCACAATATTTTGATCGTGGCGGTTTCAATCGGGCTCGGTCTTGGCGTTTCGGTTTATCCGGGAATTTTCCAAGCCTTGCCGAAGACGCTGCAGCTTTTCTTAGGGAACGGAATCGTCGTTGCAAGTTTGTGCTCTGTCTTGCTCAACCTCATCTTTAACGGCAAGAAGGGCTTGGATAAAGAATAATTGATTGGTAAGAAGAGGACTTTTGCTTAAAAAATGGTAAAAGTCCTTTTTGAATGCTCTGATAAATGTTTTGATACGACTGGTTGTGGTAAAATTGTCTTATAAATATGAAACTAGAAGGTTGTGGCAGAATGGAAAATGCGATGTTGTTCCCAGGTGATACGATCGGAATTATCGGGGATAGCCAAAACGGGATTATGTTGGCTCAAGCCGCCAAGAAGATGGGCTTTAAAGTGGCAGCATATTGCACCGGCCAAAGCGTGCCAACATTGTCAGAGGCAGACGTCAAAATCGTTGGTCGCATGAATGACAAGGAAAAATTACAGGATTTTGCGCAAAGATGCAATGTCGTCACATATGAATCAGAAAACATTGCTTCAGAAACGGTCGAGTTTCTCGAACGTTTCACGAAAGTACCGCAAGGACACGAAACGCTTGAGATTACTCAGGACAGACTGCTTGAGCGAGCATTTTTTGAGCAGTTGAACGTTAACATTGCGCCTTATGCGACGATTGTCAGCTTGGACGATATTTATCAGGAAATCGGCTCAATCGGGTATCCTTGCGTCTTGAAGCCGATTCAAAAAGGTTTTGGCAAAAGACGGCAGCGGATGATTACCAAGCAGACCGATATTGCAAGATGCGCAGACATCATCGATTTGGGGACTTACATTCTTGAATCATGGGTCGAATGTGCCAAAGAGCTTTCGGTTGTTTTGACCAGGGATGCCGACGGTGAAGTGAACTTCTTCCCGCTGGTCGAGAACGTCTATCGTGACAGAGTCCTGCATGAAACGCTTGCACCGGCCAAAGTGCCTGAACAGATCGAACAAGAAGCAAAGCGCATTGCCAAAGAAATCGTCAGGGGATTGAGCTATGTCGGCGTCATGCAGGTGGCATTCTTTTTGACGGCTGAAGGCACGCTTTACGTCAAACGCCTGGTTCCGGCGCTTAGCGTTCCGGGTTACGTGCTTGAGCAGGCATCAAGCGTGTCAATGTTTGAACAGCACTTGCGGGCTTTGGCCAGGATGCCTTTGGAAAATGCAGTGCCGCGTACCAGTGGCGCAATGGTCATCGTATCAACGGCCGATCTCGAGAAGGTGCGGCTTCAATGGTCGTTGAAATCCAATTGGTCATACCGGTTATTCAGAATTCCCGAAACGCTGCGTCCGGTCGAAAGAGAAGGCTACATCCTCGTTTCTGCCGAGACGCCTGAAAAAGCGGCCGCACAAATCGAAGCAACCGGAATCTGGGATGAAGCAAAAACAGAAGAAGAGTAAACATGTTGATATGAAGGCAGCCGTGATTTGACGGCTGTTTTTTTGTGCGCTAAAAATTCAGTGCTCGTTTCCGATTACGGAAACATCCTCGATTTTTGAAATATGCCCGTAAACCCCGGCTCCCGATTACGGGCAAATCCCCGATTTTGTATGCCCGTATAATGGTGTAAATTGATAAAAAAAAGAGAGCCAAGTGCTCAGCTCCCAGGTATAATTAAATCAACAAACAACAATAATACTAGGAGGATGAACAAATGGCCCAATTAAATATTACCTTAAATCAAGAGGAAATTCTACAACTTCTTTCAAAGGATCACGATCAGGCGTTTCGTGAGCTGCTTCGTAAAAGTCTCAATAGTATTCTGATGGCGGAATCCACTGCTCAGCTCAAGGCTGAGCCTTATGAACGGTCAGAAGAACGCACGGACAGCCGCAACGGCACTCGAGAACGCGAGCTCAAGACCCGGATAGGCAAGATCACCTTAACCGTGCCGAGACACCGCAATATTCCTTTTAAGACTCTTGTCTTCGATAACTATTCCAGAAGCGAAGCTGCCTTGATTGCCAGTATGGCGGAGATGGTTGTCAGCGGTGTAGCGACACGGAAAGTGTCGAATATCATGGAAACTCTATGCGGAACAACATTTTCCAAATCATCGGTTTCAGAAGTATTCAAGGATCTGATTGAAAAGGTCAATGAGTTCAAGGACAGACCCTTGACCGGAGACTACCCGTTTCTAATAGTGGATGCAACCTACTTCAAGGTCAGGGAAAAACACAGAATTGTTTCCAAAGCGTTTATGATCGCTTACGGTACAAATCAGGAAGGACACCGTGAAATACTCGGATTTGAAGTATATGACAACGAATCCAAAGAAACTTGGAATTCCTTTCTCCAAAAACTGAAAAAACGTGGTCTCCAAGGACTTTTGATGATCACTTCTGATGCTCATGAAGGTATTCAGGATGCCGTCAGTAAGGTATTTCCTGAGGTTCCATGGCAAAGGTGCCAGTTTCATTTTGCCAGGAACATTTCGGGAAAATCACCAAAAAAATATCAGGCAGGCATCAGAGCCGAACTTCAGGAAATGTGGAACTGCGAAACTATAGAAGATGCACGTAAAAAACGTGATGAAATCATCGCTGATTACAGAGATGTTGCTGAATCTGCCATGTCATGCCTCGATGAAGGCTTTGAAAGTGCCATGACCGTCATGGCGCTTCCTAAGAATTTGCGGAGATATTTCAGAACATCAAACCATATAGAACGACTGAACAAAGAGCTGAAGCGACGTTCTTCCGTCATCGGAATCTTCCCAAACGAGAACTCGCTGATGCGGCTGATGGGTTCCGTTCTGTTGGAAAGAAACGATGTCGTTAGCTCCAAGAAAGCCATATTCAGTCCGGCAACCTACGCAAAAATGATCAAGTCTAAGACGGTTGCTGAACTAAAAGAATTGGCAGAGGAACAACAAAAACTAAGAGCTGCGTAAGGTGTATCACTCTTTCCGAAGCTGTCAAGGGAACCTCTTCGAGGTGCGCAGATGGCGCACCCTTGACAGCTCCTTCAAGAGTGATAGTGGACATACATGGATGCATTCGCATCCCCTGCACAACTTGTGCCTGGGAAAAAATATTTTACACACAAATTAGGACTTGACTCCGATTTTTGAAATATGTCCGTAAAACCCAGTCTTCTGATTACGGGCAAATCCTCGATTTTTGAAATATTCCCGTAATCTCGCCGCTTTCTCATTCTGGTTTTCTGACAAAGCATTCATCTCCGTAATTTGTCAGAAAACTGACGCAGAAACCGGCCGTCTGCAAGGTGCTGATTGCTGCTGTGGGCGCTGCATTTTTCATGCTCAGAATCAGCATCGAAAAAACGCGAAGAAACGGGGAAAACAAGTTCTTTTAAAGCAATTTTAAAAGAACTAATGAGCCTTTTTTGGTATAATAGGAAATGATTGATTACTTTCAGAGGGGATTGAACAACTTGACGCAAAATGACTTATTGAACGGAATGAATGATAAGCAAAGAGAAGCCGTTGTTTGTACGGAAGGACCGCTTTTGATCATGGCCGGTGCCGGAAGCGGCAAGACGCGCGTTTTGACGCACCGCGTAGCCTACCTTATCGAGCATCAAAATGTCAATCCGTGGAATATTTTGGCGATCACGTTTACGAACAAGGCTGCACGCGAAATGCGTGAACGTATCGACAGGCTGGTCGAATACGGTTCAGAAGCCGTTGGGGTTTCGACGTTTCATGCTTTGTGCGTGAGAATTTTGCGTCGCGATGCCGAGAAAGTCGGATTTTCAAAGGCATTTACGATCGGCAGTCCGAGCGAGCAAAAAACTTTAATGAAACACATCGTTGCCGATACGCTGAATCTTGACACGAAACAATACGATCCGCGCAGCTTTCTCGCCTCAATTTCTTCCTGGAAGAATGAACTGATCGAACCAGAAGAAGCGCTTTTGCAGGCAAATGCAGAGGCGAATCCCATGGAAGTTGCCGCCGCACGTGCTTATCAGATATATCAGGACGAATTGAAGAAAAATCAGACGATGGACTTTGATGATCTGATCATGAAGACGATCCAGCTGTTTGAAAGTTCGCCTGAAACGCTCGAATTCTATCAGCGCAAATTCCGTTACATTCATGTCGACGAATATCAGGATACGAACGAAGCGCAATATCGTCTGGTCAACATGTTGGCGCAGGGGTTTCGCAACCTTTGCGTCGTCGGTGATGCCGATCAGAGCATCTACGGATGGCGCGGTGCCAACATGGAAAACATCTTGAACTTTGAAAAAGACTACAAGGATGCCACCGTCATCAAACTTGAACAAAACTACCGCTCGACGAAAACGATTCTGCAGGCTGCAAACGAAGTGATCGAGCATAATCTCAATCGCAAGGACAAGACGCTTTGGACCGAAAACGAATCCGGTGACAAAATTACCTACTATCGGGCCGACAATGCGGCTGCCGAAGGCTATTTCGTCATCAAGAGCATTCAAAAAGAGATCAGGGAAAAACATCGCAGCTATAATGACTTTGCGATTTTGTACCGCACGAATGCGCAGTCGCGTACGCTTGAAGAAACATTTGTCAAGGCAAACATCCCCTACAAGCTGGTCGGTGCCCATCGTTTCTACGATCGCAAGGAAATCATGGATATTTTGGCCTACCTGCGTCTGGTTGCCAATCCGGACGATTCGATGTCGTTTGCGCGCGTCGTCAATGAGCCGAAGCGCGGAATCGGCGCAACTTCGATCACGAAGCTGCAAAATTTTGCCGACATGCATGGCATTTCATTGTACGAAGCGGGCAAGAGTGTTGATCTGACGGGGATTCCCGTGCGGACCGCGAAGAAGATCACGGAATTTTGCGATATGCTGAAATTATTCCATCAGGTTCAAAAGAAAGCCACGATTACTGAAATGACGGAACAGATTCTGTCGATCACAGGCTATCAAAAAGCATTGAACGATGCCAATACGCTTGAAGCAAAAGGTCGTTTGGAAAACTTGGAAGAATTTTTGTCAGTGACGAAAGAATTTGACGAAAACTGGGATCCGGAAGACGAAGAAAGCGATCCGTTTACGGACTTTCTGGCCGATTTGGCGCTTGTTTCCGATCAGGACGGCGTTGACCAGAATGATGACGTCGTCACGCTGATGACGCTTCATGCGGCTAAAGGTCTGGAATTTCCGGTCGTTTTTCTGATTGGAATGGAAGAAGGCATCTTCCCGCTCGGAAGAGCAGCCATGAATGAATCAGATCTAGAAGAAGAACGACGCCTTGCTTACGTCGGGATTACGCGTGCCGAAGAAAAACTGTATCTGACAAATGCGCTGTCGCGGATGCTTTACGGCAGAACGCAGCAAAATACCGCCTCGCGCTTTATCGGCGAAATCTCGGATGCGCTGCTGGAATCGGCCAACGAAACCGTCAAGAACTCAAGCTATCCGTTTTCAAGTGGTCCCGTTGCGACTGAAAAAGTCGAAAAGCCAAGGAAGAGACCGGGGACAATCGAACGACCGGCACAGACCGGTGCCGAAAACGTCGGCTGGAAAATCGGCGACAAGGTCGAGCACAAGGCATTCGGACTCGGAACGGTCGTCAAAGTCAATGGTTCCGGAGAAAATGCAGAGCTTGACGTCGCCTTTTCCGGCAATGGCATCAAGCGTCTGTTAGCTGCTTTTGCACCGATCAGGAAAGTTTAGAGGAAAAAACCATGGATAAAGAAGAAGCAAAAAAAGAACTTGAAAGTCTTCGTGAAAAGCTGACCAAATGGAGCAGAGAGTATTATGTTTTGGATGCGCCGACGGTTGAAGATCACGTCTATGACGAAAATTACAAGCGTCTGTTGGAACTGGAAGCAAAGTTTCCGGAGCTTGTGACCAAGGATTCGCCTTCGCAGCGCGTCGGTGGCAGGATCTTGACGAATTTCACGAAAGTCGAGCACGAAATCCCGATGCTTTCATTGGGCGACGTGTTTTCAAAAGAAGAACTGGCGGACTTCGTTAAACGTCTGAATGAAAATGCAGGGGCTGATTTTGGCTACAACTGCGAACTCAAAATCGACGGCCTGGCAATTTCGCTGACGTATGAAGACGGCATCTTCGTTAAGGGCTCGACGCGCGGAAACGGGACGATCGGAGAAGACATCACTGAAAATCTCAAAACGATCAACGCCGTTCCGCTCAAGCTCAATGAAAAAATTTCGGTTGAAGTTCGCGGTGAATGCTACATGCCGAAAAAATCGTTCGTTGATCTGAACAAAAAGCGCGAAGCAGAAGGACAGCCGGTGTTTGCCAATCCGAGAAATGCAGCGGCCGGATCTTTGAGACAGCTTGATTCAAAAATTACGGCTGAACGAAATCTGAGCATCTTCATCTACTATCTGATGGAACCGGAAAAATTCGGCGTCAAAACGCAAAGCGAAGCCTTAAAGAAGATGGCATCCTGGGGGTTCAGGGTCAACGGCGAGTCGCGCGTTTGTTCAACGATGGATGAAATCGATGCATATCTTGACGAGTATCAGGCAAAGCGTGCAGGACTTGAATATGACATCGATGGCATCGTGCTCAAAGCAGAGCCGTTTACCGTGCATGAGCTTGTGGGAAACACGGTCAAGGTTCCAAGATGGGCGATTGCCTACAAATTTCCGCCGGACGAACAGGAAACGATCGTCAGAGACATTGAATGGACGGTTGGCAGAACGGGCGTCGTGACGCCGACGGCCGTCATGGATCCGGTTTTGCTGGCAGGAACGACCGTTTCAAGAGCCTCTTTGCACAACCCGGATTATCTCAACGAAAAGGGGATTCGCTTGCTTGACACCGTCAAATTGCATAAGGCAGGAGACATCATTCCGGAAATTTCAGAAGTCGTTTTGGAAAAACGCCCAAAAGATTCAAAACCATATGAAATTCCGACGAATTGTCCGGAATGCGGCGCAAAACTCGTGCATCTGGATGATGAAGCAGCGCTTCGCTGCATCAATCCGAAGTGCAAGGCATTGATGAAGGAAAGTCTGACGCACTTTGCTTCGAGAAATGCGATGAATATCGACGGCCTCGGCCCAAAGATCATTGAACAGCTGTTTGAGCGCGGGATGATCAATGACGTTTCCGATCTTTACAAGCTGACGTTTGACGACTTGCTTTTGCTTGACAAGTTCAAGGAAAAATCTGCCAGCAATTTGCTTAATGCAATTGACGCAAGTCGCAAAAACTCGCTTGAACGCCTGTTGTTCGGCCTTGGCATTCGTCATGTCGGTGCAAAGGCGGCCAAGCTTTTGGCGGAGCGTTTCATGACGATGGATGCCTTGGCCAGGGCGTCAAAAGAAGAGATCGTTGCAATCGAAACCATGGGCGAAACGATTGCCGACAGCCTGTCGACCTACTTCAATTCAGAAGGAGCAAACGAGCTGCTTGAAGAATTGAAGAGCGTCGGCGTCAACATGAGCTATCTCGGAAAGACTGCGGCCGAATTGGAAGAAGATGCCTCCGGTAGTGCATTTAACGGTCTGACCGTTGTTTTGACCGGCACGCTTGACCGTCTCAAGAGAAGCGATGCCAAGAAATGGCTTGAAGAGCACGGCGCAAAGGTCACCGGCAGTGTCACGAAGAAAACGAATCTGCTGATTTGCGGACATGATGCCGGTTCCAAACTGGTCAAGGCAAAAGAACTTGGAACAAAAATCATGAATGAAGAAGAGTTCCTGCAAAAGATGGAGGAAAAATGATGAAGAAAAAACTGCTGGTTTTGACCAGTCTTTTTGCCAGCACGGCAATGCTCGGCGCATGCGGCAACCTCGGCAAGGCTATCTCTGGCGGCGGGGCTTCGCAGGTCGTTACCTCAAAGAAAAAGGGATATCAGACGACGGGCCAGACCGATACGGACTATTATCAGGGCATTATCAAAGATGGCCGGTATCTTACGAACAAGGCCCGCGGAGTCGGCGTTTATCAAAATTCAGATAACATGCTCAACTTGAAAAGTTTTGAAGCAGGGATGATGAACCTTTCAAAAGAACAGTTCCCGACTAAAAGCTATGTCTTCAGAGAAGGCCAGGTTCTGTCAAAAGATACTGTCGAAAACTGGCTTGATCGCAAGTCAAAAGACAATCCTGACGGGCTCAATCCTGAAGACAACGGTAAAAAAGAAGCCGACAAGAGAAATCCCATCTATGTTCAGCAGATTGAAGAACAAGATTATATGCAGGAAAAAGACGGCAAGCTTTCACTTGCCGGCGTGACGATCGGAATCGGGATGAATCAAAAAGATTATTACCAAAAAGAAGAGTACGGCGCAACCTATACGACCGATATCTCGACTGAAAAAATGAAAGAAGAAGGTCAAAAGGCAGCGACAACGATTCTTGCGCGTCTGCGTCAAAAGTCAGAAATCGGAAACGACACGCCGATTTTGATCTGCATGTTCAAGCAGGCTCCAAACGACAGTCTGGTCGGCGGTTCATTCTATGCGTATGCACTGAGCAAGAGCGGAACTTCCATCAGCTCATGGACCGATACGGATATCAAGAGCGTGGTTCTTCCGGCAACCGATTCTTCAAGCGTTCCGAATGAAAATGACGCAACGTCGTTTAGTGCTTTCATGAACAAGACGCAAAGCTTCTTCCCGAACCTGGCCGGCGTTACGGCACAGGCTCAGTACAAGGGCAAGGAACTTCAAGGGATGCACGTCAACATTACGACTCAGTTCTACAGCATGACGGAAATTACGAGCTTTGCCCAGTTCGTTTCGCAAATGGCAAGGACGTATCTGCCGTCAGGCGTTCCGATTGACATCACGATCAAGGGATCGGACGGGACGGTTCAGGCCTTTTTGTCAAGAGATTCTGGCCAAACCTCGTACTATACGCATGTCTTCAGCAGTTATTAATTCCGTAAAATGCGGCAAGTGGGTTTAATAATTCGGAATAATCGATTAAAATAAGAAAAGACATTACTCGAAAGAAGGATATCAAATGGCAATCACCGCAAATGAGGTAAAGCACGTTGCCTCCTTGGCAAAGCTTGAATTTACCGATGAAGAACTCCAAAAGTTTACCGGTCAGATGGATGAAATCATCAACATGGTCGAACAGTTGGGAGAAGTCGACACGACAGACGTTCCCGTGACGTCGACCGTAACCGAAGAAGTCAACGTCATGCGTGAAGACGTTGCCGTCAAGGGAACGGATCGCACCCTTTTGATGAAGAACGTTCCGGAAGAAAAAGACGGCCTGATCAAGGTTCCGGCAATTATCGATGAAAGCGAGGAAGGCTGAAAATGAACTATTTCGAAAATGACCTCAAGAGCCTTCACGAAGGTCTTGTCAACAAAGATTTCAGTGCTGAGGAATTGGCAAAGGAAACTTTTGAAACGATCAAAAAGCGCGAGGAAGAAATTGATGCGTTCATCACTTTGGACGAAGAACGCGCAATGGAAAAAGCACGCGCAGTCGATGCAAAAGGAATCGATGAGGGAAACGTGCTTGACGGAATTCCTGTCGGAATCAAAGACAACATCGTAACGAAAGGCCTGAAGACGACGGCAGCCAGCAAAATGCTCGAAAACTTCAATCCGATCTACAATGCGACGGTCATGGACAAGCTTGACGAAAGGGGCATGATTACGGTCGGAAAGCTCAACATGGACGAATTTGCGATGGGCAGTTCGACCGAAACGAGCGCCTTTAAGAAAACGAAGAACGCCTGGGATCAAACGAAGGTTCCCGGCGGTTCATCCGGCGGATCTGCCGCAGCCGTTGCTTCCGGCGAAATCATTGCTGCGCTTGGCTCCGATACCGGCGGTTCGATCAGACAGCCCGCTGCATTTAACGGCATCGTCGGTCTCAAACCGACATACGGTCGCGTTTCGCGTTATGGCTTTATTGCTTTTGCTTCAAGCATGGATCAGATCGGACCTTTGACTCGCAGCGTATACGACAATGCCTTGATGCTTAATGCCATCAGCGGTCACGATTTTCGCGATTTTACGAGTTCAAGCAAGGAAGTTCCCGACTTTACGAAGGAAATCGATGAAGGCGTCAAGGGCATGCGCATCGCCGTTCCGAAAGAATATTTCGCAGAAGGCGTTGACGCAAACGTTAAACAGGCTGTCAAAGATGCAATCAAGAAGTTTGAAGAACTCGGCGCAACGGTTGACGAAGTTTCGCTTCCGCATACAAAATACGGCGTGCCCGTCTACTACATCATCGCTTCATCCGAAGCTTCATCCAATCTGCAGCGTTTTGACGGCATCCGTTACGGATTCCGCGCAGAAGACGTCAAGAATCTCGAAGACGTTTACGTGCGTTCTCGTTCAGAAGGCTTCGGCGATGAAGTCAAGCGCCGCATCATGCTCGGAACGTTCTCGCTTTCTGCCGGCACTTACGATGCGTTCTTCAAGAAGGCGGCTCAGGTTCGCACGTTGATTTGCCGCGACTATGAAAATGTTTTTGAAAATCATGACCTGATTTTGGGACCGACGGCACCGACAACGGCATACGGCATCGGCGAAAAGATCGATGATCCGGTGACGATGTACATGAACGATATTTTGACGATTCCGGTCAACCTGGCCGGACTTCCGGGGATGTCCCTGCCTGCCGGATTTTCCGATGGCTTGCCGATCGGGATGCAGCTTGTTGCGCCGCGTTTCAGAGAAGATACGCTGTATAAGGCAGGCTTTGCATTTGAACAGGCAACTGATTTCCATAAAGCCGTACCTGAGATTGGGGGTCAAAACTAATGAACTTTGAAACAACGATCGGGCTTGAAGTCCACATTGAATTAAAAACAAACTCCAAAGCATACTCGCCGGCACCGGTTGAATACGGTGCAGAGCCGAACACGAACACGAACGTGATCGACTGGGGCTATCCTGGCGTTTTGCCGCAGGTCAACAAGGGTGCCTTGGAATACGGGATGCGTGCAGCCTTGGCTTTGAACTGCAAAATCAGAAAAGACCTGCACTTTGATCGCAAGAACTATTTCTACCCTGACAATCCGAAAGCATACCAGATTACGCAATCAGATACGCCGATTGCGCATGACGGCTGGCTTGAAATCGAACTGGAAGACGGAACGAAAAAGAAAATCGGCATTGAAGAAATGCACGTTGAAGAAGACGCTGGCAAGAACACCCACAATCCGGACGGATATTCATATGTCGATCTGAACCGTCAGGGCACGCCGCTGATCGAAATCGTCTCAAAGCCGGATATCGCTTCTCCTGACGAAGCTTATGCATATTTGACGCGTTTGCGCCAAATCATTCAATTTACCGGCGTTTCCGACGTTAAGATGGAAGAAGGCTCCATGCGTGCCGACGTCAACATTTCGGTTCGTCCGATCGGATCCGACAAATTCGGCACGAAGACGGAAATGAAAAACCTTAATTCGTTTGAGCACGTCAAAAAAGGTCTGGAATACGAAGCAAAGCGCCAGGCCCGCGTTTTGATGTCCGGTGGCCAGGTTCAGCAGGAAACGAGGCGTTTCGACGTGCCGACGGGAACGACGATTCTGATGCGTGTCAAGGAAGGCGCAAGCGACTATCGCTACTTCCCTGAGCCTGATCTTCCGCCGATCCATATTTCTGATGAATGGATCAAAGAAGTCAAGAACTCGATTCCGGAAATGCCTGACAAGCGCCGTGAACGTTACGTCAATGAATGGGGAATTCCTGAATATGATGCCGGCGTTTTGACGCAGACAAAGGAAATGTCTGACTTTTATGAGGCAACCGTTGCTTCCGGCGCAGATGCCAAGCTTGCTGCCAACTGGCTGATGGGCGAAGTTTCTGCCTACCTGAACGCCAACAAGGTTGAGCTTCAGGAAACGGCTTTGACGCCTGAACACTTGGCAACGATGATCAAACTGATCGAAGACGAAACGATTTCTTCAAAGATTGCCAAGAAAGTCTTCAAGGAAATCATTCAAAATGACACGGAACCAAAAGCCTGGGTCGAAGAAAAGGGCATGGCCCAGTTGTCCGATCCGGCAAAACTTCAGCCGATCATTGATGAGGTTTTGGATAACAACGAGCAATCGATCATCGACTTCAAGAACGGGAAAGATCGTGCCGTTGGCTTCCTTGTCGGTGCCATTATGAAGCAGACTCGCGGCAAGGCCAATCCGAAAGTCGTCAACAAGCTGCTTATGGCAAGCCTTGCTGAAAGATAATTGCCAAACAGGGTCTTGACTCTGTATTTCAAAGAATGATCAAGAAGCTGTGAGAGGGACCGCTTCCGGGACTTTGCAGCTTTTTGTTTTGAGGTGATAAAATGCAAAAACGTTGTCGAATCATCTACAACCCGACTTCAGGCCGGGAAGCAATGAAAAACAATCTTGTCGACATTTTGAATATTCTGGAGCGGGCCGGCTACGAAACGAGCGCATATGCCACGACTCCGGAGCCGAATTCCGCTAAAAACGAGGCCGAGCGTGCTGCCAAGGCCGGTTTCAACCTGATTGTCGCAGCCGGCGGCGACGGCACGATCAATGAGGTCGTCAACGGAATCGCACCGTTGAAGCATCGCCCGAAGCTTGGTATCATTCCGGCCGGGACGACGAACGACTATGCCAGAGCATTGAAGATTCCGCGCGAAGATCCAATCGGTGCCGCCAAGGTGATTGCCAAGGGTCAGACCGTCAAGATGGATATCGGTGAGGCGGGCGAAAACTGGTTCGTCAACATCGCAGCCGGCGGTTTGCTGACTGAACTCACATATGGCGTTCCGTCGCAGGTCAAGTCGCTGTTCGGATATCTGGCCTACCTTGTCAAGGGGGCCGAACTTCTGCCGCGCATCAAGCCGATCAGGATGCATCTTGAATATGACGGCGGCACATATGACGGCAAAGCCTCAATGTTCTTCTTGGCTTTGACGAATTCCGTCGGCGGGTTCGAACAGATCGTGCCCGATGCTTCGCTTGATGACGGCAAGTTCACGCTGATCGTCGTCAAGACAAGCAGCCTGATCGAAATTTTGCAGCTGATCACGATGGTCTTGAACGGAGGCAGGCACGTCAACGATCCGCGGATTCTCTACGTCAAGACTTCCAAGCTTGTTGCCAAGCCGGTCGACGAGAAGATGATGATCAACGTTGACGGCGAATACGGCGGTGATGCGCCGATGATTTTCAGAAATCACAGGCAGCATCTTGAAATTTTCGCCAATACCGACGAAATTCCGGACGAAGCAATCACGGGTGACGAAGAAGAGGAAACAAGTGCGCGCGAGCATTTTGTTGAAGGCGTCAGTCATCTTGAAGACGTCGGTGAACTGGAGCTTGACAAGGAAGACAGGAAAGAATGAGTTTCAGAGAGGCTGGGAAAAAACCATGTCTCTAACAAAAGTCCCGGATAATTTGCAGTTAACTGCAAATTTCATCCGGGACTTTGTTTGTATATGCAACGTTAAATGTGTGGCTTTGACCTTAACCGAAGACTGCCATTTACGGTCAAATCCCAGAAATCTCCGTTTTGCCCGTAATCGGGAGTCAGAATTTACGGTCAAATCCCAGAAATCGCTGTTTTGCCCGTAATCGGGAGTCAGAATTTACGGTCAAATCCCAGAAATCGCTGTTTTGCCCGTAATCGGGAGTCAGAATTTACGGGCAAATCTCAAAAATCTCCGTTTTGCCCGTAATCCTGCCTTGGAGACCTGATTGAGCAGGCGATTCTCAGCACTGTATTTAAAAAAATAAGGTTTTCATGTCTCAAAACTGAAGGAGTGCCGGACAAAATCAGCCGGCCTGCACCCTCCTTTGTCCGGCAGTTCGTTTAATTCAAATGTGAAAAAGGAGTTTTTTCCCAACCTCTTTTTTATCTGCCTGAAAATGCGGTGGCGGGATACGGATTCAGAGCAGCTGATTCATCCATGTGTCAGGAAACATAAGCAGGAATTGATTTGAATCAAGTTTTAAATTCCGCATTTCTCATATACTGAAGTTAACGGAGGAAAAGAAATGCGCAATAAAATGATTTTAATGACGATTCTTGTCCTGCTGGCTGAAATTCTCAGGCAACAGGCATTCTGGTATGATGCACTGATGATTGCAGTTGCCGTCATCGGTGGAGTTCCGATTATTATCGGGGCATGGAAGGCGCTGAGATACCGCATCATCTCAATTGAACTGCTAGTGTCGACGGCCGTCATCGGGGCGGTGATTCTCGGAGAGTTCAACGAGGCGGGGATAGTCACCTGGCTGTTTTGCCTCGGTGAAGTTCTGCAGAACCTGATCTTGAGCAGGACGCAGTCGGCGATCAGAAAACTGACGGAAATGGTGCCTGACAAGGCATTGCTGCTTAAGGACATTGATGACGATGAGCCAGAGGAGGTCAGTCTGTCGGAAATCAGACAGGACGACCTGCTTTTGGTCAGGGCAGGCGATAGGATTCCCGCTGACGGAACTGTCGTGAAGGGATTCGGCAAGGCGAATCAGGCAAATCTGACGGGTGAGGAAGAAGCGGTGTTTAAGGATTGCGGAAAGGAAGTCTTTGCCGGAACCATTCTTGAAGACGGGATGCTTGTTATTTCAGTCAGCCGTGTCGGAAGCGGCACTGTATTTGGCAGAATCATCGAGCTTGTTGAAGACGCACAGGATTCCAAGCCGAGAGTGCAGAAGATGATCGACCGCTTTGCGAAATACTATACGCCGGCCGTCTTCATTCTGGCACTTGCAGTTGGAATTGTCCTGAAAAATGCAGAGCTTGGGATCACCATTCTGGTTCTCGGATGCCCCGGGGCGCTGGTCATCGGCATTCCGGTCTCGCTTGCGGCCGGAATCGGACGGATGGCTCAGGAGAACATCCTGATCAAGGGGGCCTCGACAATCGAAAGCCTGAGTAAAATCGATGCCCTGGCGTTTGACAAGACCGGAACGCTGACTGTCGGCCGCCTTCAAGTCGAGGAAATGGTCTGGAAAAGAGATGACAGGTCACTGCTCAAGGCGATTGAGTCAAGGAGCAGTCATCCGCTTGCCGGGGCAATCGTCACGGCCCTGGAGGACGTCGATTCGGGCGGACATGACGTCAGCGGGATGGTGACGGTTCCGGGAAAGGGCATCGAGGCGGTCGTTGACGGGAAAAAAGTGCGGGCCGGAAACGAGAAGTTTGTCGGAAAGCCTGATTTTTCCATGAAGAGCACGGGAAAGTCACGTGTTTATCTTTCCGTTGACGGCAAGGTGACAGGCGGACTTGCGATTGGCTCCTGTCTTCGGGATGATGCCGTGAATGCCGTTGAAAGGTTGAGAAGGAACGGCATCAGAAAGATTGTTCTGCTTTCTGGAGACAATCAGGAAGCGGTGGACAGAATCGCAGAGGACGTCGGAATTTCCGAAGGATATGGAGAACTCATGCCCGATCAGAAGGTTGAGAAGATCAATGAACTGAGGCAAGAAGGATTCAAGGTCGGATTTGTCGGTGACGGAATCAACGACGGACCTGCACTGGCCCTGGCCCACGTCGGAATTGCGATCGGTTCCGGAACTGACTTTGCCCTGGACGTTGCCGATGCCGTTCTCATGACGTCGGAACTGACGAAGCTTGATAATGCGCGGGTATTTGCAGGAAGAATCGAGGCAAACATGAAGGAGAACATCGTAATTGCAGTGCTGACGGTGGTTATCCTGCTGCTTGGTCTTGTCTTCGGATACATTCATATGGGGTCCGGCATGCTGGTGCATGAGGCAAGCATTCTGCTGGTGATCCTGAACGGAATGAGACTTTTAGGCAGAAAATTGATTTGAATCAATTTTTTATCTTGAGTCATGCAGCATAATTTAGTTGAGGTGATTAAAATGAAACATGTTACAATGAAGATTGAAGGAATGAGCTGTCCTTCATGCATGGGAAAAATCAAGCAGGTGCTTGAGGAAAGGGCGAACGCAAGGGATGTCGAGGTATTATTCAACTCCGGCAGGGTGAAGTTCGTTTCAGACGATGAAAAGGGAGCAGAAGCTGCAAGAAGCGTCATTGAAAGTCTCGGGCATGAAGTGGGCAGCGTAAGAATCAGTGACTAGGTTCACTTAAGGCCGTCAGGGGGATGATCAGATGTCAAGTAAGCTTTGTGTGGGCATTGTGCCTTTGTTCAATGAACTGGCCCATGACGAACAGGAATTGATTGAACGTCTCGTTCAACATCGCAGCGTTGCGTGCGGTGAAGTGGTCGTTTCGCCGGACAGGTCAGGCGGCATGATCATCGTCAGAAGCGGACGTCTTCGTGTCTATCAGCTGAGTGAAGACGGAAGCGAGCACGTCGTTAGAATCCTGGATTCCGGCGACTACGAAGGTGAACTGTGGCTTTACGGGGGCAGAAATGAAAATCTGTTCATCTCAGGTGAGAGCGATTCTGAAATATGCGTCATCGCATATGACGAGTTCAACCGCCTGCTTGAATCGTATTCGGGTCTTGCCATTCGTCTGCTCAAGCTTTCAATCGAGAAGATGAGCGAGCTTGGCTTCAAGAACAGTCTTCTGGCAATGGATTCGATTGAAGACAGGATTGTCGCCTATCTTGAAAAGCTGCAGGAACGGCATCATTCAGGAAAGATTGTCCTGCCGATGAAGCTGAAGGATCTTGCGCTTTACCTGGGGATTACCCCGGAAACACTGTCGCGCAAGCTGCACCTTTTGGAAGAAGAGGGCATCATCAGGCGCAGGGGCAGGACGATTGAATTGAATGAGCGTTGAAGAGACCGGAAGGAAATTTCAGGTCATATGAAATGCCGAACAGAATTGGTTGCAGGTCGACCGATTTTGTCCGGCATTTTTTAAAATACAGAGCCGCGCATCGCCTGCTTGATTATTGAGACGGGACGGGATTACGGGAAAAAGTCCGTTTTCTGAGATTTGCCTGTAAAAATCATCCCTGGAGTACGGGCAAAATTGGTTTCGTCCTAAAAAGCTTGACGGTGGGAATTGACGCCTGATATTATTTGCTTTGATAATGTAAATATATGGAGGGGTTAACATGGCAAAACCAAAAACCAAAGCAGAACTGATCGAAGCGGCAACGACCAATTATGAAAATTTGCTCGAGATGATCGCAAACAGAACGGAAGAAGAAAAAAGCATGGAATATGATTTTTCGGGCGACGACAGGAAAAAAGAAGCACACTGGAAAAGGGACAGGAATCTGCGCGACGTTTTGATGCATCTTTACGAATGGCATCAGCTGCTCTTGAACTGGCTGAAGAACCGCGATAACGAACAAAAAAGGCCGTTTTTGCCCGAGGGCTACAATTGGCGAACTTACGGCGCAATGAACGTGGAGTTTTACGAACGAAACCAGGATGTTTCAGAAGAAGAGGCATTGGCAAGATTCAAAGCATCACATCAACAAGCGATGCGAGTTCTTGAGACTTTTTCCGATGAAGAACTGTTCACGAAAAGCTTTTACCCGTGGGTAGGCGGAAGCAGCATCGGCGGGTATTTCATCAGCAACACCAGCAGCCATTACGCATGGGCAATCAAGAAGATGAAGGCGCACAAGAAAAATTGCCGGCACTGAATTTGACAAAATAAGGCAAGTCGGGGTGAACCCGGCTTTTTTGTGTTAAAATAAACAATGGAATTTTATACGCAAAGGAAAATATCAATGAAATTTAAACCACCAGTTTCAAAAAATCAAGAATTGACAGCAACCGTGACTGACTTGACCTATCAAGGAATGGGCGTCGTCAAGGTTGACGGGTACACGCTGTTTTGCGATGATGCTTTGCCAGGCGAAGAAATCAGGCTGCACGTGCTCAAGGTCGGCAAAAATTACGGTTATGCCAAGGTGATCGAGCGGTTGACGACGAGCAAGGATCGCGTCGAATCACAAGGCAAGGCATATTCGCAAACGGGAATCGCGCCGCTTCAGCATTTGGCCTATCCTGCTCAGCTCAAGTTCAAACAAAAGCAGATTCAGGATCTTTTGAAAAAAGCTCATCTGGACGACATCGAAGTTGCAGAAACGATCGGGATGAAGGATCCGTTCCATTATCGCAACAAGGCCCAGGTTCCCGTGCGCGGAACGAAGGGTGATTTGAAGACCGGATTCTTCAAACGAGGCAGTCACAACTTCCTTCCGCTTGAGAATTTCCTGATTCAAGACGAGCGCATCGACGAGATTTTGAAGGAAGTCATAAAGGTTTTGAACGCTTACGAGCTTGAACCTTATGACGAAGAGCGCCATTCCGGCATGATTCGCCACCTGATGGTCAGAATCGGTCACTATTCGCGCGAAGCAATGGTCGTCATCGTCACGAAGAACGGCCGTCTCCCGCATGACCGGGAAATTGCCGAAAAAATCGTTGCCGCTTGTCCGGACGTCGTCAGCGTCATGCAAAACGTCAACCGTGACAGAACCAACGTTATTTTGGGTCAAAAGACCAAGCTGCTTTTTGGCAAGGATCACATCAAGGATACGCTGAACGGCCTCGAATTCGAGATTTCCGCGCAGTCGTTCTACCAGGTCAACCCGGTTCAGACGGAAAAGCTTTATCAGACCGCAATCAGGTTCGCCAACTTGACCGGAGAAGAAACCGCAATCGATGCCTACTGCGGAATCGGGACGATTTCTTTGTCCCTTGCTGAAAAATGCAGAGCCGTCTATGGAGTCGAAATCGTTGAAGCAGCCATTGAAGATGCCAAGCGCAACGCCGAGCTCAACGAGCTTGACAACCTCAGATTTGAGGTCGGCAATGCCGAAGACTGGATGGCCAAGTGGAAAGAAAAAGGAATCAGACCAAACGTCATCATGGTCGATCCGCCGCGCAAAGGTTTGACTGAAAGCTTAATCGAAAGCGCAACGGGGATGAATCCGGACAGAATCGTCTACGTCAGCTGCAACCCTGCCACGCTTGTGCGCGACATTCAAAGCTTGATGGAAAAGGGCTACCATGTCGAGGGCAGGATTCAGCCGGTCGACCAGTTCCCGCAAACGGAGCATGTGGAGACAGTAGTATTGATGTCACGCAATATATAGTGGAATACAAAAAATGATCCCACAATATCTTGTGCTCACTTTGCTGAGACTGTGTATATTTGCGACGACTGTTTAGAAAAAGAATGAGAATTGGAAGATGAGCTGTTGAAGAAAGAGTCTGCCCCAAAAATGAATTTTGAACAATTTGTGATAGGGTCGAAACTCACATCTTGATGTCAGGGGTTGAGAATGGAGAATGGATATCAAGGTATTGAGTGTAGGAAATAGATGTCAGGACAAAAAGCGGTATTTTTGAAGATAACAAAAGAGCAGGTGCCCCAAATTAATCGGGGTACCTGCTCTTAGTCGTTGATGTCGACTTTAATGCCGGATTTGAATTCCACTGTGAAATGGTCGTTGAAGACAGTGATACTCTCGACCAATCTTCGGACGAGGCTCTCGTCGAACTCGGTGATCTCTGTAGACTGGTCTTTGATGAAGTCTTGTATATCCTTGACGCGTCTCAGATTTTTTTTCTGTGTCTCTGCATCCATCAGGGATTGCTGTTTCTGATCTCGGAGTCGGAAAATCTCATCAGCGATGGCATCGTATTCTTGCTTATTGTTTACTTTGTGGATGAGCTCTTTTTGTAGTTCCTCAAGTCGTTTATCGATGACCTCAGGTGAAAGAGAATCTGCGTTTACGATTGCTTTTGCAACGTTCTCTTGTATCTGATTGATGAAGGAATCACTATCGTTGCAGATTTGGTTGATTGCTTTCAGTGAGATTTCCTTGAGGGTTTCTTCGTGTACAGTCCGGTTTGTGCAGTTTTCTTTGGCAAAGGATGGTTCTAGTCTGCTAATGCAGCGCCAGACAATGGATTTCTTGCCATGATTGTTCCAGTGGATGCGACGGTAGAGTTCGCCACAATGGCCGCAACAGACGATCTGGGAGAAACAATTGTTGCCGGAGAAGCAGCGCTTTTTTCCGGATTTGCCGGTCCTGACGTTACGGCGGCGGGCCAGTTCAGCCTGCACTTGCATGAAAATATCCTTTGGTATGATTGCCTCGTGGTTGTTCTCAACATAATACTGAGGGACAATGCCGGTATTCTTAACACGTTTCTTGGTCAGGAAGTCTGTAGTATAGGTCTTTTGCAGCAGGGCGTCGCCCATGTACTTCTCATTTCGAAGGATCTTGTTGATCGTGCTGTCGTACCATTTCGTATTTCCAGCTCCGGTGAGAGCTCCATCTGCTTCCAGGTGCTGGCAAATCTTCTTCATGCTGTAACCTTCGAGGTATTCACGGTAGATTCGTTTAACGACCTCGGCCTGCACAGGGTCAATGACTAGGTTTCCATTCTCGTCCTTCGTGTAACCGAGAAAATGATTATGGTTGACCATCACTTTTCCTTGCTGGTAGCGGTATTGAAGTCCTAGTTTCACGTTCTGAGAGAGAGACTGCGATTCCTGTTGTGCCAGACTCGCCATGATTGTAATCAGCACTTCTCCTTTGGCGTCCATTGTGTTGATAGACTCCTTCTCGAAGTAGATCGGAATATTCTTGTTTTTGAGCTGCCTAACGTACTTCAGGCAGTCAAGGGTATTTCTTGCGAATCGGCTGATTGACTTGGTGATGATCATGTCGATGTTTCCAGCCATGCATTCGTTGATCATCCGGTTGAATTCGTCACGTTTCTTGGTGTTGGTTCCTGAGATACCATCGTCTGCGAATACGCCGGCGAGCTGCCATTCGGGGTTCTTCTGAATATACTCCTTGTAGTGGCTGACCTGTGTCTCGTAGCTAGTTTCCTGTTCGTCTGAATCTGTGCTGACACGGCAGTAAGCAGCAACTCGTAGTTTCGGCTTTTCCTGCTTCTTGATATTGTTTCCAACCTGTCGTCTTGCGGGGATAAATGTCACTTTACCCATCTAATTCGCCTCGCTTTCAATAAGTCCGTAAAGGTATTCGGCCTGAAGTTTTGGATCCTCGTATTGCTTGTTTGCTGCTGCCATGAAAAATCTAGTCGGAACAGCAGGTATGACGAATTTCTTTTTTTGATGGTTTCTTCCAAGCACCTCCGATCGTCTGCCAATCTCAGCAGCTGCTTTTTCATAGGGTTGACGATCGATCAAAGTTGGGTAGAATTCGTCTCCAAGGTAGTGAGGATTTTGAATGATGCGCTTTGCAGTGCTGTGGTGGGTATTAATTCCGGCTTCATGCGCTGCTTTGACAAGCGACATTCCTGAGAGATAATTTTTATAGAGTAATTTGATCTTAGCGGCAGCATCTTCATCTATTACTGCACATCCATTTTTAATCTTGTATCCAAAAGGTGTGTGTCCCATATCATCACATCCTTTCATGAAGGGACAGGCCGCATTTGAGTTCAAAGCTGGCTTCCTCGCGTGATATAACGATGATTCGATCGACGTAGCGGTCGAATAGTTCAGCGTCAAAGTCATCTAGCATCACGATTTTCTCAGTGAAGTGTAGTAGATCATTTGCCGATGCCAGCATGCCGACGCTGCTTGAAATGTTGCTTGTAAGGCTTTCCATTTCGTATCTGTACTGTGTGTACTCTGACATGAGGACATTATTTTCGCGGTTGTAGATCACCTGGTCGATGATTTCCTGAGACGCCAGGCGTAACAGGTTATCTCGTTTTTCTTTGTTCTCAGCGAGCTGGGTTTGCAGTTCATGGATTCTTTTCATAGGTGAGTCAACCGGTGAATCCTGTAGTGCAGCGACGTATGTTCTCAGTATTCTCCGATGTGCGAAGATGAGCTTGTTCATCATAGTTACAAAGGCAAGTTTTACTCTGTCGTCTCGGATGTATTTTATGGAGCATCTAGTTTTATCTTCAATATGTGTTGTACATGCCCATGCTGCGTACCGGCTGCCAGTACAGTAATGTGTTCTTCTTTTGAACGATGATCCACATTCGCCGCAGATGATCTTTCCTGTTAAAGCATACCGATTCTGGCATTTGCCAGTTTTTGTCCGAAGTCCTTTTTCCTTGGCATGCTGGAGTACTATTGCCTTAGCAGCTTCAGCTTCTTTATGACTGATGATCGCCTTGTGGTGATCATGTGCTACGTATTGGTCTTTTTCTCCACGATTCATGTGACGGTTGAATTCTTCGTCCGTGTATGTTTTCTGGAAAAGGCAGTCCCCAGTGTATTTCTCGTTGATAACTATGTTGCGGATTGAGTTGGGGTTCCATTTTCCGCCACGTTTGGCTGGAATACCGCGTTCATTGAGTGTCTTGGCAATTGCTGTGCTGCTTTTTCCAGACAGGACAGCTGAGAAGATTTTTCTGACGATGGCAGCCTGCTGTTCGTTAATGGTCATCATTTGCCCATTCCAATCATAACCATATGGTGGGGAGCTGATTTTGAATGTACCGTTCTCGAAGCGCTTCTGAATCGACCACTTGTTGTTTTCTGATATTGATGGAGGAATAATATGAGTAGAACGATACCTAGAGCTTATGTTACTGCAGCATGGAGTAAAAATCCTATAGTAGCAAAAGAAGAAGCCAAAAAATACTGTCGTGAGCTTGTGAAAGAGGGATATCTTCCACTATGCCCAATTTTAGCCTTTGATGGAATATTCTCAACTGATGATACTGAATCTCATAAATTATTCAGTGAGATGTCAGAGGATCTACTTCGCAGAGCAAGATTTCTTGTGGTTTGTGGAAGCAGACAAAATGCAGAAGTAAAAGATGATATTGCAATTGCGAGAAAAGCAAAGGTTATTGTCACGACTCTTGATGGAGTGATTGGATTATAGAAATGATCTAGAAAAGGAGGCGATAAAGAGTGGTAAATGAAGAAGTATCAGCAAAGGCGATACGTGTCGTAGTTGACTATACATTTAAGCCTTCAATCAATGAACTGAAAAAGACATTGGCAAAATTAGCTCAAAAATATAAAACACAGCAAAAGTCAAACGTGCATAAGGAACCAAAAGGTAAGATGGCAGTCAAGGATCTTATAAAGCAGGGAAAAGGTGCTCAAAAGATAGAGCTTGATGGCGAAGATGCCCTTCTTTTTAATCGACTGGCTAAAAAGTATGGTGTGGACTATGCAATAGTAAAAGATAAGGAGACAGGAAATTATAAAGTCTTTTTCAAAGCTCAGGATGCAGATGCAATTTCAGATTTAGTGGCAGATTATACCAGAAGAACGCTTGGAAAAGAAAAAGGTGCCAAAGAAAGTATACTTAGCAAACTTAAGAAACTTAAGGAAAAGATTGCTTCTTTATCTCGTAAAGTTTTTGAAAAGAAGAAGGAGCAGACATTATGAATAGGAAATTAAAAAAGAAAATCATTTTAAATATCCCTTATGTTGTTATAGGATTGCTTGCCACAAACTTAGGTGAAGCCTGGCGTATATCAGAAGGGATAAATGTATCGGAAAAGTTGCAAAGCCTTATTATTGGTGGAGACTTTGAAAATGCTTTTATTAACCCTTTACCTAGCATACATCCTTTTGATTTGCTGATAGGTCTTGCTTGCGTTGCAGCTCTTAGACTAGCTGTTTATCTTAAGGTGAAGAATGCAAAGAAATTTCGTCATGGTTCAGAATATGGTTCTGCCATATGGGGGAAGCCTTCGGACATAGAGCCATTTAAAGATCCAAATCCGAAAAACAATGTGATTCTTTCCCAAACAGAGCAGATTACACTAAGCTTTAGAACGGCTCAACCTAAATATGCGAGAAATAAAAATGTTCTAGTGGTAGGTGGTTCCGGTTCAGGTAAAACAAGATTCTTTATTAAGCCTAATCTCTTACAGTGTGACAGTAAGGACTATCCATGTTCATTCGTTGTAACTGATCCTAAGGGTTAGATAAGTGTAGGATAAAAATATCGAGGAAAGGAGGAACTTGAATAGTGAGTAAACTAAAAATTACAGCACTTTATGAGCGTTTATCAAGAGATGATGAACAGCAAGGCGAATCCAACGGTATATCGAATCAGAAAAAATATCTTGAAGATTATGCAAAACAAAATGGATTTAGAAACATCAGACATTTTACTGATGAAGGATATTCAGGCACAAACTTTAATCGACCAGGTTTCAAAGAAATGCTTGAAGAAGTTAAAAGCGGCAATGTCGAGTCTATCATAGTAAAGGATCTAAGCCGATTTGGTAGAAACTATCTTCAGGTAGGATTCTATACAGAAATGCTTTTTCCTGAAAAGAAAGTTCGATTTATTGCAATCAATAGTAATGTAGACAGTGCTAATCCTACAGATAATGATTTTGCTCCATTCCTAAATATTATGAATGAGTGGTATGCAAAAGATACAAGTAAGAAGATTAAAGCGGTATTCAAAAACCGTATGAGTGAATGATATCGTTGTAGTGGGAAAATTCCATATGGATATAAGCGCTTGCCGGGAGATAAGCAAACACTTTATATTGATGAACCGGCGGCAAAAGTTGTAAGAAGAATATTTAATAGTGTGGCTAACGGAATGCAGATTGTAGACGTAGCAAAGCAACTTGAAGCAGACAAAGTGCTTATTCCATCCGCATATCAGGAAAAATATAATCCTTCTCAAGTTGCGACTCATAGCTATTATGATCCATATCAATGGTCAGCCACAACGATAGGTTATATTCTTGATCGAAGGGAGTATATTGGAGAAACAGTACTCGGAAAAACAATCAATGAAAACTTCAAAACAAAGAAGCGTAGAAAAGCTACTGCTGATGAATTGATGATTTTTCCTGATACCCATGAAGCTATAGTTGATAAGGAACTTTTTGAACGAGTGCAAAAACTACGTTCTAGAAAAAAGAAAAAGTTGCCTAATGGAAGTTATTCTCATAGACTTTCAGTTTTTGTGTTTTGCGCTGATTGCGGAAATAGAATGTCACTTGTCAGTGGGAAGAATATTAAATATGATTCACAAAATGCTTTTCAATGCAGTAAATACAAGAGTCGTTACGCTGAAACTTGTGAATCTCACTATATTAAAGTATCCGCATTGGAGCATATTCTCGCTAGTACTCTGAAGAAAGTTGCCAAGTTCGTGCTTGAAGATGATGAAGCTTTTGCAGAGCAACTCATGGAGCAATGGAAAATCAATAAAGAAAATGAAGGTACAGAAATCCTTCAGGAGCTCAAGTTTGTAAAAAAGCGTATTGATGAGCTGGATAATTTGATTCAGAATTTATATGAGAGTCAGATTAAAGGAATGTTGCCGGAACGTCAATCAAAAAGACTTATGATTCAATATAGCGAAGAACAGGACAAACTGATTAAGAGAGCACATGAACTTGAAGAAGTTGCACCAAGCGGAGAACATGGAAAATCAGACATTATCAAATTTATTAGCTTGATCAAGAAGTATGAGAACTTTACTGAAATAACCGATAATATGATTTATGAATTGATAGATAGAATTATTGTTTATAATGCTACCGGCAGAAGAACTATATATAGACAGAAAAAATAGATGTCTACTTTAATTTTATTGATCAAATATCCTTGCCGGGTGAAGAAATAACGGAGAATGAGCGAATTGCTCAGATCCAAGCACAGCAAAAAGAAAAAAAGAGAGCAAAAGGAAAAAGACAGAATGAAGCAAGGAAGGAAAAGTTCAATGAACTAAAGGAAAAAGCTAAAACAGAACCTACAGCGGCTGAAAAACTTGAGAAAGCACGAGAAAAGCAAAGAATCAGAGATCGTAGATATTCTGAAAAGTGTAAGGCAGAAAGAGAGGCAGATCCAGAATATCAGGAAAAAGTTGCCAAGAGAAAGCATTTAGCAGAACTTAGAAAGATGAAGATTAAGGAACTTGTTCCATTGGCTGAGAATGATCCGGTTGCAAAAGAAGTATTGATGGTGCGTAGGGAACAGTCAGCAATTAAGAATAAGCGACAGGCAGAAAAAAGAAAGGCTGATAAGCTTGCACATCCTGAGAAATATCCGGAAAGAAAGCTTCTTACTGAAGAAGAGAAAAAGGAAAGGCAAAAAATACATTCAAAGCAATCACAGATTCGTAGAAAAGAAAAATATGCAGAACTTAAAGAAAGAGCTAAGACAGATCCTGAAGCCGCAAAAGAACTTGAAAGACAAAGAGCGTATGCAAATGAGGCAACTCGTAAATCAAGACAAAAGCTTGTGGAACGTGCCAAGACAGATCCTGAAGCTGCTGAAAAGTTAGCGAGATGGAGAGGTAAGAAAAATGCTTATTATCGTGATAGCTATGCAAAGCTAAAGAAAGATGCAGAAACAGACCCTGTTGCCGCTGAGAAGCTAGCAAATCACAGAGCAAGATCTGTTGAGAATACTACACGATATATGCACAATCTGAAAGAACGTGCAAAATATGATGAAGCCCCGCTGAAAAGTTAAAAGAGCATGATGAAAGACAGAAAAAATATAATGACATGTGTAAAGAAAAACAAAGAGCATAAAAGACAAAGTGAGCCGTATCTTAATAGAGATGCGGCTTTTCTATGCAAAAAACCAAGTGTAGAAAGGGGAGTTTAAGATTATGTATAAACGTACGAAGTATGAAAAGGAAACAATTATTTTGACTTCAGAAGCTGATTCAACATATACAGTTTACACTTTTAACAAAAGCTTAAAAAAGAGATTAGCAAAGTTTACTAAGAACTATCCTGAACACTGTAAGTTGGTTGATGATACCGGTGATGGTGGTTTGACTTATGAAATAGATAAGGGAAGGTTGTCTCTTAGATTAGTGTCACCATATAGTGAAGAACGAAAGCATAAAATGAAAAATGTGGCTAAGGAAAAGCTAGTAAATAATGAACTACGATTACATAGTGTTCGGTGGTAGTTCGTTGAATTAAGTAGTTAATGGTGGTATAATATCCGAGTAGTTTTTAGTTTGTAGATGGAGAAGAAAGATATGGCAAGACCAAAGAAAAATGGAACATATTTAAATGTATGTATTGAATCAACAATCTATGATCGATTAGTTGAAGTGTGCGATGATGCTGGTCAAACAAAAACTGTAGCCGTTGAGAGAGCTCTTTTAGCATATCTTGATGATTATGATGAAAAACGAGAAATGCTTAAAAAGATGGACGCTCAAAAGAGCTAGAAACTAGCATAGAGGAGAATTGATAAAATGAGTGGAAACTCAATACTAAATAGTGCTAAGTATTCATCTAAGAATACAGATGAATGGTATACAACTTATGAAACAATAGAAGAAGAGATGAGTCATTATGCAAATCAATTCAGAGATAAAGTAGTTCTTTGCAATTGTGATGATCCATTTGAATCAAACTTCTGTTATTATTTTTTGAAAAACTTTAATGTATTGCATTTAAAGAAATTAATATGTACTTCATATTCAGGATCAAAAATAGATCAAATCAAAGACAATGTACAGTTATCAATAGATATTTTTTTTGGTGATGGAGAACCTGTTGAAATAGGACAGGGGTATGTCTTGATAGTAGATAAGATTGATGGCAACGAAGATGAAGAAATAAGTGACGAGACTATAAAAAAATATTTATCAAAAAAAGGCATTGTAAAAAAACTAAAAGGCAATGGTGATTTTCGAACGGAAGAGTGCATTAAATATCTTAAACAGTGTGATATATGTTGTACTAATCCGCCATTTAGCTTGTTTGCAGAGTTATTTTCGTTACTAGTTAAATATGATAAGCAATATCTGCTTATAGGTAATCAGAACGCTATAACTTACAAAGAGATATTCCCTTATATCAAAGAAAATAAGGCATGGGTTGGTTATAGATTTGGAGATATGGCTTTTAGAGTTCCGGCAGATACAGAGCCAAGAAAGACTAGGTTTTGGATTGATGAGTCAGGTCAGAAGTGGAGAAGCCTAGGAAATGCTATGTGGCTTACAAATATAGATATCGAGAGAAGATATCATAAGTTGGAATTAACAAAAAAATATAATCCTGATGAATACCCTCATTATGATAATTTTGATGGGATTAATGTTAAAAAGGTTGCGGATATTCCATATGATTATGATGGTATTATGGGCGTACCTATAACGTATATCAAATATCATAATGGATCTCAATTTGAGATTGTTGGCGAAGCAAATCATGGCTCAGATAACGAGTTCGATTTATTCAAGCCTAAAGTAAATGGTAAGGAATTATTTAAAAGAATATTAATCCGTCGAAAGGATAGTGAAGATGTCAAAAGAATTTAGAGTGCTTGATTTGTTTTGTGGTGCAGGAGGCCTTTCATGGGGATTGCATAAGAACAGTAGCTTTAAAACAATGGTTGCATTAGATTTTGATGAAAATGCAGCTAATACATTTAAGAAAAATATGCCGTCAGCTGAGGTTGTTGTCGGAGATATTACCAACAAAGACATAAAGGATAAAATAGTCACCCTGGCTAAAGAAAGAAAAGTCAATATGATTGCCGGAGGACCACCGTGTCAGGGATACTCAATGAAAGGGAAAAAGCTTGGATTAGCGGATCCACGTAATTTTCTCTTTAGAGAATATTTAAACATAGTAAAAGAAATTCAGCCGGAAGTTTTTATTATAGAGAATGTAAAGGGATTGCTTATAGCATCAAACGGATGGTTTAAGGATGAGATAGTTAACTCTATTGAATTGTTAGGATATAACGTTGAATATGGTATTCTTAATGCATCTGATTTTGGAGTGCCACAGGCAAGAGAAAGAGCAATATTTATTTGTGCAAAAGGAAAAGCAATTCCGTTGCCGAAGCCAACTGTAACGAAAAAAACTACAGTTAGAGAAGCGATAAGTGATTTATCATATTTAAATTCCGGAGAAGGTGATTTTGAGCAAGATTATCGAATTGCTCCAGAAAGTGAGTATCAGAAGCTTATGAGAAAAAATAGTAAGAAACTATATAATCATAAAGCTTCAAATCATAAAGAGGTTGCAATTGAAAAACTTAAATTAATACCGCCTGAGCAAGGAAAAGAATGCTTACCTGAAGAGATGCTTGGTAAGCAAAAATTTAAGACAACTTGGGGAAGATTAAAATGGGATGATGTATCTCCAACGATAGATACTAGATTTGATGCATCATCTAATGGAACAAATAACCATCCATATCTTCACAGGGCGATAACACCTAGAGAAGCTGCAAGAATACAATCATTTGATGATGAATTTATATTCTATGGTTCAAAGGTACATGTTAGAAAACAAGTGGGGAACGCGGTTCCGCCGTTATTAGCAAAAGCAATCGCAGATCAGATTGAGAAAACTGTATAGAGGAGGAAAAAGACAGTGAATGTAGAAATGGCATATTTGCTTGGTATGATAACAGGTAATGGTGAAATACAAAGAGAAGCAACAGAAACGACAATTTCTATTGATATTCCACACAAGAAATTGGAGACAGAGTTTCAACATGACGTAGGTATTTTCGTTAAGGCAAGTATTACTGATATTAGAGAGGCTTTAGAGCCTTTGTTGGGGACTTCACTTAATTTCACACAAAGTGCGAACATTTCATTATTATCGTTTAGAAAACCAAATGAAGACTATTTGATGCGTGAAATTTTGAGATATGTTGGGGGAGCGACTTCTTCTGATAATGTAAGAATTTCACCTGAAGTGTTTGATTTTACTTTTGATGAAAGGAAACAATTTGTAAAAGGATTTGCTGATGTAACAGGTTACATCAGAAGAAGTAATTATGCTTTTAAGGAACCTAACTATAGAGTGTATTTTGAAATACCTCATAACTGGGAACTAGTAGTAGATTTTTGCAATTTGCTTAAGAGCATTGATATTCCGGTACAGGCAATTGATTGGGCTCATCCAAATATGAGAGATGGAAACTTAACAAAGTATAATCAGGGTAAACCTGATTTTTGGAAAAAAGAACATCAAGTAAAAGTTTGGGCATTAGAATATCAGCCTGTTGGTTTTGTTGTATTGCATAAACAGCAAGCATTAGATTATTTTGCTGATGAACAGAAAAAGCCATATGTAATGAATGGTAAGGATCCAGCGGCTAGACTTCATAGATATTATTGGGAACTTACACAGAGAATCAAACAAAAACCTTCACATCCGGGTGAAAATGATGATTTTATTCCTGAAGAAATAAGAGGAAAACATTATGATAGTTGGACACAAATTGCTAAGGATTTAGGGTATAGTGCTGATGAATAATGTAAGACTTGAGGAAGAACTCTATGAACCAATGCGTTTGTGGCTTGAAAGATATGTAAAAGATAAATATAAAGGTTATGATGTTGTTGCGGTGTATGCACATGCTGAAAGATTAGACCGTGTACTCGCTAAGTATGATATAATAAACGAGATGGCAAACGGCGTTGATATACAAATTGACGTACTTGCTATTGCTAAGAAAAATAAAAACGTTAAAGTGTTTTTCATTGAAGCAAAAAAAACGCAACTTACATTAAGAGATTTAGGTCAGTTATGGTCATACTGTAAATTAGTTGAACCTGAGGAGGCCTTTTTAATGTCATCACTTGGACTTGGTAGCTTAAATAAACTGCTAAACTCATTTAAACGAGAAGATCTTTTGGACCTCGGAGATGGCAAAAAAATTAAAAAGATGCGTGTCGCTAAATGGGATATAAGAACTAATGCTCCTGATATGATGAGCATGGTTCCTAAAATATAAAGGAGGTATTTCGCATGAGTTTAGCGGAAGCAATTGATGACTTTTTTCAAAGTACAGGACAAGCGGTTTTTATCGAAGCAGAAGGAAAGGAGAGTACAATCAGGAAGTTTGTTTCTGATTACAATTCATCCTATTCTCCAAGAATTGCAATTGGGGATGATGGTATCATTTGCTTAGATGAAAGCAAAAACAAGTGGGGACTCGAATTAAGATGTTACTTTGATGATGCAAGTGGATTTCCGGATGGAGATCTAGTGACACATAATCGAGTGTATCGTTCAGAATATCCATTCCGTTTTAATGATGTTAATGTGATTCGAGAGTTATTCAATCTTGGATATAGAATCGGACAAAATTAATAATGATTAAAGTAAAAGTGATCAACCTTAAAGGCTGGTCACTTTTATTTTACCAATTAGTAGAAAGGAGAAGAAACATGGCAAACAAAAAATCTATTCCGGAATTGAGAAAATCAATCGAAGAAGCGGAGAAAAAGAAGGGAGTGTAGAACGTTTGTCAAGGGCGGATTTAAATTGTCGTTTTATGGCGGTTTAAAAATGTATGATTTGGGCGGTTTAAGAACTGACCGATGTTAAACGGTATGACTTTCCCTTGATCTTAATCACGTGTGAGTGATAAACAAGGCGGTCTAAAATGGCTTCTGCGGTTGCCGTGCTATTAAGGACGGTTCCCCAACTTGATAATGGCACATTGGTCGTTATGATCGTTGATTTGCGTTCATAACGGCCATTTATTAGTTGAAACAGCAGCTTGGATTCATTCGCCGATATCGGCAAATACCCGAGCTCATCAATGATTAACAGATCATACCTTTCGTATCGACGCATTACTCGTTCCAGATGTTGCTTTTCTTGAGCTGACTTCAATCTGAGAATTAATTCGTGACAGTTTATGAATAATGTTCGCACGCCTTGCCGGCATGCTTCGATGCCAATTCCGATGGATAGGTGTGTTTTGCCCACGCCAGGACTGCCAATAAAGATAATGTTCTCTTGATTATCCAGAAATGACATGGTCGCAAACTCGTCGATTTGCTGCCGATTAACCGAAGGCTGAAATTGATAATTAAAATCACTGAGCCGTTTGACAATCGGAAAACGGGCCCGCTTTATTCTTCGCTTTAAGCTTTCTTGTCGCTGATAGTCAATCTCCTTATCCGTTAACTCTAATAGTGCCTCGCTGAAGCTGATTTGACTGTCATTGACTTGCTGCCGATAATCCGCAATTGATTCGGCCATATTATTTAAATTCAGCTTCGTTAAATTGTCGATTAGTCTTTGATATTGATTCATTTTATTCCCCTATCTGATCATAAATGCTGAGATTATTAAGCATATACTGATCAATTTCTTCATCCGTTTTGCCTTCCATCAAATCACTTTTAAGAATGGCATGTTTATCACGAGGATCGTAATTAAACTGTTTATTGGTTAAATCGTGTTTCTTGATTTCAGATCCTTGATAGAAGATACGAATAGATTTACCATCAGTATCCGGTTTGATTTCAACCTCTTTTCCGATATAATTAGGGGAGACAGAGTATTGATGGTTTTGAAATCTAATCATTGAGTCTTGCGATACTTTTCTGGTTTGGACGCTGTCGAAGTATCTTGTGAGATCGTAATTGAGAGGCCGGAAATGCTCTTTTTCTTTTGCCCATAATTCAACCGGCTTCCGGTTATTGCTTTGTGACTTCTCGTGATTTAGGCGTTTGGCTAATCGATTAACGATATCATTCAAGTCATTAATGGTACAGAACTCTCCATCGTAAGGCTTCAGTCGTCCCATCGTTCTTGCCAATGCTTCAACGCAGCCTTTGGTCTGCGGCCTAAATGGCCGACAAGCGATTGGATGAAATCCCGCATCATGACTAAATGATAAAAATCGTTCGTTAAATCGATGATGGTGAAAGTCAATTAATTTATGGTCAACGACAGTCGACATATTATCAAACCAAATCTCTTGGGGAATTCCACCGGTAGCCTTAAAAGCTTCAAATAAACATTTGAATAAAGTATCCTGTTTCTGATCCAGGGTTAGTTTTAAAAACTTGAACTTGGAATAAGGCAAGACATATAAGAAAATACTGAAGGTATGTGAAACACCGTTCCGATCGGTCATCGTGACCTGTTCTTTCCAATCAACTTGAGCACTTAATCCAATTGTATGCTCAACTCTAATCGTTGCCTTTTTTGTTTGTGCTTTACGAAAATGACGACAATAATCTTTAACGATTGTGTACTTGCCGGTAAAGCCTTTTTCAACGATAAAGTCATAAATCGATCTGGCAGAACAACCTGCAGCGTATTTGTCTTCAATGATGTCTTGATATCCGTCCAGCTTACTGCGACGGCTACGACGCTTCCTGACAACTGATGTTTTATCGCTCTGAGCTTTTAAATATGCCGCTTTGACGGTTCTTGGATCAACATCATATTGTCGTGCAACAGCGGAGTAATTTGGTTTTATCTTCTCTAACACAAAATATCTCATCCTTTCGTAAACGTCTTTTCGCATACTCACCACTTCCTCAAAAGATTAATAAAGTGAGTATACAAAAAATGCAGGAAAACCGACAATTTTAAACCGCCGATTTCCTACATTTTAAAACCGCCCTTTACATTGGTTATAATGCCCTTTAAGTACACATGTAAAAAAGAAAATTCGCTGTATGCTTGGAGGGCATTTTCATATGGGAAGGAAATCGAAATATTCTGCTGATTTTAAGCTGATAATCATTCATGAAGCGGAAACATCGGGAATTACCAGAACATCGAAGAAAACGTCTATCGATTTCTTTTATATTTTGATAAACTATACGATAAGTTCAGTGGGCTGGGAGTCGGGAAGATACCCCAAAAGGCTCGTGCCTGCGATGCGCAACTCAACGCACGTCATTTCGGCCTGGATGGAGACCGGCTGATCGGCCTGTTGCGTGCCCTTGATGACGGCGCCACCATCGCATTCCTGCACTACGTTCTGGTTGACCAGAAGTACCAGGGCAGACACATCGGCGACGAACTCATGAATCGAATCATGAAAAACTTCACCGACTTTCTCCATGTCAAGGTCATCCCGTCCGATCCGAGGACCATCACGTTCTATGAGCGTTACGGCTTCCGCCAGTACGACAACTACTCGGCAATGGTGAAGAAGAACATGCAGAATAAGGACTGATCAATGGATGCCGGGATATGCCTGTCAGCGGAAAGGACAGGAAAAGTGTTACAATGAAAATGCAGAGACGAAAATGCAGCTTGCAGCAAGCTGCACCAGAGCCGGAAGGCAGGACGGGTTGTCCGTTCTTTGCGCATCATTCTTTAAGGGGGAATTTATAATGAGCGATAAAACAGAGATTACTTTTATGCAGACAAGATTGATCCGGCTTGCTTCAGAAGAGTGGCATCTACCTGTTGAGCAGATTATCCGTCTGTTTAAGGAGGCCGATGTTCTTGGATATATAGAAAAATGTTATGGTATTTTTCATTGTGAAGGTGACGAAGCCGTTCTTGAAGATATTAAGGAATTCATGAAAGAAAAGGGGACGGAAATCATTGTCTGAGTCAGAAGATGGATTTGTTCTTTATCACGGCAGCTATTGTGAAGTCAGAGAGCCGGATCTTGCCAGATGTGCAAAGAGAAAAGATTTTGGTCAGGGATTTTATTTGACCACATCGAAAGAACAGGCAGAAAGTTTTTTGAGAACTTCAATCGTCAAGGCAATTGCAACCGGAAAAATTGAAGAAGGGCAGAATTTTGGCTATGTTTCAACTTTTGAGTTCCAACCTGTTGGAAAACTTGAAATGCATGTTTTTAAAAATGCGGATGTGGATTGGTTACATTGTATCGCCGCTCACCGAAAGAAAAAACTGTTTGTTGATGTTGAACGTGAAATGGCAAAATATGATATCATTGCAGGAAAGATTGCAGACGATGCGACAAATGCAACTCTTACGGCATATCTTGCAGGGGCTTTTGGGACAGCCGGTGATCAGGAAGCAGACGATTTTTGCATTAAACGGTTGCTGCCGAATAAATTAAAAGATCAATATTGCTTCAAAACCGAAGCAGCTATTGAGTGTCTGAAATTTGTGAGAGGCGAGAAGATATGGCTGAAGTAACAATTCCAAAGGAAAAAATGAATTATACAATCGACCTTCTTATCACTATGGTGACAGAAGAAATCGCAGAAGAGACCGGCAAGGACAGAAAAGATGCATTGACGGATTTTCTGTGTTCCAGGACAGGCAAGGCACTGTATGATGAAAAAACAAAGCTGTGGTGCAATGGACCCGCATATATAGCTGAACTGTATATGGAGGAGCTGAAGAATTCCTGATATGCGTGAAGATCCTTACAATTGTCAGACAAAATTGTTTGATGGTTGTGGGGAATTTTTTACTATCTTTTCCGCTGTCCCACCATTGCAATTTTCTCTCACCGGTACTACACTTAACAAAACAGCAACAACTGCATTGAGAGGTTTTTTGCATGAAAAGATCATTTTCTTTTTCCGACATCAATCGTCTGATTGATGATTACCGGAAGGCGGAGCAGAGGCAGAGGGAGATTTCCGAAGTCGGGGAGTACGAAAGCGAGGTCAGGAAGGCAGCGGTCAGGTATGTGGATTCAGAGGCGATGGCGATGATGGAGGACATTGCCGTCGAGGAGCTCAATCGTGACAAGAAGGGCATCAGAGTCAAGGCTCTTCGTGACCATGGCTACAACAACTATGCGGACATCCTGACGGCCAGGGATTATGACCTGTCAGCCGTCCGCGGCATCAGTGAGGACACCGCATACAAGATCATGAAGTGCGTTGAAGATGTGTACGGTCAGGCAAAGGAATCAGTCAGGCTCAAGCTCAACGCAGATGACAGAAGCGTAAGCGCTACCCGCATCGTGACCGCTCTTTCCAGATATCATGAGGCCTGCAAGCTCGCAAGTGACTGTGAGGGCCTTGACGATAAGTACAGGGAGTCCATCTCGCGTGACATGGACGACATCAAGCCTGCAACGGGGCTTTTCCGCTGGCTGTTTTCATCCGGGACGAGGAAGCAGAGGGCAGAGGACGCATATCAGTCACTTACCGAAACCATTCAGGGCGAATACGGTCTTCAGCTTGGAAAACTCTCGGACCGCCGCAGAAATCTGAAGTTTTATTCAGAAAGCGATGCATGGGATGATTTTCAAAAGCAGCCTGTCAAGTACAACAACACCGTGGAGAAGCTGGTTCCCGGCCTGCTTGACAACGGAGACTCGATGTACGGCTTGCCGAAGGAACTCGCAGGAAAGATTCAGGACGAGGACTTCTTCCCGGACGGACTGCGCTGCGAACTGCGCCGCTATCAGGAACTCGGCGTCAAGTACATACTTCATCAGGGCAGGGTTCTTCTCGGTGACGAGATGGGCCTTGGCAAGACCGTTCAGGCGATTGCGTCAATGGTCTCTTTGAGAAATACAGGGTCCACCCACTTCGTAGTGGTCTGCCCGGCCAGTGTCATGATCAACTGGTGCAGGGAAATCGAGAGGTTCAGTCTCCTCAGCGTCATCAAGGTCCACGGTACGACGAAGCAGGCGGCAATCAGGGAATGGCTGGACAAGGGCGGAGTTGCTGTCACTACATACGAAACGACGTCGGCCTTCAGTCTTCCGGATGATTTCAGATTCGGCATGCTTGTCGTCGATGAGGCCCATTACATAAAGAATCCGTCCGCCAGGCGTTCCGTGAGCGTGAAGAAGCTTTCTGAACACGCAGACAGGATGCTCTTCATGACGGGCACCCCGATTGAGAACAACGTTGACGAGATGATCCGCCTCATCTCCATTCTTCAGCCGAAGATTGCAAGGAAGGTTTCAAATATCAAGGCCTTGTCATTTGCGTCGCAGTTTCGGGAAAAGATTGCGCCGGTCTATTATCGAAGGAAGCGCGAGGACGTCTTGACCGAACTTCCCGAGCTGGTTGAAAGCAGGGAATGGTGCCGCCTTGGCAAGGTTGAGCGCGAAGCGTACGAACAGGCGGTTCTGAAGAAGAGCTACAATGACGCAAGGCGTGTCTCATGGAGCGTTGACGACCTCAAATATTCCAGCAAGGCCGGACGGATGATGGAAATCATTGCCGACGCCAAGGCTGACGGAAGAAAGGTCATCGTCTTCTCCTATTTCCGCGACACAATCAGCAAGATATCAGAGATGCTCGGCAGCCAGTGCACCGAGCCGATTAACGGTTCCGTTACGCCGGCAAAGCGTCAGGAAATCATCGACGGCTTCGACAAGGCTCCCGCCGGTCAGGTTCTTGTCTCCCAGATTGTCGCCGGCGGCACAGGTCTCAACATTCAGTCCGCCAGCGTCGTGATCATCTGCGAACCCCAGCTGAAGCCTTCCATCGAGAGCCAGGCCATCTCCCGCGCCTACCGCATGGGCCAGGCCAGAAACGTCCTTGTCTACAGGCTTCTCGCGTCCAACACCGTCGACGAGCGTGTCACGGACCTGCTCGAGGAAAAGCAGACCGTGTTTGATGCCTTCGCGGACAAGTCCGTCGCCGCCCAGAAGGTCGAAGTCGACAGGAAGACCTTTGGCAACATCATTCAGGAGGAAATCGACAGAATCAACGGTGAAAGAAAAAGCAAGGTCAAGGCCTAGGATGGAAAATGCAGTGCTTTGATGGCATCACCTGCGGGTAGATGCAAATTTCAGGCTCTGTTTTTCAGCATCATGGAAATTAAAAGTTTTGATGAATTTTTTGAAAAAACGCGATATTGTGGTTGCTGGTTCTGGCAGATGTGATAGAATAATATGAAATATAGCGTTTTTTGATGATAAATTCAATCTATTAATGTATACCGGCTTAATTTCGTTGGAAGGAACTCTTTTTTACCCTAAAGGGGAGAGAATGCCCCCACTTCTCTAAGGGGGGGATGAATCGCCTCTTTAGGGTAAAGTTTTTTGCAAAACAAGTGTCTTGTCACCTGTAAACGACAGTGTTATAATGGGCAAGAATATAACAACAGCTTGATTGACATAGAGCTGCACAATGGCGGAAATCTATGTCAGCAGAGAATAACAGAGGTACGTGCAATGACGATCAGAGAAGAGATAGAACAGTTAAAGAAAGAAAAAGATGCCGTAATTTTGGCACATTATTATGTGAGACCGGAAGTACAGGAGATTGCAGATTATGTAGGAGATTCTTTCTACTTAAGCAAAGTTGCAGTTGGACTGAAAGAGAAAACAATTGTATTTTGCGGTGTTTCATTTATGGGTGAGAGTGCGAAAATCCTTAATCCTGAGAAGACAGTGCTTATGCCGGATATGGCAGCAGATTGTCCAATGGCACATATGGCATCAGCAGAGACAATCGAGAAAATTCGTTCCGAGTATGATGACCTTGCTGTTGTCTGCTACATCAATTCAACAGCAGAACTGAAAAGACATTCTGATGTCTGTGTAACTTCATCCAATGCAGTAAAAATCGTAAAATCACTCCCAAATAAGAACATTTTCTTTATACCGGATCGTAACCTTGCACATTACATCGCAGGATTGGTACCGGAAAAGAACTTTATATATAATGAAGGATTCTGTGTTGTGCACGAATATATGGAGCTTGAAGAAATCAAAGCAGCGAAAGAAGCACATCCGGAAGCAGAGGTTCTTTCACATCCGGAATGTCCGGCAAAAGTTTTGGAACTCTCCGATTTTGTTGGAAGTACTTCAGAAATTATTGCTCAGGCAGGAAAATCAGATGCGAAAGAATTCATCATCTGTACAGAGAGCGGAGTTCTGTATGAACTTCAGAAGAGAAACCCTGAAAAGAAATTCTACTTTACAGAGACGACTCCGATTTGCAGAAATATGAAGAAAGTTACGCTTGAAAAAGTACTTCATGTATTAAAGACGGGTGAGAATGAAGTGTTTGTAGATGATAAGGTTCGTGAAGAATCCAAGAAGCCGTTGGAGAGAATGTTGGAGCTGGCTAAGTAAACAGAGGTCAGATAGGATTGACGGCAATCGAAAATCACGGAAAATGTGAATCAAAGCGACAGACGCTGTCGGAATGGAGATATTTATTATGAAAATGGAAGCAGATACAGTCATTGTCGGAACAGGTGTCGGAGGACTTTTCAGCGCACTTTGCCTTCCAAGAGATCAGAAGATCATTATGATTACAAAGTCAGATTTAGAGAGCAGCGATTCATTCCTGGCTCAGGGAGGAATCTGTATGCTGCACGACAAGGATGACTATGATAGTTACTTTGAAGATACAATGAAAGCGGGACATTATGAAAACAGAAAAGAATCTGTTGATCTTATGATTCGCAGTTCAAGAGAAATTATCCAAGACCTGATCGATTACGGAGTGGATTTCCAGAAACAAGATACATATGATCATGAAAATAAAGCTGCAGGTAAAGATGGAAATGCAGAGATTCAGGATATTTATGCATTTACTCGCGAGGGGGCACATTCTCGGCCAAGAATTTTGTTCCATGCAGATATTACCGGGAAAGAAATTACAAGTAAACTGCTCGCACAAGTAAAACAGCTTTCAAATGTAACGCTGCTTGAATATACAACGATGACAGATATTATTGTAGAAAATGAGGAATGTAAAGGAATTCTTGTGCAGGATAAAGAAGGAAATGAATTCGAGATCCATGCAGAGAATACGATCTGGGCGAGCGGTGGAATCGGTGGACGTTATAAACATTCGACAAACTTCCCGCATTTGACAGGAGATGCACTTGCAATTTCTGAAAAATACGGAATTCGTCTGGAACATCTGGACTATGTACAGATTCATCCGACAACGTTGTATTCAAAGAAACCAGGCAGACGTTTCTTGATTTCCGAGTCTGTTCGAGGAGAAGGTGCAGTTCTTCTCAACAGCAAGAAAGAACGTTTTGTAAATGAACTTCTTCCGCGAGATGTTGTGACAAAGGCAATCAGAGAAGAGATGGAAAAGGAAGGCACGGATCATGTCTGGTTGTCCATGGTGAAGCTTGGAAAGGAAACAATCATGGGTCATTTCCCGAATATTTATCAGCATTGCCTGGAAGAAGGATATGATGTAACAAAAGAATGTATTCCGGTTGTTCCGGCACAGCATTATTTCATGGGAGGCGTCTGGGTTGATTCAGACAGCAAGACATCCATGGAACATTTATATGCAGTAGGAGAGACAAGCTGCAACGGCGTACATGGGGCGAACCGTCTGGCAAGCAACTCGCTTCTGGAGAGTCTTGTATTTGCAAAGCGTGCAGCAAATAAGATTTCCGGAGCAGAGAATGAAGTAAAAGTGCGTGAACTGTAAACATAGTTATGATAAAAAAGATAAAAGCAGGAGAAAAACGATGAACGATATTACAATGACGCTTCAGGCAGATCATTTGATCCTTGAAGCGCTCAAAGAAGATATTTCAAGCGAAGACGTAACAACAAATTCCGTTATGAAGGATTACGTGAAAGGTGAAGTAGAACTGATCTGTAAGCAGGACGGAGTGATTGCCGGACTGGAAGTATACCGCAGAGTATTCGAACTGTTAGATGCAGATACAAAGACAGAACTGTACTGCAAAGACGGAGATGAAGTAAAAAACGGGCAACTGATGGGAAAAGTAACGGGAGATATTCGCGTGCTTCTTTCCGGTGAGCGCGTAGCATTGAACTACCTTCAGAGAATGAGCGGAATCGCAACGTATACGCATTCTGTTGCAGGACTTCTTGAAGGAAGCAAAACAAAACTTCTTGATACAAGAAAGACAACGCCAAACATGAGAATCTTTGAGAAATATGCAGTTCGTGTTGGTGGTGGTTACAACCATAGATATAATCTTTCCGACGGAGTGCTTCTGAAAGATAACCATATCGGAGCAGCAGGAGGCGTAAGGAAAGCTGTTGAGATGGCAAAAGACTATGCCCCATTTGTAAGAAAAATCGAAGTTGAAGTTGAGAATCTTGAAATGGTAAAAGAAGCAGTAGAAGCCGGTGCAGACATCATCATGCTCGATAATATGTCAACAGAAGAGATGCAGGAAGCAATCAAGATCATTGACGGAAGAGCCGAGGTAGAATGTTCCGGAAATGTAACAAAAGAAAATATAGGACGCCTGACAGCTCTTGGTGTTGATTATATTTCCAGCGGTGCCTTGACACATTCCGCACCGATACTTGATATCTCTATGAAAAATCTTCACGCTGTAGAGTAAATGTGACGATAAAATAACAATTACAAGTAGAGATTTCAATTTAGAAAGGAAGCGGCATGATGACAGGACCAGAGAGAAGAAATGCCATTATAAATCAGATAAAGACAAGCTCAGTGCCGGTACCGGGAAAGGCACTGGCTGCGCATTTTGGAGTAAGCCGTCAGGTAATCGTGCAGGATATTGCGCTCATTCGTGCCGCAGGACACGATATTATCTCTACGAACAGAGGATATATTTTTCACGAATCACGTTCAGTGGAAAGAACCTTCAAAGTGAAGCACACCGATGAACAGATCAGGGATGAGCTTTACACAATCGTAGATCTCGGCGGAATAGTTCGTAACGTGATGGTGAATCACAGAGTCTACGGACATATTGAGGCCATACTAAATGTCGATTCCAGACGAAAAGCAGCAGAATTCATTGATGATATCAGAAGCGGAAAATCAACTCCATTGAAAAATATCACATCCGATTATCATTATCATGTGGTAGAAGCAGATAGTGAAAATACATTGGATATGATCGAAGAAGCGCTGAAAAAGAAAGGTTTCTTGCTGGAACAAGAAGAGTGGGAGAAGGAGCTTTTTCAAAATAGAGATTTATCGTAGAGATTCTTTTTCGAGTTCGGACAAAAGCATATTAATGAAAACAAAGTAAGAAAATATTTTCTGGAAAAAGCAAAGCATGATTTTAAAGTAAATCTTCTCATCATCGGGCGGAAGGTGATGGGGAGATTTTTATTTGCGTTATTCTTAAAATGTGAAGTGCATATGAGTTTAAAAGTAACTTGAAGCTAAGACGTCAATTTTTTATTGACTTTGACGAAAAGAATGAAAAAATATATAATTCAATTCATGAATTATATTAAGTATTTTAGTTGACAATTTTACTAACATTAAATATTTGGAGGATATATTAATGGCAAAGAAAGAAGTGAATACCGACCTGTGGGTTGCATCTCAGCTCAAAGAGTGTGGTATTTCTTATGATGCGCAGGGAAGCAATGTAAAAGAACTTGACGAAACTTTAAAAACAGCATCGAAGCGCGGAACTGGTAAGGCTGGTTATCCCGAGTATGTGTCTGTCGTAGATGATTATGTGATTGTCATCTAGGACAAGGCCGACCTTGATAAACAGGAGAAGTTGATAAAGGAAGGTATTATTGATGTTGATGTCAAGGCAGTGACGGATTATGCGGTTAACGGTGCATATTTCTATGCGAAGCACATCGCTCAAAACAGTTCGTTTAAGAAGGTGTTTGCCGTTGGCGTATCTGGCAACGAGAAACATCATGAGATTACACCGCTATACGTTGATGACCGCGAGGGATATAAGGAACTACCGAACCTTGAATCGTTCGTGTCATTCTCGCCTAATAACATTCGAGAGTATTACACGCGTTATGTTCTGGAGGAAGAGACCGATGTTGAGAAGACTACGGAGCAGATTCTAAAGGACGCGGCCGAGCTACACGAGTACCTGCGCACGTATGGGACGCTGAAGGACCAAGACAAGCCGCTTGTCGTTGCAGGTATTCTGCTTGCGCTTGATGAAATTGAGTATGGCGGTTTAAGTATCAACAGCCTGACCGGTGACCAGACGCCGGGAATGCGCGATGGCGACAAGCTGATGAATGCTATCAAGGGACGTCTGACGCGTTCGAACGTTGGCCCGGATGCGAAGAAGGACAAGCTGCTGTCAGAGTTCTCCATCATCCAGACAAGTTTCCGTTTGAACGAGAAGAACGATACGCTCGGAAAGACGCCGTTCAAGTACTATACGGAGTTCTTGAACGAGAAGGTGTTCAAGAACATCAAATACCAGAAGACGAGCGAGGACTTCATCGGTCGTTTTTACGGCGAATTCATGAGTTATTCCGGTGGCGACGGTCAGACGCTCGGCATCATTTTGACGCCCCGTCACATCTGCGATTTGATGTGCGAGCTGGTGGATGTTCAGCCGAACGATACCGTACTCGACCCGACGTGCGGAACGGCAGGATTTCTGATTTCTGCGATGCATCGCATGCTGTCTATGGCCGATTCTGACCAGCAGCGCAAGAATATCAAAAAGAAGCAACTTCACGGGTTCGAGCTTCAGAGCAATATGTTCGCCGTGGCATGCGCAAATATGATTCTGCGCCGTGACGGTAACAGTAACCTTGAGTGCTGCGATTTCCTCGCAAAAAATCCGGCGAAAGTGCAACTGAAAGGCGCGACAGTCGGTCTCATGAATCCGCCATACTCGCAGGGCACGCAAGCAGACCCCGAGCAGTATGAGCTTTCGTTCATTGAGCACCTGCTGGATTCCCTGACAGTCGGAGCACGTGCAGCAGTCATTGTTCCGCAGTCCGCCATGACTGGCAAATCTAAAGCTGAGAAAGCGTTCAAGAAGAACATTATGAAGAATCACACGCTGGAAGGTGTCATCACGTGCAACACGGATACGTTCTACGGCGTGGGAACGAACCCGGTTATTGCTGTGTTTACGGCTCATGAGCCGCACGATGCTGATAAGATGTGCAAATTCATCGACTTCCGTGATGATGGGTACGAGGTGCGCGCACATGTCGGTCTTGTCGAGGGTGATTCTGCAAAGGATAAGAAGCAGCACCTGTTGGACGTTTGGAATGGACGCGCTGAAGCACCGTCGAAGTTCTGCGTTGAGTCTACGGTGAAACCCGAGGATGAGTGGCTGCACAGTTTCTACTACTTCAACGATGAGATACCGACCGATTCCGACTTCGAGAAGGCCATCGGTGACTACCTGACATTCGAGTTCTCGATGGTCATGCAGAATCGCGAGTACCTGTTCGAAGAAGGGGGGGCTGATGATGAAGAAACTGAGTGAGAATACGTGGAATGCATTTAGTGTTGATTCATTGTTCCCTGTGATTGAAGCAACCAAAGGAAAGACAACAGCAGGTTTGGTTGACGGCGATAGGCTTCCTTATATTGCGGCAGCGAAATCTATAATAGGTTGTAAAATATGTTCTGCTGAAGCTAACGGAGAATGGGCTTCTGATGGGAATGGAATGGTCTTTGTACAGATTGGAGATGGTGCCGCTGGGCTTGCGCATTATGTGCCAATATCTTTTATTGGTATGTCTGGGAAAACTTCAGTTGGGTATTCCGAATGTCTTAACGTTTACAACGGATTGTTTATAGAGCGATGTCTTTCATCAAATAAAGCGTTTTTTTCTCATGGCCATAGCTGGACTGGCAAGAGATTGGCAAAGACAAAGGTCATGCTCCCTGTTGACAATGACGGTGAGCCTGGCTATGCGTATATGGCGGAGTATGCACAGCAGAAGCGTGATGCGATGCTTGCTAAATATCGTGCCTATGTCGAAGCGCGCATTGCGGAACTGGGCGAATACGTTGAGATTCCGAAGCTGGATGAAAAAGAATGGAAAGAGTATGCACTTGAGAAGCTATTTTCTGTTAGTGCAGGTAAGCGCTTGACAAATGCAGATAAGATTGATGGTAATAGGCCGTTTATCGGTGCAACTGACAATAGCAATGGCATCACAGGGTTTGTTGGCAACAGCAACTCATCTTGTGACAAGAATATACTGGGTGTGAACTATAACGGTGCACCTTGCATTGCTTTTTATCACCCATATGAATGTATTTTTACGGATGATGTAAAACGTCTTCATCTACTTCACCATGAAGATAACGAATACGTACTGTTGTTCTTCAAGACAATTGTTATGCAACAACGAACCAAGTATAGCTATGGCTATAAGTTCAAGGAAAAACGCATGCTCAGGCAAAAGCTAATGATTCCTATTGACGATGACGGCAAGCCTGATTACGAATACATGGAGCAATACGCCAAGAACATGATGCTCAGGAAGTACGAGCAGTATCTAACATTTCTGAGAGGGAAGGAGTAAAAATCATGAATGGGTTGAGCCTTATCCAAGAAGCTGCACTTGCCTATGCATGGATGAATCAAGATTCAAACACAAGGGATTTTACAAACCTTGGAATTTCAGAGGCATTCATTGCCTTGAAAAATCAAAGGATGATTGAGATGCAGACAGACTGGGAGCATAGCCTTGTTATGTTCCAGTCAATGCTTCCGGCAGGTTCGGAACACTACGATAAAGCACGAAAAGCTAGAAGATGGTTCAAACCAGTAAGTGATGAAGCCGATGGTCTGATGATGTATCTCGCTGTGCAAGATGAAGAAAAAAGGAAGTCCGAAGATAGACATGCATTCGTGTCAGTTGATTTTGACAAGGATACGTACTATTCAGAACTTTCACGGTGTGGGTTGCTGAATGTACAATGGGCAGATGATTCGCCATATTTGGTCACAGTGACGGATGAAGGACGCATATATGCCAATGGATGGTTCCAAGAACGAATGGATGAAAGAATTCAGAGTATAAGTGTTGCGCCAGTCATAAATAACAACGTTTCTGCAAAGGCAAATGCAGAAGCAGAGATAGGGGATGTGACCATAGGCGCAACAGTGGGGGCGCTTCTCGATCTCGATATAGAGCAGAAGTTGAAGGACGATGCCCAAGAGGCTGTAAAAAATCTTGAAAAAGCGGCGAAAGACAAAAACAAGGAGAAGTTTGCTGAAAAGCTAGAGAAGGTGGCATCTATCGCCAAGAGTTCGGCGGAAATCGCAAGCATTGTACTTCCGTTTGTTCAGACAGCCATCAAGTCACTGATTGGTTAGCCATAGTTAAGTGAAAAACTCAAACATAAACACAGGAAACAAAGAAGAAAAAGAGTTCCTATTGCTATACCCGTGTGAGTACGGGGACGCAGGTTGACGCTTTTTCGTTGGATGAGCAGTGAGATTCACTTTTATTGTGCGGACACCGAGCTGATATATCCGCCTATTTCGGACGAAGGTTGTAGTGAGAAGTAAATTGAGGGATGCACCAAGTTCAAGCGGATGCTCAGGTAAATCAAGGATGGATCGTATGTCGATTACGTCATGTCTTCAAACGGTTCTGGTTCAGAATCATCGTTGCCACTGAGGGCATTAGGATGATATGGACGGTCTAGACATGACGAGCATCATGGGCTGTTGATACCGCAAAGTGATATATAAGAAACACATGCTCAGCAAGTGGGCAAATTACAGCGAGTAGGAGATATGCAAAAAATACATCGAGAGCGTTGAGATATTATCCGACACAAGGAAGGACAAACTAGTGGTGAAGCTGATTTTCTTCAAGTTTCCCTTCGATGATTATGGCGAACCTGATTGCGACTATATGAAGCAGTATGTCAAGAATATGATTATGCAAAAGTACAAGCAGTATCTGGAATTTTTCGATAATCGTGAGGAGGTAAAATAGGTAATGTGTGATAAATCATTTACGTGGATATCGTTGCCGACAGAAAATTATATGTTGCTTCTCGGTAAGTCATTATCCGTTTTTAGTTCAAACAATGGATTTATAATTGAAAACATTCTGCACACTGACAATTCCTATTCGTGGGATGAATTGACTGACAAAGAATCGGGACGGCTGATCGCTGACGTGGATAAGACGATTACGAAAAAAGCTGGTCCGAATATTGCAAAGAAGTTCGGTAAAATAGTAGAGATGAGGAACCGTATTATTCATGGGTTTCGTATTACATCAACTGATGGTGAACAAATTCTTGCGACCAAGGAACGTGGCACAGGTAGACAGTTTTATATTACGGAGGAGTATATGCGTCAATTTATCATTTTGAACTGTGAGTTGTCGGATATGTTGCATAAATATCGAGGATATTGATTGCTGCACCTAATATTTAGACGAACTTTTGAATAAGGATGGTATGGAGAAAAAACAAAATAAGAAGTTGTTCGGATATGTTCCTAATCTTAACGGCATTGTAGGTCGTTGGTTGCTACTCGTTGGACGATGTGATGTTTGAAATGTAGGTTATTAGACATCAATTTTTGAAGCACAAAACTTTGCGTTGGTCGTTAGGATTATAGAGAAAAAGCTCGTCGGTCAGATTGTATTTCCGATTTTGTGGCCTTTGAAGAATATTCTTGTGTATTTATTATCGTCAGATGGTTTAATTTCCGATATAACCATATTGAAGGTTCAAGGATCAACTGTCAATTGCACTGCAATTTGGTCTTACGAACCTCTGCATTGCTTTAATAATATCCTCTCTCAATATACTCACTCCTAAAATTATCAATAAAGGGAGTATACAAAAAATGTGAGCAATTCGACAATTTTAAACCGACGATTTCCTACATTTTACAACCGCTCTCTACAACATCCTACCGAACGTAAAACATAAAAAGAATGCTCCAACAACAAATATCCATCTTGTTGCTGGGGCATTTTATAATATTTGAGCGTATCGATTTTCAAGTGTTGTATTTAAAATATTTTCCACATTTAATCATATAGCCTACCGACTCACTGAGAAAAAATTTACCTATCAGGTAAATTTTGTTTTTGACAGATAGACGTTCCTGTGCTATAGTAAATTTACCTAACAGGTAAATTCATAAAGCAGGTGATGCTTTGGAAATTACGTACAGAAATAAGAAACTCGAAAAGGTTTGTACGAATGCAAAATTTGCGAAGAAAGAGTATGGCAATGAAATGGCTGATAAAATACATCAGCGCATAGATCAAATATCAGCTTCTGATACGGTAGAGATGATGGTGCAATTTCACATTGGACGATGCCATTCCTTGACTTCAAACAGGAAGGGACAGTATGCCATGGATTTGGTTCATCCGAATAGACTGGTCTTTGAAAAACAAGGAAATGAAATTCAGATTGCCAATATTTTAGAAATAGTTGATTATCATTGAATTGATGAAACATGGTGAGGAGGTAGTCGTTACTATGGTGAGGAGTCGTAGCTATATTGCAACGCCACCTGGAGCAACAATCAAAGAACAATTAAATGACAGAGGAATGAGTCAAAAGGAGTTTGCGGTCAGAATGGACATGTCGGAAAAACATATCAGCAGGCTTATAAATGGCGAAGTGGCACTTACTCCTGAAACTGCATTGAAGTTGGAAATGGTTTTAGGAATTCCGGCAAAGTTCTGGAATAATCTTGAGGCGATATACCGTGAGAAGATCGTTAAGGCAGAAGATGAAAATGCAAAAGATGCAGATGCTGAAATAGCCAGGAATTTCCCTTACAGTGAAATGGCAAAATTAGGCTGGGTTCCTGAAACCAGAAAAGTTAGTGAGAAAGTATCTTATCTTAGGAAATATTTTGGTGTCGTAAGTCTTGCGTTGCTTGAAAACAAACAGATTACAAGAATTGCATGCAGGAGACTTGCAATTACGGAAAAAAGCGATTTGACCTTGATGGCATGGGCTCAAGAAGCAAAGATAGAAGCATGTCATGTTCAGACTTCCCCAATCAATATAAAGAAGCTGATTTCAGAGATGCCTGAGATACGAAAGATGACTTTGCTTAAACCGAAAGAATTTTGTCCGCTGTTACGGAGTGTTTTGAACGAGTGTGGGATAGCCCTGGTGTTTCTTCCGCATCTAAAAGGATCCTTCTTGCACGGTGCTACTTTTTGGGATGGTAAAAAGATTGTTGTCGGAATGACGGCAAGAGGGAAGGATGCTGACAAATTTTGGTTCAGCTTATTCCATGAATTGGCGCATATTGTTCTTGGTCATATAGGTCAGCCGAACGGAACGACTGAAGATGACGAGAAAAAAGCTGATATGTGGGCCAGAGACATTCTTATACCGAACGATGATTTTGAAAGATTTAAGAACGGGAATGATTATTCAGAGAAAAGCGTGCTCCAATTTGCTCAAAAGCAAGGAATTGCTCCAGGGATTGTCGTCGGAAGGATGCAGGTTGAAGGTATTATAAGATTCAATATGTTGAATAATTTGAAGGAAAAATATGTAATAGCTTGATGCTGTCAGAAGAACTAGTCAACTCCCGATTTGTGCAAATTATTTCTTCTTCCAGGCACCGATTGAGCTGGCGCTTTATTTGGCAAAATCTCTTTTGCTTACGGGCGAATCATCAGAAATGGGGCCTTTGGACGTAATACTTACTTGGCGCAATGATTGCTCATGCGATGCGCAGCACTGCATTCGGCAAAAGAGTCTCACATATGAAAAAATGCCGGACAAAGTCATTCGCAAGTTGAACGTTTTGCCAAGCAATCATCTTCAAGAATGTCAGAAATTTTGAGCTCGTCAAGCGAATCATAGAATCGATTCAGTCCGTGTTCATTATCATGACTTCCATTCAAGTTGAAAATCAGATATGAGCTTGTAAAATGCAGTGCAGAAAATGTTGATTGGAGCTCTGCATTTTTCAATGGACTAAAACTTAAATTGAATATATAATATAAACGTTTTCGACGTTAAAGAGCAGGAAAAATGAAGAAATATGGATAGCGAAATTTTAAAAATCTGTTTGGGATGCAGAAAATAAAAGAAAGAAGAAAAAGCATTGGAAATTGAAATCTTAAATCTGATTCAACATTTGAGAACGCCTTTTTTAGACGAGGCGATGCGATTTGTCACAAGCCTTGGAAATTTTTCGATAGCATGGGTAATGCTTGCGCTGGTTTTGATTTTGATTCCCAAAACAAGAAAGATCGGCTTGGTGGTAATGGTGGCCGTGATTTTGGATTCGATTTTGTGCAACGTTATTTTGAAAAATATTTTTGTAAGGCCAAGACCATGCGATGTGAATACTGCGATCAACCTGTTGATTCCAAGGCCTTTAGGGTATTCTTTTCCTTCGGGACATACGTCGGCATCTTTTGCGGCGGTGTCCGCACTATATTTTTCGGGTGAAAGGAAAATTTGGAAGGCAGCGCTTGCGTTGGCAATTTTGATCGCATTTTCAAGGATGTATCTTTATGTTCACTATCCGACCGATGTTTTGGGAGGAATTTTGGTCGGCATCTTTTGCGGGTATGTCGGAAAAGCGTGCTTCGACAAAATCTGCAAAATGCGAAAAAAACATGTGTAATCTTAGAATCGCGCTAGTCAAAATCAATTTTGACCGGCGTTTTTTTTATTCTCAAATATTGTAGTTTAAAAAATCATGCTGTTTAATTATGCGAATAATTATATTCATTTAATCTGAATTGTCCGTCTACAAGCATCATTATTTTTTAGCCGATAATTTATGCTTGCGTGATAAAAATGATTTGTTCATGCCGTTTTCGGGAACAAGCGAGACATGGAAAAGGATAACGACGAAGTATCTTGTTGATCTGATCAACCAAAGTCAAAAAGATGCATTGAAGGGGGGGTGATGTCTATGATGAATGCTGACAGGAAGGATGATGTCAAGGCTTTCGTTTCTTTTGAGCAGACGAGACGTCAAGAGGCGTCTTAGAATATTAGTCATAATATTTGATATGCAATTTCATTATTAGAAGGGGTTAATAAATCGCTTGAAAAACTTGAAGCATATTCTGAAACGGAAAGTAGAAAAATGATTCAAGTTGCCAATAACAAGGTTTCAGACGATGCAAGCTACAATAAATAAGCAGCTCTGCATTTAGCAAAGGATAAAATTAGGGATGTTTAGGTTTTAACTGGAGGATAAATTAACATGACAAGAGCAGAATTAAAAAAGCAGGCTAAAGAACTTTTAAAAGGAAACAGAAGCTATGGAGCAATCCTGACGTTGTTGATTGCGGCAGTTTTCATCGTTATGGGGATTATTGATCCAAAGGCATCATTTATTACGACAGCAGTTGTCGGATTGGTGGTCATAGGACCGTCGTACGCATTCTTGCAGATTGTTGACGACAACAAAGAAGAAAATATTTTCAATGCCCTGTTTTTGGGATTTAACAACGGCAGATTCATTTCGGTGTTTTTGACCTACATTTTAAACTGGATCTTCATTACATTGTGGACAATACTGCTGATAGTCCCTGGAATTATTAAAACATTGTCTTATTCACAGGCATTTTATATCGCAAAAGACATTGTCGACAGCGGTTACGAAGTCAAAGGCACGCAAGCTATCAATGCCAGCAAAGAATTGATGAAAGGACACAAGATGGAATACTTTGTCCTTCAGCTGTCATTTTTGGGATGGATCCTGCTTGGATTCGTCACGCTCGGAATTGGCTTTTTATGGATAGCTCCATATATCCAAATGACAAATGCGCTGTTTTATCGTAAACTTGCAGGTGACAAATTTCTGGCAAAAGAAACGCAAGCAGAAATTGTCGAGGCAGAAAGCGGACAAGCAGCTGAATAATCAATAAAAGGACTGATGCCGACAAGATAATCGTTGGAATCGGTCTTTTTTGTTGATGTGAGTTACTGCATTTAATGGCAAAAATAAAAATGCCTGGGTTTCCAGACATTTTGAAACTGACTACTTCAGCTTTGCTTTTTCCAATTCGAGCAATTTGATGTTGATGTTGTTTTCGCTGGCGGTCTTATCGACCCAAAGATTGAGCGAATCGACCGCAAGCGAAATTCCGTCAAGCTTGTTGCTGATAAATGCAAAATCTTTGATTTCATCATCAGTGATTTTGCCGTCACGGGTGATTTGAATCAGTCGTCCCATCAAAGGCTCAATTTCGTTCAGGCTTGCGACGGTTTCCAAGATGATGCTTGACAACTCGGTAATTGAAACTTCAGGAACGTACTTTTTGCCGATGTTGCACTTATGCGAACAGTAGTAATTGCATAAATCAGGGCGACCGTAGCAATGCGCCATCTGCAAAATATCGTAAGGCGTTGGTTCCTGTTGTTCATATTCAATCTTTTCGATGCGAGACGCTGAAACTCCGGCCATTTTTTCGCTGGCTGTCTCGCGGGTCAGATTCTTTTCTTCTCTGCAAATTTGAAAAATCGTTTTATTTTCTCTGGTTGATTTTTTCCCCATGATTTCCTCCGTAATTCCCCATAATAGTGAAATAAGAACATTTAATTCCGATTAGTGAATATATATTAAAATAAGCAAGAATATTATACTCAAAATGTAGCAACGATACAAGAAAGGAAACGAGATCAAACGATTGATTCGTTTAAGTTTGCTCTTTTAGGGAGTTGGATTCAACTGGGCAAAATGAACATGTCGAATCCTTGCTACAAGGAAGGAGTGATTTTCAAAAAAGGTTTGAAGATGTATTCAATGCGATGACTTTATCCAAATGATTTGGGGAAAAGAGGATATCAGTCTTGCTGCGGGAAACAAGGTTAAACGGGGCATTTCTTTGATGCGGGGGCATTAAGAAGCGAACATGACAGGGAAAGGGAGAATCAGGACCAAGCAATTATTAGGTTGATTTCAGCATAAACGTCAAATCAAAGGGGGATTTGGCAAAAAGTGCGGAAAACGGGGAAGAAAATGGATTTTATAAAGAAGGTCGAATCGGAAACGATTCTGAATGCTTATGCTAAAAGCGGGCACGGAGCAATCAATTATAAACGTGAGCACGCATAAAAATTTTAGCCGGTTTGAAGGAAGGTTCAAGTTTTTGGGTCAGGGATTCCTGGCTTTTTTTGATGATAAATGCAGTAAATTCGGTTTTGCAATTTAGTTCAAAGTAGGATATGCTTGTGCCAAGGATGGTGATCAAAATGGCAGAATTCAAATATGAAATCATTGAACATCTTGGCGTTATTTCCAAAAGTTCAAAAGGGTGGACAAAGGAACTGAACAAAATTTCATGGAACGGTGGCACTCCCAAATACGACATTCGCGATTGGGCACCTGAGCATGCAAAGATGGGCAAGGGCATAACCTTGTCTGATGATGAGATGGAGAAGCTGAAATATCTTCTGCAAAAGCTATGACTAAAACCAAAAACTCGGATGAGAATTGCAATAAAGCGCAAATCATCCGAGTTTTCAATTTGAGGCATCGTTTTTTCTCAGTCTCTTTTTTATCAGAGATTATTTATCAATGCTGATAATCTTTCTGTCTGATCAGCGGCTCTTTGAATCAATTTCTGTTGCTTTTCGTCATCGTTTCTGAGCGTACAGGATACGCCGCAAGCGACGATTTCGCCGGAATAATCGAGTCCCGTCAATTTAGCGGTTAATTCTAACGATGCGGACATCAGTAGCCGAGTTTTTCCTTCAGCCTTTCAACGAAGAGGTAAGCTGCGGGACAGTAGAGCGTGTTTTGAATCGTCAAATGGTTGATCTGATAGATCTTTTTGCGATCCGTGTGCGGAAACTCGCGACATGCCTTGGGACGAATCGGGTAAATCGTGCAAAGGTTGTCTGAGCCGAGAAACGGACACGGCATGCATTTGAAAACTTTGTCGCCGTCCTCGTCGACGCGAAGGTATGCATCTTCAAAATGACCGAGGTGCATTCTGAAAGCCTTGGCGATTCTTTCAATATCCGCCTCGGTGAACAACGGCCCCAGATCTTTGCAGCAGTTGGCGCATTTCGTGCAGTCAACGACGTCAAAAATTTCCTGGTGCGTTTCTTTGACGATTTTATCGAGGTGCTTAGGTTTCTTCTTTCGCAAAGTCGCAAGAAATTTTTCGTGCTCCTGATGTTTTTGTTGTGCAAGGTCATGATAGTATTTTATATCAACCATGCCGTCTTTTGTTTTGATTGTTTCAAAATCTTCTTTTGACATTGTCTTGGCCTTTCTTGTTTTAGTCAACAATTTCAATTATAGCACCAGGGTCAACTTTTTGCGGACGTTGTCTGATGAAAAATGCAGAGCTTTGAGGCTGCGTGCACTGTATTTTGCAAAACTGTCTTCGTCTTGGCAAAGCACCGCTATGCATATTGTGATTAGCATGGGAATCAGTTTAATCGGCCTGGCGGCATCCGAAGATTCGATTACGGAACTGCTTGAAATGTAGCAAGACTACCTGATTGATCAGGCAAAAGTCAAAAAGTCGTTCAAGCAGGGAAGACCTTGAGCAAAGACGTCGTCAAACTTTCTGATGCTATTCATATTAAGAACTCAGAAAGGATTTCTGACCAGTTGTGTTTTGAAATCAACCAACTATCGCAGACCCAGTGAAACTATTATCTGCTTTACAACGTGCTTGCGGAAAAAGGCGTGCGCATTTTTGAATGGAAGCCTGGTTTTTGCCACGCCAAAATGAGCGTGGCAGACGATTGCCTGGCGACGTGCGGAACGATTAATCTTGATTACCGCAGCTTGTATCATCATTTTGAAAATGGATGTTTTATGACGGACGTGCCGGCCGTTCTTTCGATTAAGGAAGATTTTGACGAAACGTTCAAGCAGTGTCGCGAAGTTACTGAAAAGTACAGCGTCAAGTGGAGCGCGCCTCATCGCCTGAGTCGAATGATCATGCGTTTGTTTGCGCAATTGTTATAGTTATGAAAAGGCTTTTCCTGTATTTTCGGCGTGCGGGGAAAATCTTTGTTATTTGAAAAATGCAGTATCCGCATCACGCTGACGGCGGTCGGGTTGAGCAGATTCGCAGCTGTTTGGCAAGCCCGCGATGCGCAACGCTGGATTTGGCAAAAGTTTCAATTACGGGCAAAACGTGGAAAACTGGGATTTGCCCGTAAAACAAGACGGGCGGTTACGGGCAAAACGTGAAAAACAGGGATTTTCCCGTAAAATGAGCTTGCAGACAAAACGGACTTCGGCAATCATTGCGCCTGTTTTTGGCGCAGGGACGTTTTCTTTGAGATTCGCGGTTTTCAGCATTTTGATGAGACTTACCAAAAAAGATGATGATTGCCGGATAACGTTCGTATTTTGCTTGACTTGGCTGACCTTTGTAGCGTATCATGAATTTTATGCGTAATTTCTGGAATTCGAGGTAAAAATATGACAACAAAGAAAAAGTGGCACGTAATGCCAGCAGTCGTCTCAACGACGATTATGAGCTTTTGCGGCGTTTTGATCGAAACGTCGATGAACGTGACTTTTCCGACGCTCATGAAGCAGTTCGGAATCGATGCAGGACTGATTCAATGGGTGACGACTGCCAATCTGCTGACGGTTGCCATCAGCATTCCGTTGTCAGCCTATTTGATTCGAAACGTTTCCGAAAAAAATCTGTTTGTCAGTTCAAATCTTTTTTTTCTGCTTGGCGTGATTTTGGATTCGATTGCGGGAAATTTCGAACTGTTGTTAGCCGGTCGCATCCTTCAGGGAATCGGCACCGGACTTGCCTTGCCGCTTGCGATGCACATTATTTTGGAGCACGTTCCGTTGGAAAAACGCGGTTTCATGGTCGGCGTGGCCACGATGACGACCTGCTTTGCGCCGGCAATCGGTCCGACCTATGGCGGAATTATTCTGCATCATTTTGACTGGAACAAGATTTTCCTGTTTCTCGTGCCGATTCTTGCGATTTCTTTTGTCGTCGGAATCATGTCGATTCCTCAGCGAAAAATTGAAACAAAGACCGGTTTCAATTTTGGCGGATACTTCTTTTTGGCATTGGGTTTGGCGCTTTTGCTAGTTGCCATCGAGCGTTTTTCGCTTTGGCTGCTTTTGCTCAGCATCATGGCGCTTTTGATGTTTTATTTTTCCAACAAAAAGAAGCGTCTCATCAGTCTGAACGTCTTTTCCAATCATCGCTTCGTCTGGTTCATGTATGGTGCTTTGGTCACGCAGGCCATCGCGCTTGGCATCTCATTCATTTTCCCGAATTATCTTCAGATCGGGTTGCATCAAAATACCGTCACGGCAGGGCTGTTCATGCTTCCGGGCGCAACGTTCGTGGCTTTTCTCGCACCGGTTTCCGGTCGATTGATGGATGAATTAGGTTATTTCAAACCGATTGTCTTCGGAATGACGCTTGCATCTTTGGGATTGGCTTTTTTGGCCTTTGTCTTGCCAAATGCAGGGGTGAAACTGCTTTTGTGCGGCGACGTTGCCACAAAGATCGGCATGGGGCTTGCGACAAGCAGTCTGGTTGCGACAAGTCTCAGTCAATTGGAACGCGAAGAATCAATCGACGGCAACAGCGTTTTGAATACTTTGCAGCAGTTTTCCGGAGCACTTTCGACAACTGTCGTTTCCGTCATCTTCGGCTGGGCTCAAAAAACGATGTCAAACGGCAGCATGGTCGGCAGTCGCATTTCGATCGTGCTTATTTTGGCGATAACCTTGATTGCATTGGGCTTGGTGCTGAAATTAAAGTTTGAAGCGAGAAGTTAATCGATGTCTGCGCACTGTATGTTTAAATGTCTGGCCGGAAACCCCGTGACTCTGGTGCCCTGTCAAGCTTTGCAGGCAGCTTTTTCATATAAATGAACAAATTGCAAAACAGGACTTTTGAACCCCGGTATTCTCAGAAGTCCTGTTTTTTATCGGCAACATGAAAGGATTTGCCTGGCGAAACCCAATCTTAATGCATTCTTATAGGCGTTTTGACGTAACTTGAGTTATTATTTACTTAGAAGCTTTTCGAAAGGAAGTTTATGGATGGAAGATGCTAGATACGGTGGCTTGACTCAAAAAGAAGTCAAAGAACGAATCAACGCCGGAAAAACCAATCAGTCGGACGCTTCGACCGGACTGACCGTCAAGCAGATCATTTTGAGCAATACTTTGACGTATTTCAACTTGATCTTCCTGGTGATCACGGTGCTTTTGTGCATCGTCGGATCGTTTCGCAATCTGACCTTTTTGCCGATTATTTTGTGGAACATCATCATCGGAATCATTCAGGAATGGCGCGCAAAAAAAACACTTGACAAAATGAACCTGCTGAATGCTCCGCATGCAATCGTCGTGCGTGATGGAAAAGAAAGCAAGGTCAAGTCTGAAGAACTGGTGCAGGACGATGTCGTGCTTCTTTCGGCCGGCGAGCAGGTTTGTGCGGATGCGACGGTGCTTGAAGGAAACGTTCAGGTCAACGAATCGCTTTTGACGGGCGAGTCGGATGAAATTGACAAGAAAAAAGGAGATACGCTTCTTTCCGGCAGTTTCGTCGTTTCGGGAAGGTGCTATGCGCGCCTGGACAAGGTCGGAAACGAGTCCTACATATCAAAATTAACGTCGGAAGCCAAAACGATTGACGGTTATGAACAGTCTGAGATGGTACGTTCGATCAATGAAATCATCAAGTGGGTCGGAATCGTCATTATTCCGATCGGGGTCATTTTGTTTTACCAAAGCTTCTTTTTAAACGGCGTCACGTTTCAAAAGAGCATTACGTCAATGGTTGCGGCCGTTTTAGGGATGATTCCCGAAGGACTGTATCTTTTGACGACGGTTGCCTTGGCCTTGAGCACGATGAGGCTTTCGAAACGCAAGGTTTTGCTGCATGACATGAAAAGCATCGAAACGTTGGCTCGCGTTGACGTTTTGTGCGTCGACAAGACCGGAACAATTACTGAACCTGAGATGAAAGTCAAGAAAGTCGTCTTTGAAGAAGAAGACGTCACTGAAAGGCTGACGGACTACGTGCTTGCCTCAAAGGACAACAATGCGACGATGCAGGCGCTGCAGTCGTTTATCCCGGAAGATGCAGAGCAAAAACATGCTGCTCTAAAGGTTGTTCCGTTTACGTCTTCGACAAAGTATGGCGGAATAATTTTCAATGATGCAACGTACTTGTTAGGGGCACCGGAGTTCATCATGCGCTCTGAATTTGAAAAAATCGAAGATAAAATTTTGCCGTATACGGATAAGGGGTACCGTGCGCTTTTGTTTGCGAAGTATGACGGCACTGAGCTTGAACATGGCCTTTCGGGCAGCGTTGAGCCGTTGGCCTATGTGATTTTTGAGAATCCGATTCGTCAAAACGCCAAGCAGACGTTTCAATATTTTAAAAAACAAAAAGTTGCGATCAAGGTCATTTCGGGCGACAATCCGAAAACCGTTTCCGAAATTTCCGAACAGGCCGGAATCGATGGGGCCAGAAATTACGTCGATGCTTCGACTTTGACAACCGACGCGCAAGTGGAAGAGGCGCTTGAGACAAAAACGGTCTTCGGACGCGTGACTCCGAAGCAAAAGCAGGCTTTCGTATCCGCTCTGCAAAAAAACGGGCATACCGTCGCGATGACGGGCGACGGCGTCAACGATATTTTAGCGATGAAGGATGCGGATTGCAGCGTTGCGATGGCATCCGGCAGCGAGGCAACCGCACAAGTTGCGCAGGTCGTCCTGCTTGATTCCGATTTCGTGCACATGCCAAACGTCGTGCTTGAAGGAAGACAAGTCGTCAATAACATCCAGCGGTCGGCAAGCCTGTTTTTGGTCAAGAATATTTTCTCGCTGCTGATGGCGGTCTTTTCGGCTGTTTTGATGTTTACGTACCCGCTTGAGCCTTCGCAGATTTCCTTGGTGACGGGATTTACGATCGGCGTTCCCGGCTTTTTGCTGGCACTTGAGCCGACCAAAGACCGAATCAAGGGGCATTTTTTGACGAACGTGTTCATCAAGGCTTTTCCGGCCGGATTGACCGATATGGTTTCGGTTGCTGCGCTTGTGGTCTGCGGCAAGATTTTCGGCATTTCCGATGATGAGATTTCGACGATGGCGACTCTGCTTTTGGGTGCGATCGGGCTGATCGTTTTGGTTCGGATCAGTCGGCCGTTCAATAAGAAAAAGTGGGCAATTCTATGGCTCAACGTTGCGGGTCTGGTCTTTTGCTTCTTGTTTTTGAAGCATCTTTTTGCAATCAGTCCGCTGTCAAGGGCCGATTTTTTGATGGTCGTCGTCTTCATGTTTGCGGCCGATTCGATTTTAAGGCATCTGACGCATGCAACGGAGCGCATTGCCAGAAAAATTCGCAGGAAGAGGCAGGATTTACCAAGGCATTTTGGCAAGAAGGGGTAGTTTATTTTGGAAATAGTTCAAGCAACAAAAAATGATTTGTCAGAGCTCTGCATTTTTTATGAAAAGGTTTGCGAGCAGCAAAAAGTTGACAAATATTCGCCTGGCTGGCACTGGGGGCAATATCCGTGTCGTGACGATCTCGAGTATGCGATCGCAAATCGGCTGTTTCTGCTCGGACGCATCGATGGAAAAATCGCAGCAGCGGGAATTTTGTCAGACGGCGACGATGATGCATACAATCATGCGGACTGGAAGGAAACAAAAGATGTCTGCGTGCTGCATCTGTTTGCCGTTTCGCCGGAATTCAGGGGGCAGGGCATCGCTTCTTCGATGCTTTCTGTGATAAAATCCAGGGCAAGAAAAGCGATTCACCTCGACGTGATCGAAGGCAACGATTCCGCCGGAAAATTATATCGCAAGAACGGCTTTGCGCTTGTCAAGCAAACCGAACTTTTTTACGATGACATCGGTGAAAAGGGCGCAGAACTTTATGAATGGGTTTCGCCGAAAAAAGCAGTCGAAACGAACAGGCTTTATCTGCGCAGGCTGGACGAGCATGATGCAATGAGAATCTATGAAACGTGGGCAAATGATCCTGAAGTCACGCGTTATCTGACTTGGGACGCTCACGAAAGCGTCGACGTGACCAAGAAGATCATTGCGGAATGGATGCGTGCCTACGAGGATGAGAAGTGCCATCGATACGGCATCTGCCTTAAGGAAACCGACGGACTGATCGGCATGATCGATGTCGTCGGTTATGAAGACGAGGTGCCGGTCATCGGATACGTTTTGGGAAGAAGATACTGGGGCAAAGGCTATATGACGGAAGCCTTCAAAGGGTTTAGCGATTATTTGCTTGAAGAAGGCTTTCCTGAAATCAGGATTGAAGCAGAAGAGCAAAACCTGGCAAGCAACCGCGTCATCATGAAGTGCGGCTTTGATTTCGTCGGCAAGAAGACAATGCTAGTCAAGGGAAGAGATGTTATCATCAATAAATATCGCAAGAAAGCTTGAGAAAAAAGTTCCCGTTTCCATCTTGAATTAAAGAAAATGCCGAACCAGGCGGTCGACAGTTTGATCACGCAGATGTTTTTTGACAATGAAAGTTTTTATCGTTTCAGAGAATGCTGCGAGCTGGCGGACATCAATACGCCGATCGTTGCCGGCATACATCTGTACACGATGAATGATGCCGAAACTGCCAAGTACATTTGGCAGGCAACGAGAAGTCTGTTTGAAAACGGCAGAAAGGTTCATTAGACCTGATTCTGCAACCTGCTGTTCATGAAACGCTCAAGAATGTGGCTGCGTCTTTTGAGACAAATTGCATAATAGGTGACGGAGAAGTCTTCGTCAACGATCGGAACGGCTGTCTTGTTTTTGAGCAGATGGCCGTTTTTGATGTTGTCGTCACGCAAAAAGAGATAACCGTTTTGTCCGTCTTTTGATTGCAATCGACGAGACGGCTGATTATTTGCTGCATTTTACAGTATCATTCAAAGTGTTGACAAGATTATAAAAAGGGTATAAACTTCAGACAATAAACAATAATATAAAACAAAACGTTGACGAGAAGAGTAGGCGGACTCGGATTCCAAAGAGAGCCTTTGGCTGGTGAAAGAAGGCGGGTCAGACAAGCTGAAGATGAGCTCTGAGTTTAACTGCGAGTGAAAGCTCAAGGTTCGTGAGGATACGATATAATCCCAGGCATGACGGTGCCGGAGAAGGCTGCGGATGATGCAGCGAAGATGGGTGGTACCACGCTAGGATGCGTCCCTGTGAAAGATGTTCTTTCACGGGGGCGTTTTTGTTTTAGATACAAGGGGGTAGGCAAGATGCCGATTAAAATACAACATGATCTTCCGGCGCGCGAGATCTTGAATCAGGAAAATATTTTCGTAATGGACGAAACGCGTGCGATTCATCAGGACATTCGACCGATCAAAATTGCAATCGTGAACCTGATGCCTTTGAAGGAGGCTACTGAACTGCAGCTTTTGAGGGCTTTGTCGAACACGCCGCTGCAAGTCGACGTTTCTTTCGTGTCGCTTGAAACGCATGAATCGACGCATACGGCACTCAGCCACTTGAACAGGTTTTACGAGCCTTTTTCCGAGATTTCCGCCAAGAATTTCGACGGCCTGATTATTACGGGAGCACCCGTTGAGCAGTTGGAATTTGAGGAAGTCGACTATTTTGACGAACTTTGCAAAATCATGGAATGGTCAAAAAAACACGTCACTTCGACGCTGCACCTTTGTTGGGGCGCTCAGGCAGGTCTGTACTATCATTACGGGATCAAGAAGCACCTGTTGAAAGAAAAACGTTTCGGTATTTATCAGCACCGGCTGTTGAATCGCAAAGTTCCGCTCGTTCGTGGTTTTGACGACGTTTTCTTTGCGCCTCATTCGCGTCATGCTGAAGTCGACAAACAGGATGTCTTGAAACATCCTGAGCTTTCCGTTTTGGCAGAGTCAAAAGAAGCAGGAATCTACCTTGTGATTGCAAATGACGGGCATCAGGTCTTTGTGATGGGCCATCCCGAATACGATCGCTATACTTTGCAAAGGGAATATTTGAGAGACAAGGAAAAAGGCCTGCCGATTGAGCCGCCTTTAAATTATTATCCGGATGACGACGACACCAAAGAACCCTTATTGACCTGGAGATCGCACGCCAATATCTTGTATTCCAACTGGCTGAATTATTACGTCTATCAGACGACGCCGTATGAGTTCATTCAGACGACAAAATAGGAATTCAGCGCTGCCTTTTAGTCAGGCTGCTCCAGTCGGCAAAAGCTGCAACGAACAAGACGTTGTAGGATATGTCCCACAAATGATGATCGATTGCGGATTCAATCACGATCAGTGCTAAAATGACTAACAGCGGAACGTATTTTGTCGAAAATCCGCGGATGATGAGAAATGCCGTCAGCATGATCATCAAAATCGTGAAGATGATGCCGAACATGGTCCACATGCGAACGATTGACGAGTCGATGAAAAAGTACCGCTCACCGGGTTTCAGCATGAGTCCGTTGCCGTTTTGAGGGATGAAACGCCCAAAAAGAGGCGGAACCTGGCATTGTTTCATGGCAACGTTGCCGTAGAACAAGCGGCTTGACAAAAAGCGGTCGAGAGTTTCCCAGAAACGGCTTGGCATATAGTAGACGTGAGTTATCCAAAGATCAAACAGAGCATATCCGCCGATAATGATGCCAAAGAAGCCGGGTCCGGAAGCCGTGATGAACGCTTTGATCTTATCATAAAATGCAGTGCACAAAAGCAGCAGAATCATTAAAATCAAGTCAAGCCGCGCATCAGTGAGAGCAAACGTCAGAAAAGCAATCAATGAAAGACGAATCAGGCATTTTTTGTCGCACTTAAAATCTCGCAGCAAAACAGAAGCCATCATCAAGGAAAAGACATGCGCCGCAAAATCGGTCGGAGTCGCAATTCCCATGCTGAAACGACGGAACGGGATGCCAAAATACGTTCTTGCCTGTGCCATATTAGGAATTATGCGAAACAAAGCGCCAAAAAGCGAAAGGCACGTCAAAAGCAGACCAGTGAAAAAGAAACATTTCAGAATCTTCTTCCAATCGACACCGACTGCACCGAAGATGAAAACGGCCATGAAAAAAGGCGCCATTGCCTGCGCACGATGGCAGATGAAATAGAGCACGGCAAGCGTCAAGAAAATGCCTGTTTTGGTTTTTTTCGTCGAGTCGTCCAAAAAGAAGATTTTTCCGAGTACGCCGAGAACCGAAAGCTGGTAGATGCGATATGTCAAAGCCATCAATCGATCCACGCCAAAAACATGCGTCAGAGTCGTTCCTTCAATGAAGGCAGCTGCCGAGAAAATCGTAAACATTATTAAATAAGCCGTTTCCGGAACATGTTTTGCGCGTAATTTCTTTATCATTTATAACTCCTGAATTTAGTAACTGTTTACATTATACACTAATTCAAACGACATATGGGAGACAAAACTTTTTTTGCGCATTTGCAATGGTAAAATACTCGTATATCCAAATTGGGAAGAAGCTGTTGAATGAGAAATGACGAGAAATTAGGAACGGCTCCGTTGGGCAGGCTGATACTTTCATTGGCGCTGCCAACGGGTTTGACACAACTGATCAACGTCTTGTACAATATCGTCGATCGAATCTACATCGGACATATGCAGGGCGATGGTAATCTGGCTTTGACGGGCGTGGGGGTTACGCTTCCAATCATCACTTTGATTGCCGCGTTCAGTGCGTTTGCCGGAGCAGGCGAGGTACAGCTTGCAACGGTCATCTCGCAGTTTGTCAGCGCAGTCTGGGTCGTCTCGTTTTTGAAGTCGAAAAGAAGCGTACTGTACTTGAAACTTGTCAGGCCGGACAAGTCTTTGATCCTTAAAATCGCTGCTTGGGGCATTGCACCGTTCGTCATGCAGAGCACGGAAAGCTTGGTGACGATCACTTTCAATACTGGCCTCGTTACGGCGGCGACCTTTACGTCGGTTCGATGTCGATTCTGATGAGCATCATGCAATTGATCGTCATTCCGGTCAACGGCATTACTCAAGGCGTCCAGCCGATCATCAGCTGCAACTACGGTGCAGAAGACATGCTGCGCGTGAAAGAAACGGTGGTTCGCCTGGTTTCCGTGTGCTTGCTGGGAACGCTCATCTTGGCTGGCGTTGCGATTTTTTGTCCGGGCATTTATGCTTCAATGTTTACGAACGATGCTGAACTTGTTGCTTTGACATGTCGAATCATGCCGAGTTTTTTCTTAGGCATTGCGATTTGGGTGATTCGGGCGGCTTGTCAAGCGACGTTTCTCGCATTGGGACAGGCGAATGTTTCGCTTTTTATCGCCACGCTGCGGAAAATCATCCTGCTGATTCCGTTGGCACTCATCTTGCCAAAATTTTCAGGCGTGAAAGGCATCTACATTGCAGAACCGGTTTCTGACGTTATTTCAGTAATCGTGACAGTCATTACGTTGAAACGGATTTTTATCGAAATGGAGGATAAATCATGATCAGAAAAGCAAGCAACACGAACGAAGACGTTTTGATGCTGCAAAAGCTGGCAAAAAAGACTTTCTATGACACTTTTGCCTACGAAAACAGTGAAGAAGACATGAAGGAATATCTTGAGACCGCCTATGATTTTGACGTGCTCAAATCAGAAATAGAGTGTGAGACGTCGGATTATTACTTCTATCTTGACGGCAATGATGCCGTCGGATTCGTCAAGGTCAACTGGGCTGATTCTCAAACCGAACCCGATTATCCGGATGCGTTGGAGATACAAAGAATTTATTCTTTGAAAGAATATCACGGTCACGGTATCGGTGCGGCTTTGATGGAGCATGCCATTTCCGTTGCGCGTAAACTCAAATGCCCCATGATGTGGCTCGGAGTCGAAGAGCAAAACAAGCGCGCCTATCGCTTTTATACGAAATATGGTTTTAAAAAGGTCGGTACCCACGTTTTCATGCTCGGAGAAGATGAGCAGCATGACAGCGTTTTGGTCAAGAATCTTGAAGATTAAAAGACAAGCGTCAATTGGCGCTTGTTTTTTTATGCCGTAAAATGCAGAGATCGGACGGAAATTCGGCGCTTGGTTGTTCAGCGTGGCTGGTATTTGCGGGCAAATCGCTGGAAAATGCCTGTTTGTCCGTAAAATGAGTTTTGTTTACGGACAAACCATCAAAAACGGCTGCTTTGTCCGGAAATCTTGATGAGATCATGAGCAAAATTCAAGCGCAATTCAATCGACTTTGTCAGAAACTTCAATTCGGATCAAAAATAAGCGGCAGAAAAGGGAATAATGAAAAAGCAGCCAGGTTCAATGACCCGACTGCTTTTTTATTCATTAATTAATCAAAATCAACGTCTTCGCTCTGTGTTCGATCCTTCAAGCGCAGCGAAACGATAAATCCGATCAGTGCCAAAGCCAAAGTGAAGCAAAAACCGTAGCGAACGCCGTGTTCAAACCGAAGCGCTTCGCTTGAAGCCGGAAAAGCTGCCTGACCCATCGCAAGAAAGCTCGTCGCAAGCGCCGTTGCAATTGCGCCGACGATCTGCTGTAGCGTGTTCATGATCGTTGAACCGTCGGCAGATTCCGGACCGGCCAGCGCATTCAAGGCATGCGTCTGGGATGGCGACATCGCAAGCGGACAGCCGATCATCAAAACGACGTGAGCAGCGATGACATAGGCAAGAGACGACTTTGCGTCTGCAAAACAAAACATCAAGACACCGATCAGGGCAATGACGAAGCCCAAGCGAGCAAGCAGCTTGGCCCCCATGCGGTCATACATTCTCCCGGCAAATGCAGAGACCAAGGCATTGACGATGCCGCCTGGCAGCATGATGAGCCCGGTCATCGCAACCGGCAGCAGCATGGCATTTTGAATGAACTGGGGCATGAGATACATCGCGGACAAAATGATGCCGAAATCAATCATGACGAGGATGGCGCCGGTCCGGAAGGCAGGCTTGGCGAAGACTCTGAGGTTCAGGACCGGTTCATCAAGCTTCAGCTGACGTCCTGCATAAAGGACGAGTACGATGATGCCGACGGCAAGAAGACCGAGCACTCTTGGTGAAGTCCAACCGGCTTCTGATGCGAGACTTGTTCCTGCAACAATGGAACTGAAGCCGATGACGGATCCCAGCACTGACGGCAGGTCAATCTTCGGACGGGTGATGCGGCTGACGTTCTTCAGACCGATGAAGGCAAAAAGAAGTCCGACAAGTAAAATGATTGCAAACATGAAGAAGACGGCACGCCATGAGAGGGCTCCGAGGACGATGCCCGTGACGGTCGGTCCGATTGCCGGTGCAAACATGATGACAAGTGCGTTGATGCCCATCGCAAGTCCCAGCTTCTTCGGCGGGAAGATCAGCATCGCAACCGTGAACATCAGCGGAAGAATCAGTCCGGTGCCGATTCCCTGAATCATCCGTCCGAACAAAAGCATGCCAAAGCTGTTTGCAAAGCCGGAAATCAATGCCCCGACCGTGAAGTCAGCCAAAGCGAAGATGATGATCTGACGGGTTGAAAACCACTTTGAAATCAGACTTGAAAACGGCAGCACAATGCCGATCATCAGCATATACCCTGTCACGAGCCACTGCAGCGTGCCGGTTCCGACTGAAAAGACCCTGCCAAGCGTCGGCAAGGCGATGTTCAGGGAAGTTTCGCTGAGCATTCCGACGAACGCACCAATCAGCATGGATGACATGGCAAGCCATGGACGGTCAACTTCAACAATTGCAGTGTTCATACGCATTTCTGCATTTTCCAAAAAAATCTCTCCTCTCAATCCATGTGCAGTCGATTTTCGCTTAAGCAAAGATCGGGAGACTGGTCCACCGTCGCATTACTGCGACCTGACTGTCACAATTTCCGTAAAAATACAACATTGATTATCCTAGCACACTGAAAGTGGATGACGTAAGTTAAAAAACGGTTAGAATTTTTCTGAAATGCAGAGCTCTGAAAGGAATTTTTCAGAAAAAACGCAAGATCGCAATGATTAAAAAAGCATGGACTGCAAACGAAGCTCTGCATTTTCATTACGCAAACGCTTGACCTAAAGTCAGCTTGAGGTTTTATAATTGAGTCATCAAACCATGAAAGCGAGTGGAATCTAATGAAAATTGCATATTATGAAGAATCGGGAAAAATGAGTGTCGTTGAACAGGAAAGGCCGAAGATTCAAAAAGCAGACGATGCGGTCATCCGCGTCATCCGCTCATGCGTCTGCGGCTCCGACCTTTGGGCATATTCCGCCGGCGACAGCAAGCAAAAGCACTCGATCAACGACGGACACGAAGCAATCGGCATCGTGGAAGAAGTCGGAGAAAGCGTGACGACTGTCAAGCCTGGCGATTTCGTCATCGTGCCGTTCACGCACGGCTGCGGACACTGTCCCGCATGTCTGGCAAGCTTTGACGGCGTTTGCGTCGATCATGACGATAATTTCAGCAAGGGCGCCCAGGCTCATTACCTGCGTTTCCAGCACGCCGACTGGGCTTTGGTCAAAGTGCCGGGTTCTCCTGACGACTACAGCGAAGGGATGCTCAAGTCACTGCTGACGCTTGCCGACGTCATGGCAACCGGCTACCACGCCGCTAAAACCGCACACGTCAAACCAGGCGACAAGGTCGTCGTCGTCGGTGACGGCGCCGTCGGTCAATGTGCGGTGATTGCCGCCAAGATGCTCGGAGCTTCACAGATCATCATCATGAGCCGTCACGAAGATCGCCAGAAGATGGCGCTCGAATCGGGCGCAACCGATGTCGTGGCTGAACGCGGAACAGAAGGCATCGAAAAGGTTCTCAAACTGACGGGCGGCTGCGGTGCCGATGCCGTCCTTGAATGCGTTGGCGCGCAAGGATCGACCGACCAGGCATTCGGCGTCGTTCGTCCCGGCGGCTTCATCGGCCGCGTCGGCCTGCCGCATGGCGCCAAGATGGATCCGGCAGAAACGTTCTACCGAAACGTCACGCTTGCCGGCGGTCCTGCTTCGGTGACGACCTATGACAAGGAAGTCTTGCTGAAGGCGGTCCTTGACGGTCAGATCAACCCCGGCAAAGTCTTCACGAACAGCTATACGCTGGATGAAATCAATCAGGCATACCAGGACATGGCGGACAGAAGGACGATCAAGTCCTACCTCATCATGGACTAGGACAGGCGAGGCTGCGTTTTGCGGCCTCGTTTTTTTGAATGTGTGGATTCGAGTGGTTATGAGCCGTAAGCTAAGCTTCTGTCTGGTGTCGGCGGGGCTTCATATTAGCAGTGTGAGGAAAGTCAAAATTCCAGTTTTGGTGGGCAACGTGCGTAATTTCCACCAACCATGGAGATCGCCCCCAAAAAAACAAGCCTCCAGGTTACAGATACCGTGACATGACTTCCACACAGTCATGCGCCACATTGAAATCTCCCTTCCCACAGGCTATAATCAAATGTGTAATCGTTTTCCCTAAGCCAGCGGCTTTCAGGGACAAGAAAGCCGCATGTCAGACAACGGGAGGAAGGAGGTGACGCCGATGCCGGAAATCACTGACGAACAGTACAGGTACCTTTCCCGTGCCGTCTACTTCGTGGGCAAGTTTCCTCATCAGTACAGGAAGGGCAGAATGGTCACGATTCATGGCAGAAAGTATGTGGTGGAAGACGTCGAAAGCAATGAGAAAAACGGACTTCAGGCGCTGGCAGTGACGCCAAGGGACGCCCCGGACGAACTCGTCATCGCCTATGGCGGAACGGACCCCGCAGACATCAAGGATGCGCTGACCGACATCGAGTTCATCGCCCTCGGCAGGGAGCACAGCCCCCTTGATGACGGCCGGGACAGGCTCAAGGAGGTCATTGCGGAAAATCCCCGTGTACAGGAACTCATCTCAAGGCTCGGCCTTGATGGAACTGCACTTCTTGCTGCCAGGGGATCCGGCGACTCTCAGGCTGTTTCTGCGCTGAAATTCGCGCACCGAGCCGCCGGCGGACGCACGTTCACGACGACCGGCCACTCCCTCGGAGCGTCTCTTGCCATCTACGTTGCCGTCAAGTTACGGATGTCCTCCACCTGCTTCAACGGACCGGACATCAGCGCCATCCTGTCCGCAGAAGAATGCGCCTACATCAGAAGCCACCCTTACGAGTTCAGAAACTACCACAACCCCGGCGACATCATCGGCAACGTCACTCCCGACCGTCTCGACTGCGCAATCACCGCCGCGGGACAGCGCGCATCCCTTGACATTTTCGCCTGTCACAGCCTGAGAAGCTGGCACTTCAGCGAATCCGGCTCCGTCACATCAGAGGACGGCAGGCCGCTCCTTAGCGAAGAAGAACTTTCCTTCTGCCGGAAAATGCAGAGCGGAGACCCGGCCTGCAGCTCATTTGCCTTGTTCGTTTCTGCTGCTTCCGACAAGGCAGTGAGCGAGGTGCGCGCATCTTCCGAACGTGAGCGCGGACAACTTGTCTCCCGCTGCATACACCGTGGCGTCAGCCTGTGTTCCTTCATGAACGAACGGGAAGTGCGGGAATTTCTTCTGGAGGAGCTGGAGTTTCCCGGAACCTCCCACAAGTTCCCGCGGCCGTATGAACTTCAGGACCGGATCATCCTCCGTGGACTGGCCGGACAACTCAAGGCGGACCTGACCCGGTTGACGGAACAGACCGGATTCCGCATCTCCCGCATCAGAAGAGAGGCGGCGGGGGTGTTGAGGGATGCAGAAGAAAGCAGGAATATGTATGAGAAGAAACAAGTGGATCGACATGATCATTGAACTCCAGAGCCTGGCACAGGCCGGGCTCACCTCCGGCAGAGACGACTTCGACCTTGAACGCTGCGCAAGGATCCGCGACATTGCCGCCGAAGTCGACAGCGTCATCGCCGTTGCACGACCGGGAAAGCACAACATTCCCCACTACGCATACGGTGTCTGCAAGATCTTCACCCTCTGCCACGTCACCGGCGGAAGCTTCGAGAAAAACATCGAGACCACCGGCTTTGACTGGTTTTCAGAAGCCCCCTCTTGCCGTTGCCAAGAATAGCGAAGAGCAGGTGCGCATGTGCTTTGAGGCATACAGGGCAGGGGATGAGTGGAAGGTGAGGTTTGACTGATGTGCATTGATTTTTTGGCTGTAATGTGTGCTATACTTAGGGTCAAGAAATTGTGTTGTGGAGGGGAAAGTAATGGAAAATGTATTTGTGCCAATTGACGCCAGAACAGACCCAAGGTATCTCTATGTAAAGAATAATCCTCTGTATAAGGACTTCTTTGAAGGATTTTTTGACTATCAGACTGATTTGTCATTTAAGGCCGGCAAGGTCAATAAGTCAAGCGGGAAGGCACAGTCTTATCGCAACCATTTGATGAAGATAATTGTTTTTTACAAGGAAGTTTACGGATCATATCCAACTAGCTTGGAATCAGAGAAAACCGCTGCAGGAATTGAAGCTTTTTTCAAAATGAATGATTTTGTCAAGCTTAACAGAAAAAAGAAGAATTTTTACAGTGCTACAATTAACGGCTATCTTGATTATCTTGATCAATTAAAAGTTGTTAATGCCGATGAAATAAAAGAAAATCCTTCTGAGCGCTACAAGATAAAATTACTCAAGAAACCCACAAGAAAAAAACCCGTGCAAACATCAATTCTCCAGTATCCGCGCAATCCTCATGAAATGCTTGCAGCCAAGCATAGAAGCGGTTGGAAATGTTGCTACGACAGCAGTCATAAAACATTCATCTCTGAAAATGAGCATAAAAACTTTGTTGAGGGTCATCATTTAATTCCCATGCAGCATCAATGTGACTTTGAGTACACAATTGATTTTGCAGATAACATTATTCCTCTCTGTCCTAATTGCCATCGTCGCATTCATTTTGCCATCAAGCAGGACAGAAACAGGATGCTTGAGAAATTTTACTTTGAACGGATTGATGATATTAAGGTTCATGGAATTGATATTTCGATTGATGAGTTGGAATCGTATTATGTATAGGAAAAGCAGGTTGCGGTGCGGCCTGCTTTTTCATTTAGTGGGAGGATCTTAGAGACAAAAGGTGATATATTTAAAATATGATAATTTAGGTGGTTATTTTATGGCAAAAGATATTTTTGTAGTTGGTGCGGCTTTGCTGCAAGATGATAAAGTTTTAGTTTCTAGAAGAAATTCTGATAGAATATTAGGCGATTTATGGGAATTTCCTGGCGGGAAAATTGAACCAAACGAAACACCGCAGCAAGCATTAAAGCGTGAACTTGAAGAAGAGTTCGATGATGAAATTACAGTAGGCCCGCAGGTTACAGGCACTTATGCATATGAGTATGAATTTGGTACTGTCCATTTAACTGTATTTTATGCAAAAATGTTAACGCACAATTTTGATTTGATTGCCCATAGCAAAGTGATGTGGAAAAAACCTAGGGAATTAGGTGAACTCACATGGGCTCCTGCTGATATTCCAGCAGCTAAGACTATTGAAAAAGCAAATTTGAGAGAAGTGAAATTCGATGATTGATAAAAATACATTAATCGGCAATGATGAGTATAGTGAAGCGGTTTTGAACTCATTTATTGATAAAGATAAATATCGCGCTAATGAAAACTATGCTGCTAAATTAATTGCAAATGATGCAGAAAATACGATGAGAAAGCAACTTGGAATTGAGTTATCTATTTGCAGCTCTTATACATTTGCAGTGGCTTTTATTACTGATGGTGCTTTGATTTCTCTTAAGGCAATGTTAGTTGATAATGATATTCATGGTCGAATTTTGACTTCAACATATCAAAATTTCAATGCTCCTAAGGCTTTTAGAGAATTGCTAAAGTTGCCAAATGTTGAAGTTCGAGTTTATAAACCAACTGGTAGGGAAGGTTTCCATGCTAAGGGATATTTATTTAAACACAGCAATTATGACGTAGCCATCATTGGCAGTTCAAACTTCACAGAGAGCGCCCTGAGTCAGAATAAAGAGTGGAATTTGCGAGTTAGTTCAAAAGAAAATGGTCAATTGACTAAAGACATTGAAAAACAAATTGATGAGCAATGGGATGCTGCGGATGTGTTAACATCTGAGTGGATTGATAATTATGAAAAAACATATAAACCACTGTTTAAGGATAGGAAATCTGCTAATGTCAGCTACAATTTGGTTGCTGAAGAAGATAGAAATTACTCAACAATTAAGCCTAATAAGATGCAGGAAAGCGCTTTGGAGAAACTTCAAAATGTTAGGTTAAATTGTGAAAATAAAGCTTTAGTAATATCTGCTACTGGTACAGGTAAAACTTATCTTGGAGCTTTTGATGTTAAAAACTATCGTCCCAAACGATTTTTGTTTATTGTTCACCGGGAACAGATTTTAGAGAAATCACGTGAGAGCTTCTATAATGTTATTGGTGGATCAAAGAAAGATTATGGTATCTGGTCTGGAAATAAGAAGGAGAAAGATGCTAAATATCTGTTTGCAACGATTCAAACAATTTCTAAGGATGAGAATTTACATGAATTTGATCCACGTGAATTTGACTATATTTTAGTCGATGAAGCTCATCGTGCAGGATCTAGTACATACAAAAAAGTATTGGACTATTTCAAGCCAAATTTCTTATTGGGTATGACGGCAACGCCTGAACGTAATGATGATAACAATATTTATGAATTGTTTGATTATAATGTTGCTTATGAAATCAGGCTGCAGGATGCTTTGGAAGAAGAAATGCTTAGTCCATTTCACTATGTAGGTGTTCAAGACTATGAATATAACGGAGAAATTATTGACGAACAAACACCACTGGCTAGATTAGTCAGTGTAGAGCGCGTTAAGTATGTTCTTGAGCAGAGTGAGTATTATGGATATTCTGGTGATAGACTATATGGATTGGTTTTTGTAAGTAGAACAGATGAAGCAGAAAAAGTTGCTGAGTTAATGACTAAAGAGGGACATCCGGCACAAGCGTTAACAGGTAAAGATAGTCAAGAAGAAAGATTGGCAGCAATCAATAGGCTTAGGAATGGAGAACTTGAATATATTGTAACAGTTGATATTTTTAATGAAGGTATCGATATTCCATTCATTAACCAGGTTGTTATGATGCGCAAGACCCAATCTGCAATTATTTTCATACAGCAACTTGGTCGTGGACTTCGTAAAAATCCTGGGAAAAATTACGTTGTAGTGATTGATTTTATTGGTAATTATAAAAATAACTATTTAATTCCAGTTGCGTTGACTGGCGACAACACTAGGAATAAAGAGCACATCAGAGATACTACATCAAAAGTTGATACGGTTTCTGGAATTTCAAGCATCAATTTTACGAGAGTTGCGAAAGAAATGATTTTTGCTTCTTTGAAACGTGGTGGAAACATCTTTATGAAAGAGATAAAAGATGATTACATTGAGCTTAAGCATCGCTTGGGTAGAATACCATTGATGACTGATTTTCTTGAGAATAATATGGTTGATTCTCAGGCATTGTTGGATACTTTAAAACCTAAAGGAAACTACAATGATTTCTTGAAGAAGGTAAAGGAAAATCAATTCAAAATTAACGAATATGAGAAAAAAGTTTTGAATTTTATGTCTAATGAGCTTTCAAACGGTATGCGTAAGCACGAGTTATTATTACTCAGGCAGCTACGATACAACCGTCAAATAACAGACACTGAATTTCATAGTACCCTCGAGAAAGAAAATTGCTATATCGATAACGATGTTTTAATTTCCGTTGACAGAGTTTTGTCGTTGGAATTCTATCTGCCTAAGAATCAGAAGGATCCAAATAAAGAAAATCAAAAAGATAGGTACGGTGGACGAAATCTTGTTTTCCATGTCAATGGGATATATAGAATGGATGAACAATTGAGAGAGCATCTGGATAACAATAAGGACTTTGATAAGCTATTTATGGATGTTGTTAAGGCGGGCTTATTGCGATCTGAAAAGTATGATAGTACTAGCCCATTAACAATTGGTGAGCGTTATAGTCGTGAAGAGGTTTGCCGGCTTTTGAATTGGGAACTTAAAATATCAGGTCAGAATATAGGTGGATATTTTATTTCAGATAGTACACATGATACATGTCCAATTTATATAACATATGACAAGGCTGATGATATTTCTGAAACTATTAAGTATGAAGATAGATTCTATAACCCCAATACCATGCATTGTTATAGTAAAGATGGTAGACGGCTTGAGAAAAAGGAAATGAAGAAGATGTTTGCTGGGGTCAATGAAGGAAAACCCAAACTTAAATATTATCTTTTTGTTAAAAAATCAGATGATGAAGGTATATCTTATGTTTTCCTGGGTGAATGCTTTGTTATTAAAAATTCAATGAAACAGGAGAGTCGTTTGATTGATGGCAAAGAAAAGCCAATTGTTTCATATGACGTACGTTTGAAGGAACCTGTGGATCTCACTTTATACTACAGCTTTGTTGGAACTAAAAGAAATTAGTAACAATTATTTTTATTGGTTCTCGAGTTTCACATATGTTGATGCCACACTCCACTTCATTTTACAAGCATCCTTCTTGACTCACACCTCCACAAGCCTTATTCTGAATGTAACATCTTGAAATCCGGCGGTGATGTCACCGGACTTCGGAACATTTATACAGCATAGGAGTAGAAGGGAGACACTTACATGAGCATACTGGGAAACATACTCTGGTTCGTCTGCGGCGGATTGCTGAGCGGTCTGTCGTGGCTGGCGGCGGGATGCCTGTGGTGCATCACCATCATCGGGATACCGATTGGCCTGCAGTGCTTCAAGTTTGCGGGGCTGGCATTCTTTCCGTTTGGCAGGGAAGTGGTGTATGGCGGGGGCACGGTGAGCCTGATTGCCAACATCATCTGGCTGATTGTGTCGGGGATTCCGATGGCAGTCGGCAATGCCGCAATCGGTGTTGTCTGCTGCATCACAATCATCGGAATTCCATTTGGCAGGCAGTTCTTCAAGATCGCCAAGCTGGCTCTTCTGCCGTTCGGGGCAGTGGTGAGGTAGATTCGGACATCGGGGAGGCTGATGCCTGTGAATCAGGCAGGAATGAACCCGGTTGCTGCTGAAATGCGTTTGACTTACGTGAAATAAAGCCGCATGATCCATAATGATTTCAAGGATCATGCGGCTTTTGAATTTTTCAAAGCCTCATTCCGTACGGCGCGGCTTCGGCCTTTGACCTTTTGCGTCAGTCAAAGTTTCGTCGTTCTGTCAGACTGCAGAACGGACGAGTCATCTCAGGACATCAGATTAATTGTCATCTGACTCCTGGCTGCTCTTGTACCTTTCGTCCCAGTTCCACATTTCATCGAGAATGGGCTTCAGGCTTCTTCCCAGATTGGTCAGGGGGCGGGACTTCGGCATACACCTCGCAGACTTTTCTCTACACTCCGCGCATCAATCCGTTGACCCGTCTGTCAACCATCATGACCGCTGGCAGGACAATCATGGGCAGGGTCAAAAGAAGCAGTCCGACCGGACCGATACTGGAAAATGCAGGGCTGAAGACCGATGACAGCGGTGCAATTGCCCCGAACAGCGAAAAGACGACTCCGTATGTAACGCCAAGCATTTTGGTTGCGGTCTTCTTCTGAACAATTGTCACGAAAATCGTTCCCGTCATGTAGTTTGCAATGCCGTAGACAATCCACGAAACCACAAGCAGAGCCAGCAGAACCTTCTGATTCGTCAAAAAGACTGCGCCGAGCGGAAAGAGGGCAATGCCGACGCCCTGCAGGACGAGCCACTGTGCATAGCCATGCAGGTGCCTTGAAGCATCCCTGACTACATGGCTGAATAAAAAACCGCTCACACCGGCAGTGATTCCGATTGTCATTTCCTGAATGGAATATGCCGCCTTGAAGTCCGGCAGCCTCCTTGCCAGATACATTGGCGTGAGATACCAGTACAGCCAGAAGCTGACGTTGATCAGCGTCGCATACGGCAGAAGAACCCTGATGACTTCCAGGTGAACGACCTGTCTCAGGGAATCGAGCATGGATTCATCAGTTTCGGTTTCCTCACGACTGACCGAATCCGACGGTATTCTGAGCATCATGACGCATGATGCAACCATGATGACCAGGATGATGCCGTATGAGACAAGGGCGCTCTTCAGGAGGACGAGCACGCCGGAAAGAGCTGAACCTAAAATCGTCGCAAGCTGCTGAACCATGTTGAGACTGGCGTTGTTTCTTATGAGCTCGTCGTCATCTTCGGAAAAAGCGGGGGCTATCGTCTCGATTGCAGGAAGATAAAATGAAGTGACGAAGCTCAGCACACAACCGACCGCAACGGAAACGGCAGTGAAACTGACTGACATCTTCTGCATCACGATAAGAACAAGCAAGGCAATCATCCTTGCCACGCTGCCGATTCTTATCAGATTTATCCGCGGAAACAGGTCGGACATCCGACCGCCAAACGACGCCAGGACTATCTCGACAAATCCCGCGCATCCGAACAGGGCGACTGCACTCTGGCTTTGAACGACGTTTGCAAGATACCAGATTGTATATATGTTGAATGCAGACAAGGCCACATTGCTCAGAAGGTCGTTCATTACAATACGTTTGAAATGAGTCATATAAAAGGCACTCCCTTATATTTTCTTGGAATATTCACTGTTGAATCCTGCAGGATAGAATGGTACGAACTGATTTGAAACCAATGGTTGAAACTCACTGGATATAACTCTCAGATAACTTCTGCATAAGACAACCTAAGATTTTCAGATACAGAGTCCGACATAACAATATGTCCTCTGCCGGGTCGATAATTAATTCCGCCCATATAAAACACTCCTAATACAAATTATATAAAAATTGTGATAGTAGCCGGCCATGACCATCTTATACATCAATTAAAAAAACGAAATCAATCCATAATGTCATTTCAATTTTTCTTTCGTGCTGCATTTAAAATCGTTAAATCCCATCTTTGCCAAAATAATCTCCCAAATCACAGTAATCACTGAATCTTCGGTCCGAAATCAGGTATGTTCGGTCAACGCATCCCTCGACGAAGCGCTCGTCATGGGAAATGACAACGACTGCCGCTTCGCTGTTCCTGATGAATTCAGTCAGGGCTCTTACCCCGTCATAGTCAAGATAGTTCGTCGGCTCGTCAAGCAGCAGGACGTCAAACGGCGACACAAGTTCAAGTACAAGCTGAGCCTTGAGAAGCTGTCCTCCGCTCAGTTCGTTCGGAGCGCGGAAAAGAAGGTCCGCATGAAGTCCCAGGGCTCCTGCGACATCAAGGACAACCTGTTCCGGCATCCCGGAAGCCTTCATGAGCTGTGACAGAAGATTTTCACCTTCTTCCCAGACATCTTGAATCTCCTGTCTGAAGCGGCTGACCCTGCAGGATCTTTTTTCAAGTCTTCCCTCGACTTCATCCAGCAGAGTCGACTTGCCGCTGCCGTTTCTGCCTAGCAGACCAACCGTTTCTCCTGATCTGATCCGAAATGAGAACGAATTGTCAATCAACCGGATGCCATGGCCTGACAGTCCGTCAAAGTCAAGATTTATCCTGACTTTTTGCGGTTTCTGATATGTCGTCAGAAGCTTGAGCCCCATCTTCTCATACGGCTTGGCATTCTTTGGCCCTTCGTCCAGACTTTTCTGCATGCGTCTGGCATTGGCCGAAAGTCTTCTCTGAACCTTGTCGTAATTTCCAAGAAGCGACCTGGCCTTTGCCTCCGAGTTGGAAACACCGCCGGACTTCCTGGACTCTGCGGCCTTCTCCTTCATCTTCTGCGCCACGCGTTTCTGCCTTCTTCGCTGCTTTTGCTCAACCTCGTACAGCTGATACTGATTGTTCCGGTTCCTTTCCCTCATCTGCCGGAATTCCTCAAAATTACCGTCATAAAGGTCGATGTGCCGGTCTTCAATCATCAGCACGCAGTCAACCGCCTTTTCAAGAAAGGCAATGTCATGACTGATGATGACTGCAATTCCCCGAAAGCCACCGATCATCCCGGTCAGCTTCCTGATGCCTTCTGCGTCAAGATTTGACGTCGGTTCATCCAGCAGCAGGATGTCCGGTCTCTTCGCAAATGCACGGCTGATTCTCTGCATCTGCCCTTGTCCGGGACTGACCGCTTCCATACCGGCCGGAAACTGACTGACCATTTCGGCATGTCCGTCATATCTGACCATTCCTGCATCAGGTTTCAAGATTCCGGCAATCAGCCTGAGCAGTGTGGTCTTTCCCGTGCCGTTGTCACCGACAAGTGCCGCGTGCCTCCCGTTTCCTATGCGGAAGCTGCATTTTGAAAAAAGCGGATTGTCTCCGTAGCTGAATGCAAGATCATTAACTGCCAGCAAGATTTATACCCCCCCATTAGAAAATTTTAATGTTAATCCAATGGTAGTACCAATGCCCGCAGAAGTCAAGAAAACGGCCCGGCGCAAGTTACGCACTGTACCGATTCAGATGTTGTTTCCCTGCGCTGACGTACTGATTGACAACAGCGGACTTGTTGCCGGCATGACCGAAGTGAGCCGGCGTGTTATTTTCCGAGTTGTGCCACTGGAGGAAGTCATGCTCGTCTTCCCAGGAGTTGATCAGGAGAAACTCGTAATCCTGCTTCAGCGAGCACGTCTCAACGTACGACTTGAGGCCAAGAGGGCGATTGTTCCTGTCATCCCAGGAATCAATGATGGACTGCATGACCTTCTGTTCATCGGAATCAAGCGTCATGTAGCACAGTTCAAGAATGTCGTCTTCGCCCAGCAGCATGAACTTCCTGAGGTCGTCCGCCGATCTGTATTTCAGAAAGCCGTGTCAAGGTCAAGGCGGCCGGCGACCTGCGATAGTGACACAGCGATGTTACAGTTAAACAGCGGTCGGACAGAAATTGTCTTTTCTGTCCGGACGCTGTTTTTTTGGTATTCGGGAATTTTGAGTACAATGTCCTGTTTAGCGTCTTGATAAGGAACCAAATCTTCATGATGATCTGTACGGAACGTGTGCCATCTTCGGGACGTCGCTCCAGTCGACCGTATATCCGGCGCCGTGAGCACAGAAGACGGACTGCGGCGTGTTTTCCAAATCTGAAAGCGGGTCGTAGCTGCTGTTTGAAACGACTTCTTGTTCGTTATGGCATTGGCGATAGCCGTCAACGCTCAGTTCAAGCAGGCCTTTTCCGTGGGTATAGGTGCGCACGGTTTCCGCATATGACTGCATCTCGCTGACCGGAGCAAGGCCGCTCAGAGTTCCGGAAGCCTGATCCAAGGAAAAGGTGCCGCTCATCTGCTGAATGTCGTTCATCGCGCGACCGAGCTTTTCTTCCGGGACTTTGAGCACGAAGCGGTACCATGGCTCAAGCAGTTTTAGTCCGTGGCGTTCTTTTAGCATCATCAAACCTTGGCGCACGGCTCTGCCTGACGCTTGGCGAAAATCGCCTCCGACCGTGTGTTTGATGCTTGCTCTGCCGGTTGCGAGGGTGATCTTGACGTCGGTCAGGGGCGCTCCGATGAGAACGCCGAGGTGTTCTTTTGACTTCAGACAGGAGAGAATCTGATTTTGCCAGTTTTTGTCGAGTTCTTCCAAGCTGCAGTCTGACGAAAAGACCAGGCCGCTTCCCGGTTTTCCGGGTTCCATGATCAAATGCGCTTCCGCGTAGTGACGCAGCGGCTCAAAGTGGCCGACGCCCTCAATCGTCTGGGTGATCGTTTCTTTGTACAAAGTCCTGCCTTGTTCAAATGAAACGTCCAGTTCATAGCGGTCCTTTAAAATCTGCTGCAAAACTTCAAGCTGAATCGGACCCATCAGCTGCACGCGCAGTTCGTTCAGTTGTTTTGACCAGACGACGTGAAGATGTTCGTCTTCGTCTTCAAGTTCTTTTAGGGCCACAAGGCAGGCATGAAGGTCGCATCCGTTCGGATTTAGCGCATAGCTTAGAACCGGCGTCATGCAGGATGCTGCATCGTTTTCAAGAAAACCCAAGCCTTGTCCGACAAAAGTTTCATTCAGGTTCGGGATGGCACAGATCTGGCCGGCGACAATTTCTTTTGCGGCACCGTATCTTTTTGCATCATAGACTCTGAGCTCGTTTGCCTTTTGATCATCTAAAATCATGTCTTTTGGATGAAGGCTCCCGCCGAACACGCGCAGCCAGGTCAGACGCTCGTTTTTTTCAGTGTGAGAAATTTTGAAGACGCGCGCGCTGAATTCGTTTCGAGATTCGAGTTCCGGCGCAAAGTCGGCAAGGCCTTGAAGCAAAGCATCGATTCCTTCAAGCTTGAGCGCAGAACCGAAAAAGCACGGGAAAGCTTTGCGCTGCTTGATCAAGGCTAAGACGTCCGTTCGGTCGATCGAATCGTTTTCCAGGTATTTTTCCAAAAGAGCGTCGTCAAGTTCCGCGAGTTCTTCTGTTTCCGTGCCGTCGAAGGCCATGATGCCCTGATCGAGCTGTTTGAGTCGTTGCACGATGTCTGCTTTTGAAAGATCGCTCAAATCAAGCTTGTTGACGAAGACGAACGTCGGAACATGGTAGAAGTCAAGCAGACTCCAGAGCGTCCTGGCATGACTCGTGATCAGGTTGCGGGCTGAAACGACCATGATCGCACAGTCGAGCACGCGCAAAACCTGTTCAGTCTGTGAGACGAAATCAACGTGACCAGGGGTGTCGAGCAAAGTCAGCTGCAGATTTTTCCAAGTCAGATTCGCCTGGTGCGAAAAGATCGTGATGCCGCGTTTTCGTTCAAGTTCTTCAAAATCCAAAAAGGCATCTCCGTTGTCGACTCTGCCGAGTTTTTTGAGTTCGCCTGCCTTGTAGAGCAAGGCTTCCGTCAGCGTGGTCTTGCCCGAATCGACAGGGGCGATGATGCCGGTTACGATATGTTTCAATGTTGTTTGCGGGAAAAGCGTCCCGTCGCTCCTTTCGTATTGTCTGAAAGTATTGTAGCACAAAAGATTATTGAGCACTGAATTTTGCGAAAAAACCAGAGATTGTAATTGCCAATTTGTACCAATAACCGTTATAATGTAAGCGGTATTTATGACGAGGTGAAACAAATGAATGAAATTTTTGAAAAAATGCACAATGGCGAACTGTATTTGCCAAACGACAGGGAATTGGCAAAACTCCAAATGGAATGTTTGGACAAGCTTTATGATTTTAACCGGACGCGGCCGACCGAAATGGCAAAACGAAGGGATGAAGGAAATGTTTGCCGAGATCGGCAAAGGGTGCTACATCGAACCGCCGTTTCATGCAAACTTCAGCGGACGTCACGTCCACTTTGGCAATCACGTTTATGCCAACTTCAACCTGACTGCGGTTGACGATACGCACATCTATGTCGGCGACCATACGATGATCGGGCCAAACGTCACGCTGGCATCTGCCGGACATCCCGTCTGGCCTGAGCTGCGCAAAAAAGGGTGCCAGTTCAACATGCCGATCCATATCGGCAAGAATTGTTGGCTCGGTGCCGGAACGGTCGTCGTTCCCGGGGTTTCGATCGGCGACAACACCGTTATCGGTGCCGGCAGCATCGTGACGAAGGACATTCCAGCAAACGTCGTGGCAGTCGGCAATCAGTGTCGCGTGATGCGCGAAATCGGCGAACGCGACAAAGAATATTATTACAAGGACAGGAAAATAGGTGACGCAAAATGACGATGAGAATCTTGGACTTTAAATTTATCCCTCTCACAGTAATTTTGAAGACGAACGCAAGAACAAAGTCGGGCGGATTAAAGACGACGAATTGTTTTTACTTGATTCTATTGAGTCGTGCATCAAGTTCAGATTGGAACAGACATCTTTAAAGAGACTGGGGAAAAGTCCCACATACGCAAAAACCCGGATCAGATATGCAATTGGTGCAGATCATCCGGGTTTTTAATTTTAGGCAGATTTTTTATTGATGTTAACTTTTTTGTTGTGGTACGGTTGACGTTATGAGGGGTGAAATTATGAAAATTTACGGAATTCAGCTTGATCAGCAGGGAAGATGCTTTCATTATCATTCAGAAGCAGACGTGGTCGCGCTGAGATGTCGTCAATGTCACAAATATTACGCCTGCTACAAATGTCATGACGAATCGGAAAATCACGATTTCAAGCCGGCAGATGCAAGCGACCCTGTACCGGTTCTTTGCGGAAACTGTATGAATCAGCTGACCAAAAATCAGTACGAACAAGGCTTTTGTTTCTATTGCCGGCATCGGTTCAATCCAGGGTGCAGTCTTCATCATGATATTTATTTTGAATAGCAGCATGTTTGATTTGAATTTAAAAATTGCACGTTTTTTTGGTTAACCATTATTGACATAATGGTTAACCAAGTTCATAATAGACACTGTTCCAAAACATAAGAGTGGGAGAGTTGATTTTTATGAAAGCAAAGGATATTACGCAGATTGCGCTGATGACTGCCGTCATCGTTATTTTGGGGATGTTTCCCGGAATTCCGCTCGGGTTCATCCCGGTTCCGATCGTTTTGCAAAACATGGGGGTCATGTTGGCGGGAGCATTGCTCGGACCTAAAAAAGGAACGATTTCAGTTGCGCTGTTTTTGATTTTGGTAGCCATCGGCATGCCGTTTATGAGCGGCGGAAACGGTGGAATTGCTTGCTTTATGTCGCCTTCTGCGGGTTACGTGATTGCATGGCTGTTTACGCCGCTTTTGATCGGTTGGGCTGAAAGCCGTTTTAATGCGGATCACAAGCCTGTCTTGGAATTTGCCTTTATCTGGCTTTTCGGCGTATTGTTCATTGACGGTGTCGGTGCCGTTTGGCTCGCCTTTGCAACGCACATTACGATTGGTCAAAGCCTGATTGCAAATCTTGCGTTCATTCCGGGCGACTCGATCAAGACGGTCGCAACGCTGCTCGTTGCTCAGGCATTGCTCAAAAACAAGACCGTTGCGGCACAATTGCAATAATTTTTAATTCGGAGCGCGGATGTTTCCGCGTTCTTTTTTATGGGCGCGCCAGGCTTTACTCTCATAAGTTTTGTAATATAATATTATTGTAGACAGTTTCTCTGTATAATATGAAAGGAAGAATGAATTTTAGTGACTGCTGCGTTTATTGGCACGTTGCTCGCTTTGATTGTTTACAATGCCTTTTTTAAGGGAAACAACAAAGATGACGGCGGTTGCTGCAGCGGGTGCGGATGCGTGATTTTGCTGCTGATTTTAGCCGCCATGTTGTAAAAAAGTTTTGGAAAATATTGGCCTCGTCGATTTGGCGAGGCCTTTTTGCTGTACGTCTGCTCAATCAATGCGTCAAGACTTGCTTGCGGGCAAAACGACGATTTCTGAGATTTGCCCGTAATCTGAGACCGCACTGCTTTGGCGAAGGTAACCGAGTAGAACATTTTTCCGATTTTGGAAAGTTTTGTTCTACTTTCGGAGTCGCGCGGACCGGATTTGAACAGTCGGGTAGACAAAAATCAGATATTTCTCCCGTTTTTTGTCTACTTTTGGGTCTGCGCGGACCGGATTTTAACAGTCGGGTAGACAAAAATCAGACATTTCTCCCGTTTTTTGTCTACTTTTGGGTCTGCGCAGGCCGGATTCGAACAGTCGGGTAGACAAAAATCAGACATTTCTCCCGTTTTTTGTCTACTTTCGGAGTCGCGCGGGCCGGATTCGAACAGTCGGGTAGACAAAAATCAGACTTACCCCTCTGTCTCTGTCCTCTTTTTGGACGTTTTGATACATGGAAATGAAAACAGACTTTTTTTGCTTATTCCCATCATATACAGGGAAATTGTCCTGTATACGCAAAAAAACGGATATTTGCAATTAATTGCAAATATCCGTTTTTTTGAAGTGCCCTATAATTGTTAGACAAAGTAGTCTAATGATTGTGGGGTATTTTTTATGGCAAAGTACAGTCCGGAACTGAAAGCGGAAATTATTAGTAAATATAATCAGGGAATGGCAACGAGTATCCAATTAGCTCGAGAATACAACCTCAATTCAAGGGTTGTTCGAAGCTGGATTCAAACATATCGACTTCAAGGTAAAATTCGTCATAGTAGAAATAAGAGAATATTTGACACTGATTTTAAACTGGCTGTGATAGACTATTATCAAACACATGAGGTAACCATAGCTGAAGTTGCTGCCAGGTTTGATCTGCTTCCAGGTCAAGTATCCCATTGGAGGACACTATTTAAAACGGGTGGTATAGAAGCTTTGCGTCCTCATCAAAGGGAAGGAAGCCCAAACAATGAAATCACCAAACACCCGGAAAGAACCAACATCATCAGAATTGAGCGAAAATGAGCGGCTGAAGGCTGAAATTATCAGCTAAAGAAAGAATGTATGATGCACGTCTAGACGCAGCCATATAAAAAAAGCGGCGGTCCTGTTTCTGGAACTCAAAGCACGACGGAAAACGATGATTCTTGACCAGATCAGGGCCGAACAGTTACAAATGCCTAAAGCTGAACGTTTCAGGCTTAATGACTTACTGTCTAAATTAGAGTTGAAACGGGCAACTTACTATGATGAACGTAAGCGCATCAGTAATAAGTTTGACAAGTATCATGAAGTTAAAAGGCAGATGATGATTATTGCGCAGAAGTATTCCATGAGAAATCGTTTCACTGCCGGTTATCGACGAATTCAAGTTGAATTGGAACGTCTGGGAATTCATCTGGCTGGTGATACCGTTCGGAGGCTAATGCGTGACCTGGACATTCAGGTAACCATCTACAACCGTCATCAAAATCGAAAGTATTCGTCCTATCGAGGTACCGTAGGTCATCTTGCTCCTAACCGGTTACATCAGAACTTTTGCGCGACAAAACCCTATCAGGTGTGCCATACAGATGTCAGTCAGGTCCGTCTGGCTAATCAAACCTGGGCTTACCTTTCGGTGATGACTGATGAGGCCAGTAAGGAAGTTCTGGCATGTCAGGTCAGCCTTCACCCGAATTCAGATTTAATTACAAGGACTGTGGATGAATTAATCAGGAATCTTCCTGATCATGCCTGCCCCTTGATTCATTCGGATCAGGGATGGCAGTATCAGTTGCCTTACTATACTCAAAGATTGGCTAACCATCACTTTGTTCAAAGTATGTCTCGTAAGGGACATTGTCTGGATAACGCACCAGTGGAAAGCTTTTTCCACATACTGAAAACTGAGTTGCTGGATGGGCTACCATTATTTGAAGACATTACTGCATTTCAAATGATGGTTCAAGACTACATCCATTTCTTTAATTACGAACGGGTTTCTTTAAAAACAAAAGGCATGACTCCGGTAGAATACCGAAATCATGCCATGACAGCTTAATTGTTTAATTTTGTCTAACTTTTTTATTGCACTTCATTTTTCAATTTGAGGCATGGTTTTTTCAAAGCCCCTACTTGTAGTATTCTGATAAATCATATGAACGATTGTCTGCTTCGTCATAAACGGAAACCGGATGGAGATTTTCGGCAGAGATTTGCAAATGATAACCATACGTGTCCAAAAAAACCAGCGAAGATTCATCCAGGCGTTCGATTTTGCCGGGCAGCTCATGCGAATCGATCAAAATATTCAGATCAACGGTGATTTCAAGCTTGTGGTGCTTTTGGCTGAGGTCATCGATGAAAAGCCACGTGCCGGCATAAATCAAGGGCAAAGCAGTCTGAAGCTTCTGGTTTGCTTTGCTTCGATCCTTTTTGTGCGGAATTTTGTTAAGAATCGATCGGCCAAATTTTTTGATCAATCCTCCGTGCTTCATTTGCGTAATCCTCCAATTCTCACCTGCGTTGATATTAATTATAATATACCACTAAATCAGTTCGGAATATAGCAATTTCATCGCAATGAAACGAAAAAGAAAAGTTGTAACAAAAATGGAAAAATTCCGTTTGAATAAAGCGCTTTCTATGGAGACAAGCGTTTCTTTTTGATAAAATATAAGCGTACGCGAAGGAGGAATTTCGATGATCAAACTTGGAATTATCGGAACGGGCTGGATCTCAGATCAATTTATCGAAGCCTGTGCCAAAACAGGAATGTATCAGCTGACGACCGTTTATTCGAGAACGCTTCAAAAAGCTGAGGAGTTTGGGAAAAAATATTTGGCTGACGGTGAGTATTTTGACGATTTGGAAAAATTTTTTGCCGAAGGAAGCTTTGACACGGTTTATATCGCATCACCGAACAGTCTTCATTTTGCGCAGTCCGTAATGGCAATCAATGCCGGCAAAAACGTCATCGTCGAAAAGCCGGCCTGCGCAAACCTCAAAGAAGAAAATCAGCTGCTTGATCTTTTGTCAAAAAGAAATGACGTTTATTATTTTGAAGCGGCACGTCACGTGCACGAGAAAAATTTTGAAATCGTCAAACAAGAAGTCGCAAAACTTGATCATTTTCAAGGAGCAACTCTGACCTATCAAAAGTATTCGTCGCGTTATGATGCTTTTCTTGAAGGAAAGGATCCGAACGTTTTTTCACCGCGGTTTGCCGGCGGAGCATTGCAGGATCTCGGCATCTATCTTGTCTATTGCGCCGTTTCCTGGTTCGGGATGCCGGATGATGCCAAGTACTTTCCGGTCAAACTGAGAAACGGGATCGACGGTTCGGGGATTGCTGTTTTAAAATATGGCAACGAAAATGTTGTTTTGAAGGTCGGCAAGACTTCCAATTCATATCTTCCGGGAGAAATTTACGGGTTAAAGGAAACGCTTTTGCTGTGCGGAAATGCGGCCGATTTGAATCAGGTCTTTTTGGTTGACGCAAAAGGCAGCAAAAAATTGCTCTCAAACACGCCGGATGAAAATCCGATGTTTGCGGAAGCTCTGGATTTTGCTAGAATATTAGAAGAAGATTCGCTTGAAGGCAAAATGACCGAACAAGCCTGGCTCGATCTTTCGGCCAAGGTTAATCAGGTCATGGAACTGCTGAAAAAAAGCGCCGACATCACATACGATTGAAAGAGAGAATATATGAACGACATATTTGAAAAACATTTTAAAGAACAAGGATTTACCGAACCGACGCTGATCCAAAAAGAAGTCTATCCGCTTCTTGCGCAGGGAAAAGACGTCTTGGGACTGTCGCCGACAGGCTCGGGCAAAACTTTGGCTTATGCGCTGCCTCTTTTGGAAAAAGTTTTGAAAGGCGACGGCCCGCAGCTTTTGATCATTGCGCCATCGCAGGAACTGGCGGCTCAGCTGGCGGACGTCATCAGGCCGTGGGGCAAGCTGTTGGAGCTTAAGACGGCGGCCATCATCGGCGGTGCCAATGTCAAGCGCCAGATTGAAAAATTGCGCAAGGATCGACCGGAAGTCATTGTCGGAACACCGGGGCGCCTGTTGAACCTTGCAGACGAAAAACGTCTCAAACTGCATAATCTGGAAGCAATCGTGATTGACGAAGCGGACGAAATGCTTGCGCAGGAAGAAACGCTGGCCGATTGCCGCAAACTTGTGAGCCGTGCCAAAGCAGACGTTCAGCTGGGCTTTTTCTCAGCCACGAAGACGCCCGTTTTGAACGAACTGCACAAGTGGTTTGGCATCGAACCGATCACGTGCGACGTCAGAAAGCAGGATCAAACGCGCGGTCACGTGACGCACTACATGGTCGAAGTCCCGCAGAGAAAACGCGTTGAAGCGCTGCGCAAGCTTGCAAACGTCAAGGATTTTTATGCGCTTGTTTTCTTTAAGCAAAATGCAGAGCTCAAAGATGCTTATGAGAAACTGATTCATGCGGGAGCCTCCGTTGCCAGACTGTCCAGCGAACAACGTCAGACGGAGCGCGAGAAAGCCTTGAACGGATTGAAGAAACGTCAAATCAGGCTCGTTTTGACGACGGACGTTGCTTGTCGCGGCCTGGATATTCAAAAGCTGCCCGCAGTCGTGAATTTTGACTTGCCAAAAGACGTCAACACTTATATTCACCGTATCGGAAGAACCGGACGAATGGGTGCTTCCGGCAGCGTCGTCAATCTTGGCAACGAGCACGATTTGCGCAAGTTTAAGCAGCTGATCAAAGACGAAACCTATGAAATCGAAACGGGCTATATTTTCAATCAGGAGCTGACAACCGAAAAAAACGTCGAAACGGTTCGTCCTCAAAAGCTGAAAAAATCTGTCAAAAAAACGGCGGAAAGGGTTGAAAAACAGCTTCCGACAGCCAAAAAGCACAAGAAAAAGCGCAAGCGCGATCAAAAAAACAAAGGCAAGCGAAAGGTTAAGAAAGCTTAATAAAAAAATCGTATTTTCTTAAGAGCTTGTTCACTATGATAACGTTTCTGCATGCGTTATAATTAATGTAGTCAAGTGGAAAGGTGGTCGCATTATCATGAAAGTTTCGACAACATTGAACGTTTCGGCGGAATATATGTTTTCTCGGTTGGTTGACAATGCCTTGTATGATATCAAGCAAGAGACCGGAAAATCAATCAGTGCGGATGAACTGGAGGGCGTGAGCTATAAAACTCACGTTGATAAGCGGACTCCTGCCAAGCTGCTGATTACGAAAATCGTCAAGAATCGCAGCTACCACTACAAACTTGAAAGCAAGGACGAAGTTTTAAATGCTGCCTATGAGCTGGTTGAACTGGCCAAGGACAAGGTTTGCGTGACGTATTCAGAAAGTCTCCTGGAAAAAAAGCCGCTTGCAAAATTCCGACTCAAAGTAGAAACAAAGTGCTTGGGATGGCTGAGAAGATACAATTTTGTCAAGCTTCTCAAAAATTTTGAGGTCGGATATTGAGTTAACGATTGACTTTACCGAAAAAATTATATTATACTAAAGAAGTTGCAGTTGACGGCAACTTCTTTAAATGCGCTCGTAGCTCAGCAGGATAGAGCAACCGCCTCCTAAGCGGTAGGTCATCGGTTCGATTCCGATCGAGCGCATCGCACAAGGACGGAACCTTGAACATTTCCGGGTAAAGAGGACTTTTGATGCGCATGAGGCTTTGAAAGTCCTCTTTTGCTTATAATGACTCCGTTCGATTCGTAAACTTGTAAGCTGAATTCCAAAAGGCAGGACGAACATGAAAGAAAATTATTATTATTCAAAAAATCCCGATGTCAAGCATGAAGAAAAAAACTTTGACTTCAGGCTTTTGGGGGTTGATTTTAAATTTGTGACGGACAACGGCGTTTTTTCAAAGAATACGATCGACTTTGGCTCGCGCGTTTTGATTGAGGCAGCGGGCAGCCTTGAGCTTGGCGACAAAATTTTGGACGTTGGTTGCGGATACGGACCGATCGGGCTTTCGCTTGCGAAGAAAAATCCCGACGCCATGGTCGAAATGGTCGACGTCAATGAGCTTGCGTTGGAACTTGCCAAAAAAAACGCAGCAAAAAACACAATTAAAAACGTTTCGATTCACGAATCAAGCATTTATGAAAATGTCGAAGAAACAAACTTCAGCACGATCGTGACGAATCCGCCGATCAGAGCCGGCAAAGAAGTCGTGCACGGCATCCTGCTTTCAGGAATCGATCATCTTAAAGAAGGCGGCATGATTTTGGCCGTCCTGCAGAAAAAGCAAGGTGCTCCTTCCGCCATGAAGAAAATGGAAGAAACTTACGGAAATTGTGAAACGATTGCAAAAGAAAAAGGCTATTACGTCTTAAAAAGCGTGAAGGAATAAGCTATGACCGAAGAAGAAAAAATTGCTTTTATGAAAGAAGCGTTAAAGGAAGCAAAATCTGCTTATGAAGCAGGCGAGGTTCCAATCGGCTGCGTGATTGTCTCTGGCGGACGAATCATCGGGCGCGGTCACAACAGAAGAGAAGAGCTTCAGGATGCGACCGAGCATGCTGAAATGATTGCAATCAGGGAAGCCAATCGAACGCTTGGAAGTTTTCGCCTGGAAAACTGTGCGTTGTTCGTGACGCTTGAACCGTGTCCAATGTGTACCGGTGCAATCATCAATGCGCGAATTCCGGAAGTCTTTTACGGAGCTCCTGATGAAAAGGCCGGGACCTGCGGAACTTTGATGAATCTTCTTGGAGATGAGCGGTTCAATCATCGGGCAAGTATCGAAAAAGGATGCCTTAGAAATGAGTGCGGCAAGCTTTTGAGCGACTTTTTTGCTTCGCTTCGTATTCGTTGAAAATGCAGAGCTCCGATGCCTGGGATTTGAGAATGAGTTGCTTCTCTGCATTTTTTAAATTAATATTTTCTAATTTTTATGCTAAGGACTGGAAATTATCGTAAATTTCATGTATCATAGTATTTGCCGCAAGGCCTTGGGGCAATGTTGTCCTTACGAAGCGTGTCAGGTCCGGAAGGAAGCAGCACTAAGTTTGGTTCGGCATGTGCTCCTTGTTATGATGAGATTTAGACTCGGTCCTTTGCGGGATCGAGATTTTTTATTATAAAGAGAAAGGAAGCACTTCGATGAGCTATCAGGCATTGTATCGTGTTTGGAGACCGCAGACCTTTGAAGACCTTGTCGGTCAGGACATGATTACCAAAACATTGAAAAATGCGTTGGCAACGAAACAGACGACGCATGCGTATTTGTTTGCGGGGCCAAGAGGAACCGGCAAGACTTCTTGTGCCAAGCTGTTCGCAAAGGCTTTGAACTGTCCGAATCAGGTCAACGGCGACCCGTGCAACGAATGCGAAATCTGCAAGGCGATTACTGCCGGACGTTTGAACGATGTGATTGAAATCGATGCTGCTTCCAATAATGGCGTTGAAGAAATCAGAGACATCAGAGACAAGGTCAAGTATGCGCCGACGCAAGCCGATTATAAAGTCTATATTATTGACGAAGTTCATATGCTGTCGACGAGCGCATTCAATGCTTTGCTCAAGACTTTGGAAGAGCCGCCGGCAAACGTGGTCTTTATTTTGGCAACGACCGATCCGCACAAAATTCCGGCGACGATTATCTCAAGAACGCAACGGTTTGATTTTAAGCGAATCACGTCTGGTGCGATTCTTGAGCGCATGGAATACATTTTAAAGCAAAAGCAGTTTGAATATGATGAAAAAGCGCTGAACGTGATTGCGCGCGCGGCAGAAGGCGGGATGCGCGATGCGCTCAGTATTTTGGATCAGGTGTTGTCGTTTGGCGACAACGAGGTGACGTTGGACAATGCCCTGCTTGTGACAGGGAGCGTGACGCGCGAAAATCTGATCAAGTATCTGAATCAGGTTCAAAACCATGAAACGGTTGCTGGACTGCAAACGATTCATGCGATTCTTGACGAAGGAAAAGATGCCAAGCGCCTGCTTGAAGATCTGATCAATTGCTGTCGCGATCTGCTGCTATATAAGCAGGCACCGGAGATGCTTGAACAAACAGGTTCGGTCATGATTGACGACGAGTTTAAAGACATGGCTGAAAAAAGCAATCCGGAAACGCTTTACCGATATATCGATACGCTAAACGAGCAGCAGGAAAACATGCGCTACTCGATGCATCAGTCCGTCTATCTTGAAGTCTTGACGGTCAAGCTCGCAAAGATTGACGGAAAAGAACGTAAAACAAGCGTTCAATCATTGCAGACGTCACCTGAAACTTTGAATGAGCTGAATGATCTGCAAAGACAGATCAAGGAGTTAAAAGACCAGGTCAAAAATCTCTTAGGCAAATCCGATCGTGGATTTTCCGGTGAAAAAACGTCAAGGCCCGCTAAAAAAGCCGTTCAGCATTATGAAATCAAGATTGACGTCGCAAGCATCTATCGGATTCTCGGCAGTGCAACCAAGATCGACAAGAATCGTTTCTCTGACTGCATGAACGACATTTTGAGCACTCTTAACGTTTCTTCCAAAGCAATGTTTAAGATGTGCGAAATCGAAGCGGCAGGACCTGAAGGAATTATTTTGAGTTTTAACAATGAATTCATCTGCGGTCGCATTATCAACGAAGAAAGAGTGCGCGACGAATTCGAAAACAGCGTCGGTCGCATCTATGGTGACGCTAAAAAAATCGTGTACGTTCCAAAGAATCGCTGGCTGAATATCAGACAGGAATATATCAAACAGATGCGATCGGGGACGATTCCAAAGGATGCGGCAGAAATTCCGTCAGACCAAACAAAAGAGCATGAAGATGACATCGTTCAAGAGGCGGAAGATATTTTTGGCAAAGATTTGATTGAAATCAAAGAAGATTGAAAGGATGATTTATTATGATGCGTGGAATGAACATGCAGGGAATGATGAAGCAGATGCAAAAGCTTCAAAAGAATATGCAAAAGGATCAGGAAGAACTGCAAAAAACGGTTTTTGAAGGTCATGCGCCAGATGATGCCGTTGTCGTAAAATTTACGGGCGACCATAAGATGCAGGATATTGAAATCAAAGAAGAAGCAGTTGATCCTGATGACGTCGACATGCTGCAGGATCTTGTGATTGCTGCAGTCAACGATGCGATCAAAAAGATCGAGCAGGAAACGCAGCGCACGATGGGCAAGTATTCTCGCAACATTCCTGGACTTTAAAGATAAGGGGACTTGGATCAGATGCAATATCCTGAACCGATTGCCAAATTGATCGACAGCTATATGCGTCTTCCCGGAATCGGTGAGAAGACGGCGGTCCGCTTGGCATTCTTTACGATCGACATGGATAAAGAAGACGTTTCGGAATTTTCGAAGGCTTTGGTTTCAGCTAAAAGCGATCTGCACTATTGCAGTTTGTGCGGAAACATTACCGAAAGCGATCCGTGCGTAATCTGCGCTGACAAGACGCGCGACCAGCAGCAGGTAATCGTCGTCGAGCAGGTAAAAGACGTGATGGCTTTCGAAAAATTGCGTGATTACCACGGGCTTTACCATGTTTTACACGGAGTTCTTTCTCCAAGCGAAGGAATCGGACCTGAAGACATCAACGTCAAGGGGCTGATTCGAAGACTTCAGGCCAATCCTGAAATCAAAGAGGTTATTTTGGCGACGAATGCCACCCCTGAAGGAGAGGCAACGGCGATGTACATCTCTCGTTTGATCAAGCCGGCCGGAATCAAAACAACTCGACTTGCACACGGTTTGGCAGTCGGAAGCGATATCGAATACGCAGATGAAATGACGCTGTTCAAAGCAGTCGAAGGGCGTCAGGAAATCTGAGACAGAGGTGATTTTCATGTTTGGAAGAAAGCGACATATCCTTCGTAGCACATATGATGAATTTTTACTGGATGCAATCGATGATGCAAAAATGATCTGGGATCATGCGCGTCAGACCGAAGAAGCCGTTTATGATGCCGATGATGAATTGACGGCCGAAACGAAGCTTGCGCGCGCAAAATATGAATTTTTATATCGTGAAGCCAAGCTGAGAAAAGTTCACGGACGCATGCAATCTTCAGTATTCGGCAAATGAGGCAGTCAGGAGAAATCCTGGCTTTTTTATTTCGGGGAAATACAGTAAAATAGTAGTTAAAGAGAAATGAGGTCAAAAAATTGAGTGGAATGTTTATCACGTTCGAAGGAACTGACGGTTCCGGAAAGACGAGCGTAATCAAGGCGATTGTCAAGGAACTTGAAAAGAATGGGAAAACAGAATATGTTCTGACCAGAGAACCCGGCGGAAACAGAATTTCCGAAGCAATCAGAAACGTCATTTTGGATGAGCGTTTTGTTGAGATGGATGAGCGAACCGAAGCTTTGCTTTATGCAGCGGCCAGAAGACAGCATATCGTTGAAACGATCAATCCGGCGCTTTCAGCCGGCAAGCTGGTTTTATGCGACCGATTCGTTGACAGCTCAATTGTTTATCAAGGAGCCGGGCGTTCCATCGGCACTGATAGGATAGCCGAGATGAATCGTTTTGCAACGGACGGACTGACGCCGGATTTGACGATTTTCTTAGACATTGAGCCAGAGCTTGGACTTGAAAGAATCAGACGAAACAGACAAGACGAGGTAAACCGCTTGGATCACGAAAAGATGTCGTTTTATCGGACGGTTCATGATGCATACTTGGAATTGGCAACCAAAGATTCAAAGCGAATTGTCGAAGTAGATGCTTCTCAACCGCTTGAAGCCGTGATTTTTGAAGTGCGTGAAATTTTGAAAAAGCGCGCATCGGAGTTTTTTGCCTGACGTAAGAGTTCGGAAAAGACAGGGGGATTATTTATGAAACTAGTCGTTACAATCGTTCAAGATAAGGACAGCAACCGTTTAAGCAATGCTTTCATCGAGTCAGACATCAGAGCAACCAAGCTTTCGTCGACAGGCGGATTCTTGCGTTCGGGAAATACGACTTTTTTGATCGGGATTGAAGATGATCGTGTGGAAGAAGTTCTCGGAATCATCAAAGAAGTTTCCAAAAAACGCTCAGAATACGTGACGCCGTCGGTAAACGTCGACAGTCCGATTGAAGCAACGAGCACGTATCCGATTGAAGTCGAAGTCGGCGGGGCCAACGTGTTCGTTTTGCCGGTTGAGCAGTTTTTGCATTTTTAATCATGAAACAAAAGATTACGGAATTGCAGCCCCGTCTGACTGAGCATTTTATGAAGCTGACAGAAGCAGGAAAACTGTCGCATGCATATTTGTTTGCCGGTCCTGCTGGCACTGGCAAGTCTGAACTTGCGCTTTTTGTTGCGCAGACCGTTTTTTGCACTGACAAGCAGGCCGGGATGCCTTGCGGAAGGTGCAGCGAATGCAGACGAATTGCCGATCACAGCTTTCCGGACGTCGTTGAGGTGGCTCCTGACGGTGCATCGATCAAGGTTGATCAGATTCGTTTCTTAAAAGCAGAGTTCAGCAAAAGCGGGGTCGAAGGAACAAAGAAAATATTTATCATCTCTGATGCTGAAAAGATGACTGCGAGTGCCGCAAACAGTCTGTTGAAATTTTTGGAAGAGCCAAGCGGCGACGTGTGTGCATTTTTGCTGACGGAAAATGCCAATTTGATTTTGCCGACCATTATTTCGCGTTGTCAGGAATTTGAGCTTCAGGCACTCGGGTTTGACGAGTTGTCTGAAAAACTGCAACAGGCGGGGATTTCAAAAGATAAGGCCAGCTTATTGCTGGGGTTGACAGATAGCCTGGAGATTGCAATCGAGTTGTCAAAAGACGATGAGTTTGCGGCAATGACGGCTGACGTTTGGGAGTGGTTCAAACTTATCATGACAAATGATTTACGAGCTTTCGTCAACGTAACGACGCATTTGAAGCAGTATTTCAGTGACAGATCAAGGCAGGACATGCTGCTTGATTTGATTGTCTTGCTGGTTCGCGACGTCATGCTGCTCAAGTTTGAGGAACACGGGAGAACGTCGTTTGCAATGCATCATGATGAATTGCGCGCATTTTCGGAAAAAATCAGCACACAAAGGGCCTGCCATGCGACGGAACTTGTTTTGGACTCAAGAAAACTGCAAGCAATCAACGTTTCTTTCCAAAACATCCTTGAAACGTTGACGCTGAAACTTGTAAGTTGTTATCATGAGTAGATGAAGGTGATATTTTGAAGAAACGTGAACTTTTTGACAGTTTTGAACAAATGGAGAAATCGTCGCAGCAGATGCAAAGAACGATTGCGAGCGTCAAGGAAGAGATGGAGCGAATCGTTGAGCAAAATGCAGAGCTTGCGATTGAAAACAGTCATTTGCGTGCGAGACTTCAAGAACTTGAAGAAAGAAACAACAGGCAAAAGGGCAAGACGACGAAAAACGGTTTGTCCAAATCGCGACAAAATCTTGAAAAACTTTATGAAGAAGGTTTTCACGTCTGCAACGTGGACAACATGTACGGATCGCGACGCATCAATGATGAACCATGCGTTTTTTGCCAAGACGTGATTTATGGAGAGAGACACTGATGAGCATAGAGAAAATGAGCAGTTTTTCCGGCGTTCATGAAACGGGGACGCTCTACCTCGTTCCAACGCCTATCGGTAATTTGGGCGATATGACGGAACGAGCAGTCAAAACCCTGAAGGAAGTCGATTTGATTTGTGCCGAGGACACGCGCAATACTCAAAAATTATTGAATCATTTTGAAATCGATACGCCACAGATAAGTTTTCATGAGCACAACACGAAAGAAAGAATTCCGCAGCTGGTTGAAAAACTTTTGGCTGGCAAAAATTTGGCACAGGTAAGCGATGCAGGAATGCCTTCAATCAGTGATCCAGGACACGAACTTGTGGTTGCCTGCATCGAAAACAAAATCCCCGTTGCTCCGCTTCCGGGGCCGAATGCGGCTTTGACGGCATTGATTGCTTCCGGGCTTTTGCCGCAGCCGTTTTTGTTTTATGGTTTTTTGCCAAGGAAAAACAAAGAACAAAAAGAGGAGCTTGAAAAGCTCAATAATCAGACGGTAACGCTGATTTTCTATGAAGCTCCGCATCGATTGAAAAAAACGGTTCAGGCAATGTCTGACGTCTTTGGACCCGACAGACGCGTCGTTTTGTGTCGCGAATTGACCAAGCGATATGAGGAATTTTTGCGCGGAACGCTTCTTGATGCTTTGAAATTTGCGGAAGAAGATGAGGTTCGCGGCGAATTCGTCCTGATCGTTGAAGGCAATTCTCATGTTGAGATGCTTGAAACGGTCGATTTAAGCGAAAACACGATTGAAGAGGAGGTCAATGCCTTGATCGAATCAGGAAAAAAGCCGAATGATGCCATTAAAGAAGTGGCCAAGAGGCGCAAAATGAAAAAGCAAGAAGTTTACAATATTTTTCATCACCTTGATGATTAGGAGGGATTGTTTTGGAAAGCAAAGGATTCAGCGAAAAACACCGCGTCACCTACTATGAAACCGATATGAACGGGACCGTCGGGTTAGGACGTTTGGTTGATTTGATGATGCTTTCATGTAATGATCAAAGCGATGCCGTTGGCCTTTCAAGCGAAAAAGTCAATCAGATGGGCTTAGGTTGGATCGTTACGCAAAACATGATCGATATCAAAAGACTTCCTCGAAGAAACGAAACGATTTATATTACGACTCATGCTAAAAGCTATAACCGCTATTTTTGCTACCGCGATTTTTGGATCCATGACATCAGGAAGCAGGAACTGGCACATATGCATACGGTGTTTGCGTTGATGGATCAAAATGAGCGCAAAATCGTCAGGATTCCGGAAAATCTGATTGAACCATATCATTCAGAATATGCGACCAAGATTGAAAGATTGCCGCTTCCAAAAGAACTTGAACGAATTGATCGCCAAAAAGAATATGAAGTTCGTTTTTGGGATATTGATATCAATCAGCACGTTAACAACGTTCATTATTTTGAATGGATGCTTGATGCGCTTGATCTTGATTTTTTGATCAAATATCAGCCCGTAAGCATGAATATCGAGTATAAAAAGGAGATTCGCTACGGTCAAAAAGCCGTCAGTCAAGCACAAATAACCATGACGGGCGTCGAGACCGTCAAGACTTTCCATGAAATCAAGGTTAATGATGAGCTTTCCTGTCGAGCAGTTTGTGATTGGAAACTGCGCAAAGAAGAATGGATAATATAGAGATAGAGCGTGCAAACATAAGGATGAAAAAACTCTGTCTCAAATTGAAAAACCGGATGATTTGCAATTGATTGCAAATCATCCGGTTTTTTTGCGTATGCATGACAGTCGCCTTCCATGATGAAGATAAGCAAAAAAGTCTGTTCTCATTTTCATGTAGTCAACCACCATCGACTTTAGCCGATGGTGGTTGACCTGATGCCTTTTTACAGAACGGTGACCAAACATATTGTACCTATAGATATAACAAAATGGTTAGAAATATTGTGGGATAATTGATTTCAGCTAATGTCAAAAACACTAGTGATAACATGAAATGTCAGAAAAAAGCACATCGCATGATAGGTGTAATTAGCAATTTCATTAAAACCATGTTAGAATAAGTTAATAAAGTTTAAAGGGGTCGGTGGATGCTATGTTAGATGGAAAGTATCGCAAGGAACTAACCGTTGACGGAAAGAAATACTCATACTGCGATTTTGCAGACTTTCTTGAAGATAAAGGTCAACGAATTGAGGAAATGCCTTATACGATCAGAATCTTGTTGGAACTCGCCTTAAGAAAAAGTGCTGAAAAGCCGTACCTTAAGAGGTATTTAGAAGACTTTATCGATTGGGACGAAAAACATGATCATGACGTCGTTTTTAAACCTGAACGCGTTGTTTTGCAAGATTTGACTGGCGTTCCTGCAATGGTTGATCTGGCTTCGATGCGTGATGAAATGAAACGTCGCGGCGGAGACGTCGAAACGATCAATCCTGACGTTTCGGTTCACATGGTCGTTGATCATTCCGTCCAAGTCGACAGTGCCGGCAATGATGAGGCGTTTGACTTCAACGTCAAGCGCGAATTTGAAAGAAACAACGAACGCTATACATTTCTTAAATGGGCACAGAACAGTTTTGACAATTTCAAAATTATTCCGCCCGATACGGGAATCATTCATCAGGTCAATCTGGAATATCTTTCTCCGGTTATTAATCAAAGAAACGGAGTACTGTTCCCTGATACGCTGGTCGGAACGGATTCGCATACGACGATGATCAACGGACTCGGCGTTTTAGGCTGGGGCGTTGGCGGAATCGAAGCTGAAGCAGGGATGCTTGGTCAGGAATCATATTTCCCGCTGCCAAAAGTTGTCGGCGTCAAGCTGACGGGAAAAAAGCGTCCGGGGGTAACGGCCACCGATTTGGCGCTGACGCTGACAAATCTGCTTCGCAAGCACAATGTTGTCGGCAAGTTCGTCGAATATTACGGTGACGGTTTGAAAAATCTGCCGCTGGCTGACCGTGCGACGATTGCAAACATGGCACCTGAATACGGGGCAACTTGTGGGTATTTCCCGATTGACGACCAGACAATCGAGTATTTGAAACTGACGGATCGCCCTCAAGAAACAATTGATCTCGTTGAAGCATATGCGGAAAAGAATCATTTGCGCTATCAGGAACGAGAAGATTCGCAAAGGCATTACTCAGAATATGTCGAACTTGATCTCTCGACGGTCAAGAGCAGCGTTGCCGGTCCAAGCCGCCCGCAGGATCTGGTAACGCTTGACAAGCTGCCGGATAATTTCAGGTATTATGACGATGCTCTGCCCCAAAATCTCGATTTTGACATGGGAAACGAGCATTTCAGCCTTCGTCCGGGGGCTTTGGGTCTTGCCGCAATCACGAGCTGCACGAACACGTCCAATCCTGAAGTTTTGATTTGTGCCGGCTTGCTTGCCAAAAGAGCAATCGAACGCGGATTAAAGGTTCCGACATACGTCAAGACTTCGCTTTCTCCCGGCTCTCGCGTCGTGACCGAATATCTGAAGGCTTCCGGTTTGCAGCCTTATTTGGACAAGCTGGGTTTCAATTTGACAGGGTATGGCTGCATGACCTGCATCGGCAATTCCGGTCGTTTGAAAGAAGAAGTTGCGGTTGCCGTGGAAAAGACAGGGTATCCGCTTGCTGCAGTTGAAAGCGGAAATCGTAATTTTGAGGGACGCGTCAATCCGCTTATCAAAGACACTTATCTTGCTTCACCTCCGATGGTCGTGGCTTACGCGCTTGCTGGAACGCTTGACATTGATTTGGAACATCAGCCGCTTGGCAAAGATTCTGAAGGAAAAGGCGTCTATTTGAAAGAAATCTGGCCTGAACCTGAAGAAATCACGGATTGCATTCATAATTACGTTAAACCTGAGCTTTTTTCCGAAAATTACAACGGCATCTTTAAGCAAAACAAGGTATGGAACAGACTCGTTCCGCCGGTTGGCGAAACTTATGAGTGGGATGAAAAATCCACTTACCTGGCTTCTGCACCGTTTTTTGACGATAAGGGCGGACAAGCGCATCTGTCCGGACTGCGTGTTTTGGCCAAGTTGGGCGATACCATCACGACTGACCACATTTCGCCTGCGGGTTTTATCGGCCCTGACACTCCTGCCGGAAGGTATTTGAAGGAGCATGGCGTTGCGGTGCGCGATTTCAATTCCTACGGTTCGCGTCGCGGCAATCATGAGGTGATGGTGCGCGGAACGCTTGCCAATATTCGCTTGAAAAACAAATTGGCAAAAGGAAAGAGCGGCGGTTTCACGTATGATTGGCTTGATGAAAAGGATACGACGATTTACGAGGCGGCGATGAACTATCGCAAACACGGAATCGGGTCAGTCGTTTTGGCTGGAAAGGACTACGGAATGGGATCGTCGCGCGACTGGGCCGCTAAAGGCGTCAAACTTCTGGGAGTCAAAGCCGTCATTGCAGAAAGCTTTGAACGAATCCATCGTTCAAATCTTGTCATGATGGGAGTTTTGCCGCTGCAGTATCTTCCGGGAGAAAATGCTGACAGCTTGGGTCTTGATGGCTCGGAAGCGTTTGAACTCGAGCTTGAGGACAAAATGGCTCATGTAACTGCAAAAAACGATGATCATCAAATCGAATTCGAGGCAAAAGTAAGATTTGACGCGCCGATTGACGAGGAATACTATAAAACCGGCGGAATTTTGCAGTACGTTTTAGAGGACAAATAACTTATTTTTGAGGACTGCATTTGCATTAAGGAGGTTTTTTATGGATTTGCCAAGAGGATTGGCTGGGGTCGTTATCGATCAAACCAGCATCAGTTCAACGAAAAATGCCAGACTGACATACAGCGGCTACCCGATTGAAGAAATTTGTCAGGCATCTTTTGAAGAGGTTGTTTATTTATTGTGGTACGGACGTCTGCCAAACAAAGAGGAACTGCAAAAGTTTCGCAAGATGCTTGTTCGCAAGATGGTTTTGCCGGCAGAAACCGTTCGGCTTCTGTTGTATATTGCCCGCGAACCGCAGCATCCGATGAGCATCCTGCGCACGACGACTTCATTGCTTGGGACTACGAACGACGTGGAGCACGATGAACCGCCTCGCATTTTGGCGAAGATGCTGACGGTCATTGCGGCAATCGTCAGAATCAGAAACAACGAGCCGTTGATTGACGTTGATGAGAAGATGGGCGTCGTTGAAAACTTCTTGTACATGCTGACCGGTGAAAGACCGGATGAAGAATTGGCCAAGATGTTTTCAACCGTCATGATTCTTCAGGCTGATCATGAATTCAATGCATCGACTTTCACGGCAAGAGTCGTGGCTTCGACTTTTGCAGATTATTATTCATGTTTGACGGCCGCTGTTTGCGCATTGAAAGGACCGCTTCACGGCGGAGCGAACGAACGCGTTTTTGAAATGCTTGAAAAAATTTACGATCATGACATGGATCCGATTGATTACGTAAAAGATGCGTTCAAGCGCGGACGAAAGGTGATGGGGTTCGGTCACAGAATCTACAAGCACGGAGATCCGCGTGCGAAGATTTTGCGTCCGATTGCGGAAAAAATGGCCAAACGTACCGGCAATACGTATTTCTTTGAAGTTCAAACAGAAATTGCCGACTATATGCTGAAGGAAAAAGGGCTGTATCCTAACGTTGATTACTATACGGCTTTGATTTATCATTGCGTCGGTTTGAAAAAGGATGTCTTTACGACGATTTTTGCGGCCTGCAGAACTGCCGGATGGTTGGCGCACGTAATGGAACAGCGTCGCGAAAAGACTTTGATTCGTCCGTGTTCCGAATACGTCGGACCTGACGAGCGCCACTATCTTCCGGATGTCAATGATTAGCGAGGGGTATTTTTATGAGTGAAAAGATTACGATGACAGACGGAAAGCTGACCGTCCCTGATAATCCGCAGATTCCGTTTATTTCAGGCGACGGAATCGGACCTGAGATTTGGGCTGCCGCAAAAGAAGTTTTTGATGCGGCCATCAAAAAGGCATATGCGGGGCAAAAAGCCGTTGACTGGATTCCGCTTTTGGCCGGGCAGACTGCATTTGACCAAACGGGACAATGGCTTCCGGACGAAACGCTTGAAACGCTCAGGGAAAACCTTGTTGCAATCAAAGGACCGCTGACAACGCCCGTTGGCAAAGGCCATCGCTCAATCAACGTGACGCTTCGACAAAAGCTCGATCTTTATGCATGTTTCAGACCGGTCAAATACTATGAAGGAACGCCGTCTCCGGTCAAGGAACCTGAAAAAGTCGACATTGCAATTTTTCGGGAAAACACGGAAGATATCTATGCGGGGATTGATTTTGCGGAAGGCAGCACCGGAGCTGAAAAATTGAAAGCACTGCTTGAAGAAGAAGGTCAGTTGGAAAAGGTTCGCTTTCCGAAGACTTCCGCTTTTGCGATCAAGCCGATCTCAAAAGAAGGAAGCGTGCGGTTGGTCAAAGCTGCAATTGATTATGCGCTTGGTCACGGAAGAAAAAACGTGGCGCTCGTGCATAAAGGAAACATCATGAAAAAGACTGAAGGCTCGTTTAAACAGTGGGGCTATGATGCTTGCTTGGCTTATGGCAATGAAGTGTTTACTCAGCCTGAATATGATGAGGTCTTCAAGACTTGCGGCAAGGAGGCTGCCGAACAAAAGAAGAACGAGGCTAAAGTTTTCGTAAGCGACGTCATTTGCGACAATTTCTTTCAGCAAACGCTGCTTTATCCGGATAAATTCGATGTTGCCGCAACAATGAATCTTAACGGAGATTACATTTCGGATGCGTTGGCGGCACAAGTCGGGGGCATCGGTATTGCTCCCGGAGCAAATATTAATTATCAGACGGGGCGAGCCATTTTTGAGGCAACGCACGGAACCGCACCGCAATTTGCAGGACAAGACAAACTCAATCCGACCTCGATTATTTTGTCGGGAGCAATGATGTTTGATTACCTTGGATGGATCGAAGTTTCAGAGTTGATTGAAAGAGCAGTTGCAAAGGCGATTTCAAACAAGCATGTCACGATTGACTTTGCCGAAAAGATGGATGGAGCAACGACGCTGAAAACAAGCGAATTTGGGCATTACGTTGCTGAAATTTTGAAATAGACAAAAAAGGATCGGGTTTATCCCGATCCTTTTTTGCCGCAAATTTTGAGCGTTAAAAAGATTAGAAGTCGTTTTTTGAATCTTTATCAGATTTTTCACTTCAAAACCAGTCGGTTTATGTTAAGATATCATATGGAAGATTATACAGACAAAAAGGACGATAATTAATGAAAATTCTAGCGATTGATACTTCCAATCAGCCATTGAGCGTGGCCGTTTTGGAAGATGGCAATTTGCTCAGTCAGGCGACCTGTACGAAAACGAAAAATCACAGCGTGAAGCTGTTGCCGCTGATTGAGCGGCTGATGGAAGATGCAAGACTCAAACCTTGTGAGCTTGATCGAATCGTGGTGGCAAAGGGCCCCGGTTCGTATACCGGTTTGAGAATCGGAGCTGCAACCGCTAAGACTTTGGCATACACGTTGGACAAAGAATTGGCGGGCGTATCGAGTCTTGAAGTTTTGGCCGCTGCATTTCCAAAAACGGAAAAAAGCGTTCTTGTGCCGTTGTTTGACGCAAGGCGCGGCAACGTCTTCGCCGGGGCTTACCGCTATGATGAAAACGGTCTTTTGCAAACGGTTATGTCCGACCGGCATATTGCAATTGCTGATTTGTGTGAAAAATTTGCTTCAGAAAGCGTGATTTTTATCGGCAAGGATGCGCAGGCCTATTCTGATTTGATTAATGAAAAATGCAAAAACGGCATCATTTCTTCTTTTGGTTTCAATTATCCTCGAGCAGACATTTTGGGGATGCTTGGCGAAAAGGAAAAATGCGTCGACGTCAACGATTTTGTTCCAAATTATTTGCGAATGACCCAAGCTGAGGCTCAATGGCTTGAGAAACATCCGGAGGGGAAAGATGAGCATGACTCCTATGTTGAAAAAATTTAAAACTGGCTTCAACCGCTTGTTTGGCAGTAAAAATGACGGTCAATTGGAATTTAAATGCAGAAACGTCAAAGTCAAGGGGTATGAATATCTCTTCGTGCGCGCAGTCGTTCCGGATATTCCCGAAATTTTGGATATCGAACGTGCAGTCTATAAGGGGCAGACTCCTTGGAATTTTGAAAACTTCGAAGCTCAGATCAGGGAGCAGGAAAGAACGCTGTATCTGGTAGTCCGCCACAACGATGAGATGGTCGGTTTTGCGGGATGCGACATGAAATACGCAACGTATGAGGCGCATATCACGGAATATTGCCGTTTTGCCTCCTTATCAAAACTTAGGATTGGGTCAGATGCTGATTAAAACTTTGATTGACGAAGCAGACAAAAGGGGTCTCAGAAAAGTCAGTCTTGAAGTCAGACAAAGCAACGTTAATGCCCATGAGGCATACCGTTTTGCAGGCTTTGTCGATCGAATCGTGAAAAAAGACTACTATACTGACAGTCCGGCAGAAGATGCCATCGAAATGGTTTACAGCATCAATGCCAACAAGAGAAAGGAACGAATGACGAATGGCTGAAGACAGAAATCTCATTTTGGCCTTTGAATCAAGTTGTGATGAAACAAGCGTGGCCGTGATTGAAAACGGAAATAAAATTCTTTCCAACATTGTGGCAACCCAAATCAAAAGCCACAAGCGTTTTGGAGGCGTTGTTCCGGAAGTGGCGAGTCGCCATCATATTGAACAGGTTACGTACTGTATCGATGACGCATTGTGTGAAGCAAACGTCGACTATGATGATTTGGATGCGGTCGCCGTTACTTACGGACCAGGCTTGGTTGGTTCGCTGCTCGTTGGCGTGACTGCTGCAAAAACGGTTGCGTATGCTCATGATTTGCCGCTTGTTCCGGTTAATCACATGGCAGGACACATTTACGCCGCAAGGTTTGCAGGAGAACTGCATTTTCCGGCATTGGCGCTGCTTGTTTCAGGCGGTCATACCGAACTGGTCTATTTAAGCGGTCCTTATGATTTCAAGATTATCGGCGAAACAAGAGACGATGCCTGCGGTGAAGCTTATGATAAGGTCGGGCGCGTCCTTGGCCTGACATATCCGGCCGGAAAACAGATTGATGAGATGGCGCACAAAGGTCATGATACGTTCCATTTTCCGCGCGCAATGGAAAAAGAGGACAATTTCGATTTTAGCTTCAGCGGGTTAAAGAGCGCATTCATCAATACGGTTCATCATGCCGACCAAATAGGCGAAAAACTTGATGAAAACGATCTTGCTGCCAGCTTTCAACAAAGCGTCGTCGACGTTTTGGCAGAAAAAACGGTTCGCTGCCTGAAAGAATTTCCGGTAAAACAACTTATTCTTGCCGGAGGAGTCGCGGCTAATCAGGGCTTGCGGACTCGTCTTGATGAAGAGCTTCAGGCATTCGACGATGTTGAATTGATCAAGGCACCGCTCAGACTTTGCGGTGACAATGCGGCAATGATCGGAGCTGCCGGTTACGAAGCATATCTTGCAGGAATCAGAGGAGGATTGGATCTTAACGCTGATCCGAGTCTGGAATTTGATTGGATCTAAAACACGTCATAAACAGCTTGAAAATAAAAAGGATTTTTCCAAAAGACGGGAAAGATCCTTTTTTTGATGCGAAAAATTCAGACGTGGGGTCTTCAGTGCGGAAATTACGAAAAAAACGTAATTGAAAGGTCTCATCCAATAAAAATAAGGCTTCTGAAACGGTTGTGCGTTTCAGAAGCCTTATTTGATCAAGCCAAGAATTCTTCCAGCTCCATGCTTGCTTGTTCCCAGTTTTCTTCTGCTTCAGCGAGTTTTTTGGAAATTTCCTGCAGCTTTGCCTGAAGTTCGCCCATTTTTTCCAAGTCATTATAGTTTTCAGGTGAGGACATCTGATTTTCCAAGTCATTTTTTTGAGCGTCAAGTTTTTCGACGAGTTGTTCAAATTCTTCAACGCTGCGTTTTAGTTTGCGTTCTTGTTTTTGACGTTCCTTTCCTTGCTGATAATTGACTTTTCCGGTTGAGACTTCTTTTGAAGAATTTTCAATCGGGGTTTCGGCTGTTGATTTGGCAGCGGCAATTTCTTCTTGTTCTGCCTTTTTTTCGAGATAATAGTCATAGTCACCGAGATAAAGCGTCGAACCTTGCGGAGCAATTTCGAGGACACAAGTGGCTACCTTGTTGATAAAATAGCGGTCATGTGAAACGAACAAAACGGTTCCGTTAAAGTCCATAACGGCATTTTCAAGGACTTCTTTGCTGTCGATGTCAAGGTGGTTGGTCGGTTCGTCAAGAATCAAGAAATTATCATGCTTCATGGCGAGTTTGGTTAAAAGCAGACGTGCCTTTTCGCCGCCCGACAGATTGTGAACAACTTTGGAAACATCATCACCGATAAAAAGAAAACTTCCAAGTATTGAACGAATATCTTTTTCCGGCGTTGTCGGATGATCATCCCAAAGCTCGTTTAAAACGTTTTTTTTGTCATGCAGGTTATGCTGTTCCTGATCGTAGTATCCGACTTTGACGTTCGTGCCAAATTCAGAGCTGCCTTTGACAAACGGAATTTGACCTAAGACGCTTTTTAAAAGCGTTGATTTTCCGATTCCGTTTGGACCAACGATGGCCATGACCTGATTTTTTCTCAGATCGATATTGATTGGCGAAGAAATGATATGACCGTCATATCCGATTGCGGCATCTTTGACGGTTAAAACGATGTTTCCGCTTTGAGAATCGGCCGTGAATTTGAAATGTGGTCCTTTTTCATCTCCTTCAGGACGCTCGAGACGTTCCATTTTTTCAAGCTGCTTTCTGCGACTTTGTGCACGTTTGGTGGTTGAGGCACGAACCAGGTTTTTGTTTACAAAATCTTCCAGTTTGGAAATTTCGGCCTGCTGCTTTTCATAATTTTTCCAATCCTGGCGAAGTCGTTCGGCCTTTTGATCGATATATGCCGAATAATTTCCTTTGTAGTAGCTGCTGTGATGATGACTGATTTCATAGACTTCGTTGACGATTCGATCAAGAAAATAGCGGTCGTGCGAAACAATGAGCAGCGCACCTTTATAGTTTTGGACGTATCCTTCAAGCCAGGTTAAAGTGTCGATATCAAGATGGTTCGTAGGTTCGTCCAAAATAAGAAGATCACGTTGTTCCAAAAGCAGTTTTGCCAAGGCAAGTCGCGTTTTTTGACCACCGGAAAGCGATGATATTTTGCGATCATAGTCCTCTTGTTCAAAGTGAAAACCATGAAGCACTGAACGAACTTCTGCTTCGTAGCCGTATCCGTTTTGTTCTTTAAAGTCATGAAGCAGCTGATCATATTGGTTCAAAAGCTGAGAATATTCGGAAGATGAATGATCTGCACCTGGATCTGCAATTTTTGCTTCCATTTCGTGCAGATTTTTTTCCATGATTTGAAGTCTTTCGAAAACGCTGAGCATTTCAGCATAAATCGTTTTATCTGATTCAAGTCCGGTGTTTTGGGCGAGATAGCCGATTGTCAAGCCTTTTTTCTTGGTTATCTGGCCCGCATCGGGCGACTCGTTTCCGATAATCATCTTAAGCAGCGTCGATTTTCCGACACCGTTTCGACCGACGAGCGCAATTCGCGAGTTGTCTGAAACATCTAAGCTGACATTTTCAAACAAAGTATCTGCCCCAAAATAGCGGGCAACTTGTTGAACTTGTAAGAGTATCATTTGGTTCACCTTTTCATTGATTGTGGAAAATATTCACAAGCATTTTATGTAAGCGTTTAGAAGAGCTTTATATCAATCACGCTTTGTATCAAAGTTTGTGAATTAAGTAACTTTTTTGTTTTAATGTTTGAATTTGTATGCTAAAATTTATAAGTAAGCATGACAGACAGGGGGACTATCCTATGACATCGCAAAATATTCCCAAGGCTACGGCCAAACGTTTGCCGATTTATTATCGCTACCTGAATATGTTGTCAGATGCCGGCAAAAAACGCGTCAGTTCAAATGAACTGGCTGATGCGGTCAAAGTTGACTCTGCGACTATCCGCCGGGACTTTTCTTATTTTGGAGCACTTGGAAAACGTGGCTATGGCTATGATGTCGAGAATCTTTTGGAATTTTTCAAAAAGACGCTCAACCAGGATAAGCTGACAAACGTTGCTTTGATCGGCGTCGGCAATCTTGGTCATGCGTTGCTCAACTTCAATTTTCATAAAAGCAACAACGTCAGAATCAATGCTGCATTTGACATCAACGAAGAAATTACCGGAACGATTCAAAGCGGCGTTCCCATTTATCCGATGGAGGATATGAAGGAACAGCTCAAGATTCAGCAGATCGAAATCGTGATTTTAACGGTTCCTGCCAATGTTGCTCAAGGAGTTACGAACGATTTGATTGAAGTAGGAGTCAAGGGAATTTTGAACTTTACGCCGCTCAGGATATCAGTGCCTGAGTCCGTGCTGGTCCAAAACGTCGATCTTACGAATGAGCTCCAAACTTTGATTTACTTCCTTGATTTGGAGAAACAATCTTAAGAACTCAGTCGGAAAGTTTTTCTTTCCGGCTTTTTTTATAGATTGATGAGTATGACCGTCAGATTCATCAGCATATGCACGATCATGCTGGTTCTGATTTTGCCGCTTTCTTCATAGACATAGCATAAAATGAGTCCGATTGCCGCATAGACGATAAAGTGTCCGTCGCTGTGACCTATTGAAAATACAGTGCTTGAGATCAGCGCGCAGATTAATTTGGGGAGCACGCTTGAAAAATTGCCGAAGAAAAATTTTCTGAAAACAAGTTCCTCGGTAATTGGAGCCGCAATGACCGGACACAGGAAATAGTACGGATATTGGTGAATAATCTCAATGAACATGTTGGTATTTTCTGATCCGGACGGCTGATGCAAAACGTTGACCTCAAAGGTAGTGAGCAGTATTTGTGAAGCGAGCGTTGCGATAAGACCAAGACCGATCAAAATTGCTTCATGCGTAGCTTGAGTGCATTTCTCAGTCGAATCGATGGGGTTTTTAAACGAAAACCTTCTATTAAGAAAAATCATCGCTAAAGCGCCAAGCAGCCAAATGAGCGTGCAAATCAGGTAAGCAGGCCCGTTGCGGAAATAATGAGGAATCATGAGTTGGCAAATCATGATGAAAAGATAGGCGCTTGTTAATGCAAGGCCGTTGGCTGAATTTTGTTTATTCAAATAAGAGCCTTCTTTCTTTTCGATTTTGAGCTTTTACCATTATAGCACATAAGAGCTTGAAGTGGCCTTTACCAAACCTTAACAACTTTTTTGATTTGTTGAAAAGCGCGGTCTGATGCGGTTTTAAAACATGTTTTTAGCACTCTTTGCATGAGAGTGATAAAAAATGCTTGCAATTAATTCCGAAAGTGGTTATAGTAAGAATTGTAATTAGTTAGCACTTAAATGTTGAGAGTGCTAAAAAAGACTTTGGAGGGATATAACGTGCTTAAACCATTAGGAGATCGTGTCATTTTAGAGGTTCAAAAAGAAGAGGAACAAACCGTTGGCGGAATCGTTCTTGCAAGCAATGCAAAAGAAAAGCCGCAAACGGGCAAAGTATTGGCCGTTGGTACAGGACGTGTCCTTGATAACGGTGAAAAAGTCGTTCCTTCTGTCAAGGAAGGAGATACGGTCGTGTTTGACAAGTATGCCGGAACAGAAGTGAGCTATGAAGGCGAAAAGTATTTGGTAGTTCACGAAAACGACATCGTTGCAGTTGTTGAATAACGACGGTTTTGTTCATAATTCAAGAATTTTTATGAGGTGAAATTAATAATGGCAAAGGAAATCAAGTTTTCAGAAGATGCTCGTTCAAAGATGCTTGCAGGTGTTGACAAGCTTGCAGATACTGTCAAATCGACAATCGGTCCCAAGGGGCGCAATGTTGTCCTGGAACAATCATACGGTGCCCCGACGATTACGAATGACGGCGTAACGATTGCCAAAGCAATTGAATTGGAAGACCATTTTGAAAACATGGGAGCAAAGCTTGTTGCGGAAGTTGCTTCGAAGACGAACGATATCGCAGGCGACGGAACGACAACGGCAACTGTTTTGACTCAGGCAATCGTAAATGAAGGCATGAAAAACGTTACTGCAGGTGCAAACCCTGTCGGCATTCGTCGCGGGATTGAACTTGCAACGAAAGCTGCCGTTGACGCATTGAGGAAAATGTCTCACAAGGTTGAATCAAAGAGTGACATTGCTCAAATCGCAGCCATCTCTTCTGCAAATGAAGAAACAGGCAAACTTATTGCCGACGCAATGGAAAAGGTCGGCAATGACGGCGTAATTACGATTGAAGAATCAAAGGGTATTGATACTTCGCTTGACGTTGTTGAAGGGATGCAGTTTGATCGCGGTTATTTGTCACAGTACATGGTAACCGACAATGACAAGATGGAAGCAGACCTTGACAATCCGTACATTTTGGTAACGGACAAGAAGATTTCAAACATTCAGGAAATTTTGCCATTGCTTCAATCAATCGTTGAACAAGGTCGTCCATTGCTGATCATCGCTGACGATGTTGACGGTGAAGCATTGCCAACGCTTGTTTTGAACAAGATTCGCGGCACGTTTAACGTTGTTGCGGTCAAAGCTCCTGGATTTGGCGATCGTCGCAAGGCAATGCTGCAGGATATTGCTATTTTGACGGGCGCAACGGTGATTACTGACGATCTTGGCTTGCAGCTCAAGGATGCAACGATCAATCAGCTTGGTACCGCAGGTCGCGTTACGGTTACAAAGGAGAACACGACGATTGTTGAAGGTTCAGGCGACAAGGCACAAATCAAGGAACGCGTTGATCAGCTTAGAAAGCAAATTGCCGAAACGACTTCCGATTTCGATCGCGAAAAGCTGCAGGAACGTTTGGCAAAACTTGCCGGTGGCGTTGCCGTCATCAAGGTCGGTGCCGCAACCGAAACTGAATTGAAGGAACGCAAGTATCGCATTGAAGATGCTTTGAATGCTACGCGCGCAGCCGTTGAAGAAGGCTTCGTTCCTGGCGGCGGCACGGCATTGGTAAACGTCATCGGTGCTGTTGCAGATTTGAAGGAAAGCGGCGACGTTCAAACGGGTATCAATATCGTTAAGCGCGCTTTGGAAGAACCTGTTCGTCAAATTGCCGAAAATGCAGGTTTGGAAGGCTCCGTAATCGTTGAAAAACTTAAGGAACAGGAACCAGGAATTGGTTATAATGCCGCAACCGATGAATGGGTTGACATGGTTAAGGAAGGCATCGTCGATCCAACCAAGGTAACTCGTTCCGCACTGCAAAATGCAGCTTCCGTATCAGCTTTGCTGTTGACGACTGAAGCAGTCGTTGCTGACAAGCCGGAACCAAAGGAAACTGCTCCGCAAATGCCACAAGGCGGCATGATGTAAAAAGTCATAAATTTGGCGATAATCCCGAGGATCGAGTCGAGCGGTTCTCGGGATTATTTGTTTACGCTTGCAAGCTTCTTGAATTAATTTGTAAAAGGCTATATAATAAATCGTATTTACAACACTTGAATCGATGCATGGGTTGGGTGTGCATTAATTTGACTAATGGTGTAAAATGTATGAATACAGCGTAATTAATACATTGATAATTTGCAACTTACGGATTTGAGGTATTTCGGGAGTTGTTTTTTACAAAGGAGAAAAATCGCTATGTATCGTTATTTAAAAAGGCTGTTAATTGGGGAACCATTGAAAACAGCTGATGAGGGCGGTCAGTCCTTGACCAAGTTCAAAGCCTTGGCTTTATTATCGTCTGATGCTTTATCTTCAGTTGCATATGGTACTGAACAGATTACGACTGCCTTATTGGTACTGTCTGCTGCAGCTACCTGGTATGCCTTGCCGGCGGCCGGAATCGTGCTCGTCTTGCTTTTTGCAATCACGATTTCATACCGCCAGATCATCAATGCTTATCCTTCTGGTGGCGGCGCATACGTTGTTGCGACAAAAAATTGGGGGACCAGTGCGGGTCTTGTTGCCGGTGGTTCTCTTTTGGTCGATTATATGCTGACGGTCGCTGTTTCCGTTACGTCCGGGACTGAAGCAATTACGTCCGCAGTTCCCGCACTCAGCAATCAAAGCATTGCAATTTCAGTCATTATCGTTTTGTTCATTATGACGCTTAATCTGCGCGGGATGCGTGAATCTGCTTCGTTTTTGACGGTTCCGGTCTACTTCTTCGTCGTGATGATTGTCGCAATGATCGGTTGGGGACTGTTCAACATTGCAACGGGCAAAATTGAATATTCTGCCTGTGCTCATGTTGGTCAAGCGGTTCCCGGCATGACGATGATTTTGTTTTTAAAAGCTTTTTCGGCCGGTTCATCTTCCCTGACGGGCGTTGAAGCCATCAGCAATGCCGTGCCGAACTTTAAAGAGCCGAAGCGCAAGAATGCTGCCAATACGTTGGCAATTATGGCCGTCATTTTGGGTATTTTCTTTGGCGGCATTACGTTTTTGAGTTATTATCTTGGAATTTTGCCGAACGGCAAGCAAACGGTGCTTTCTCAAATCGGGATTGCCGTGTTTGGTCATGGCTTGTTCTTTTACCTCTTGCAGCTTTCGACCGCAATGATTTTGGCCGTTGCTGCAAATACTGGTTTTTCGGCATTTCCGATTTTGGCATATAATCTTGCAAAAGATAAATTCATGCCTCATATGTTTATGGACAAAGGCGATCGCTTAGGCTACTCAAACGGGATTATTTCGCTTGCTGTCGGTGCGATTGTCCTGATCTTTATTTTTCATGGACAGACAAACTTGTTGATTCCGCTTTATGCAGTGGGCGTGTTCGTGCCGTTTACCTTGTCGCAGTCGGGAATGATTATTCACTGGTATCGCGAACGAGGCAGGCATTGGATCTTGAATTCGTTTTTCAACTTGTTGGGTGCTCTGATTTCCCTTGCGCTTGTCGTCTTCTTGTTCTTCCTTCATTTCAGCAACGTTTGGCCGTATCTTGTAATCATGCCTTTGCTTTTGTTTGCATTCTACAAGATTCATGCTCACTATGTTGCGGTTGCGGCGCAGCTGCGTTTGAGCGAAGAACAGCAATTGCATAACTACAGCGGTTCGACCGTGATCGTTCTTGTCAGCTCGGTAACGCACGTCACTACGGGAGCCATCAACTATGCGCGTTCAATCAGTGAAAACGTCATTGCGATGCACGTTTCGTTTGATGCCAATCCTAAAAAGGAGCATGAGACGGTAAATGAATTCAAGATGGCGTTTCCTGACGTGCGATTTGTCGATTTGCACTCGTCTTATCGTTCAGTCGTAGCTCCGGTTATCAGATTCTGTGACGTTATCGCCAAAGATTCGGTCAATCGAAATTACTCCGTGACCGTGCTCGTGCCGCAATTTGTTCCTAAAAAACCATGGCAGAATATTTTGCACAACCAAACGAGTTTCAGATTGCGTCAAGCACTTGGTTCCAGGGAAAATATCATTGTGTCAACGTACAGCTATCATTTGAAAAAGTAGTTCTAAAACGTTTTTCAGATCATAAAAACGTCCTTAAAAGAGAATGGCAAACACTATGCCTCAAATTGAAAATCCGGACGATTTGCAATCAATGCAAATCTAACCCGGGTTTTTTTCGTGTGCACGACAATTATCATGCTGGAATAAGTAAAAAGTCTGTTTTCATTTTCATGTATCAAAACGTCCAAAAGGAGGCATTGTATGTAACCGAGGACTGCTTTTTACGGGCAGATTTCAAAAATCGGTATTTTGCTAGTAAGCCATTCTTGACGAATTGATTGAGCAGGCGATGCACGGTGCTGCATTTGATAAAAATTCTGTTTTCATATATCAAAATTGAAAAAATACCGGACAAAGGCCGTCTTTGTTCGGTATTTAGTTTAATTAAAGCGTGAACCGAGACTTTTTTCGCGTCAGTTTTGCGGATGTTATCATCATTTTCATGATTTGGGACCTCGTCTTTTATTTGTTTTACTCTTATGGTAAAATGTATTCTGTACTTGTGGGTTTTCATGCTTGCAGATTTGTTGTGCGGAATCGGCCGTGTTTGCGCACAGTGAACTAACAGAAAGAGGACGGCATATGTATAAGATACTTGCATCAATGGCTGCGACGTTTTTGCTGTCGCTTGCCTTGACTCCTTTGATTCGAGGACTTGCGCTAAAAATCGGCGCAGTGGACAACCCGAATGCAAGACGCGTTAACAAAGTGCCAATGCCGACAATGGGCGGATTGGCGATTTTTATCGCATTTAATATCGCAAACTTCGCATTGCTCAGAAATCAATATCCAAGCGATCAGATTTGGCCATTGTTTGCTGCAGAAGTTTTGATTATCTTGACTGGAATTATTGATGATATTTATGAATTGAAACCGAGACAAAAAATGTTCGGAATCCTGCTTGCGTCTCTGGTCGTGTATTTTGCAGCAGGAATCAGGATGACAACGTTGACGATACCGTTTGTGGGAACCGTTCAGCTTGGTTGGCTGAGCTTGCCGATCACGCTTCTTTGGGTTGCTGCCATCACGAATGCCGTGAACCTGATTGATGGACTCGATGGTTTGGCTTGCGGCGTGGCGATAATTGCATTGACTACCAGTGCCGTGACGGGATATTTCTTTTTAAACGTGACGAATACTTTTGTTTCGATCATGATGTTTACGATGGTAGCCGCACTCGCTGGATTTTTGCCATATAATTTTCACCCGGCGAAAATTTACCTCGGTGATACGGGTTCACTGTTCATCGGATTCATGATTTCGGTTTTTTCCCTTTATGGTTTGAAAAATGCAACGTTCATCACGATTATTATTCCTGTAATCATTTTGGGCGTTCCGATTACCGATACGGTGTACGCCATTTTGCGGCGCAAGCTGAACAATCGCCCAATTTCACAAGCCGACAAGCATCATCTGCATCATCGATTGATGCAGATGGGATTGAGTCATACGCAGACGGTTCTTGTTATTTATGGAATAGCGCTGATTTTCTCCTGCATTTCACTGCTTTATTCATTTTCAAATTTGTGGGGATCTTTGCTTTTGACGGTGGCGACTCTGTTTGGTCTTGAAATCTTCGTTGAAGTTATCGGGCTCGTAGGCGATACGAGGCAACCGTTGCTGAATTTTATAAGAAATTTGGTTTTGAAACTCTCCGGTTCTGAGTCAAAGAAAAACAAGTAGAGTCTGGGAAAAAAGTCCCGTTTCTCTCTTGAATTAAAAGAAAAGCCGAACGAAGGCGGTCGGGATGCGACTGACTTTGTCCAGCTTTTTTTATTTCTAATGAATAAAAACTACTTTTCTCAAGAAGCAGTACTGCTTAGCCAATTCAGCCAAGATCTCAGTCAAATTTACCGTCTGCGCTATTTTCGACGATTTACATCATGGAAGGCGATCGTCCTGCATCCGAAAAGCGGATCAGATTTGCAATTGATTTCAAATCATCCGTTTTTTCAATTTGAGACGGAGTTTTTTCCCGGCTCTTTTTGCGCATATAAAGCTAATATCAAAAAAGAGCTGAGATTTCTCGGCTCTTTTTTGATTGCGATTTCACTAAATATTGTCATAAAACTTTTACTACTAATGAGTTATCAAACGAAATGAAGGAGATCCTATGGCAAGTAGCCGAGAATAACGAAATTGTAATCGAAAAAATGGAAGTTATGCCTGACCATGTTCATGTCTTAATCATCTTTCCGCCTAGCGAGGTACCGCCTAGCGCCATCAAAGCGTTCAAAGACAGAAACGCCTTTATTTTCTTGCGTCGATACCCAAAAATTCGGCGGTCCCAGTCCTGGGGCGGCATTTATGATTGCCTGGTTACTACATTAGCACGTCAGTTAATATGAGTAAAGAATCAGTCGAGAAATATATAAACGATCAAAAATACAATGAGATGAAAAAAAGCTCCTTACAGAGCTTGACAGGGCCTATCCATCCCATGACTAAAGTCACGGGATTTCCAGCTGGACATAATTTAAAATATCTGTTCCTGTTTCAAACAGGCAATTTCCGGCAAGCAGATCCATTATCTTTTGTTTGCAATCACTAATCTTGTCGGAATCGACACAGATGACGGCTTGAATCTTGTCGGTGTAAATCGTGTCAAGCAAGGCAATTTTTTCGTTTGTCAAGAAATTTTGCAGTTTGCCCCAAAGCGGATATTCGATTGTTATGGTGACTTTTGTTTGAATGACTCGCTTGACGATGCCGACGGCTTCGATTGCTTGAGCACATGAACTGCTGTAGGCCCTGATCAAGCCTCCTGCTCCCAGCTTGATTCCGCCGAAGTAACGAATGACGATTGCCAAAACGTCATGAATCTTATTTGCTTTCAAAACTTCAAGGATGGGAACGCCCGCAGTTCCTTGCGGTTCTCCGTTGTCCGACTCGCGCTGAATCTGGTCTTGATCGCCAGTCATATAAGCGAAGCAGATGTGGGTCGCTTTTTTATGCAAAGAACGCTGCTTTGCAAGTATTTCTTGGGCTTGTTCCTCGTTTTTTATTCTAAAAATACAGCAGATGAACTGTGATTTTTTGATGGTTTGCTCAACTGAGCCGTCTTCTTTGATAGTCAGGTAGGGTTGATTCATTTTTTTGTCCTTTCAAAAGAATTTTGGATGATTTTTGCGTATTTATATATTAGGGGGATGAGTTTGATGATTAATGTTGAAATGTTTTATGGACGTCAAACAACGGCAATTTCTTGCAGGGAGGATGAAGAAGAACTCAATGAACTGCCTTCTTTGGAAAAGCGTCCCGCTGTCAAAATTGATAAAAAGTTTCTTTTTTGCCAACGTTGCGGCAAAAAAACCCCTTTAAAGGAAGTTTTGCTGCCAAACGGTGATTTCTATTGCCCCCATTGCATCATGCTCGGTAGAATGTCGACTTCTACTATATTATACAGCATCAAAGAGCCCAACGCCTTTCAAAAATATGGTTCGGATGTTTTGAGTTGGCACGGAAAGCTGTCGAATCAGCAAAAAACGGCATCCGATTCTTTGCTAAAAGCGGCATCTTTGCCTGGAGACCATCTGTTGTGGGCAGTTACCGGTGCCGGCAAGACAGAGATGACCTTTGCCACGTTACAGGATGCTTTGATCAAAGGCAAGCGTATCTGTTTTGCCGCACCGAGAATCGACGTGATTAATGAGCTTTTCCCAAGATTGAAAGCGGCTTTTGCAACGATTGACATCATCTGTCTTCATAGTCGTTCAAATGCAAAATATCGCTATACTCAGTTCGTACTGTGTACGACGCACCAGTTGATGCGTTTTTATCGGGCGTTTGATTTGATGATTATTGATGAAGTCGATTCTTTTCCGTTTCTTGGCAATGAATCGCTTGAATATGCTGCTAAAAATGCATTAAAAGCAGGCGGAACTCGACTTTTTTTGACGGCAACTCCTGATGAAAAACTGCAAAGAAGGATAAAAAAGAAGGAAATCGACGTGATTTACCTTCCGATTAGATTTCATCAAAATCCGCTTCCTGTCCCCAAAGTCGTTTGTTGCTTTCGGTTAAGGGAAAAGCTTTTTTCTGAAAGAATTCCTGGTGCGGTTAAAAAATCTTTGACGGAATTTGAAAATGAGGGATATCCTTTTTTGGTTTTCGTGCCGACAATCGATTTGTTGGAAAAGGTTCATGAAATCCTTCATGAAATTTTGTCTGAAAGTTGTTCGGGAACAACGGTTCATGCAGGGGATCCGGAAAGAATCGAGAAGGTTCAGGCCATGCGTGACGGCAAATATCGTTACTTGGTGACGACGACGATTTTGGAACGCGGAGTGACTTTTCCAAAGCTGAACGTTTTGGTTCTTTGTGCAGACGCATCGGAATTCAATCTGCCTGCGCTTGTTCAGATTGCTGGACGTGCCGGAAGAAGCAGTGAAAGGCCGGACGGACACGTGAGATTTTTTTGCGACAATTATACCAAGCGAATCAAAGGCTCGATTGAACAGATTAAAAGGATGAATCGAAAGGCAGGGCGATATTGTAAATGAATGAGTGCTTATTATGCGGAAGAAGACTAAAACAGAACATGACTTTTGACTTTTTATTTTCGTTTAGACCGTTGGAGCAATCAGTTGTTTGCAAAGCTTGTCGCCAAAAATTCGAAAAAATTGATTTTAAGACCTCATGTCCCGGTTGCGGAAGGCAGATGTCCGAAAAAACAATCTGTGAAGATTGCAAAAGATGGGAAAAAGCAGGGTACGAGTTGCTTTTTAATCAAGCGCTTTACAAATATGACGAAAACATGAAAGCCTACGTTACAAGATACAAGTTTATGGGGGATTATCGATATCGCTTGATTTTTGCAAATGAGTTCCAAGAAAAAGTTGCTGAATTTCAAAAACAAGGATATGCGATCGTCCCGATTCCGGTTGACAGGGAGACGTTTGAAAAAACGCGCGGGTTTAATCAGGTTCTTGGTTGGCTTGGAAAAATTGATTGTGAAAATTATCTTGTGATGCGCCAAAATAAAGGGCGCTTGAAGCAGTCGCACAAGGATCGTGCGATGAGAATGAAAACAAAACAACCTTTTGAATATGTCGGTCCAAATAATCTGAGCGACAAAAAGATCTTGTTGGTCGATGACATCTATACGACGGGACGAACGCTTTATCATGCGAAAACGCTTTTGGAAGATGCAGGCGCAAAATTTGTGACTTCTGTGACGTTGGCGAGATAAAATTGTGAAGGTTATTTATTTTTTTAAATATCTCAAGGCTTTTGATTGTTATTTAAAGCGTTTTCTATTATAATATAGGTGTAGATGAGATATGAGACATCATATCAAACCTTCTGAGCAAAGATGTTCAGAAGCGAAAGGAGAGGTTTACCATGTTAAAAATCAATGTTCGTGGTGAAAATATCGAAGTTACTGGTTCAATTCGCGAATACGTCGAAAAGAAGCTTAAAAAGCTTGAGAAGTATTTCGAAGATACGTCCAGTTCAATGGCTCACGTAAATCTAAAAGTTTATTCGGATAAGAATTGCAAAGTTGAAGTTACGATTCCTCTTCCGTATCTTGTTTTAAGAGCCGAAGAAACCTCACCTGATATGTATGCAAGTATTGACTTGGTAACTGATAAGCTTGAACGCCAGATCAGAAAGTACAAGACAAAGCTTAACCGTAAGTCGCGCGAAAAGGGTTTCAAGACATTTGAGTTCGTCCCGACGTCCGATCCTAAAGAAGCAGCTGCAGAAGACAAAAAATTCGAGATTGTTCGTACAAAGAGTGTTTCGTTGAAGCCGATGGACGCCGAGGAGGCAATCTTGCAAATGGACATGTTGGGTCATGATTTCTTCATCTACGAAGATGCTGAAACTTCAGGCATCGACATTGTTTATCGGCGTCGCGACGGACGTTATGGTCTGATTGAAGCAAGCGATGAAGAATAATTAAATTGAATTTTAAAGAACCCGGATTAGTTCCCCCGGGTTCTTTTTGTTGTGGCGACGGTTTGAAAAAATGCAGATTAAAGCACAAAAGATGCTCAGGAGTTGATGAATCAAACATTCGGTCGGATGCCCCTGGGATAATTTAAGCTCACCCTTTAATTTGTTTGAAAATAATGATAAAATGTAACTTGGTATACTGAATAATAGAAATAACCATCATAGAAGTTAAAAGCAGTTAGAAAGGATTTATGAAGTAAATGGCTAATATCCTTAAAAAGTGGGTCGAAAGCGACAATCGCGAACTTAAGCGATTGACTAAAATTGCTGATAAAGTAGAGGCCTATGCGCAAGACATGGCTGAGTTGTCAGATGATGATCTTAAGGCAAAAACCCCCGAATTCAAAAAACGTTACCAAGCGGGCGAAACGCTTGACGATCTCTTGCCAGAAGCGTTTGCAGTAGCACGCGAAGGGGCTAAGCGCGTTCTTGGACTTTATCCTTATCATGTCCAGATTATTGGCGGAATCGTCTTGCACGAAGGCAATATTGCCGAAATGAAGACGGGCGAAGGTAAAACTTTGACGGCTACGATGCCTGTTTATCTGAATGCTCTTGCAGGCGAAGGCGTTCATGTCGTTACGGTCAACGAATATCTTTCATCGCGTGATGCGACCGAGATGGGGGAACTGTACAATTGGCTCGGACTCAGCGTCGGCTTGAACATTACGGGCAAAACTCCTGAAGAAAAACGCGAAGCATACAATTGCGACATCACCTATTCGACCAACAGCGAACTCGGTTTTGATTATCTTCGCGACAACATGGTCGTTTATCGTGAAGAGATGGTACAGCGTCCGCTCAATTTCTGCATCGTTGACGAAGTCGATTCCATCTTGATTGACGAAGCTCGTACTCCATTGATCATTTCGGGCCAGTCATCGGGAACGACGCTTGATTATACGAGAACCGATCGTTTTGCCAAAACGTTGGAGAAGGATACGGATTTTAAGATTGATCTCGAATCAAAGACGGTTTCGTTGACTGAAAAAGGAATTCGCAAAGGCGAACAATATTTTGGCACGCAGAATCTGTTCGACCCTGACAATACGGCGTTGAATCACCACTTGGACAATGCGCTGAGAGCAAACTACATCATGATTCGAGACAAGGATTATGTTGTTCAGGACGGCAAAGTTTTGATTGTTGATCAATTTACGGGCCGTATTATGGACGGCCGCCGTTATTCTGACGGTTTGCACCAGGCCATCGAAGCCAAGGAACACGTTGAAATCGAAGAAGAAACAAAGACGATGGCCAATATCACCTATCAGAACTTCTTCAGAATGTATAAGAAACTTTCCGGCATGACTGGGACGGCTAAGACGGAAGAGGAAGAATTCCGTGAAATTTACAATATGGAAGTTATTTCGATTCCGACGAATAAGCCTGTAATTCGTGACGATCGTCCGGATATTTTGTATCCTAACCTTAAGAGCAAATTTAAGGCCGTGGTTGAAGATATTAAAGAACGTCATGCCAAAGGACAGCCGATTCTTGTCGGAACCGTTGCGGTCGAAACAAGCGAACTTCTTTCAGCGATGCTTGATCAGGCCGGTGTTCCGCATGCTGTTTTGAACGCAAAAAACCATGCCAAAGAAGCTGAAATCATCATGAATGCCGGACAGCGCGGTGCCGTTACGATTGCAACGAATATGGCCGGGCGCGGTACCGATATCAAGCTTGGGCCGGGAGTCCGTGAACTTGGCGGATTAGCCGTTATCGGGACCGAACGCCATGAGTCGCGTCGTATCGATAATCAGTTGCGCGGTCGTTCAGGACGCCAGGGAGATCCTGGCGTATCTCAATTCTATCTCTCGCTTGAAGACGATTTGATGCTTCGTTTTGGGACGGACAGAGTTAAGCGCTTCTTGGAAACGATGAATTTGGATGATGAAGATGCCGTGATTCAATCCAAGATGATTACGAAACAAGTCGAGTCTGCTCAAAAGCGCGTTGAAGGCAATAACTACGATATGCGCAAGCAGGTTCTTCAATATGACGATGTCATGAGAGCTCAGCGTGAGGTCATCTATAAGCAGCGTCAGCAAGTCATTATGGAAGAGAAATCATTAAAGCCAGTCATCATGCCGATGATCAAGCGTACGGTTGAGCACGTGGTTCAGATGCATGCGGGCGGCGAACAAAGGGAATGGGATCTTCAAGGAATCGTTGATTTCGCCGTTTCGGCAATGGTTCCTGAAGACAGCATTTCCGTAAGCGATCTTGAAGGTAAGACCGTCGATGAAATGGTTTCGTATTTAATGGATCGTGCCGAAGCAAATTACAAGACGAAGGAAAAGCAGCTTTACGACGCAAGTCAAATGCTTGAATTTGAGAAGGTCGTTATTTTGCGTGTCGTTGACTCGCATTGGACCGATCATATTGACGAAATGGATCAGTTGCGCCAATCGATCGGACTTCGCGGCTATGGTCAGCTGAATCCTCTGGTCGAATACCAATCTGACGGGTTCAAGATGTTTGAACAAATGATTGGCGACATCGAATATGAAGTGACTCGTTTGTTCTTGAAAGCTGAAATTCGTCAAAACATCAAACGTTAACAAGTAAGAATCAAAAAGGCGGTTAACTAACGGATGGCATAAAGTGCTGATTATGCACTGGCTTTGTCTCGGGGAGGCTGCCTTTTTTATGGATAACCATTAGGAGGTCAATAATGGAATACAGTGATTATAAGAAAGAAATCGAGGCCATGAGTGCCAAGATCTCGGACTTTAGGGGGTCTCTTTGACTTAGACGGGTTGCAAGAGGCAATAGCCGACAATGAATCTAAGATGGCAGATCCTGATTTTTGGAACAATCAAGAAGAAGCTCAAAAAGTTATCAATGAAAACAACGAATTAAAGAACAAATATGATAATTTCAATCAGCTTGAAGAGGCAATTGAAGATTTGGAAGTTTTGCTTGAAATGGTTCAAGAAGAAGATGATGATGAACTCGTTTCGGAATTGTCAGAAAAGTTCGAGCTTGCCCAAAAGAAGATGCAAGAGTATCAGCTGTCACTGCTTTTGAACGGCAAGTACGACAAAGACAATGCTATTTTGGAACTTCATCCTGGAGCAGGCGGGACCGAATCTCAAGATTGGGGATCGATGCTGCTCAGAATGTATACTCGTTGGGCAGAACAGCATGGTTTCAGTGTTGAAACGGATGATTATCAAGCTGGGGATGAGGCCGGAATCAAGTCGGTTACACTGACTATTTCCGGGCACAATGCTTATGGATATTTGAGAAGCGAAAAAGGCGTGCACCGCCTGGTTCGTATCTCTCCTTTTGATTCGGCCGGCAGACGTCACACGTCATTTTGTTCAGTGAACGTAATGCCGGAACTGGATGATGATGTTGAGGTTGATTTGCGTCCTGAAGACATTAAGATGGAAGTTTTCCGTTCCTCAGGCGCCGGTGGTCAGCATATTAACAAAACTTCATCAGCTGTTCGTTTGATTCACATTCCGACCGGAATCGTCGTTTCGAGTCAGGCACAACGTTCGCAATTCCAAAACCGTGCAACTGCTGAAAAGATGCTGCGTTCAAAACTTTATCAAATGGAATTGGAAGAACAGGAGAAAAAGCGTGCCGCCATTCAGGGCGAACAATTGGACATCGGATGGGGTTCACAAATCAGATCATACGTGTTCCATCCGTATTCAATGGTCAAGGATCATCGAACAAATTATGAAACAGGCAATATCTCAAGCGTAATGGACGGTGATCTTGACGGTTTCATCAACGCATATCTTCAATGGAATCTTAAAAAGGAAAATCCGCGTTGATCAAGATAAGCAAATGATACCTAAATGTAACAACTGTGAAAAAAACGTTACCTTATAAATGATATAATGTAAAGTGTTGTTAATGAATTAGGAAGGGAGAAGTTCCTTTGATTGAATATAAGAACGTTGTCAAAGAATATCCGAACGGTGTTTTAGCAACTGATCATATCTCGCTTAAAATCGAACAGGGTGAATTCGTTTATGTCGTTGGGCCAAGCGGTGCCGGCAAATCGACTTTTATCAAGATGATGTATCATCAAGAAGTTCCGACTTCAGGTGAGATTAAAGTCAACGAATATGAACTTGAAAAAATGAAAAACAGCGAAGTGCCTTACTTGCGACGCGAACTTGGAATTGTTTTTCAAGATTTCAAGCTGTTGCCGCGGTTGACCGTTTTTGAAAACATTGCCTATGCTCTCCAAGTTATTGAAAAGAAACCGGAAGAAGTTCAAAAACGAGTCGTTCGTGTACTTGATCTTGTCGGTCTTTCTCATAAGGCAGACAGTTTTCCGAATGAATTGTCCGGTGGTGAACAGCAACGTATCGCGATTGCGCGCGCAATTGCAAACAAGCCAAGCATTTTGATTGCGGACGAACCGACCGGGAACCTTGATCCGGAAACGGCGGAAGGAATCATGGAAATCATGGAACGCATTAATAATGACGGCACGACCGTTGTTATGGCAACTCACAACAGCTATATCGTCAACGAATATAAGCATCGTGTCATTGAGATTGCCGATGGCCGCATTATTCGCGATCAAGAAGGAGGAGAATACGAAGATGAAATCAGTAACGATTAAGCGACATCTGCGCGAGAGTTTTAAGAGTCTCAAGCGCAACGGTTGGATGTCGGTTGCTGCCGTCAGTGCCGTAACGGTTACGCTTCTTTTGGTCGGCGTATTGCTGTCAATTTTGTTAAACGTCAACAAGGTTGCGACTGATATTGAAAATGACGTTCAAGTTCGAGTTATTATTGATCGCGGTACGAATAAGAAGCAAGAAGCTGCTTTGAAGAAAAAGCTTGAAAAAATCGACGGCGTTAAAAAGATTGAATTTTCGAGCAAGAAAAAAGAATTGGATAATGTCGTTGGTGTTTACGGCAAAGAGTTCAATTTGTTCAAAGGCGACGACAATCCTCTTTCTGACGTCTATGTCGTAAGCGCGACAACGCCGAAAAAAACGATCACCGTTGCACAAAAAGCCAAGAAGCTGAGACACGTATCCGATGCGAAGTATGGCGGAGCATCAGCCAAAAAGCTTTTCAGCGTTGTTGCAAGCATTCAGCGTTGGGGCATTACGATCAGTCTTTTGCTGTTGTTTGTGGCAGTCTTCCTGATTTCGAATACGATCAGAATTACGATTTTATCGCGTAAAAATGAAATTGCGATTATGCGCTTGGTTGGTGCCACCAACGGTTATATCCGTTGGCCGTTCATTTTGGAAGGCGCATGGACCGGGCTTTTAGGGGCGATTCTGCCAATTTTGATTGTTGATGGCCTGTATTTTTGGATGTATGGCGTAATTACGGCGTCATTGTCCGGAACAAGCTACTCTCTTTTGACTCCTGGAACGTTTCTTTGGGAAATCGACGTTCTTTTGGCTACAATCGGAATTATTATCGGTGCGCTCGGTTCCGGTCTTTCGATGAGCCGTTTCTTGAAAATCTAGACAGAATGCAGGTGCTGTATTTTGATGCGAAAAAGACTTTCTCATTTTTGGGAAAGTCTTTTTTGGCTTTAAAGCAAGTTTTTGTGGCCGATATTTAAAAGCGAATGGAAAAAAGGAGGATCCAAGCATGCGAATTAATACGAACGTTGATGCGATGCGAGCATATTCGAACTATGTGACCTGGAACGCGGTCAAAAGCAAGTCGCTTTTAAGAATTTCGTCTGGAAAAAGAATCAATTCATTTGCGGATGATCCAGCCGGGGCATGTATCGCAGTGAAGATGGGAGCTCAAGTCAGCGGACTAAAGGTTGCCAAAAGAAATGCGCAAGACGGAATTTCACTGATTCAGACGGCAGAAGGTGCTTTAAACGAAACGCACAGTATTTTGGGAAGAATGCGCGATTTGGCAGTTCAAGCCGCTAACGGGACGTTGACTTATGAAGATCGTGCCGCAATTGATAAAGAATTTCAGGCTTTGCGTCAGGAAATCGATCGAATCGGCAACAGCAGCCAATTCAATACGATTAATTTGCTTGACGGATCAAGGAATAAGATTACTTTGCAAGTTGGTGCAAATGCCGGACAAACGATGGATGTCGAACTCAGCGACATGCGTTTTGATGCAATTTTCAAAACAACGAACGGCAAGCTCAGCGTAACCGATGCTAATGGTCAAACAGTCGATGTCGAAATGGGCCTTTGCGGCAGCCAGGAGACCATTAAAAAATATAACGATGCAAAAGATGCATATAATGCGGCAGCCAACAGTTTGGCTTTGGCCAAGGCAAAAGGACAAAATACTTCTGCTTTGGAACAAGAAGTTGCCGCAAAGAAAGCTGCCTTTGAAAAGGTGGGGCAAGATCTTAATCGTGAAGGACAAAATTATGCGACGATCGTCATGAATCAAGTCGACAAAGCAATCAGCACCGTTTCGCTTCAGCGTGCCGGACTTGGCGCAACGCAAAATGCGCTGCAGCATACGATTAATTATCTTGAAAACAGCGCAATTAATCTCTCTGATGCTCAGTCAAGAATTGAAGATTGCGATATTGCTGAAGAAATGATGAATTTCACCAAGGCAAATCTGATGTCTCAAGTGGCAGCAGCGATGCTTGCGCAGGCAAATTCAGAGCCGAACACGGTGCTTACGCTGCTTAACAGTTTGCCGAAAGCAAATGCGTTTTGACGGATTTGAATAGTTAGGGAAAAGATATGCCTCAATTAAAAAACCGGATGATTTGCAACTGATTGCAAATCATCCGGCTTTTTAATATGTGTTACAATTGCCTTATGGTGGAAATAGCCTAAAGCGACACATGTCGGTAAATTTGACTGAGAGCTTGCATGCTGATTGAGAAGGTGATGCACGGCACTGTGTTCGGTAAAATATCATGCCGCTTATCTTCGCCCTTTCTTTTTTCTCTAATTTTTTCCTTTGCGTTGTTAATTTGTTATAATTAGGTTAAACGCCAAAAGAGGGGGATAAATGTATGAGTTTGTTGGAAAGCTTTCTGAAATACTTTATTCAGCCATTGCTGTTGGCAGCCGTCATTGCAGTGCTGATACGGTACTTTTCAAGAGTCAAATATGAAAGAAAAACATTCAGGATAGCGATTGATCGTGATTTTTACGAAGGACGTCATTTCTTGAAAAATGCCTTGAGCTTTTTTTTCATCGCTGCAATCGTTACGGTGCTTTCAGGCGTTTCGATTCCTGAAAAAACGATTCTTATGTATCAGGCTTTGGGAATCATCGCGCTGCTTTTTGGTCAGGCCGTCGATTTGAGTCTTACGGCGGTTTTGGCAACAGGATTAATAACGCTTTTGTGTTGTCAATTTGATGTTCGGTCCTTTCTTTTGCCGGATTCGCTGAATCAGCATTTCGGATTTGCGATTCTTGTTTTGGCAGCTTTATGTGCCGGCTTCCAGGTGGCTCTTGCCAAAGAAAAAGAAACAGAATGGTTTACGCCTAAAGTCAAAAACGGCAAACGCGGTCGCAAAATCGTCGGCTATTATTTCAGAGAAATGACGATTGTTCCCTTGATTTTGCTGCTCCCGCTCAGAGATGGAACGCAGTCGGCATTTTTTTGGCCGCTTTCAGGAATCAGCGACGTGCATTTTACGTTATTTTTGATGCCGCTTTTGGTTGCGACAAACGTGAAAACGTTCAAGCGGAGCTTTTCTTCGAGTCTCGGATATTACAGGCGACATAAATCGTTGCAATGCGGAATGGGACTGCTTTTTTCGATAATTGCCGCATTCGTTCCAAAATCAAGTTTGGTTTTATTGCTTGTAATGTTTTTAACCGAGCTTATTTTTATTGTCAAGCAGTCGGCATTTGATGGAAAAGGTCAATTCTGGTACGTTGAAACAAGTGACGGAGCAAGGGTTGTTGCGGTTAAGAGCGGAACTCCCGCTGCTAAGATGAAACTGGTTCCCGGTGACGTGATTTTGGAATGCAACAAAGTTAAGATTGCCAATGCGGACGAATTGTATCAGGCATTACAAAAAAATTCAGCGTACTGTCACCTGTTGGTCAAAACGATGGACGGGGAGCTTAAAATTTGCGAAAGTGCGCTTTATGCAGACGCACCGCATGAAATAGGGATTATTTTATTTGATTAGAGGTGTTTTTTTTGAAAAAAATTTTGGTCGTTGACGATGAAAAGGCGATCGTGACTCTGTTAGAATATAATTTGAAGAAGGCAGGCTATAGCGTCGACACCGTTTCTGAAGGCGTCAGCGCTTATAATATGGCCGTGACCGGGAAATATGATTTTATTTTGCTCGATCTGATGCTTCCCGGAATGGACGGAATTGAAATAACGAGACGTTTGCGTCAGGAACGAATCGAAACACCGATTATCATTTTAACTGCTCGTGATCAAGAGTATGATAAGATCATCGGACTTGAACTTGGAGCGGATGACTATTTGACGAAACCTTTTTCTCCAAGAGAAGTTATCGCAAGAATCAAAGCAATCAGTCGCCGGATAACGTCATCATCAGATGAGGGTGGCGCAAGTCAGCCGGCCAAGGTCGAAAAGGAATTTTATGAATATGCCGGATTTACCGTTGATTTGGCCAAAGTTTCAGTGACAAGAAACGGAGAACGCGTAAAGCTTACGCCAAAAGAATTTGAATTACTGGCCTATTTTGTCAAGCGTCCGGGAAGAGTCCTCAGTCGCGAAAAGCTTCTGAACGGTGTCTGGGGTTACGACTACGTTGGCCAGACGCGCATGGTCGACATGCATGTCAGTCATCTTAGAGAAAAGCTCGAAGACGATCCGAAGCACCCTGTTTATATTCAGACCGCTAGAGGATTCGGTTATCGTTTTAACGGTGATGCTAAATGAAAGCAACTAAGATTTTTGGCTATAATGCGTTGATATGTCTTTTTGCAAGAATATTCAACGAAATTTTCATTAAACTTTTTTTAGACGGAGATTTAACGACAAAAGAAAAAATTTTCGGAGCATTGGCCTGGTGTTTTTTGCTTGAATGCGCATTTCAAATCGTGCAGCGCTTCAAACGCATAAAAACGTTGAACATGTTGACGCAAAAGCTGATTGAAATTACGAATCAAAAACCTTCAAGCCATATTTTATTGGAACGGGGGAATGATTATGTCGAGCTTGCTCGTGCAATCAATGCGGTTCAAAGCAGTTCCAAACGGTTTTTAAAGCTGTTCAGGCAACAAACGAGAGACTACTTGTCATTGATGGAATCAATGACTTCAGGAGTGGTCGTTTTTGATCGCAACAAGGAAATTACTCTTTACAATCATCTTTTGGAAGAGATTTTGGTTCTCCCTCCAAAGCCCAAGGGCAGACCTTTTTATGTCGTGTTTCATGATGCAAAACTTGTCAGCATGGCTCAAAAGGCTTATGAAACAAAAGAAGATCAGCATATGATCTGGGAAGATCAAACAGAAGGCGGAATCAAGTATTATGACGTCCATGCAATCTATGTTCCTTTGTCGCGACATCATTATTCGGTGATGTGCCTGTTTAACGACATCACGAGCGAGCGTCGCATTGCTCAGATGCAGCGAGATTTCGTGGCAAACGTCGGGCATGAATTAAAAACGCCGGTTACTGCAATCAGGGGGTTTAGCGAAACGTTGCTTGAAGGCGCATTGGACGATAAGGAAACGGCCTCTGAATTTGTCAAAATCATTCTTGAACAAAGCAAACAGCTTACGGATTTGATCAATGACATCTTGTCTTTGTCAAAAATTGATGCGTCAAAGGGAGATACTTTCGTCAAAATCAAACTCAGGAAATTTATCGAGCGAATCGTGCAACAGTTTGAGCCGGCGATTGGCGAGAAAAAAATCAGTTTTATCGATAAAATAGCGCCTGATGTCGAAATCGTCTGCGATGAAAAGAAACTGCAGCACATTATTTCCAATCTCATGCAAAATGCAGTACGCTATAATAAAGAAGGCGGTTCAATTGAAGTTTCTGCCGTGATTTTAGAAAATGAATGGTGCTTTTTGATTAAAGATACCGGTCAAGGCATCAAGCATGAAGATCTTGGAAGAATTTTTGAAAGATTTTATCGCGGCGACAAATCACGTTCGCAGGAAGGAACGGGTCTTGGTCTGTCAATCGTCAAAGAATACGTAGATTCTCTTTCGGGGATGATTGACGTGACGAGCGTGCCTAATGCTTGGACCGAGTTCATGGTAACGTTGCCGGAGTTCAGTGAAAACAAAGTAAGCGAGGTAGAGAAGTGAAGAAAAAATTATATCGATCTAATCATGGCCTGATTTGCGGAGTATGCACAGGCTTTGCTGAATATTTCAACGTCAATCCGTGGATCGTCAGAGGAATTTTTCTGGCAATCGCAATAATTGCGGAATTTTTCCCGCCGATGGTTTACGTGGTTATTTTGGCATATCTGATTTTGGCGCTTGTGATGCCTAAGAAACCAGAACAGTATAATGACGTTTTTACGTTGTTAAAAGATTTGTTCAGCGGAGAAAACAGGTCAGGCAGTGACCAATCCAAGCGGTCGCAAGAACAGGGGAGAAAAATTGTGACTGATGCCAAGGAAAGAGACGTTAAGAAAAGAAAGGACGACAAATAATGGGGGTTTGGCAACGATGTCTGGTAAACGCATTGGTATTTTTAGCAACGGCAGGATTTTTTCCAGATGCTTTGCATGTCGCAAACGTGCCGACGGCTTTTTTAGCGGCAATCGTTTTAGGACTGCTTAATATGTCGGTCAAGCCGATTCTGCTTGTTTTATCTTTGCCGATTACGGTCGTGACGCTGGGTATTTTCTATTTGATCATCAACGGACTGATGTTGGAACTGACTTCTGTCGTGATGGGTGGCCTGTTCCAATTTTCAAGTTTTACGTCAGCGTTTATGATTGCAATCGTTTTGAGCATCGTAAATTTGATTATTACGGATCATTTATCATAAAAAGTCTGAAATGATGGTGATGAAAGCGCTTGAAAATGGTACAATTGACACAGATAATATAATTATAATTTGATAATGAAAATGACAGGGGTTGTTTTTGCATGGATAGCGTAACGGTAAAAGAACTTGTTGATGCGGTAGGATTGACGGTTTATTCAGGAGATAAGCATCTTGAAGACAGAAAAATAGCAACTGACGATATTTCGCGACCAGGTTTGGAATTAACCGGATATTTTGATTATTATCCCCAAGAGCGCGTTCAGTTGTTCGGAATGACGGAAATCTCATATGCTCACAAGATGGATCCTGAAGAGCGTTTAGAAGTCATGGATAAGCTTTGCGGAGAAAATACGCCTTGTTTCGTCGTTTCGAGGTACTTGTCGATTCCTGTTGAAATGGAAAAAGCAGCTGAAAAGCACGGTATCCCGATTTTGCGCTCCAAGCTTCCGACGACGCGCCTTTCGGCCAAGATGACCGACTATTTAGGCGGGCGGCTGGCTGAAAGAAAGTCTTTGCACGGCGTGTTGGTCGATATTTACAGTTTGGGTGTTTTGATTACCGGTGATTCAGGCGTCGGTAAATCAGAAACGGCTTTGGATCTTATCAAGCGCGGACATCGCTTGATTGCGGACGATCGTGTCGAGGTCTATCAACAGGATGAGCAGACGCTTGTCGGAGAGGCACCGGAAATTTTAAGGCACATGCTTGAAATTCGCGGAGTTGGCATCATTGACGTGATGAATCTTTTCGGAGCAGGAGCCGTTCGTTCCAAGACCGACATCTCTTTGATTATTCATCTCGAAAATTGGGATAAGGATAAGAAATTCGATCGTCTTGGAAACGGTGAACAAAAGGTTCGCATTTTTGACGTTGAGATTCCAAAGATTACGATTCCGGTGAAAGTCGGGCGCAACCTTGCAATCATCATTGAGGCTGCCGCAATGAATTTCAGAGCCAAGACGATGGGATATGACGCAACAAAAGCGTTTGAAGACAATTTGAATGCCTTGATTCAGAAAAATTCGGTCAACTAGGGAATGGAGGAATGAAAGAATTGGGACTTTTTTTTGGTGAGATCGATCCGATCGCATTGAAACTTGGACCGATTGCGGTTCACTGGTATGGCGTCATCATCGGCATGGCGGTCTTGCTTGCTCTGTATTTGTCAATCAGGGAAGGCGAAAGAAGAGGCATTCATGAAGATAATTTTTATGATTTTTTGATTGTGGCACTGCCGGTTGCGATTATCTGCGCCAGAATCTATTACGTTGTTTTTGAATGGAACTACTATGCTTCAAATCCTGCTGAAATTATTCGCATCTGGGACGGAGGCATTGCCATTTATGGCGGGTTGATCGGAGCAGTTTTGACGCTGATTATTTTCTGCCGGGTGAAAAATCTTTCACCGTGGCTTTTTATGGACGTTATGGCTCCAACCGTCATCATGGCTCAAGGAATCGGTCGTTGGGGAAATTTTGTCAATCAGGAAGCGCATGGTGTTCAGACGACAAGAGCGTTTTTAGAACGATTGTGCCTACCGGATTTTATCATTAATCAGATGAAGATTGACGGCATTTACTATCAGCCGACGTTTTTGTATGAATCGATCTGGGATCTCCTGGGGTTTGGCATACTGATGTGGTTCAGGCACAAGAATCATTTGTTCAAACGCGGCGAAGTTGTTTTGAGCTATGTCATTTGGTATTCGTTTGGACGTTTCTTTATCGAAGGAATGCGGACTGACAGTCTGATGCTTGGTCCGTTGCGAGTTTCGCAGTGGTTGTCCGTCTTCTTGTTCTTTTTTGGCATTGGTTTGATTTTGTATCGAAGATATTGGCATCCGAACAATCCGTGGTATCTCGATGGAAACGTCGACTACGATTGAAAATTTTACTTAACAAAATGTTATTTTAAGTAAATTTTTTAAGAGAATTTATCAAATTGCGCATGTCTTGTGTTAGAATATAGTATACTGAAGTTGAAGCTATTAATTAGGGGTGATTTTATGAGTTGGAAAGAAACTTATAACGCTTGGAAAAACTATCGGGAACTTGAACCTGATTTAAAAGATGAGCTTGCAAAGCTTGAAGGAAACGATGAAGCTTTGGAAGATGCTTTTTATGCTCCGATGGAATTCGGAACGGCGGGGATGCGCGGCGTAATCGGAGTCGGCATCAATCGAATGAATGTTTACACGGTTCGTCAGGCAACTGAAGGTCTTGCGTCATTGATGGATACTCTTGACGAAGAAACAAAGCGTCGCGGCGTTGCCATCAGTTATGATTCTCGTCATAAGTCTCAGGAATTTGCATTTGAATCGGCACGTGTTTTGGGGGCTCATGGCATCCCGAGCTTTGTTTTTGAAAGCCTGCGTCCGACGCCCGAACTTTCGTTTACGGTGCGTCATTTGCACGCTTATGCCGGGATCATGATTACCGCAAGCCATAATCCTAAACAATATAACGGCTATAAGATTTATGGCGAAGACGGTGCTCAAATGCCCCCGAAAGAATCAGACCTGATTACGAAGTACATTCGTGAAGTCGATGATATTTTTGCAGTTGAAGCAGCTGACAAGGATGCTTTGATCGATGACGGCACGCTGAAAGTCATCGGTTCTGAAATCGACAAGGAGTATTTGGCTGAAGTCAAAAAAGTAACGGTTGATCCGGAACTTGTTGCAGAAGAAGGCAAGACGATGAAGCTGATTTTCACTCCGCTTCACGGTACGGGCGCAATGCTTGGCGAAAAGGCTTTGCGTCAAGCTGGTTTTGAAGATTTCACGATGGTTCCCGAACAAGCGACTCCGGATGCTGATTTTTCAACCGTGGAACATCCCAATCCTGAATTTCCCGAAGCATTCGACCTTGCAATCAAGCTTGGCAAGCGAGATGATGCTGATTTGCTGATTGCCGTCGATCCGGACGCTGATCGTTTGGGTGCCGCTGTTCGTCAGCCGGATGGAGATTATAAGCTTTTGACGGGAAATCAGATTGCTGCGATCATGCTCAACTATATTTTGACCGCACGCAAAAATGCAGGGACGCTGCCTGAAAACGGTGCATTGGTCAAGTCGATCGTTTCAAGCGAATTTGCGGCTAAGATTGCCAAGGACTTTGGATGCGATACGGTCAACGTTTTGACTGGATTCAAGTTCATTGCCGAACAGATTCAGCATTTTGAAGAAACGAACGAGCACACGTTTATGATGGGCTTTGAAGAAAGCTACGGCTATCTTGTTCGTCCGTTCGTGCGTGACAAGGATGCTATCCAATCATTGGTGCTCCTTGCGGAAGTTGCCGCATATTACCGCAAGCAAGGCAAAAACCTTTATGACGGTCTGCAGGAACTCTTCGAAAAGTACGGATACTTTGCTGAAAAGACAACGGCACTTACGTTTGACGGCGTTGAAGGCGCACAGCAGATCAAGAATTTGATGGCTAAGCTTCGTGACGAGGCTCCGGCTGAGTTTGCGGGCGTTAAAGTCGTTTGTGCAGAAGATTTTGCAACTGGCAAAAAGAGCTTTGCCGACGGAAAAGAAGAGAAGATGAATCTTCCGAGCTCAAACGTTTTGAAGTATATCCTGGAAGACGGCACGTGGATTGCCGTTCGTCCTTCGGGAACCGAGCCTAAGATCAAGTTCTATATCGGAACGCAAGGCGATTCGGTTGAAAATTCCAAGGCAAACGTTGCTAAATTTGAAGAAGCAATTCAAGCGTACGTGGATTAAAAAGACAGCAAAGATCTTCACCGGATGAGGGCGAAGATCTTTTTTTAATCATTATTTTTGCGAAACTTTGTTCGAAGTGATACAATATTTCTAGATTTGTTTTATGGAACATGGGGGCGATTTTTTGTGATTGAACGACAACCTGATCGAAATTTTGAATTATGCTCGTCTTACAAACCAACTGGTGATCAGCCAGAGGCAATTGCTGAACTTACTGCCGGAATCAAAGCCGGGGAACATGCGCAAATTTTATTGGGCGCGACCGGAACCGGCAAAACGTTTACGATTTCAAACGTCATTGCAAACGTGAATAAGCCGACCTTGGTTTTGGCACATAACAAAACTTTGGCAGGTCAGCTTTATGGCGAATTCAAAGAGTTTTTTCCAAATAACGCGGTCGAATATTTCGTATCATATTACGACTATTATCAGCCTGAAGCCTATGTTCCTTCGAGCGATACCTACATCGAAAAAGATTCCAGCATCAATGATGAGATCGATAAGCTAAGACACGCTGCGACAAGCGCGTTGCTTGAACGAAACGACGTCATTGTCGTGGCTTCGGTCTCGTGCATTTTTGGATTGGGCGATCCAAGCGAATATCAGCAACAGGCGCTTTCTTTGCACGTTGATCAGGAGTATGGCCGCGATCGCCTGCTCAGGGAATTGGTTGAAATCCAGTTCGAGCGAAACGACATTGATTTTCAGCGCGGCCGTTTCCGCGTTCGTGGTGACGTGGTCGATATTTTTCCGGCGTCAAGCGATTCGTCAGCGCTCAGAATCGAGTTTTTTGGAGACGACATTGATCGAATCTGCGAATTTAACCCACTGACCGGTGAAATTATCACCGATACGGATAAGGTGACGATTTTTCCGGCAACGCACTTTTTGACAAATGACGATCGAATGAAACAAGCATTGGAAGGAATCGAAAAAGAGCTGAAAGAACGACTTGAGGAACTGCGCGCGCAAGGCAAGCTTCTTGAAGCCCAGCGCCTTGAGCAAAGAACGACGTATGACATCGAAATGATGCGTGAAATGGGCTATTGTTCAGGAATCGAGAATTATTCAAAATATATGGATAATCGTCAGATGAACAGACCGTTTACGCTGCTTGACTTCTTTCCGAAAGATTTCTTGCTCGTTGTCGATGAATCGCATGTGACGATGCCGCAGGTCAGGGGGATGTATAACGGTGACCAGGCTCGCAAGCAAATGCTGGTCGATTATGGGTTCAGACTTAAAAGCGCACTTGACAATCGTCCGTTGAAGCTTGAAGAATTTGAAAAGCTGACGAATCAAATTATTTATATGTCGGCAACTCCAGGAGATTACGAAAAGAAACAGACCGACCACATCGTTCAACAGATAATTCGACCGACCGGACTCCTTGATCCTGAAATCGAAGTCAGACCGATCATGGGACAGATGGATGACCTTGTCGGTGAAATCAATAAGCGTACGGAGAAAAACGAGCGAGTCTTCGTGACGACTCTGACGAAAAAGATGGCCGAAGATTTGACAGATTATCTGAAAGAACTCGGCATAAAGGTCAAATATCTGCATTCTGATATCAAAACGCTTGAGCGAACAAGAATCGTTCGAGATCTGCGTCTTGGCAAATTTGACGTTTTGGTCGGAATCAACCTGCTTCGCGAAGGAATCGACGTTCCTGAAGTATCGTTGGTAGCAATTCTTGATGCCGATAAGGAAGGATTCCTTAGAAATGAGCGTTCCTTGATTCAAACAATCGGACGTGCTGCCAGAAATGCCAACGGACACGTGATCATGTATGCTGACGAAGTGACCGAATCAATGAAAGCTGCGATTGACGAAACCAGGCGTCGTCGCGAGATTCAGATGAGGTATAATCAAGAACGCGGGATCGTTCCGCAGACAATCAAAAAAGAAATTCGTGCTGCAATTTCATATGGAGATAAAGTTTCCAAGAAGTCTAAAAAGAAAACGGAAGACTTTGATTTCAACGATTTGAGCCAAAAAGACCAACAAGAGATGATTTCAGGGTTGGAAGAACAGATGAGAGAAGCAGCCAAAAAGCTTGATTTTGAAGAAGCTGCACGTTTGCGAGACACGGTTCTTGAACTTAAGGCGGAAATTGAATAGAAAAGAGGAAAAAAGTTGGGTGTTGACAAAATTATCATTCATGGCGCAAGGGAACATAATTTAAAAAACGTCGACGTCGAAATTCCAAGAGACAAACTTGTCGTCGTGACGGGACTTTCGGGATCAGGCAAAAGTTCGCTTGCATTCGATACGCTTTATGCTGAAGGGCAAAGAAGGTATGTTGAAAGTCTCTCTTCTTATGCCAGGCAATTTTTAGGACAGATGGATAAGCCGGACGTTGATTCGATCGAAGGGTTGTCCCCCGCAATTTCGATTGACCAGAAGACGACTTCGAAAAATCCGCGTTCAACCGTCGGAACCGTCACTGAAATCAATGATTATCTGCGACTTTTGTGGGCACGTGTCGGAACCCCGATTTGTCCGAACGACGGCAGCGAGATTACGAGTCAGTCTCCTGAACAGATGGTTGATCGCATTTTGAAATTTCCGGAAAGAACCAAAGTCATTATTTTGGCGCCGGTTGTTCGCGGAAAGAAGGGGCAGCACAAAAAAATGCTTGAAAAAATCAAGCATGAAGGATTCATTCGTCTGATGATTGATGGAAAAGCCCATGAAGTTGACGATGAAATTGAACTTGATAAAAATAAGAAGCACGATATTTCAGTCGTTGTCGATCGTATCGTTGTCAAGGATGGCATCAGAACGCGCCTGTTTGATTCGTTTGAAGCAGCCTTGCGTCTTTCCGACGGATATGCAACGGCAGAAATTGTCGGTCAAGAAACGATTCAATTTTCGGAAAGCTTTGCCTGCCCATACTGCGGCTTTACGATTGGCGAACTTGAGCCGCGTCTTTTTTCGTTCAATGCTCCGTTCGGTGCGTGTCCTGAATGTGACGGGTTAGGCGCCAAACTTGAGGTTGACATGGATCTGGTTGTTCCTGATCAGACAAAGACGCTTCATGAAGGAGCCATCGCACCATGGAATCCGATCAGCTCGCAGTATTATCCGAATCTTTTGGAGCAAGCGTGCCAAGCTTTTGGAGTTGACATGGATACGCCTTTTAAAGATCTTTCCAAAAAGGCTAAAGATCTCATTCTGTACGGTTCCGGCGACAAGGAATTTCATTTTCATCATGAAAACGACTTTGGCGGAGTCAGAGACGTCGACACTGTATTTGAAGGCGTAATCAACAACGTCGAGCGGCGCTATCGTGAAACGAACAGCGATTTTACGCGCGACGTGATGCGAAAGTACATGACAAGTCTGACGTGCAGCACGTGTCACGGATATCGATTGAACGAACGTGCGCTTGCGGTCAAAATCGACGGGAAAAACATTGGTGAAGTTTCCGAAATGTCGATTGGGGATGCCTTGCCGTTTTTCAAAGGATTGACGTTTTCTGAACAAAAAGAGCAGATCGCAAAACCTATTTTAAAAGAAATCTGCGATCGATTGAGTTTTTTGGTCAACGTCGGGCTGGCATATTTGACGCTCAGCCGTTCCGCACGCACGCTTTCAGGCGGTGAGGCGCAGCGAATCAGGCTTGCAACCCAGATTGGTTCAAATTTGTCCGGCGTCTTGTATATTTTGGACGAACCGTCAATCGGGCTGCACCAGCGAGATAACGACAGACTGATTGATTCGTTGAAAAAAATGCGCGATCTCGGCAATACTTTGATCGTTGTCGAACATGACGAAGATACGATGAGGGCAGCTGATTACCTGATCGATATCGGACCTGGTGCCGGAAGTCACGGCGGAAAAGTCATGGCAAGCGGTACGCCCAAACAGGTGGCTCGTTCTGCCAAGTCATTGACTGGACAGTATTTGTCGGGCAAAAAATATGTTCCGATTCCAAAAGAGCGTCGCAAGGGAAATGGCCACGTGCTTGAACTTTTTGGCGCATGCGAGAATAATTTGAAAAATATCGACGTCAGCTTTCCGCTCGGAAAGTTCATTGCGGTTACCGGTGTTTCAGGATCCGGCAAATCGACGCTCGTCAATATGATTTTAAAGAAAGCATTGGCAGCAAAGCTTAACCACAGCACGGAAAAGCCCGGCAGATTCAAGAAGCTCATCGGGACCGAATATCTTGAAAAAGTAATCTGCATCGACCAAAGTCCGATCGGGCGAACGCCGCGCAGCAATCCTGCGACATATACCGGCGTATTTGATGACGTTCGCGACCTTTTTGCGAAGACGAATCAGGCAAAAGTCAGAGGATACGGCAAGGGTCGATTCAGTTTCAACGTTAAAGGCGGTCGCTGCGAATCTTGCAAGGGCGACGGCATTATCAAGATCGAGATGAACTTTTTGCCGGATGTTTACGTTCCCTGCGAAGTTTGTCACGGTGCGAGGTACAATTCGGAAACGCTTGAAATAGAGTACAAGGGAAAGAATATTTCAGAAGTTTTGAATATGACCGTTGAAGAGGCGCTGGAGTTTTTTGCTGCAATTCCAAAAATCAAACGCAAGCTGCAGACGATTGCAGACGTCGGATTAGGTTACGTGACGCTGGGACAGCCGGCAACGACGCTTTCCGGCGGCGAGGCTCAAAGAATGAAGCTGGCAAGCGAATTGCATCGAAAGTCAAACGGCAAAACGTTTTATATTTTGGACGAACCTACGACGGGACTGCATACCGATGACATCAAGCGTTTGCTTGAGGTCTTGCAACGTCTGGTTGACAAGGGAAATACCGTGCTCGTGATCGAACACAACCTTGACGTCATCAAATCAGCGGATCATCTGATTGATCTGGGTCCGGAAGGCGGTGAAGGCGGCGGGACGATCATCGGATGCGGAACGCCGGAAGAACTTTGTCGAAACGAACACAGCTATACCGGAAAGTATTTGAAAGAAGTCATTGAAAGAGGTCATTATGAATAACGTTCAAGAAGAATTTCACGTTTTGCTCTCTTGAATTTTTCGAACAAACTGTTATAGTCATTAGTATAATAAAGTTTTGGAGGGATTACTTTGGCAAAAGTTGAAAGTTTTACATTGGATCATACTGCAGTCAAGGCACCTTACGTACGTTTGATTACGGTTGAAGAAGGTCCAAAAGGCGACAAAATTTCGAACTTCGATCTGCGCTTGGTTCAACCAAATGAAAATGCGATTCCGACCGCAGGACTTCATACGATTGAACACATGCTGGCAGGATATTTGCGCGATCACATGGATGGTGTGATCGACTGTTCTCCGTTCGGTTGTCGTACCGGCTTCCATCTGATCATGTGGGGAGAACACGACACTGTCGAAGTGGCCAAGGCTTTGAAGGCATCGCTTCAAGACATCGTTAATGCAACGTGGGAAGACGTTCAGGGAACGGATATCAAGAGTTGCGGCAACTATCGCGATCATTCGCTCTTTTCTGCTCAAGAGTGGTGCAAGAAGATTCTTGAAGAAGGAATCTCGTCAGATCCGTTCGTTCGCAAAGTTATTGATTGATCAAAAGCTGAGTCTGTGCTCTGCATCTAATAAAAAGCAGCGGAATGCATCGAATGGTGTTTTCGCTGCTTTTGGCGTTTTTTTGACAAAATACAGTGCAATGCTTAACAAATTTAAGTTTGCTTCGTTCTTTTAGGTCAAGCATGGCTTTCAAACTTAAAATCTATATGAAAAATATTAAATTTCTCACATATTCTTTTTTTGTCAGAAGATAAGTGTTAAATTTAATGATGTTAAATTATTCAGATTGAGGAAAATGACCATGAGTGGAAATTACAAGAGCGTTTTCGACATTATTGGACCAGTGATGGTCGGACCTTCCAGCTCGCATACTGCGGGGGCAGTTGCGATCGGACAAGTAGCCCATAAGCTTTTTTCTCAAAAGATCACGCAGGTTACGATCGATTATTATGAATCATTTGCAAAGACGCACCGCGGGCATGGAACGGATTTTGCGATTATCGCAGGTGTTTTGGGGATGCAAACGGATGATCTGCGCGTGCCTGATGCGGTCAGGATTGCTAAAATGAAGGGAATCAAGGTCAAATTCATTGAACACGAGGGCAAAAGCCCGATTAATCATCCCAATACGGCAATCGTAACTTTGGCAAACAAAGATAAGGAAGTCAAAGTTGCAGGATGCTCGATTGGTGGTGGGACGATTGAGATTCGAAAGATTCAAATTGACGGGCATGAATTTTTCCCGGCAGGACCGTTGCCGATCATCATTTGCCTGGCAAAAGACGGCAAGCAAAACAGTATTCTTGAAAGTTTGGCCTGCGGTGACGATTTTATTGTCAAAAAAGCCGAGCGAAGCATCAGCTCAGACTGCTGCCTGCTCGAATTCGATCTTGACAAAAAGCCGGATGAGCAAATCTTGGAGCACATTGCTTCAATGAGCAAGGAATTGATTTGTCTTTAAGGGGGATTTTTGATGTACAGGAATGTTTCTTCCCTGATCAAGGCATGCGATGAATTGAATCTGCCAATCTGGGAACTGATGATTCGTTCAGAGATGAAATATGCGCGGGCAACGAGACAGGAAGTCTGGGACAAGATGAAAAACCAGCTTCAAGTGATGGAAAATGCAGCGCACAGAGGTGCAGACGGAAACGGAGTCCATTCTCCGACCGGATTAACCGGTGGAGAGGCTGCAAAAATGCGCAAATATCGAGAAAGCGGAAAGGGATTGTCTGGTGAATTGATATTATCCGCAATTCAAAATTCACTCGCTACCAATGAGGTCAATGCTGCAATGGGATTGATCTGCGCCACCCCGACTGCCGGTTCGTCAGGGACCATTCCCGGCGTGCTCTTTTCGATTGATCAAAAACTGCATTTGACGGAAGATCAGAAGATTCAGTTTTTGTTCACCGCAAGCGCCTTTGGACTCGTGACAGCAAACAATGCGATGATTGCTGGAGCCGTCGGCGGATGTCAGGCAGAAGTCGGAAGTGCCTCTGCCATGGCTGCGGCTGCAGCGGTTGAAATTTGCAGCGGCACGCCAAATCAGGCGGCAGAAGCTTTTGCAATGGCGCTCAGCAATTTGTTGGGACTTGTCTGCGATCCTGTTGCCGGTTTGGTCGAGATTCCGTGCGTCAAGCGAAACGTCGTTGGTTCCGTCAATGCGCTTGCATGTGCCGATATGGCGCTTGCCGGACTGACGAACAAGATTCCTGCCGACGAAGTAATCGGCGCAATGAAACGAATCGGCGAAAACATGCCGGTACAGTTGCGCGAAACCGGACTCGGCGGTTTGGCGACGACTAAGACCGGGTTAAAAATGAAAATCAGAATTTTTGGCGAAGATATGGATTAAAAGCCACGCGAGTCTATCATGAGCGATTCGTGCGGCTTTTTTGCTGCATTTGGAAATGATGGCAGCGCAAGTTATGTTATAATGTTGACAGTACTATTTGAGAGGATGAAGTCTGATGCATGACTCAATGCAATTAGTGATCGTTACCGGAATGAGCGGTGCCGGCAAGACCGTTGCGATGCAAAGTTTTGAAGATTTGGGATATTTTTGCGTCGATAACATGCCGCCGGCTTTGATGGGCAAGTTTTGGGAATTGATCAAAGAATCCGGCAAAATCAAGAAGGTGGCGCTTGTGATCGATCTGCGTTCGCGGGCGTTTTATGAAGAAGTCGTTGAAATGATTCGCAGCTTGGAAGATGAAAACGGCATCAGCGCCAAAATCGTCTTTTTGGACGCTTCTGATGAGGAACTGGTTGCTCGCTATAAGGAAACGAGAAGATCGCACCCGCTTGCGATGGATGGACGCGTGCTTGACGGCATCGTGCGCGAACGCGAGATTTTAAATGAAATCAAGTCAAAGGCCACGCTTTTGATTGATACGACGAGGCTTTCTCCGCGACAGCTGCGCGAAGAAATCTTCCATAATTTTGAGACTAGCGAAAACACTGCATTTCACATCAACGTGATGTCTTTTGGCTTCAAATACGGCATTCCGATTGATGCCGACGTCGTCATGGATGTCAGGTTTTTGCCGAATCCTTACTATGTCAAGGAATTAAAGGAAAAAAACGGCCTTGACGATGACGTCTACGAGTATGTCATGAATTCCGAGAAGACTGCCGAATTTTACAAGCAGTACATCTCAATGCTGCGCTACGTGATTCCGGGTTACGTTGCTGAAGGAAAAACGAGCCTGACGATCGCAATCGGATGTACTGGCGGACAACACCGTTCAGTGGCGATTGCGCAACGAATTGGCGAAGACTTGCAAAGCGATGGATATACCGTCAATTTCAATCACCGCGACATGAAGAAGCGGAAGGAGACGGTTAATCGCTCATGATCAGTTTAAGAAAAAAACATCGTCCGAAAATTGTCGTGATCGGCGGCGGTACGGGACTGCCGGTCGTTTTGAAAGGTTTGCGCAAGAAAAATGCAGACATTACGGCCGTTGTTACCGTGGCTGATGACGGCGGTTCTTCTGGAATCATCAGAGACTACATTAACGTTGTCCCGCCAGGAGACATCAGAAACGTTTTGGCGGCTTTGTCCGACATGCCGAAACTTTACAAGGATATTTTTCAGTATCGTTTTTCGTCAAACGATCAATTTTTTTCAGGTCATGCAATCGGCAACCTGATTATTGCCGCGCTGACTGAAATGGATAACCGCGGCATCTTTGAAGCCGTGCAGGATTTGAGCAAGATCATGCAGGTCGACGGACACGTCTATCCGGCTTCAGACAAGCCGCTGACTTTGAACGCTGCATTTACCGACGGAACGGTCATCTCAGGCGAAGCAGAAATTTCTGCTGCTGGCAAGACAATCGACAATGTTTGGGTAACGTCTGCTGACGGCAGCAAACCGGAAGCCAAGCAGGAAGTTGTCGATGCGATTCTTGATGCCGATCAGATCGTGCTCGGACCCGGGAGCCTTTTCACGAGCATTTTGCCGAATCTGATGATTGAAAACGTCGGAGAGGCCGTGTGCCGAAGCGAAGCAGAGGTTGTCTACATCTGCAACATCATGACGCAAAAGGGCGAAACTGAGCATTTTACCGATGCCGATCACGTTCGGGTTTTGAACAGGCATTTGAAACAGAATTTTATCGATACGGTGCTCGTAAATACGGAGCCGGTTCCAAAAAATTATCTGGATCGCCAGAAGTATGACGAATACCTGTATCAGGTAAAATATGATTTTAAAGGGTTGAGGGACCAGGGGTGTCGCGTTATTTCCGACAACTTTCTAAAGCTCAGAAATCAGGGAGTGTTTCATAACGGAGACCAGGTCGTGGACGAGTTGATGTGTCTTGCCGGACGTCCGAAGTCCTGGCGAGCAGACGAATCTAACTAAAAGGAGGGAGCGTTTTTGTCATACGCAAGCGAGGTTAAAAAAGAACTTACGACATTGGAAGTTCATTTCGGCAATGCCAAAGCAGAACTCATGGCTTTGATTCGCATGAACGGTTCGCTTGGACTTTCCAATCATCGCTTTATCTTGAACGTTCAAACGGAAAACCCCCGCCACAGCCCGCAGAATTTACAGTTTGCTGAAACAGTTCTATGATGTCGAAAGCGAGCTTTTGGTTCGGCGGAAGATGAAACTCAAGAAAAACAATCTCTATATCGTGCGCTTGAACAAGGGCAGCGATTACGTGCTGAAAGATCTTGATATTTTGGACGGTTTTCAGTTGAAAGAAACCGTTCCGCTCGATTTTTTGGATGATGACGCCAAGGTTCGCTCATATTTGCGCGGGGCTTTTCTTGCCACGGGTTCGGTCAACAATCCTGAAACAAGCAGCTATCATCTGGAAATATATTCGCTTTATGAGGATCATAATCAGACGATTTGCGAAATGATGAATCGCTACGGCTTAAACGCGCGCACGGCCAAGCGTCGCAGCGGCTACATCACTTACCTCAAAGAAGCAGAAAAAATTGCCGATTTTTTGTCTTTGATCGGTGCGACAAGTTCAATGCTCAAATTTGAAGACATTCGCATCATGCGCGATATGAGAAATTCAGTGAATCGAATCGTCAATTGCGAAAATGCAAACTTCAACAAGGTTGCGGACGCGGCCAACAGGCAGATTGAAAGTATTAAGTATCTCGACAAAAAAATCGGTTTGAACAATTTGCCCGTCAAGCTGCAAGAAATCGCAATCGCGCGCATGGCTCATCCGGAAGTCAGTTTAAAAGAACTCGGCGAATTGGTTCCGGGCGGTCCGATTTCAAAATCCGGCGTCAACCATCGTTTGAGAAAAATTATGGAGCAAGCAGAAAAAATGGGTTTTGGAAAATAGAGGCTTTGCTCTTTGAAGCACATCTAAAAAAGCGTTTTGTTTGGCCTGATTCGGCGTGTGCCTGGATCGGGCTTTTTGATCTGGGGATGTTGGAATAAAGATTGATTATGGAAAAATTTTGCAATTGATAAAACAAAAGATTGTGAGAAAACATTTCTTGTGATATCTTTTAGATAAATCAAAATGCTAACCGGTTTTATTTTTAAGGAGAGGTATTATTATAATTAAAAAAAATCTTTTTATTGGGGTCAACCTTGCTTTTTTGTTAGTTTCTTCTTCAAGTGCTTATGCAGGCTCAACTAGCTGAGGGGATGTTGAACTGTCAAGCAGCAATTTGAAATCACCGGTATCAGTGATAAAAGAAGGCGGGCTAGCTCTATTTAAATCAAAAGTCAAAGGGAAAGGGCTGACTCCGTAGCAATGGCATTATATTGATGGGGGCAAATGGTTATTTGGCATCTACGGTACAAAGGTTCAGTCGACTTATGTTCATTATGGACGAACTCATTCAGCAACTGATAAAAACGGAATGGGTGCAGGAACACGTGTGAAAGTTCATGCAGGCATAACTGCTTTTTCGCAAGTTAATGCGACTATGAGAAATAATAAAGCATATTATAATGTTTATTAAGAATCTTTTATGTGAATAGTGCTTTGCTAAGGGTGTTGTCATTTGTTGTGAAACACCTTATTTTTAAGTTTTTTCGGGGGGATTATGAAGAAATTATTTTCAATAAGCATGCTGATTTTTTTGATAATTTCCGGGATGGTCGTCATAAATAAAAGAATTGACGATTATTTCACCAATCTTTTGTATGGTGACAAGACAGAAGTGTCTCTGCTTTTAAAAGATGATGCTGACTGTCTTGCATTGATAAATAGTCTGAAAAAAATATCTGAAGGCGAGACTAGTGTTTCACAGTACTTTTTTACCAGTGAAAATGAGTTGACTATTTACGATACTAATCCTGATTTTCTAATCAAAGGAAGAATTTCGCATGATGATTTGGCTACGAATTATATGAAAAATAAGCAGAAACTGCTGATCCCGAATTATAGGTATCATGTCAAGCTTTACCCCCTTGATAAAATCAAGAACATGGGGTTCAATAGCGTCTTTTATGTTTCAGGAAACGTAAAAGAAGTTTGTGATACCATGAGAGATTTTGGAAAAGTGCGCATAAAATCCCAGAAAGATATCACTTCTTTTGAAGATGATCAGAGCACGTTGCTTTTTTTGGCAAATCTTTCAGGGATTGTTTCGTTGATATCGCTGATGTTCCTGTTGATGAAACAAAAGCGTCAAAATGATTTGATGCGACTTCTGGGAAGGAAATCGTATGAAATTTTAAATGAAACGATTAAAGATCTGATTCCATCGTTGGAATTTTCAATCGGAATCAGTGCGACGTTATTATTCGGTTATGCGTCTTGGAAAAATTTGGTCGAGTATTGCAGCCGATTTTTGGTGTCGCTTCTTTTGTTATATGCCTGCTGCCTGCTTTTTATTTTGGTCATCATTATCGTTGCCTGCGCATTTCAGATGAAAACAAGACTGTTTCTGTCTTATAATGCGTTTTTTTCTAAAGCAGCATATGGTTTCAATGCTGCATTTTTCATTTTAAGCATTTTCTTAGTCAGCATCATGTTTCCGAAGTTTCACCAAGAATATAGTCGATTTAAGGAGCAGGCATCAAGACTTGAACGTTGGGAGGATGCCAAAAACATATATCAGACAAACTTGACCAATCAGATAGACAGAATGGATAATTCTGCTGAGGTTGAATATGATTTGAAAGCAAAGAATCTTTGGGAAAAACTAAGATCAAATTATCAAACTTTTGTTGTTTTTTCGGACAATTTCTTATGGACTTCAGGACAAAACGGCAAGGAGCAGCCGTGGTATCTGGCAAATCCCGACAATAAGTCTTTAGATGACCGTATTTGCTCGGTTTCCGGTCGCGCGATAACCGCGGATAAGAATTATTTGCGACTTTCGAAGACGATTCTTTCGGACGGAAAAAGCGTTTCTGATTTGAAACCGACGCTTTTTACAAAGATTCTGATAGTTCCCAAAAAATACGGCAAGTATGAAAAAGAAATTCGCAATCGATACATGGATGAATTTTTGTTTCAACTCAATACGGATTTTAAGCTTTGGAAAAAGAGAGAACGTGTGCCAAAGTTTACGCACAAAAATCTGAAAATCGAAATTGTCTATGCAAAAAACGGGCAAAGTTATTTCACGTACAATCCTGATTCAGGTGATAATTTGCTTTCAAATACGGTCAAAGACCCGGTAATCAAACTGTTTGACGATTATCAAAACAGCTTGTCGTACGGAAATCTCTTTTGCTTGAATGGCGGATTTTTCTTTAGCGACAAACATTTCGGAAAGGTCTATGAGAGACTTGAGCCGAAACTTCGTGAGAGCGGAATCGGTTCAACGATAAATTTCGTAACATCCGTTTATTCGAAGAAGGCAGAGCTCGTTCAACAAAACAAACGGCAAGTCGCTTGTTCTTTAATTCGTTTGACGGTACTTGTTTCAGGCAGCTTTTTCTTTCTTTTTGCAATGGTTGCTCAATATTATTTGCTGCATGAAAGAGAAATCGTCATCAAACGCTTGATGGGGTGCTCTTTTTTTAGAATTTTAAACGGACAGATTGCTTTTTTTAGCGGTGTTTTTACGTTGTCTTTTATTATTTCTTCATGTTTATTGCAAAAGATGGATTGGCTTAATTTGGCAGTTTTGGCATTTCTTTTTATCGGAACGGTTTTTGCGTCATTCATTTGGATTTCGTATGACGTTCTTCAAAAAAACAAGTCAAGTCCTAATTTGTGTGTAAAATATTTTTTCCCAGGCACCAGTTGTGCAGGGGATGCGAATGCATCCATGTCTGTCCACTATCACTCTTGAAGGAGCTGTCAAGGGTGCGCCATCTGCGCACCTCGAAGAGGTTCCCTTGACAGCTTCGGAAAGAGTGATACACCTTACGCAGCTCTTAGTTTTTGTTGTTCCTCTGCCAATTTTTTGAGTTCAGCAACTGTCTCGGACTTGATCATTTTTGCGTAGGTTACCGGACTGAATATGGCTTTCTTGGAGATCACGACATCGTTTCTTTCCAACAGAACGGAACCCATCAGCCGCATCAGCGAGTTTTTATTTGGGAAGATTCCAATGACGGAAGAACGTCGCTTCAGCTCTTTGTTTAGTCGTTCTATATGGTTCGATGTTCTGAAATATCTCCGCAAATTCTTAGGAAGCGCCATGACGGTCATGGAACTTTCAAAGCCTTCATCGAGGCATGACATGGCAGCTTCAGCAACGTCTCTGTAATCAGCGATGATTTCGTCCCGCTTTTTCCGTGCGTCTTCTATAGTTTCGCAGTTCCACATTTCCTGAAGTTCGGCTCTGATGCCTGCCTGATATTTTTTTGGTGATTTTCCCGAAATGTTTCTGGCAAAATGAAACTGGCACTTTTGCCATGGAACATCAGGAAATACCTTACTGACGGCATCCTGAATACCTTCATGAGCATCAGAAGTGATCATCAAAAGTCCTTGGAGACCACGTTTTTTCAGTTTTTGGAGAAAGGAATTCCAAGTTTCTTTGGATTCGTTGTCATATACTTCAAATCCGAGTATTTCACGGTGTCCTTCCTGATTTGTACCGTAAGCGATCATAAACGCTTTGGAAACAATTCTGTGTTTTTCCCTGACCTTGAAGTAGGTTGCATCCACTATTAGAAACGGGTAGTCTCCGGTCAAGGGTCTGTCCTTGAACTCATTGACCTTTTCAATCAGATCCTTGCATACTTCTGAAACTGAGGACTTAGAAAATGTCGTTCCGCACAAAGTTTCCATGATATTCGACACTTTACGCGTCGCTACTCCGCTGACGACCATCTCCGCCATACTGGCGATCAAGGCAGCTTCGCTTCGGGAATAGTTCTCGAAAACAAGAGTCTTAAAGGGAACATTGCGATGTCTCGGCACGGTTAAGGTGATTTTGCCTATCCGTGTCTTGAGCTCGCGTTCTCGAGTGCCGTTGCGGCTGTCCGTGCGTTCTTCTGACCGTTCGTAAGGCTCAGCCTTGAGTTGAGCAGTGGATTCCGCCATCAAAATACTATTGAGACTTTTACGCAGCAGTTAGCGAAATGCCTGATCGTGATCCTTTGAAAGAAGTTGTAGAATTTCCTCTTGATTTAAGGTAATATTTAATTGAGCCATTTGTTTGTCCTCCTAGTATTATTTTGTTAGGTGATTTAATTATACCTGGGAGCTGAGCACTTGGCTCTCTTTTTTTTATCAATTTACACCATTATACGGGCATAACCTAAAAAACAGAACTTTGGGGAGGGATTTTTAATGATTACGTTAAAAAACGTTTCAAAAAGATATGATAACGTTCCTGTGTTGAACGAAATCAATCTTGAAATCAATCGAGGATCTTTTTGCTGCATAACCGGAAAGAGCGGTGCGGGTAAGTCAACGCTTTTGAAGATCATCTCAGGGATGGAAAAGCCTGATGAAGGTCAGGTGTTTTTTGAGGGAAAAGATTTAAAAAAAATCAGGCACCAAAAATTATGGGGAAGGCATTTTTCATTTGTATTTCAAAACTATTTTCTTTTGGACGACAAGACCGTCAGGAAGAATTTGAAACTCGCTTGTCAAAAAATCGGGGAACCTGAGATGACGGATGCTTTGAAGAAAACGGGTTTGACTGCAGATGTTTTGGACAAGACCGTGTATAGATTAAGCGGCGGAGAAAAGCAGAGGGTCGGAATTGCAAGGGCGATCCTCAAGCCTTTTGACGTGCTTGTTGCCGATGAGCCGACAGGCAATCTTGATTTTCAAAATGCAGCGGCCATAATGGACGTTTTGAAAAAACTTCAAGAAGATAAAAAGACGATCATCGTCGTTTCTCATGACAATGATTTTCAAAAACTTGCAGATCAAAATCTTTTGCTTCAAGATGCCGTTTTGACAACTTTTTGAGATGTTGACAATAGTGCAAAAAAGCCGTGCTCCAGTAAAGGAACACGGCTTTTAACATTCTATGACTATTTGAGTTTCTTCTTGTTTTTCATAATGCCGTCAATCAAGCCGTAATCAACTGCTTGTTGTGCCGTCATAAAGTTATCGCGTTCAGTGTCTTTGTTGATCGTTTCAATGTCTTGACCTGAGTGATCTGCCAAGATTTGGTTGATCAGTTTGCGCGTCTTCAAGATGTGTTCGGCTGCAATCTGGATTTCCGTCGACTGCCCCTGTGCTCCGCCAAGCGGTTGGTGAATCATGATTTCAGAGTTCGGAAGCGCAAAGCGTTTGCCCTTTGCACCGGCCGTTGACAAGACGGAAGCCATTGAGGCAGCCATGCCCATGACGATCGTTTGGACGTCGGCATTGACGAAATTCATCGTGTCATAAATTGCAAGGCCGGCAGAAACTGAACCGCCTGGCGAGTTGATGTACATATAGATGTCTTTTTCTGAATCCTGAGCATCCAGGAAGAGAAGCTGTGCGATAACCGCATTTGCCATATCATCAGTGACTTCGCCTGAAACCATGATGATGCGATCTTTCAAAAGACGAGAATAAATGTCGTAAGCACGTTCGCCTTGGGCTGATTGCTCGATGACTGTAGGAACTAAGTTCATATTGAAAGCCTCCTGATTGTTAAACTAACTATGTAATAGTCTATCACTCAACTGTTTGTATTGCTAGTTTAACTCATAGGTCAAAAATGGTCAAATAATATGCACCTAAAAAGCCGAAAAGTTTTCAATCGGTTGCAGACTGTGCTGACACTTTAGGCGTGAAACGAACAAAAAGGTGCTCAGAAAAACGTTTCTGGCGCACCTTGCATTAAAAAAGATTTGACAATTCATTGTGAAAGCGTTCTAATAATATAATAGTTATGCACCACCTGGGAGTCGAACCCAGATTACAAGAACCGGAATCTTGCGTGCGATCCATTACACTAGCGGTGCGTACTTATATTATTTTAGTCTAATATCATGTGAATTACAAGAATATTTTGAAAGAAGGTGAGTTTTTGGCTTTGAAACAAGGATTTGGTCAGCAGCAAAAACAGATTCAAAAATTGGCAATGACACAGCAGATGCAGCAGTCGATTCGAATTTTAAAGTACGGTTCCGAAGATTTGCATAATTTTCTTTCAAACGTCGCACTTGAAAATCCGTTCATGATTGTCAATACCTTGCATTCATACGTGACGGGCGGGCTTGATCATCAAAACGAACATGACATTGCAGAATTTGCAGTGGAGAAAAAAGCACAGTCGTTGTACGATTACCTGATGGATCAGGTCAAGCTGACAATGAGAAAAACGCCGATCAGAGACATGGTTGTTTATTTCATTTCACAGCTTGATCAAAACGGCTATTTAAAAGCTGATCTGGAAAAACTTTCAAAAGAAAAAGGCATCGACAAAGTCCTGATGCTTGATGCGCTGACGCTTTTGCAACAGCTTGATCCTCCTGGAACGGGGGCCAGAAATCTGCAGGAATGTCTGATTTTGCAAGTTCAATATGACAGTTCGGCACCGTTAAATGCAGAGAAAATACTTAAAGAAGATTTTGAAGATTTTACGAATCGCAAGTGGTCAAAAATAGCTAAAAAGCACTGCATTTCAATTGGGGACGTGCAAAAAATTCTTGATTACGTTCAAACTTTGTCGCCTGCACCGGGTGCGATTTATGATCAAAGCGAAGTTGGCTATATCGAGCCCGACCTGGTTGTCGAAAAAAAGCCTGACGGAAGCCTTGAAGTCAAATTGACCAAGGAAAGCAATCCGGAGATTCGCTTTAAAAAAGAGTACTATGAAAGCTTGAAAAACAGTTCTGACAAGCATGTTTTGGATTACCTGAAAGAAAAGCGGCACGAATTTGAAAAGATTCAGGAAGACGTCTTGATGCGCGGAAACACGCTGCTTCGATTGGGACGCTTGATTGTTGAACGTCAGCATGACTTTTTTACCGAAAGCAATCGCCCTCTAAAGCCTTTTTTGCTGCGTGACGCGGCTCAAAAGCTGCAGCTTCACGAATCGACAATCAGCCGAGCCGTCAGCGGAAAGTATCTATTGTATGAAGGAAAAGTCATGGAACTGAAGGCATTTTTCTCCCACGCTGTTTCCTATGCGGGAGAAAATGGCGAAAACGTAAGTGCGGATGAGATTCAGCAAAAGATTCGCTTGATTGTTGAAAAAGAAGACAAGAAAAATCCTTTGTCTGATCAAAAAATCGTGGATAAGATGAAAGAAGAGGGGCTGAAAGTGTCCCGCCGGACGCTTGCAAAATACAGAGAGCGGCTCGGCATTCCTGCATCAAGTTTTCGTAAGCGACATTGAGTTTTTTTTTAATATTTCGATTGTTCCAAATATGGGCCTGATTTCAAATGTTATCATGCAAGAAGTTCGAAGATATCCGTTTTAAACGGATGAGATAATTGTAAATGTTCGTAAAAAGTGGCGGAATGCTTGTTTGGATAAGTGTTTTTCCGCTTTTTTATTTGATTTGAGTATGTTTGAGGCTTGCAAATCATAAGGGTAACTGATATAATTCAAGGTGTGATTGAGGTATGAGAACAATTCAGGGTGATACAATTGTTGTTGTACTTTTTTTCTTTAGCTTACTGGGTCACTAATTGACACCATTGGACGTTATACGTCCCGCAGGAAAGAGAGACTTAAAATGCACCAAGAGATAGAATGGATCGAAGCAATCGTTCCAGATATGATTGAGGTCATGAGCAGGCGTTACACGATATTGAAGAATGTTGCGTGGCAAGAGCCGGTTGGACGCAGATCATTGGCACAGACCTTGGGCATGAGTGAAAGAGTCTTGCGGACGGAAACGGATCTTCTGCGCAAGTACGAATTGATTTCTTCGACAAAATCGGGAATGATTCTCACGGACAAGGGTCATAAGACAATTTTGGGATTGTCGGCTTTTATGGATTCGCTTTTAGGAATTCAGCAATTGGAAAAAGAACTCAGCAAGAAACTTGGCATTGCGCATTGCCTGGTCGTTCCCGGCAACTGCGATGACAACGGAAAGGTTGTCGATGCCATGGGGAAGATAGTCACGGATACTTTGAAGACTTTGCTTCCGCTCGGGAAGAACATTATCGCCGTGATGGGCGGGACGACGATGGCATGCGTTGCAACGTGCCTGACGTCCGAAGTCGCAGAAGGGCGTGAATTGTTGTTTGTCCCTGCCAGAGGCGGTGTCGGCGAAAGAGTCGATATTCAAGCAAATAACGTTTGTGCTCAGATGGCGCTTTGCACTGGTGGCAGTCACCGGTCGCTTTATGTGCCAGAGCAGGTAAGCGAGACAACTTTCAAGACTCTCTTGAAAGAGCCGGCTGTTCAGGATGTCGTTGAACTGATCGAGCATAGCAATGCAGTTTTGCATAGCATCGGTGAGGCTTTGCATATGGCCAACCGGCGCTCGATGAGCGATAAACAGATTGAGTTGCTGAAGAGTCGCAAGGCTGTCGGAGAAGCTTTTGGATACTTCTTCGATGAAGACGGCAAGGTGGTTTATAAAATACCGCGTGTTGGGCTTCAACTTAAGGATCTCGCTTCGATGAACTGCATAATTGCCGTTGCCGGCGGTGTTTCGAAAGCCAAGGCGATTGCGGCATATATGCACCATGCACCGAGTCAGACGTATCTGGTAACTGACGAAGGTGCCGCAAAGACGATTTTAAAAGGGCAGTGAATTTCACTACAGGGATTTGTTGCTTTTTAAAATAAATTTTTATTTCCTAAAGGAGGAAATTTTAGTTATGACTACTAAAGTAGGTATTAATGGTTTTGGCCGTATCGGTCGTTTGGCATTCCGTCGTATTGCTGAAACATCTAAGGACTTGGAAGTTGTTGCTATCAACGACTTGACATCTCCAGCAATGTTGGCACACTTGTTGAAGTACGATACAGCTCATGGTAACTTTGCTGGCGAAGTTTCCGCTACAGAACATGCACTTGTTGTTAACGGCAAGGAAATCCCTGTATACGCAGAAGCAGACGCAAACAACATTCCTTGGGTTAAGAACGATGGCGTAGACTTGGTTCTTGAATCAACAGGTTTCTACACATCCCCAGAAAAGGCACAAGCACACATCAATGCTGGTGCTAAGAAGGTTCTTGTTTCAGCTCCAGCTGGTGACATGAAGACAATCGTTTACGGTGTTAACGATGATACATTGGCTCCAGAAGACAAGATCGTTTCTGCTGCTTCATGTACAACAAACTGCTTGGCACCTCTTGCAAAGGCTGTTAACGATGCATTCGGCATCAAGGCTGGTACAATGACAACAATCCATGCTTACACAGCTACACAAAAGCTTCAAGATGGTCCAGATCGCAAGGGTAACGTACGCAACGCTCGTGCTGCTGCTCAAAACACGATTCCTCACTCAACAGGTGCTGCAAAGGCTATCGGCAAGGTTGTTCCTGAATTGAACGGCAAACTTGACGGCCATGCACAACGTGTTCCTGTTATCACAGGTTCATTGACAGAATTGGTTGCTACGCTTGGCAAAGAAGTAACAGCTGACGAAGTTAACGCAGCCGTAAAGAAGGTTACGGAAAACAACGCTTCCTTCGGTTACAATGCTGACGGCATCGTATCTTCAGACATCATCGGCACAACATTTGGTTCTGTATTTGACCCAACACAAACACAAGTTGTTGGCAAAGGCGACGGCCAAGTTGTTAAGGTTGTTGCATGGTACGATAACGAATCTGGCTTTACAGCTCAAATGATCCGTACATTGGAAAAATTTGCAAGCATGCTTTAATAAGCTAGCTTAGGCTAAAATCATTAACTTGCTTTTGCAGGTTGTTTGAGGCGGGGGGAGGCAACTCCTCTCGCCTTTTATTATATATAGGTTTATCTATTAAAATTTTTTGGAGGTTTTCTTTCATGGCTAAACTTACAGTTGAAGACTTAAAAGACCTTGAAGGCAAAAAAGTCTTAATCCGTGTTGACTTTAATGTTCCTATCAAAGACGGCGTTATCGGTGACGACAACCGTATGGTTGCTGCTTTGCCAACGATCAAGTATATTACGGAAAAGGGCGGAAAGGCTGTCCTGTTCTCACACCTTGGTCGCGTGAAGACTGAAGAAGACAAGGCTAACCTGTCCTTGAAGCCGGTTGCAGAACATTTGGCAGATCTTTTGAACAAGCCTGTAACGTTCGTGCCTGTTACGCGCGGTGCACAATTGGAAGACGCAATTGCCAACATGAACAACGGTGACGTTATCCTTGTTGAAAATACGCGTTTTGAAGATCTTGACGGCAAGAAGGAATCCGGCAACGATCCTGAATTGGGTCAATACTGGGCATCTCTTGGCGACGTGTTCGTGAACGATGCTTTCGGTACGGCACACCGTTCACATGCTTCCAACGTTGGTATTTCCGAAGCAATGAAGGCCAATGGCAAAGATGCCGTTGCAGGATATCTTTTGGAAAAGGAAATCAAGTTCTTAGGCGATGCAGTTGACAATCCTGTACGTCCATTCGTTGCTATCTTGGGCGGTTCAAAGGTATCTTCAAAGATTGGTGTTATCAATCACCTTCTTGAAAAGGCTGACAAAGTCATCGTCGGTGGTGGCATGACATATACGTTCTACAAGGCAAAGGGCATTGCTGTCGGCAGTTCTTTGGTTGAAGACGATAAGGTCGAATTGGCTAAGGAACTTATTGAAAAAGCAGGCGACAAGCTTGTTTTGCCAGTAGATAACGTTGTTGCGGACAAATTTGCAAACGATGCTGAATACAAGACGGTTGAAGGCGCCATCCCTGATGGCTACATGGCACTTGATGTCGGCGAAAAGTCCGTTGAATTGTTCAAGGAAACGTTGAAGGATGCCAAGACCGTTGTTTGGAACGGACCTATGGGCGTCTTCGAAATGCCTAACTTTGCAAAGGGTACGCTTGCATTGGGCGAATTCTTAGCTACGCTTTCAGATGCAACGACAATCGTTGGCGGCGGCGACTCAGTTGCTGCTGCAAAGCAACTCGGCATCGCTGACAAGCTTTCACACGTTTCTACTGGTGGCGGTTCTTCTCTTGAATACCTTGAAGGCAAGACATTGCCTGCCATTGCAGTACTTTCTGAAAAATAATTTTGAATCTTTTGCCGAATGCGCTTCGGCAATAATTTCCTGAAAGGATGATTATAAGTGCGTACACCAATTCTTGCAGGTAACTGGAAAATGAACATGAATCCTGAAGAAACAGCTGAATTCGTAAAGGCTGTCAAGGATCAGTTGCCAGCATCTTCTGAAGTTGAATCCGTTATTGCTGCTCCTGCAGTTGACCTTCCCGCATTGCTTGAAAATGCCAAGGGATCTGAATTAAAAGTAGCCGCTGAAAACTGCTATTTTGAAGACAAGGGTGCCTTCACTGGCGAAACTTCTCCTAAAGTTTTGAAGGAAATGGGCGTTGATTACGTAATCATCGGCCACTCCGAACGTCGTGATTATTTCCACGAAACAGATGAAGACATCAACAAGAAGGCAAAGGCAATCTTTGCCAACGGCATGACGCCTATCATCTGCTGTGGCGAAACGTTGGAAACACGTGAAGCCGGCAAAGCAGAAGAATGGGTAGAAGGCCAAATCAAGGCTGCCTTGGAAGGATTGACGGCTGACCAAGTTGCCAGCTTGGTTATTGCTTATGAACCAATTTGGGCAATCGGTACAGGCAAGACGGCTACGGCTGATCAAGCTGAAGAAATTTGCGCAGTAATTCGCAAGACGGTTGCAGATCTTTATGATCAAACGGTTGCGGACAAGGTTCGCATTCAATACGGCGGTTCCGTAAAGCCTGCTAACGTTAAGGAATTGATGGCTAAAGAAGACATCGATGGCGGTCTTGTCGGTGGTGCTTCGCTCGTTCCTGAATCATATTTGCAATTGGTTCATTTCAAGGACTAATAATTTGACGTCACAGCGTAAAATTGTTTGCAACTGTGGCTAAAAACATATAAAATAACACTGAAGACAGTTTGTCTCAAGTCAATTAACTTAAAGGAGAGTAATAACTCATGTCTGCAATTACAGAAATTTATGCTCGCGAAGTTTTAGACTCACGTGGCAACCCAACAGTTGAAGCTGAAGTTTATACGGAAGCTGGTGCATTTGGTCGTGGAATCGTTCCTTCTGGTGCTTCCACAGGCGAACACGAAGCTGTTGAATTGCGTGACGGCGACAAGTCTCGCTTCATGGGCAAGGGCGTTACAAAGGCCGTTGCTAACGTAAACAACGTTATCGCAAAGGAAATCGTTGGCTACGAAGTAACGGACCAAGTTGCTATCGATAAGGCTATGATCGCATTGGACGGCACGCCTAACAAGGGCAAGCTTGGTGCCAACGCTATCTTGGCTGTTTCTATCGCTTGCGCACGTGCTGCTGCTGACGAATTGCAAGTACCTTTGTACAACTACTTGGGCGGTTTCAATGCTCACGTATTGCCAACACCAATGATGAACGTTATCAACGGTGGTGCACACTCTGACAACAAGGTTGACTTCCAAGAATTCATGATTATGCCTGTTGGTGCTAAGTCAGTTAAGGAAGCTATCCGCATGGGTTCTGAAACATTCCATAACTTGAAGAACCTGCTTGCTGCTGACGGCAAGGAAACTTCTGTTGGTGACGAAGGTGGTTTTGCACCTGACTTTGCTAACAACGAAGAACCTCTTCAATACTTGATCAAGGCTATCGAAGCTGCTGGCTACAAGCCAGGCAAGGATGTTTCCATCGCTATCGACGTTGCTTCTTCAGAACTTTGGGATGCAGAAAAGGGCAAGTATGTTCTTCGCTGGTCAACAAAGGAAGAATTCACAACGGAAGAATTCATCAAGTATCTTGAAGGCTTGGTTGCTAAGTACCCAATCATCTCAATCGAAGATCCTATCGACGAAAACAACTGGGATGACTGGAAGACGATTACGGCTGAACTTGGCAAGAAGGTTCAACTTGTTGGTGACGACTTCTTCGTTACGAACACACAATACCTTGCAAAGGGTATCCGCATGGGTTGCGCAAACTCAATCTTGATCAAGCTTAACCAAATCGGTACTTTGACAGAAACTGTTGAAGCTATCGAAATGGCTAAGGAAGCTGGCTACACGGCTATCGTTTCACACCGTTCAGGCGAAACAGAAGATACGACAATTGCTGATCTTGTTGTTGCTACAAACGCTGGCCAAATCAAGACAGGTTCTATGAGCCGTACAGATCGTATTGCTAAGTACAACCAATTGATGAGAATCGAAGATCAATTGACAGAAAACGTTGCTCAATACAAGGGTATCCAATCCTTCTACAACTTGAGCGAACAAGCACGTCAAGCAATCGAAGAAAAATAATTAGTTGATTGACTAATCAGGATTAATGATCCGCAAAACAAGGGACCTTATTTTAAGGTTCCTTGTTTTGTTTGTACATATTTTTGAAGCGATTTTGATTGCTTCAGCAGATGGGGGATTTTTATGGAAACTCTTCAATTGGATAAGACGCGGTTTCATTTTATTTGGCGCGGTGCAGTTGTCGGAGTCATTGCTGGTTTTGTCATCAGCTTATTCAGATTGTGCATTGAGAATATGCTGAAGATTGTTAAAATCGTATTTTCTGCCGGGTTTGAAAAACCGATTTGGATGCTGTTGCTCTTTTTGTTTTTTATCGTTGCTTGGCTGGTTAATGCGAAATTTATTAAGGATGAGCCAAACATCAGCGGTTCTGGCATTCCGCAAGTTGAAGGACAGCTTGAAGGAGAACTTGAACTGAGTTGGAAATCAATTTTTTTCCGAAAGTGGATCGGAGGGGTTCTTTCAATCGGATCTGGTCTTTTTCTTGGAAGAGAAGGCCCGTCAATTCAGCTTGGAGCGGCAGTTGGACAAGGTTTTGGAGAAAAAACCAAACTTAAGGGAACGGGATTGCGCGTAATGATTGCCGGTGGTGCGGCAGCGGGTTTATCATCTGCGTTCAATGCTCCGATTGCGGCGTCATTGTTTGTGACCGAAGAGATTTATCATAATTTTTCTCCATTGATCTGGACAACGGCGTTATCGGCCTCTGTGACTGCTAACCTTGTGTCGCTTTATTTCTTTGGAATGACGCCAGTGCTTCATATGGCGTATAGCCACACGCTTCCTTTGTGGCAGTATTTTCATTTGATTATTTTGGGAATTTTCTTGGGGTTGTTGGGTCTCGTTTATGATAAATTCACTCTGGGAGTTCCAAAGGTTTATAGTAAGATCTTCAAATTTCCGCGATGTTTTCATGGGATTATTCCGTTGATCATCCTTGTTCCGATTGGTCTGTTGTTTCCTTCGACTCTTGGGGGCGGCAATTCGCTTATTATATCGCTGGGGAGTCATCCAACGGCGACAACGATTTTTTTGGGACTTTTCATTTTACGGTTACTGTTTTCGACCGTGTCATTCGGTTCGGGACTCCCGGGCGGTATCTTTTTGCCGATTCTGTCGCTCGGTGCAATTTTAGGCGGACTTTACGGCTCGTTTATGGCTGATATTGGACTGATGCCAAGAATGTACGTCGTCAACTTCATAATTTATGCCATGGCCGGTTATTTTGCCTGCATTTCAAAAGCACCCTTTACGGCTATTTTGCTGGTAACCGAAATGGTCGGGTCAATCAAGCACTTGATGCCGTTAGCAGTTGTCGCACTTGTTGCATATATGGTTGTCGATCTGCTTCGGGGTGAACCGATTTATGCGGCAATGCTTGATGATATTTTGAAAAAATCCAAAAATTCCAAGGTTCATGGCGATTTTAAAGATCGTTTGGAGATTCCTGTTTTTGTCGGTTCGTTTTTGCAGGATAAGCAAGTCAGAGACATCAATTGGCCAAAAGAATCGCTGTTGATTTCAATCAGAAGAGGCGAAAAAGAACTTTTGCCTCACGGGGATACAGTAATCAGAAGTGGGGACACGCTGGTCGTGCTTGTTTCCCATTCCGAGCGCTCGAGAATCAGAAGAGCGATTGATGCCAATGCCTTTGAGCAAAATAATAATTAACTGGAAAAATTATGAAATATATGCTAAATTAGAGTAGATGTAGTTTACCAAAGCGGGTAAGGAGGGTACCCTGTTGTACAATACGCTCTTAACACTGTTAATGATTGATTCTGTTTTGATCATTATTTCTGTCATGATGCAGCCTGCTAAGACAGATAATGCATCGACAGCATTATCCGGTGGTGCCGCTGACCTTTTCAGCAAGCAAAAGCCGCGCGGATTTGAAGCATTCATGCAAAAAGTTACCACTGTTTTAGGAATCGTATTCTTCGCTTTAGCATTAGCGTTGGTTTACATTTCTTCACACTAACTAAGAGTTGGCTCCCTGCGTAATATTAGGTTATCGGGGAGTTTTTTTAATCTAAAAATGAAAATTTAAAGAAAAAGAACGAAAACGAGGAAGTCAATGGAAAAAGAGAAGATTATCGAAAAATTATTGGCACGTTTTAAAGAGTGTCCAAGCCAGGAATTTACGGTACGTGAATTAGCTGAAGGACTTAAAATGAATGATGGCGTATCATTCAAATTTGTCGTTCAAGCAATTGCGCAAATGGAACATGACAAGCAGATTACTTTGAATCAAAACGGGGCATTTACATTGGCCCAGGATAATTCATTGCCAAAATTCACGGGTATTTTTCATGCCAATGATCGCGGCTTTGGATTTGTCACGGTTGATCCGGAACAACCAGACTTTTTCATCAATCCGACTCAAACCTTATCTGCTCTTAATGGTGATGAAGTTGAAGTTGAGATGCTGACTCCTGGCGATGAAGCTTCAGGCAAGCGACCAGACGGAAAAGTCGTTTCGATTGTCGAACATAATTTGACGCAGGTCGTCGGCTCGTTTTTTGTCGATTCTGATGCAACTTATCCGACAGGAATCCTTGGTGAGATTCATCTTAAGGACAAAAAATTGGCCGCATATCGTTTCCTGTTGGAAGACAACGGGCTGCACCCCGTTGAAGGAGAAGTCGTGTTGGCTGATATTACGTCTTATCCTGATCCGCACGTTCCCGGCATTTTAAAGGGCGTGGCGGTTAAAGTTATCGGAAACGTTAACGATCCTGGCATTGATATTTTGCAAATCGTTTATCAACACAAGATTCCTTCCGAATTTCCTGAAGAGGTCATGGAGCAAGTTGCCAGAATTCCTGATCATGTTACGGAAGAAGAAATGAAAGGTCGTCGCGATATTCGCGATCAACAACTCGTTACGATTGATGCAATCGAATCAAAAGACTTGGATGATGCGGTAACCGCTTGGAAATTGCCGAACGGAAACTATCATTTAGGCGTTCATATCGCAGATGTTTCGCATTATGTCACGCCCGGAACCCCGCTTGACGATGAAGCTTTTTCGCGCGGAACCTCTGTATATTTGACGGATCGAGTAATCCCGATGCTTCCGGCAAAACTGTCAAACGGCATCTGTTCGCTTAATCCAAAGGTAGATCGCTTAGCGCTTTCATGCGACATGGAAATTACTCCTGAAGGCGAAATCATTGCGCATGAAATTTATCCGAGCGTTATCAAAACAACGGAACGAATGACCTACATTGCCATCAACAAGATTCTTGAATCACATGATGAAAAGACGATGGAAAGATATAAGGATCTTGTACCGATGTTTGAAACGATGGGCGAATTGCATAAAATTTTGCTCAAAATGCGCAAAAGGCGCGGTGCCATCGAATTTGAAGAAAATGAAGCAAAAATTATCGTTGACGAAAAAGGTCACGCAATCGATATCGAGCTTCGCGAACGCGGGACAAGCGAACGCATGGTTGAATCATTCATGCTTGCGGCAAATGAAACGGTTGCCGCACATTTCAACAAGGCGAACGTGCCGTTTCTTTACCGAATTCATGAAACGCCGAAAGAAGAAAAGATTAAACGATTCTTTGAGTTGTTATCTGCAATCGGCGTCGAAGTTACGGGATCAACGCACGATATCACTCCAAAGATGTTGCAGAACATTTTGAAAAAAGTTGCCGGACGCCCGGAAGAAGCCGTTGTCTCGGTTATGCTGCTTCGATCAATGCAACAAGCAAAATACTCTCCTGAACCGCTTGGACATTTCGGAATTGCAGCAACCGACTATACGCATTTTACGTCTCCAATCAGACGTTATCCTGACTTGATGGTGCATCGCATGGCTCATTATTATGCAGAACACGGGCTTTCGGAAGATTCCCAAGCAGTTTTTCGTGATGAGCTGCCGGAAGTCGCAACGCATTGTTCACAAATGGAACGTCGTGCAATTGATGCCGAACGTGATACGGATGCGATGAAGAAAGCCGAATACATGGCAGATCACGTAGGTGAAGAATTTGACGCAATGGTCAGTTCAGTAACTAAATTCGGTATGTTCGTCGAATTGGACAATACGGTCGAAGGATTGATTCATATCAGTGAAATCGGTGATGACTACTATGTTTTTGTTGAAAAACACATGGCATTGGTCGGACGTAACAAACACAAGACGTATCGCATCGGCCAGCCCGTGCGCGTCAAACTGCTTGACGTCAACGTTGAACAAAAAGAAATCAATTTCAAGCTCCTTGATTTGGATAAGGCACCGACGTCCGATCTGCTTGAAGGCGTTGATCTTCCTGAATTGCCGCCACGTCGTCAAGGAAATCGCGATAACCGCCGTCATGGCAAAGATGATCGCAAGCGTGGCGGAAAACGCTCTGGATTTGACAAGAAAAAAGATTACAAGAAAGGCAACAAGCCATATTATAAGAGTGGCCGAAACAATAACAAGCGTCGCAAATAGAAAGGTCTGGTTCGGATGGCTGGAAAAAATAGTGAAAAACAACGTCCGTTGGCTCAAAATAAAAAAGCAAGACATGATTACAATATTTTGGAAACCGTTGAAGCAGGAATCGTGCTGACGGGCACCGAAATCAAATCCGTTCGTGAAGGTCGCGTGACTCTAAAGGACGGGTTTGCTCAAATCAAAAATGACGAGGCTTGGCTTGAAAATGTTCATATTTCAGAGTATACCGCAGGCAATCGATTTAATCACGATCCTTTGCGCAGACGCAAACTGTTGCTTCATAAAAAGCAGATTGTTCAACTTGGACAAAAAACCAGCGCAAAGGGCGTGACGCTCGTTCCGCTCAAAGTCTATCTCAAAAATGGCTTTGCCAAAGTTTTGATCGGCGTAGCAACCGGTAAACATGAGTATGATAAGCGTGAAACAATCAAGCGACGTGATCAGGAACGTGAGATTCAACGAACGCTCAAAAATTTTAAATAATTTTTCGTACGCATAGAAATTAAACGCTATGCGTATTTTTTATATTGTCATTAGCAGCAAATTGAGTAATAAAAAGTGACATCTTAAGTTTTTTGTTACACTTGTGTAACATTACTGCATTTAGCAATCTCATTGTAATTAAAGTGTCATATCATTCATCAAAATACACGTTATACTTGATTAAAGTAAAGGGGCTGTTATATAGATGAAAATAAAAAAAGCAGTACTGCTGGTTTTGATTTCCATTTTGTTCAATCTTCGTGCAGCAGCGGTTGTCGGATTATGCGATTCGGTTGCTGACATTCATGCAAAACAAGAATCGGTCAAGAAACAGCTCGACCAAAATTCAAACGAATTGTCTGGAAAAATGGATGAAATCAACCAAGTTTATCAAAAACTTTCAGATTTGGAAGGAAAGAAGAAAGAAACTGAGCAACAGATTACACAAACGCAAACCAAGTTGCAACAGGCGCAGCAAGAAAAAAAGAATCGCGTCAGAGATGCCAAAGAACGTCTTTGCGAACTTCAAAAGCGCCAAGGAACCAATACGAGTCTTTCGATTCTTGAGAAATCGACAAGCTTGACTCAGTGGTTAAGAAGCATGATTGCTTTGCAACGTTTGCAAAGCGTATATAATGACAGCTTGGCCGCCGTTAAGCAAAGCATTGTCGATATTTCGCAAGCCAAGGAGCAATTGCAAGGATACAAATCAAACCTTGTTTCACAAGAACGCCAAGTCAATGATCAAAAAGCAGTGCTTGATTCGCAGATGTCAGATTTAAAGAAAAAAATTGCTGACGGACAAAGCGAAATGAAACAGCTGGCCGATCGTGAACAACAGGCGAAAGCGATGGAAGAAGCACAAAAGAAAGCGGCTGAAGAAGAAGCACAAAAGCAAAAACAGCAGCAGGTTCAGCAGACGTCAACGAAAACGGTTGACAATTCTAAGGCTGCAACATCGGCAGACAACGTTTCAGGTTCAAAGACGTTGACAATGTCAGCAACGGCCTATTCGACTGAAGCCAATGGAATGGGTACTTATTCCGCAACAGGAATCAACCTCAAACAACATCCAAGCTGCGTTGCAGTTGACCCAAGCGTCATTCCTCTCGGAAGCATTATCTGGGTTTCTGGTTACGGAGTTTCCGTTGCCGGAGATACGGGAACGGCAATCAAAGGCAACGTCATCGACTTGCACTTTGCGACGGTTGCTCAATCGATGGCATGGGGTCGTCGAACTGTAACGGTCAAAATTTTGAATTAATAATAAAAGAGGCTGGGAAAAACTTTGTCTCAATTGAAAAACCGGATGATTTGCAATCAAGTGCAAATCTAATCCGGTTTTTTCGTATACAGGAGATCGCTTTCCTTAATGGAAATAACCCAAAATAGTTTTGCGGTAAATTTGACTGAGAGCTTGGCTGGATTGGCTGAGCAGTACTGCTGCTTGAAAAAAGTAGTTTTTATTCATTGGAAATTAAAAAGGCCGGACAAAGTCAGTCGCAAATCGACCGCCTTTGTTCGGCTTTTCGTTTAATTCAAGAGAGACACGGGCCTTTTTTCTCAGCCTCTTTTGTCATGGAATCGATGAACATCGATGGTCCCGTTCTGATCGTAAAATAAAACAGCCGTAAATTTGCATACGGCTGTTAATCCGAGTCGATCGATGTCAGACGGCAATCTGCAAATGTTTGTACTCATGAGCATCAATCAGGCAAGTTGAACTTCCCTTAAAGCCTAAATGACGATAAAGGTGTTCAGCCTTGGTATTTTTAACGTCGACGTCAAGGCCGATTCTGGCTTTGTTTCTTTTGTGCGCAACTTTCGGCAATGCTTTAAGCAAGGCCGTACCGATGCCGCACCCTCTGTATTTGGGCGAAACGACCAACGAATCAAGATACCATTCGTCAGGAAGCTCAGAATCATCCTGATCATACACGCTGTCGCGCTTTTGAAGGCCAACGGAAGGAAAGAAGCGGCATAAAAGAGAATCGACTTTGTGCTCGTTTTCATTTGGATAGCCAAATGCGATTCCCGCCACTTTTCCGCTAACGTCTGCGACGATAATTTGCGCAAGCGTTTTGCGACACTCAGGAGTTTCGAAAGAACGCTCCAACGCTTTGCAAAGTTTTTTGTCATCGGCTTGTTTCAGCAAAGGCACCTCCATTTCTTTTAAAATAATATGGAACAGTGCCATTATCTGCTGGGCGTCGTCTTCTTCTGCTTGACGGATTATCAAATTGTAAGTTCCTTTCTCTCTAATGCTTTAGTCAAATGCAAGGTTTCTGCCGCAGCCGAATCGCCGATTGCGCGCCTTCGTCCCGGTTTTGGCCCAATAATCAAGAATTGAAGCGATGCAAAGAAGCAATGCCTCATCTTCTTCATGGGAAATGGTGAATTCAAGATAATCTCCGCTTGCCAATTGGACCTCGTTGATGGTCATGATGCATTCTCGACCATGAAAAACGCGGTAATTGTAAGTCGAAAGGTTGCCCATAATCAGCCAGTTGAGCTTTTTCACGAACAGCATTTCTCGACTGACACCGTAATATCGGCGAATCGAGCCGGCATACTTGCGTTTTTTGTATAAATCAAACTTTGGCAGCATTCCAAGTGAGCGTTGCTTGATTTCGGCTTCAAGCAAATTAGATGAAGAGTAGACCGACATGACGCCGGCGTGCATCCCCCAACGGCCGTTGATAAGATAGACATTTGAGCCGTTTTCATCCGTAATCGTCGTTGTTCCGCGAGTTGACAGGCGATTGCGATGCGAATATAATTTGCGCACTTGAAACTCACCTCGATTCTTTTATCGAAAGATTTGACTAATTTTGGGTTGCCAATACTTCTTCAATTGCTTTGCCGACGCCATCTTCGGTGTTGTTGACCGTCAGATGCTTGGCAAGCATTTTGATTTCATCGGTTGCGTTTCCGACGGCATAGCTGATGCCGGCGGCCTTGATCATCGAAGCATCATTGTTGTTGTCTCCGATAGCCATCACGTTGTCCATTGGAACGTTGAGACTGTCGGCAAATGCAGCAAGCGCTACGCCCTTTTGAGCATTAACGTGGTTGATTTCGATGTTGCGAGAACCGGATGAGGTGATGACAAGATTCTTGTCCTTTGAAAGCTCATCTTTGATAGGACCGAGAACTTTCATGCCTTCTTGACTGAAAACAACGATTTTGCAAATCATTGTATGCGGATCATCGACGAGATCCATATAATTGTCGACATAGTTGATGTTCATCAGTTCCATTCGAGCTGATGCAAGCGTAACGGCCAATTTATAAGAAGTATCGGGACTGATGCTTGCGAGAAGTTCCGCAAAGTTTTCGATTCGCTTAGCTTTATCATCGGAGCAAACGCCCTTGTCAGTAATTACTTCAAAGTAAAGTCCCTTTTTATGCAAGGAAACAATAATTTTTTTGGCAACCGTATCAGGAATCGGGGCGGCGCTGATCATTTTGGCATTTTCATCCAAGACGATTGCACCGTTTAGCGTGATCATAGGACAGGTAATGTCGGCAGCCTGAATCAATGGCTTGATTTCTTCAAGGGAGCGCCCTGAAGAAACGACAAAGTGCACGCCAAGAGACTGTGCATGTTTGATTGCTGCGGCGTTGCCTGGTGAAATGACCATTTCGTCATTCAACAAAGTTCCGTCCATGTCAGATGCGATGATTTGAACCATTGAAATTAACCTCACTTTATTTGTCTATCACTATAATTTTAACATGAAAACGCGTGAAAAACGATTAAGAGCGGATAAAAATCAATAATTTTCCAAGGGTGAAATGAAAATTGAAATGTAAGCGAAAACATATGTGAATAGGTTAACATTGTGATAAAATAAAAGCGAGGTGCTGAAATTGAAAACAATTATCCATAACGAATGGCAAGAAGTGCTGGAATCGGAGTTTGAATCTGATTATTATGCAAAGTTGCATGCCTTTTTAAAGAACGAGTATTTGAGTCATACGATTTATCCGGACATGTATCATATTTTTGAGGCTTTTGAATTGACCCCGTTTTCAGACGTTAAAGTGGTCATTTTGGGACAGGACCCGTATCATGGACCAAATCAGGCGCACGGATTGAGCTTTTCGGTTTTTCCGGGCGTAGATATTCCACCGTCATTGCGCAATATCTACAAAGAGCTGGAAAGCGATCTTGGAATCAAGCCGGTCAAGCACGGTTATCTAAAAAAATGGGCCGAGCAAGGCGTGTTGATGCTAAATTCTGTTTTAACGGTCAGAAACGGACAGGCTTTTTCGCATAAAGGCAAGGGATGGGAAAGGCTGACGGATGCTGCAATCGAAAAATTGTCAAGTCGTCCCGGACCTGTTGTCTTTATTTTGTGGGGACGTGCCGCACAAGATAAAATCAGTTTGATTGATACGACGAAAAATATTGTTTTGAAATCGGCACATCCAAGTCCTTTGTCGGCGAGTCGCGGCTTTTTTGGCTCGCGTCCGTTTTCAAAGACCAATCAGGCATTGATCGCAATGGGAGAGGAGCCAATTGATTGGCAGCTTCCTGAAACGATTGATGAACTTTAATCAGGAAATCAAAAATTTATTAACAGAGGTGCAGATGGTATGGATTTATTTGAAAGTTTGAAAAATAAGATTTCTGGCAAGAACATCAAAATCGTTTTTCCTGAAGGAAACGACGAACGCATTGTTAAAGCAGCGGTTCGTTTGGCAAATGACGGCATGATCAAGCCAATCATTCTTGGAGCAAAAGAAACGGTCGAAGATTCGAATAATGGACAGGCTTTGCCGGAAAGCATCGAAGTAATCGATCCTGACAAGTATCCTTCGGAAGAATTTGAAAAGATGGTGGCAGCTTTCGTCGAGCGACGCAAGGGAAAGAATACTGAAGAACAGGCACGAAAGATGCTGAAAGACGTCAATTATTTCGGAACGATGATGGTCTACATGGGAAATGCCGACGGACTCGTTTCCGGTGCCATTCATCCAACGGGAGACACGGTCCGTCCTGCGCTTCAGATTATTAAAACGAAGCCAGGCGTCAGTCGGACGAGCGGTGCATTCATCATGAGTCGTGGGGATGAGCGCTATTATTTTGCTGATTGTGCGATCAACATCAATCCTAATGCTGAAGAACTGGCAGAAATTGCCGTTCAAAGCGCAAGATCTGCGCGTTTGTTCGATATTGATCCGCGCGTTGCGCTGCTCAGTTTTTCAACGATGGGCTCTGCAAAATCGGATGAGGTCACAAAGGTTCAAGAAGCAACCAAGCTTGCTAAGGAAATTGCTCCTGATGAACAAATCGACGGCGAACTCCAATTTGACGCTGCATTTGTCAAAAGCGTTGCGGAAAAGAAGGCTAAAGACTCAAAAGTTGCCGGCAGCGCAAACGTTTTTGTCTTTCCTGAACTGCAGTCAGGAAACATCGGCTACAAGATTGCGCAGCGTTTGGGCAATTTCGAAGCGGTCGGACCAATTCTTCAAGGCTTGAATGCGCCTGTTTCCGATCTTTCGCGCGGATGCTCCGAAGAAGACGTTTATAAGGTTGCTTTGATCACGGCAGCGCAAACGCTGGGGGACTAAGAGCATGCAGTTTTCCGTATCAAATGCAGAGCTTACCCAAAAAGTCGCTGAAAAACTTGCCAAAGCGCTCCATGCCGGCGACGTCATTTTGCTTGACGGTGATCTTGGAGCCGGAAAGACAACGTTTACAAAGGGGTTGGCGCGCGGACTCGGCATTAGGAAAAACGTCAAAAGTCCGACTTTCACATTGATTCGCGAATATCACGAAGGTCGTTTGCCTCTTTACCATATGGATGTGTATCGGCTTGAAGAAACGGGCGGAGACGATCTTGGCCTTGAAGAGTATTTCAACGGTGACGGAGTAAGCGTTGTTGAATGGTCGCAGTTTGTTGAAGATGATTTGCCGAAAGAATTTTTGATCGTTCATTTTATCAAAGATGAAACGGATGACGATAAGCGAACGTTAGTCTTTGAACCCCGTGGAAAACGCTATGAAGAGATGTTGAAGATTTTTGAGTAGAACATCAAGCATGTTGTAAAAGTCCATAACGGAAAAATCCGGATTGCGTCAGCACACAGTCCGGATTTTTTAGCGAATTTAATCTTATCGTTTTCGCGGGTATTTGTAAATAAATGATTTCAATGTATCAGATCCAAAATTTTGAAGTTGAGAAAGCAAAATTTTGGCACATGCCTGACTGTCATCCAAGGCATTGTGGTGATGTGCGAGGTCAATGTCAAGATTTTGACAGAGGGTATCAAGCTTATTGTCTTGGAAATCATAGAATTGCTTGCTTGTCTTGACGGTATCGATGACGTTAAAATGAGGGGCAGCTATCCCGTATTTTTCCAACGTGCGCGTCAGCACGCTGCAGTCGAAAGGGGCATTATGCGCAACGACGAGCGATTCAGGCGTAAAAAAGCTTTCGATATGAGGCCACAGTTCGGAAAAATCCGGAGAATCGGCAACCATTTGAGGTTTGATTCCATGAATGGCGATATTTCGATAATCAAAATTGGTTTTTGGATTGATGAGCGAGTAGAGCTCATCAACGATCTGATTGTTTTGAACGACCGTCAATGCTAAAGAACAGGCACTGTTTCGTTTAGCATTTGCCGTTTCAAAGTCAAATGCAACAAAATTCATATTTCCCTTCCTTTAAATTTTCAAATCAGCCGTTTCAAGCAAGACGGGACAATGGTCCGAGCCCATGATGTCTGTCAGAATCTCTGCATTTTCCAACGAATCCTTCAGCGATTCTGAAACGATGAAATAATCGATGCGCCACCCGGCATTGTTTTTTCTGGCATTGAAACGATAGCTCCACCATGAGTAGATGCCTGTTTCATCAGGATGGAAGAACCGAAACGTGTCAAGATATCCGTTTTCCAAAAGTCGCGTCATACAGGAGCGTTCTTCATTTGAAAAGCCGGCATTCTTATGATTTGTTTTTGGGTTTTTCAAATCGATTTCTTCATGCGCAACGTTCAGATCACCGCACATGATGACCGGTTTTTTCTCTTTTAAAGCATTGAGATAATTTAAGAAGGCATCTTCAAAGCCCATCCGAAAATCAAGGCGTTTGAGTTTTGGCTGCGAATTTGGCGAGTAGCAGCAGACAAGATAAAAACTTGCATATTCCAAAGTGATAACTCGGCCTTCATGATCGAATTCGCTGTTTTGGATTCCGTAGCTGACCGATTGAGGTTCGTGTTTCGTAAAAATTGCCGTTCCCGAGTATCCCTTGCGTTCAGCGTAATTCCAATATTGATGATATCCTGGCAAATCCAGTTCGACTTGTCCCTCCTGCAATTTGGTTTCCTGGATGCAAAAGAAATCGGCATCAAGTTTTTCAAAGACTTCGCTAAAATTTTTTTTGAGTACGGCTCTTAGGCCGTTGACGTTCCATGAAACAAAATTCATCTGATCTCAGTCCCTTGTTTTTGATGTGTTCATTATAACAAATTTGTTGACGCTAAGCACTTGGATGGATATAATTATCGAAAAAAGCGAGGTGCAGCAGATGAAAATGGACGGACATACGCATACGCAGCTGTGTGCGCACGGAAGTGGAGAAAAAACTGAAAAAATGATTGAAAAGGCAATCAGATTAGGTTTTACTGATTATTGCATTACGGAACATGCACCGCTTCCGGCTGGTTTTGAAACGTCATATGAAGGACCAAGGGAAGGGTATGAGACTGCATCGCTTGGTTTTGATCAGCTCGAAGAGTATTTTGAGCATGCCGAATGTTTAAAAGAACGATTCAAAGGAAAAATCAACGTTCATATTGGATTTGAAACGGATTATTTGCCAGGATTTGAATCCGAAATCAAAAAATTCCTTGATGAATACGGCCCGCGTTGCGATACGGGAATTTTGTCGGTTCATTTTATTCAAAATTCAGAAAATAAATTCCACTGCATCGATTTTTCACCTGAAGATTTGGAAGCCGGCGTAAAAGAGTTGTTGGATGATCCCCAAGAAATATATCATCGATATTTAATGCTCGTCAAAGATTCGATCGAAGCCGATTTGGGAGAATATGCTCCGAAAAGAATCGGACATATGAGTTTAATTAAAAAATATCAAGATTATTTTTCATTTCCTGAAAAGTTTGATGAACGCAACATGCTGCTTATCGAAGAGATTTTAAAAGAAATCAAGCAAACTAAAAGACAGCTTGACTTTAATCTTGCCGGAATGTACAAGCCGTATTGCAATGAGTTTTATCCGGGAATTCAGGTGCTTTCTTTGGCCAAAAAGATGCAGATTCCGTTGATCTACGGATCGGATGCGCACGAAATCGATGCCGTTGGTCAAGGCTATCATCTTTTTTCAAGTCTGGCTCAATAATTTTCAGGATTTTTATTGACTTTTGAAGCATAAATGTTTATTATTAATTGTAAATTAATTCCTAATTGAATTTTAATTAATTGTAATGACCAGGAGAAAACTGTCAGAAAGAGCGTTAAGAGAGTCTTGGAAGCTGTGAACAGACCGCTCGTGGCAGCGTACACGCCTGCGAGCTGATGAAATGAACCATTAATATTGAACTGTAGTAGTTTTATCCGGTTAGTTCCGTTATCGCTGTTGACTCGTTCAACATGAGGTCCGTATTGCGAAATGCGGATGAAACGGGGTGGAACCACGATAAAACGTCCTCCGATGTCCTTTTTAGGATGTCGGTTTTTTTTTACATAAAAAAGAAGGGAAGGAATCCGAGTGAAAAAATTTCGTTTGCCGCCAGGGTTAGGTGATGAGCTGGACGAACAATTGTCAATTGAAAACAAAGTTTCTTTTTGGATGATCAAAAGATTGCATGAGCGCGGATTTTCACAGATCAAAACGCCATTGCTCGAGTATTTTGAACTTTTTGAAGATTACCGAATGCCGAATCAAAAAATGTATCGATTGGGCGCAAGAGACAGCAGGGAACTTGTAATCAGACCTGATATGACTTTGCCTGTTGCTCGATTTTTATCGACTCAAAATGTCAAGCTGCCGGCGAAGTTTTTTTACATCGGGGATCTTTACCGTAAAAATCGCGATTTGTCAGGTTTGTGTGATCAGGCTTATCAGTTGGGAGTCGAACTTGTCGGATATGCATCAAAAAAGGCAGAGCTTGAGTGTTTAGAACTTTTAAGCGAACTTAATCGAACTTTTCTTGGCGGAAGATTAAATCTTGAACTAGGACATGCTAAACTGGCTGATGAGGCACTTAAGGTTTTGAGCATTGATGAAGAAAAAACGCTTGCCATCAAGGAAGCATTGTTTGAGAAGAAACTTCCGCTTTATTTCAAACTGATCGAACCGTTCAGATCGAATCGAAGCTACCATTTTTTTAAAGCGTGGCCAAGATTGTTCGGGAGTGTTGAAGAAGTCGAAACAAGTCTCAAAAAGATGGAAATTCCTGAAACGATCGAACATAGTCTGAATGAAGTTTTTGAAATTGCCAAGGCCTGCGAAGTTTTGGGAGGACACAAGGCAAATCTTGATTTGAGCGCTCCGGGACCGCAGCCGTATTATACGGGAATCGTTTTTAAAGGATATTTGCCGAACGCTTCGAGAAACGTCATCAGCGGCGGCAGATACGATCGGATGCTTGAGAGCTTTCAAGAGGAACCGGAACCGGCAGTCGGAATGGGAATCGAGCTTTCGTTTCTGTCCGAACTTTTGAAGGACAGGCTGCCACGGACAAAAACGTTGCCGACTTTGGTGTATTTTGAAAAAGAACAGCTCAAGCAAGCGATGGATCTGGTGAAAAACAGCGATTCCCTGCAGCTTAGTCTTTCGGATACGTTGGAAGAGGCAATGGCAGAGGCCAAAAGACTTGGCAGCGGGTTGATTGATTTGACAAAGGAGGGATGACGTTGCTGAAAATTGCTTTGACCAAGGGAAGAACCGAAAAACAAGTAATTCCGCTGCTTGAAAAAAGCGGGGTCGATTGCAGCGGCCTTTTGAACAAGAAACGCAGGCTGATTGTCAGCGTTGCCGACAAGTACCAGTTCGTTCTGGCAAAAGGCTCTGACGTTATGACGTATCTGACGAACGGGGCCTGCGACATCGGAATTGTTGGCAGCGACATTTTGGAAGAGCAGGGACGAACCGAAAATCAGCTGCTTGACTTGAACGTCGGCAAATGTCGTTTCATTTTGGCTTCGACGTCAAGCTTTGATCCAAAAGAAGAAAGGCGCAAGGTGATCGGAACAAAGTATCCGAACATTACGCAGCGCTATTTCGAATCAATCGGAGAAGACGTTGAAATCGTCAAAATTGAAGGGTCCGTCGAATTGGCGCCATTGGTCGGATTGGCGGATGCGATCGTGGATTTGACGGAAACCGGAACGACGCTCAAGGAAAATAATTTGGAAATCTATGCGGAACTTGGACCGATTTCAACCAGGCTCGTGGCCAATCCAATTTCGCTTAAGCAAAAGAAACATGAAATTTTTGAGTTGGTTGATGCGTTGGAAAACGTTTGCGGGGGATTTGAATGAAAATTTACGAAAACAAAAATTTAAACGAAATGAAAAAAATCGTTTCAACATATACGAAACAGACGAGCGATCCTGAAATCGAAAGGGCAGTCGATGATATTTTGAAAGACGTTCGAGTCAGTCAGGACGATGCGTTAAGAAAATACAGCGAAAAATTCGACGGGGTGAAAATAAACGATTTCAGGGTTCCAAAAGAAGCATTGAATAAAGCATATGATTCGATTGACGATAAATTGAAAAACGCAATGGAGCTTGCGAAGAAGAACATTGTCAGTTTCCACAAGTTGGAAATCGAAAAAGGCTTCATTGATCTTGGCACGAAAGGAATCATGCGCGGCCAAAAGGTGACGCCGCTTGAAAGCGTCGGCTTATACGTTCCCGGAGGTCGAGCAGCGTACCCTTCGACAATTCTGATGTCGGCTTTGCCGGCTAAGATTGCTGGTGTCAAAAAAGTCGTCATGGTGACTCCGCCACAAAAAGACGGTATTTCAACGGCCGTTTTGGCAGCAGCCAAACTGGCAGGAGTCGACGAAGTTTATCAGATTGGCGGTGCTCAAGCAATCGCCGCGCTGGCATTTGGAACGCAATCGATTCCGAAGGTCGATAAAATCATCGGACCCGGCAATATTTTTGTTGCCGTTGCCAAGAAGAAGGTCTTTGGCACGGTGGCAATTGATATGGTTGCCGGGCCGTCTGAAATTGGCATTTTGGCAGACGATTCGGCAAACGCCAGACAGATTGCGGCAGATCTGCTGTCGCAAGCAGAACACGATCCGCGTGCGCGTGCAATGCTGATTACAGATTCGAAAAAGTTGGCAGAAGGCGTCTCAAAAGAAGTCGAGATTCAATTGCGGACGCTTCCGAAAGAAAAAATCGCTCGCCAATCAATCGAAGACAGGGGCTTTATCGCAGTCATGGACGATAAAGAGGAAATGTTTGATCTGATGAACGAGGTTGCTCCGGAACATTTGGAAGTCAATCTTGAAAATCCGACCCAGTATCTTCCTTTGATAAAAAATGCAGGGTCCGTCTTCTTGGGCAAATACGCTTCAGAGCCTTTGGGCGATTACGTAGCCGGACCAAACCACGTTTTGCCGACCGGCGGGACTGCACGCTTTTCTTCTCCGCTCGGCGTTTATGATTTCGTCAAGCGAACTTCATTCGTCCAATTTTCAAAAGATGCTTTGGCAGCCGATGTTGAGGCGATTACGACGCTGGCCAGGGAAGAAGGACTTGAAGCGCATGCGAGAGCTGTTGAAAGCCGCTTCGGGAAGGAGGATTTTTGATGAGAAAAGCAAACATCAAGCGAATGACGAAAGAAACGACGATTGAGGTGCTTTTGAATCTTGATGAGCAGTTTCCCTCAGAAATCGATACCGGTATCGGTTTTTTTGATCACATGCTGACTCTTTTTGCCAAACATGGTCGTTTCGGGCTTAAAGTAAAGGCAGTTGGCGACCTGGACGTTGACTGTCACCATACCGTTGAAGATACCGGAATCGTAATCGGAGAATGCTTTAAACAGGCATTGGGAGACAAGGCTCAGATTGAACGTTACGGAAATGCAATCGTGCCGATGGATGAGACATTGGCACAGGTAACGATAGACCTCAGCGGTCGGTCATACCTTGTATTTAACGCGGATCTTGAAAATCAAAGGCTCGGGAACTTTGAAACCGAAATAGTTGAGGATTTCTTTCAGGCCGTAGCGTTTTCTGCAGAGATGAATCTGCATGCCAACGTGATATACGGGCGCAATACTCATCACAAAATTGAGGCATTGTTCAAAGCATGGGCAAGGGCAATGCGTCAGGCGGTTGAAATCAATCCTGAAATCAAAGGAGTGAATTCGACAAAGGGGGTTATCTGATGATTGTTGCGGTTGACTATGGCGCAGGAAATCTTGCCAATGTTTTGAAGGCTTTTCGTTATTTGGACGAAGAAGTTTCGGCAAGTTCTTCTCCGACAACGATTCGTCAAGCTGACGGAATCATTTTGCCTGGCGTGGGCGCATTTGGCAGTGCCATGGATGAATTAAAAAAAAGACGGCTGAACCAGGTTTTATATGAAGAAGCCAAGGCAGGCAAGCCGTTGCTTGGTATTTGTCTTGGGATGCAGCTTTTGTTTGATGAATCGGACGAATTCGGAGTTCATGAAGGTCTTCATTTGATTCCGGGAAGAGTCGAAGCGTTTCCGAAGGATATTGATCTGCTGGTTCCGCAGATGGGCTGGAATCAAAACGTCGTCAACAATGAACAAAGTATTTTTGCAGACGTTTTAGACGGAAGCTATACTTATTTTGTTCATTCCTATTATGCAAAATGTGATCAGCAATATGTTGTTTCGTACACCAATTACGGTGTCAAGGTACCTTCTTGCGTAGAGTTCAAGAATGTTTACGGGATGCAATTTCACCCTGAAAAAAGCGGGGAAAAGGGTTTGGAAATGCTTGAACGTTTCATAGAAAGGGTGGATGAGTGATGATTATACCGGCAATTGATCTTAAAGATGGTCACAGCGTAAGGCTTTATCAAGGAGATTACGCAAAGCAGATGCTGGTGGCGCAGGTTCCGGAAGAACAGGCAAAAGCAATTGATGAAGCGGGACTTAATGCTTTGCATCTCGTCGATTTGGACGGAGCCAAAGCCAAGCATCCGGTCAATACGGAAACGGTCAGAAAGATTCGACGAAATTTCGAAGGATATATTGAACTTGGCGGCGGAATCAGGACGCTTGAAGATATTTCGGCCTGTCTTGAAATCGGAATTGATCGAGTAATTCTTGGTTCCGTTGCCGTTACTGATCCTGAACTTGTCAAGAATGCCTTGCAAAAATTCGGTGAAGAAAAAATTGCGATCGGAATCGACGGAATGAACGACAAGGTTGCCGTCAACGGATGGCTTGAAAAAACCGAAGTAACGCTTGAAGAGCTGATGAAAGAAATGGAAGCAATCGGTGCCAAGTATTTTATCGTGACCGACACTTCAAAGGATGGAACTTTGGCAGGACCAAACATTGATCTTTATCGCAATTTGAAAAAAAAATTTCCGAATGCCGTAATTACTGCATCCGGTGGCATCAGCGGGTTGGCTGACGTCAAAAAGCTGCTCTTTTGTGGGGTTCGCGAAATCATCGTCGGCAAAGCGCTGGCAGCAGGAAGGGTGACGCTTGAAGAACTTTCGGAGGTGAACCGTCATGCTCGCTAAAAGAATCATTCCATGTCTTGACGTCGATCATGGCAAGGTCAAAAAAGGAATCAACTTTAAAAATCTTGTTGATGTTGGTTCTCCGGTTGAAATTGCTGCGGAATATGAACTTCAAGGAGCTGACGAGCTGGTTTTTTTGGACATTACGGCAACGCTTGATCAAAGAAAAACAATGGCTGAAACGGTTGAAGAAGTTTCAAAGCAAGTCTTCATGCCTCTGACCGTTGGCGGCGGCATCAAATCCGAAGAGGCAATGCATGAGCTTTTGCAAAGCGGTGCCGACAAAATTTCGCTCAACTCGGCCGTAATCAATGATCCTGAATTGATAACGGATGGAGCCGAGCGTTTTGGAAGCCAGTGCATCGTTTGTGCGATTGACGTCAAAAAAGACGTCGGAACGGGACGGTATCAGGTCTATTCAAAGGGCGGAACTGAAAATACCGGACTTGATGCCATAAAATGGGCCAAAAAAGCCGTTGAGCTCGGTGCCGGAGAATTGCTCGTTACGAGCATGGACTGCGACGGGACGAAACAAGGATTTGATATTGACCTTTATCAGCAAATCGGCGAGGCTGTTCATGTTCCGATCATTGCATCAGGAGGTGCAGGCAAAAAGGAAGATTTTTTGGACGTTTTTCAAAAAACGCCCGTAACAGGTGCTTTGGCAGCTTCGCTTTTTCACTTCGGCGAACTTAAAATCGAAGAACTCAAAAAGTATCTTGAAGAAAACGGGGTGAACGTCAGACGATGAAACCTGTATTTGACAAAAGCGGGCTGCTGACAACCGTTGTTTGCGATGCCAGAACGAACAAGGTTTTGATGGTGGCCTGGATGAATGAGGAAAGCTATGCATTGACGAAAAAAACGCACCAGACATGGTTTTGGTCACGTTCTCGCCAAAAACTTTGGCATAAGGGCGAAGAAAGCGGAAATACGCAGGAAGTCGTTTCGATGACGCTTGATTGCGATTTCGACACGCTGCTTGTCAGCGTGATTCCTGCCGGTCCCGCATGTCATACCGGACATGAAACGTGCTTTTTCAATGAAGTTGAAATGGAGGAGTAATTTATGCAAGATTTGGACGAATTATATCAATCTGTTGTAGAGCGCAAGGAAAATCCCAAACCGGGTTCTTATACGGATTATTTATTTACGAAGGGATTGGACAAGATTTTGAAAAAAGTCGGCGAAGAGTCGACTGAAGTCATTGTTGCAGCCAAGAATCCGGACAAAAGCGAACTGCGTTACGAAACGGCCGATCTCTTATATCATTTGATGGTTTTGCTGGTTGAACAAGGCGTTTCTTTTGACGAAATCAAAGAAGAACTCGGAAGCAGAGTCGGTTTAATGAGCAAAACGAAGGATCGTCCGGAAATTAAAGACTTGTAGTCGGAAAGGAGTTTTTCGATGCGTGAAAATCTTAAGAACCTATGCGCTTACGTTCCGGAAGCTTCGCTTGATGAGGTCAAAAAGAAGTATGATCTGAAAAAGGTTTATCGACTTTCGGCAAATGAAAATCCTTACGGAACTTCAAAAAAAGTTGAAGAAGCCGTCAAGAACTGGAATTTTTCCGAAAGCAATCGTTATCCGGACGGATATGCGCAAAAATTAAGAACGGCAATTGCGAAGCATATCGGTTGCAAGGAAAGCCAACTGATTTTAGGCGTCGGTCTGGATGAAATTATTGCAATTTTGTCACGGACGTTTCTTGATCAAGGAGACGAGGTCATCGTTTCCGATCCGACTTTTTCTGAATATGAACTCAATGCTTTGATTGAAGGCGCAGTCGTCAAGCATGCAAAATGCAGTGAAGAAACCGGCAAGACGGATTTTGAAGCCATGCTTTCAGAAATGACGGATAAAACCAAAATGATTTGGATCTGCAATCCGAACAACCCGACCGGTGCACTCAACCCGGTTGAAGAAATTGATGCTTTTTTGTCCAAAGTTCCAAAAGACGTTATCGTCTTGATAGATGAAGCTTATATTGAATTTGCCGATGGAAACCAAACGGCAATCGGTTTGCTTTCAAAATACGACAATGCAGCTGTTATGAGAACTTTTTCGAAAATTTATGGTCTGGCAAACTATCGTGTCGGATATATCGTGATGTCGAGCGAACCAGGAAACGTTTTGCAAACGGTCAGATGTCCGTATAATCTGAATTCGTTGTCTCAAACGGCGGCACTGGCGGCGCTTTCCGATCAGAAATTCGTTGAAAAGTGCGCAGGAAAAAATGCGCGCGAACGTGAGAAGCTGGAAAAATTTTTCGAAGAAAACGACATTTTTTATTTCAAAAGTCAAGCAAATTTTGTCTTCTTTAAGTTTGAAGATGCGGAAAAGCTCGCTGAATATCTTTTAAAGCATGGTTATCAGGTTCGTCGCGGTCTGCGCAAGGACTGGCTTCGAGTCACGATCGGCAAGAAGAAGGAAAACGCTGAATTGATGCGACTTATTTTGCAGTATCACAATGAAAAGAGGAAGCAATGATTGATTTTGAAACGGTTAACATCTTTTTAAAAAACAATCAGCATGTAACGATCAGACCTGCATTTTCAAGCGAGGCGAACGAGGTTGCCGATTTCTTTAAAACGGTGACCGAAGAAACGGAATTCTTGTCAAAACAAGCAGACGAAGCAAGTTCTCCGGGCGAAATCTGGCGCTTTTTGCGAGTTTCGGAACGTTCAAAAAATTCTTTGTTTATTGTCGCCAAATCAAACGGAAAAGTCATCGGCATGGGTCAGGTCGTTTTTCGCAATAAAAAAAAGAGCCGTCATCGCGCAACCGTTTCCGTTGCAGTCAAAAAGGAATTCTGGGGGATGGGGCTTGGAACTGCTTTGATGCAAGGCATGACTGCATTTTCTGAAAAAAACGGTGCCAAACAGCTCGAATTGACCGTCATGTCAGAAAATAAGCGGGCAATCAGTCTTTATGAGCGACAAGGATTCATTGCGGTCGGACGCATGCCGAATGCTTACTTGATGAAAGACGGCAGTTTTTGCGATGAGATTTCGATGGTCAAAATTCTTTGAGGTTGGTTTCTGAATGCAATCCATGTTAAAATGGCAAGTGTAATTTAGCAAAAGGAAGCATTTTAAATGGACAATATTGAAACGAAAATCATGCAAGAGTTGAAAGGAATCATCGTTAAGCCAAACGAGCCGCTCTGCAAATATACCAATACGCGGACTGGTGGTCCGGCAGATTTTGCCGTATTCCCGACAAGCATTGAAGAAGCCAGAAAAACAGTTCTTCTCACTAAAGAAAACGGCCTTGACCTGACCGTTATCGGCAATGCAAGCAATTTGATCGTCAAGGACGGCGGCATCTCCGGCGTCGTCATGATTTTGACGAAGATGGATTCCGTCAGAATCGACGGGGACAAAGTGGTTGCAATGGCCGGAGCTGCTTTGATTGATGCAACGCAGGCTGCGTATGAGGCAGGCCTGACCGGTTTTGAATTTGCATCCGGAATTCCGGGATCCGTCGGTGGCGCAATTTTCATGAATGCCGGGGCATATGACGGTGAAATCAAAGATATTGCCGAATCGGTGACGGTTCTGACTCGTTCCGGCGAAATCAGGACTTATAAAAATGCAGAGCTTGATTTCGGCTATCGTCACAGTCGGCTGCAAGACGAAGACGATATCGTGCTTGAGGCAACGTTTTTGCTTAAGCACGGCGACAAGGAAAAAATTCATGCGCGCATGGAAGAGCTGAGTTTTCTTCGTGCCTCCAAACAACCGCTTGAATATCCTTCCTGCGGCAGCGTCTTTAAACGTCCGGTCGGACACTATACCGGCAAGCTTGTACATGATGCAAATCTCCAAGGGTTTACGATCGGTGGTGCGCAAGTTTCAAAAAAGCATGCCGGTTTTATCGTCAATGTTGGCAATGCTACGGCAACTGATTATCAAAACGTCATCAAGCACGTTCAGGACGTCGTTTTTGAAAAATTTGGCGTAAGACTGGAAACAGAGGTCAGAATTATCGGAAAAGATTGAGATATATAAAAGAGGTTGGTAAAATAGTCCCGTTTTCCTCTTTAAATAAATTAAATGCCGAACAAAGGAAATCGCCAGTCGACTGATTTTGTCCGGCATTTCTAATTTCCAATGAATAAACGGGTCTTTGTCAAATGGTGTTGATGACCTCGAAAACTTCACTTCAGAAATGGAGTGGAGTTTTTTTGTTCCCGTCGGTTTCTCCTGTGTTTTTTCAAATTGGTACAGTTACGTATCAACACCGCCTGCGTTTCCGCTGGCGTGGATTCATGTATGAATTTATGCCGTTGATTCGCAAAGCTCGAACGCGCTGCGACCTAACTGGGTTTCACCTCGCAGCCCGTTCCGCCCAGGTACTCTCACTTGGCAGGCTCGCCTGCTGGCGTTCGAGCAGGCCTGGTGCTCGCGGGTTAAGCGCTCGGTTCCACACCTTGTCTCTGTCGCGCGCTCCACGACTTTGCCCGGTTGCGGTTGACATCACAATGCTTACCCGCCGGAAACTACGGCTGGAGGAAGTGTATTCAGAGAGGCTGTCTCAAAAACACTTCCAGCGTCAGCTTCTGATCAGCGCAATGCGTTTCCTGAAGTTATCAAGATTCCCGAATCCAAAGCAACTGCGTTTCAAACTCTTGATTCTGCGTTTTATTCCTTCAACCGGACCGTTGGAGAAATCATACTCGACGCTGTTAAGAACAGCTGTCATGTTCTTCTTGGCTGTGTCCATGTTCTGACCCGAACGACGGTAGTTTTCCAGGACATCAATGAGCCTCTCCCTGTTTTTTTCTTCAGTGCATTGAATACATCCTGATACGCATCGTAGACCTTTTCAAACTGCGGGTGATTTTTGACAATCAGGTCAAGGGCATTCTATTGCGTCATGTATTCATTGACTCCCCGTAAATAAATCGACCTGGCAGCTTCAAGGTCAGCGAAATCCTTGTGAAACAGACGCCAGTGTGCCTTCAGTATCTTGTATTCCCTGCAGTGGCAGTCGTTCATCTTCTTCATCAGGCTTATCCTTGCATTGCCCAGCGCTCTTCCGCCCAGCTGTACGATGTGGAATCGGTCGATGATGATCTGGGCATTCAGGTCGACAACTACGGATTTCACCGCAGCTCTTTCCCGGTTCGTGTAGCGGTTCATGAAGTGCTCCATGATTGTCTTCGTCAATCTGTTTTCAAGAATAGCCACGATGTCATGACTTCCTTCAGTGTCGCAGCAGGTGAATGACATGGTGCTGTTCACGGAACGGAATTCATCAAAGCAGAGATTCTCTCCCGTGCCGAATGCAGCGCCTGATAAATCAGCGCGACAAACTATTTTTGGTTATTTTCATCACGGAAGGCAATCGTCCTGCATACGCAAAAAACCGGATCAGATTTGCAATTGATTGCAAATCATCCGGTTTTTCAATTTGAGGCATCGTTTTTTCTTAACCTCTTTTATTGCAAACTTTTACTATGCCCAGTCTCCGTTTCTGAAGACGGGAACGATGGTCCCGTTCTTTTTGATGCCGTCGATGTCCATGTCGGCTGATCCGACCATGAAGTCAACGTGGGTTTGACTGACGTTCATTCCGTGATCAAGCAATTCTTCATCGGACATCTTGGTTCCTCCGGCAACGTTGAATGGATAAGAAGCTCCAAGAGCAAGGTGATCAGAAGCATTTTCGTCAAACAACGTGTTGAAGAAGATGATGCCTGATTGCGAAATCGGTGAAGGATCAGGGACGAGAGAAACTTCACCGAGCGATTTTGCTCCGGCATCGGTTTCCAAAAGGTGTTTCAAAACTTCCTGCCCTTTTTTTGCCGTTGCTTCAACTACTTTTCCGTCTTTAAACGTGAATTTCATGTCTTCGAGAATGTTGCCTGCGTAAGAAAGAGGTTTGGTTGACGTCACGTAGCCGTCGATTCGACGGCAGTCAGGGGCAGTAAAGACTTCTTCGGTCGGCATGTTGGCCATGAATTCGGTGCCTTCCGGCGTAAAGCTTCCGGCTCCTTCCCAGACGTGGTTTTCCGGAAGACCGATCGTGATGTCGGTTACGGGCGAAACATAATGCAAGGCTGAAAATTGCTGTTCGTTCAGCCAGTCTGATTTTTCGTGAAGTTTTTGATCATGTTCGTGCCATGCTTTGACAGGATCTGATTTGTCGATACGAGTCGTTTTGAAAATTTCTTCCCACAAGGCGTCGATTGCTGCCTGTCCTTTTTTTTCAGGAAAGACTTTTTCTGCCCATGCCTGATCGGCAGCAGAAACGACCGTCCAGCTCAAGTCGTTGTTTTGCGTTGCTTTTCTGACTTGTCTCAATGCTTTGCCCATAGCAGCCTGGTTTTTTGCGATGCGCTTTTGATCGATTCCTGAATATGCACCGGGATCGGCCGACATGACGGAAATACGCGCTGCCTTTTTTTCTGCGATGTAGTTGCCTTTCTTAACGATGTATTCCGGGACGTTTTCAAGCCTTTCCTCCGAAGCATGCTTAAGGAATGCTCGTTCTGAGAAAGTATCTTTCCATTCAATCATGACTTCAGATGCTCCGGCTCTATAGGCCTCTTCGACAATCAAATGAGCAAGTTCCTGTTGAGTAACGGAAATATAAAGAACGACCGGTTGGCCTTTTTGAACGTTGACGCCGACTTTAACGATTAATTCGGCATATTTTTTGAGCTTTTCTGAGAAATTTTCAATCATTTGGGTTCCTCCCCTGGATTTTGAATTACAGTAATTTTACCATGAAACGCCTTCTTTTTGAAAATACAGAGTAACAATTGGCGAATTTTGTTATAATTAATCTAACAGACTATCGGAGGAATTGAAATGAAGATTAAAGTAATGACTGTTTTCGGAACGCGTCCGGAAGCAATCAAGATGGCTCCGCTTGTTTTGGCTCTTAGAGCAGACGAGCGTTTTGAAGCAATCACGACGGTTACGGCACAGCATCGCGAAATGCTTGATTCTGCGCTTGAAATTTTCAAAATTAAACCTGACTATGATTTGAATCTGATGCACAAAGGACAGACTTTGCAAGAAATTACGGCAGACGTGCTGACTAAAATCGATGGCGTCATCAAAAAAGCCGATCCGGATATTATTTTGGTTCATGGAGACACGACGACGACTTTTGCGGCAGCTTTGGCCGGTTTTTATAATCAAAAAACTTTGGGACACGTTGAGGCCGGACTTCGAACCTGGAACAAATATTCACCGTTTCCGGAAGAAATGAATCGACAGATGACAGATGATTTATGCGATATTTACTTTGCGCCGACGGAATTGTCAAAGAAAAATCTGCTTAAGCAAAATCATCCTTCAGATCAAATTTACGTAACGGGAAATACTGCAATCGATGCCATGCACGAAACCATCAAAGATGACTATCGGCATGAAATTTTCAATGACTTGGATCCCCAGAAAAAAATGGTTCTTTTGACGATGCATCGCCGCGAAAATCAAGGCAGCAAAATGAAGGAAACGTTTGAAGCAATCAGGGAAGTCGTTTTGAAAAGAAACGACGTGCAAGTTGTTTACCCGGTTCATTTGAGTCCCAAAGTTCAAGAAGCTGCCCATGAGGTCTTTGATGACGTAAAAGATGTTCATCTGATTGACCCGCTTGACGTGGTCGATTTCCACAATCTGCAGGCAAAAAGCAGTTTTATCATGTCCGATTCAGGCGGAGTTCAAGAAGAAGCCCCGGCATTGCATAAACCGGTTTTAGTTTTGCGCGATACAACGGAACGACCTGAAGGAGTTTTGGCCGGAACGCTCAAACTTGTCGGGACGAATGGAGAAAACGTCAAAAAAGAGATGCTTCGACTGCTTGATGATGAAGAAGAATACCAACGAATGGCAAACGCCAAGAATCCATACGGTGATGGTCATGCTTGTGAGCGAATTCTTGATGCGATCGCATATTATTTTAAACGAACGGATGTCAGACCAAAAGACTTCGTATAAGGCGGATCCCGTGGATTGTAAATCGCATCACTATTTCATGCCTGATGCTCATCGATAAAATTCTTAAACCTCCCTTAAATTTTTGCTTATCTTCCTTGATATAGGGTACAATTATAAGCGAGATTAAGGGAGGTTTTCTTGTGCAGTTCACATTCGAAAAAAAGCAGCGACGCAGATTATATCTGAGCTTCACCCTAATCTTTTTGATTTGCGCCGTTTTTGTCTATGGAACTTATTTTTTGACCGGTCATGAGCTGATTTGGCATTTGGACGGTGCCAATCAGCACTTGCCGCTCATGCAGCAATACCGGCAGATACTGAAAGATTTTTTAACTGACCCGACCAAACCGTTTGAGCAGTGGTCATGGCATATGGGACTTGGAACCGATACTTTTTCGGTATATTCGTATTACTTGATAGGTGATGTTTTTGCCTATTTGACGTTGTTGTTCCCTGTCGGAAAAATGGTCTTTGCATATCAATTTTTGATTATTTTGCGTCTGTATTGCGCAGGACTGTCATTTGTCTTTTTTGTATCGCATTTTAAGGACTTAAAAGACCATGCGATTCTTTGCGGAAGTCTGGTTTATCTGTTTAATGCCTACTTGCTTTATTCAAACGTTGCGCAGCCGTTTTTCACTTTGCCGTTCATCATTTTTCCGCTGATAATCACGGCAATTGAAAAAGTACTGCAGGATGGATCTTTTTGGCCGCTTTATCTGGTCTTTTCATGGATGCTGATCAGCAATTTTTATTTTGCGTACGTCATGGGTCTTGGCGCAATGGTTTATTTGGCTTTGCGTTGGTTCATCAGTTATCGAAAATCAGGAAAGATCTTTGGAAAATTATGCAAGTTGGCAAGCGCAACGGTGCTTTCGTTGTTGACTTCGGCTTTCATGCTGATTCCCGAAATCTATGCCGTAATGCATTCGACTCGTTCTGCAAGCGACTTTGCGAACGGATTAAAAGTTTATCCGCTTTATTATTATCTGGCATTACCGTCGCAGCTGATCAATGGCGGAAATCGTGATTTTTATTTTTGGAGCGCGCTTGGTTTTTGCAGCTTGGCCTTTTTTGCAATTATTTATATTTTGGTCAAAAGAAGAAAGTATCCAGTGCTTGCAACGCTTTTTGGCATTTCTTTCGTGATGCTTTTAATTCCCGCGTGCGGTGCGTTTTTCAACGGCATGATGTCTCCGTCAAATCGTTGGACTCTGATGCTTTGTCTACCGGTCGGGTTGGCCAGTGCGATTTTGGTCCAAAACATCACTCAATTGTCAAAAAAGATGCTGAAATTGTTTACGATTGCGCTTGTCGCATATCTTGCCGTTATCACATCGACTTATTATTTCCAAAACAACGAGAGAATTTTTATCCCGATTATTTTTCTCGCAATTTTTTGGGCCGTGATTTACGTGATCAATACGGCTGATATCAAGTCAGGTTCTTTGGTGATGCTTTTTGTATCTCTAGGAAACGTCTGCTTGAATGCGGTCTATTTTGAAGCACCGTTCAACGGGGGGTATTCGAATGAAATGCTCGATAGCGGTGCCTATGTTCGTCTGAGCGAAAACCGTTATGCCGGCCTTGAACAAGATCTTGATGAAAAGAATGACTTTTACCGCGTATCGACGCTCAGCCAGAATTATTTCTTCGGTTCTGACTATCATATGTATAATGCTTTAAACGATAAGCTTTATTCGCTGAATTCATACTATTCATTACAAAATAAAGATCTGGGGAATTTTTCAACGTTGATGCAAAATACGCAATATGAATCAAATATTCCGTTAGGGCAAGTTTCGGACCGGACGATTTTAAATGATTTCTTTGGCGTTCGCTATCTCTTTGTCAGAATCAATCAGCCTAATGCCGATAAGATTCCGGCCGGATTCGTATTGGACAAGACGACCCGAAGAATAACCGATCCAAACGGAAATTCAAAGCTTGATTCGCAAACTCAGCGTTATAAAAATGAATGTGCGTTTCCGCTCGTTTATTGGCAAGACAAGGTCTTGACGCAAAAAGACACTGAAAACCTCAGCATTTCCGCAAAAGAAAGGGCGCTTGCCGATGGTGTTTACGTGTCGGAGAAAAACGCTTCAGGTCTGAGTCATGCCGATATTTCAAACAAATCTTTCGACGTTCCGTATACGCTTGTTTCAAGTCGCGGCAACGTGGTTTCTGCTTTGGATTTTGAAAAAAGAGACAAAAACGAGACGTATCGAATCATTTTGCAAAATCCTGAAGAATATCAAAACTGCGAACTGCATGTTGAAATCAACGATATCAACTATGTTCCGTATTCTCTTAAAAAGCAGGTTTCGATTGAGCAACGCGCAAAGGATAACGATCCGGAGCAAGGAATTTTGGCACAAAACAAGAGTCTGAACTATTATCGCTATCTTCGCTATCATGTGCTGCAAGGATCCCCTAACATCAGTTACGCGTTGAAAGTCGATGGACCGTACGGAACGGAAAAAATCTACCAGCCTGATCAAAGCGCGTTGTCGTTTTTCAAGAGGGTTACGAACGGCACGCTCAATTTGGGGTATTTTCCCAAACAGCTGCCTGATTCTTTGACGCTTTCACCGACGAAACTCGGCAGTTACGGGTTTGAACTGAGAGTGACTGCGACACCGCTTTCTGGAGATTACAGATCGCAAGTCAAAAAATTGCAGCGACATGCTCTGCTGAATGTGAAATTTTCGCGCAATATGCTGTCGGGTTCGATCAAAACGAGTCGGGATGGAATTCTTGCAAGTTCGATTCCTTATTCGAAAGGCTGGAGTGCAACCGTTAACGGGCGCAAGGCTAAAGTCATCAAAACGAATCATGCTTTTGTCGGTCTCAGGCTTTCTTCCGGCAAGTCTGATATCGTTTTGAAATACAGGATTCCGGGTCTCAGGCAAGGTCTTTTAATCACGAAGCTTTCGTTGGTTTTCGTTTTGGCATTAGCTTTGTGCGATTATCTTCGCTTCAAAAAAGAAAATGAAAAAACTCCCTGATTTTTGATCGGGGAGTTTTTTCATGCGGCTTATTTGTTGTTGTATGCTTCAACCAATGCATCGGCAAAGGCATCAAGTTTTTGGACGTCTTCTTCGCTGTCTGGAGCGAGATTGATTTTGACGTTTTCAGCACCCTTAACGGCGCCTGATGCGGCAAGCTTTTTGCCGAATTCGTCAATTGCAAGTCCGAAGTATTCGCCATAGAACGTATCGCCGGAGCCGGCAACGCCGTAAATTTTGCCGGTCAGATCGACATCTTCAAGATCATCGTAAAAATCAAGACCTTCATCAGGAAGCGCTCCTTCGTCATAAGTGTACGGACAAACGACGCAGATGTCGACGTCAGCGAAGTCTTCGGGATCTGCTTGGGAAATTTCTTCAACTGAAACCTCAACGCCCTTTTTTTCAAGTTCTTGAGCGACGATGTCGGCAACGTCTTCATTATTGCCGGTGATCGTCGCAAAAACAACTTTTGCTGTTGCCATGTAAAAACCCTCTTCCATTTAAATTGACAAGCCTATTATATCAAAAAAGAAGAACCGAATGGTAATATTATTGAAAAACCGCTTAGAGCATTAAATTGCAAAATAATCGTTATGAAATGCTTTGATGCGTTATAATGGAATAGTTAAGAAAATTTTTGGAGGCAAATTATAATGATCACGTTAAAATCACCGCGCGAAATCGAGGAAATGGCCAAGTCCGGTGCGATTTTGGCCGGGATGCATATCGGACTTCGCGAGATTATCAAACCAGGAATTTCAAGTTGGGAAATCGAAAAATTTGCGCGCAAGTATTTCAAAGAACATGGCGCAATTGCAGAACAAATCGGATTTGAAGGTTATAAATACGCAACGTGCGTCAGCGTCAACGATGAAATTTGCCATGGTTTTCCACGAAAGAACCTGATCTTGCGTGACGGAGATCTGATTAAGGTTGACACGGTTGTCAACTATCATGGCGCAATGAGCGATTCTTGCTGGAGCTATGTCGTCGGCAAATCAACACCGGAAATCGATCGATTGATGGAAGTAACTAAAAAAGCTCTGTATTTGGGTATCGAACAAGCCCAGGTCGGAAATCGCATCGGAGATATCGGAGCTGCGATTCAGCATTATACCGAAGACGTAAACGGTTATGGAGACGTGCGCGAATTTATCGGACACGGAATCGGACCAACGATGCATGAAAGTCCGAACGTGCCGCATTATGGAGAAGCAGGCAAAGGCGTGCGTTTGCGTGAAGGAATGACGATTACGATTGAACCCATGATCAACATGGGAGGATGGGAAGCAGAAATGGACGACCCGAACGGTTGGACCGCAAGAACGGCTGATGGCAGTCTGTCATGCCAGTATGAGCACACGATTGCAATCACAAAACAAGGACCGAAGATTTTGACGTCTCAAGATCCGATTTTGGATGCTCCGTATTTATACGAATTCTAGTAAGTAAATTTAATCCGTTTTCTTAAGTAATTACTTAATTTTTATGGTTAAATGTTGTAAAAAAATTATATACTGGTATAATGTAGCCTAGGTGGTCAATTTTAGTGATTGGATTAACCTAAATGTTTCGCAAAGGGGTTCACTATGAAAAACCAAAAGAAAGTAAGAAAGGCTGTTATTCCTGCAGCAGGGTTGGGAACTCGTTTTCTCCCGGCCACAAAAGCTTTGGCTAAGGAAATGCTGCCTATCATTGATAAGCCGACGATTCAATATATTGTTGAAGAAGCTAAGAAATCAGGAATTGAAGATATTTTAGTCGTTACCGGCAAGGGCAAGCGTCCAATCGAAGATCACTTCGATTCCGTTCCTGAACTGGAACAAAACCTTAAGGAAAAGGGCAAGACGGAACTTTTGCGACTTGTTCAGCAAACGACGGACATTAACTTGTACTTTATCCGTCAATCTCATCCGCGCGGATTGGGCGATGCGGTTTTGATGGCTAAAGATTTCGTTGGGGATGAACCGTTTGTTGTCATGCTTGGTGATGATATCATGGAAGATAAGGTTCCTTTGACCAAGCAGTTGATGGATCGCTATGAAGAAACGCATGCTTCAACGCTTGCAGTCATGAAGGTTCCGCATGAAGAAGTTTCCAAGTACGGTGTTATTGATCCAACGTCAGAAACTCGTCCGGGTCTGTATGACGTTAAGCGTTTCGTTGAAAAGCCGCCTGTTGAAAAGGCTCCGTCTAATCTTGCAATCATCGGTCGATATTTGTTGACGCCTGAAATTTTTGACATGCTTGAAACGCAAAAGCCGGGCGCAGGCAATGAGATTCAGTTGACGGATGCAATTGATCGTCTTAATAAGATTCAGCGTGTTTTTGCACATGAATTCAAAGGCGAACGTTATGATGTCGGCTACAAGTTTGGCTACTTGAAGACATCAATCGAGTTTGGACTGCGTCATCCGGAAGTTAAAGATGATCTTGCAAAGTATATAAAAGATCTTGCAAAGACGCTTAAATAATGAATGTTGGAGTCAGGACCGCTTGTCCTGGCTTTTTTAAGTCCAAGCAAATTTTTTGCATAAATCTATGCAGATAAAGCAATTTTATAGTATCATGTTACTTAAAGGAATATATAAGCGACTGACGTCTTAAGGAGGTATTGGTGTGGCAGATCGTGCAAAAAATCATCATAAACGAAAAAATACGTTTAAAATTATCAGAGCCGCTGTAATTGTGCTTGTGATTGCGGTTATTTGCATTTTAGGATTTAAGAGTGATTTTGTCCAAGGAAGATTGGCTTCTTCTTTTGGCAATAATGCTGAAATTCAAAAGCGTGAATATAATAAGCAGCGAGAAATCGCCAAAAAGAAGTATGGCGAGTACAAGGAACCAAAAGGTGATTCCAAAAAGGTTTCTTCAAGTTTGAAAAAGACTTCCTCAGTTGTTTCTTCAAGTAGCGTTGCATCATCAAGTTCGGAATCGTCTGTTTCAAGTTCTTCATCGTCGACTAAGAAAAACAAGGGTGAGTATACTACATATACGGTCAAATCAGGTGACTATTTATCGACGATTGCAAGCAAGTACGGAACTACGACGCAGGAATTGATGGATTTGAACGATCTTGCGAGCGGAACCATTAATCCTGGGCAGGAATTGAAGGTTCCGGCTAATTCAAGCAGTGCTGACAGTTCGAGCCAAGGTGATTCCGATAACTAAGTTCTAAGATGAATGAAAGGAAGGTGAGTGCACGTGAAAGACGTTAATAAGGGTGTACGCACCTTCTTTTTATCTGCAGCATCACGTTTTAATCAGGCAAACGTTTCAAACGAAGCAATCGTAATTTCTTATTATGCGTTGTTGGCAATTATTCCTCTGATGATTTTTATCGGAAATCTCTTGCCGCTTTTGCATCTTAAAGCAAGTACCGTTCTGGCATACATCGAAATGGCAATTCCGCGTTCGATATATCAAACGCTCAAACCTTTTATCATTCAATATTTGGAAAATGGATCATCTGGCGGCGCAGCCTCGATTTCCGGTCTTATTTCAGTTTGGGCAGCGAGCCGTGGATTTAATGCAATGAAGAGATCGCTAAATGTTGCTTATGGAGTTGAAAACAGTCAAGGAATGCTTGCAAGGAGACTGTTTGCGTTTTTATTTACCGCGTTTCTTGGCGTGGCATTCGTGTTACTGTTCATCATTTATAGTTTTGGGCAGGCGGTTCTTGAATATCTGGCACCGTTGTTTAATTTGCCGATGGACATGATTGATACTTTTAATCAGGTCAAGTGGCCGACTATAATGGTCGGTATTTTTTTGATTATGGTATTGCTTTATGCGTTTATTCCGAATGCCAAGCTTCATTTGCGCTTTATCTGGCCGGGAGCTCTTTTTGCGACGTGCGGATGGATGGTCTTGACTCAGGGGTTTTCGGTATACGTCAAGTATTTTGCCAGAACCGTTTTGAGTTACGGAACAATCGGAACCGTAATTGTTGTTTTATTTTGGCTGAACTTTACATGTTGGGTGATTATGGTCGGAGGAATCATCAATGCCACCCTTGAAGAGATGTGCTTTGGTGAAGTCAAGCCTAAGCATGACCCGATTGAAAATTTTGGAAAAAATGCTTACAATCACTTTTTAAAATGCAAAAAATAATATTGTCTTTGAAAGCGGAAATTTAAGGAAAAATGCCCTTTTCCAGATTTAATTAAATGAAACGCCGAACAATGCGGTCAAGTCAAGTTTCGACTGCTTTTGTCCGGCGTTTTTATTTTCGATACGAAAAGAGCTGCTTTTTTAAAATATATTTCTGAAAACTATTTAGTCAGCATTTTATGGAAATCTACCGATTAGTTTTACTAAATGCGATTCTTTTTGGCTATTTTCATCACGGCAAGAGATTGTCACGCATATGCAAAAAAACGAATTAGATTTTAAATTAATTGCAAATCATCTGGGTTTTCAGTTTGAGGCATAGTTTTTCCAAGTCTCTTTTTAATTATGTTCAGTTAAACCGCTTCGAACTCAGTTTTCCGTTTCAGTATTTTCTAATTCATCCAGAATTCGGTCGCATTCATAGAGGTCAAATCCTTTGCGAAAAAGAGCAGCCTTGATTTTATTGCGTCTTTTTTTCAAGTCGATGCGGCTGTTTTTGTGCCAAAGTTTTTCTGTTTCCAATCTGAGATTTTCATGTTCCTGATCGACGTCTTTTGTCAGATTCAAGGATTGTCTGACTTGCGATGCCAGTTCTGATGAATATCCCTTGTTGAGCAAGGCTTGCGTAATTTTTTGATTGCACTCATTGAATGACTTTTTTTTCGATTTGGCGACTGTTTTTTTTGCAAGTTTCAAAGCGTTTTTCAACTGCATTTCGGCAGGATATTCAAGCAATGCATCTTCCATGTCATACAGGCTGATGCCTTTTTCTTTTAAAGAATTAGCAATGAATCTTGGTCCCTTGTCAGTTGTTTTTGCCATTGTTCTGACGTAGCTTTTAGCGTATTCCGAATCGTTTAGCAATTTCATTTTTGTCAGTTTTTTGATAACGGTTTCGATAATGCTATCTTCCAAACCTTCTTTTGCCAATTTCTGACGTGTTTCTTTTTCAGTCCTCAATGAGTAGCTCAAATAATCTAGTGCTTTGTTCAAAGCCTTAGACAGATCATCCGCTTTAAAAATTTCTTCCAAGTCGGCCGAATCCAGTTCTTTTCCTTTTGACAGCTGAAATTTGACCAAAACATCTTCCGAAACGGAAAAAGCATAGTTTCCGTCTAAAAAAACGTTGAAGCGACCTGGGCGTTTTTGAGCGGTGATTGAGGTTATTTTTTGGTTCATTGTTCAAAAACCTGCTATATAAAATGTAGAATAATATGGAATTGTAAAACGTTTTCCCGCATTATTCAGAAAGAATATAGCTTTTCCTTTCCTAAATTTTATTTGCTGCCGTCAACGCTGGTATTCCCATATCCTAACGTGAGGTTAATGAAAGTAACCGGCTCTTGCAGCTTAAGGACGTATCCCGCCCATTTTTATTTTCTTATATCAAAGCCAACAAATTCATGACCGATTTTGTCATCACCAGTCTTGACGAATCCGCATCGAGAACAACGTTGCGTGCCTGGATAGAATTTGGCGGCTAAAAATAATTCTTTGCCGTACCATTGGTATTTATAAGCTAAAACCTGTCTGAAACAGCCAAACAACGACCGCTGCAATCCTTTGGACGCAACGTTCTGCATTCGCTTCACGTCCAAATCTTCAATAACGATTTCGTCATAATTGTTGACCAGCTTGGTCGTAAACTTTTGAACGATATCATGCTGAATGTTGCAACTTTTCGATAATCACGCCGCAACTTGGTTTTCGGTTCAACGTAATTGTTTGATTGAGCTGCCTTCTTCCCGTTTGTTTTCCGTTTTCTGGCTAACAAGCGCTGATAATGCTTGATGCGCTCATACAAGGTTTTGAGATTATGCGGTAAAGTTTTGACTTGTCCTTCCGTGTAGCTGAAATGACCAACGTTGACGTCAATTGCCGTTTTCAGCTTTTGTTTTGATTTCGACTTCAAAAGGAAGACTCGCCCAATATTTTCCGTTTTCACGGTAGATCTAAACGACTTTTAATTCGCCCTTCAAAGTTTTTTCGCCTTTGAGCCGAATATCGTACCAGTTTTTAACGCCGTGCGGTTTATCTAATCGCAACTTTCCATTGCCGATTTTGGCCCTGTCTGTGGGCTTTTTTAGACTTGAACTGATGTTTGTTAAAGGAATTTTTCCACGCCTTGCCTAAATCATAAACGGCAAGCTGAAGATATCTGGCTGACAACTGATACTGCCAGTCGGATTTATCAGCAACCAGTTCGTTACGAACCTTGCGTTCATTGGGCAAAAGTTCTTTGTCTTCCAAAATCAAAGAGGCATCATACATATCGTTCCATAAAGCCAACCCTTGATTCCAACGGTAGCGTCTGTAATCGCACAAATCGTCAAGCAACTTTTTCATGGTTCGATTGGGATGCGGTCTTGCTTTTGAGTCTTTATCATTGCTTTCACCGCCTTTCAAAGGATTATCGGTTTGCTTTTTGCTATATAATCCCATGCAATTCTGTCTTTTTCTACAAATTAATTAACAATTAAGTTGCTCCTTGCAATCATTGTAATGCGAAAGTATATTAGCGTCAAATTCAAGCGCATTGTGTTATAATCTAAGAGCAAGAAATGAAAGGAAAAAATGATGCAGCAAAAGAAGTTTACAGGAAAAGTCTATTTAAAAAAGGGTCAAACGATTCACGTCAAAATCAAGCGCTTGGGAATCAACGGTGAAGGAATTGGATATTATAAGAAAAAAATAATTTTTATTCCGGGTGCGTTGCCAAAGGAGTTCGTCAAAGCCAAAATTACGGAATCAAACAGAAACTATGCAAAAGCAAAATTGCTTGAAATAGTAGAAAAATCAAGTCAACGAGTCAATCCGGCCGATCATTACGATGTTGGCGGAATCGAATTGGAGCACTTGAACTATGATGCACAGTTGGATTTTAAAAGAGACGTTATTTTGCAGGCTCTTGAAAAATTCAAACCGCGCGGTTACGAAAAAATTGAGTTGCGCAAGACAATCGGGATGGATGATCCGTATCATTATCGCAACAAGGCGGCTTTTCAGGTCAGGATGACAAAGACTGGCAAGCTGATTGCCGGTCTTTACAAGCCGGAAAGCCATCATCTTGTCGATTTGCCGACGTTTGAAACACAGCGGAAACTGACGCTTGAAATAATTCGCAAAACGCTTGCTTTAATGGAAAAATGGCATGTTTGTGCTTATGACGAGCGAACAAACAAGGGGACGGTAAAGACGCTGGTCGTCAGGGAGGCGTTTGCGACAAAAGAGGCTCAGCTTGTTTTCGTCACGAATGAGCGTTTCATTGCGCACGCTTCTGAAATCGCAGCGGAACTCAGAAATGAATTTCCCCAGCTTGTTTCAGTGATGCAAAATTATAATCCTGGCAAAACGTCGCTTGTCTACGGTGATGAAACGACTCGTATCTTCGGAAGAGATTATATCATCGAAAAACTCGGCGACGTTTCGTTCAAACTTTCAGCAAGGGCTTTTTTCCAGATGAATCCGATTCAGACCAAAAAAATGTATGATGAAGTTAAGCAGGCCTTGAATCTCAAGCAAGGGGAAATATTGGTCGATGCATATTGCGGTGTCGGGACGATTGGACTTTACTGCGGAAAAGAAGCCGGACTCGTATTGGGGATGGATGTTATTTCAGAGGCGATTGCTGATGCAAAAGAAAATGCTGCAATGTCAGGAATTAAAAATGTCGTTTATGAAGAAGGAGATGCCAAAGAGATTTTTGCCAAGTGGGAGAAAGCCGGGCAAAAATTTGATGCATTGGTCGTTGATCCGCCGAGAACTGGGCTTGATGACGAGACGATCGAGGTCATTTTGCGAAATAAACCAAAGAAATTTGTTTACGTTTCCTGCAATCCGTCGACGCTTGCAAGGAATCTGGTCAGCCTCGTTTCGAAGTATGACGTCAGCTATATTCAGCCGATTGATATGTTTCCTCAAACGGCACGAACTGAAGCAGTGGTCAAGCTTGATTTGAGGCCTGAGTAAAAAACTTTAGGAATATTAATGAATATTTGGTATAATTAAAACGGTATCGGTGTAATTGCACCTGTGCTTATAACTCAGAAAGCAGGGATAATATGCGTCATTCGAACGGACCCAGGGAAGGCGAATTTATTACCATAAAAAGTTATAAACACGATGGCAGCTTGCATCGAACGTGGCGCGATACGATGGTGCTCAAAACCAGTGAGAATGCACTGATCGGGTGTAACGATCATACTTTGGTCACAGAGTCGGACGGCCGACGTTGGGTAACGCGCGAGCCGGCACTCATGTATTTTCACAAGCACTATTGGTTTAATATCGTCACAATGATCCGCGATAATGGAGTTTCTTACTATTGCAACCTGGCTTCTCCGGTGGTTTTGGACAAAGAGGCTCTTAAGTATATAGATTATGATTTGGATGTCAAAGTTTTTCCGAATGGCGAAAAACGGCTACTTGATGTTGATGAGTATGAGGAACACGGAAAAAAGTGGTCCTATTCTCCGCAGACAGACAAAATTTTAAAGCATAATGTACGTATTCTGGTTGATTGGATCAATAATCGCAAGGGACCTTTCTCAAAAGAATATGTCGAGATTTGGTACAATCGCTATTTAGAATTATCGCGGCGGCAATAGCTGTCGTTTTATGTTTGTAATGAAAAGACCGGGATTTTGTTCCCGGTCTTTTTTTTGCACAACTCAATCTGTCGCGGTATACTTATACATGAATTACGAATGAGGGGGTGTATCTTTGTTTTCTAACAAAAATAAGGACAGATTGATGTTTTGGACTTTGGAATTGCTGCTTTTAGCGCTGCTGATTTGGGTATGTACACAGATTCAATTTTTGTTTGAACCGATTGGGACGTTCATTTCAACGTTGTTTGCCCCGATTTTGATTGCGGGTTTTTTGTTTTATCTGCTTAATCCGCTTGTCAATCTGTTGATGAAAATTAAAGTAAAAAATCATCATGTTTCAAGAACTGCTGCAGTTGCAATTGTTTTCTTGCTGTTGATTGCGATTATCGTGTCTGCTCTATCATTTTTGATTCCGAATATTTTGAATCAGGTTGAGCAGCTGATTCAAAACATGCCTGAATACATCAGGAGTTTTCAACATTTTTTAACCAAGATTTTTCAGCAAAAAAATCTGCCGCCGTGGATCGTTGACTTGACTAAAGACGTTGACATCAATGCGTATACGAAGGAAATTGAAGAATCCCTTTCTGGATTTGCCAAGAATTTTATGATGTCGATAACGTCGAGCATCGGATCGATTATCGGGATGGTTACGAGCGTAACGGTCACTATCGTTACGGTTCCATTCATGCTTTTTTACATGCTAAAGGACGGTCATAAGCTCGTTCCGACGGTTACAGGTGTTTTCTCAGAAAAGCAGGCAAATCGAATCGGTGAACTTTTGGAAAAGATGAGCGAAACGATTTCAAAATATATCTCGGGACAAGCGATTGAATGCTTGTTTGTTGGGACATGTACCGCAATCGGCTATGGAATCGTCGGCGTTCCGTTTGCTCTTTTGATCGGTATTTTTGCCGGAATCACCAATATGATTCCTTATATCGGACCTTACATCGGTTTGCTTCCTGCGCTGATTCTTGCCATGTCAAATTCAGTCAGGCAAACGATTTTGGTTATCATCGTCTGCGTTGTCGTTCAACAGATTGACGGCAATTTGATTTATCCAAACGTAATCGGCAAGTCGCTGGATATTCATCCTTTGACGATTATCATTATTTTGCTTGTTGCCGGCAATTTGGCAGGATTGCTCGGGATGATTTTGGCGGTTCCGGTTTATGCTGTCATCAAAGTGATCGTCATTTATATTTACGACATTATAATGTTAAATCATGAAAATAACAGCGACAACTAAATATTTTATTATTAAAACGGTGACGAAAAACGCAATAAAGAACGAAAAAAACGTCAATTATTTTAAGATTGTGCAATAATGAACATTTGCCTTTTTGCTCAAGATGTGGTAACTTGAAAGTGGTATGAAAACAAATAATTGATAGTAAGGATGTAAGAAATGACAGAAAAAATTGCTGTTTTAGGCGCAGGTTCCTGGGGTAGTACTCTTGCAACCGTTTTGGTAGAAAATGGTCATGATGTGAAACTTTACACAAACATTCAAGCTCAAGCTGATGAATTAAATGAGAAACACACGAATGAACATTACATGCCAGGGTTCAAGTACCCCGAAAAGCTCTATGCGACAACTGACTTGGAAGAAGCCGTTGATGGGGCAGATGCTATTTTGTTCGTTGTACCGACAAAAGTTATTCGTTTGGTTGCTGGCCAGCTTAAAGATATTTTGGCAAAGACGAATGCTCGTCCGTTGATTATTCACGCAAGCAAGGGTCTTGAAATCGGGACTCACAAACGGATTTCTGAAATTATCATGGAAGAATTGACAGAGCGTTATGCCAAGGGCATAGTCGTTTTGTCGGGGCCAAGTCATGCTGAAGAAGTTGCCAAAAAAGACATTACGTTGATTACGGCGGCTTCAAACGATATTGAAGAAGCTGAGTACGTGCAAGATTTGTTCTCTAACAATTATCTTCGAATTTACACTAATGATGACGTTATTGGCGTTGAAACAGGTGCTGCATTTAAAAACGTCATTGCGATTGGCGCAGGTGCTCTTCACGGCTTAGGATATGGTGATGACGCCAAGGCTGCTTTAATGACTCGCGGTTTGGCAGAAATTGCTCGTTTGGGCATGGCGTTCGGAGCAAGTCCGTTGACGTTCATTGGGCTTTCAGGCGTTGGTGACTTGATTGTAACGTGTACTTCGGTTCATTCGCGCAATTGGCGTTGCGGTAATGCTTTGGGTCAAGGCAAGTCGCTTGATGAAGTCGTAAGGGATATGGGCATGGTTATTGAAGGAATCAATACTTGTGAAGCTGCTTACCAGCTTTCGCAGCAAGAACACATTGACATGCCGATTACAACGGCTATTTATAACGTTTTGTTCAAAGGGGCCGATATCAAAGAAGAAATTGCTGACTTGATGGGTCGCGATAGTCGTTCTGAGATTATTGGCCACGCAAAAGATATCAGACGTAAATAATCATCTATCGGAATATGAAAAAGAAAGAGGCTGGGAAAAAGTCTCTTTTCCCTTTTGAATTAAACGAAAAGCCGAACGAAGGCGGTCAATTTGCGACTGACTTTGACGGCTTTTTTAAATGCAGTGCTGCTCAACTGATTTATCCAAGATTGCACTCAAATTTACGCACAAACGGCCCATTTTCAGCGATATGTCCGTAAACGGCAGAGCTTTTGCCAAATGCAGCTGATAAATCAGCGCGCCAAGCTCTCAGGAAAATTTACCGCCAAACTATTTTTGGTTATTTTCATCATAACAGAGAAATTGTCATGCATACGAAAAAACCGGATCAGATTTGCAATGATTGCAAATATAATCCGGTTTTTAAATTTAGACATAGTTTTTTATCAGCCTCTTTTTGAATTCGGTGTTAGAGTGATTTGTCATTATTGGCCGTTTTTTGAGACATCAATTCATTTGTCTCGATCAAGATTGGGTTCTTTCCGTGTTTTGTCATGTTGACGCTTTGACAAAACGTTTACCTGAAAACGATTCGTCGTGTTGAAGATAAACCATTTGGAGAAAAAATAATTTAATATACCCACGATGCACTGATCAATGATTTTTAACAAGTCGGCATTGACAGGAAAGATGCCGATACCGACGACCATGATAAAATTATCCAAAAAGAATGAGAACAGTCTGACGTTGCAAAATGACAAAAACTCGCGAATTAATTTTTTGACTGAATCATACTCGGAATGAAATACGAGCCGTTTATTGGTAAAAAACGTAACGAGCATCCCGCATATGTAAGAAATGACATTAGCAACAACATAGTTTATGCCGATATTTTGATATAGAATATGGAAGACAATCAGATTTACTCCGCTTACAAGTGTTCCGAAAAAAGTATAAGAAACAAAGCTTTGGTGTTTTCTGATGAAATTTTTCATTTTTCTTGCTCCTTAAAGTCAACTAGACAATTATAGCGATGATATCCTGAAAGTGCAAGTATTCTTTGTGATAGTTGCGCCAATATGTCGGATAGGGTAGTATTTTATAAAGAAAGAAAAAATAAATCAGGTGAAGATTGCATATGAAAAAACTTGAAATCAAATATATTGCAAAAAGCGTACCTTTGCATGCGGACAAAAAGACGAAGGTCTCGTGGTTATTGGATGAAAGCAGAGATTTTTGGCTTCTTCGCGGAATAACGTTTGACGTCACTCAGGGAGAGGCTGTGGGCGTTATTGGAGAAAACGGCTCCGGAAAAACTGAGCTTTTAAAAATCATTACGGGTCTTGAACGTCAGTCCACCGGATTTGTCACGACTGATGCAAAAATCAGTTACGCAGGTCTGGACAGTATTGATCCAAATTTGACCGGACTTGAAAATATTCGAAATGCAATTGAAGATTCCGGTGTCGATAAATTCAAGGGAGATCATTTGACGAACGGAATTATTGATTTTACTGAGGCAGGACAGCTCTTATATCGTCCTGTCAGGGAATATTCGGTCGGAATGCATGCGCGTTTAGTACTTGGACTTGCCTTGTATATCAATCCTGAACTGGTTGTAATTGATGACGTGTTGTCCATGCTCGATCAAACGTTTTTTGAAAAGACGATCAAGAGGATTCAAAAGCTGAAAGATACCGGAACGACATTCATTATTTCAGATGTGAAAAATATCGTGATTGAAAGTCTTTGTGAGCGCTGTGCTTGGATTTCTTTTGGAGAGTTGCAGGATTTCGGCCCGACAAAAGACATCATTCGACAGTTTGAATACTCGCTCGAATGGTATCGTTCTTTGACTTTGCCTGAGAAAAACGACTATTTGGCAAACAAGCAGCGAGAGCAAATGATGTTTGATGTCAGAGTTTTGTATGATGAGTTTAAGAGCGAACAATTCAAAAACGGATATACCAGGAAAGATGAACCGAAAATGCGTCGTGCTTTTTATGTTGACCATGGTGCAGATCCCGTTTCGGAAACTGGCAGAAAACTTAATCAGGAGCAAAAGAAACCCAGGAAATTAGGAATCGCGGTTCCTATTGTCGCATTTTTGATTTTGGTTTTCACAAGCGGAGGTTGGCTCGTTCATCGTTATATGACAAAAGAAACTGCTCAAAAAGAAGCCGTATCATTGAAAAGCGTTAACAAGAGCAGTTTAAAGAAAACCGCAAAATCTTCTGAAAGATTGGCAAAGAAGCAGTCAGAAGAAAAAGCCAAAGCAGAATCGGAGAGCAAAGTCAAAGCAGAATCGGAGAGCAAAGTCAAAGCAGAATCGGAGAGCAAGGCAAAAGCAGAATCGGAGAGCAAAGCTAAAGCAGAATCGGAAAGTAACGCAAAAGAGGAAACACAAACGGTAACGGTTGGAGACGGCGAAACAATCGGGGAGTTGGCAGATAAATATGCAACCACGGTTCAACGCATCCAAGAATTGAACAATATGGGCGACAGCATCGATTTGGTTGCGGGGGCAACGATCAAAGTGCCGAAGTAATGGAAAAATCTGTCATGTAGGTGTATAATCTATCTTTAATCAAAACATTAAATGGAGTGATAGGTATGGGTGATCCCGGACAGCCCCTTTTATGGGTGTTGGTTGGTTTGGTAATAGTTTTTGTTTGTTTAACGTCGATGGCGACGGGATGTGTCAACGCAATCAATCGTCCCGTCGGCAGGAACGGGAGCAGCGAATCAGATGATAATGAAATGCAGTCTTTGCAAAAGTTGGCAGAAAAAAGACCGCAATTTTTGGCAGCGTTGCGTCTCAACAGCGTTTTTTTGATTTTAATGCTTGCGGGGTGCTTGGTCGGTTTATTCAGAGATGTTATCGGTTTTAGCAGTCTGTATGAAATGGCAGGCGTGATTGTTGCGTTATTGTGTGCCGTTGTACTATATGCATTTTTCATGGCGATTCCGCAATTGTTGACTGCGGCACATCCCGAAAAAACGGCTAAAAGGCTGTATTACTTCATCTATGCAATCTATGTTTTGTTTTGGCCGACGGTGACGGCTGTTTCGTTAATTAATAAACATTTTGTTATTAAACGTGACGTAACTGATACGGCAGACGATCCAACGGCATCGTGGCAGGATATTTTGGACATGATCGAGGAAGGAAGAAATAACGGCGAGCTGGATACGAATGAGTATGAGATGATCGACGGTGTGATTTCGATGCATGACAAGATGGCACGTGAAATCATGGTTCCGAGAACGGATGCTTTCATGGTGGACGTTACGAACGATAACAGTCGCAATATCGACAGTATTTTGGGGATGGACTTTTCGCGTGTTCCCGTTTATCACGAAGATAAAGATAATGTCGTCGGTATCGTTCACATCAAGACGTTGGTCAAGCTGGCCAGAAATTTCGGATTTGATCATATTACAATCAGGCAAGCGATGCGTCCGGCTTTCTTCGTTCCTGAAAGGATGACTCTGGATGAGCTTTTGTTTCAGATGCAAAAAACAAGAAATCAGATGGCAATTTTATTGGATGAATATGGCGGCGTTGTCGGTCTGGTTACCTTAGAAGATCTACTTGAAGAGATAGTTGGAGAAATTGATGACGAGTCTGATGAACCAGATCAGCTTTATCAGCAGATCTCATCGGATGAATTTTTAGTTCAAGGTAAGATGCCGATTGATGATTTTAATGATGAATTCGGAACGGATCTGAAAATTAATGACATTGATACCATTGCGGGATTCTTGATTGCCAAGCTTGGCAGAATACCTGATAACAATGAGGTTGTTTCGGTTACGGCCGAGTCGTCTGAAGGCGATGTTGTTTTGACTACCGCAAAAATCATCGATGATGCCAGAATCACTGAGGTCAAGGTGACGTTGCCTGATGCGCTGACTTCGCTCCATCGAAAGAAAGAGGCAATAAAAAAGCAAACCGAGCTTAAGCTCAGTTAGAAAAAAGAGCGGCTTGCATTCGTTGCAAGTCGCCCTTTTTTATATTATGATTAATAATGGATTATTTTAGCAATCAATGAGGTAAGGCCAATGTAAACATGTTTTTTTAGAAAATACAAAAAATAAACAACTGAAGGATTTGAGAGGTAAAAATGGATCAGAAACAACTAGAACAAGCAGTTGAAAAACGGCGAACCTTTGCGATTATTTCGCACCCGGATGCCGGAAAAACAACAATCACTGAACAGTTGCTGCTTTTTGGCGGCGTCGTTCGTTCGGCAGGAACGGTCAAGGCGAAAAAAACGGGAAATTTTGCCAAGTCCGACTGGATGGAAATTGAAAAGAAACGCGGAATTTCAGTTACGAGTTCCGTCATGCAGTTTGATTATGACGACAAGAGGGTCGTTATTTTGGATACGCCTGGTCACGAGGACTTTTCGGAAGATACCTATCGAACGTTGATGGCAGTCGACTCTGCAGTTATGGTGATTGATTCTGCCAAGGGGATTGAGCCGCAGACAAAAAAACTTTTCCAAATTTGTAAAATGCGGGGGATTCCAATTTTTACGTTCATTAATAAGCTCGATCGTGATGGACGCGAACCTTTGGATTTGACAGCGGAATTGGAAGAAGTTTTAGGGATTGAAGCCTATGCGATGAATTGGCCAATCGGAATGGGAAAAGGCTTTAAAGGAATTTATGATAGATTCAATAATCGAATTGAACTTTATCGCAGTGAAAATGAAGGGGAATCATTCCTTGAACTGGACGAAAACGGTGAAATCAAGGGTAATCATCCGCTTAAACAAGAGAGCATCTATCGTCAGGTATTGGAGGAAATTGAACTTGTCAAAGGAGCGGGCAGCGAATTTGATGAAGAAAAGATTGAAAAAGGAGAGTTGACACCTGTTTTCTTTGGTTCTGCGTTGACTAATTTTGGCGTTAAGACGTTCCTTGACGCATATTTGCAGTTTGCACCTGCTCCTGCAAAACATAGGACTGAAGAAGGAAACTTCGTTGAGCCAGAAGATGAAGAATTTTCCGGTTTTGTCTTCAAGATTCAGGCGAACATGAATCCTAACCACCGTGACCGCATCGCTTTTGTCAGAATTTGTTCTGGCGAATTTGATCGCGGGATGGACGTTACGCTTCAGCGAACTGGAAAAAAGATTAGATTATCAAATTCTACGCAGTTTATGGCTGATTCAAGAGAGGTCGTTGAAACAGCGGTAGCGGGCGACATCATTGGATTATACGATACGGGTAATTTCCAAATCGGTGATACGATTTACTCAGGAAAAAAGAAAGTTAAATTTGAGAAACTGCCCCAGTTTACTCCGGAACTTTTTGTTCACGTTCGGGCAAAGAACGTAATGAAACAGAAATCGTTTCATAAGGGAATCGAGCAGCTTGTTCAAGAAGGTGCCGTTCAGCTCTATCAAAGCTATAGTACGGGTGATTATATTTTGGGTGCCGTTGGTCAGCTTCAATTTGAAGTTTTCCAATTCCGTATGGCTAATGAGTATAATTCAGAAGTAGTTATGGAACCGATGGGTAAAAAGATTGCACGTTGGATTGCTCCAGAACAACTTGATGAAAAGATGTCGAGTTCTCGTAATTTGCTTGTCAAGGATCGGCAAGGAAATCCGTTGTTCCTGTTTGAAAATGAATTTTCAGAACGTTGGTTCAAGGATAAATATCCTGACGTTGAACTTACGTCTAAATTATAATTAATTTAAAATCAATATTTTAAAGGTGCTTTGACGTATATGCACCTTTTTTATTGTCTGAAACGTAATCATGTTCGTGTTGAGAATTACTGGATTTGGGGAGTCTTTGAGTGAAAAAGTATTTTTAATCTCATTGATGAAGGATGTGAATTTAATAACATATATTAGTTATTGATAATTTATTTAAATCAATTATTAGCAAGGCGTGCTATGTCTGACATTGAATTTCTCGCATTCCAATAATATGCGTTAATACGTTATTGATGCAATACAGAGATGATAAAGACATAAAAAAGAACGGCATCAAACTTGAAGAACATTGTTTAAAGAACTTATCGACATAGCCACACCCGATAAAAAAGAATTAGACAAGCTCGTGTCTGAAAAAATAATGTCAGACGAGGGTTTGACAAAAGTATACGGACATATGATTATCAAATTTGAAATGGTTGAAGCTTCTTTAAGCATGACGATAAACGTGAAGTAAAGTAAGCGGTCTTTAAATAAGCGTTCTTCATAAATAAAAAAATAAAAACGATGCATACGCAATAACCTGAGATAATAATGCTATCTCGGGCTATTTGTGTACACACCGCTGTTTTAACGACCGCTTACGATTGAATAAAGGCAAAAGCATCCAAGAATCTGAAGAAGGTTCTTGGATGCTTTATTAACGTGAAATTTACTTTCAAAATTTCAAATATTCAAAAATTGTCCAACCCAAGTCACCGATCTTAAACCAAATAATGCCATTTTCACGGTGGCGAGCAGTCAAAGTAACAATCTTTCCATCAGGAACGGAAGAAATTTTCGTGCCGAATGGTCGATCATAAAGAAACAGCTTCTTATTTGGAACGAAATCAATTTTGGCTTTGATTTTAAGGTTGATACAGTCTGAAAATCTGTTTTCAAGTTTTAAAGTTTTTTGAGGTTGAACTGAGCTGTATTCCATCAGATCATGGTTAAAGCAAGCCCAAATATTGCCTCCTAGACAATGCCATTTTTCGCCTGAAACAAGTTCAATTGTTTCAAAAATCTGCCAAACCGTATTTTTTGCGATGACAACGCGCGTTTTTCGACCATTCGGCGCATCCGAACAACAATAGAAATCTTTGAAACGAAGAAAACCGATGTCATAGCTGACGTCTGCATATTCATCGCGACGGTAATAATAAGTTACGACTTGTTGTCTTTCTTTAAAAAAACCAGTGACAGGACCGCTTGCATGCTTGACCGAATATCCCAAAACGGCCGGTGAACTCAGTGAATATTCATCATTTAAACCACCGCGGATAAAAACAGGTTTTTGAAGAAAGTGTCTGTCATCCATGTCTTGACAAAAAATCCAAACGAGTCCTGCGTTTTTTTTACGATAGGTTAAAGTAATTGCACCATACTCCATTGAAAAAACTGAGGTGAACCCTGTAATTTTAATCAAGTCAAAATTTTCAAATTCTTTAAACGTTATGTTAAGCTTATCACCGCGATTTCCAGAGATTATTTCCGGAGATCGAAGCGCATTGTGATTTTCGTCCTGGTAAATGATGATAATGGTCGAATCCGGTTCAGATGAAGTTTCAGGGAAGCCTGTTTCTGGTTCGGGAGCTGAAACGAAGACGGAATTTTCTTTTGGAAGAACTTGATTAATCATGGAAACATTCGGTGCGGCATGCTTTTTTGCAAAACGTGATCTGCGAATGTTTCGATTAAAAATTCTTTTAAAGTATGTTCCTAAAGACATCAAACTCCCACCTTTCAACCATTAAGCATAGTTCAATTATATCAAGCAACTTGAAACAATTCCACAAAAAAGACGGGTTTCCCCGTCTGATGACAAATTTATTTGTGGCTCTTCAAGCTGATTTCAGTGATGTTTTTCCGTGCCGTGATCAACGCGTGCTTAGCTTTTTCACCCAAAAGATGCTCTTTAACGAATTCGATTTCCTTTTCTGTAATCGGTCGAAGCTTATTTGAAATGATGATTTCAGCATCATCTTTTTTCTTTTTAAAAACAACTTTTGAATTGCCTAAGGTAAAGACTTTAATAAAGTGAACGGGCGTATTCATCAATTCGCGACGGATTTTTCGCGCATAACTGTTGGTTACGTCAATTAATTGCATGGCAAATTCCTCCTAAATTATTACACAGTCCTCTCATATACCCTTATTATACGTTATTTTTGTGAAATACTAAATAAAAAAGAACTCAATATTTAAAAAATACTGAGACTCTTTTTAAGAACATAAATTTGTCGGATGTTATGATTTGGCCGTACTTTCTGCTATGACAATCTGATTGTTTTCGATTTTGGCCGCAAAGTTTTTAACGGACGGATGCTCAAGGTAAAAGTCAGTAACCTTGTCCTCAATCTGCTCTTGAATCGTTCTGCGCAATGGTCTTGCACCCATCTTTTTATCATAACCCAGCTCAACGAGCTTGTCGCATACTGGACGCGTTACGGATAATGACATTTGCTTTTCTTGCAGCATCTTATTTACGTCTTGAAGCATCAAGTCAACGATTTTTCCAAGATCCTCCTTGGAAAGGGCGTTGAATTCGATGATATCATCGAAACGATTTAAGAATTCAGGTTTGAAATAGCGACTCAGTTTGTCCAAAATTGAGTTGGTCGTACCATTTGCTTCGGCGCCAAAACCAACATTGATAACGGAATCTCCGCTTCCGGCATTGCTTGTCATAATGATGATCGTATCATTGAAGCTGACTGTCTGACCCTTGGAATCAGTCAGACGTCCATCATCAAGGATTTGCAGGAACATATGCATGACGTCGGGATGAGCTTTTTCGATTTCATCCAATAGAATCAAGCTATACGGATGACGGCGTACCTGTTCGGTCAATTGACCGGCTTCCTCATACCCGACGTACCCTGGAGGAGATCCGATAAGTTTTGAAACTGAGAATTTTTCCATGTATTCGCTCATGTCGAAACGGATCATGGAATCTTTGGATCCGAAAAGCTCCTCCGCCAGCTGTTTGGCTGTTTCGGTCTTGCCAACGCCTGTTGGTCCGACAAACAAGAAACTTCCGATTGGGCGATTCGACTTATTGAAACCGACGCGATTTCTTCTGATGGCGCGGGCCGTTTTGGTTACCGCCTCATCTTGACCGATAACGTGTTTTTTCAAGGAATCGGCAAGGTTGCGCAATTGATTTTGCTCTTTTTCTTTCAATTCGCCGACAGGAATTTGAGTCATTTCCTCAACGATTGCTTCCATGTCCTTATCGGAGACGATCGGAGCATTTTCGTCAGAAACGGAATTTTGTTTCATTTCCGTGAATTTGTTGACCTGATCTCTGTAATAGGCGGCTTTTTCATAGTCTTCCTCTTTAAGAGCCGCCTGTTTGTTGGCTTCGGCGTGTGAAATCTTGTCATCAAGAACTTTTGGATCAGCTGCATGGATCGTCAAATTCTTTTTTGAGCCAGCCTCATCCAATAAATCGATGGCCTTATCGGGCAAGAAACGATCCTGAATATATCGCGATGACAACAAAACGGCAGCGTTAATCGCTTCTTCAGTGTATTTTACATGGTGATAAGCCTCGTATTTAGGTTTGATTCCCTTGAGAATTTCGATGGCCTCAGCAGTTGATGGTTCGTCAACGCGCACCGGCTGAAGTCTTCTGGCTAAAGCAGCGTCTTTTTCGATTGTGCGGTATTCGTTCAGCGTCGTTGCGCCGACGAGTTGAAGTTCACCGCGAGCAAGCGCAGGCTTTAAAACGTTTCCCGCATCCATGCGACCTTCATTGTCGCCTGCACCAACGATTTCGTGAATCTCATCGATAAAAAGAATCGTATTTTGATCACGTTTGAGTTCGCTCATCAACTGCTGCATTCGTTCTTCAAATTGACCGCGATATCCTGTTCCCTGAACAAGCGAAACAACGTCAAGGCGAATAACGCGCTTGTCGAGCAATTTTTGAGGTACGTCACCATCAACGATTTTTTGAGCCAACCCTTCGACAACCGCTGTTTTGCCGACGCCTGCTTCGCCAATCAGAACGGGATTGTTTTTGGTACGGCGATTTAAAATTTCGATGACGCGGGATATTTCCTTGTCGCGGCCGATGACGGGATCGATGCGTCCGTTTCTGGCTTCTTCAGTCAAATCTAAACCGAATTTGCCGAGAATTGTGTTGCCGTTTCCTCCGGATACGTTTTGAGGCGCAGACTGCCGTTGATTTTGACTTGGCTGATTTCTTTGCGATATTGCTTTAAAGAGATCGTCAAGCGAGTTGAAACCAAACGGATCTTGCAATGGCTGGTTTTGCGATCTGGTCGAGCGTTCGCGAAATTCGCCATAACATTCAGAACAAAGGTCAATTGCTATTTGATGACCGTTGATGCTTGTTGTTAAATGAATTGTTGCTGGATTCTTACGACAGTTTTGACATAGCAAATGTTTCACGACCTTTCATAATAATACAAAGTGTTTTGACCAACTTTGACCTTTTTTTATATTTCCAATTATACTATGGTAATTTTAAATCGCAAGCAAAATGATTCGAATATGTTATAATATGTTGAAATCAACATGAACGGAGGATCTTCATGGTCAGAGATTATGAAAAGCTTTTGAGCGACTTGCATGATGGCAAAATTGAAACGTTTGAAGTTACAAAGGAAGAGTTTATGGATTTTCAAAAAGTTTTTATGGAATCGAACTTCAGAAAAAAAGTAATTGGCAAGGCCAAGCGGGGTGGGGGAGCGATTTATCACTATGACAAAGGTGATGAATTCTGAGAATTGGTTAAAAAAATAAATTAGTCTTAATGATACCAACAAAAACTTGTCTAACTTTTAAAAACATGATATCATGTAGCATGTAGGGGCAGTATGTTCTTGTTGGCTTTTTATTAGCATTAATGAAAACGGTATTATGAACGACAACATTGTTTTTCATTCGTTTTCACAAGACGTATGGCCCGACCTTCATTTTATAATTCAAAGGAGCATGATCCACAATGGAAAAGAAAGATTTTCACGTAATCGCAGAAACAGGTATTCACGCACGCCCAGCTACGCTTTTGGTGCAAGCTGCAAGCAAGTTCAACTCTGACATTACTTTGGAATATCAAGGCAAGTCAGTTAACTTGAAGTCAATTATGGGTGTTATGTCATTAGGCGTTGGTCAAAACGCTGACATCACGATTTCTGCAGAAGGCGGTGACGAAGCAGAGGCAATTGCTGCTATTGCTGATACAATGTCTAAGGAAGGACTTGCTGAATAATGACGAAAATGTTAAAAGGGATTGCAGCTAGTGATGGGATTGCAGCTGCTAAGGCTTATATGCTTGTACAACCCGATTTATCATTTTCTGAAACAAGCATTGACGATCCTGAAGCTGAAATTAAGCGTTTAGACGATGCGGTTGAAGCATCTAAGAGTGAACTTGAACTTATCAAGCAGAAAGCAACGGAAAACCTTGGCGAAGAAGAAGCAAAAGTTTTTGAGGCCCATTTGATGATTTTGGCCGATCCTGAGTTGCTTGGTCAGATCAAAGATAAGATCAAGAATGACAAAGTTAATGCCGAAGCAGCTTTAAAGAGCGTAACCGACATGTTTATCGAAATGTTCGAAGCTATGACCGACAATGCTTACATGCAAGAGCGCGCAGGCGACATTCGTGACGTCACAAAGCGCATTATGAGTCATTTGCTTGGCGTTACTTTACCCAATCCTGCGCTTATTCAAGAAGAAGTCGTAATCGTTGCTCATGATTTGACGCCTTCCGATACGGCTCAGCTTGATCGTAACTATGTCAAAGGGTTCATTACTGATATCGGTGGACGTACTTCTCACTCGGCAATCATGTCGCGTACGCTTGAAATTCCTGCCGTGGTTGGTTCAGGATCTGCGACGACTGACATTCAGGAAGGCGAAATGGTCATCATCGATGGTATCAATGGTGATGCGTTGGTTGATCCAACGGATGCCGAACTTGCTGATTATAAGCAAAAGGCAGCTGAGTTTGCCGCACAAAAGGAAGAGTGGGCTCGTCTTAAGGATGCCAAGTCTGTTTCTGCAGATGGCAAGGAAGTTTTGCTTGGCGCAAACATCGGTACACCTGATGACGTTTTGGGTGCAAACGATAATGGCGCTGAAGCTGTTGGTTTGTTCCGTTCGGAATTCCTTTATATGAATTCAAATGAGCTTCCTACAGAAGATGAACAATACGAGGCTTACAAGGCAGCTCTTGAAGGCATGAGCGGCAAGCAAGTCGTTGTTCGTACGATGGATATCGGTGGTGATAAAGAGCTTCCTTATCTTCCGCTTCCTGAAGAACAAAATCCGTTCTTGGGCTATCGTGCTATTCGTATCTGTCTTAACCGTCAGGATATTTTCCGTACTCAGCTTCGTGCATTGCTTCGTGCATCCAAGTACGGACGTTTGGCAATCATGTTCCCAATGATTGCAACCGTACAAGAATTCAAGGATGCCAAGGCAATTTTTGAAGAAGAAAAGGCAAACCTTGTTGCTTCCGGAGTGGAAGTTTCTGATGACATCCAAGTTGGGATGATGATGGAAATTCCTGCAGCTGCAATGATTGCGGACAAATTGGCTAAGTACGCTGATTTCTTCAGTATTGGAACGAATGACTTGATCCAATATTCAATGGCAGCTGATCGTGGTAACGAACGAGTTTCTTATCTCTATCAACCATACAACCCGTCAATTTTGCGCTTGATTAAGAACATTATTGATGCTTCTCATAAAGAAGGCAAATGGACAGGTATGTGCGGTGAAATGGCCGGAGATCAAATCGCTGTTCCATTGTTGCTTGGTTTAGGCTTGGATGAATTCTCAATGAGCGCAACTTCAATTTTGAAGACGCGCAGTTTGATTAAGAAACTTGATTCCAAAGAGATGAAAGAATTAGCGGACAAAGCAGTTTCTGATTGTGAAACCGTTGATGAAGTCGTTTCCTTGGTAAAAGAATTTACTAAGTAAAGGTATTTTTTAAGGCTGGGATTTTACCCAGTCTTTTTTGTTTGGAAATCAAGCGTGTTTTTTAAGATTTTATACTGATTTCACGACTTGCCGCGGTGAATGATTGCAATTGGCAATCTAAAAACATATAATAAAAAATGACTAACTGAGAGTAGCAAGGGAGGAACTTACGTGAATATCGGGATATTTACGGATACCTTTTATCCGCAAGTTAGCGGTGTTGGAACATCGATTGCAACGCTTCGAAATCAGCTTGAGCGTATGGGGCACACTGTTTATATTTTTACGACAACCGATCCTAAAATCGAAAAAAAAATTTATGAAAGAAACACGTTTCGTTTTACGAGCATTCCATTTGTTTCTTTTACCGATCGGAGAATTGCAGTTCGCGGATTGTTTCAGGCATATGAGGTCGCAAAAGAATTAAATTTGGATATTATTCATACCCAGACTGAATTCTCAATGGGGCTGATCGGAAAATTTGTTGCCAAGAACTTAAAAATCCCTTGTCTTCATACGTACCATACAATGTATGAAGATTACCTTCATTACGTAGCGAAGGGAAAGATTTTGAAACCATCACACGTGAAAGTCATGACGAAATCGTTTTGTTCTAATATGAGCGGCATCGTTGCTCCCAGCGAAAGAGTTTTAAACACCTTGCGCGGATATGGAGTTTCGGAACCGATCAGCATAATTCCGACCGGGGTCGATTTGACCAGGTTTGAAAAAGGAAACAGAACTGGAATTCGCGCAAAATACAGTATTTCACCCGACACGCCGCTGATATTGACGTTAAGTCGCTTGGCCTTTGAAAAAGATATTGATCGTCTGCTGAACGATTTTCCTGAGATAAAAAAACGAATTCCTGATGCTAAGTTGATGATCGTTGGCGAAGGCCCCGCCAGGACGAGTCTTGAGCGTCAAGCAGAAGATCTTTGCATCTCAAAAGACGTTATCTTTACCGGAGAAATTCCTAACGATAAGGTAACCGATTATTATCATGCCGCTGACTTGTTCGTTTCAACGTCGGTCTCTGAGTCTCAAGGACTTACGTATATTGAAGCAGTAGCTTCCGGACTTAAAGTCGTCACGACTCATAGTCCTTATACCGATGATTTGTTTGATGATCCAAATATCGGAACGACGTTTGAAGACCAAGGAGAGTGCATTGAGAAAACGGTTGAATATTTAAAGAATCCTGAAAGATACAGTGATGAAACTCTTAGATTGAATAAATTGCGTGAGATTTCAGCTGACCTGTTCGGAAAAAGGATTGTTGAATACTATGATGAATGTCTTGAAATGTATTCAAAATCTGAAAAATATAAAGCACAAGCAAGATAAGGGGTTAAACTATGCTTGATATACACATGTTCTCATCGGCAACGAAGGTCAAAGGACAAGGAGTCGGCAGTGCGTACCTTGAGCTGATTCGGTTGCTTGAAGAGCATCATGCCGATAGCATGAAAGTTTCGATTAATAAATTTGGAAAAGCAGATATCAGTCACTATCATACGATTGATCCGCTTTTTTATCTTTCGACGATGCGGCCAGGACATGGCACAAGAATCGGATATGTGCATTTTTTGCCTGAAACGCTTGAGGGCAGTCTGAAAATTCCGCAACCTTTCAGAAGCATTTTTTATCACTACGTAATTGCGTTTTACAAGAAAATGGATGCGATTGTCGTGGTTAATCCCAGTTTTATTCCTAAGTTGAGCGCATACGGAATTTCTGAAGATAAAATTACTTATATCCCGAATTTTGTTTCGTCAAGTGAATTTTACGAAATGGAGACTTCTGAGAAAATGCTTTTAAGAAAAAAGCTAAAAATTTCCGAGGAAGATTTCGTTGTTGTCGGAGTCGGGCAGCTTCAGGAAAGAAAGGGCGTTTTTGATTTCATTGAACTGGCTAAGCGTCATCCCGAAATAAAATTTATTTGGGTCGGCGGTTTTTCGTTTGGAAAGATGACGGATGGTTACGAAGAATTAAAAAAAGTCGTTGAAAATCCGCCCGATAATCTTTGTTTTCCAGGAATCGTCGACAGAAACCAAATGAACAAGTACTACAATATGGCAGATTTGTTCTTGCTTCCTTCGTTTAACGAGCTTTTTCCGATGAGCGTTCTTGAAGCTTGCAGCACTAACACGCCCGTCATGTTGCGAGATCTTTCTCTGTATCATTCGATTATCGCAGGCAAGTATGAGCCATGCAAGGATTTGAGCGAAATGGATGAAAAGCTGACTGTTCTTGTTTCTTCTCCAAAACGAATAGCTGAGTTGAAAGGATTTGCGCGAGACGTTTCAAAAGAATATTCCGAAGAAAGGCTAGCATCGATCTGGCAGAAGTACTATGAGTGTCAGGCTAGAAAAAGTTCGAAATGACAAGGAAAAACAAAATTATGATCGGCATCATGTTCGCAATCGGTGCGTTGATCTGCTATGCGTCATTGAGGGGCGTTTCCTATGAAGAACTTGTTCATGATCTTCAAACCTTAAAATGGTCATGGGCAATGGTTGCAGTGCTGTCGATGGCTCTGTCAGTTGTTTTCGAAGCACTTGTCGTTAAAATTTTGGTGCAGCAGCATCTTCCTCATTATCCGATGAGGGATGCAATCAGAGTTCCGATGATTGAGTTGTTGTTTAACGGAATTACGCCTTTTTCAACCGGTGGGCAGCCGGCGCAATTGTTTGCGTTGATGCAGTCAGGCGTTGATGGCGGGCGTGCGACTTCCATGCTGCTGATGAAATTTGTCGTTTATCAATCGATGATCGTCGTGAATTTTATTGTTTGTATTCTGATTGGGTTCCGTTTTATTGCCGACAAGCTGCACGTGTTGTCAATGCTGATAATATTTGGATTTTTAATTCATTTTGCAGTTATCGCAGGTTTGATCATGATCATGTATTGGTATAATTTTACGAAAAAAATGGTCAGAGTAATGATCAAGCCTCTGAGTTTGTTTTTAAAGACGGAACGCTTGGAAAAAATCAAAAAAAGCGTTGATGATAAGATTGACTCATTTTATGAAGAAAGTTTGAGGCTTCGGGCGGACTGGGGACTTTTGATCAAAATTTCGCTTTTGACTCTGGTGCAGCTTTTCTTCTATTACTTGATTCCGTACTTTATTTTGCTCTCGCTTGGCGTAACTCACGTCAATTTTTTGCTTGTGATGACGATGCATGTTTTGATCGTGATGATTATTTCGCTGTTTCCGATTCCCGGTGGAGTCGGTGGGGCAGAACTCAGTTTTTCGATGGTGTTCTCAACGTTTATTTCAAGTCATGGAAAATTGGTTTTAGCAATGCTTTTGTGGCGTGCTGTCACTTATTACCTCGTAATTTTTGCTGGAATCGTTGCCTTGGCAGTCAAGCCTGACAAAATCAAAACTGAAGATTAAATACCGCCCTGAAGTTTTTTAGCTTCAGGGCATTTTTAATTAGCTTTAGCAAAGTTTTTCATAAAACTTGTGATAATACGTGTATGTTAGGCTTAAATTTGCTAAAATAATAATCGGTAAGCCAAAGTGATGGCTGATAATTTGAAAACGAGGAGAGTCTACTATGGAAAATTCACAACTTGTAGCAATCATCAAGCGCTTGGATGCAATGTCAAATAACGAAGGAAACGAGGTATCTTCGCGTCGTTTTGAAAAAGACGGTGAGGAACGAGGTTTTGTGACATTTGATCCTGCTACCAAAACATATACGCTTGAAGAAATTGCTTCAAAGCAAAAATTTGAATTCGACGATATTGATCTTGCTGCAATGGAAATCTACGATCTGCTTAATGACTAATTCATAAATAATTTTTAAATTAATGTAATTTCAAGAAATTTGATTTTACTTTCTATGAAAATCCGCTATAATTTGTTTCATAGAATAATTTTACAATTTTGATAATTGGAGGCAATTTGATGCGTTCAACGTTGAATAAAGTCCGTAATGTGCTGGATACGCGTGCAGGTTTCTTTGCGTTGGTATTTTTGATTTTCTGGATTAAGACATACGTTGTTTATGTCACGAAATTCAGTCTTGGGATTACCGGACCGATACAGAAGTTTCTGCTGATTGTCAACCCTTTGCCGTTCGGACTGCTGTTGTTCGGTATTGCATTGTATTTTAAAGGCAAAAAATCATATTGGATAATGATGATTGTCGATTTAATCGAGTCGCTATGGCTTTTTTCCAATGTTTTGTACTACCGTGAGTTCTCAGATTTCCTATCAATGGGGATTATCAAATCATCAGGTTCAGTTTCAAACAATTTGACGCTCAGCATCGGTGAAATTTTGCATGCAAGCGATTTGTTGATTTTTGCAGACGTGATTGTTTTGGCGTTGCTTTTGGCGACAAAGGTCATTAAAGTTGATTCAAGAACGATGAAGATGAGGTATCCGATTGCGATTACGATTATTTCGGCGTTGCTGTTTGTCGGAAATTTGGGATTGGCTGATAAAGATCGTCCGCAGCTTTTAACGCGTACTTTTGATAATAACTATATCGTCAAATATTTGGGCATGAATTTTTATGCCGGCTACAATGCTTACCAGACGCACAAAGAAAGTGCTACGCGTGCAAGCGCAAGCAGCAGCGACATGGATGGAGTACTTAAATTTTTGAAGAATAACAGAAGTGTTGCAAACCCAGAGTATTTTGGCAAAGCTGCCGGCAAAAACGTCTTTATTTTTCATTTGGAAAGTTTTCAGCAGTTTTTGATCAACTATAAAGTCAACGGTAAGGAAGTAACGCCTAACATCAATAAGTTTTATGCTGATCAAAATACTTTGTCTTTTGATAACTTTTACAATCAAGTTGGTCAGGGAAAAACGTCCGATGCTGAGACAATGCTTGAAAACTCGCTGTTCGGATTGCCATCAGGTTCTGTTATGACCTCTTATGGTACTTCAAACACTTTCCAGGCAATGCCCGCCATCTTAGATCAGCGCGGATATTCGACCGCTGCATTTCACGGTGACGTCGGCAGTTTTTGGAATCGTGACAATACTTACAAATCTTGGGGGTATAATTACTTCTTTAGTGAAGATTATTATAAAAACAAGACCAACTATAGCGTTGGGTATGGGCTGAAGGACAAAATCTTTCTGAAGCAGTCGATTAAGTATATCGAAAAACTTCCGCAGCCGTTCTATGCCAAGGTGATTACGGTTACCAATCACTATCCGTATGAACTTGACAAGCAAAATCAACATATCGAAAAAACAGAGACAGGCGACAATACTGTCGATGGATATGTACAGACTGCCAAATACCTTGATGAGTCTTTTGGTCAGTTTGTGGATTATCTTAAGAAATCAGGTTTGTATGATAATTCGATGATTGTTGTTTATGGTGATCACTATGGTATTTCAAACAACCATAAGAAGGCCATTTCACAGCTTTTGAACCTTGATACGGTGACGAGCTACGATTTGGCACAATTCCAAAAGGTTCCGTTCATGATTCATTTGAACGGGCTTAAGGGCGGCATTAATCATACGTATGGCGGTGAAATTGACGTCATGCCAACGCTGCTTGATTTGTTGGGAATCGAAAACAAGGATACCATTCAACTTGGTAATGATTTGCTTTCGCCAAATCGGAATCAGACCGTTGCATTCAGAAACGGTGATTTCGTTTCGCCTGGATTCAGCAAAATCGGAAGCAAGGTTTATAATAATAAGGGTGAAGATGTCACGGAAGATTTGACCCAGACGCAAAAAGAAGAAGTTAAGAAGCAAACTGAAAGAACTGACGAAGTTTTGTCCTTGTCTGATAAGATTGTAACTGGTGATCTGCTTCGTTTCTATACGCCTGAGAACTTTAAGAAGGTTAACCGAGCAGATTTCAGCTATAAGTATCGTGACGGCATGAAGCTCCTCAATGATTCTCAGTCTAAGAAGACAAGCGTTTTGCAAAAGCATGGTGGAAAGAGCACGCAGAGCATGTTTGTTACGGATGCTCCTGAACTCAAATAAAATAAAGAAAGACGGCTTGAAAGAAGGCCGTCTTTCTTGTTTTTTATAAAATACATGCTGGTCATTTTCAAAAATGTTTAATGAAAGATGAGTGCGAAGAATAAGTAAACGTAAATGCAATAAAACATTATTGATTTTTCTTTAAAACAAAGCAATTACAGAGGGAACGATGAAGTTATCTAATTTTGAACGAGCGGAATCGTTTATTTAATATTTGGAGCAGAAAAGGATTTGGTTTCGCTGCAATGACAGAATTCATCCATTTCATTCAGCATGCAATGAGCTAAATGAATAAAATAAGAAAATATAAATTATAAAATAAGGAAATGAATCTTGGGGGAAACATAAAGTTAATCAACAACTAAATTGTATGACGGATTATTAATATGTGCAAAAACAGCTTAATGATTGACTTTGATTCATTTATGCGATAACAATGATTTATGGAATCGGAAAAGTTGAGAATAATCGCGCTTGGATTATTTTAATGTGTCCGGAGACTATTTTGCGGGAGATGAAACACAATCAATAATTTTGAATATATCATACGCAAGTTTTAAGGAGTCAAAATGTTATTGAAGGGATAAAAAACGTTAAAAGATTGATAACGAACTTAAAGCGTATGGCATTGTGATATTAGCAACGATAGAGAACAACGTTAAACGCGAAGGTAATCAGTTTGTTTTAAACTTTGCGGCATAGATATCCTGGTTGAAAACTTAAAGGAATTAGTCGTTAGAACAGAATTTAGAAGTTAGTTTGTCCACTGTACAGATATGATATATTGTAAGTCGGCATATAAGTCATTGCTATGCATTAACGTCTCTATGCGAGTCATGTCATAGAGACGATATTTTTGCTATGATTTTTGATCTTTGAACTGGAACAGTTAATTATTAGAGAAATAACAAGTGGTGATACGAAAAAAGCGACTGACGTTTTTAAATCGCTGTTAATCTCAAATACAGATATGGATATGTTTTGGTTTGATCAGTTTATAAGTTGGATACGGGAAAATTTCTGAAAAAAATTAGAAAAAAGCATTGACGTAAATGGATATAGTTGGTATGATTATATTCGTTGCTGATGCAAAAAAGTAACTCGAAATCAAGTATATAAAAGTTGTTGACTCAACGTTGTTTGTATGTTATGATTATCAAGTTGTCACATTTAGCAACTAAAAATTTAATTATCGAAATTGTTATTGACATTTCTTTCGGAAGATGCGATAATGATTTGGTCGGCAAATCGATTTTATTAAATCGAATTGAAAATAACTTCTAAAAAGTTATTGACAAGATAATTTGTTGATGATATACTTAAGAAGTCGCAACGAGTGACTTATGAAACGGATCTTTGAAAACTGAACAAAGTTTCGATAAGCAAATGTGCAGGGCTTCTTGTTTTAAACGAGAGCAACAATATTTGCGAAGTCAATTCGCTAGTAAATTTTGAGTCACAAACTATAAATTGAGAGTTTGATCCTGGCTCAGGACGAACGCTGGCGGCGTGCCTAATACATGCAAGTCGAACGAAGCTTTCTTTCACCGAATGCTTGCATTCACCGAAAGAAGCTTAGTGGCGAACGGGTGAGTAACACGTAGGCAACCTGCCCAAAAGAGGGGGATAACACTTGGAAACAGGTGCTAATACCGCATAACCATGAACACCGCATGATGTTCATGTAAAAGACGGCTTTTGCTGTCACTTTTGGATGGGCCTGCGGCGTATTAACTTGTTGGTGGGGTAATGGCCTACCAAGGTGATGATACGTAGCCGAACTGAGAGGTTGATCGGCCACATTGGGACTGAGACACGGCCCAAACTCCTACGGGAGGCAGCAGTAGGGAATCTTCCACAATGGACGAAAGTCTGATGGAGCAACGCCGCGTGAATGAAGAAGGCCTTCGGGTCGTAAAATTCTGTTGTCAGAGAAGAACGTGCGTGAGAGTAACTGTTCACGTATTGACGGTATCTGACCAGAAAGCCACGGCTAACTACGTGCCAGCAGCCGCGGTAATACGTAGGTGGCAAGCGTTGTCCGGATTTATTGGGCGTAAAGGGAACGCAGGCGGTCTTTTAAGTCTGATGTGAAAGCCTTCGGCTTAACCGAAGTAGTGCATTGGAAACTGGAAGACTTGAGTGCAGAAGAGGAGAGTGGAACTCCATGTGTAGCGGTGAAATGCGTAGATATATGGAAGAACACCAGTGGCGAAAGCGGCTCTCTGGTCTGTAACTGACGCTGAGGTTCGAAAGCGTGGGTAGCAAACAGGATTAGATACCCTGGTAGTCCACGCCGTAAACGATGAGTGCTAAGTGTTGGAGGGTTTCCGCCCTTCAGTGCTGCAGCTAACGCATTAAGCACTCCGCCTGGGGAGTACGGTCGCAAGACTGAAACTCAAAGGAATTGACGGGGGCCCGCACAAGCGGTGGAGCATGTGGTTTAATTCGAAGCAACGCGAAGAACCTTACCAGGTCTTGACATCTTCTGACAATTCCAGAGATGGAACGTTCCCTTCGGGGACAGAATGACAGGTGGTGCATGGTTGTCGTCAGCTCGTGTCGTGAGATGTTGGGTTAAGTCCCGCAACGAGCGCAACCCTTATTGTCAGTTGCCATCATTAAGTTGGGCACTCTGGCGAGACTGCCGGTGACAAACCGGAGGAAGGTGGGGATGACGTCAAATCATCATGCCCCTTATGACCTGGGCTACACACGTGCTACAATGGACGGTACAACGAGTCGCTAACTCGCGAGGGCAAGCTAATCTCTTAAAGCCGTTCTCAGTTCGGATTGCAGGCTGCAACTCGCCTGCATGAAGTCGGAATCGCTAGTAATCGCGAATCAGCATGTCGCGGTGAATACGTTCCCGGGCCTTGTACACACCGCCCGTCACACCATGAGAGTTTGTAACACCCAAAGTCGGTGGGGTAACCTTTTGGAGCCAGCCGCCTAAGGTGGGACAGATGATTGGGGTGAAGTCGTAACAAGGTAGCCGTAGGAGAACCTGCGGCTGGATCACCTCCTTTCTAAGGAATAAATTACGGAATCTGCACATGATTCGAAACTTTGTTTAGTTTTGAGGGATTTGTTTCCTCAAAACTTTTAGGATGTCTTATGGGCCTATAGCTCAGCTGGTTAGAGCGCACGCCTGATAAGCGTGAGGTCGATGGTTCGAGTCCATTTAGGCCCATCCTTTTATGGGGCTTTAGCTCAGCTGGGAGAGCGCCTGCTTTTGCACGCAGGAGGTCAACGGTTCGATCCCGTTAAGCTCCATTGTCGGCATCAAGTTGCCGGCAAAACTTGTTCTTTGAAAACTAGATAATATTTTATTTCTTTGTTAATTTTTATAACCGAGAACACCGCGTTTTAAAGAGTTTAAAACAAGAAATTAGTTCTTAATCGCAAAACTCATAACCGTTTATCGCAAGATAAATATTATAGGTTAAGTTATTAAGGGCGCATGGTGGATGCCTTGGCACTAGGAGCCGATGAAGGACGTGACTAACTGCGATATGCTTCGGGAAGTCGTAAGTAGACTGTGATCCGGAGATTTCCGAATGGGGAAACCCAGCAGGCTTTGCCTGTTATCGCTCAATGAATTCATAGTTGAGCTGAAGGTAGACGCGGGGAACTGAAACATCTAAGTACCCGCAGGAAGAGAAAGAAAATTCGATTCCCTAAGTAGCGGCGAGCGAACGGGGAACAGCCCAAACCAGAGAGCTTGCTCTCTGGGGTTGTAGGACTGGACATCTGAGTTACCAAGAAATAACGTAGTCGAATGATATGGGAAGATCAGCCAGAGAAGGTAACAGCCCTGTAAACGAAACGTTGTTTCCTCAGTCCAGGATCCTGAGTACGGCGGAACACGTGAAACTCCGTCGGAATCCGGGAGGACCATCTCCCAAGGCTAAATACTCCCTAGTGACCGATAGTGAACCAGTACCGTGAGGGAAAGGTGAAAAGCACCCCGGGAGGGGAGTGAAAGAGTACCTGAAACCATGTGCCTACAAGTAGTCAGAGCCCGTTAACGGGTGATGGCGTGCCTTTTGTAGAATGAACCGGCGAGTTATGCTAACGTGCGAGGTTAAGGCGGAAAGGCCGGAGCCGCAGCGAAAGCGAGTCTGAACAGGGCGAACGAGTACGTTGGTGTAAACCCGAAACCAGGTGACCTACCCATGTCCAGGTTGAAGGTGCGGTAAAACGCACTGGAGGACCGAACCCGTGTATGTTGAAAAATGCTGGGATGAGGTGTGGGTAGCGGTGAAATTCCAATCGAACTTGGAGATAGCTGGTTCTCTCCGAAATAGCTTTAGGGCTAGCCTCGGAGTTGAGAATCGTGGAGGTAGAGCACTGTTTGGACTAGGGGCCCGTCTTGGGTTACTGAATTCAGATAAACTCCGAATGCCACTGATTTATATCCGGGAGTCAGACTGCGAGTGATAAGATCCGTAGTCGAAAGGGAAACAGCCCAGACCACCGATTAAGGTCCCTAAATATGTGTTAAGTGGAAAAGGATGTGGAATTGCACAGACAACTAGGATGTTGGCTCAGAAGCAGCCACCATTTAAAGAGTGCGTAATAGCTCACTAGTCGAGTGATCCTGCGCCGAAAATGTAACGGGGCTAAACACATTACCGAAATCGTGGATGCAGCTTTGCTGCATGGTAGGAGAGCGTTCTAAGGGCGGTGAAGCCGGACCGTAAGGACCGGTGGAGCGCTTAGAAGTGAGAATGCCGGTATGAGTAGCGAAAGACAGGTGAGAATCCTGTCCACCGAATGACTAAGGTTTCCTGGGGAAGGCTCGTCCTCCCAGGGTTAGTCGGGACCTAAGCTGAGGCCGAGAGGCGTAGGCGATGGACAACGGGTTGATATTCCCGTACCGGTCTGATTTGTTTGAGCAACGGAGGGACGCAGGAGGCTAACGATGCGCACTATCGGATGTGCGTCCAAGCAGCAAGTCTGTCGGCGAGTCAAATGCTTGCCGACTCAAGGACAAGCTGTGACGGGGATGAACGATTTATCGTTCTAAGTGAGCGACGTCACACTGCCAAGAAAAGCTTCTAGTTAGAATCAGACCGCCCGTACCGCAAACCGACACAGGTAGTCGGGTCGAGAAGACCAAGGTGAGCGAGAGAACTCTCGTTAAGGAACTCGGCAAAATGACCCCGTAACTTCGGGAGAAGGGGTGCTGATCGCAAGATCAGCCGCAGTGAATAGGCCCAGGCGACTGTTTATCAAAAACACAGGTTTCTGCAAAATCGTAAGATGAAGTATAGGGGCTGACGCCTGCCCGGTGCTGGAAGGTTAAGAGGATGGGTTAGCGCAAGCGAAGCTCAGAATTGAAGCCCCAGTAAACGGCGGCCGTAACTATAACGGTCCTAAGGTAGCGAAATTCCTTGTCGGGTAAGTTCCGACCCGCACGAAAGGCGTAACGATCTGGGCACTGTCTCAACGAGAGACACTCGGTGAAATTATAAATACCCGTGGAAGATGCCGGTACCCGCGACAGGACGGAAGGACCCCATGGAGCTTTACTGTAGCTTGATATTGGGTGTTTGTACAACTTGTACAGGATAGGTAGGAGCCGTAGAAGTCGGGACGCTAGTTTCGACGGAGGCATCGGTGGGATACTACCCTCGTTGTATGAACACTCTAACCCACGCCGGCAATCACGGCGGGAGACAGTGTCAGGTGGGCAGTTTGACTGGGGCGGTCGCCTCCTAAAAGGTAACGGAGGCGCCCAAAGGTTCCCTCAGAATGGTTGGAAATCATTCGCAGAGTGTAAAGGCATAAGGGAGCTTGACTGCGAGACCTACAAGTCGAGCAGGGACGAAAGTCGGGCTTAGTGATCCGGTGGTTCCGCATGGAAGGGCCATCGCTCAACGGATAAAAGCTACCCTGGGGATAACAGGCTTATCTCCCCCAAGAGTCCACATCGACGGGGAGGTTTGGCACCTCGATGTCGGCTCATCGCATCCTGGGGCTGTAGTCGGTCCCAAGGGTTGGGCTGTTCGCCCATTAAAGCGGTACGCGAGCTGGGTTCAGAACGTCGTGAGACAGTTCGGTCCCTATCCGTCGCGGGCGCAGGAAATTTGAGAGGATCTGTCCTTAGTACGAGAGGACCGGGATGGACATACCGCTGGTGTACCAGTTGTTCTGCCAAGGGCATCGCTGGGTAGCTATGTATGGATGAGATAAACGCTGAAAGCATCTAAGTGCGAAACTCACCTCGAGATAAGATTTCCCACTCCTTTATGGAGTTAAGACCCCTGAGAGATGATCAGGTAGATAGGATGGAAGTGGAAGTGCGGCGACGCATGGAGCGGACCATTACTAATCGGTCGAGGACTTAACCAAAAAACGCAAGTTCTTGAAAAGAGAAGTGAATATTGTCTAGTTTTGAGAGAACAAGGTTTTCTCAAGGAAAATAGTGTGGTGATGATGGCATGGAGGATATACCTGTTCCCATTCCGAACACAGAAGTCAAGCTCCATAGCGCCGAGAGTAGTTGGGGGATCGCCCCCTGTGAGGGTAGGACGTTGCCATGCTTTATTATTCCGGCATAGCTCAGTTGGTAGAGCACCTGACTGTTAATCAGGCTGTCGACGGTTCGAGTCCGCCTGCCGGAGTTCTTGGATGGAGAGTTGTCCGAGAGGCCGAAGGAGCATGATTGGAAATCATGTAAGGGGGTAATGACCTCCTTCGAGGGTTCGAATCCCTCACTCTCCGTTTTATTGTTTTATGGCCCGTTGGTCAAGTGGTTAAGACACCGCCCTTTCACGGCGGTAACATGGGTTCAAATCCCGTACGGACCTTTTATGGAGGATTAGCTCAGTTGGGAGAGCGTCTGCCTTACAAGCAGAGGGTCACAGGTTCGAGCCCTGTATCCTCCACTAAATACGAATGGTCCTATGGTGTAGGGGTTATCACGCCTGCCTGTCACGCAGGAGATCACCGGTTCAAATCCGGTTAGGACCGTAGTATTAATTAACAATTTAATTAATATTGTATTATCAACATTGTGGCTCGGTAGCTCAGTCGGTAGAGCAAAGGATTGAAGCTCCTTGTGTCGGCGGTTCGATTCCGTCCCGCGCCACCATGGAAGGGTAGCGAAGTCTGGCTAAACGCGGCGGACTGTAAATCCGCTCCTTCGGGTTCGGTGGTTCGAATCCACTCCCTTCCATTGCATGATAGGGATATAGTTTAAAGGTAGAACTACGGTCTCCAAAACCGTCGGTGTGGGTTCGATTCCTACTATCCCTGCCATGATGGCGGTAGTGGCGAAGTGGTTAACGCACCGGATTGTGGCTCCGGCACGCGTGGGTTCGATTCCCACCTACCGCCCTTTATTGGGGTATAGCCAAGCGGTAAGGCAACGGTTTTTGGTACCGTCATGCACTGGTTCGAATCCAGTTACCCCAATTGAGATATTTTATATCTCGTAAAAAAAGAATGGCGGTATAGCCAAGCGGTAAGGCAGAGGTCTGCAAAACCTTCATCACCGGTTCGATTCCGGTTACCGCCTTCGGTCGCTTGACAAATGCGGCCAGACTTGGTAAAATATATTTTGTTGTTATGCCGGTGTGGCGGAATTGGCAGACGCGCTGGACTCAAAATCCAGTGTCCGTTGAGGACGTATCGGTTCGACCCCGATCACCGGTATTCTAAGTAATTTTTAAATGTGTTAAAAGCCCGTTTGACGGGCTTTTTTCTTTGCAGTTGTAACTAAAAAGAGTTAAAAATCTTGAAGTTGTTGCAATTTTGTTGGTAAGCGGTCGTTAAAATAGCGTTCCTCATAAACCTCCGATATCTTGGCATGCTTTAGACATCAAGTATATCGGAGGTTTAATTATGAAATTGGATGACGTCGTGGAAGTCAACCTTGTTGACCTAAGCCCTAAAGAAACATATCGACCGGTCAGGGAAATGGCTGCGAAAATTATTACGGAAGATGTTGAAATCCGAATCTACAACGGAGCTTCGAGAGAGATTCTCAAAAATTTGAACAACTATCTTTGGTATCGTGATCAAAATGTTTCCAAATATAAATAATATGAAAATCTATCTCATTTGCGGTAAGACCGATCTTCGCAAAGGGATAGACGGATTGGCTGCTCTTGTTACCGAGGCGTTCAGTTTGGACGCCTATGATAATGCGATTTTTCTGTTTTGCGGTACACGTTCCGATCGTTTCAAGGCTCTTTACTGGGACAAAACAGGATTCGTGCTGTATTACAAGCGCATCGAAACGGACGCTTTCAGTGGCCGAGAAATCAGAGCGAGGTCAAAAAGATAAACGCGCATCAATTGCGCAGACTCTTGGCCGGATTTTCCGTAGAGGAAAAGAAAACCATTCTTCCTTGTGAAAAAGGGCTGCTTTGTTAAATATTGATACTCCTGCCTTACATTTTTATATGGATTTGGCAGGAGTTTTCATGTATAATTCAATTCATGCATACGGAACGGAGGTGAACGAGATGGACGAAAAAGATAAGCGTATCAAAGAGCTGGAACAACAAGTCGCTGAACTGAATGAACGAATTGCTTTTCTGACAAGCAAACTTTTTGGAAAAAAAACTGAAAAAACGCGCCGTCTTCAAGAAGATGACAGACAATTAGACCTGTTTGATCTGGAAGAAGAACAAAGCGAAAAGACTGAAGATTCCAAAGAGGCTTCGGTAAAATCGTATACCAAAAAGATTCGCAAAAAAAACCGGAAGATTGATACTTCAAAAATTCCGGTCGAAATTGTGAATCATGTGATGCCTGATGAAAAATGTTCCTGCCCTAAGTGTTGTGCCCGTCTCGTTCAGGTCGCGAATCCTAAGATTCGTGAAGAGGTGAAGTTCATACCGGCAAAACTCAGGCTTCTCGAACATCATCAGGCAGTATACAAGTGCCCTGAATGTTCTTCGGACGATCATTCGAAAATTTCAAAAGCTCCGATGCCCCGTTCGCTCATCAGTCACAGTAAGACAGGATCTCCTTCGATCATTGCGCATATTGCCGCGATGAAGTACGTCTACAAAGTTCCTTGCTATCGCCAGGAGGCAATGTGGAAGCTTAGGGGATTGCCGTTGACTCGTCAACAAATGTCAAAATGGATGATCGACGTCTTCAACAATCAGCTTTCGCCGCTGTATGATCTTTTATTGAAAGAGCTGAAAAGGCAGCGATTTCTTCATGTGGATGAAACACCTTATAATACTTTGGCTTCAGAAAAAGCAAACACTTATTATTGGGTTGTCACAAGTGGAAAATTTGAAGAAAAAAATATTGCCGCATTTACTCACAGTGACGGAAGATCATCCGATACTGCCAAGAAATTGTTGAGCGATTTTAATGGTTATGTCCAAACTGACGGCTATGCCGGATATAATTTTCTCGACAGGACCAGACACCTGGGGTGCCTGGCTCATGTTCGTCGCTATTTTGTCGATTCTTTGAAAAACAGCAGCTACAAAGCCTCAAAATCTTTTAGCGGAGAATAGTCAAAGACATCGATGAAGTCTTTGAATTGGAAAGAAAACTCTCAACCAAATTCAATGATGACGAACGCTTGAACTATCGAAGAAGAAAACTCCTTCCTGTAGTCAAGCGGGTATTTTCCAAGATAGCTTCAGTTACCGCATCTGCCAAGTCAGCATTGGGAAGAGCCAAAAACTACGCCCTGGGTCAAGAAATGAATATTCTGAACATCTTTGAAAAAGGATATTTTGAATTGTCCAACAACAGCGCAGAACGTGCTGTCAAAGAGAGCGTGATGGGGAGAAAAAACTGGCTGTTTTCATCAACTTTTGAAGGCGCAAGGGCTAATGCCGTTGCGTTGTCGCTGATATATACGGCCAAACTTAATCAGTTGGATCCTGAAAAATACTTGAGAAAAGTATTAACGGAGATTACCAACATTGAGGTATTTGATCCTGAAAGGTTCCGCCAACTTCTCCCATGGAACATCGATCTTACCTCATAAATAAGAAAATAAAAACGATGCATACGCAATAACCTGAGATAATAATACTATCTCGGGCTATTTGTGTACACACCGCTGTTTTAACGACCGCTTACTTGTGTCCGGAATGGATTTATTTTGCTCCGCTTCGTATTCTTGCATAAGGTATGCATATTTCTTCATCGTGATGGTCAAATCACTGTGTCCGAGCCGTTTGCTGATTGCGTATAGATCCACTCCCTGATAAAGCAGATAAGCAACGTGTGAATGGCGCAAACTGTGAAAATGATATCCTGCTTTGTTTAAGCCCGATTTAGACATCAATTTGCGCAATGCTTTGTTTACGGCATTGCTAGTAGGGATTTCTCCACGTTGATTTGCAAATACCATAATGTTTCCGTTAGATCTAAGTTGCTTAAGGATTGTCAATAAGCCTGAATTAACTGCTATAACGCGGTTAGATGCCTTGCTTTTCGTTTCTTTAAGTTCGCGCTGCACATAGCTATAGGATTTGTTAATGCTGATGGTTTGATGCATGAAATCAATGTCTTTCCACGTTAGTCCTGCTATTTCACCTAATCTTGCTCCGGTATAAATAGCAGTTATAATCATGTACAAGCTGGTATAGCGTGGGTCCAAATTTTCGGTTGCCGTCTGAATCAGCGTTTGGATTTCGTTGAAATTAAGATATTCTATCTGTCTTGTTTTGGTGCGATCATATGCCAGTTCTGCGCCAATAGTGAAATCTTTTTTTATCAATTCATCGTACAATGCAGATTTAACGCATCCTCGTACATAAATGTTTATTTCCGACATCATCTCTTTGCTATGGTCAGCCCCAAAATCGTTTAAAAACCGTTGGTATTTTTGACGGTTCATGTCAGCCAGCTCGGTATCAGGGAAGTGGTCATGCAGAATTTTATCGACATGCAGATATTTACGATAAGTGCTAGGGGCAACTTTGCCGATTTTATACGTCTCATGCCATTCAGTAAAATAGTCTGCGAACAGTTTTCCTTTTTTCTCGATTGAATTCTCAGATTCAATTTCTTGGGCAAAAGCTTTGGCTTCGTTTTTTGTTGCAAACCCCGCTTTGTAAACTTGTTTCAGTTTTCCGTTTTCGCGTCTGGAGACACGTACTGACCAACCAGTTTTGGTTTTTTTGTAACTAGCCATGGTATTTCCTCCTTTTAAATGATAAAATAGAGTATACAAATAGCGCACCTTTTAGGCGTTGTTTTTTTGATTCGCATTCCCTATCCGATTGGCGTTGGTGGAGGGGATGCGATTTTTTTGAAGATTACCTTTGAAATTCAGGAACATAGTTATCTCTCTGGGAGAATAGGATGGAATTGATCGATGAATTTTCATAAAGATGCAAGATATCATTGTTAATACTATTTATGTCTTTATCCTTATCGTTGATGAAAACATAAAAATCTGTATTGTCAGATCCAAGTGTTTCCCTAGTTTGTGCGACATCTGTTACAATCGACTGAGCGTATATTTGGTTATTTGGAGATGTCATAACTTTAATCAATCTTTGTGGGATGTCATTACCGAAACCTGGGATGCTATACTCAAATTTGTGAGTTAATCCGCTATTGCCGATGTAAGAAGCGTCTCTGATAACACGAATTTTGTTTTTGATGAAGAAATCATTAACATCCTCTAGAAAAAGGCTGGAAGTAGTCTTTTTAGACAACATAAACATATCGTTAACAAACAAGATTGCTTGCAGCAAACGGTGTTTCGATTCACCGTATTTTTTTAAATCGGTGACGATATATAGTTCTCCGTCGTCTTCGCTTACTCCATAAATTTTGAGCTGACGTTTGAATAAATCAAGCCTTTGTTTTGAACGATTAAGAAAAATGCCATGAGACTTCAAACCATCTAAAGTCCAACCATCATCTGTTAGCGTAATTTCATCATTATTATTGGCAATAGCGTATATAACGACACCATCAGAAGAGCTATCGATAAAAGGCGTATCAATTCTAATGATACCGTTCTCTAATTGACTATACTGAAATTCTTCTTTTACCCAATCAAGGTGTCTTTTTTTTAGAATTTTTGCGGTAATCATGATAAATCCCTCCTTCCTTGTATGTTATTTTATTCCTTTATATTCAAAAACTTGATAAATTTTTGAAAAGATTCGATAAGCTCATCAGATGCTTCGAAAATATGATTTTCTAACTCGTAAGCGTAAAGACCATCTGGTTCACTACTCTTGTAAATATGAATATGATTTCTTCCAACGTTTGTACCATCAGATTTGTTAATGTGATTATTGTTTGCATTTATACATAACCTGACAAGATGTAAATTATTTTGCTTAAACCTAATGTGCATGGAGTAGCGATGAAGATCATGTTTACCTCTGTAAACATGCAAGACATACTCTATTTCATATTTTTCATCGACAATCTTATAATCGCCATCAACCTTATAAAGTGTTATGGTTGGAAAAAATTTAGGCAATTCATCCAAACTGCTCTTGATTGAATCAATTAAAATATTGACTTGGTCGTCCGTTAAATCATCTAAATCCATTTGTTTCTCCTTTTTATATTTCCGATAATATTTTTTCGACCACCGGGGCATAACGTAGCGATAAGTGCCTGTTTTCTAAGAAAACAACCGGATTAATGCTTTTACAATCCAAATCATTTTCCATCAAATAGGTTTCTACTTCTTCTTTAAGCATGTACTCGGTAGCCTCAGCTTCCATCTTGTAGTGCGACGGTTTAGAGCAATTGTACAAACCCGCATAATCAGTTTGCGGGACATGGCCCAGCTCATGCAGCAACACTTTGGTTTGTTCTGATTCAGGCAACGCATTATTGATTACGATAATTCTGCATGCGGGGACATAATACCCTTTGCCATCTATGCAATCAGAGTAGACTATTTTAACGCCATACTCTTTTTCTATACTTTTCAACAGAGCGCATCACCACTAATCTTTCTTGTTCTTGAGATATCCCTCAATTATGCCGCGCAGCACTTCGCGATCGTTGTCCGTGATAGGCTTGCCATCATAGCTCATAACAGAATCGAGCGCTTCTTCGATGGTAGCGTTTGTCTGAGCCGCGGGTTTCCTGTCTAGCAAATAATCAATTGTCACGCCGAAATAGTCGGCGACTTTTTCCAAATCTTTAGCTTTAGGGTCCGCAGTTTTCCATCTATAAAATAGATTTTTGCTAAAGCCTAAATCTTCAGCAACTTGTTGCAAAGACTTATCATGTCTTTGGGCAAGTTTTTTTATTATCTCAAACGTTGTCATATCAACATTCCTCACGCTTTCTACAAGAAATTTATACGAAAGTATAAAAAATCTGTTGACAGTTTATACGAAACGTAATAAGATATCCTTGTAAGTTAATTCAAAAGAAAAATCAAAAGACAAAAACAAAGGCAAAACATTTAATCTCCGCCAAGAAATTAAGAGTAATCGCTTGTTTTTGTTTAATTAAGTACGATTTTATTTTATACCTTCGTATAAAAATAGTCAATAATTTTATATGATTTTTTCTATCGAAATTGCTTACGGGTGGGAGGGAGGAATATACAAGGAGGCGATTAAAATGCCAGAAACAATTAACGGCAGAGAGAAAATCAAAGCATATCTCAGTGCCAACGATATCTCCATTGCATCGTTGGCAACGATGTACGGGATGTCTAAACAAGATTTGTCAGACTATTTAGCAGGCAGGAAAAAGAATCCTAAGGCAAATCAGGTGATTTTAAAGATCATCTCTGACTTTAAGCTTTCCTAGAAAGGATGTTTTAAATGAATGAATTAAAGAATTTTAGTTTTGAAGGCCGACAAATCAGAGCCTTGACAATTGAAGAGAAGCCTTATTTTGTCGGCAAAGATGTAGTAGACATTCTCGGGTACCGAAACGGTAGCCGAGATATTAACCGCCATGTAGATGAAGAGGACAGACGCAAAGCCATGATCTTTGATGGTAACCAAGATAAAGAAACTATCATTATCAATGAATCAGGTCTTTACAGCTTGATTTTATCAAGCAAATTACCGGATGCCAAAAAATTCAAACACTGGGTCACGTCGGAGGTGCTTCCAACAATCCGCAAACACGGAGCATACATGACGGACCAAAAGGCGGTGGCAATTGTGACTGACAAGAATGCACTGGCTGACTTGCTTCAACAAGCGGCAGATCAGCTCAAAGAAAAGGACGTTAAGATTGAACGTCTAACAGCTGAATTGGAGGTTTCAAACAAGAAAGCCACTTACCTGGACTTGATTGTGGAAACCAAGGACGGTATGACAGCTACACAGGTTGCTCAAGACTACGGGTTGTCGGCTAAGAAGTTCAACGCTTTGCTTAACGCATTAGGAGTTCAACGCAAGGTCAACGAACAATGGATTTTATACGCCAAGTACCAAGGTAAGGGCTACATTGCAAGCAAGACCTTCACCTACACAGATTCAACCGGCAAGAACCACGCAAAGATCAACACAGTTTGGACACAAAAAGGGCGTTTGTTCCTGTACGAACTGCTCAAAGCTAATGGTATCCTGCCTTTGATTGAACGTGAAGATATTGCATAGGAGGTTTTCTTATGAACAATCTGGAAAAATTCATATCTGAAACACGTGACGAAAAAAATCCAATGGACAATTGGACAAGAGTAATTATCGAAACAGAAGAAAAGAATCCTAAGCCAATAGCAGTTATCACTAACGATAATTTTGAATTGGCAAAAGGATTCAGAATACGATTATTGCCTAGCGAAAATTAATTCTTATCCCTAGGAGGGAAAGGATCGTGTCCATGGCTATCGCGGCTTTGAATTTGACCATTTTTACCATGGACAATGAGTTCGGAATGCTGATTCTGAGAAATGCTACGAGCAATTTTGATAGCTTCTTGTTTTGTTTCAGTATGGACTGTAGCTCTTTTTGAACCGGCTCCTTTTACGTTCCAACCGCCGTCTTTGGCAGGAACGACGTGTTGATTTCTTCTCATAAAATCACTCCTTTCTTGATAAATATTGCAAATAAACAATTTTAGGAGGCTGCTTATTTGCTAAAAAACAATATATCAGAAATAACAATTTATGTCAATATATAGACAATTAAGCAAGGAGGAACACAATATGTTGTGGGATAAGATACAAAAGATATTGTCGGAAAAGAAAATGAGTATTAATCAGCTGTCATTGAAGATGGGGCTGTCTAAAAACAACAGGACAATGTATCAGTTGCGGAACGGGAAGATAAAAAAGCCTAGTTTTGAGCTCATGTGCAAAATAGCAGATGCGTTGGATGTCAGTTTAGATATTTTCAAAGAATAGGAGGATTTAATATGTCACCAATAGAAATAACTGTTGACCAAAAATATGTCGAAAACTTGGTCAACAGCAGAATTGATGATCTGCTTAATCAAGATTTGTTGGGCATTACGTGGTCGCTTGACGAATTCCGCAAAAAGTGCTGCGGAAACAAAAGCCGAGCGTGGGTAGCGCTCTACATCTTCTCACGGTTTAACGACGAAATTACCGGGCCTGATGGCTGGCTGATCCGTGCCAACGCCCGTGGTCAGCAAAACATAATCTTTGCCAAGGCTGCCAAAGAGTGGATGGAAGAGAACCGTCAGCGGATTGACTGGCGGGCCAAGTTACCAAGATAGGAGGAATCGGAATGGAAAAGGGAATCACCATCAGCCTGGACATGTTGGGACTGTTGCTAGCCATGGTGACAGACGCTGACTGGGAGACAGAAAACGAAGAGAACGTCGCCACTTATTGCATGGCAAAAACGTTTAAAGAATACGGCTATAAAGCAGGCCTTGACCTAATTGGCTATGTTGCCGCATTCCAGTTGCGAGAAGTGCGTAAGCGCGGTGGAGACACTGGAAAGATCATAGATGTTCTGACGCAAGAATTTGGTGCTGACGGACTTGAAGCGACATCTACAAAGCTCGAAGAAATCGAAATAGTAAGGAGAAAGAGAAAATGACTGAAAAGGAATTGTTAATCGCATTGAGGTTAACACAGCATAACCACAAAGTTTTGATGAAGATCAAAAACAAACAATTGGAGGCGAAAATCAAATGAGAAAATTCAAAATTACGTACAAAGAACTCAATGAGGAGCATTATCCTCTCGAAAGTCGGCTTACCATTTTAGACGTTTATGATATCGAAATTGACGAAGGCTTTGTTGGCATTTGGATTGATGATAGCCACAAAGGCGCTACACCTGATATGGCCATCAATGCTAATTTGGTGTATAAAATCGAGCGAATCGAGGAGGAGAACAAATGAAAAACTTACTGGATATCAGAAAAGAACGCAAAGATGTCCTGACATACTGGACTGTCGGAGACATCACGGAAAACTGGGCACCGGAAAGAGTTGCCTGCATTGCCGCTTTTCTGGAAGAGTTAGATGGCGAAAAAGATGCCATTGTAAGGGGGTGATGTTATGGATTGTAAGAGGGATGCCTTTCTGGTGATTGACCCTGTGACAGGAGCTACAAAGCTGGTCGAACAGCCTAAAGAACCGGAGCAAATCGTGAAGGCTTTCTTTAAGAAAGCCAAGGAACCTAATAGTTTGCTTTGGGCCTTGGATAAGCTGGCTTATAAAGACTGGCGGAAATGGGACCCGGCAAGGCAAAAATTATGGGATGCGTTAAACGAGCTAGACAAGCTCGGATATTAAAAAAACCGCCCGATATAAGGGCGGCACAAAATTAGCACGTGCTAAGTATAGCACACTTTGGGAGGAAATAAAAATGGAAATAAATCAATTGCAGAAGCAACAAACACAAAGAAGCATTACATTCAAGGCATACGGATATTACCTTCAGATGGCGATATACACCGAGCTCATCAAGCAGACGTTTGGCGTTGAGTGCCAGCCGTTCATCTTTGCGGTGTCAAAGCAGACACCATGCGACCATGACGCTTTCAGTTTCAATTCCGAACAGGATCAGGAATATCTCAAGGAGGCTTTGGAAGACGTCAAGGAACATCAGGATCATATAGCTGACCTGATTGCCGGCAGAGCTGAACCGGAGCGGTGCGGTCATTGCGAATACTGCAGGGCGACGAAGCAAATCACGGCGTTCACAAGTGCTGCGGATATTGAAGTTGAGTAAGGAAGCTTGGGCAGTGGCCTTATGACACCGGACGGGTGGGATGCCCGAATCGGAAAGGAAGGAGAGATAATCATGGCATATTTCAGAGTTAATAAGAACCGAGACTACACGGTCATGAGTAACCATCATCTAAGGGACAGGAACTTGTCGCTTAGAGCGATAGGGCTCTTATCTAAGATGCTGTCGTTGCCTGATGACTGGGATTACTCAGTTCCTGGGTTGGTTGCTATCTGCCAGGAAAGCAAGAACATCATACAAGGAGCACTTAAGGAACTTGAGAAAAACGGCTATTTAGTTCGAACCATGACCAGAGACTCAAGTGGACATATCGGATATAACTACGATGTATACGAGCAACCGCAACACACTTTACCGCGACCGGAAAAACCGTTCACGGTAGAACCGTGCACGGTATCACCGTCTACAGTGGAACCGTGCACGGAAAAACCAGCCACAATTAAATACTAAAGAATTAAATACTGAAAGAGCAAGTACGCAGGAGAAAGCCGTTGAACCAAATGTAGTTAACATAGAGGATCAGCAGAAACAGACAACCGACTGCGGCGGCTTCGCCAAAGTAACCCAATTTTATCAAGATAATTTTGGGATGCTCAGCAGCTATCTTTACGATGACATCAGGCAGACGTATAACGAATGGCAGCAACAATCAAAGGAGCCTGATCTTATCATCATCAAGGCGATGCAGATAGCCTTGAGCAATAACGTGCGCAACTGGAAATACGCATGCGCCGTTCTGCGAACCTGGGAGGATAAGCGACCGCAAAGTTTATCAGATGTCGAAGCGCTAGAGGCGGAGCACAAAAACAACAGAACTGCTAAATCAAAACACGCTAAACCAGAAAAACAGAAAACGATGGAGAACTTCGATGACCTGGCGAACAAGCAGAACGCAGGCATTGACATGAGCGAAACCTTGTCGGATATCGAATCTCTCAAGAATCAACTTTACGGATAGGAGATTGTTATGTACAAAAGAACGCATGCTGCTTCTCACTTTGGAAAAAAAGTCGTGCTTGACGGATTCAAGTTTGACTCTCTAAAAGAAGCGACGTTCTACCAACGATATATCAAGCCTAGTGGCTACCAGTTTACCACACAGGAACGATTTACGTTGCTTGAGACATTCCCCCTGGAATTAGTCAAGCTTCGTCAGACGGTATATAAGAGCGATTTCGTGGTGTATGACAAGAACGGCTCAATCAAGCATGTATATGACGTCAAGAACGGATATACCGAGTATGCCATAGACCCGAAGTCCAAGCTCAAGTTCTCGTTGTTTGCGAGAAAGTACGGTGTTCCGGTTGAAGTGGTTGTCATGCGTAAGAACTACTTCAATGTCGCCATTCTGGGCACTACGAAAAAAGTCAAGCCAGTGCCGATGGTCAACATCGATTATGACTGGCAAGACATTATCAGATAATCACACCATGGCAAACCAAACACTGTATTTGCCATGGGCACGGACCCTTAGCTCAGTCGGCAGAGCAGACGGCTCATAACCGTCCGGTCGCAGGTTCGAGCCCTGCAGGGTCCATCGCCCCTATATGCTCCGGGGCGAAAAAAAAGATATTAGTCTTTGACTTTGAGAACGCAAGCATTGACGGGTTTGGATACTCACAATTGAAAACCTGAAGTGTAGCGCAAATCGGGTCATAGATAGCACGCGGGCATCATGGTCAGCGCTCAAAGCGTAACGCGTGCATAGCCGACTGATTGTTCTTGAGTCGATAATTGGTTGGTTAGCCGTTGCTAGGCATAACTCCTTTAAGAAATTAGTTGTAACGTACGGATAATCAGGCTCAAGTGTGCCGGAAACGGTCCATCTCATGATGAGGAGGTTCGAGTCCTCCGCCGGCGCATTGTAAGGAGGGAAGAAGATGAAAAACTACTTAGTGACCATTAAAATCGGCAAGGTCATCACAAACAAGTTGGTCAAAGCTGAAACTGCTGAAGAAGCAGAGAAGGAGGCGCTTAGATGCGCATCACAAGAGACTACGGACTTACAAGCTCCAAGCTAGAGCATGACCTGCTCGCGAGCATCGACAAAAGCATGAGGGCTGATGCCAGAAAACGCAGGAAGAAAGTGTCGGTGGTAAGACCTGGAAGAAAGTACAGTCATGCGTGGCATGGTCAGAGTTTAGGAGGACGAAAATGAAATTATGGGAGATGAAACAAAATGAATGAGGAAGAATTACTCAGACAACTGAAACACAATTTGGTGATATTTGCTAAAGATTACAGACGTATCTTTAAAGAGTATAAAGATGATAAAGATCAGCATTTAAGTTGGAGTTATAAAACAGCAATAGGACTAGCAAGAATATCTGGCCAAGACGTAATGACCAATTTAGGAATGCTTGAATATTTATGGGACAAAAAAGCCGAAGAACATGATGAAAAAATCAGACAAAAGTTAAAAGATCAGAAGAGGAAGGGGAAGGAAAATTCCGATGAAAGAGATGAATAAATTAGGATGCATTGCTTCTGCAGCATTCTTTGCCTGGTGTGTTGTTATGTATCTGTTTTGCAAGTGGTTAGAGGGGTGAGACGATGGCATTGAAGTTTGGAAAAGCGGTTACGATGATTGTGGAAAGATATGGCTGGAGTGCATTTGACAACTTGAGTGCAATTAATGATCCGGATCTTGGCAAGGATGTTGAAATGGTTCGGAAGGTCAGGAAGAAAAAGGACGATATACATGCGAATAAAACTGGTGCAAACTTGCGCCATGCACGTCCGCCACGCGAGAAAATCGAGAAAATGGTTGATAAGGGAATGACTTATGCCGAGATTGGAGAGGCAATCGGCTCCACTCCCGAAGCGGCAAGCAAGACTGTCAGGAGGTATGGGTTGTCAGAAAGATACTGGTTTGCGCATGGCATGTACAATCTCATCAAATCAGATCCCTATCGCAAGTTAGTTGAGCAGAGGAAAGCTGAGCTGAAGTCTTTGATTGATCACGGAGCCACCGATGCCGCTATAGGTGCGGAATTAGGAATGACCGTCAGTCGGGTCAAGTACTGGATTAGGGAATGGAATCTAGGGCGTAGGAAGCATATTATCGCAACCGGAAGGTTCAGATAATAAGCAGGAGGGGGTGATTGACAGTGAATGACTTTAAGACAAATAAAGCATATCTTTTTCAGTATCGAAAGAAGATGGAAAAAATTCGGCGGTTGGAAGATAAGCTGGCGCAAATCGATGGTGACATCATATCGCTCAAATCGCCGGTAAGCGATGGTATGCCGAAGGCATCCATCCGTATCACGCTTGACGATAAGCTGATACAGCGCGACGAGCTGGAAGGCAAAATCAACACTCTGTTGACGCATGCCAGAAAAAACCGGTCGGATATATCCCGATGCATTGACGCTCTTGACAATCAGAAGCAGGCATTGGTACTGGACCGTTATTTCATCAGTGCTCAATCCTTGGAGTACATTGCAGATGACATCGGATATAGTCGCAGCTACGTAACTAAACTGTACGTCCAAGGGGTACAGTCAGTCATCGTGGTGTAGTAACCAACAGTATACAAACAGTGTACAAAGAGTATATAAACAGTGTACTGATAGTAACCATTGGACCATGCTATTATAGTATCGTTGAAAAGAAGGCAAGGAACAGTCCCCCCTGTTACCTTGTCTTTTTTAATACCCTGGGGTCGATACGGTTTTCAGCATCCCCCCCCTATGTTTTTTTAATCCCCCTGGGGAGGTGGTCAGTACGGTTAGAGCGGATAGGCAAGGACAACACAGGACAGCGTTTGAGAAGAACAAGAAACGCTTGTTGATGACACAGAACACATGCGGAATTTGTGGTATGCCGATTGACAAATCACTAAAGCCACCTGATCCAATGTCACCGGTTGTTGATCACATCGTACCAATCAGCAAAGGTGGGCATCCGTCAAGTATAGACAATCTGCAGCTGGCACATTGGACGTGCAATCGGCAGAAGTCTGACAAGCTTTATGCTGACGGTTTCAAAAAGAAGCCTCAAGTAATCGGCAATCGCAATCTTCCTCAGTCAATCAACTGGGCAGCGTACAGAGAGGGGGGATAACCCCCTACCCTCGCGTCACGCGGAGTTTCCCGCCGTCACTGCACGTTTTTTCTCGTGAGGAATGAAAGGAGTAGATGAATTGAATGAATTGAAAGGCATTGCTTATCTCAAGCGTAAGCTGGCAACGGTCCGGCCGCGCGTTTTGATGAGATATAAGCAGTATGCGATGAAGCACTATGATCCGCCAGTCGGGTTGACCATTCCGCCACAGATTCGCGACAGATATCGTGCTGTCTTGGGTTGGAACGCAAAGGGAGTTGACAGTCTGGCCGACAGATTGGTGTTTCGTGAGTTTGGCAACGACGATTTTAACGTTAATGAAATTTTTAAGCAGAATAACCCCGACGTCTTTTTTGACAGTGCGGTTCTGTCGGCACTCATCGGCTCCTGCTGCTTCGTGTATGTTTCGAGCGCAGACGATTCGGTCCGCTTGCAGGTCATCGAGGCCAGCAACGCAACAGGCATTATCGACCCGATTACAGGCCTTCTTACCGAAGGTTACGCGGTTTTACAACGTGACAACGATACCGATTCGCCTGTTTTGGAAGCGTATTTCACCCCCGACGAAACATGGTACTATCCTAAGGGCGGTGAGCCATACAGTATCGCTAATCCGGTTGGCGTTCCATTGCTCGTTCCGGTTATTCACAGGCCTGATGCGGTTCGTCCTTTTGGCCGCAGCCGAATCACGCGGTCGGGGATGTACTATCAGTTGTACGCTAAACGCACGCTTGAACGTGCCGACATCACCGCAGAGTTCTATAGTTATCCACAAAAATACATTCTGGGTATGGATCCGGATGCCGAACAGATGGATACCTGGAAAGCGACTGTTTCGTCGTTGCTTAGAATCGACAAAGATGATGAGGGTGGTCATCCGGTAGTCGGTCAGTTTACCACCGCTAGCATGTCGCCGTTTACCGAGCAGCTTAAAACTGCCGCCGCCGGATTTGCGGGCGAAATGGGGCTGACGTTAGATGATTTGGGCTTTGCGTCCGACAATCCGGCTTCAGTTGAAGCAATCAAAGCAAGCCACGAAAACTTAAGGTTGGCCGGCAGAAAAGCGCAACGATCATTTGGCAGTGGATTGCTTAACGTGGCTTACGTATCGGCTTGTTTAAGAGACGGTTTCCATTATCTGCGCAAGCAATTTGTCAATACTACGGTTAAATGGGAGCCGTTATTCGAGGCTGACGCAAACACGCTGACGTTGATCGGTGATGGCGCAATCAAACTCAATCAAGCATTGCCGGGCTATGTGACCGGCGAAACAATTCGTGATTTGACCGGTGTAGCCGGCAATCCTTCTGCTGTGCCTGCTGAAAGCGAGGCGGCGAGTGATGAATGATGATGTTTTGCCAGGACTGCTTAAGGAAGTTCAGGCGAAATTTGAAGCCGAATTTGGAAAAAGCAAGGTCGTTGAAGATACTTTTAAAAAGTTGAAAGCCAAAAAGGCAACCTATTCTACCGCAAACAATTTTGCGATTGAAGTTGGCGAAATACTCGCGCGAGCGCTGCAATCGGTAGTGACGGCGGATAGATTGCCTGATGGCAAGATGTATTACAACATTGCAAAGCGTTTGTTGGAACCGGTTTTAGGCAACAATTATAAAACAGTTGCCGATTATGCGGTCAAAGTGCAGTCTGATCTAAACAAGAAAGCAAAAATCGGTTTGAACGTAAAAAAGCCTGTCTTGAATCAAGACAGAATTGATGGCTTGATTAATCGATTATCTTCTGAAGATGACTTTAATAAAGTGAAATGGATCCTTGATGAGCCGGTGGTCAATTTTACGCAGGCAGTTATTGATGATACTATCAAAATCAATGCTGAATTTCAGTACAGCGCCGGGCTTAATCCGACCATCGAACGACGAACTTTTGGCCAGTGCTGCAAGTGGTGCGAAAGCTTATCGGGAACATATAACTATCCGCATGTTCCCGAGGATTTTTATCATCGTCACCAACGTTGTCGATGCACTATTGAATATGACCCGAAAAACGGCAAAAAGCAAAATTCATGGTCAAAGAAGTGGTACCGGTCAGATCGTTCTGAACTTGAACGGCGTCGCAAAATGAATATTGATATTCGAGATAACAACAGGAAAAGCGATATTCTGGAATACAGGAAAATCGTTGATGTTTTAGGGGTAGAAAAATCACCCATTTCGTTGGCTGAATTTCAAGATTTGAAGTATAATGACAGTGAAAGATATAGTTGGCTGAAACGCGAAGAAAGATTTATGAAAGAATTGGCTGTTAAAGAGTGGTCAAATGTTTTCAAGGAGCGTGTTATTGAAGCGTTTAATAAATTCAAAAAAAATGACATTTCTATATCTGTTCATGCAGTTTCAAGACTTCCTAGGCTGAATAATGGGAAGAATGTTCTTATTACAGACAATGAGGTTATTGATTTTATAAAAAGTGGTCCGAACTACGTAGAAGGTACTAATAAAAATATTTATTTTAATCCTGAAAAACAATTGGCAATTATTCAGAATAAGGAGACAAATGATATTGTTTCAATTGTCAGAAGAAAATACATGAAAGAAGGATGGTCAGATGTTGTTAGAGATGATGAATAAAATTAGTGATTTTATTTCAACACCGAAAACTGATGCTAGAAATACTTATGAATTTTCTATTTGGCTTGAAGATAAACTTGTGGACGATTATGATAAACTATATAAAGAAAACCCCGAAGTAACTTATCGTTTAAGTCAAGAAGTCCCAGATATTTGTGCAACGGCAGAACCTGGTATGTCGGTTGATAAAATTCTTGATTTTAAGAATGCTATATCTAAGGAGATTAACAAAGTTGAACCTTTTTTATATAAAGAAAGCCAAAAATAAAATCTAAGCGCTCATCAGAGTGCTTTTTTTGTCCTGTCACATGACGTTAAACTGGGCGATTACAGATTGAAAGGAAAAATGTTATGGTCGAAAAAGAAAAACGGCTTGGCAATCAGGATCCTACTCAATCGGTAATTCTTCCATTTTCTAAATCCTTATCTGATGAAGCGATTACGATTTATGAAAAAACCGGTCTGCAGAGTTATCCTTGGCAAAAAAATCTTGTCAAAGACATTATGGCGGTCGATGAGGACGGTTTGTGGGTTCACCAAAAGTTTGGCTACTCTATTCCGCGTCGTAACGGCAAAACGGAAATCATATACATTCTTGAACTTTGGGGACTTAAGCACGGGCTTAACATGCTGCATACGGCGCACAGAATCAGCACTTCTCATTCATCTTTTGAGAAGGTCAAGAAATATCTTGAAAAGATGGGGTTGGCTGATGGCGAGGATTTCAACTCAATCAGAGCAAAAGGTCAAGAACGCATTGAACTGTATGAAACAGGCGGAGTGGTTCAATTCCGCACCAGAACTTCTAACGGTGGTCTCGGCGAAGGCTTTGATTTGCTGATCATCGACGAAGCTCAGGAATACACCACGGAGCAAGAATCGGCGCTCAAGTATACTGTTACCGACAGTGAAAATCCGATGACCGTGATGTGTGGTACACCGCCTACGCCCGTTTCAAGCGGTACCGTGTTCACAAAATACCGTGAAACTTGCCTTTTCGGTAAGGCCAAATATTCCGGTTGGGCGGAGTGGTCGGTGTCTGAGGAAAAGGAAATCGACGACATCGATGCCTGGTACAACTCAAATCCGTCACTCGGTTTCCACCTGACTGAACGCAAAATCGAAGCCGAACTGGGTGAAGACAAGCTTGACCACAATGTTCAGCGTTTAGGTTTTTGGCCATCGTACAATCAGAAATCTGCAATTGCAGCAACCGAATGGGATGCACTAAAAGTTGACAGTTTGCCAACCTTCCAAGGCAAACTTTTTGCCGGTGTCAAATATGGTCAAGACGGGGCAAACGCTGCGTTGAGCATTGCGGTGCATACCGCAGACAAGCGGGTGTTTGTCGAAACTATCGACTGTCAATCGGTTCGCAATGGCAATCAGTGGATTGTTAATTTCCTAAAAACTGCTGATGTGGAGCAAATCGTGATTGATGGAGCTAGCCGTCAGAAAATTTTAGCCGACGAACTCAAGGACTATCACGTCAAAAACGTGGTACTGCCGACCGTCAAGGAAATCATCATGGCCAATTCGATGTGGGAACAGGCGATTTATCAGAAAACGTTGTGCCACGCGGGGCAGGCGTCGCTTAGAAAGGTTGCGACAAACTGTGACAAGCGTAATATCGGCTCAAGCGGCGGTTTTGGTTATCAATCGCAATTTGACGATATGGATATTAGTTTGATGGATAGCGCTCTGCTGGCGCACTGGGCTTGCGCAACGCTCAAACCCAAGAAAAAGCAGAAAATAAGCTATTAAATGCACCGTTTTGGTGCTTTTTTTATGCTCAAAATTACCGAACGCACGGGAAATCGCGGAGAAAGGAGACATTTTGATATGTCAGAATTTAAAACAATTGAAACGCAAGAAGAATTGGATCGTATTGTAAAAGAGCGTTTAGCTCGCCAAAAAGAGAAATACGCGGATTACGATGCATTGAAATCGCGCGTGAAGGAATTGGAAGATGAAAACGCAGAACTGCATACTGCTGCTGATGTTTCTGCTAAAGATAAAACCGCGCAGGAAAGCCAAATTGCCGAATTGCAATCCAAAATTTCCGACTATGAAACGGAAAAGACGAGAACACGCGTGGCTCTGCAATATGGTTTGCCCCTCGACCTGGCCAGTCGTTTGCGCGGAGATGATGAAGAAGCATTGAAACAGGATGCGGAAAATTTGGCGGGGCTCATGCACGCAAATGAGCCAAAAGCTCCGCTAAAATCAACGGAGCCGACAGTAACTGATGATAAAGGCTGGGCGCAGATGACGCGCCAGCTTACAGAACATTAATTTAAAAGGAGATTGATATTATGGTTGACACATTAAAAGGCGGCACAACATTTTCGCCGGAACTCGTCACAGAACTCATGAACAAGGTCAAGGGCTATTCAACCCTTGCCAAGCTGAGCGCTCAGACGCCAATTCCGTTCAACGGGTCGCAGCAGTTTGTTTTTAACCTCGAAGGCAACGCTCAAATTGTCGGCGAAGGCGAAACAAAAAAGCCGGGCAAGGCAACTCTTGAATCTAAGGTTATTCGCCCGTTGAAGTTTGTTTACCAGGCTCGCATTACTGACGAGTTCAAATACTGCTCTGAGGCCAAGCAGGTAGATTACCTTCAGGCCTTTTCTGATGGCTTTGCGAAGAAGATTGCGGTTGCTTTTGACTTAGCGGCAATCCATGGCCTTGAACCGAAAACGCTCACTGATGCTTCATTCAAGGCGACAAATTCTCTTGACGGTTTGGTAACGGGCGTTGATTTTGACGCTAAGAAACAGCTCGATGACCAGATTGACGCAATTGTTCAAACGGTTGTTGCAAATGACTATGATGTAACCGGTCTTGCACTTTCTCCAGCCGCAGGTCAAGCTTTGGCACAGGTCAAGGTCAACGGTGTAGTGCAATATCCAGAATTCCGTTTCGGACAAAACCCTGATGCATTTTACGGTATGACGTCTGATGTCAACAAAACGCTAGCAACAAAAGGCGCTACGTCCGAAAACGACTACGTGATTGCAGGCGATTTTCAGAATGCGTTCAAGTGGGGATATTCAGAAGAAATCCCGCTTGAAGTTATCGAATACGGTGACCCTGATCAGACAGGCCGTGACCTCAAGGCAAACAACGAAGTGCTGCTTCGTGCCGAGTCGTTTATCGGTTGGGGCGTGCTTGACGCGAAGGCGTTTGCACGTATCAAAGCACCGGCAGCTTAGTCACTATAGATTAGTTTAGGGGGTGGTAGGGGGTGGCAAACTTTGCAACCGTTGAAGATGTTGAAAATTTATGGCGCGTATTAAAGCCGACTGAACGCGAACGGGCGCAGAATCTGTTAGAAACAGTGTCCGATTCTTTGCGCGTCGAGGCGAACAAGGTCGGCAAGGATTTAGATGCAATGGTCGCTGAAAGCGTATCGTATGCCAACGTTGCTAAATCGGTAACGGTCGATGTGGTAGCTAGAACACTTATGACTGCAACTGACCAGGAACCGATGACGCAAGTAACTGAAAGCGCGCTTGGATATTCGTATAGCGGGTCATTCCTGGTGCCAGGTGGTGGCTTGTTTATTAAAGACAGTGAACTTAGACGCTTAGGCTTAAAAAGGCAACGATACGGGGTGATGAATTTATATGACGAGTAGATTACACGGAATTACGGTTATGCTTGTTGACGAAACAAACACAGGTGAAGATCCGTTTGGTCAACCGGTTGTTGAAAAAAACGAAATTCCGATTGAAAACGTGTTGGTTGCACCGGCATCGACGGATGATGTTACCGCAGAGCTGAGTTTGACCGGCAAGAAAATCGTATATGAATTGGCAATCCCCAAGGGAGATATCCATGACTGGACTAATAAAACAGTCAAATTTTTTGGCGAAAAGTGGAAAACGGTCGGAATCCCGCAAGAAGGCATTGAGGACCTGATACCGCTTGATTGGAATAAGAAAGTGATGGTGGAACGATATGAGTAAGAACCGTTTTGTACTAAAACGTTCAGGTGTTGCACAGCTGCTTAAATCTAACGAAATGCAGTCGGCACTCAAGGCTAAGGCTACAATTATTCGGGAACGGTGCGGCGATGGATACGAACAGGATATATATGTCGGCAAGAATCGCGCAAACACTATGGTATATGCCGATTCCATCAAGGCAAAACGCAGTAATGCGAAGCATAATGTGCTATTAAAGGCGGTGAATGCGGCACGTGATTGAACTCATTTTGAAACAGTATCTGAATGGCGCGTTAGATGTCCCCGTTTTGTTTGAGCATAAAGCAGGCACGGATGTCCCGTTTGTCATTATCGAAAAGACGGGCGGCAGTAGCAATAACCATTTGCATAAAGCGACCATTGCTATCCAATCATATGCCGCATCGTTGTATAATGCAGCTTTGCTAAACAATCAAGTTGTGCAGGCAATGGATAAATTCGACGAAATCGAAAACATCACTGGCGCGCATCTAAATAGTAACTATAACTATTCTGATACAGAAACAAAGAATTATCGCTATCAAGCGGTTTTTGACATTAATTATTTACAGGAGGTATAACATGGCAAATCAACCTAAATATGTTACGTCTGCCAAACCAAAGGTAGGCGGCAGTATCTATAGCGCACCAATCGGCACGGCACTGCCGACTGATGCAACCACCGCACTTAATACGGCTTTTAAATGCTTGGGGTACGTGTCCGACGATGGCGTGCAGAACTCGGATGACCGCAAAACTACTGACATCAAGAGCTGGGGCGGTGACATCGTTAACTCGGTTCAAACGGAAAAAACAGACACGTTTAAATATACGTTGATTGAAGCGTTGAACGTTGACGTTCTCAAAGAAATTTATGGTGATTCTAATGTAACGGGCAATCTCGATACGGGCATCACGGTCAAATCGAACTCAACAGAACTCGATGAACACGTAATTGTAATCGAAATGGTATTGCGTAACGACGTGCTTAAACGCATTGTTCTCCCGTCCGCAAAGGTTACGGACGTCGGCGAAATTAAATATAAGGACGGAGATAACGTTGGTTACGAAACCACCGTTACCTGCTTCCCCGATGACAACTCAAATACGCACTATGAATACATTGTTAAGCCTAAAACGGCAGTTTCAGGAGGTGGTCACTAATGCTGAAGGGTAAAACCAAGACTGGTTTCCAGTACGAATTTGATGAAAAAATCTTGAAAAACTATGAACTTGTCGAGTTACTGGCAGAAGTTGACGATGACCCACTCGTCTTGCCTAAAATCTTTAAGATGTTACTAGGTGATCGAGTTGAGGAACTTAAAGATCATGTCAGAGATGCAGACGGGGTTGTTGATATCGAGAAGATGTTGACTGAGTTTCAAGATATTTTCTCAACTCAAGCCGAGTTAAAAAAATAGTTTTCCTTGCCGCCGCAATCAGCGCTGATGAAGATGCTTTGACGTGCGACCTGGCTGAAACGTACGGCATTTACAATTACAGACAGCTACCTGCGCACCGGGTAGCTGTTTTTGCGTATGGGCTGAGGGATGATTCTAGGATAAAAATGGCAATGGCCGATACAACATTGCCGTTAAACACACTGTTACAAGCCGGCATACTTGACAGGCTGAGCATTCTCATTTGGCAAAAAACGGAGGATGCGCAAACCGGCAAGAACAGGCCAACGAGCATAGTGGATTTGCTGATAGGCAACGCACAAGAATCTGAAACCGAAAATGTATCGTTTGCGAGCGGCAAGGAGTTTGAAGAAACGCGCAACAGAATTTTGAAAGGGATGGAAGATGATGGCGATTGAGCTCGGCAAAGCTTATGTGCAAATCGTGCCTTCCGCCAAAGGAATTTCAGGCGGAATCACAAATCAAGTTGTTCCTGCTGCTGACGAAGCCGGCTCCACTGGTGGACTGCACCTCGGTAAAAGATTAGCTGCGGTTGCAACAGCTGCAATTGCGGCTGCCGGTATCGGTAAGGCAATCGCAGCTTCGATTGAAGAAGGCGGCAAGCTGCAGCAGTCAATCGGTGGTGTAGAGACGCTTTTCAAGAGCTCGGCGGGTATGGTTAAGCAGTATGCGCAGGAAGCGTACCGGACAACTGGCGTGTCGGCTAACTCATACATGGAAAACGTAACCAGTTTTGCGGCGTCCCTTGTGTCGTCGTGCGGTGGTAACACGAAAAAGGCCGCAAAACTGGCCAATACCGCAATGACTGACATGGGCGATAATGCGAATAAAATGGGCACTGACATGGAACTAGTTCAAGAAACGTATCAATCTCTTGCCCGTGGCAACTATGAAATGTTGGATAACTTGAAACTCGGCTACGGTGGTACTAAATCCGAAATGGAACGACTGATGAAGGACGCTGAAAAGCTGACGGGGGAACACTACACTGTCGGCGATTTTGGCGATACTGTCAAGGCAATCCATGCGGTTCAGGAACATCTTAAGATTACAGGTACAACGGCCAAGGAAGCATCAACTACGCTTCAGGGGTCGTTCAACTCGATGAAGGCTTCGTTTCAGGATGTTCTTGGCAATCTATCTGACGGCGAGTTAGACATAACTCCGTCATTGAACGCGCTGGCGAAGACTACATCAACATTCTTCTTTGGCAATTTTGTACCAATGCTAGGCCGCTTGATTTCGACGTTGCCGAGTGCTCTTTCGACATTTATACAGGCTGCCATTCCGGAACTGAAAAAGGGACTTCAAGGGATGTTTTCGAATCTTGGCATTGAAATAGATTTCGGCAGCGTTTCGGGCAGCATTAGCAAAGTTCAGCAGGCATTGACGCCCGTAATAAACACGATTAAGACGTGTATAAACAATCTTGATTTCAGCGGCTTGAAATCACTGGCTTCTGCTGTACTTCCGGCAGTTCAGGCAGGGTTTGAAACATTTGCGAGCGTCGCATTGCCGGCAGTCAGCCCGCTGATCAAAGCAGTAACCAGCTTATGGAACGCATGCCAGCCGCTGCTTAAAACAATCGCTGGAGCGCTGACCCCGGCTTTTAAAGTTCTGGGTGCATTTCTTGGCGGTGTTTTCAAGGGCGTTCTTAGCACAATCACGTTTGCGGTTAATGCTGTTAAAGTTGCCATTCAAGTGTTGACGCCGATTGTCAATGTCGTTGTTGCAGCTTTTAAGGCATTTTCACCGGTTTTGACAGCTCTTGCTTCGTTTATTGGTCAGTTAGTCGGTCAGTTCGGTGGTCTGGGCGGTGCGGCTAAAACGATGAAGAACGTTGTCAGCACTGCGTGGAACGGAATCAAGGATGGTGTAAAGCTCGCTGGTGAAGGCGTCAAGGGTGTAGTCAACGGTTTGAAAATCGCATGGAACAGTTTGAAGTCTGCCGGTAATGCCTTGCGGAGTGCAGTATCAGGAGCATGGCATGGATTAGGCAGCGTTGTTTCCAGCGTATCCGGCGGTGTACGCGGAGCCGTCAGTGGCGCTAAGGCAGCATTTAGCGCATTCGGCCGTGGCGTCTCCAACGTGTCTGGCGGCGTCAAGGGTGTTTTGGGTGGTGTTAGGTCTGCATTTAACGGATTGCGGAACATCAATTTATGGCATGCCGGTGCAGCTATCATGAACGGTCTTCTGAGCGGTCTCAAATCAGCTTGGGGAAGCGTCAAGCATTTTGTCGGCGGTATCGCCAAGTGGATTAAGAGGCATAAGGGGCCTATCAGTTACGATAAAAAACTGCTGATTCCGGCCGGTAATGCAATCATGTCCGGTTTGAACGGCGGACTGGTTTCCGGTTTTGAAAACGTCAAATCAACCGTTTTAGGCATGAGCAGCACTATCGCAGACACGTTGACGTGCAATCCGGTTGCTACATTAGCTACCTCCGGGAACGTTGAAACAGGTACTGCCCCGGGTGGTGCTACACCTGTTGTAATCAATTTGACGCTTGGAAACAGTGATTTTTCTGCATTTGTTGATGACATTTCCAAAGCACAGGGGACTAAAGCACAGTTCCAACGCAACTACAAATTTTAGAAGGAGGGGTTAGATGAGATCACAGGTGGCATTTAGCTATAATGGGCAATGCTTGGATAGTAGCGTAGATGGGTTCACCACGCTTTCTGTATCTGGCAGAGGCGGGTTTACCCGTGCGGTAACTGCTACGGATTTGGCCAGCGATGGTGCCAAGTATCTGAGTTCACGTCTAGAGTCAAAAAAGCTGACGATTAAGTTTTTCCTTAAATCTGTCAGCCTAGCCGATTTGATGGCCAAGATGGGTAAACTCAAACAAATTACTGCAGCTAAGAATACTGTCGTTTCATTTGCCGATGATCCACTGTATAAATATGTGGGCACAGTGACATCGGTTACGCTTGACGATACTACGCTACACCCGACAGGTTCAATCGAAGTGATGTTGAGCGACCCATACTGCTATTCAATCGCACGGCAAAAAACAGGCACTGGCAAAACGGTTGCTTTTGCCGATTACGATAGTGAATTTTCTAATACCCCTCTTTCGGTTGAATTTACGCCTAGTTCAGCCATCTCTACTTTTCAGATGACGAGCAATCAAGGCAAACAGTTTACGTTAAATCAGTCAGTTTCAGTCGGCAAAAAGATAGTGGTTGATTTTAGAACGTTGTCATGCACCGTCAATGGTGCAAACGTATTGTCGAGCGTATCGCTTAACAGCAACTTTGCCGATTTTACGATCGATAAGAATACGGCACTGACGTTTAACTCAAGCGGTGAATATACGGTCAGATTCGAGGTGAAAAAATTGTGATTTTGTATCAGCTGAACAAAAAACAGGATGTTATCGGCATATCATCATCAGATATTTTAAGTGCAACATTTGAAGAGCAGATCAACACGGCCGGCAGTCTGAAGTTTACCGTTGCTAAAAAATTGCGTGATGACTGTCTGTACGTACTGTTCCAACGACCAAGTGCAACAACGTATATGTGTTTTAAGATTCTGACTGAAACTCAAGAAGACAATCAGGTCAGTTATACTGCAGTTGAATCGGCATATGACGAACTGGGCGCATACTCATACATCAAGGACATGCGACCACAGAATCGTACTGCCAAGGAAATGCTGCAGCAAATTCTTGCACAAACACGATATTCGGTTGGTTACGTTGCTGACACAGGCGTGCAAACAACCAATTTTTACTACACGACCGTGTTAGCCAGTCTGCAGAGCGTGGTCAACTTGTTTAACCTTGAAGTCACTTTTGACGTTGTTTTTGATCCGATTGACAATCAGGTCAAAAGGCGCATGGTCAACCTGTATCAGCAACAAGGAGCTAGGACGGGGCGGCGGTTTGAGTACGGCGACAAACTGTTGAGCGTAACACGTGAACAATCTAGCGATGAACTGGTAACTGCATTGGTTGGTCGAGGTTCGAGCGTTCAAGTCAGCGAAGGTACTGATGGAAGTCCTGATGGATACAGTCGGAAAATTACCTTTGCCGACGTTGTATGGAAGAAATCTGCAGGGGACCCGCTTGATAAACCGGCTGGGCAAGAATATCTTGAAGACCCGTCCGCAACGGCCGTATATGGCTTTTCCGATGGTAAACCTCGAATCGGCTTTGTCGAATTTGACAAAATCGATGATAAAAATTTATTGATAAAGGCAACATACGATAAGCTGCAAGAACTCAAGCGGCCTAAAGTGTCGTTTAAAGCATCTGTTACAGACGTTGGTAGTTTAAATTTGGGCGATACCGTTGCAATTATCAGACATGATTTAAAAATAGAGTACCTGACGCGTGTATATAAGGTCACTCACGATTTGCTCAATGCGCAGAACAACACGATCGAACTGGGGGATGATTTTCAAGCCGCCAGCATAACGTCAACAATCAGCGCAGTTCAAGATACGGTGCAATCAGCTAAAGAGTATTCACAGTCTGCCCTGCAATCGGCAAACGGCAAGAACACCAACTTCTATGGCACTAGTCAACCATTGTATGCCGTCGAAGGTGATTTATGGTACAAAGATCTGGGCAACGGCGAAACTGAAATGTACCAGTACAAAAACGGAAACTGGGAGCTAATCACATCAACCGCCGAACTGCATAATGTGCAGAAAGAAGTTAATCAGGTTATCAAAGACGTCAACGCGCATTTCAAAGAAATCGATGACAAGTACGTACCAAACGAAACTTATCAGACAGAAAAACAAGCACTGACCACCTCTCTTGATAAAGCTTCTGAAACAGCGAGGGCGGCAAAAAGTGCAGCTGATGGAGCGGTTGAAAGCGCAACAGAGGCAAATAACAGTGCAAGCGAAGCGCGTGCTAAAGTTGATGACGTTGCCAAGACCGCTAAAGCAAACGGCAAAGCAATCGGGGAAATTAAAACCGATGTCGATGGTGTTAAAGCCACGTTTGCCACGCTCGATGGCAAAGTTACATCAGCATCGGCCCGAGCGGGTGCTCTGGAAGCAGCACTGAGCGACGGGAAAGGCGGATTGATCAGTGTTAAAGCTGAAAATAATCGTATTGAATCCCTCGTTGATTCTAAAGTCGATGACAGTGAGTACAACACGTTTAAGCGACAAACGTCAACCGAACTTGGTCAAAAAGCCAATAAGACTGACCTGAACGGATATGTAACAGGGACACAATTTAAACAGACGGCAGATAAAGTTGACACGCTCGCAAGCGATGTCAAGTCTGTAAAGACCAAAGCTGACACTATTGAAACGACTATGAATTCGACAAGTTTCGCCAACAGCGTGGTTAAGGCAAGCGGAATTGATATGAAAGTAGCCGGTTATGATACTACTATTAGAAAGCTGATTGGCAAGGATGGTACGACCGGTGACTTGAACACGTTAGTATCTGCCTACAGCAATGAAACCAGTCAAACAAAAAAGCAAACAACCAATCTAATCAGTGCGCTTGACTACAACACATCGACTGGATCTTTCGGCAGCGGATTTGCCAAAAAAGTTGCTGATGCCTATGGTACGACAGAAGCGTATAAATCGCTGAACGGCAAGATTGACGGGTTGCAGATTGGGGGGACAAACTTACTGGATGACAGCTCGGGAGACACTAACCTTTTGGGTGACGTGTATTTTAATCACAGGGGAACCAAGGACGGATGGACGATTTGTACACAAGATAAAGCTTCAACGGGTCGCCCAAACTGGGCATACTTTATGCCTGTTGATGCACTAGCAGATGGATTATATACCCTCAGCATGGATGTCAAGCTGCTTAGTTGTACGTCCGGAACACCGCTTGCTGAGCTTATGATACGGAGTGGCAAAGACTATAGAGCTTACGCGTCCAGTGGTGAGCAGTTGCTAAAAGTTGGGGAAGCGGTAAGACTAACTGCTATAACCTCTAGCGTTGCCACTTTTTCTAAAGAGTCGCCTATGCAAGTGTTAGTGCAGTTCCTCATAAAAAGTGATTTTGTGGGCCAAGTTGCCATCCGCCATGTCAAACTCGAAAAAGGCAACAAAGCCACCGACTGGTGCATGTCGGACGGGGACATTAACAAGCGCATACAGACTCAGGCCGATGCACTCACGGCTTATCAAGCCGAAGTAAAGCGGACTTATGCTTTATCATCGTCGGTTTATACCAAAACGGAAACGCAAACTAGAGAGAATGCGCTTAAGAACTCGACGATCAATGACTTGAAGGCTACTGATGATTGGAAAAAGTTGATTAAGATTAATCAAAACTCAAGCTGGATCCAAGACGCAACGGGTTTCCAACAACAAGCGTGGAAATACAATCTGGATTCGAGCAGTGAGCTTATCGGAAAGAAGAGTTTTGAGGATTCGGCAGTTGGGAATTGGCGCTGTGCTGATTTTAAAACGCCGGCAACCCTTCAGAAAGGCGGGCCGGTTAACGGATTCTATAACTGGGTGTACTCCTCGACCGGTGGTGACTTATACTATGGAACCTCATGGATACCTGTCAAACCGGGCACTAAATTCTACGTTGAGGCACTGTGCCCCAATATGAAGAGTGTATATAACGGGCTGAACATTACAGTTGCCGCGTATTTGCACTATGAACAAGGTGGAAAAAGGCGCTGGGCGATGGGGCCAAGTGCCACTATCACTCCAGACCACTGGGGATGGGTAAAGGGCATCGTAACGGTGCCGGATAATGTCACGCGAGTTCTGCCATGCATAGCAACTAAAGATAAGAATGGCAAAAGTGGCGCAAGTTATGTAGCATATGCTAGTTTTAAAAAGCTTGATGATTACACTCAGTCAAACATGACGTCAATCAAACAGTCATCAGATGGCATTGGATTAAAAGTTGCCCAACTAGTCGGTGGATCAGATATTTCGAAATTCGACATGACTAGTGCGGCAGTCAAGATTGATTCAAAGCATATCCTGCTGAATGGCGATGTTGCGATTGACGGGACGACTTTTGCAAAAAAAATCAAAGCATCTGGTATTACGGCCGACATGATGCTGGCTGGCACTATCGATGCAGCCAAAATCAACGTCATCAACATTGATGCATCTAAAATCACCACCGGTACGCTGACGGCTAAAATCGCAAAGCTGATAGGTAGCAACAATTCGTGGATGAGCTTAGACGGGTCAGGAATACACGCTGAGGGCGGCACAGCCGCCAACAAGGATCAGTGGACATTTGATCTTGGCAGCACAGGGTATCGTATTAAGTGCCAAGAACCAAAATCGGGCGATTATCGTTGGACGGGTGGATTAGTTTATAGTCAAAATACGGCAAACACTAATTTGAACGGATTAGGATTGATAGTCTGCCCAAGTAGCAGCGGCGGTAATGGGGATGAAATCTCGATTGGCAAGGTTGTTAAAGGTAATTTTGACGGCGGTTATGAATGGAACGCTTCGATGAAGTGGTCTGCGACAGGTTATGGAGGTTTCGGCTCAGGCTTTCACTGGTACGATACGTGTACATTGGAAAATGACAAAGCACGCACAATTTATACGGGAGGAAAGGATCCCTTCTATATCAGGAACATACGCTGGGGTAACAGTGGCTACTATTATCCATCTATACAGGTTGGTTACAACGAAAATACTAAATCATCATCAGGAATCGCGTTTCGTTGGGATGACATAAAGCCGTGGGGAACTATGAACATGGAAAATGTGGAAATTTCCTGTGGCGCTTCTAACAAGCTGAGATTTACGTGGTGTCAGTGGTCCAACTGGTATCAGCAATGGAAGATACCTGCGATTTCCAATCGGACGTCGCCAACATCCGGGATTGCCTTTGCTTCAGGCGGAATCCGAGAGTTTGCCGGGTCCAAGGTTCGCGATTTATAAAATAGGAGGAAATAATATGACTTTGAAGAAAACAATCATTCTTACGGATACAATCGAAAATGCTAACGGTGACGAAATTGCTGAAATGCAAACATACTTAACGGGTGATGGTAGTACACCTGTCGTTAGAACAATGGGGTTATCAGAGCCAATCGGTTATTCTGATGATGGCAGGGCTATTTTGCCTGAGCAAGATGATAAGGTTATTGAGAAACGTCAACAGGAATTTATGGCAGCCGCGATTGCAGAGCAAAAGGACTTCTGCAAACAAAACGGTGTAGATCCGTCATTAGTTAACATCATTGGCGCAGAAAATAAGGAGGATAAGTAATGGATACTGAAAAATTACAAAAAATCATCAGCAACCTTGCTGCTGAAATTGGTAATCTTAATATCAAATTAGCTAACTTGGCAGTTGAAAATGAAAAATTGCAACAAATGGTAGCAGAAGCAAATCAAAAGAAAGAAGAGGAGTAGCAATGGCACTTACAAAACAGAAGACAGTCAACCTTTCTGGAGAATCAAAAATAGGAGATGAATTGGTGGCACGTTTTTCGGCGCAAGTATCATCTAATGATGCGTTGAGTCAAGATATCGTTACAACAATTGCCAACGTTGATCTTTATCGCAAAAATTCCAAAGCTGTAAGAGATGATGCAAATTCGTTCAGAGAATTTGTTTACGCTGTGCAAGACCAGGTTTACTCAGAAACTGAAACAGAATAATAACTATAGCTGCGGGAGGGTGGGAGGATAAAAAAAGGAGTGATTAAATGTTGCATATAGAATACATTAAACATCTGTCGGCGCTGATTGATAACCCTGTTTTCTTCGCGTTTTTCCTAGCAGTTCTAATCGACGTCATGACGGGGTTCGTCAAATCACTGGTCAACAAAAAGACAACGTCTAGTAAGGGGATCGGTGGACTTATCAAGCACTCGACTTTGTTGTTGATCGTATGTATGCTATATCCGTTCTGTGACATCTATGGAGCAAGCGGGATGGCCGATACTCTTCTGATTTTCTATATTCTTTTTTACGGAATTTCCATCATCGAGAATCTAGGTCAAATGGGGATCCCAATCCCGACTTGGCTTAAAAAGTATATCTACAAGCTATCAGACGAGTACAACAAGGGGGATAGCGATGAAAAATAAAATTATACTAGGCTTTGCAGTATGTGCAGGGCTTTTTTTATGCGGTCAAAACGTGCAGGCAAATCGATTAGGTCAGGACGTATCTAGCTATCAATTGAGTGATTTCGGTTACATGCTACAACGTAAACAGCTAGGGTCTGAATTTACCATTGTCAAGTTAGGCGGTTCCGGCGGCTTTGAAGGAGAACATTATCAAAATCCAAAAGCTTCGGCACAGTTGACCAATGCGTCAAAAAGTGGTCAGGACGTTGCAGGCTACTTCTGGGGACAGTTTGGATCAGATAGATTGATGGCGCAAAAGATGGCCGGCTATGCAGTAGCGGATGCGCACAGGACAGGGTTAAAACAGGGCGCTGCTATTGCGCTGGATTACGAGCAGGGTGCATCGATGTCAAGAACAGCCAATACCGATGCAATTATTGAGTTTATGTCAGCCGTTAAAAGCGCGGGGTATAAACCGCTACTATATAGCGGTGCCTATTATATGAAAAGATATGTAGATATTGAGCGTATTGGTAAGCAGTTTGGAACGTGTCTGTGGGTTGCTAGCTATAAGACAACCGGATTACAGTTAGCTCCGGATTTTGCTTATTTCCCGTCAATGAACTATGTAGCGATGTGGCAATTTGCGGATAATTGGCATGGTACTGATGGAAACGTGGAACTTGTTTCTGTTATTAAAGGAGATGTTAAAAACAACGTGGCGGTTAAGCCAACTGTTACTGTTTCTGGGAGCTACTATACCATTAAGTTCGGTGATTCGTGGTGGTCAATCGCAAATCGTTTTGGTATGGACATGTATCAGTTGGCACAGCTTAATGGCATGTCGATTAACAACGTTATTCATCCGGGTCAAAAAATTAAAGTTAAGGGCACGATCAAAAACGGTGCAAAACCAATTAAAAATAACAATACTAGCTCTTATCTTGTTAAGCCTGGCGATTCGTGGTGGAGCATCGCGGCTAAGCATGGACTGTCTATGTATGCGTTGGCGCAGCGCAACGGCAAGACTATCTATACTGTTATCCACCCGGGCGACCGTCTGACCATCAGCGGACGAACTGCCACTGCCACATGTGCCTACACAGTTAAACGCGGAGACACGCTGAGCGCCATCGCATGCAGACTGGGTGTATCGGTCGGTTATCTGGCGCGTAAAAATAGTATCATCAACCCTAACAGAATTTATTTAGGTGATAATTTAACATACTAAAAATTAAATATATTGAATTTCGCAACAAGTAAATTTAATAAATTAATGATATTTTTTATAAAATTGTCAAAAAGGGCTTGTAATTTTGTATAGCATACGGTTAAGATTTTATCAGGGGAGGTGTATTTTATGGAAATAGTTAGTCAAAGCCCTATTGCCGTTGCTAATTTTGTAATTGACATTGCAAATAAAGAAAAAAAGTCTATTACCAATCTTAAGTTGCAAAAAGTAATGTTTTTCCTGCAAGGATATTGTTTGAAATATTACGGAGGGCCTATAATTGACGGTAATTTTTCGAAATGGAAATACGGTCCAGTAGAAAAGGTAGTATACGATAGCTTAAAGAATTTAGGCTCAGCTCCCATTGAAGATAAAATAGCATATTATAGTATTTTGAAGGATAAGATTGTAGTGGATGAAATCAATCCTGATGATTTTGATGATGATGCACTTCGAGAAATTAAAAAGTTCATCGATCATTTACTTGATATGCAGGTATGGCGTTTAGTCGAATTAACTCATGAGCATCACAGTTGGGACATGTACAAGAGTGATATTTATACTCATTCGGCTGACGATTATTCTTTGGATGAAATACGAAGTTGTTATGAATATAACCAAAAGGAATTGATAACCAGTTGAAAGAGGATAAGAAAAGCTTAACAGATGCTGCCATTGATAAAATTATCTATCATGTTAGTGGTGAAATTGATATACAAGAGTTATTATGTTTTTTCGAAAAATTTAGTAGATTTGGAAAAGAATGCAGAGACTATCCTGAGATAAGCAATAAAATATATAATATGGATTATTTAAGATTTGAATCGTTGAAAATATTTTTTGGAGTATCTGAGAACAATCACGATAATGTATTTGAAAATATGATTCAGTCTTTTGATTGGATTGATGATTCTAAGAGAATTGATAACCTTGTGCGTTTTGAACGTCACGTAAGGTTGAGTTGTCAGCAAAGGGATTATATGGATAAAGTTGCAAGTGGGGCTAGAAAAGAAGCCGCAATCGCTAAGAAAGAATCTAACGAAGCAAGTGATAGAATTAAAAAAGTTTATTCTGAGTTCGTTGGTATTCTTGGGGTCTTTACAGCCTTGTCATTTGCATTGATGGGATCTGTCCAGGTTTTTGGAAACCTTTTGAGCAATGTAAGCAATCCTAATATAAGGACAATAGGTTATGTACTGGTTGTAGCAGGAGCGTACCTTCTTTTGATTTACTTAGTGGTATCGATGCTTTTTATAGGTATGAAAAAAGTTTTTGAAGGCAATAGTAAATATGATTTGAACGACACTTTCACTCGTGTTGTCATTTCAGTATCAGCTATATTAATAATTTCTGGCTTTTGGATGGTTGTGCTTTAACTTTGGCTACTAAAGTTAATATGTATTAATTATTCACCCTCACTTTTGTGAGGGTGTTTTTTGTGTAAAAAAATAAAGGCTCTGCATTTTGACAGAGCCTTGTATTCAAAACGTTGCATAAAAATTCTTTTTGAGAATCGGTCAAAAGCGCTGTTGTTGCAATTGAAACGGTTGTTGCAATGATGTTGCAATCGGTCGTCAAAAGCGGCGGTATTATAGCAATGATAACCCCGATCACCGGTATCAAAATTTATCGTTAAATTGCTTAAACCCCGTTTTGACGGGGTTTTTGTTTTATAGTTAGCGTTAATTTTCGTTAAAAATCGTGAAGTTGTTGGCCAATTGTTGTCCGTAAGCGGTCATTAAATAAGCGTTCTTCATAAACCTCCGATATCTTAGTATGCTTTAGACATCAAGTATATCGGAGGTTTAAATATGAAATTGGATGACGTCGTGGAAGTCAACCTTGTTGACCGAAGCCATAAAGAAACATATCTATCGGTCAGTGAAATGGCTGCGAAAATTATTATAGAAGATGTTGAAATCCGAATTTACAACGGAGCTTCGAGAGAGATTCTCAAAAATTTGAATAACTATCTTTAAACTACGCCTTGGGCCAAGAAATGAATATTCTGAACATCTTTGAAAAAGGATATTTTGAATTGTCCAACAACAGCGCAGAGCGCGCTGTCAAAGAGAGCGTGATGGGGAGAAAAAACTGGCTGTTTTCATCAACTTTTGAAGGCGCAAGGGCTAATGCCGCTGGTATACACGGCCAAACTTAATCAGTTGGATCCTGAAAAATACTTGAGAAAAGTATTAACGAAGATTACCAACATTGAGGTATTTGATCCTGAAAGGTTACGCCATCTTCTCCCATGAAACATCAATCTTAACTCGTAAATAAGAAAATAAAAACGATGCATACGCAATAACCTGAGATAATGATACTATCTCGGGTTATTTGTGTACATACCGCTGTTTTAACGACCGCTTACCACGAAGCAGCCGTTGCTGAACTAAAAAGTCTGGCTCTTTAGGAATACAGTTGTAGCAAGAGAAAGCACTTCTTCAAGCAACTGCTATAGTGTCTGGTGAAACATCTCGTGAATATCAGAATCAGAAAGCTAAAGCAGTTGCTATTATGTAAGCTGATGGTGAGAAATACTCTTTAAAATACGGCAAATCACAAAAAGACATTGCTGATGCTTATCTTGAACTTGTGAAACGCGGATATACAAGCAAGCAGGCAATAGGTTCAATGAATACTGAGTTGCAAGGCTCGATTGCTTCAAGTGATGAGTTTTCTGATGTTGTTGAAATTGCGTCGCAAATCTTTGAAGGCTTTGGAATGACGGTTAACAAGAACGGGATACTACACAAATGACGGCTAGAACTAAAAAGGCGGTCAATTCGTTAGCATATTCATCTGACGTAACATCAACATCGTTTCAGTCTCTAGGCATAGGAATGTCTTACGTTTTCATCAACTGCACATCAAACCGGATTCAGTTTGACGGAAACGGCAAGTGCAATGGGCGTTTTGAGAAACAATGGTTTGGAAGCGGACAAGGCTTTGGTAAAACTGGCCGCTTAGCGAGAAATTGCTTTGCAAAACAACCTTGTTAATTTGGGGAAGGCTAAATCATGATATAATAATCTCGAGATGATAAACGTTTTTACGGAGGTGATAGCATGTACAAGTGGAAGAAGGGCGATGGTAAGACAATGGTGGCTCTTGTAGTCGCCTGCGTAATTGGTTCAGTCGCAGGCTTTATTTGGGACATATGCGATTTACCGTCGATTGATGATATTTTTAAAAGAGCTGCTGAATTTGCATTAATATTCATTTTTCTTGCTGTCTCCGGCGTAATTTCGTTTATAAATAGGTTATTCAAATGACATGTTGATCCCGAGCCAAGCCCGTCAGAAACGGCGGGAAGGTGTAACGACTAGAAAAAGTAAGCTAAAAATCAAGCGAGTCTCTGAAGGCTCGCTTTTTTCATGCGGAAATTTCCGCGAAAGCAAAGCTCCTTGAAAATGGTATAATAACGATAGATATAATGAAAAAACTACTGAGGTGAGTGATAAAGATGAAATTATATAAGCCGCAAAAGGGTGAAGTCAAAAAAATGTTTATCGATATCCTTGGAAGTGCAGTGGTAGCAGTCATCCTAGTTGCGCTGGGTGTACCGTCTATTAGTCAAATAATAGATGGCATTGGTAGTATTTTCTTTGTTTTTATTATTTTCTCTATTGGTGGATTTATTTCATTTATCGGTTGGTTGTTCAAATAATTTTGCGAGTCCTTACAGACTCGCTTTTTTAGTACCATAGGAAAAGCGATATTCTGGAATACAGGAAAATCGTTGATGTTTTAGGGGTAGAAAAATCACCCATTTCGTTGGATGAATTTCAAGATTTGAAGTATAATGACGTTGAAAGATACAAGGAGTTAAAAGACCGTGTCGTTTGGAGTGAAGCTAAGTTTCCAAGCGAAAAATCTTTAAATGGGCATTTTGAGAAACATGCTAAAGAATTTGTACAAAGTATGACCAAGGAAGATTACCAGAAAGCTGCTGCAAGTCTGTTGTCACAACCAGTTGATGATGCTACTGTCGGTTACGAAACCGAGGAAGGTCGGAGAGTAAGATATGATAAAAAGAACAATATCATGGCTATCGGGAATTGCACCACTAGTGGTAAAATCAGAATCAATACAATGCTGCGACCAGAAAAAGGAGAAGAATACTACAATGAAAATTACGACAGAGATTATAATGGTTGATGGAGAAGAATGTATCCATTGCCCTGTTTGTGGAAGACTAGTTCAATTGTTCGACGTCTGTGAATGCAATTGGGAAAATACAGGTGAAACAAATATTGATGGTGGTCCCAATAAAATGACGTTAGCAGAAGCTAAAGAGGCTTATGCTAAAGGCTTAGAAATTTATTAAAAGCACACTAACAAACAAATAGGTTAGGGTGCTTTTTTATACCCAAAAATAGGAGTAAAAAATGATTAACACCTTCCAGCGATAGGGTTATCATGCGATTACAGATTGAAAGGAAAAATGTTATGGTCGAAAAAGAAAAACGGCTTGGCAATCAGGATCCTACTCAATCGGCAATTCTTCCATTCCGCGACGGAACGGTAAGTGGTACACCGCCTACACCTTTTTCGAGATTGGCAGGCGGCTGTTTTAATGTTTTTCCGTTAAAAATCGAAAACCGTTCTCCTTTTTTAGAAAACAAAAAACGCATACGCGACAATCAAGGGTAGCGTGATGCTTACCGCTTGTCTATGTATGCATCATTAATATTATGTACGGAAGGATATGGATTGAACTACCCCAACTTAACCTAAAACTTCATTTTTTAACGGTTTGAAGTTGGGGATTCCAGGAACACGGCAAACTTGCCAGTCTAGTTCTTCACTAAGTTGGTAGAGGTCACCGCTATTTTACCAAGGTACGTCCCATACCCGTTTATTATTAAACTAGATTTTCTGATTACAATTTATACACTAATTATATCTGATTTAAAATAAATCAAGAAAAAAGAAGCACTGAGCGCTTCAAAAGAGGCGATTCATCCCCCCACTTAGAGAAGTGGGGCATTCTCGCCCCTTTAGTGTAAACGCTGGATTACCCGTGCCTCATCCTTCCAAGAGGTCAAATGCATTGTAACTCTTATTTTAAGCAATTAACAGCAAAAAATTAAGAATTTTTAGATGCTGAAAACAGCATGATTTGGTTCTGTGCGGCGGGAAAAAAGTCCCGTTTCCCTTTTGCGTTAAATTGAATGCCGAATAAATGCGGTCGACTTGCGACTGACTTTGTTCGGCATTTTTTCAATTTTGACACGCAGGAAATTACTCTTTTTGCCAAATGCAGTGCTTACTAAATCGGCGCGCAAAGGTCTCAGTCAAATTTGCCGACAGACTTTCTCAGGCTGTTTCCACCGTAGTAGGCGATTGTCACGCAGATGCAAATCATCCGGGTTTTAATTTGAGGCATAGTTTTTCCAAGCCTCTGTTTTGTATTTCAGCAAAATATATTATCAGCGAACGGAAAAACGTTTGGTCGTTGACGGCACGATAATTTATGAGGAAAATGATTTGAGGCAAGTTAAATCGCTAAACGAAGATAAAATTTTGTTCGAACGATTATCTTTACCGTATTTTCATGGAACAAAAACCGCTTTTGAGAAATGCGGCGGCAGGAACTCATTTTCGCTAGTAGTGGGATTTGCTTTCGATGGATTTATAGACAGTGGTGAACATCCAAGTTTTACTAAAAAAATAAAAAATCAGTAAAAACAGCGCTTGCATAATTTAGTAAAATATAGTAAACTGAAAGAGTAGAAAATAACGTATTTACTTAATGAGGTGCATGAATTATGGAAAAGGCAGAATTAGAAACAAAATTTGAAAAAGTTTTTGGAGCAAAACCGGAAAAGACGTTCTTTTCCCCGGGTCGCATCAATTTGATCGGAGAACACACGGATTATAACGGTGGTCATGTTTTTCCCTGCGCAATTACGCTTGGAACGTACGGTGCAGCTTCGAAGCGTGATGACAGAAAGCTTAATTTTTATTCGGCCAATTTTGAAGACAAGGGCATAATCGAAGTCGATTTAAATAATCTTGTTTATGATGAAAAAGACAATTGGACAAATTATGCAAAAGGCATGATCAAGTTCTTGAAGGAAGACGGTTATGACATTGATGCCGGAATGGACATTTTTATTGAAGGCAATATTCCAAACGGATCAGGTCTTTCCTCTTCTTCCTCGCTTGAACTTTTAATCGGCATCATCTGTCAGGAACTTTTTGAACTTGATACGGAGCGAATCGATCTCGTAAAGCTTGGACAAAAGACTGAAAACAAGTTTATCGGCGTAAATTCCGGCATCATGGACCAGTTTGCAATTGGAATGGGTCAAGCAGGCAAAGCATTATTGCTTGATACGAATACGCTTGAATATACGCCGGTTCCGCTTGATTTGAAAAACAACGTCATCGTAATCATGAATACGAACAAGCGTCGTGAACTTGCGGATTCCAAATATAATGAACGTCGCGCAGAATGTGAGAAAGCCTTGGCAGAGCTTCAAACAAAACTTGATGTCAAGTCTTTGGGTGAACTTGACGAGTCAACGTTTGACGAATACTGTTATCTGATTGAAGATGAAGCACGTTTGAAGCGCGCTCGTCATGCCGTGCTTGAAAACCAACGCACTTTAAAGGCTGAAAAGGCCCTTGAAGCCGGTGATCTTGAGCGTTTTGGCCGGCTTATCAACGCATCTCATGTTTCACTCGAACACGATTATGAAGTAACCGGTGTTGAACTTGATACGCTGGCACATGAGGCCTGGAAGCAAAAGGGCGTGCTTGGCGCAAGAATGACCGGCGCAGGCTTTGGCGGATGCGGCATTACAATCGTTGATAAGGATTGTGTTGAAGATTTCAAAGAAAATGTCGGCAAGGTATATGAGGAAAAAATCGGGTATGCGCCGTCGTTTTACATTGCAGAAGTTGCTGACGGAACAAAGGTGCTTGATTAATCAGAGTGAAAAGTGCGGTGAATTGAAATGGATTTGATTAGAAAATTTGTTGAACAAGTAATTGATAAGTCTGATTATACTGAACTTGATAAGTATTATTTGTATAATCACGTTTTGCATCTGGTTGGCAAATGCGAGAAAGAGTGTCAGGAAGCAAGCATTATCGATGTAAAGGATGCTTTGGTCGAACAGGCTGTTTTGAATCAAAAAATTGATGACTTGTCTTCTTCAAAGGATTCTTTGGGATGCGAGCTGATGAATCTGATAACGCCGATTCCAAGCGTTTTGAATCAGCGTTTTAATGAAATGTATGCTCAGGACAAAAAACGAGCAATCGCTGATTTTTACGAGCTCAGCAAAGCAAATGATTACGTCAAGACGAAGGCAATTGCTAAAAATATCTATTTCAAGACGCCGACTGACTACGGCAATCTTGAAATTACGATCAACCTTTCCAAGCCGGAAAAGGATCCAAAACAGATCGCGTTGGCTAAAAAACTCGCGCCGTCAGGATATCCTTTGTGTCAGCTGTGCATGGAAAATGAAGGGTATTATGGTCGCGTTGATCATCCTGCAAGGACGAATCACCGAATCGTTCGGTTCAATTTGGGTGAAGAAGTCTGGGGTTTTCAGTATTCTCCGTACGCTTATTTTAACGAACACTGCATTTTCCTTGACGGCAAGCATGAGCCGATGGTAATTTCCAAGGAAACGTTTAGCAATCTCTTGGAAATCGTCGAAAAGTTTCCTGGATATTTTGCCGGAAGCAATGCGGACTTGCCGATTGTCGGCGGATCTATTCTGACTCATGAGCATTATCAGGGCGGTCGTCACGTTTTTGCAATGGAAGAAGCGCCTGTTGAAAAAAGTTTCAGATTTGCCGGATTTGAAAACGTTTCTGCCGGAATCGTCAAGTGGCCGATGTCGGTGATTCGTCTGAATGGTTCCGATAAAGCAGAATTAGTGGCATTATCCGCCAAAATTTTAGATTCTTGGCGCAAATACAGTGACGAAAAAGTTAACGTCAAAGCATTTGATGGTGACGTTTTGCATCACACGATTACGCCGATTGCGAGAATGAAGAACGGCAATTACGAGCTTGATTTGGTTTTGCGCGACAATCAAACGTCAGAGGAATATCCGGACGGAATTTTCCATCCGCATAAAGACGTGCAGCACATCAAAAAAGAAAATATTGGCCTGATCGAGGTCATGGGACTGGCGATTTTGCCTCCGCGCCTCAAAGACGAGCTTGCCGAAGTCGGAAAGCATATTTTGGGAACATCAAACGAAATGAAAGAATATCATCGCGTTTGGGCTGATGAAATCAAGCAGAATCATCCGGAAGCGACTGCAGAAAATATTACGGAAATCGTTAATCAGGAAACCGGAAGAGTTTTTGCCAGAGTTCTTGAAGACGCGGGCGTGTACAAACGAAACAAACAGGGTCAAGAAGCTTTTATGCGTTTTGTTGAAAACGTCGGATTAGAATAATTCTCATTTAAAGATCCTCACTGATCTTAAAATCAGTGGGGATCTTGTTTTTATCAGCAAAGCAATCAATCAGGCAGCGAGAGGTTTGAATAAGATTCACATTTTTTTCTAATTTTGCATTGATAAAAGATAGATTTCGTGATACGCTTAATAACATAAATGATAACAGTTCTCAATTAGAAACTAAAACAGGCGTGTTCAGGAGGAAAGAGAAATGCAAACATTGGCACAAATCAAGCGCGAGGGGCGTTGCATCATTTCAAAAATTGATGGTTCAAGAACGTTGGTGCGCCGCTTGGCAGAGTTGGGGATGGTTCGTGGCAAAGTAGTTACGGTGATTGCGACGGCTGATTCAAACAGCGGACTGCTGATTTATTTTCAAGGTCAAAGACTTGCCGTCAGTCCTGAAATGGCTGAGTGCATCGAAGTTTTGGATCTTGGCAGCCTTGACGATAAGGATCTTGTTTCTTTGGATTCGATTCCGTTGAAAAAATCTGGCGTGGTCGTCAGACTGAACGGATCAAAGGAACTGCGTCGTCGTTTAATGGATATGGGGCTGACCCGTAATACGATCGTGACCGTCCAGCAGGTTGCACCGTTGGGCGATCCTGTTGAACTGACTCTTCGCGGATACAAACTTTCGTTGCGAAAGAGTGAAGCCGCAAACATCATGGTTAAGGAGGCGAGCTTATGATTAACGTTGCTCTTGCCGGAAATGCAAACTGCGGAAAGACGACTTTGTTCAATGCTTTGACCGGTGCCAACCAATTTGTCGGAAACTGGCCCGGAGTTACTGTTGAAAAGAAATCCGGACGCCTGAAAAAACACAAGGATGTCGTCATTCAAGATCTTCCGGGCATCTATTCTTTGTCTCCATACAGTCCGGAAGAAGTCGTTTCCAGAAGATATTTGATTGATGGACGTCCGGACGTAATCGTCAACGTGATCGACGGAACGAATTTGGAGCGAAATCTGTATTTGACATTGCAATTGATGGAAACCGGACTTCCGATAATCTGTGCAGTCAACATGGTGGACTTGCTCAAAAAGCAGGGCAAGCACATCAACTTGAAGAAAATGGAGTATCTGTTGGGCGTTCCGGTAATCGGAATCAGTGCTTTGAAGAAGACTAATCTGGATGTGCTGATCGATATGATGATTGAAGAAAAGCACAAAGAATATTCTTTTCCCAAGTATGACGATCGCCTTGAATCGGCTCTGTCAATGATCGAAGACCAGCTTCGCGGAGTTGTGTCTGATGAAGATCTGCGCTTTTATGCAATCAAGTTCTTTGAGCAAGATGATGACGTTTGGGGAAACGTCGCGCTTGATTCGACGCGTCGCAGCGAAATCGAAGAACTTATCAAAACGGCTGAAAAAGTTTTTGGCGACGAGACCGGGAGCATCGTTGCCAATGCTCGTTACGACTTCATCGCTCGCGTCGTTGACATGAGCATCGTCAACGAAAAAGACTTTGTCATGACGGCATCTGACTATGTGGATATGGTGGTAACGAACAGAATCCTTGCGCTGCCGATTTTTGTTTTGGTCATGTGGCTCGTGTACTATATTTCGATTCAAACGATTGGCGGTGCAGGCTCTGACTGGGTCAATGACGTTTTGTTCGGAGAACTTGTTCCTGATACGGCAACTGTGCTGCTTAAAAGCTGGCACGTTGCTTCGTGGATGCAGGGACTTATAATCGATGGCATTATTGGCGGTGTCGGGGCAGTCTTAGGCTTTGTTCCGCAAATTGCAGTCCTTTTCCTGTGTCTTGGCATCTTGGAGGATTGCGGCTACATGGCACGCGTTGCATTTGTCATGGATCGCATTTTTCACCGTTTCAATCTCTCCGGCAAATCTTTTATTCCGTTGCTTATTTCGACAGGTTGCGGCGTGCCGGGAATCATGTCAACGAGAACGATTGAAAGCGAAAAAGATCGCAAAATGACGATTATGCTGACGACTTTCATGCCTTGTTCGGCCAAATTGACGATTATCGGTCTGATTTCGGGGACTTTCTTTCCGCACCAGAGCTGGGTTGCACCGTCAGCATATTTTATCGGAATGGCTGCCGTCGTTTGTTCCGGCATCTTCTTGAAAAAAACACAGTTGTTTGCCGGTGAGACGCAGCCGTTCGTCATGGAACTTCCTGCCTATCACCTGCCGAAGGTTTTAAACATTTTGCGTTATTCTTATGAGCGTTCGATTGCCTTTATTCAAAAGGCCGGCACGATTATTTTTGCTTCAATGGTCCTTATCTGGTTTCTTTCCTCGTTCAACTTTAAGATGCAGATGGTTTCTCAGCAAGAAAGCATGCTCAAGACGATCGGTTCGATTTTCGTTCCGATTTTCAAACCGCTCGGATTTGGCGATTGGCATGCATGCGCCGCGGGTTTTGCCGGCCTGATCGCCAAGGAAAATTGCATCAGCACGATTCAGGTTACGTTTGGCAATCCGTCAAACGCAGTCTTCGACAAACTCATGCTGTCGCATTTCTCTTCATTTGGCGCTTACTCCTTTTTGGTTTTCAATCTGCTGTGTGCGCCGTGCTTTGCGGCAATCAGTGCAATGAACAAAGAGTTTGGAGATTACAAATGGACGCTTAGAGCAGTAGGATATCAGACGCTTCTTGCGTACCTTGCCGCATTGGTCATTTGCCAGTCATCGGTTATTCTCTCCGGAAGCTATACGTGGCTTAACGTTTTAGGCGTAGCCATTGGCATTTTGATTTTTGCTTATGGATTGGTTATCAAGCGTCCAGCCAAGACCGTTGATGCTGAAAGTCAGCTTGCGAAAGAAGGAATTTAAATGATTGCTACGGTAATTTTGTCTGTTTTGATTTTTGGTGCTTTTTTCTATATTGTATATACGCGTTTTATCAAAAGAAGCAAAGGACATTGCGATTCTTGTCATGATCAGGGATGCCCGTTGGTTGACGTCCATAAGATAAACGCTAAAAAAGGTTAATGATTTAACAGCCGGTTTCATTCAGAGACCGGCTGTTTTTTGAGACAATTGTTCCGATTAGTATTGAAAAAATTGTATGTTGTGAGGGCTAGTGATATACTATATTTGTGAAAACGATTTCTAAGGAGTGGTTTGTATGAGTACGCGTGAGAGATTTGCTGAAGAAGAGATTACGAAGGAGAATCATATTTTCTCAAGAACAAGAACGACGATTGAATCTGCATTTTACGGAAACAACGTCGTTGATGTCGCAAGCGTTGAACAAGCCTATCGTCTGGCTGAAAAATCCAGTGCGACAATAGTTACCAATCTGCCGATTATTCATACGAAAGAGCTGGGCCTTCCGGATGACGCAAAGATGATCGTTGACAATCATGGAGACGTTGTCGGAAGGACGGCCAAAGCAAGGAGGCTCATCGGTTCACCTGAATCTGATGATGACAAGCTTGACGGTGTTTTGCGCGAAGCAATTTATTCTGCCAGGAGTCGTAAATTTTATAAGACCGACGTGGTCGTAGGGCTTGATGAAGAGTTTATGCTGAAAGCGCACCTTGCGATTGCGGAAGGGTTTGAAGTCAATCTTTTGTCATACATGCTGAATTTTCAATTTTTAAACGACGAATATGAGAAACGTTACGAAAATTCAAAACAGTATGATGAAGGCGATATCTATCTTTATGCCGATCCATCGTGGCATGATGCAGCTTATCCTGACGGTCTCGTAATTATCGATGCCAAGCACAACGCAGCGGCTGTTTTGGGATTGCGCTATTTCGGGGAATTGAAGAAAGCGACCTTGACGCTTGCTTGGGCAACTGCTCACAGAAACGGCTATGCTGCTTGTCATGGCGGAGAAAAGGCTTTTCATTTCAAAGACAAGGATGACAAGGTTTTTGCATTTTACGGACTTTCAGGGTCCGGAAAGTCAACGTTGACTCACGCAAAGCATAACGGCAAGTTCGATATTACTGTTTTGCATGACGATGCGTTCGTGATCAATCGAAAAGACGGGAGCTCAGTTGCGCTTGAACCGTCATATTTTGATAAGACAAACGATTATCTGCCGGGGACGAAGGAAACGAACTATTTTACAACCGTGATGAATGTTGGCGTAACTTTGGACGCTGACGGCAAAAAAGTTTTGGTAACGGAAGACCTTCGCAATGGCAATGGACGTACGATTAAGTCGCGTTATGCTTCAGTTAACCGCGTTGATCGTGAAAAAGCACCGATAACGTCGATTTTTTGGATCATGAAAGACAACAGTTTGCCTCCGGTCGTCAAACTTGAGGATCCGGTGACTGCAGCAACTTTCGGCGTGACGCTTGCAACCAAACGTTCGACGGCTGAAAACGTTGCGAAAACGGCTAGAGATGCATTAGTGATTGAGCCTTTTGCCGATCCTTTCAGGGCTTATCTTCTTTCTGAAGACTATGCCGATTTTAAGGAATTGTTTGAAAATGGCGTTGATTGCTATATTGTCAATACTGCTGATTTTAATGGACGGGATATCGATAAGAACTTAACGCTGAAGATTCTTGAAGACATTGCAACCGGTGCTGATGTTTGGAAACCGTTCGGGCCGCTTGACAACATGAGCTATATGCCGCTTGACGGCTATGCCCTGGATTTTTCAGATGAGGAATATAAAGAAGAACTTGCCAGTCGATTTGAAATTCGTCGTGATTGGATCGAAAGATATGAAGAAACGCATCCGCATGCACAGCTTCCTGAAGAAATCACTGATTGTCTGAACGGAATGATTAAAAAGATTAAATAATTTTTTGAGACTGAATGATTGAATTCAGTCTCTTTTTTTACCTGAAATTCAAAATCAAAATAAATCGATTTATGTTATATCTTTTTACACAAGAAAACGTTTTTATAATGTTTTTCTTAAAAATCGCTTGCAATTAGCTAAAGCTGTGTTAGAATTTATGACATAAAGCAGAAGGGAATGGTTGATATGTTGAATGGAGCTAATACGGTCTTTTTGATCGTTTCCAGCATTTTGGTTTTTTGTATGACGCCTGGATTGGCTTTCTTCTATGGGGGCTTGGTTTCAAGAAAGAACGTTGTCAATACGATGCTTTCGGTTTTTATTATTTGTGGAGTGGCGGTTTTGCTGTTTTGCTTTGTCGGATATGAGCTTTGCTTTAATGGCGATATTGGCGGCATTATCGGGCAAGTTAAGCATTTGTTTTTAAGCGGCGTCAATATCGGTTCAATCGTGAATAAGGATGCCGGAATCAACCTTGGAACTTATTTGATTTTTGAAATGATGTTTGCATTGATTACACCCGCATTGTTTGTTGGAGCCATTGTTGGACGCATGCGATTCAATTTTTTGCTTGTCTTTATTATCTGCTGGACTTTAGTTATTTATTATCCGCTCGTACATATGGTTTGGAGCCCGTCAGGATTAATGTTCAAAGCAGGAGTGCTTGACTTTGCCGGTGGGACCGTTGTTCATATTAATGCCGGGATCACGGCATTGATTCTTTCAATTTGTCTTGGACCTCGTTTGAAGCGTGAAACGGAACACTATGATCTTCCCTGGGTTCTTCTTGGAACGGCCATTCTTTGGATCGGATGGTACGGATTCAATGCCGGCTCGGCTTTGGCAGCCGACAAGATTGCTTTGCAGGCGTTTATTACGACTACTGTTGCAACCGGCAGCGCAATGATGGCGTGGATGCTGATTGAAATGAAGGTTGACGGAAAACCAACGCTTGTCGGTGTATGTACGGGTGCTTTATGCGGCTTGGTCGGCATTACGCCTGGCGCAGGCTATGTTACGGTCGTTGGAGCATTTTTCATCGGTATTATTTGCACGTGCACGAGTTTCGCATTCATTACTCACATCAAGCCAAAGATGAAATTTGATGATCCTCTTGACGCTTTTGGATGTCATGGCGTTTCAGGCATTGCCGGATCCGTATTGACAGGCGTGTTTGCTACGAAGGCTGCCAACTCGGGCATCGTTGAAAATGGTCTTTTCTACGGCGGCGGAGTCCATTTGTTTTTGATACAAATCATGGGGACCGTCGTAACGATTATTTTTACGACCGTGCTATCATTTATTTTGATTGCGATTTTGCGTTGCTTTATTCCGATGCGTGTTACTGAAGAAGAAGAAATTGTTGGTTTGGATGCCGGGGAACACGGGGAAGCCGTTGATTCTTCTGCAGGCAGCCATGAGATCGAACGATACAGAAGCGAGTTTCAAGGTCAGTTGGCTCATTTGATGGGGGACAACGGGCCAAGATACAGATAGAAAAACGACGCGTACGGATATTGTTTTGACTTGATTGAAGATTGAGACTAAAAAGGCAACCGTGTTTTTGAGCACGGCTGCCTTTTTGATTATGCTTTTCACGCAGCAAATTTGACTGTATTTTAAGCCGGGAATGAAAAAACCAGCTGAATCAAAGCACTATCCGAATGGATCCCACTTGTACTTTGCACGTTCTCCTCCAATTAATTTCGGACGTGAGCGAAGATATGTTGCATGCGCGAATCCGATTTCCTTGACGGACGTTCTGACCGGAATTTGGACAAATTTTACGTGCATGCCGATTGACGTATCTCCGATGTCCATTCCTGCCTGCGCGATGACGTGTTCAACTTCAACGGGATCGTCCATTTGCTCGAATGCGGCGATTTGGCAAGATCCGCCGGCATGTTCGCTTGGAAAAACGGTGACGATTTCGAAGTTTTTTTCTTCAGCGATTTTTCTTTCGACGACAAGGGCGCGATTCAAGTGTTCGCATCCTTGGACGGCCAAATACAGCTTTCGCGGTTTTAAAACTTCCATAACGGCAGAAACAACCGTACGGCCAACGTCGACGCTGGGGTATTTTCCAATGTGCTTACCTTGAATTTCGCTTGTGCTGCATCCTAAAACAACCAGATCGCCCTCATGAAGGTTTGCTTGATTCAGCAATTCGGTTAATCCGCTCCGTATTTGTTCTGTAATCTTGTTTAAATCGATTTCCAAAATTTCACCTTCTCATAATTATCGGGAAACTTTCCGTCATCCCGAGTTATTGTATCAATTATAACACCATATATTGTGTCGGTGCTTCATGTTTTTTGAAATAAAAATGTTTCACAGGCAGTCAACCCCAATGTAAAAAGGTTTTTATAAAAGTTTCACACGCTCTATATCTAGCATTGTTATTTTTCTTCAGGCCCTATATATTGTGTTTTTGTTGTTTTCGTTATAATATAGAATATGCTGGAAGGTCAGGGAGACATACCGACCTTACATGAACGGAACAGCTTGTTTTTATACTGGCAAATGATAATGAAAATTTTGACTCGGGGGTTGACTTGAATGATTGAATTAAAAAATGATGAAAAAAAAGTGACAAAAAGGCCGGGGTCGGTCATCAAGCGCGATGGATACAGGATGCCCTTTGCGTCATATAAATTAAAATATATTTTCAGCGCCCTCGGTTTGGAAGACCAAAGCGATGAATTGATTTGGTCGGTTATTAATAAATTTGTCGATCAAGATACGGTTGAAACGGCTGAAATCTATGATGCAGTCATTGCGACTTTGAAAGAAAACAATTTTGACGATGAAGCTGAAAGTTTCATCACTAAACACAAGGTCAAGGAAGAAGAATGGCAAAAACAAACGGATCCTACTGAACGTTTGACACGACTTCAAAAGAAGGATCCGACACTTGTGCATGAAAATGCCAATAAGGACAGCAACGTTTTCAATACGCAGCGCGATCTGACCGCGGGAACGGTTGGCAAAACGCTTGGATTGCGCTTGATGCCTGAACATGTTGCCAAAGCACATCTTCGCGGCGACATTCATTATCATGATCTTGACTATACTCCGTGGAGTCCGATGACGAATTGCTGTCTGATTGATTTCAGAGAAATGCTGACGAACGGATTTAAAATCGGAAATGCAGAGGTTGAAAGTCCTCATTCGATTCAAACTGCAACGGCACAAATGTCTCAGATTATTGCAAACGTGGCTTCCAGTCAATATGGCGGGTGTTCGGCAGACCGTGTGGATGAGGTTCTTGAACCGTTTGCAATGCGTAATTATGAGAAACATTTGGCTGAATCCAGGGATTACATCGAAAATCCTGAAAAGCAAGTCGAATTTGCCAAGAAAAGGACCAAAAAAGATATCTACGATGCGATGCAGGCTTTGGAATACGAAATCAATACCCTGTTTTCGTCACAAGGACAGACGCCGTTTACAACGCTCGGATTTGGCCTTGGAACTTCCTGGATTTCTCGTGAGATTCAAAAATCGATTTTGAGAATCAGAATTGCAGGACTCGGTCGCGAAAAACGTACGGCAATTTTTCCGAAACTCGTTTTTACGTTGAAAAAAGGCTTGAATCTCAAGCCTGGCGATCCAAATTATGACATCAAGCAGCTTGCGGTTGAGTGTGCTACGAAACGCATGTATCCTGACGTTTTGATGTATGACAAGATAGTTGAACTGACTGGAAGCTTCAAAGCACCGATGGGGTGTCGCTCTTTTCTTCAAGGCTGGAAAGACGATGAAGGAAATGAAGTCAATTCAGGCCGAATGAACCTCGGAGTCGTGACCATGAACCTTCCGCGAATCGCACTTGAATCAAATGGCGACATGGATCTTTTTTGGGAAATATTCGATGAACGCCTTGACGTATGTCATACTGCGCTCAAGTTCAAAGTCAAGCGCGTTTTGGATGCCATTCCTGAAAATGCTCCGATTCTTTATCAATACGGTGCATTTGGCAAGCGTCTCAAGCCGGGAGAAGACGTAAATGAGTTGTTTAAAAATGAACGTGCAACGGTTTCATTGGGCTATATCGGCCTATATGAAGTCGGAACAGTCTTCTATGGGCCGAACTGGGAACATAACAAGGAAGCTCATGATTTTACGCTGTCAATCGTTAAGAAATTGCACGATGCCTGTGTAGAGTGGTCTGCGCAAAGCGGCTATCATTATAGTGTTTACTCGACTCCAAGCGAGTCGCTGACGGATCGTTTCTGTCGGTTGGATACTGAAAAATTCGGCAAGATTAAAGATATTACGGATAAGGAATACTACACGAACAGTTTTCATTATGACGTCAGAAAGCATCCGACTCCATTTGAGAAGCTTTCATTCGAAATGGACTATCCGAAATATGCTTCAGGCGGGTTTATTCATTACTGTGAATACCCTAATTTGCGTCAAAATCCGAAAGCTTTGGAAGCCGTTTGGGATTGGGCTTATGATAAGGTCGGCTATCTTGGAACCAATACGCCGATCGATCATTGCTATAAGTGCGGTTTTCAAGGCGAATTCAAAGCGACGGAGCGCGGCTTTGAGTGTCCAACGTGCGGCAATCACGATCCGAAGACTTGCGATTGCGTCAAAAGAACTTGCGGCTATCTTGGGAATCCTTTGCAGCGTCCGATGGTGCACGGACGTCACGTTGAGATTTCGTCACGCGTCAAGAACATGACCGAGAGGATGGCTGAAGATGTTGAATGATAGTCAGATTCGGGTAAGCATTGGCGGTGATACTTGTTTTATTACTCAATCCGATCTGGATAAAGGAAATGCCGACAAAAAAAATTTCAAACGACGTTCTCGCATACCTAAAAAGCCCAGGAATCCACAGCCGAAAGAGTGGCTTTCAAGCGAGTTGTCACAAAACTATATTGCTGACTACAAACCATTCAATTTTGTCGACGGTGAAGGGGTCAGGTGCAGTCTTTACGTCAGCGGATGTTTGTTTGCGTGTCCTGGATGCTATAACAAGGTTGCACAAAATTTTCATTACGGCAAACCCTATACGCAAGAACTTGAAGATCAGATAATTGAGGATCTTGGCGAAGATTACGTTCAAGGATTAACGCTGCTTGGCGGTGAGCCATTTTTAAATACTGATGTTTGTTTGAAATTGGTCAAGAGAATCAGAAAAGAGTACGGAGATATCAAGGATATTTGGTCTTGGAGCGGTTATACGTGGGATGAACTGCTGCTTGATTCAGAAGACAAGCTTGAACTGTTACATAGTATCGATATTCTTGTTGACGGACGCTTCAGAGAAGATCTGAAGGACTTGACGCTGCAATTCAGGGGAAGTTCCAATCAAAGAATCGTTGATGTTAAAAAATCATTTGAAAAGGGCGAGGTCGTTATTTGGGAAGGTCTGGTCAGATAAGAAAAGAGGCTGGGAAAAAACTATGTCTCAATTGAAAAACCGGATGATTTGCAATCAAGTGCAAATCTGATCCGGTTTTTTGCATATATGACAATCTCATTCCATGATGGAAATATCCGAAAAGAGGCTGGCGGCAAATTTGCATGAGATTTTGACTAGATTAGTTGAGCAGCACCGTATTTAAAAAATGCTGGAAAAAAGTCGCAAATTGACCGCCTTCGTTCGGTATTTCATTTATTTCAAGAGGAAAACGGGACTTTTTTCTCAGCCTCTTTTTCATATCTTATAATCATTCGGATCTGCAAGCAAAGGCTTATATTCATCCATTTGAGAGTCACGATAGTCCCACCACTCGTTGACATAGCCGACAAATCCCGCTTCAGTCATAGCCTTGTCCAAAATTTGGTAATGTTCTTCTTGGAGAGGGGTTCTTTTTGCATTTCGTAATGCATGTTCGGTGAAGTCGTCAAATCCGGTTTTCATTTCGACTTCGCGGCCCTTCATGTCAGTCAGCGTTAAATCAAAGGTGACGCCTTTTTGGTGACTGAAGTCAGGATTGGGTTTCGCAACGAATTTAGGATCCGGATAGACTTCGAAAAGTCTTTTTTGTGCTGAAACAGGGCGATATGCATCCCAGATTTTTAAGCGATATCCTTGGTCTTTGACTAATTTGCTGGCATGCGCAAGTTTTTTTGCTGTCCCTGTTCGAGCAATGGCGGTTTGAAAGTCATAAACGACTTTTCCCGTAAAGTTGTCGGGCGTTGCATACTTAAGATCAACGATGATTTCCGGATCCAGTTTCTGAATGTTCGTAAAGCCTGTCAGTTCTTTTTCCATTTTAACACCATCCGATATGTTTTAATAGGAATTATAGCGCTTGGATTTCTTTTAATCAATATTTTCAAGGATGCTTTTTAAATGGATGGCTGAATATATGTTAATTATTTCTTAACTTTTTAAGTAAAGGTAAAGAATTTGAACGTAAACGTATATTTGGCGGTGTTTTAAATCATTCTAACGCAATCTAAATCAAGATTATTGCAAAAATATTACAAAAAGTGGTATCAAATTTTTTAAAGTGGTGTATAATAGTACACGAGGATATATATTGTATGGTTGCATCAGTTTAAATCTGAGAGGGGCGATTCTTAATGGTTACCTTGTATACTTCACCAAGTTGCACATCTTGCCGTAAGGCGCGTGCATGGTTGAAAGAACACAATATTCCTTATGCGGAACGCAATATTTTTTCTAATCCGCTTAGTGTCGATGAACTGAAACAGATTCTTCAAATGACGGAAGACGGTACAGAAGAAATTATTTCGACACGTTCAAAGGTTTATCATGATTTGCATGTCAATATCGATGATTTGTCTTTGAAAGATTTGTTGGATTTGGTTCAAAGACATCCTGGCTTGTTGCGTCGTCCGATTATCATGGATGAGAAACGTCTGCAAGTAGGTTATAACGAAGATGAAATTCGTCGTTTCCTTCCGCACGAAGTTCGTGCGTTGGAATTGCGCCGTGCCCAGGAATTGGCAGGTTTTTAACTGAGAATTCAATCAAGGCTGCCTTTTTGGGTAGCCTTTTCTTGTTTTTTTTGATATGATAATGGTTGCAACTTAATTCAATTGCAAGATTATCGAAAAGGAGGACGTCCCTATGGAAATGGAAAAAATCAATGACAATACGATCAGAGTGTTGCTTGAAAATGAAGATTTAACCGAACGAGGGATTACTGTTCTCGATTTGCTTGGCAATCAAAGTGAAATTGAAAGCTTCTTTTTCAGTATTTTGGATGAAGTGGATAAGGATCATGAATTTCGCAACAATGAGGCGGTTACTTTTCAATTGATGCCTAATCGCAATGGTTTGGAACTGTTGATTACAAAAAGTAATCCGAGTCAGAACAAACCTATTGAGGATTCAATCAAAAATGATGATTCAGAAAATCAGGATCCTGATGATTTTAACAACGGTACCGAGAACGGCGATGTCTTTACGAATGAGTTGGCTGATTACATACGCAGTCAGTTAGAGGAAAAAGATAAAAAAGAATCCGTCATTCATTCAGCAGGAAACAAAACTGTTGATGATGACGGAGATGGGGTTTCTGGATACTTGAATGCAGAAGATGAGTCTCAAAAGCACTTTTTGGTAAATTTTGTTAATTTTGAGAACTTTATAGGATTGGCGAGCGTTTTCCCGTATAGCAACGTCGTATCCAACCTTTATGCATATGACGGACAGTATTTTCTTGAATTAGTTTTCTTTGAATCAGAGATGACTTCAGATCAAGTCAAGGATGCTTTGTCTTTGGCATATGAATACGGTGATCCTGTCAACTTTTCAGTTGACGTTGTCCGCGAACGTGGCAAACTGATTATGGAGCACGCTGCAATTGAAATCGCGCGTTATCATTTCAATCAAAAGAAATAAAAAATTTTTGACGCCTCTTGCGCATTTATAATGTGTGGAGGTGTTTTTTTGTTATATGCTGCAGATGAAATGAAAAAATTTGTTTCGGCAACGGATGCCAAAATAAATCAAAATTATTACTGTCCCAGGATGCGGTGCAAAGCTTTATTTGAAAAAAGGTCAAAAAAAAGCCGTGCATTTTGCTCATTATAAATCGACTTGCAATTTATTTACGGAAGGTGAGACAGTTGCTCATCTAAAAGGAAAGAAACTTTTGGCAAAGTGGGAGGAAGATTTGGGTTATAGCGTTCAGCCAGAAGCGTATTTAAGCGATTTAAAACAGCGTCCGGATGTTTTGGTAAAAAGACAAGGGCGGAATGATTTGGCGTTGGAGTACCAATGCGCTCCGATAACACCTAAAAGACTAGTTGAGCGTTCAAACGGATACAGGAGCATTGGACTTAATTTTTTTTGGATTTTGGGGCAGAAATATAAGTTAGGAAAAAAATTGACGAACGCTACGGCGAAATTTATTCGTTGGAATGCTTCGCTTGGTTTTTATTTGCTTTTTTTAGATCCGATCAACGAGAAAATCGAGATTGATTATGGGATTCAAAAAGCCGATTTTCTTCCAGTCAGATATTTACGTGGTTATGTCAAAAGTCTCAGAGAGCTGCGAGATTTTTTCAACCGGAATCATTCGTGGAAAATGTATCGTCTTAGCGCAGATTTGAGGGCAGAACAAAGCAAAAAATTAGAAGTGAGACTTCATTTTTCAAAGGGCAAGATTAGAAAATTACAAATGGCGTGTTATACCAAGTGTATTGATGCCAAGGAATTGATTTGGGATATGGTTAGTCCGCATTATTATCAACCTATTTATAGCGAAGACTCGTGTTATTGGAAATCAAGCCTGAGTTTGACTTTGTTTAGCGGCGAAAGTTTCAGCCTGCAAAGTAAATATTTTAAAATTAAGCGCGAAAACTGTTACTTCATGCCGTTTGTTTCTTCAGTTGATTCTATCCTGAAGAAAGATATCAGTTACGTCATAAAGAAATCGCAGATAAATTCGAATTATGAGAAAGCAGAAACTTGATTTTTAATTCAAATATTAGTAGAATTTCAGTTGTCAGATTGATTTGACCAATTTGAGAATTGTAACCACAGGGGGTAAAGAAATGGCTGAAGTAAAACAACTTCCAAAACGTGAAGAAGTTCCGGTTGAACTGACATGGGATCTTACGAAAATTTATGCTACGGATACGGACTTCGAAGCAGATTTTGCCAAAGTAAAAAAAGAAGCGGAGAGCTTCAAAAAATATCAGGGCAAGCTTAAGGAAAACGGAGATACCTTGCTCGAAGCAATTAAAGAAATGTTTGCGATTCAAAGGCGTCTTGAGAATGTTTATGTTTATGCAAGCATGAAGAATGATCAAGATACTGCCAATGCTGAAAATCAAGCCAAGAACGCAACCGTTCAAAAACTTGTGGCCGAAGTTTCGGAAAAACTTTCCTGGTTTCAACCGGAGCTCTTGCATTTGACGATTGAAGAGCTTGAGGAGGCAAAGAAGCAGACACCGGAACTTAACGAATATTCACAAAATCTCAGAGAATGGTTTGAGATGAAAGATCACGTCTTAAGCGACAAAGAAGAAGCATTGCTTGCCGGTGCGAGCGACATCTTCAGTGCACCTGAAAGCACTTTTGAAGTTTTGAACGATGCTGATTTGAAATTCCCTGTCATGAAGGATGAAAACGGTGATGACGTTGAGCTTTCAGAAGGGATCTACGGAACGTTGCTCGAATCGACGGATCGTCGCGTTCGCAAAGAAGCTTTCCAAAATTTGTATAAGGTTTATCGCCAGTTTCGTCATACGTTTGCTATGACGTTGTCTTCACACAACAGGACTGAAAATTACGTTGCCAAAGTCAGAAATTACTCAACGGCACAAGAGGCCGCTTTGGCAAACAATCACATCCCGGTCTCTGTTTATGATACGCTTATCAATGTAACGAATAAGCATTTGCCTTTACTGCATCGCTACGTTGCGCTCAGGAAGAAATTGCTCAATCTTGACGAGGTGCATATGTATGATCTGTATACGCCGATCGCGGGCGAGCCGACCCTCAAATATACGTATGATGAAGCCAAGGAAGAAGCATTAAAAGCATTGGCTGTTTTAGGTGACGATTATCTTTCTCACGTTAAAGAAGCTTTTGACAATCGTTGGATTGACGTTGTGGCAAATCAGGGCAAGCGTGGCGGAGCGTACTCTGGCGGATCTTACGATACTGCCCCGTACATTTTGCTCAATTGGCAGGATACGCTTGATAATTTGTTTACGCTTGTACATGAAATGGGACATACGATTCACAGCTACTATACTCGTCATAATCAACCTTATCAATACGGGGATTATTCAATTTTTGTTGCTGAAATTGCTTCAACGACAAACGAAAACCTATTGACGCAATATTTGCTTGATCATTTTGAAGACAAAAAAGTTAAAGCATATGTTTTAAATCACTATCTCGATGGTTTCAAGGGAACGGTTTTCCGTCAGACGCAATTTGCTGAATTTGAAAAATGGTCCCATGAACAAGACGCTGCAGGCAAGCCGCTGACTGCCGATGTTATCAGCAAGTACTATGGCGAGCTAAATAAGCGTTACTACGGGCCTGATATTTTTAATGACGATGAAATTTCTCTTGAATGGGCACGAATTCCTCATTTTTACTACAATTATTACGTCTATCAATATGCAACGGGATTTGCTGCTGCAACGACTTTGGCACAAAATATCCTAAATGATAATCCTGCCGATACGCAAGCATATCTGACATATTTGAAGTCAGGATCGAGCGAATATCCAATTGACATCATGAAAAAAGCTGGCGTTGATATGACGAATGAAGAGTATCTTGAAAAAGCATTTGACGTCTTTGAAAAGCGACTGAATGAATTGGAGAAACTCATTGGTTGATAACGGATAAAAAATAAGCTTGAAGACATTGCCTTCAAGCTTATTTTTGTTTGAAAAGGGGATGAAGATTCGTATGAAGATTTTTCTTCAAAGCACCGCGTGCATCATCACAGATAAAATCCTTAGGATCATTTGACAGGAGCAAATCTTCCAAGGCCTCCAAAGAATCGCAATCTTTGATGGAAAAACCGCAATCATATCCGGCAAGGTTATAGACTACAAGCGTAGGGTGCGTTTGAACTTTTAAATCTGCTGCCAACTTCTGATCTTGTTTGAAGCATTTAACGGCAAGGTCTGATTGGCGATCAGCTAAAAACATTTCGACGTCGAGACGGCTTTTTTCAGCTGATTCCAAAACCAATTCATCCGTGTAATCGCGGTGGTTTTCATGTATTTCTTGTTGGATGGTCATCAAGAATTTACGTCCGCGTTTAGTCCCCTGAAACATCGCTGCTTTGTAATCGATTGCTGAACGAAACAAGACTTGGGAAATCTGATTTCGTTTTTTCAAATCACAAGCATCGATGCCGTACGACGACATAATCGAGGAGATTGAGTTAATGTTCAATAGCGGGACAAATTTGAATCTAATCTTACTCTTCGACAATTCGACGAGCTTTAAAATGTTTTGTTCTGCATGGTAGCAAGTGCTTCCAAGCGGATTAATGAACAAATACAACTCAAGCAAGGCAATTCCTCCACTTTGTTGAATTATTATTTCTAACTATACTCTAGCAAAAAAAAGAAATTTTGCAATTATTTTGCTCAAATTAATCAAAAAAACATCAAGTTCTGAAAAGAGGTTGCGTAGGTTTCCTATGTTTTATAAAGTTTATGGAAATCTATTAAAATTTAAAACGGCCACTTGTTTTTATATCTTAGAAGACGTTGAAACTTGTCTTTTTTCAACGATCTTTTTATTTAAAACATTTTTCGATATTACCTGATCTTGTTCATACAATTTATTGTGTTGTTGTGTTAAACTTGATAAGTAGGTGAAAGGCGGTGTTTTTATGGAGAGAGACTGGGAAAATTTTTTGCTTCCGTATGAAGAAGCAGTTAAGGAACTTAAACTCAAATTCAGAACTTTGAGGAGCCAGTTTGAAAAAGAAGGACACTGCCCGATTGAGTTCGTTACGGGAAGAGTTAAACCCGTAGCAAGCATTAAAGAAAAAATGGTTAGACGCCAGATAAGAGAGGAACGTTTGGCTGATGACATGGAGGATATTGCCGGTATCAGAATCATGTGTCAGTTCGTGGAAGATATTTATACGGTTGTTGACATCATCAGAAAAAGAAGTGATATGCAGATAATCGAAGAGCGCGACTATATTGCGAATCAAAAGCCGAGCGGTTATCGATCGTATCATATCGTCGTTTGTTATCCGGTACAGTTGCTTGATGAGCAGACAAACATTAAAGTTGAGATTCAAATAAGAACGCTTGCAATGAATTTTTGGGCAACGATTGAGCATTCTTTGGGATACAAATATCGCGGCATGTTCCCTAAAGAACTGAAAGAAAGGCTTGCCAGAAGCGCAGAAGCCGCATTTTTGCTTGATAATGAAATGTCTAGTATTCGTGAAGAAATTCAAGAGGCTCAGGAATTATTCAACAACAAGATCAAGTTTATTGAAAAGGGGCAGCCCCCAAGTCAATTTGAGATGATTAAAGAATATCACGATGAAAGGAAACGGTCATGAAGGTTGCAATTTTTGCAAATGATGGAAAACAATCTCAAAACGTCAAGCAAAGGCTTGAAAAACGTTTTACTGAGCGACATTTCGTTTTAGACGACAAAGAGCCTGACGTCGTTATTTCAATCGGTGGGGACGGGACGCTTTTATCGGCGTTTCATCACTATGAAAATCGTCTTGACAAGATTCGTTTTGTTGGCGTACACACGGGTCATTTGGGCTTTTATACAGATTGGCGTGATGAAGAAGTTGATGATCTTGTAATTAGTTTGGAATCCGATAACGGTCAGTCCGTAAGCTATCCGTTACTTGAAGTTTGCGTTAAATATGCAGACTGTCCGAAACGAGTTCATTACCTTGCTTTGAATGAATCAACTTTGAAGCGCATCAGTTCAACGATGACGACCGACGTGTATTTAGGCGGGGAATTGTTTGAAAGGTTCAGAGGAGACGGGTTGTGCGTTTCAACTCCGACCGGCTCGACCGCATACAACAAATCATTGGGGGGAGCCGTGGTTCATCCGAATCTCGAAGTTTTGCAGATTGCAGAAATTAGCTCAATTAACAATCGTGTTTTCAGAACGTTGAGTTCTCCGATGATTGTTGCTCCAAATGACTGGATCACCTTTAGACCGATGCGAGGAAGCGATTTTGTTTTGACGGTCGATTCCGATTCGTATCACAATCGTGATATTGTTGAAATACAATATAAGATATCTAAAAAAAGGATTCATTTTGCCAAATACCGTCATATGCATTTTTGGCAACGAGTCCAGGAAGCTTTCATAGGAACAGAAAATGAAGATTAGTTTGGTTTATCAAGGAAAGAATCCCTGTCATTTAAAAACTTTTCTGAGACAGCAGGGGATTTCAAGAGGATTGTTGGCAAAAATCAGACATGAAGGCGGAGCGATTGACGTTGACGGAACTTCCGGTCGGAAACTGGACATGATTTTTCCCAATGCAGTCGTGACATTGACGATGCCGCCTGAAAGGGTCAGAAAAGAGCCTGTGATTCCGTCATACGTGCCGCTTAAAATTCTTTATGAGGATCGAGATTTTTTGATTGTTGACAAACCAGCGCATTTGGCAACGATTCCTTCTCCTGATAAAAAACATCGGTACGATTCGTTGGTTAATCGAGTCGTCGGATATTACGAGCTTCGCGGCATCAAGGATACGGTAGTTCACGTAATTACGAGGCTTGACCGTGACACGACAGGAATTGTTTTGATTGCCAAGCATCGATATGCGCATGCGTTAATTGACAAACAGGTTCATGACCACTCGATTAAAAAAGAGTATTTGGCTTTGCTGTCTGGTAAAGTTAATCGACAACACTTTTTTGTCAATCTGCCGATTGGAAGAGAACCTGGCAGCATGATTAAGCGAACAATAACTGAGGACGGAAAGCCGTCTTCAAGCGAATACTTTTTAGAAAAGAAACTGAGGGATGCTTCTTTGTACAGAGTAAGACTTCATTCTGGTCGAACTCACCAAATCAGGGTTCACAGCAAAGCAATTGGGCATCCGCTCGTAGCAGATACTCTTTATGACGGCAAAAATTCTCTTCCTTTGCAGCGTCAAGGTCTGCATTGTTTCCATCTTGTCTTCTATCATCCGTTTCTCGCAAAGCAGCTTGAAATATATTGCAATCCGCCTCGGGATTTTGAGGGGTATATTAAGAAAAATAAGAAAGAGTGAGCATCATGGTAAAAACAATCGAAACAACCCATGATAAAAGCGACATCATCATTCAATTGCTCAATGCGCAAAAGGCAAGACAGTTTCGCGAAGAGTATCTTGATTTGCACGTATACGAGCAGGCACAGATTTTTACCGATCTGACTGAAAAGCAAAGGGCGAGGCTTTATCGTTATCTGACGGCCGAAGAAGTCGGTGACATGTTTGATGCGATTGAAGAAGAGCCTGAAGAAGTTGTCAACTATTTCAAAGAAATGACTCCGCAGTATGCGGCTAACGTTATTGATCAGATGTATACCGATAATGCTGTTGATATTTTGGCCTATGCTCAAAAGAAAGATCTTGCTAAGTATCTGCGTCTGATTCCCCAAGAAAAGGCCGCAGAAATCAGAGAAATGCTTCACTATGAAGATAAGACTGCTGGTGCCATCATGTCGACCGAATTTGTCGAAATCGTCGGCAATCAAACGGTCCGTTCTGCAATGCACGTAATAAAGCGTGAAGCAGATGATGCGGAAACGATTTATTACGTGTATGTCATCGGTTCAAATGAGAAGCTCCGAGGAGTTTTGACGTTAAGGGATCTTTTGACCCATGACGATGATGAGATGATCGAAGACATCATGACGACGCCGGTAATGTCCGTTCAGGTGTCGGATGACCAGGCAGAGGTTGCACAGACGATTCGTGATTATAATTTTTTGGCGATTCCGGTGACGGATTATGACGGAAGATTGATTGGCATTATTACCGTTGATGACATCATCGATGTCATCGATGAAGAATCTGCGGAAGACTACTCCGGTTTGGCCGGTGTTGACACGGACGAAGAGACGAACAGTCCCCTCAAGGCAGCTGTCAATCGCCTTCCTTGGCTGATTGTGCTGCTTTTGCTCGGAATGTCAACGACGACGCTTATCTCGCATTATGAAAGCATGATCGGTGAGGCGAGTATTTTGGCGATTTTCATCTCTTCCATCACGGGGACTGCCGGTAATGCCGGGACGCAAAGCTTAGCCGTTGCCGTCAGGCGTCTGGCTGAAAAAGAAGAGGATCAACCTTCTTGGTATAAACAGTTTTTGACAGAGTTTTTCACCGGACTTTTGACTGGGTTCGTTACAGGCTTGACAATTTGTCTGATTGTCGGCATTTGGAAGCAAAATTTCGTTTTGGGATTCGTAATCGGCATGGCAATGATGTGTGCCATTACGGTTGCCAATCTTGCCGGAAGCTTCATTCCGAATTTGATGGATCGAATCGGGGTCGATCCTGCCGTTGCTTCAGGACCGTTTATTTCGACTTTGAGCGATTTAACGTCGGTTTTGATCTATTTTAACATTGCCAAGCTTTTCATGCAGTTTTTGATGGGAAAGTAAGCGAGGTTCGTAATGTTTGTAAAGAGGTTTAAGCACAGAAAAGCATGTTTTTTGATAGTCGAATTGCTCTGCCTCGGGGAGTTTCTGATGATAATTGCTGAAATTTTCAGGGGAAGGCTTCATGTTCCGGAGTTGATTGCCGCATTTTCAAATGAGACGCTGGCTTGTTTTATTTTTGTCGCGGCTTTGAGGGGCTTGAAAAGAAACGGGCATTTTGTATGTTTTGCGGTCAGTGTTTTTATGTTGGCACTGACGATGGTCAGTTTTTTTCTGCAGCTTTTCTTGGCAGATTTTACGTTTGAAAAGTTGTTTTTTTACTTCATTTGCAGCGGATTTTCCCTTTATTACTACTTTGGCGAACATGACGCGCATGAGAAATCTTTTTGGAAAAACATCAAGTATTTTGATGATCCAATTGCCGAGACCGAAAATTCTTTCGAAGTCCGAAAGGATGCCCCGTTGAAATACAGAATCATTGACAAAAAAATCGTGGAATGCGGAGAAAAAGACAATCCTGAAATCGTAATCATGACTCCCGAAGAGTATCAGGAATCGAACGCTTCTGAAAGAGTCAAGCTGTGGCTGAACAAGCTTAACGGTGAAAAATACACGACCGTCGATATTATTGGCGATGAAATTTTTGGAACAATGGCATTGTTGAACAGAAGTAATCTGCTAGGAAAGGGTATTTTTGTTCGGTATCACCTTTCTGAAGAACGTTTGATATTCATTGACAAAAGCGGCATTATGGCTTCTTGTTTGGCTGATTGCGTTGAATTGCAGAATGTAAAGAGCCATAATCTGGCACAGGCGTTTTTGAACTGTATTTATCATTTGACCTATCGTGATGACTTTTTTTCAATGACTGCGAACGCAAACTTGATTTGCTTGAAGATAACATGGCAGACAACGTTTTGGAAATTCCACACGATTTTGAAGAATATATTTTTAAAATCAAAAAAGAACAGCGGCATTTGATGAGATTCTACAAACAAATGACGGAACTTGTCACGAATATTGCTGAAAGCGGAGTCGATTATCTTGACGAAATCAATCTAACCGACATGCAGATGGTTGCAAATCGTCTTAGCCGGTTGAATCTTGAAGCACAAAGCATGTTCGAATATGCAACGCAAATTATTGATACGTATCAAGCTAAAATCAACGTCAGACAAAATAAGGTGATGCAGATTTTGACGATCGTGACAACGATTTTCATGCCGCTGACGCTGATTACGGGATGGTACGGAATGAACTTCAACATTCCGGAAACAACGTGGAAATACGGTTATTTGATTGCAATTATCAGCTCAATCATAATAATTGCAGTTGAAATTATTTTGTTTAAAAAAGAAAAGTGGATGTAAAAAAGCTGCGAAATTTTTGATTCGCAGCTTTTTTAATCAATAATCTAATCATGCATGAGATTGACGATTTTAGTTCCGTGGACGGACTTTACGCCCAGTTCTTCAGCAATTTGCTCGCAATTTTCAAACGTGATGCCGCCTCCCGGCAAAATTTCAATGCGATGATCCGCATATGAAATCAGTTCTTTTAAGTGAGGGACGGTTTCTTCGATAGGAACTTCAAGCGGCCCGCCGTGAGTCAAAATTCGGTCGAAACCGGAAGAAACAGACCAGTCAATGGCCTTTTTTTGTTCTTCAAAATCCAGCGAATCAAATGCCATGTGAAGTTCAAGCTGCATCCCGAATGCAGCCTGGGCAAGGTTTTCCATGGCCTCGAAATCAAGTCCGCCGTTTGAATCTAGCGCACCGATGGCTATCGTATCTGCGCCCAATGATTGTGCGGTAAAGATGTCTGACTCCATTATTTTGATTTCAGCATCATTGTAAACGAAATCACCGCCTCGCGGTCGAATCAACACCGTTACCGGAACTTTTTTTTCGTGCGCGTACTTCAGTGATTCTGCCATAACGCCCTTTGAAACGGTCGTTCCGCCGCAGGAAAGATTGTCGCAGAGTTCGATGCGATTTGCGCCGCAGGAAATTGCACGAGAAAGCAAAGTATAATTTTCAAGACAAGCTTCTCTAATCAGCATAGCAGACTCCAATCAATCGTTGATATCGGCAAAACAAACGCAAACGCCTTCAGGGACAACGATGTCTTTTTGAATGCGCGTCAGCTTGCCGGTTTCTTCATTGCGTTCGTAAAGCGTTCCGTTGTCCGTATTCTGATTGACGCACACAACGAAACGTCCCGTTGGATCGATGTCAAAATCGCGAGGAAAATCTCCTTCGGTTGAAACGAATTCGACAAAATCAACCATGTGATCGTCATGAATTTCAAATTGTGCCAATGAGTTGTGGCCGCGATTTGAAACGTAGACGAATCTGTCATCATCAGAAATTCTGATGGCAGCGGCACCGTTATGTTCGGTCCAAGTTGAAGGAATCGTTTTGACTGTTTGTTCGAGCGAGAAACACCCTGTTTTTGCGTCATACTTTAGAACAGAAAGATTGCTTGAAAGTTCGCCTGCAAGATATGCATAATTGCTGTTGTGTGCAAAAACAATGTGGCGCGGCCCAAAACCTGGTTCTGTTTTAAAAACGGAAACAAGCGAAAGTTTGCCTTCATCTGAGACGTCATACGTCGAAACGGTATCGTTGCCGAGGTCAACAGCAATCAGCCGTCCGTCCGGAGCAAGGTCCGTGTAGTGAACATGTGCTGAATCTTGTTCAGGGCGCGGACCGTTGCCTTCATCTTTGACAGTATCCCTTAAACTGAGCGTTTGATCAGCGTTAATTTTGTAAACATCGATTTGTCCCTTATGATAGTTGGCCGTGAAAATCAGCTGTCGCTTTTCGTCAAAACCGACGTAGCAAGGGTTGGCACCAGGCGTTAAAGCTTCGTCATAAAACGTAAATGCCGAATTTTTTGCGTCAAATGCAGCGATTCCGCCAAGATCGTCTTTTTTGGCTACTGAGACGAGCGTCTTTTTATTTGTGACTTTCATATAAGTCGGACTTTGCAATCCGACGACGGGTTTAGGTTCAGAAATCGTTTTTTTCTCGGTATCCAAGGTTGCATAATAGATACCTTTGCTTGTTTTTTTAGTATATGTTCCGAACAGAATTTCTTCTTTCACGCATAAACATCCTCTCTGTAGTTATCTCTATCGATATCGATTATAACATATCCTTTCCAAGAAAACGTTGTCAAAGAATATTAATCTACAAAGAAAGAACAAAATAGGTTATAATGAATTTATTAAGCATTGAACAAGCGGATTAAGAGAGGAATTTTTGATATGATTAAGAGCAAGATTACTGCAATCGGTCCCCAGGCAATTGACGAAAAGCAACCATTGCTTATTTTATTTGGTGAAACGGCATCGGAACGTTTGCGCGAAGTATCATTGATTCATGATTTTGAAAATGATCCGATTGGCGGATATGACATCAAGAAGGGTTCAAAGGTCAGAATCGGTTCTTCCGAATATGAAGTCGAATTCGTCGGACAATTGGTTGAATCGAACCTGACTTCCATTGGACATACTGTTTTGGCCTTTAAAGAAGTTCCGGAAACGCCCCAGGAGAATGCAATTTATTTGAAACCGCACGCCATGCCAAAAATTGAAATCGGAACCGAAATCGTTTTTGACTAGTTGGTTGTTATAGGCATTGACTCAGTTTTTTGACGATTTGAATTTAAAAAACGGTCAAGAATCAATCAGGTTCTTGACCGTTTTTTCGTGATTTTTAAAGACGATGTTTTTTAAAAGGTATCTCCGTTGAAGATGGAGTTCTTAACGATTACATAATCAACTTTGCGAAGTGCCATCAGTTCTTTTCCGCCTGCATATGAGATGGAGGATTGAAGGTCTTCCTGCATTTCGCGCAAGGTATCGGAAATATGTCCGCGGTAAGGTACGAGCAATTTTTTGCCTTCGACGTTTTTATATTGTCCTTTTTGATATTGGGAAGCAGATCCGTAGTAGACTTTGTATTTTTGCCCGTCTTTTTCAATGACTTCACCGGGCGTTTCCTCATGTCCGGCAAACATTGAACCAATCATGACCATTGAGGCTCCGAATCTGACTGATTTGGCAATATCGCCGTTATTGCGAATTCCTCCGTCCGCGATGATGGGCTTGCTGGCAGCCTTTGCGCATAATCTGACTGCTGCTAATTGCCAACCGCCTGTTCCAAAACCTGTTTTAAGCTTAGTGATGCATGCTTTTCCCGGTCCGATTCCGACCTTTGTCGCATCAGCCCCTGCATTTTCAAGTTCACGAACGCCTTCCGGAGTACCGACGTTTCCGGCGATGACAAAGACTCCCGGCATTGCTTGCTTGATATGTTTGATCATTTCGATGACCGTGTCTGAATGTCCGTGAGCAATATCGATTGTGATATATTCCGGGACAAGATTTTGAGCGGCCAATTCATCAATCAGCGCATGCTCCTTTGGCTTGACGCCAACGGAAATTGATGCGAATAATCCTTGATCATGCATTCTTTTAACGAATGGCAAGCGTTCATCTTCATCGAAACGGTGCATGATGTAGAAGTAGCCGTTTTGTGCCAGCCAAACGGCAAGTTTTTCATCAATGACTGTTTGCATGTTTGCAGGAACAACCGGAATGTTGAATGTCATTGGGCCGAATTTGATGCGCGTATCAATTTCGGAACGACTCTTCACAATACACTTGTTAGGAACAAGCTGAATATCTTCATAATCAAAAACTGGCATGATATACCTCGCAATTCTAAAATATGTTGCGGACTTTCGACAAGGCGGATGCGTCCGCAAACACAAGTAATATACTTTAAATGAGACCAAAAGTCAACGCAAATAAAGTCGCTTTGAGAAAATTCACAAAAAATTAAAATACTATTTTGTTATTGAGGATGAGGATCATGTTTTGTTCAGGCGTTTCATGAAATCAGTATTGATAATTTGGACTTATCTGATGCGAGATGTTAAGATTGGTAACATAATTGAATGGAAGGAAGCTGAAAAAAGATGGCTAAAAAAAAGAGCACTAAAGAAAAGAAGACAAACGATGAACGAATCTTGGATCAGCACCACATTGAGTATGAAGAAGTTTCTTTTGATTGGATCAATAATGGTGCTGATGCCTTAGCCGAGGCAAAGGAACAGGGAGTTCCGGCAGAAAGCATCTTGAAAACGATTGTGATGCAGGCAAATAATGATGCAAAAGATTACATCGTGGTATGCTTGTCTCTTATTCATGAAATCGATTTGAAGCTTGTTGCGCATGAACTTGGCAAAAAGCAGGTTCATCTTGCAGATAACAAAAATTTAATCAATATTACCGGATATGTTCATGGGGCAAATACTCCAATCGGCATCAATATCAGAAAAGGATTCCCCGTTTATTTTGACGAACGCATCAAGAATTTTGATGATATTTCCGTTTCTGCCGGAAAAGTCGGACGTTCCGTCAGATTGAAAAGGGATGATCTGGTAAGTCTTGTTTCTGGAAAATATATTAAAGTCAGTGAAAATTAATGAAATCAAAGTTAAACTTAATTTTCCGGCTTATATGTCATTTTCTTCGGCCTTTTTCCGATTATAAGTTTTTTCTTAACTAAAAACTTTGAGAAAGGCCTGAATGAAGGACTTTTTTAACGATGAAAGTCCCGTTTCAAGGCATTGCCGTCAGGAACGGAACCAAATTTGAAAAATTAAGATTTTTTAAAAAAGTTATCGAAAACCTATTGAAAATTAAAATATACAGTGTTAGTATAGTGACAAGAGATCGGTTGTTGGCAATTGACGGAACTGTCGTTAGTTGCTGTATGATTGTACTTCATTAACGTAACTGTTCGCCGTGCCCACACCGAACGGTTACGCTTTTTTTATGTCAAAAAGAGAGGAATCCTTAAATGACGAATCACATTGTATTGTTTGAACCTTTGATGCCGGCAAACACGGGAAATATCGCCAGAACGTGTGCCGGAACGAATACTGAACTTCATCTGATCAAGCCCCTTGGCTTTTCGACCGATGATAAATATATGAAAAGAGCGGGACTTGATTATTGGGATAAAGTAAAGATTACCTATCATGAGAATCTGCCTGAATTTTTGGAATCGATGGATGAAAACGACGAACTGTACGTCGTGTCGAAATTTGCAGAGAGAACCTATGCTGATGTCGATTATACCGACGAATCCAAAAACCATTATTTTTTGTTCGGCAAGGAGACGACGGGACTTCCGGAAATTTTTATGCGCAAGTATGAAAAGAAGTGCATCAGAATTCCTCAAAACGACCGGAATATTCGTGCTCTGAATTTGTCAAATACGGCTGCGATCGTGATTTACGAAGCGCTCAGACAACAATCTTTTCCAGATTTGGAGCGCGTTCACCGTTATGAAAACGATAAATTGAAATAGTTGTTAAAACCGCCAAAAACGGCGGTTTTTTGTTGCGAACATTTGTTTATTTCGGCAGGGGTATGCTATAATTGAAACCAAGACTATCAGGGAGGATTTTTTAATGGCTCAGAAAAGAAAAAAAACGCGCAGAAAAAATAACGGGATCGTTTTATCTGAGCATGTTATTGGGGCAATTTATATCCTGTTTGCGGTTTTGGGCTTTTTAGGCATGGGATATCTCGGGGTTTTGTTGTCAAATGTTTTGCGCTTGTTCGTAGGCGATACATATAAAGTCGCTTTTATCTTGATGATTATTTTGGGCTGTTGTTTGCTTTTAACCGGAAAAACTCCGAAACTGAACAAAAAACGAATTTGCGGGCTGTTCATTTGTTGGTCAGGCATCTTAGTCATGTTTTCAGCGCTGATGTTTGCGAGACTTGACCTTCATGCGCGTTTCGTTTCAATCACATGGCAATATTTATCAGCTGATCTGATGTCTTCAACGCTTGGGACGACGGTCGGCGGGGGGCTTGTAGGTTCCTTTCTTTATACGCTGACTTATTTTTTGACGGCACAGTTAGGTTCATATCTTGCGGCAGATGTTCTGTGTTTTTTTGGTTTGTGCATGATGCTGAATTTATCAGCACAGGATTTGATCGATGCTTTCGGTCAAATGTGCTATGTTGTCATTTGTTGGCTGAAAAATGCAGCAGCTTGGCTTTTGAGAAAAATCAAAGAGATTCTTTCGCAGATTTTTGCAGAAAAGGGCAAGCTTCATAAAAAATCTTCAGACGTTTTGAAAAAGTACGTTCAAACCGAAGAAAGCCGATCGGAAGAAATTTTCGATCAGGACAAATCAGACGATGTGACTGAAATCATCGAAAAAGAAAAGGATGAATCCTTGAGTGATTCGCAAAATGAAGAAGACCTTGGATTTTCTGAAGAAACTTTTGAAGATTCCGATTATAAATTGCCTTCGATCGATTTATTGACTGACGGAAAGGATACAGATCAAAGTTCGGAACAATGCACAATCAGAAAAAACAAGGATGTTTTGATTCGGACGCTTGAAAGCTTTGGTGTCAAGGCTGAACTTAAAAACGTCATGCTCGGTCCTGCCGTTACAAGATATGAGCTTCATCCGGCAATCGGGGTCAAGGTTTCAAAGATTGTCAATTTGGCCGATGACCTGGCGCTTGCCTTGGCGGCCAAGGATATTCGAATCGAAGCCCCGATACCGGGAAAGCCGCTGATTGGAATCGAAGTTCCCAACCAAAACGTTGCGACGGTTGCATATAAAACGATCATCACCGAATTCAAGCGGCGCAAGGGTAAGCGGAAACCGCTTGAAGTTCCGCTTGGGCACAATGTTTCGGGCAATTTAGAAACGGCTGATTTGGCCAAAATGCCTCATTTGCTGATTGCCGGCTCAACCGGCAGCGGCAAATCGGTTGCAATCAACGTAATTATTACGAGTCTTTTAATGAATTGTCGCCCGGAAACGGTCAAGCTGATGATGGTTGATCCAAAAAAAGTCGAACTTGGAATCTATAAAGACATTCCTCATTTGCTCGTTCCCGTGATTACCGAGCCTCGCAAGGCCGCACGTTCGCTTGAAAAGGTCGTCGCTCGAATGGAGGAACGATATGAACGATTTGCGGAAAAGGACGTTCGAAACATTTCAGGATACAATCAAATGATTGAACAGGAAAATGCAAAAGACGGCGGCAAACGTCCGCTCATGTCTTATATTGTCGTTGTGGTTGATGAGCTTGCTGATTTGATGATGACGACCGGTGGCTCCGTTCAGGATCAGATCGTCAGAATCGCACAAATGGGACGCGCTGCCGGAATTCATATGATTTTGGCGACGCAGCGCCCGTCAGTTGACGTTATCACGGGGTTGATCAAGGCAAACGTTCCGTCACGAATGGCATTTGCGGTCTCAAGCGGAACTGATTCGAGAACAATCCTTGACAGTAATGGGGCGGAAAAACTGCTTGGTCGCGGTGATATGCTGTTCATGCCCGTCGGTCAAAATAAACCGACGAGAATTCAGGGGGCGTTTATTTCTGATGAAGACGTGGCGAATGTCGTTGAATTTGTTTCTAATCAGCGCAGCACCGCATTTGACAAAACGATGGAAGTTTCGGACGAAGAAATCGAGCAGGAAAAACGAGAAAATGATGTTGACGAATTGTTTGATGACGTCGTTAAGTTCATTGCGGTTGAAGGAAAATGCAGCATCTCATTGCTTCAGCGTCATTTCAGCATTGGATACAACCGTTCGGCACGAATCGTCGATGAACTCGAGGCGCGGGGGATGGTCGGAAAACAAGAAGGTGCCAAACCGCGGGAGGTTTACGTCAAGCCTGAAGAATAAGCGTCGAAAAATTCTCTTTCAGAACCCGAAAGAGAATTTTTTTGTTTGCTTTCTAAAAAGGGGGAAGCCTTGTATTTCCGTGCATTTTACTATAAAATGAAAAGTAATGCTAAATATTAGAAGGGGGAACTGTGTGTGCAAATAAGCATAACGGACGGGGTCGACTTGATTTTGATCCCTACACAACAGTTCAAAACAAATCGGATTGTCGTTTCTTTTATGACCGAATTGGCAGACGTGAGAAGCTTGAGCATCAGAACGCTGCTGTCGAACTTGCTTGAGACAAGTTCAAGCGATTTTCCGACTCAAAGCAAGACGGCGATGGAACTGTCAAAGATGTATGGGGCCGGGTTTGGCACGACTGTCAATCGTCACGGAAATATCCATATGATTAATTTTGTTTTTAATTGCATTGATGATAAATTTTTGGAAAATCCGGTCGGATTGGTCGATGCCGGATTTACATTTTTGAAAAAGATGATTTTAAATCCGCTCGCAGAAGATGGCGAGTTCGACCAAGAAACGTTTTTGCGTCAAAAGCAAAATTTGATTGCATATGTTAATTCCATTAGGGATAACAAGCAAAGTTATGCTTCTTTAAAACTCCAAGAGGGTTATTTTAATGAAGCAGCACAAAAATCGCCTGTTTTCGGATCTGCAGAAGAACTCGAGAAACTTACTTCAAAGGATGTCTATGACGCCTATCTTGAAATGATCAAAAACGATCGGATTCAGATTCTTGTTTCCGGAGACATTGATGAAAACTTGGCTGCTGAGCGTTCAAAAGATTTCAATTTTGCTGAAAGAAAGCCTGAATATTTTGACTTGAATTATGCGCAGCCTTTAAAGAAAACTGTCAGTGAAAACGTTGAAAAACAAAAGCTTAATCAAAGCAAGCTTGACCTGGGCTATCGTTTGGACGTTCCGTATCGCTCGAACCTGCATTACGCAGCGTTGATTTTTAACGGACTGTTTGGTGGTTCTCCGCTTTCAAAGCTTTTCGTCAACGTTCGCGAAAAAGAAAGCCTGGCATATTATGCGAGTTCTTCATTTGATCCTTATAGACAATTTTTGATGGTTCAGACTGGAATTCAATCAGCAAACAAGGAACACGTCATTCAGTTGATTGCAGACCAATTGAAAGCTTTGGCAATCGGGGATTTTGAAGATGTTCTGGTAGAAAGCGTCAAGTCATCTTTGATAAATAATTTTGAGAGTCGGTTGGACAATCAAATGACGGCGGTTAATCGTGCTCAAAATGATATTTTGACCGGGACGTATGTTTCAAATGAGGATTGGATTCGGAATGTTTTGAGCGTTTCAAAAGCAGAAATTATGGAAGTTGCAAGCAAGGTCAAACTGCAAAATATCTATTTTCTTGATGGAGGTAATTAGTCGTGGAAGAGATAAATTATCCGCGGTACAATGAGGTTCTTTATACCACTGTTCTTGCCAACGGATTGCGCGTTAATTTGTTGCCTCGAAAGAATTTTCATAAAACATATGGTGTTTTGACAACGGATTACGGCTCAATCGACAATACGTTCATTCCGTATGGCAAAGAAGAATTGATCAAAGTTCCGGACGGGATTGCGCATTTTTTGGAGCATAAGATGTTTGAAAAACAAGATCATGATGCTTTTGATCTTTTTGGACAGTATGGCGCATCCTCCAATGCTTTTACAAGTTTTACGAGAACGAGCTATTTGTTTTCTGCAACTCGAAACGTTGACAAGTGCATCGAGATTTTATTGGATTTCGTTCAAGAACCTTATTTTTCTGAAAAAATGATTGAAAAAGAGCGCGGAATCATTGGTCAAGAAATTAAAATGTATGACGATGACCCGAGTTGGCAGCTTTATTTCGGCATAATCGGGAATTTGTATCCTGAAGATCCGTTAGCAAGCGATATTGCGGGGACGGTTGATTCGATTGCGCAGATTACCCCTGATGATCTATACTCTTGTTACAGGACTTTTTATCAACCAAGCAACATGAATCTTTTTTTGGTCGGAGGATTCAATCAGGACAAGGTATTGGATCTTATTCAAAAAAATCAAGCAAACAAAACGTTTGATGCTCCGTTTGAAATTACGAGAGCAGCTTTTTCAACCGATAAAGAAGGAAAAGACGTCATCCCGTATCGGATGAATGAGCTAAACGTTCAAAGACCTGCAGCCATCGTCGGAATCAAAGGTTTGGATGACGTTCCGGGAGGAAGAGACGGACTTTTTTATAAGCTTTCCTTGGAAATGCTGATGTATTTGCTGTATGACGAAACGTCTGAACAGTACCTTGAATTATACAACAAGGGCATTTTGGATGATAGTTTCAGTTATGACGTTACGGTTGAGCGAGGATTTCATTTTGTGACGATGTCAAGCGATACGGAATTTCCGCAAGACTTTTCAAATTCGATCATCGGGATTGCTGAAAATGCTCAGAAAATTTTGGAAAATGCAGAGGAAAGATTCGAGCTTGCCAAACGTGAGCTGATCGGGCGCAGCATTTCGGCAATGAATTCGCTTGAAAATATCGCCAATCGCTATGAAGGAAGCCTGTTTGACTATGCAACGATTTTTGATATCGTTCCGCTGCTTGAAAAGATGACTTTGAAAGACGTCGAGAAAACGGCCGAATCATTCATCAGATCCGAAGCTGTCAGCGTTTATCAAATTCTTCCAAAGGGGGAAGAAGCGTGAAGTGGGCATTGATTTTTGGAGCATCGGGAGATATTGGCTCAAAAGTTGCGGAAGATTTGGCCGATGCAGGCTGGTCGCTTTATCTTCATTATTATCAAAATCGCGAAAAGATAGATGAAATTTCCCAAAAACTTACCAAAAAGCATCCAAAACAGGATTTCATCACTTTGCAATACGATATGACGGATGCGGACAATATTTCCAAAATCTGCGATTCAATTTTCGGAAAGCTGAATGCGGTTGTTTTTTCGGAAGGGACGACTTACTATGGCCTTTTTTCAGAGTTATCGCCAAACAATTTGGATATGATGATTACGATGCAGCTCAGAACACCGCTTAGAATCGTTCAGTCGCTCCAGGATAAGCTTGCTGAGTCTGAATTCGGTCGCATTGTTTTTGTCGGCTCCGTTTATGGCGGTGCGGGCAGTGCGATGGAAGTCGGTTACAGCACGGTTAAAGGTGCTTTGAGTGCATTTTCAAGGGCATATGCGAAAGAAGTCGCATCGTTGGGGATAACGGTTAACGTTATTGCGCCCGGTGCTGTTGACACCCAGATGAACAAGATTTTTTCTGAAAGCGAAAAAGCAGATATCGATGCTGAAATTCCGATCGGACGATTTGCATCTCCTGACGAAATCAGCTACTGGGTTTTGGTACTTTTAAGCGAAAAAGCAGGGTATCTGACGGGTCAGACGCTGTATGCGACCGGAGGATGGCTAAAATAAAGGTTTTCTTATCATTTTTAGTTGATAAAATATGTTATAATTATTAGTGGATTGAGTTTTCAAATATTTTCACAATCATTACGAAAAATACTGGAGAGATTTCAATGAATGGGATTGGACAAACTTTAAAAGAAGCTAGAGAAAAGAAAGGCTTAACGCTTGACGATCTGCAACAGACAACAAAGATTCAAAAGAGATACTTGATTGCAATTGAAGCTGAAAACTTTGATGCGCTGCCAGGTGACTTTTACGTGCGAGCTTTTATTCAGCAGTATGCCAAGGTCGTTGACTTGGATGGCGATGAGTTGCTTGCACAGCTCGAAGAAAAAACGGGGATCAAAGCTGAAACTCCGGTTGCTCATGAGACGACGACGAGGACAGAGGCGGTTAGAATCGAACAGGCAGAAAAGAATGACTTTTTGGGCAAATTGATGAACTATTTGCCAACGATCATTATCGTGATTGTCGTCGTTGCAATCCTTGGAACGATTTACGTCGTTGCTTGGGGCAATCACAGCAAAAATACCGAGTCTCAAAGTTCTTCAAGTCAGACGGTTTCGGTTTCATCTGATGTCAAGAAAGAGAAATCGTCTGCAAGCACGTCTTCTGCTAAAAAAACCGCAAGTTCAAAAACGCCGTCTGCTAAAAAGAAGTCAGCAGCTTCAACTAAGCAAACGATTGAGAACGTTTCTTCAGAAGGTTCAAAATTCGTCTATGACGTTAAAAATGCAGCGGATAAGAACAAATTAGAGCTTTCCGTCAGCGGCAGTGCTGCTTGGAGCTCCGTTTCATCAAACGGTTCTCAAGTATGGCAAGGAACTTTGAATGACGGTGGTAGCCATACTGTCGAACTTCCGGAAAGTACGACGACGATTACGATCAGTTTAGGCAATTCAAATTCAACTTCGCTTAAATTAAATGGCAAGAAGTTTGATTACAAGAAGGAAAATGACACGTTGACAGTCAGAACGATTACGCTTAATCTTAAGTAGGTAACATTAAATGGCAAGGCTGAAAGCCTTTTACAGATGCAAACACCTTTTGATTTGGGAGGATTATTATGAATTTGCCTAATAAGTTGACGGTTATTCGAATTTTATTGATACCGTTATTTATGTTGGTATTATTGCTTCCGCTTGATTGGGGAAGCATTATGGTTGCGGGAACTTCCATTCCGGTAACGCAGTTTATTGGCGCCGTTATTTTTGCATGTGCTTCAATCACGGATTTTGCTGATGGTCAAATTGCGCGACGCAATAAGCTGGTGACTAATTTTGGCAAGTTTGCCGATCCGTTGGCGGATAAAATGATCGTTATGACCGCTTTTGTTATCTTGGTTCAAATGGGCAAGGTTCCGGCATGGGTTGCAGCAATCATTGTTTGTCGCGAGTTGGCGGTTACCGGTCTCAGATTGATCGTGGTTGAAAACGACGGTGAGGTTATTGCAGCAAAAATGCCTGGTAAAATCAAGACGTTTACGCAGATGTTTTCAATCATATTTCTGTATTTAAACGATGTTTTTTTTACAAATATTCATTTCCCGATTGGTGAGGTTTTGCTTTATATTTGCCTATTCTTTACAGTTTACTCAGGGATTGACTATTTTTGGAATAGCCGGGCGGTTTTTGAAGATTCGTTCAGTAAATAATTTTGCAGGGTTGAGAAAATTTTCTTGACCCTGTTTGTATTTTTAGCGACAGACTTGAAAAAGTTCCGGTGCCGTGAAATAATTAACAGGAAAATAAAATGAAATAACGTTTTTTCGCGTATTTAAGAATAGGTGGGATTTTAATGCATGCAGAAGTTATTTCGGTCGGAACGGAAATTTTGTTAGGCCAAATTACGGATACAAACTCGACGTTTATCAGCCAACGTTTGGCCGAACTGGGGATTGACGTTTATTTTAAAACGGTTGTCGGGGACAATGAAAAAAGATTGCTTCAAGCTTTGGAGATTGCTTCAGGCAGGTCTGACATGGTTATTTTATCCGGTGGACTCGGGCCGACAAAAGATGACCTTACGAAGCAAACCGTAGCCAAATTTTTAAATTGCGGACTTTTGACGGATAAGGATGCTTTAGAGTCCATTGAGGAGTATTATCGTCAAAATAATCGGAAAATGACCGATAACAATCTGTTGCAGGCAAAATATCTCGAGGGTTCGGTTTCGCTTCCAAATGAAAGCGGCATGGCGGTAGGCAGCTATTATCAAAATCAAAACGGGCCTGACTTTATTTTGCTCCCTGGACCTCCAAGCGAAATGCGCCCCATGTTTGACAAGCAAGTAATGCACAGATTGAAAGAAAACTATGCAAGAGAACATCTGCTTTTTTCACGAGTTTTGAGATTTTACGGTATTGGCGAATCACAATTGGTGACTGAATTGGATGACTTGATCAACGGACAAACGAATCCGACGATTGCGCCTTACGCTAAAGTTGGCGAGGTTACGCTTCGTTTGACTGCTCAGGCAGATTCAAAAGAAAGCGCAAAAGAAATTCTTGATGAAACGGAGCAAGTTATTTCGAAACGCGTGGGTCAATATCTTTATGGGTATGGTGATGACAACAGTCTTCCGGAGGTTGTCGTTGAAAAACTAAAACAAAAAGGATTGACGGTTTCCGCTTCTGAAAGTTTAACTGGCGGTTCATTCCAGAAAGCAGTTACGGACATTGCCGGTTCTTCACAGGTTTTTCCCGGCGGATTCGTGACCTATTCTGCTTCCGCCAAGGAAAACCTGTTGGACATCCCGAAGGAAATAATTATTGAAAACGGTGTCGTCAGCGAAGCAACCGCAAAGTGGATGGCTGAACGGACAAGAATCAAAATGGATACGGATTTTGGCGTTTCATTTACGGGCGTTGCCGGGCCTGATACGTTGGAGGGAAATCCCGCAGGAACTGTTTGGATCGGGATATCGCAGCGAGACAGGCAGACTGCTGCTTTTGAATATCATTTTTATGGGGATCGAGATGCGGTTCGCATTCGCAGCGTTTTAGCCGGATTCGGCCTGATTAACAATGAACTATAATAAAAAAACAGCTAATCAAACTTTAGTTCGCAATATGCTTGCTTTTTTTTAAAGAAACAAGTATCATAAGGTATGTAAACAAAACAAACGTTCAATTTATAAGAGAGATGAGGGGTTTCGGTGAGCGACGATAGAAAAGCGGCATTAGATAATGCTCTTAAGAAAATTGAAAAAAATTTTGGCAAAGGTTCTATTATGAGGATGGGCGATAAAGCTGATACCAGGATTTCGACCGTGCCAACTGGCTCGCTTTCGTTGGATGAAGCGTTGGGAGTCGGCGGTTTCCCACGTGGGAGGATTGTTGAAATCTACGGTCCTGAAAGTTCTGGTAAGACAACTGTTGCATTGCATGCAGTTGCTGAAGTTCAAAAACGAGGCGGAACTGCAGCTTACATTGATGCTGAAAATGCTCTTGATCCTGCTTATGCACAGGCATTGGGTGTTAATATCGATGAATTATTGCTGTCGCAGCCTGACACGGGAGAACAGGGACTTGAGATTTGTGACGCATTGGTTTCATCCGGTGCGATTGACATAGTTGTTGTCGATTCGGTCGCTGCTTTGGTTCCACGAGCAGAAATTGAAGGCGAAATGGGCGATACGCACGTGGGATTGCAAGCACGTTTGATGTCGCAAGCTTTACGAAAACTTTCCGGCACAATCAATAAAACCAAGACGATTGCTTTGTTCATAAACCAGATTCGTGAAAAGGTCGGCGTCATGTTTGGCAATCCTGAGACAACTCCTGGCGGTCGTGCATTGAAGTTTTATTCGACGGTACGTTTAGAAGTGCGCCGTGCTGAACAGATCAAAGACGGATCAGATATTATTGGGAATCGTGTTCGTATCAAGGTTGTCAAAAATAAGGTTGCGCCTCCGTTCAAGACGGCTGAAGTTGATATCATGTATGGTGAAGGGATTTCCAAGACCGGTGAATTGATTGATATGGCAGTTGAAAAAGAAATCGTCAAGAAGAGCGGTTCGTGGTTCTCATATGGTGAAGAACGCATTGGTCAAGGGCGTGAAAACGCAAAGAAATATATGAAAGAACATCCGGATATCATGGAAGAAGTTACGAAGAAAGTCAGAGCAGCATACGGAATTGATGATAAGCAGGATGATGAGCAGCTTGAATTGAAAATTGATGATGACAAAGGGACAAAGTCGGCTGCTAAATCATCAAAAAAAGTTGAAGACAGTACAAAGTAGTTTCTGACATTCGTTCGGAAAAACTTATTTGCTTTTACTGATTTTAGAATCGGTAAAAGCTTTTTTCATTAATTTAACATTTTTTGTGTTTAGACGTAGATTGAATTTGTTAATCAATAAATTCGGTAATAGTAAGAAAGTGACATTTAGTTATTTGAGATTGCTTTTTCTTTGCATTCGCGCAACCTGTTTTTCTAATAAGCATTGACATACACCACTGAAAAACATTAGAATATTATTGTGCGTAAAAACATTTTTAACATCTTAATAAAAACACAACAAGATAATAATCAATTCTTGAAACGATGACGGAGGGGCAAAATTTGGAAAATATGCTTGTCATCCTCGTAATCGCGATTGTAACATTGATGCTTGGGTTCGTGTTTGGCTTTGCTTATCGGAAGAAAAGCTATGAAAAGTCTCTTGATGCCGCCACTAAAACGGCCAACGGGATTTTGGACAATGCTAGAAAAGAAGCAGCGGCTCAAAAAAAGGAAGCCTTGTTAGAGGCTAAAGATGAGAGTCAACGCTATCGTAGCGAAGTCGAAGACGAATTGAAGGTTCGCCGTTCGGAAGTTCAAAAGCAAGAAAACAGATTGCTTGCTCGTGAAGAAAATATTGATCGCAAAGACAATACTTTAGAAAAGCGCGAGCATGCGATTGAAAAGAAAGAAGGCCAGTTGAATTTTGAACAGCAACGACTAGAGGCCAAACGTCAAAAAATTGCTTCGCTTGAAAAACAGCAAGAGACTAAGCTTGAGGAAATCGCTGCTTTGACCAAGGAACAGGCAAAGGATTTGATTTTAAAGGAAACAAAATCAAGTCTTGCTCATGAGTTAGCCGTAATGATTAAAGACAGCGAAAATGAAGCTAAAGCACAGGCAGATCGAACTGCAAAGGATCTGATTGCTCAAGCAATTCAGCGCAGTGCGGCAGACATGGTTTCGGAGACGACCGTTTCGGTTGTCAGTCTTCCAAATGATGAAATGAAAGGTCGAATTATTGGTCGAGAAGGTCGAAATATTCGGACATTGGAAACTCTGACAGGAATCGACTTGATTATTGATGATACTCCGGAAGCGGTAGTGTTGAGCGGATTTGATCCCGTTCGTCGAGAAATCGCAAAAATGGCCCTTGAGAAGCTGATTCAAGACGGACGGATTCATCCGGCAAGAATTGAAGAAATGGTCGAAAAGGCTACTAAAGAGATGGATGTTCGAATCAGAGAAAAAGGTGAAGAGACAATCTTTGACCTTGGAATTCATTCGATGCAACCGGATATGATCAAGACTGTCGGCCGTTTGAATTATCGAACGAGCTATGGTCAAAACGTTTTGGAACACTCGATTGAAGTTGCGAAAATTTCGGGTGTTCTTGCTGCTGAATTAGGTGAAGATGTTACATTAGCGAAACGCGCAGGATTATTACACGATATCGGGAAGGCCGTTGATCACGAAGTTGACGGTTCTCACGTTGAAATCGGGGTCGAATTGGCCAAGAAGTATCATGAAAATGAGACAATCGTAAATACGATTGCGTCTCTCATCACGGTGATGTTGAACCTAAAACGGTCATTGCCGTTTTGGTCGCTGCAGCAGATGCAATCTCGGCTGCACGTCCAGGCGCTCGCAGCGAGTCTTTGGAAAACTATATCCACCGTCTTGAGAAATTGGAAAATATTTCCAACGAATTTAATGGTGTCAAGAAGAGCTATGCCATTCAAGCAGGGCGTGAAGTCCGCGGCGTTATTGTTGAGCCAAATGAAGTCAGCGATAACGGTGCAGTTGTTCTTGCACGCGATATCAAAAATAAAATCGAAGATGAACTTGAATATCCGGGACATATCAAAGTTACTGTCATTCGTGAAACACGTGCAGTTGAATATGCCAAGTGATATTTTAAGAACGGGAACGAAAGCATCGCAAGGTGCTTTCGTTTTTTATATTTAAATGTGAAAAAAGATTGACAAAAGTTTTAAGTTAAAATATAATTATATCAACATTAACTGAAAGGAAGATTGTACTATGAAGATGTTATTTAAAACTTGGCAAGTCTGGCATAGCTTAGAGTAAACTTACATCATTTCAGTGTAGGTTTGCTTTTGTTTGTTTAACAATCAAGGGAAAGCCTATGCTGGTACAATCTTTATTGACGACCGCATAGATGATGCGGTCGTTTTTTTTCCGACATCACGGCTTTCTCAAAATATCGAAACCTTTGAAACAGAGATAAAGGCAGAAAAGTGCGTCAAGAGAGTTCGGGGTGCTGGAATCCGAATCGTGTCGGCTGTCAAATGGACTGTTGAGGGCATGGTCAAAGAGCAAGGCTTGAGTATTCCATGACGCGTAATCGACGTTACAGATTTCGAGAAGATGATTTAGCAATCATAAAGAAGGTGGCACCGCGGGTTGACTCGTCCTTACAAGCATTATTCATGCTTGCAGGGGCGGGTCTTTTTTATAAGGAGGATGAAAAGCGTGTATCCTAAATATGAGCAGTTAAAAAAGATGGCAGTTGAGAAGAAGTATCATCGAATCCCGGTTGCGATTGAGATGTATGCTGACGTGACTACTCCGGTTGAGGCATTGAAAAAACTGAGAAATGTGAGTCAAAGATGTTATCTGTTTGAAAGTGCAAGTCAAGATGAACGTTGGGGCAGATATTCGTTCATTGGTTGTAATCCTGAAATGGAGATTGTTTGCAACAACGGTAAAATCAAGCAATTATTTTATAAAAACGGAGAAAAGACCGGTCAAGCAAAACCGGATGAAGATAACCCACGCATTTTTTTGCGCAAGCTGATTGAAGCAAACAAAAGCCCGGTATTGTCTGAGATGCCACCATTTACAGGCGGTTTGGTCGGGTATTTTGCTTATGATTATCTGAAATACGGCGAACCAAAACTAAAACTGACAAATAAGGGAGACTTTAACGATTTGGACCTGATGTTGTTTAACGAAACGGTTGTCTTTGATCATTACCGGCAAAAAATCATTTTGATAGCAAACGTAAATCCTGCTGAACTTGATGAATCGCTTGAAGTTGCTAAGAAGAAATTAAAAAATCTGCGCAACGTGCTTGCAGGCAAAGAAAGGTTCGAATTTGAAAAGCTTGAACTAAAAAGTAGTCTTGAAACGGAATTTTCCCTTCAAAAGTATTCCAAAAAAGTTGAAGAAGCAAAAAAACATATTTTTGCTGGCGATATTTTCCAAATGATTTTGTCGAATCCGATTCAGGCAAAAGCTACAGGAAGTCTGTTTGATGCTTATCGCGTCTTGCGTGTCGAAAACCCTTCACCGTACATGTTTTATTTATCGACCTCAGATGAAGAAATTGCCGGAGCTTCTCCTGAAACGCTTATCAGATCTGAAAATGGCAAATTGGCTACTTTTCCTTTGGCAGGAACAAGGAGAAGGGGCAAAAATGAGGAAGAGGATCTGATGTTTGAAAAAGAACTTAAAAAAAGCAGCAAGGAACGAGCTGAACACGAGATGCTGGTCGATCTTGGACGCAATGACCTTGGAAAAGTTGCGAAAATCGGAACGGTAAAAGTCGAAAAACACATGGAAATTGAACGTTTCTCACAAGTAATGCATCTAGGGTCAACTGTTGTCGCGGAAATTTCGGACCAAAAGGACGGACTTGACGTTATCGATGCCGTTTTGCCTGCAGGAACGCTTTCAGGAGCACCAAAATTCAGAGCGTGTGAAATTATCGAAGAATTGGAAGAAAGCAAACGGGGAATTTACGGCGGAGCAATCGGATACTTGGATTTTTCAGGAAGTCTGGACGTTTGCATTGCAATCAGGCTTGTCAGCAAACGGGGCACCAATTTGCGCATTCAATCCGGAGCGGGAATCGTGGCCGATTCAGTTCCGGAGCAAGAGTTCAAAGAGTGCCAAAATAAGGCACGTGCAGTTGTGCTGGCGATTGAAGAAGCGAAAGGAGGTATCGGAGATGATATTGCTGATTGATAATTATGACAGTTTTACCTATAATCTTTACCATTTGTTTGGTGCAACCGGTATTCAGGTTATCGTCAAAAGAAATGACGAGATTACGTTAGGCGAGATTGAAAAATTGAATCCGCAAGCAATCATTCTTTCACCGGGTCCGGGACGACCTGATGATGCCGGTATTTGCCTTGATTTGATCAGGCGTTTTGCGGGAAACGTTCCTATTTTGGGAGTCTGCTTAGGACATCAAGCAATCTGTCAAGCATTTGGAGGAAAAATCGTTCATGCCAAACATCTAATGCATGGCAAAACGAGTCAGGTGAAAATCGTTTCAAAGTCGAATCTTTTTAAAGGAATTAAAAGCGGATTCACGGCTGCCAGGTATCATTCTTTAACGGCAGATCCCGACAGTTTGCCGAGCGAGTTAAAGGTAACTGCACAGGATGTTGACGATCAAGAAATTATGGCCGTGGAGAATAGCGACAAGTCAATTTATGGGGTGCAGTTTCACCCTGAATCAATAATGACGGAAGACGGGAAAAAAATAATCGAGAATTTTTTGGAGGCATGAAAAATGATTGAATCAGTTATCAAAAAGGCAACGAAAAAAGAAAATCTTACTTACGAAGAAGCACGTATGACAATGACGGAATTGATGAACGGAACGGCAACCCCCGTTCAAGCATCAGCATATCTTGTTTCGATGGCGATGAAAGGCGAGACAATCGACGAAATTGCAGCCAGTGCTGAAGGAATGCGTGCTGCAGGAACAAAATTGCAGACGAATCGTAAAGTGGCGGAAATCGTCGGAACCGGTGGCGATGGTTCTGATTCGTTCAATATTTCGACGACCGCCTCGTTTGTTATTGCATCAGCAGGAATTCCTGTTGCAAAGCACGGCAATCGTTCTGCGTCATCAAAATCAGGTGCGGCTGATTGTCTGGAAGCATTGGGAGCCAAGATAGATATTGATCCGGAACGAAACGAAGAAATTTTAAACGAAACCAATATGTGCTTTTTGTTTGCGAAACGATACCATTCGGCAATGCGTTTTGTAGGACCCGTCAGAAAAGAGCTTGGCATAAGAACGCTTTTTAACGTGTTAGGACCGTTAACGAGTCCGGCAGATGCTAAAATCCAGTTAATGGGAGTTTATTCAAAAAATTTGGTCGAACCGTTGGCACGCGTGTTGAACAGGCTCGGCGTAAAGCGAGGGATGGTTGTGTACGGAGAAGACGGGCTGGACGAAATTTCAATGAGCGCAAAAACGAAAGTCTGCGAAATCAATAATGGCGTTTTTAAAACTTATGAAATCAAGCCGGAAGACTTTGGCTATTCAAGATGCAAAAAGGAGGATCTTAAAGGAGGGACTCCAAAGGAAAATGCTGAAATCACAAAGAAAGTTTTAACCGGAGAAGATCGGAGAGCAAAACGTGAGGTTGTTTGCCTGAATGTCGGTGCGGTTCTGTATTTGGCGGGATTGACAAAAGATATGATTCAAGGAGTCAGATTGTCAGAACGACTGATTGATGACGGTTCAGCCAAGGTCAAACTGGAAGAATTTGTGGAAGAGACAAACAAGTGAGGATGATGAATGACAGAAGATATTTTAAAGATCTTGGCTGATTCGACCAAAGAGCGGATCGAATTTCAAAAAAGGCAAATAAGTCTTAAAGAAATGAAACATAAGGCACAACATGCAAAAAGCCGGAGTTCATTTTTAAAAACATTGAATGAACAGAAAATGTCATGCATCTGCGAAGTCAAAAAAGCTTCTCCTTCAAAAGGATTGATTGCAAGGGATTTTCCGTATTTGAAAATTGCCAAAGAATATGAAGAAGCAGGTGCAAGCGCAATTTCCGTTTTGACTGAGCCAAAATATTTTTTGGGAAACGATAAATTTCTTGCCGAAATTTCTGAAGAAGTCAGGGTGCCAGTTTTGAGAAAGGATTTCACGATTGACGAATACATGATTTATCAAGCAAAGGTTTTGGGGGCTTCAGCAGTTCTTTTGATCGTCAGTCTGCTTGATGAAGCAGAGTTGAAAAGTTATCGTCAACTTTCTGAAAGTTTGGGGATGGATGCTTTGGTCGAAACACATTCCAAAGCTGAAATCGATGTTGCATTAAAATCAGGAGCAAAAATTATTGGGGTCAACAATCGCAACTTGAAAAATTTTGACGTTGATCAGGCAAAAAGCACCGTATTGAGAAAGTTTGTACCTGCAGAGGTTATTTTTGTTTCAGAAAGCGGAATTAAAACGTCGGCAGATGTCAAGAAATTGAAAGATTATAACGTGGATGCCGTGCTTATCGGTGAAACGATGATGAAAAGCCGTGATAAAAAAGCCTCTTTGAAAGAATTAGGATTCGAGGCGAAAATATGAGCAAGTTGAAAATTTGCGGTCTGAAAACGAAAGAAGACGTTGAAATAATCAATGAAACGCAGCCCGATTATTGCGGATTTATTGTTGATTATCCAAAAAGCAGACGAAGTTTGGAACCAAACGAAGCTTGTCGATTGGCCGCAAATGTTTTGGAAACCGTCAAGAAGGTCGCCGTTTTTGTTGACGAACCCATGGAAAAGGTCATTAAAACGATGGCAAGCTTTGATATGGCACAACTTCACGGGAAAGAATCAGAAAGCTATATCGAAGAACTTAAAAGGAAAACATCAAAGCCGGTTATTAAAGCAGTTATTCCGAAAGATGCCACTGACGTTGAGTATTTTTTCAAAACGAAAGCAGACTATTTGCTGTTTGATGCCGGAAAAGGAGAGGGGAGAGCATTTGACTGGGAAATTTTGAAAAATGTGCGGTCATCGCGCAAGTATTTTTTGGCCGGAGGACTCAACGAAGAAAATATCGGGTCTGCGCTTGATACGTTAGATCCTTATGCCATAGATATCAGCAGCGGTGTTGAAAGCGATGGCAAAAAAGACTATGCAAAAATCAAACGAATCACTGAATTTTTAAGAAACAATCAAGAAAGAGGGAACAATGATGACGGATTCTAAAGGGAGATTTGGAACACACGGCGGTCAGTATATTTCAGAAACGCTTATGAACGCCGTTGATGAACTTGAGAAGGCTTATAATTACTACAAAGAAGATGAAGGATTCAAGCGCGAATTAGATGATTTGCTGAAAAAATACGCGGGTCGACCGTCTTTGCTTTATTATGCCAAAAATATGACAAAAGATCTCGGAGGCGCCAAAGTCTATCTTAAACGCGAGGACCTCAATCATACTGGTGCCCACAAAATAAACAATGTTCTTGGACAATGCCTGTTGGCGAAAAAGATGGGCAAAAAACGAGTCATTGCCGAAACCGGTGCCGGTCAGCACGGCGTTGCCACAGCAACGGTTGCTGCATTGATGGGAATGGAATGCGAGATTTTCATGGGTGAAGTCGATTGCAAAAGACAGGCATTAAACGTTTATCGCATGAAGCTTCTGGGAGCAAAAGTTCATTCCGTTTCAACGGGAACCGGAACACTGAAAGATGCCGTTTCTGAAACGATGCGCGAATGGACCAGAAGAATCGACGACACGCATTACGTTCTCGGATCTGCCATGGGGCCGCATCCTTTTCCAACAATCGTGCGTGATTTTCAGGCCGTCATTTCAAAAGAAGCAAGAGAACAAATTTTGGCAGAAGAAGGGCGTTTGCCGGATGCGGTGATTGCCTGCGTTGGCGGAGGATCAAATGCAATCGGAAGTTTTTATAACTTTATCAATGACAAAAACGTTGAACTGATCGGATGCGAAGCGGCAGGAAAAGGAGCAGATACTTTTGAAACTGCAGCAACGATTGCGACGGGGCGCTTGGGCATTTTTCACGGGATGAAGTCTTATTTTTGTCAGGACAAATATGGACAAATTGCACCGGTCTATTCTATTTCAGCCGGATTGGATTATCCTGGCGTTGGTCCGGAGCACGCATTTTTACACGATGAAAAGCGCGCAAAATACGTTCCGATCACGGATGATGAAGCAGTAGACGCATTTGAGTACTTGTCAAGAACTGAAGGAATCATTCCGGCAATCGAAAGTGCTCATGCTGTTGCTTATGCCAAAAAGATCGTTCCGAAAATGAGCAAGGATCAAATCGTAATCGTCACATTGTCAGGAAGAGGCGACAAAGATGTTGCAGCGATTGCAAGATACAAGGGGGAAAATCTGTATGATTGACAGAATTAAAGAAGCATTTGAGAACGGCAAGGCATTCATTCCTTTCATAACAAGCGGTGATCCGAGTCTTGAAACAACGGAGCAGCTTGTTTATGCGATGGATGATGCTGGGGCAGATATCATTGAACTGGGCGTCCCTTTTTCTGATCCAACGGCTGAAGGTCCTGTCATTCAGGCAGCAAATTTACGTGCGCTTTCAGCGGGTACGACAACGGACAAGATTTTTTCAATGATTGCAAAAATCCGGCAAAAGACCCAGATTCCGCTGATTTTGATGACTTATGCAAATGTTGTCTATTCCTATGATACGGAACTTTTTTTGAAAAAGGCTGCAAGCGTCGGAGTTGACGGATTAATCCTGGCAGACGTTCCTTATGAAGAAAAAGAAGAGTTTTCCGATGTGTGTGACGAATACGGAATATGTTTGATTTCAATGGTTGCACCGACTTCAAAAGAACGAATCAAGATGATTGCAAAGGATGCCAAAGGTTTTGTTTATTGCGTTTCATCGCTTGGCGTCACCGGAACCAGAAAAGAGATCAAAACTGATGTTTCAAGCATGGTCAAACTTGTCAAGGAAGCAAATGATATTCCGTGTGCCATCGGTTTTGGAATCAGCATGCCTGAAACTGCCCACGAAATGGCTTTGCAAAGCGATGGCGCGATTGTTGGCTCGGCAATCGTTAAAATTTGTGAAAAGTATGGTGCTGAGTCAGTTCCGTATGTTGCAGAATATGTTAAGCAAATGAAAGAGGCTATTTCAAAGTTGTAAGAATACGGTACAAAAAGGGGTCTATACTAAATGGTGTTGATGATGATTTTTCAACACCATTTTTTGTATTCACAAAATATCTTCGCAATGCTATAAAATGAAACTATACAAATGCAGCTGAATCTATCATTCCCACCTTCGTTTCCGTCTAACGTTGCGTGACATCCACCGTTGATTCGCAAAGCTCGAACGCGCTGCGACCTAACTGGGTTTCACCTCGCAGCCCGTTCCGCTCAGGTACTCTCACTTGGCAGGCTCGCCTGCTGGCGTTCGAGCAGGCCTGGTGCTTGCGGGCTAAGCGCTCGGTTCCACACCTTGTCTCTGTCGCGCGCTCCACGACTTTGTGTGGATCAACGACAGGAATTCATACATGAATCCACGCCAGCGGAAACGCAGGCGGTGTTGATACGTAACTGTACCAATTTGAAAAAACACAGGAGAAACCGACGGGAACAAAAAAACTCCACTCCATTTCTGAAGTGAAGTTTTCGAGGCCATCAACACCATTTGACAAAGACCCTTTGTCGTATGTTTTCAAATTACCGGAAGTTTAGTCAAGACAGGAAATTTATCTGCCAATGCATAGCAAATTTCTGCAAGCAGGACACCCGAAAAGACGTCAATCAGAATATGCTGTTTGGTTGTCAAAGTTGAGATGCAGATGGCAATTGCAATGGCAAATGACGCTTCCTTCCACCAAGAAGGGACTTTTGGCGAATTTCTTACACCGATAAAGCACATCCAACTGACGAAACAGTGAATTGAAGGCAACAAGTTGTCTGCCGCATCGGTCCCGTACAACCAATTCATCATTTGGGAAAAGACGTCATTACCGACAATTTCAGGTCTGACGTTCGTAGTCGGCAAGAAGACGTAAAATAGAAGACAGACCGTTTTGCCAATTACATCAGCACTTGTGAAGCGCAGGGCCTTCTCCCTATTGTCTCGACAGCTTAAGATGTAGTTGATGATCCAAAAAAGGTAACAACCTAAGTAAATCACGATGGTCCATGGAATTAAAGGAATTTTTTCATCTAATGACGTCGTAAAATCATAGTGATAAAGATTTGATGAAAAGATGCGGTTTCCAAAGTAAACACACATATTCCATGCAACGACAATCAAGAGCGGAAGAGCAGCATATCTAGGAATGATGCCTAAAATGGTTGTCTTTTCTTTTTCATTGGTTGATTGCACTAGCGATCCACTCTCCTTGACGAACTTTAATTTCATGCTTAAAAGCAGCTTCCAGATTATCGATCAGTTCGATCCTGTTTTTTTCGATCAAAAGCGTGATTGTTGATCCATGAAGCTCAAATCGTCCCATTTCTTCACCTTTGATAAAATGGCCGTTTGGATGATTGTTAGAGAAACCTCCGACTAAAAGGGCACCGATTTCAGTTTGGACGATCGGTCCGAAATTCTTTGTTTCAAGCAGGTTCCAAAGGCGCCTGTTCAAGGCAAATACCGGATGGTTTTCCAAGGCAATCGGCTGAACGCTGTGAAGTTATCCTTCAATATAGTGGCTGTCATGCTGGTAGCAATCATCAATATAGCAATAGCGATGATAATCACGGGCCTCAAGCCTGAAAACAAGACAAATTCCGTTCTTGAAACGTTTAGCCAGTTCGGAATCGTTTAACAGATCAGATACGCGGTAACGAGACCCTTTGATTGCAAATGAAGAATCGTCAGATAAGCGATACGCTGATAAAAAGCCATCACACGGCGAGATAAGATGCTTGTCTGAAAAATCTGTTTTAGAGTATTTCCTCAGTTTTTGACGGCTGAAAAATTCAGCATATGAATGATATGAATAATTTCCGTACTCGGTCATGTCGATTTTGTTTTCAGAAATAAACCAAGGAATAAGGTGTTTGGACGATTCTGATTTGGCATATTTTTCAGCCGCCTTCAAAACGCCGGACTTCATGATTCCCTTTAGAATCATGCGTCCGGCAACGGTCTGATATAAAAAAGTTATGAAAGAATTATTGGGATTATTATTCACTATGATCTTCCTGTTCGTTATTTTTTTGATGACCGATTGAAAAATTCAGTTTGGGAACCTTGATTGGTGCTATAAAAGCAAACGCGAGTACCAACAACGTAATCGTGCCGGGAATCAGCATAGAGCTTCCGCTGATGTTGGCCAATGCCAGAACAATCGGCAAAATAAATGCCGAAACCGTTACGGGCATGCCCGTATAGAATTCGCGACATTTGCTGGCAGAATCCTGCCGTTTTTCCTCGTCAACATTGAACCATGCCAAGCGGATGATTGCAGCTAAGACGTAAAAGCCTGCAACAGTCAACGTAACGTGATTTCTGAAACCACCGATATGATACATGATTGTTGCAGGCAAAACGCCGAAACATACCGTATCAGCCAAAGAATCAAGCTGAATGCCAAAACGCTTTTCGTGTTGAGTACGTTCCTTAGTTTGAGCAATCTTGCCGTCAAAAGTGTCACAAATCCCTGAAAGCAGTAAGCACACGCAAGCAGCGACGATTTTATTGTCAATTACGTAAGAAATCCCCCCGAATGAAATCAACATGCTGATGTAGGTCAAAATCACGGCATAATTATAATATCCTATCATAAGTATTCAAAACGGCATGCAAAAATACATGCCCCCCCTTTCTACAACACTTGCGAGTTTAAATTCATTAAAACAAATAAAGTCCACTTAATACAAAACACCATGTTATCATTGTACACCATTGAATGACCTTTTTCAGCCTACTTTTCATAAGAAATTATAAAGAATGTTCAAAAATCTTAAAAGCCATTAAGCTTTGAAAAAAAGCAGGATTAGAGTTAAAATGTCGAATATGTACAATGCTAAGCTAGGGGTTGATTGCTTGGGAGTAAAGCTTGAAGAGCTGATGAAGCTTCCGTCTTTGCAAGGTGCAACTGTTGTTGCCGGAAAAAGGGCGCTTGAAAGAGAAGTAATGTCGTTGTCATTTTTAGAAGCATGCGATATGAGTCAAGTGAGAAGGAACATTTTGAATCCGGATGAGTATTTTTTGGGCGAGTTGGACATCACTTCGTTGTATACCATAAAAGACGATCCGGAAAAGCAGTGCGAATTAATCAAGGGAATGCATGATTTGGGCGCTGTCGGCATCATTGTTTATTACGTGGGCGTTTTCGTTCCTCGTTTAGATGATTCTTTTCTTCAAACGGCAAATGAGATTAATTTTGCAATTATTCAAATGCCTGTGAATAATACGAATATTCGTTTCAATGAAGCCGTTACCGAAATATCTCAAATGCTTTTTGAATATCGAAACTCTGAATTTGAACCGCTTATCATGCGGAAACTTTCAGAAGTTCCGAAATGGTCGCAAACGATTGAAACGGCACTTAAAATGTTGGCTGATGCCTTAAATTCAAACGTTGTCATCACGAACGGGAGAAACGAAATAGAGTATAGCGCAAGGTGGCCAAGAAATTCTGAATTGAATCTGGCTGAATCAATCAACGGAACTGAAAAAATATGTGGAGGATCAATTTTTTCAGTTGAACTCGGAGAAAAAAATAACAACGAATGGGCTGAAGATCGATATGATTTGTGGCTTGTAAAGGAACGTGGACAGTTGACCGACAATCAACTGCAGCAGGCAAAGGACGTCGTGGAAAACGTGCTTGATATTTGGGGAACAAGCAGTCTGAACGTTACATACTATTCATTAATCTGGGGGATTCTGAATAATGAGTCGGATCGTTCGCAAAGAGTTGCGAGCAGATTTGGAATTGACATTAAAAAAATTAACGTGATGTGGATCGTTTCGATTAATTCCATCGGTGTTTTCAAGGAAGTCATCGACAATCTTGACGAATACTTAAAAGAATGTTACGAAGAAGTTGTCATTGATCACATTGACGATCATATCGTGGTCATGTGCGGAGGATATAAGAGAGACAAGGCTGAAAACAATGTCTTCAACGAATGGTTGGATGGTGATTTTGTCAAGAAGCAAATCGAGACGGTCGTTTATTGTCCGAATATGAATGAGTTGGCTGATTTTGGGCGGTCGTATCGGTTAGTAATAATGCATCGGTTGGCGTTGAGAAAAGTTTTTCCTAATTTGCGTTTCTTTTCACTTATCAAGTGTGAATATGTTGTTAAAATCGCAAGAGGTTTAGAGGATAATTCCGATACGTATTCAGATTTGCTTGGATTTTTGAAGCCGGTCAAGGAAAATGAAAGTCAAGTCCTAATTTGTGTGTAAAATATTTTTTCCCAGGCACCAGTTGTGCAGGGGATGCGAATGCATCCATGTCTGTCCACTATCACTCTTGAAGGAGCTGTCAAGGGTGCGCCATCTGCGCACCCTTGACAGCTTCGGAAAGAGTGATACACCTTACGCAGCTCTTAGTTTTTGTTGTTCCTCTGCCAATTTTTTGAGTTCAGCAACTGTCTCGGACTTGATCATTTTTGCGTAGGTTACCGGACTGAATATGGCTTTCTTGGAGATCACGACATCGTTTCTTTCCAACAGAACGGAACCCATCAGCCGCATCAGCGAGTTTTTATTTGGGAAGATTCCAATGACGGAAGAACGTCGCTTCAGCTCTTTGTTTAGTCGTTCTATATGGTTCGATGTTCTGAAATATCTCCGCAAATTCTTAGGAAGCGCCATGACGGTCATGGAACTTTCAAAGCCTTCATCGAGGCATGACATGGCAGCTTCAGCAACGTCTCTGTAATCAGCGATGATTTCGTCCCGCTTTTTCCGTGCGTCTTCTATAGTTTCGCAGTTCCACATTTCCTGAAGTTCGGCTCTGATGCCTGCCTGATATTTTTTTGGTGATTTTCCCGAAATGTTTCTGGCAAAATGAAACTGGCACCTTTGCCATGGAACATCAGGAAATACCTTACTGACGGCATCCTGAATACCTTCATGAGCATCAGAAGTGATCATCAAAAGTCCTTGGAGACCACGTTTTTTCAGTTTTTGGAGAAAGGAATTCCAAGTTTCTTTGGATTCGTTGTCATATACTTCAAATCCGAGTATTTCACGGTGTCCTTCCTGATTTGTACCGTAAGCGATCATAAACGCTTTGGAAACAATTCTGTGTTTTTCCCTGACCTTGAAGTAGGTTGCATCCACTATTAGAAACGGGTAGTCTCCGGTCAAGGGTCTGTCCTTGAACTCATTGACCTTTTCAATCAGATCCTTGCATACTTCTGAAACTGAGGACTTAGAAAATGTCGTTCCGCACAAAGTTTCCATGATATTCGACACTTTACGCGTCGCTACTCCGCTGACGACCATCTCCGCCATACTGGCGATCAAGGCAGCTTCGCTTCGGGAATAGTTCTCGAAAACAAGAGTCTTAAAGGGAACATTGCGATGTCTCGGCACGGTTAAGGTGATTTTGCCTATCCGTGTCTTGAGCTCGCGTTCTCGAGTGCCGTTGCGGCTGTCCGTGCGTTCTTCTGACCGTTCGTAAGGCTCAGCCTTGAGTTGAGCAGTGGATTCCGCCATCAAAATACTATTGAGACTTTTACGCAGCAGTTAGCGAAATGCCTGATCGTGATCCTTTGAAAGAAGTTGTAGAATTTCCTCTTGATTTAAGGTAATATTTAATTGAGCCATTTGTTTGTCCTCCTAGTATTATTTTGTTAGGTGATTTAATTATACCTGGGAGACGAGCACTTGGCTCTCTTTTTTTTATCAATTTACACCATTATACGGGCATAACCAAAATGAAGAATTGATGCACACGCTTTGCACCTATTTGTTGGATGCTCAGCGAGATTTGCAAAAGACAAGCGAATTGTTATTCGTTCATCGAAATACAGTAAGGTATCGCTTAAAACGGATCAGTGAAATTTTAGGATGCAATCTTTTGAGTTATGATGAGTGTTTTGCTTGCTATTTAGCATGTATTGCATATCGTTTGATAAATTGATGAAAAGGCAAGCTTTCCCGCTTGCTTTTTTTAGTTTGTAAAGTTCATATATTTTTCTATTCTATGTATACAAAAAAAGCCTATTTTTATTTTAAACTTAAATAAAATAATATATTACGATTAGAAGGAAACGGGTGAATCAGCATGTTGGACCTTGAATATAAGCAATCACTTCAAATAATTTCTATGCTGACGGAGGCCGGACGAGATAAGGAAGCATTAAAAATGGCACGGGAAACGTTCGGAAAGTTTAAAGTGATTGACAGCGAGTTGATTTTTTTGTTGTACAAATTGAATCTGAGACAAGGCGATACAAGAGAAGCAAGTGTTCATTTGATGTATTTGGCATTTTTCGTCAGCGAAGAGTGCCAAGAAGGATTTAAGCGAAAACAAAACAAGATTTTTAAACAATCGGAAGATTTGTTGGCCTCATTGGGATATTTGATGATGTTGGATGACATCAACCATGTTTCGTCGGCTAAGTTGTATATGACCAGCGAAACTAAGGCTGATTTTGATTTGTTTGTTAAAAGCCAATTTGACAAGGGTTTGGAAAAAAAAATATGCGCAGTCAGTCTGGCACGTTTTCGGAGCGAAGATTTTCGTGACGAAGCGATAAGTCTTGGAGCAAGACGAGTCTATGACTTGTTGGCAATGATAAATGACGGGTATGAAAATCAGATGAAGCTGAGATTTATGCGCGAAATTTTCAGTAAAATGCCTTTAGAAGAATTTCATCGTAAAATCAATGCGTTGAATAAAATCGGAGAGCGTTACGATTTATATGCGACTGAGACGGGAATCAAGCAAAAGGCCGCGTTTTTTGTCGAAAATTCCGAAAGAACTTTAATGGATGAACCAACAGCCGAAGAATATGCATTGCTTAAGAAGGTTGAAAACGAATTTAATGCGATTGCCTATTCTCGTTATGATGATGCCATAAAATATGCAACTCAATTGCTGAAAAAACATGCTTTTATTGAGGCATACCGATTGCGTGCTCAAGCATATGAAGCCAGAGACGAATTTAAACTTGCATTTGACGATTATTGTGTCGAAATGCTGCTTAGAGCATTTAGATATCAAAAATTAAGAACCGGGGACGATGTCAAGCTTTTGGATTTTTGTCAAAAAGTTGCAATCAATGTCGCTTTTGAGTACATTATCGCTTACAATCATTACGCATGGACGGTCAACATGAGCAAAGCGTTTGCGTATGCGGTCAAAGTGTCAAAAGCCAGCGTTTCCGGAAAAGCTCTTTTGATGCGCGAATACCCGAATGAAGCTTCTTCAGATGAGTTGGAAGAATGCGAAAAAATGCTTAAGGACAAGGAATTCATGGGGAATATTCAGCAGTTGGGAATTGATTTGATTGAAAGATACTTAATACCGCGTTTTTCAAGGTCAAATTACGGAAAGCTCCCGGATAATGTTAAAGATGAGCTGGCAATGACGATCAGCGACGTTGAATATTGGGAAGCATTTCAAGCATTGGAAAAAATGCCGGGGATTCTTGGAAAAAACAACTAATACTTTTGCTGCTCGGCTGTTTGTACTATGTCCTGTCAAGTATACAGTTCAAATATAAAATTTTAACTAACAAGATACGGCTTGATTGCGGAACTGTTCTGCGGTCAGGCCGTTTTTTGACGCATAGGCACGTTTCCTGTTGAAATAGTCTATTGCTCCCTGAACTAATGTTTCAAGCTCTTCAAGGTTGGCAGGCCGCGGATGATGATCCATCCAGATGTGCTTGAAATCGTTCCACCAGCGTTCCATAGGTGAATTCTCCCATGGATGCCCGGGATGAGACATACTGTGAACACATTTATTCTCTGTCAGATAATTATTGAAATCCATTGAACAGTATGCTGCTCCGCGGTCCGTATGAACCATCGGATGGGCGTCCGGCTCATATTCAAACGCCCGCTTAAAGGTGTCGATTACAGCCGACGATGTCTCTGTTTCCGAAATGTTGTAACTTAATGCATAACGGCCGTATAAGTCCAGAACAACATGCACTCTTGCCTTGTGACCGGAGTTGCCGTACTTGATTTCAGTAGTGTCAGTAACCCAGACTTCATTTTTTCCTTTCCTGTCGAACTGTCCCTTCAACAGGTTGTCATTGATGTATTCTTCGTGTCTCTTGATACGGTTGCGTTTCTTTCTTCTCACGTTGGATGTGATTCCGTTGCTTCTCATACAGTTGGTGACGCGCTTGATGCCGGCCTTGAAGTACAGCCTGTTTTCCGAGGCAAGCTGCGTGGTCATTCCCAGATATCCCAGAGTACCCTTGTGTTCCTTCTCCAGATCCATAATTGCTGAAAGAAGGTCTGACTGTTCCTGTTGCTTATTACTTGTTCCACGCTTGAGCCACTTATAGTATGCATCTCTGGTTATACCGACTGTTCTGCACAGTTCACTGATTGACCAGCCGTATTCCTCGTTCAGTTCCCTGATAGTCTTCTGCCTAATCCCTTTTTCGCCTCCCTGTTGCTTATTTCGACGAATTTTTTTGCGAAGGCTATCTCCATTTCCTGCTGATGAAGTCTGGCCTCGAGAAGTTTGTTTTCCCTCTTCAACCGGTCCATTTCAGTGAGTTCTGATTCCGGTTTGGCCTTTCCCCTGCGGTCACGCAGCGATTCCGGATTGTTGCCGCTTCCGGTGTACTTCCGATACCATCCGTAGACCTGATTATAGCTGACATTGTAATGTTCAGCCGCCCAGTTGTAGTCAACATCGTGTCTTATCAGCTGTTCAATGATCTCCAGCCGTTCGTCAAAAGTTGTCTTTCTGCCCTTCATTCCTGAATCTCGCTTTCCGGATCTGTGATCCTCTAAGATAGATTCATTATACCTCATAATCCATTGACTTAGCTGGGTACGGCCTCTCAGCCCGTGGCTGATGGCGAACTCTTCAAGCTTCTCATCTGACTTCTGATATTCTTCAACCAGTGATGCCTTGGATTCTCTGGAATATGTGTTATTTGAATGTGTGGGTTCCAGGCCCTGAATACCCTGATACTTATAGATGAGCTTCCAGGTTCTGATGGTATGGTCTGATATGGAATACAGCCTTGATGTTCTGGTGATTCCCAATGTTTCTGCTTCATGAATGATCATCAGCTTAAAATCAGCAGAATATTTCGATTTTCTTCCCATATGAAAATGCCCTCCAAGCATACAGCAAATTTTCTTTTTTACCTGTATACTTAAAGGACATTATAACCGACTGTTTTTGTTCGGTATTTTTCAATTTTGATACATTTAAAGTTGCTCTTTTTGATAAATGCAGTGCTGCTCAACTAATCTCGTCAAGATCTCAGTCAAAATTGCCGATGCGTTTTTTTGGATTATTTTCATCAAAGTTCAGGCAATTTCGTCAACAATCAGCAAATGTCTTTTGAACGAGAGTCTGGTCTGAGGTCTGATTGACAAATTTCAGAAAATGTTATACAATAGCCAATGATTATGCGAAACAGGTCGTACACTTATGTGTGCGACCTTTCTACGCCTCGTGGTTAATGACGGGAGGGGATTTTTTGGCTGGCGGAATACCCGAAAAAACGATTGATATGGTCAGAAGCAATGCAGATATTCTGGATGTTGTCGGCAACTTCGTTCAAATGCGGCATGCTGGCAAAAACTGGGTGGGTCTTTGTCCTTTCCATGCTGAAAAGACGCCGTCGTTTTCAATCAATGAGCAAAAACAGTTTTTTTACTGTTTTTCGTGCGGACGCGGCGGAAATGTTTTTAAGTTTATCATGGAACTTGAAGACTTGAATTTCATAGAGGCTGTTTATCGAGTTGCTGAACTTGAAAATATCGAAATAGATCCTCGCTATTCTTCGGAAAATCAAGCCCGATTTCAAAAGGAATTTGAATCTTCAGAAATTGGGCAACTGAAAAATTTGTATAAAACTGCAGCTGATGTATATCATTATATGCTGACGACCGCTGAAATCGGCGAGCAAGCATTGGATTATTTGCATCAACGCGGTCTTACGGATGATTTGATTGAAGAATTCGGTTTGGGGTTTGCACCCTCGCAAGATTTTTTAAAGACTTATTTTGAAACGCATGGTATTGGTGATTACCAGCTTTTCAGGAAATCAGGCCTGTTTACTGAACACGGAGACGGAAGTTTGGTTGATCGTTTTCATTCGAGGGTAATGTTTCCGATTAGAAATGCATCAGGCCAGACGATAGCTTTTTCCGGTCGGCTTCTGACCAAAGACGACAAGTCGCCAAAGTATTTAAACTCCCCAGAAACATTATTGTTCGAAAAGAGCAAAGTTTTATTCAACTTTGACAAAGCCAAAAGCGTAATCAGACGTGATGGCGAGGTCTATTTGTTCGAAGGGTTCATGGATGTTTTGGCTGCGTATCGTTCCGGAGTCAAGAACGGCATAGCTTCAATGGGAACCAGCCTGACTGATGATCAGATTTATCAAGTAGAACAAATAACAAAGAAGGTTCTTGTCTGCTATGATGGTGATCAGCCGGGACAGGCGGCAACCAAAAGGGCCCTTGATCTTTTTGAAGATTCGTCGAAAATCGAGTGTGAAGTTGTTAATTTGCCTGAAAAACTGGATCCAGACGAATACGTCAGAAAACACGGCACGGAATCGTTTAAAAAAATAGTTCATGACGACCGCGAAACCGTTCTTGAATTTTATATGCGCTACTTCAAGGAAGGAAAAAACCTTGGAACGGAAAGCGGACAGCTTGCATACATTACGGATGTTTTGGGAGAAACCGCAAAAGTCAGCGATTCTTTGCAGATACAATTGACTCTTGGGCGTTTGGCTAAGGAATTCGGAATTGACAAAATGAGTCTTGAAAGTCAGTTGCGAGTTTTAAAACAGCAGCTGGGCACTAGAAACGTGCGGTCAGAAAGCAGTTTAAAGAAAACAAGCGTTGATTCAAACGTTGTCAAGGAAAAGGAATTTTCCAGAATTGAAAAAGCAGAACGCCTGTTGCTTCATCGAATTCTGAATGATTATAGCGTTTATTCCAAGGTGAGCTCGATTGAAGATTTTCAATTCGTTCATGTTGATTATCAAGCACTGTATTTATTGATTGAAGGATATTACAGCGAGCATTCCGAATATGACGATGCCAAATTTCTTGATTATGTTGAAGATTCAAAATTGCAAAACGTCTTGATTTCGATTGAGATGGAAGACTACGGAGACTATGATGAACAAGAGGTAGACGATTGCTTGAAAGTGCTGAAACATGATGCGCCGTTGGAAGAACAGATTACACGAATCAGCACTCAGTTGGATCAGGCCAAAAGGCAAAATGATGTCAATAAAATAACGGAATTAACCATTAAATATATTAAAATGATGCAGGAAAAGCAGGCTGATGCTTAGCTGAACTGCGTGTCAATTATTGCAGCTTCAATTATTAAAGGGAGGGCCTAACATTGGCAGAAGAGAAGAAAAACAACCAGTTGGATGACGTTGTGTACAAGAAGGCGTTGCGTGAAGTCGTCCAGGAATTCAAGCAGGCTGGCGAGGTGAGGTACAGCGAACTGACGAAGCGTGTTTCACCACTGGATTTGACGTCCGAACAAATTAATGATTTGATTGCAGACGTTGAGAAGAAAGGAATCTCCGTTGTCGATGAAAATGGCGATCCTACGGCAGAAAGCTTGAATCAGGCTAAGGAAGAGGAAAAAGAACTTTCAAAAAGCGACGTTTCCGCACCTTCCGGGGTTAAAATCAACGATCCTGTCAGAATGTATCTGAAGGAGATCGGGCGCGTCAATCTTTTGACGGCTGAAGAAGAAAAACAACTTGCTTTGAGAATTGAAGAAGGTGACGAAGAAGCAAAGCAGCGTCTCGCAGAAGCAAACCTTCGTCTCGTAGTTTCCATCGCCAAAAGATACGTTGGGCGCGGAATGTCTTTTCTTGATTTGATTCAAGAGGGGAATATGGGGTTGATGAAGGCGGTTGAAAAATTTGATTACCGTAAAGGATTCAAATTTTCAACATACGCCACATGGTGGATCAGGCAGGCGATTACGCGTGCCATTGCGGATCAGGCACGTACCATTCGGATTCCGGTTCACATGGTTGAAACAATCAATAAGTTGATCAGAATTCAGCGCCAAATGCTTCAAGACCTTGGTCGCGAACCGATTCCTGAGGAAATCGGCGCAGAAATGAATCTTCCGACTGAAAAGGTTCGTGAAATTTTGAAAATCGCCCAAGAACCTGTTTCGCTTGAAACGCCGATCGGTGAAGAAGATGATTCGCATCTTGGCGATTTCATTGAAGATCATGCAGCCACTAGTCCGGCAGACCATGCCGCATACGAGTTGCTTAAAGAGCAAATTGAAAGCGTGCTTGATACGTTGACCGATCGGGAAGAAAACGTTTTGCGTCTCCGCTTTGGGCTTGACGATGGCCGTACGCGCACGCTTGAAGAAGTCGGAAAGGTCTTTGGAGTCACGCGTGAACGAATTCGTCAGATTGAGGCAAAAGCACTGAGAAAACTTCGTCATCCTTCTCGTTCGAAGCAGCTTAAGGATTTTTTGGAATAAAACATCATTTTATTTATGTCTAGCCGGAAGAGGCTGGGCAAAAGTCTTTTTTCTCTCTTGAATTAAACGAAAAGCCAAACGAAGACGGTCGATTTGCGACTGGCTTTGTTCGGCTTTTTTAATTTCTAATGAAAAAACTACTTTTTTCAAGCAGCAGTATTGCTCAACCAATCTATCCAAGATTTCACTCAAAGTTACGGACAAATCCTACATTTTACTCAATGTGTCCGTAAACGGCAGTAATTTTGCCAAATGCAGCGCCTGCTAAATCAGCGTGCTACGCTCTCAGTCAAATTTACCGCCAAACTATTTTTGGTTATTTCCATCATGGAAGGCAATTATCATGCATACGCAAAAAAACCGGATCAGATTTGCGATTGATTGCAAATCATCCGTTTTTTCAATTTGAGACATAGTTTTTTTCTCAGCGTCCGGATAGTAATACTGTGTTATGATGATCGCAGATAGCAAATAGCTCAGCAATTGCATTGTTGAGAACCAAGGCAGGCATCGGTGGTGGTTGACAAAGGCGTTTTTGGCTTTCTAGTCATCAATGCCTTTTTTTGCACTAGATGTATGTTGAATTTTTTTTAGATGAATATCAGATTCGAACAGAAACTGAAATACATAAGGCGGTTTCATTAGTACAAAAGTATTGATATGCATTTATGTTTTTTTAGTAGAATAAGAAATAATTTAACCTAATTATTGATTTTGTCATAGAAAAATATATAATATGAATGTATGCAGATATGAATTAATAAGATGGGGTGGTTGAGTTATGGCTACTAAATATCAAGAAGTTGCTGATATTGTTCGCAAAAGAATTGAAAACGGGACGTATAAGGCCGGAGAATTGATTCCTGACCAAACGACTTTGGCAGCAGAGTTCAAGGTAAATCGGCTGACCGTTAAGAAGGCACTTGACGGTTTGGCCTCAGAAGGCTTGATTTACAAGCAATCAGGCCTTGGAACCTACGTTCGCGGGAAGATTCCGTTCGTTGATCACGAAAGAGACGTGACGGTCGATGATTTCAGAGGAGCATATCAAGAATTTGGTCCTGATCGCATCAAGTCCGATGTTTTGTTATTTGACGTTCAGCTTCCGGATGAAAAAATTCAAAAAAATCTTAACATCAAACGCATCGACCCGGTTTATGAAGTCAAGCGCATCCGCATAATTGATGGCGAACCGACCGTTTTGGAACATACGTACATGCCTGTAAATCTTGTTCCTGAACTTTCAAAAGAAGTTTGCGAAAAGTCTATCTATACTTATATTCATGATGAACTTGGCCTCAAATTTGGAAATGCCTTCAGAAAATTTTCTGCATTGGGTGCTGATGATGAAGATGTCAAGGAGCTTAATGTAGAAAAAGGTTCTCCGATTCTTGAGGTTGAGCAGGTTGTTTGGTTGACGAACGGCAAATCGATTGAATATTCAACGAGTCACGTCCCTGGGGACAAGCGCAGCTATACCGTTATGAACATTAATAATTTTAATTAGGTCTAGCCGGAAGAGGCTGGGAAAGAGTCTCTTTTCTCTCTTGAATTAAACGAAAAGCCAAGCGAAGGCGGTCGATTTGCGGCTGACTTTGTCCGGCTTTTTTAATTCCAAATGAATAAAAACTACTTTTTCAAGCAGCAGTACTGCTCAACCAATCTATCCAAGATTTCACTCAAATCTACGGACAAAGAGCTGTTTTTGCCCATTTTGTCCGTAATCGCCATTTTTCGAGCAAGCCATTTACGGACAGAAGACCCATTTTATAAACATAACAGTGGACACCGTAATTTTGTCAAATGCAGCGCCTGATGAATCAGCGCGCCAAACTATTTTTGGTTATTTCCATCATGGAAGGTAATCGTCCTTTATACGAAAAAAAGGATTAGATTTGCGATTGATTGCAAATATAATCCGTTTTTTGCATATTACTGAATCGAATTCATTTTTTTAAAGGGGGATGAGAACTGTATTTTCAAGCGGCATCACAAAATAAATAAAAAATAAATTAAATTTCGTGCAAATAAGATTTATTTACGTGTTTCCATGATAAAATTAGGTTCGATGAAGGTTATGGGTTATGGATGTATAATTTTTATTTATAATACGATAACCGGAACCTGTACTGTATAATAGATAATTTATTTCTTTTGGAGGAAATCATGAAGTTTGTTGCTTTTAACGTTCGGGAAGACGAACGCCGATATTTTGAAGAATGGTCAAAGGAAAATGGAATTGAAGTTTCTTTGAAGAAAGAAGAGATTACTCCGGACAATGTGTCTGAAACCGTTGGTTACGATGCGGTCATCGGATTGCAGACCGGTCTTTACCCTGATAATCTGTTTAAAGAATTATCAGATGCAAACATCAAGGTATTTTCCGTGCGAAACGTTGGCGTTGACAACATTAATCTCGATGACGCAAAGCAAAACGGCATTGCCGTGACAAATGTTCCGGCATATTCGCCAAGCGCCATTGCCGAATTTTCCGTTACGCAGCTTTTGCAGCTTTTGCGTAACCAGAATCTGTTCCGCAAAAGAATGGCCAAGCAAGATTATCGTTGGGCACCGTTCGTCGGAAAGGAACTTGGCAAAATGACAGTTGGCGTAATGGGAACGGGCCGAATCGGTCGTGCGGCAATTCAAATTTACAAGGGATTCGGTGCCAAGGTCATTGCTTATGATCCGTTCCATAATCCGGAACTTGAAAAAGAAGGCATTTACGTCGAAAAAGAAGATTTGTTGAAAAAAGCCGACGTGATCACGCTGCATATGCCGGCAACGGATGATGACTACCATTTCATAAACGAAAAGACGATTTCGATGATGAAGGACGGTGCCTACATCGTAAATACGGCACGAGGTTCATTGATTGATACGTCAGCCCTTGTCGAAGCGCTCAGATCCGGCAAGCTTGCCGGTGCGGCCCTTGATACGTATGAAAATGAAGCAAGCATTTTCAATCATGATCTTGAAGGCCAAGAAATTGAAGACGAAACTTTTAAGGAATTAATCAAGCTCGACAACGTTGTTGTTTCACCGCATATTGCATTCTATACGAACGTTGCCGTTGAAAACATGGTCAAGATTTCGCTTAATTCAGCTAAAGAAGTCATTGAAACGGGGACTTCAAGTACTTTAGTCAAATAATTTTCGTGGTTGGGAACATGCCTTAAAATGAAAAACTGGCTTAGATTTGCAGCTAATTGCAAATCTAAGCCGGTTTTTGTATATGCGGGAAATCGCTTTCTGTGATGGCGATGAAGGTGAGACTGTCCGTTAAATTTTTTGTCGGACAATATTTTTTGTTGCATTTGACGCAATTATAAAGTATAATGTAGCAAGTGCTGTGGAACAGTACAATTCACACTCCATGCGATGGCAAAAAGGGTGCTCATTTGAGTCTTCAGCCGTTGAACATGGGGGAGGATAATTAAAACTATTTTTGGAGGTTAATTGTTATGGCTGTTATTTCCATGAAACAATTACTTGAAGCAGGTGTCCACTTCGGTCACCAAACACGTCGCTGGAATCCTAAGATGAAGCAATTCATCTTTACGGAACGCAATGGCATCTACATCATCGACTTGCAAAAGACGGTTAAGTTGATTGATGAAGCATATGATTTTGTAAAGGATGCTGCATCTAATGATGGCGTTGTTCTTTTTGTCGGCACAAAGAAGCAGGCACAAGACGCCGTTGAAGAAGAAGCAAAGCGTTGTGGTCAATACTACGTAAACCATCGCTGGTTGGGCGGTACTTTAACAAACTGGAATACGATTCAAACACGTATCAAGCGTTTGAAGGAAATCAAGGCAATGGAAGAAGACGGCACGTTTGAACGTCTTCCAAAGAAGGAAGTTGCCTTGCTCGTTAAGCAACGCGATCGCCTTCAAAAGTTCTTGGGCGGTATTGAAGACATGCCACGTATCCCTGACGTTCTCTTCATCGTTGACCCTCGCAAGGAACGCATTGCCGTTAAAGAAGCACAAAAGCTTAATATTCCTATCGTTGCTATGGTTGATACGAATGCAGATCCAGATGAAATCGACGTTAAGATTCCTTCTAACGACGATGCAATCCGTGCGGTTCGCTTGATTACGGCTAAGATGGCAGATGCCGTTATCGAAGGTCGTCAAGGCGAAGACGAAGCTCCTGTTGAAGAAGCTTTCAAAGCTGAAGACGAAAGCGTTGATTCAATCGAAGACATCGTTGAAGCAGTCGAAGGCGACAACGACAACACAGATGCTGAATAGTTAATAACTTAGGCTGTCTCGAATCTGGGCATTTAGGCCTCAAGTTCGAGGCGGCTTTTTTGATAAAAATCATTTTTTAAGGAGGCCATTTCAACTATGGCAAAAATTACTGCTGCACAAGTAAAAGAATTGCGCGACAAGACAGGCGTCGGCATGATGGACGCTAAGAAGGCTTTGGTTGCCGTTGAAGGCGACATGGACAAGGCTATCGATTTCTTGCGTGAAAAAGGTATCGCAAAGGCTGCTAAGAAGAGCGACCGCGTTGCTGCTGAAGGTTTGGCTGACGTTGAAGTTGTCGGCAACACGGCTGCAATCGTTGAAATTAATGCTGAAACGGACTTTGTCGCACAAAACCAACAATTCAAGGATCTTGTAAAGAGCATTGCAACTGCAATTGCCAAAAACAAACCGGCTGATTTGGAAGCTGCACTTGCAATCAAGTCCGAAAAAGGAACGATCAATGATGAAATCATTGAAGCAACGCAAGTTATCGGTGAAAAGATCACACTTCGTCGTTTCCAAGTCGTTGAAAAATCCGATAGCGAAAACTTTGGCGTTTACCTTCACATGGGCGGTCGCATCGCTGTTTTGACAGTCGTTGACGGTGCAGACGAAACGGTTGCCAAGGACGTTGCAATGCACATTGCTGCAAGCAACCCTAAGTATGTCAACCGTGACCAGGTTCCTGCTGAAGAAGTTGAACATGAAAAGGCTGTCCTTACTGAAGAAGCCAAAAACGAAGGCAAGCCTGAAAAGATTATTGAAAAGATGGTTGAAGGTCGCTTAGGCAAGTTCTTTGCTGAAATCGTCTTGGATGAACAAGATTTCGTCAAAGATCCAGATCAAACGGTTGCCAAGTACGTTGCTTCAAAAAATGGCGCAAACAAGTCATTCACTCGCTACGAAGTCGGCGAAGGCATCGAAAAGAAAGCTGACAACTTTGTTGAAGAAGTTATGAGTCAAGTTAAATAATTTTTTAAGAGGTCAGGGGTTCTGGCCTCTTTTTTGAATGCTATTCGTATTGTTAAGTATTTTAGATGCTTATTTAAGTTTTTTGTCAAATATGCTTTTTTCAAACATGTTCGATGCGTAAAAGTCATAAGCGTTTACGCAAACTTTACATTAGTTTTTACATATGTAAAATTAGATCATTCTTTGAATTGACGGTAATTCAAAATATTTTGATTTGAAAAAATGATATGGAAAAAACATATATCAACTTTTTATGAAATTCGCTTAAATAACAAGACAAAAACTTAAAAAAGTGATAACATTGTTTTTGGAGAATGTAGTGCTACAGAATTTTTACTTGAGGTGAAGAAATGAAACGCATTGGTATTTTGACAAGTGGCGGCGACTCATCCGGTATGAACGCTGCCGTGCGTGCAATTGCCCGTTCTGCGATGAACGCAGGACTTGAAGCATATGGTATCAATTATGGTTATAAAGGCCTTGTTGAAGGGAATATCTTTAAGATGGAGTCTCATCAGCTTGACGGCATTATCGACCGTGGTGGTACGATCCTTTATTCTGCACGTTTCCCAGAATTTGCAGAACAGGAAACGCAATTGAAAGGTATCGAACAACTTAAGAAGTTCGGTATCGATGCATTGGTTGTTATTGGCGGCGATGGCTCTTATCATGGTGCTTTGAAACTGACGAAACTCGGTTTCAACTCAATCGGTGTCCCAGGTACGATTGATAATGATATTCCAGGAACTGATTTCACGATCGGTTTTGATACTGCCGTTAACGTAGCCACGGAAGCACTTGATCGTATCAACGACACGGCAACGTCTCATCAACGCGTGTTTGTTGTCGAAGTTATGGGTCGTGGCGCCGGTGACATTGCTCTTTGGTCCGGAATCGCAGCCGGTGCAGATGCAATCGTCATCCCAGAACGTGACTATGATATTAAGGCTATTGCTGACAAATTGACGGCTAACCGTGAACATGGCAAGGATCATGGCTTGGTTGTCGTTGCTGAAGGCGTAATGTCAGCACAAGACTTCAAGGAAAAGCTTGATCAATACGGTGAGTTTGACAGTCGTGCCATCACATTGGGACACGTACAACGCGGCGGTGTTCCTACACCGAAAGATCGCGTATTGGCCAGCCGTTTCGGTGACTATGCCGTACGTTTGCTTCTTGAAGGCAAGGGCGGCCTTGCTATCGGTATTCATGACAACCAGCTTGTTGCTACTGATATTATCGACACACTTGAAAACCATAAGCATCAGACAGACGTGTCATTGGCAGATCTCAATGATCGCTTGAGCTTCTAATTCACGTTAGTTTTAATAAAGAAGACTTAAAGTCATTTTTAATTTTTCAAAGGAGAGAATTTACTCATGAAAAAGACCAAGATCGTAAGTACACTTGGACCAGCTAGTTCAGATTTGGATACAATTTGCAAGTTGATTGAAGCAGGTGCTAACGTATTCCGTTTCAACTTCTCACATGGTGACCATGAAGAACATTTGGGTCGTATCAATCTTGTACATCAAGCTGAAAAGATCACAGGCAAGATGGTTGGTATCATGCTTGATACTAAAGGTGCCGAAATTCGTACGACTGTACAAAAAGAAGGCAAGATCAAGTTTGAAATCGGTGATGAAGTACGTATTTCCATGGATGATTCCATCGAAGGCACGCATGAAAAGATTGCCGTAACATACCCAGGCTTGTATGATGACGTTCATGAAGGCGGCCATGTTCTTTTTGATGACGGCTTGATTGACATGCAAGTTGAAAAGAAAGACGAAGCAAACCATGAATTGTTATGTAAAGTTTTGAACGAAGGTGTTCTTGGTTCACGCAAGGGTGTCAATGCTCCTGGCGTTTCCATCAACCTTCCTGGCATTACGAAAAAAGATGCTGATGATATTCGTTTCGGCTTGGACAACGAAATCAACTTCATCGCTGCATCATTCGTACGTAAGCCGCAAGACGTTCTCGACATTCGTGAACTTTTGGAAGAAAAGCACATGGAACATGTTCAAATCTTCCCTAAGATCGAATCACAAGAAGGTATCGACAACATCGACGATATCCTCAAGGTTTCTGATGGTTTGATGATTGCTCGTGGTGACATGGGTGTTGAAATTCCTGCAGAAAACGTTCCTTTGGTACAAAAAGCTTTGATTAAGAAGTGCAATGCTTTGGGCATGCCTGTCATCACGGCTACGCAAATGCTTGATTCAATGCAAGAAAACCCACGTCCTACACGTGCTGAAGCTTCTGACGTTGCTAATGCCGTATTCGACGGCACGGATGCAACGATGCTTTCCGGCGAATCCGCAAACGGTGACTACCCTGTTGAAGCTGTTGCAACGATGGCTCGTATCGACGTTAAGGCTGAAAACGCATTGCGTCAACACAAGACATTTGCTTTGAACGACTTTGACAAGACGGACGTTACGGAAGCAATCGGTCGTGCCGTTGCTGAAGCAGCCGACAACTTGAACATCAAGACAATCGTTGCTGCAACGAAGTCTGGTCATACGGCACGAATGATTTCCAAGTACCGTCCTGATGCAGACATCTTGGCAGTTACGTTCGATGAACGCACACGTCGCGGCTTGTCCATCAACTGGGGCGTTTACCCTGTTGTTGCTGAAACACCATCTTCAACAGATGAAATGTTCAGCTTGGCAACGGAAGAAGCTAAGAAGTGCGGCTTTGCCAAGGAAGGCGATTTGATTCTTATCACAGCCGGTGTTCCTGTTGGCGAAAAGGGTACGACAAACGTTATGAAGATTCAATTGATCGGCTCCAAGTTGGTTGAAGGTCAAGGTGTTGGTGACGAAACGGTTATCGGCAAGACGGTTGTTGCTTCATCAGCTGACGAAGCAAACAAGAAGGCTATTGAAGGCGGCATCCTTGTTACATCTACGACAGACAAGGATTACTTGCCAGCTATCGAAAAGTCTTCAGCTTTGATCGTTGAAAATGGCGGTTTGACATCACATGCTGCCGTTGTCGGCATCTCAATGGGTATTCCTGTCATCGTTGGTGCCAAGAATGCTACATCGCTCATCTCTGATGGCGAAGTCGTAACTGTTGACAGCCGTCGCGGTATTGTTTACCATGGTGCATCAAACGCACTTTAATCGACAGTTTAAAGTTCGAAAAAATTAATTTGATCAAATTGAGACCAAGGGGGAAAGCCCTTGGTCTTTTTGTTTTCAATGATTGGACCGGGTTTAAAAAGTAATTTCGCATTGCCTTTTTTGAAATTATGTTTTTTATATTTGTACTTTAAACGAACGTATTTTTGAGATAAAATAATTATTATTAACGCAAAAGGCGGATGTCACAGGTTAAATTAAGATTGGGGTGAAAAAATGGTTGTTATTAAAGATCGAACAAAAATAGCAGATTTGGGGAATGATTTTTTTAAAGACATCGATCGTAACGGCTCTGAATTTGACGAGTTCTATGGAACGATGTTTAACGCAAATATTGACGTGATTGAAAAATATCTGTTTCCGCGCTTTCAAAAAATATGTCTGGTGATCGGAATGGGCGACGGAAATGCTAAAAGCGGAGTTGCTGACTACATTGAAGGCATGACCAGTGAGCGCTTTAAAATTCTTGAAAAATGCAGTGAGGAAATGAAAAATCGACTTCAAGATGGCAGCTTGACAATCAGATTCACGCACAAGCGGCTGGTTCATACCAAACTGTATATTTTAGACTCAAAAGACAGCAATAAATATCGTGCATATTCAGGTTCGATGAATCTCAGCGAAAAGGCGCTTCATGATAATTTTGAAATGCTTTTGTGCGATTACGGCTTGAAAGAGGACAAACTATATCAAGAAATTTATCAATCAATTTTTAATCAAATCTATGACGGCTCAGCCGATTTTGCCGATCGAAAGATTATTAACGGTTTTTTGGGCAAAACGACGGTTGAGGAAAAGAAAATCTATCTGCTTGACGAGACCGTGTCGGCCTTGACTGACGCTGACAATCCAATCGGAATCAGTGCTAAAGAAATTTTGTCCGAAAAAAGGGAACTCAACGGGGAAATTCGCGATTTTGACGTGATTCAAAAAGAAAAGCGTGATTCAATCGAAGTTTTGAACCTGATATACGATTCAAAGGGGTTTCCTAAAGAGAAAGTTTCCGTTATGGACGATGAACCGCTCAGAAAGAAACTCCTGAATGTCGTGTATCATGATGAAGATCCAAACGAGCGCTTTGTATTTGAAAATGTTAAAGCTTCCGACTATTATCCCAAACCATTGTTTCTTTATGATGATGACGAAAAGGCTATTTTTGAAACGCCAATGTATGGTTCAAGTGTGCAGCACAAGATTGTTCCTCCATGCGAAATCAGCAAGCAAGACGTCAAAGATATTTGCGACATTGTCTTCTTTTATCGAGACAATAAGCAGGACGATGAATCGCAAGCCGTATTTTCATTTTTGATGTATGTCTTAGAATCGGCCAATATTTGGAAAATCAGAAAGGTAATTTCGGAGCACGGCGGAATCGTCGAGAACGTTCCGGTTGTTGCTGCCTTGATCGGCCAAGGAGAGACGGGCAAAACGACGCTTTTGAAGATTGTTTCGTGTTTGACGATCGGAAGCAAAGAACATATTGTCAATGCGCAAGATGATATGTTTAAACTTAAGGCGGGAGTCAAAGAGAAACTGGCAAATAATCAGAAACTGACCGAAGCTGAGAAGAAGAATCCTTTTTCGGAAACGCCGCTTGTCATGAACAAGAATACTTGGGAATTCATTCAAAGATACATGCTGACAAAAAGTTCCATTACTCCGATTTGCATTGATGATCCGAATATTGGCCTGATTCAGTCGAAATCTGCCGAAAATCCGCTCAAGTATCTTTCCAATACTTACAAAGGCGCACCGCATCCCGTGGTGCTGATTGCGATGAACGATCGAAATCATAATTTTTCGATTCCGCATCAAATTGGACGAAGGGCATATGCATTCGGGCAAGAGAACCAATTCAGGCAGATTTCAAAAAGCGAAGCGAATCAATTGACGCATTTTGAAAATGATCTGAGCAATCAGGTGTTTCTTTATCTCACGTATTGGATAGATGCTTGGCTTGACAACGTTTCTGATGAAGACTACGAAAATCTTTCAAAAGATTTTTTGTATCCGGTCAAGCAGGCGTTTAAGGGCCTTTTGTCGGAACACGCTCTGTATGACGGGATGAAACGCTATTTTGAATCGGATAACTACGATATCAAAAACGACAACGGCCGCAGAAACTGGCTTGCGCTTTTAAGCGATAAGAACGTTTTGGAGAAGATTTCATTTAACAAAGGAGATGAAACGGCATTCATTCCGAAAGACTGTTTCCCGGGAAGAGACGGGGTAAGCCGTTATTTCGACTATCTGCCGGCGAAACTTGAAATTTGTCCGACTCAAGTCGATGCCGGTTTGTCGATCGTGATCGACAATATGGACAGTTGGCTCGGGAACAGCGTTTTGCGTGAAAAATACAGGGCAGACACAGGCTTGGCGCATGATGAACATGAAATCAAAATTGCTAAGATTCAAGCAATCGAGCAAGGAAAAGCAATGGCGGAAACTCAGTTCAAATTGCAGCAAGAGGTCAAAAAACAAGAAGAAGAAAAAAGAATGCGAAAAAAACTCGGATACAAATTGAAAAATCTTTTCAGGCATGATGATTGAGACAGCGGATTTAATTCTAAAATGATATTTACAGAATTTGTCTGATGTGATAAACTAATTGTTGGCTTATGTGCCAAAGATTAACGATATTCCGCTGCAACTGGACATGAATGTCGACGAAAAGGAGAAAAACCAATGTCAGTAAATCCATTGATTAAAAAAATTACGGAATCACAATTGCGTAATGATATTCCAGAATTTCGCGCCGGTGATACGGTACGTGTTCACGCACGCATCGTCGAAGGCAAGCGCGAACGTATCCAAATCTTCGAAGGCGTTGTTATCAAGCGTCGTGGCGAAGGCATCTCTGAAACATACACCGTTCGCAAGATCAGTAACGGCGTAGGCGTTGAACGTACTTTCCCGCTTCATACGCCACGTGTTGACAAGATTGAAGTCGTACGTTTGGGCCGTGTTCGTCGTGCAAAGCTTTACTACTTGCGTGCACTTTGCGGCAAGGCTGCTCGTATTCCAGAACGTCGCAAGTAATTATACAAAAGGGTTGCGGATTTTTTTCGCGACTCTTTTTATTTTTGCTTGACTAAGCAAGAAAAACTTGTTATCATATTAACGTTGTATTTGTGCATGTCACAGCTGCAACCGCACGTTTTAAGTCAAAGCATTCGTTTTACGAATCACTACATTACGGCGAGTCTAAGAATCATATAAGGAGGTGCACATACATGTACGCAATTATTCAAACAGGCGGTAAGCAACTCAAGGTAGAAGCTGGTCAAGCAATCTACGTTGAAAAGCTTGCAAACGAAGCCGGCGAAAAAGTTGTTTTTGACAAAGTTGTTTTGGTAGGTGGCGAAAAGACCGTTATCGGAACGCCATTTGTTGAAGGTGCCACGGTTGAAGGTACTGTCGAAAAGCAAGGCCGCGAAAAGAAGGTCGTAACTTTCAAGTACAAGCCAAAGAAGCATCAACACACAAAGCAAGGTCATCGTCAACCATACACGAAGGTTGTTATCGATGCAATCAACGCATAATTTCAGGAGCATTTCAAGATGATTAATGCATGCTTGTTTCGTAAAGATTCGCGGCTCAGCGGTTTTGAGCTGAGCGGTCATGCTGATTCAGGAGAATATGGTCAAGATATTGTGTGTGCGGCAGTTTCGGTATTGTCGATCAATACGATCAATAGTCTGGAGAAACTTGCCGGGGTTGTTTTGGAAAAGGAATTGGATGATTTGAACGGCGGTTTCATGAAAGTTTCTGTTGATGATTCTGATTTGGACGACCCAAAAGTTCAATTATTGCTTGAAAGCCTTGAATTAGGCTTGCGCGACATTGAAATTTCATATCATGAATATATACATGTGAAATAGTTTTGCACAGAGGAGGTGCACTCGATATGTTTATGAACTTGCAATTCTTCGCCCACAAAAAGGGGGGCGGTTCCACATCAAACGGTCGTGATTCACGTTCTAAGCGTTTAGGCGCAAAGCGTGCCGACGGCCAAACAGTTAACGGTGGAGAAATTCTTTACCGTCAACGCGGAACTCACATCTACCCAGGCGTAAACGTTGGTATGGGCGGTGACAATACTTTGTTTGCCAAGACAGCCGGCGTTGTTAAATTTGAACGCAAAGGTCGCGACAAGAAACAGGTATCTGTTTACCCTGTTGCTGACTAATTAAATGTTTAAGGTTTCCAAATTCTTATGAAAGAATTTTGGGAACCTTTTTCTTTTGGATAAATTCAGAATAATTTTTTGCCTGTTAAAATAAACGATGTAAATAATCACATAAAATTACAAAAAACACATTGACAATTAATTCATTTGTAATTATAATGACATTATTCAAATCGATACAGGAAATTAATTATGAAAGGAGCGATTGAAATGGGATTTATCAAATTTAAAAAATCAAATATGTTTCAAGGCGCTTCTTCTCGTGCCCTCCTACTATTCGCAAGGATTCGTTGACGTAAGAGATTGACATCTTATGTTGGTGGGTCCTTGTTTGAGTACGCTTGGAATGAGGGCTCCCGGGGTTTAAAAAGTCTTCGTTCCAGCTTGTCGGAACGAGGGCTTTTTTTATTCCCGCCGATTCGAAAATTAATTAATCAGAGTACAACTTATGAAGGGGTTTGGTTCCATATGAAAATTAAGAAAATGACGGGCTTTGCAGCAGCAATTATGATGTGTTCGGTTTTTATGGCAGGATGTACTTCGAAAACGTCGGCCGCAACCAAAGGCAATCAGGCAGGCGATACGATCAAAATAGGCGTTAACATGGAACTTTCAGGTGCAGCCGGCGGATACGGGCAACAGGAAAAAAACGGCATTCAGCTTGCTGTTGATGAAATCAACGCTAGGGGGGGAGTCAACGTCAACGGAAAAAAGAAGAAGATCAAGGCGATTTATCGTGACAACAAGAGTTCGACATCGACCAGTGCCTCGGTTGCAACGCAGTTGACAACGCAGGACAAGGTTGTCGCAACGATCGGTCCTGCAACTACAAATGACGGAACGGCAACGATTCCGACCGCAAATAAGACGTGCGTACCGTTTTTGTCGGCATCGGCCACTGCTCCTGACTTTACGCTTGATAAGAACGGCAAAGTTCATCCGTATGTCTTTCGAGCATATTTCAAAGGCGATTATCAAGGAAGTTCTGCAGCAAAATTTGCATATGAAACGCTTAAAGCCAAACGTGCAGCAATTTTAGCCGATAATTCGAGCGACTACGGCATCGGGATTGCCAAAGCCTTTAAGCAATACTTCAAAGGGACAGTTGTTGATACTCAGTACTTCCAAGCCGGAGACAAAAACTTCAATTCGGTTTTAACTTCAATCAAGAGCAAGAAGTTTGACGTTTTATACGTTCCGGCATACTACACGGAATGCGGAGCAATCATCAAGCAGGCGCGTGAAGCAGGAATCAAGCAGCCGATTATGGGCGCTGACGGAATGTCTGATGACAAGATGGTCAAAATCTCCGGTGCAGAGAATGCAACGGACATTTATTACACGACGGCCTTCACGGTACTTACTGCAAACTCTAATCCGAAAGTCGCATCTTACAACAAAGCTTACAAGGACAAGTACGGTGAAGATTCGCCAACGTTTGCAGCATTGTCATACGATTCCGTTTATATGATCAAACAGGCAATCGAAACTGAAAAATCTGCTGATTCCGTCAAGATTCAGCAAGGATTGGCGAAAATCAAAAACTTTAAGGGCGTGACGGGCGATACGACGATGGATGCAAAGCACAATCCGAAAAAAGCAATCACAATCGTTAAGCTTGAAAATGGCAAGCCGTCCAAAGGATATGTGGTTAAATGATTATTAGTAAACGGTGAGATAAAAAAGACAAAAAAGCTTCAAATCAGAATACGGACAGTCAGAGCGGCAACTTAATCGGCTCTGACTGTTTTTGTAGATTTGATCATGCTAAAAGTCAAATCAAAAGCACTGTATTTTACCCTAAAGGGGCGAGAATGCCCCCACTTCTCTAAGCGGGGGATGAATCGCCTCTTTTGAAGCACTCAGCGCTTCTTTTTTCCTGATTCATTTTAAATCGGATATTATAATTAGTGCATAAATTGTAAAAGGTGATAAACACAATGGAATTGGACAAAAATCAACATTCGGTATATTCAATTAATTATCATCTTGTGATGGTGATAAAGTACCGCAGAAAAGTAATATCTGATGAAATATCGGAATACTTAAGGGCTACATTTGAACGGATAGGCATCATTATGGTGTTGAATTAGTAGAGTGGAATCATGATAAAGACCATGTTCATGTGCTTTTTTAATGTACTCCCCAAATCGCCCCTGCTAAATTCATTAATTGCATATAAATCAGCCAGTTCAAGACTGGTTAAAAAGAACTATCCTGAAATACGTCAATATTTGTGGAAGGAAGCTTTTTGGACTAAAAGCTACTGTTTGATTTCCACTGGCGAAGTTTCAATTGACGTAATTAAACAATATATTGAAAGGCAAGGTCAAAATTAATGGTTTTAAAAGCGTTCAAATTGAGATTATATCCTAATAAAACGCAACGCAATCCAATTCATGTTAATTTTGGTTGTGCTCGTTTTGTGTGGAATCAAATGCTTAATATGCACATTGAACGCTATAAAAACAATAGAAAGGCTAAATTCCAAGGCAGATATGCAATGGATGTCATGCTGAAAGCTTTAAAAATAGAATATCCTTGGTTAAAACAGGCCGAGTCTACGTCTCTTCAAAGAGTAAATCGAGATTTAGACGACGCTTTTCAAAGATTTTTCAATCATAGCCTTCAAAATGGTTTTCCAAGGTTTAAATCAAAGAAAAACACTAACCAAAGCTATACTTCTAAATTTGTCAACAATAATATTCGAATTATAGATGAACATCACATTAAGTTACCTAAATTAGGCTTAGTGTACTTTAAAGCCGGCAGAATATTAAATGGTAAGATTAGAGCTGTTACAGTTAGCGTTAATTCAAGAAAACAATATCAGGCCAGTATCTTAGTTGAAAGTGAAAACCAAACTTTCAAAAAGACGAAGAAGTCTGTTGGGATTGATTTAGGGTTAAAAAGTCTCACTGTCACTTCTGACGGTCAAAAAGAAGACATTCTCAATGTTGATGACAAGCTGAATAAACAATTAAGAATTTGGGAACGTAAAAAATCCAGACGCTATGAAAATGCTAAAAAAGCGATGGCTTTTGATGAGCATGATAAAGTCTTGTTTCCCAGAACGGACTTAAAGCAATTTCCGCGCTATCAGCAGGCTGTGAGAACTGTAGCCAAACTTAAGAAACATATTGCTGAACGAAGAAGAGACAATCTGCACAAGTTGACAACTAGATTGGTTAAAGATTATGACACTATTGTAGTTGAAAATTTAAGCGTAAAGAACATGATGAAGAATCATCATCTGTCTGCCTCGATTGCCAATGCTTCCTGGGGAACTTTAATCAGTCAGCTTAAATATAAATGTGCATGGTATGGCAAACAATTAATTATCATAGACCCTAAAAATACCAGTCGTATTTGTCATGAATGCAAACAAAAAAATCACGAGTTTGACAGCCTTTCCCAGTCAGAATGGTTAGCTGCTCGTGAATGGGACTGTCCTAATTGTCATGCGCATCTCGATAGAGATGTAAACGCAGTTAAAAATATCTTGGCTAAAGGATTAGAAACTCTGGCTTAATAATAAACAGGTATGGAACGTACCTTGGTAAATAGCGGTGACCTCTACCAACTTAGTGAAGAACTAGACTGGCAAGTTTGCCGTGTTCCTGGAATCCCCAACTTCAAACCGGTAAAAAACGAAGTTTCAGGTTAAGTTGGGGTAGTTCAACGGTAAATACTCTTGAATCGAACTCTTAGATTTAATATAATTACCATAAATAATGATGAGAAAATTTGGATGGTGATTTTGCATGATGTTTGTAACTGATGAAATGTCCCTTAAGCGTGTTGGCAAATTGAGGCGCAAGATGAGTGAAATGAGCGTTGATGCGTATCTTGTGACCAATCCCTCAAACAGATACTATTTGAGCGGATTTACCGGAGACGACGGAGTTTTGCTTGTGACTGAAAACCATCGCTATTTGATTACCGATTCTCGCTTTGAAGAGCAAATTTCTCATGATCAGCCTTCTTGGGAGGCAATCATTACAAGAAATTACCTGAAAACAGCATGTGATCTTTGCGTCAAAAACCATGTGGCGGCAATGGCTTTTGAAAATACGATTTCATATGCGGAATACGATTTTATCGATGAATCGTGCGAATGCGACATCGTTCCGTTGTCAGGCGTAATCGAAGATATCCGTTCTGTCAAATCTCCTGAAGAAATTGATGCAATCAAACGTGCCTGCAAGATGTCTGGAAAAGGCTATCAATACGTTTTGGAAACAATCAGGCCTCAGATGACCGAATTGGAGGTTTCAAACGAACTTGACTACTATATGAAGAAAAACGGTTCTGAAGAACGTTCTTTTGAAACAATCGTTGCTTCAGGGGAGCGCACGACCTGGCCTCACGGGACGGCAACAACTAAGAAAATCGAAGCAAGTGATTTGGTTACGCTTGATTTTGGGTACTATGCAGATGGTTATACGTCCGACGTGACAAGAACATTTTCAATAGGCAAGCAAAGCGATGAAGCCCAAAAAATTTATCAGATCGTTCTTGAAGCTCAGCAAAAGACGATCGAAGCAGTTAAAGAAGGGGTCAATGGTCAGGAACTTGATCGAATCGGCCGCGGATATATCGAAGATGCCGGTTACGGAAAGTATTTCAATCACGGCATGGGGCACGGCATCGGTCTTGATATCCACGAGCTCCCGAATGTCGGGCGCACATACGAAGAATACATGAAAGCAGGACAAATCATCACGATTGAGCCTGGAATCTATGTTCCTGGAGTCGGAGGCGTCAGAATTGAAGATGATGTTCTGGTCACGAAGAACGGTTACGAAATATTGACTGATTTTTCACGCGACTATACAGAAGTCTGAGATGTTTATTGCCAATTCCCTTGCATAATAGCGTGTTCTTTTGGTATTATAGAGTGTACGTTATATTTGGACGAGTATGCAAAGAATTTCTTCTTGTCCATAAATCAGAGGAGGATCATCAGATGATTTCTGTTAATGAATTTAAAAACGGTTTGACCATCACGGTTGATGGTGAATTATGGCGTGTTGTCGAATTTCAGCATGTTAAGCCAGGGAAGGGTTCAGCATTTGTTCGTTCAAAACTTAAGAACCTTCGTACGGGTGCCGTTCAAGAAAAAACGTTCCGTGCCGGCGAAAAAGTTGAACAAGCACAAATCGATCGTCGCAAGATGCAGTACTTGTATGCAGACGGCAGCAACTACGTCTTCATGGATACTGAAACATACGAACAACTTGAACTTCCCGGCGAAGAATTGACGGAAGAATTGAAATACTTGAAGGAAAACATGGTTGTCAGCGTTATTATGTACGGTGCCGAAACGCTCGGAATTGAACTTCCGAACACGGTTGACCTGACTGTGCAAGCTACCGAACCTGGCATCAAAGGCGATACTGCTTCCGGTGGTTCAAAGCCTGCAACGATGGAAACCGGATTGGTTGTTCAAGTGCCGTTCTTTGTTAACGAAGGCGACGTGTTGACGATCAACACGGTTGATGGTTCATATATTTCACGTGCCAATTAAATTGGTCGACACAACGACACTCAAGGAGGTCTTTTAAATGGCTGAAGATAACAACATTGTCTTGGCAACAAAGGAACAAGGCCTGGGCGAGGTTCGCATTGCTCCTGAAGTAATCGAAGTAATTATCGGAATTGCCGCAAGCCAGGTTGAAGGCGTATGCTCAATGCGCGGTTCTTTGGCTAACAGTCTGACTGAACTCATCGGACGTAAAAATCGCGGTCGCGGCGTTAAATTGGAAAACACGGAAGACGGTTTGCTCGTTGACGTCTATGTCTTTTTAAATTACGGGGTCTCCGTGCCAAAGGTTGCTTGCGAGATTCAAGACAAGGTTCGGCAACAAGTTTTGTTCATGACTGGCCTTGAAATTGCAGGAGTCGACGTTCACGTTTGCGGAATCATCCCTGAAAAGGAAATTCCGGCAATCGATCCTAATAATCCTTTCGGCGAAGAGAATGGTGAAGAAAATTGAGTATGTCTAGACATGATATTCGGCGCTTGGCATTTCAGACGCTGTTTGCAATGAGCAGCAACCCTGATGCCGTTGCGACTGACGTGTATCAAACAGTATTGGGCAAGGATATTGAAGCTCCCGAGTATTTGACTCAACTGGTTGACGGAGTAAATGAACATCTTGCGGAAATCGACGAAGCCATTTCGGCTCATTTGAAAAAGGGATGGCCGATTTCCCGCTTGAATAAAACCGATTTGATTTTAATGCGCATTGCCGTTTATGAGATTAAGTTCGTTGAAGAGGTTCCGAACAAGGTATCTCTCAATGAAGCTTTGGAACTTTCAAAAGAATTCAGCGATGAGACTTCACGTCGTTTCATCAATGGCGTTTTGTCCAATTTGATCTAAACAATACAGCTGTCGTCCGTTTGCGGGTGACGGCTGTTTTTGTTTTCAAAAAAGCCTGAAAATAAGTTCTGTATTTTGGCGTTGCTATGGTAAAATATTTGTAACAGACAGAATATATATTCATTGGGGTGTTTTTGATGACGGAAATAATGAACGGGCGTGACCTTTCGGCAAAGGTCAAAATGAATTTGAAAAAAAGCGTTGAGGGATTAAAAAAGGTTGGGGTAACGCCCACGCTTGCAGTAATTTTGGTTGGTGACGACGAAGCAAGCAAGGTTTACGTCAGAAACAAGCATCGCGCAGCACAAAAAATCGGAATCAACACGATTGATGAAACAATGCCTGCAGATTCCAAACAAGAAGACGTGATCAAGATGATTGAAAAGTACAACAACGATCCTGACGTGCATGGAATTCTGGTACAGATGCCGCTTCCAAAGCATATTGATGAAAAGGCGATTATTGATACGATTGATCCTAAAAAAGACGTTGACGGATCTCATCCTGAAAACATGGGGCGTCTGTTCATGAATGAGCCCCAAGCGCTTCCATGCACGCCAAGGGGAATCATGGAATTGCTTAAAGAATATGATATTGACGTCAGAGGACAAGAGGTTGTGATCGTCGGACGCAGCAATCTTGTCGGAAGACCGCTGGCGGCCTTGATGATCAACTCGAGCGCAACCGTAACCGTGGCGCATAGCGTAACGCATGATTTGCAAAGCGTTACGAAAAAAGCAGATATTTTGGTTGCTGCCGTTGGCAAAGCCAAAATGTTCAACAAGGACTACATCAAGGAAGGAGCGGTCGTTATCGACGTCGGCATCAACCGGACGGCGGAAGGAAAGCTTTGCGGTGATGTTGATGCAAAAGACGTTATGGGCAAGGCTGCGTTTTTGACGCCCGTCCCAGGCGGAGTAGGTCCGATGACGGTTGCGATGCTGATGAAGCAAACGGTTGAATTTGCAGAAAGAAGTGTTGCGAATGTCTGATGAAAAAAAGTATCTGACGGTTACGGCTCTCACGCGTTACATCAAACGAAAATTTACGGCCGACCCGTATATGCGCAGAGTGTATTTGACAGGCGAAATTTCCAATTTTCGACTGCGTCCCAAACATCAATACTTTTCTTTAAAAGATGAAAATGCAGTGATTGACGTCGTAATGTTTGCAAGTGATTTCTCAAAGGTCAAGTTCAGACCTGAAGAAGGGATGAAAGTCATTGTCAGCGGTCGTGTCGACGTTTATGAAGGAAGCGGAAAGTATCAATTTTACGTTGAAACAATGGAGCCTGAAGGAATCGGTGCACTGTACCAGGCACTCAAAGAACTTCAGCAAAAGCTTTCGGCAGAAGGTTTGTTTTCTGCACCGAAAAAGCCGATCAATAGATTTCCTAAGCGTATCGCCGTTATTACCAGCCGTTCCGGAGCCGTGATTCAAGATATCAGGACGACGATTCGCAGAAGATATCCGATCGCCCAAGTAGTGCTGTTTCCGGCAGTCGTGCAAGGTGCGCAAGCTGCTGATACGTTGGTCGCACGTTTGAAGGAAGTCAACGCAAGAGGAGATTTTGACACGATTATCATCGGACGAGGGGGCGGTTCGATTGAAGATTTATGGCCGTTTAACGAAGAAAAAGTCGCACGGGCGATTTTTGACAGCAAGATTCCTGTTATTTCTTCAGTCGGACATGAAACCGATACGACGATTGCTGATCTTGTGGCAGACGTCAGAGCTGCAACACCGACTGCGGCTGCCGAACTTGCAACCTCAGTTTTAAGCGATGATTTGGCAATGATTGATCAGTTGCGCTATCGCTTGGTCAAGAGCATGAGAAATCGAATCGAGTATCTTAAGCAACGGTTTGAAAAATGTAGAAATTCCTACATTTTCATGCAGCCGGAACGCTTGTATGAAGGATATCTTCAAAAACTTGACAGAATGCAAAATGAACTGATCGGTTTGACGCAAAATAAAATCAGTCAGGGAAAAAATCGCTTGACGGTTGCAAACAAAGTTTTGTATGGCCGAATCATGCCTGACAGGATAAGCCTGCTGCAAAGCGAATTGAAACAAGACAGAAGACAGCTTGAAAGCGCAGGAATAAGCCGACTTAAAAATTCAGAGAATCGTTTCATCAAAGCAAAAAATGCGCTTGATATGTTGAGTCCGCTGAGGGTGATGGGCCGCGGCTTTACCTATGTGACTCAAGAAGATCACGTGATCAAAAGCGTCAATGAGCTTAGCGTCGGAGAAGAGATCAAACTGCATTTGCAAGACGGATATGCAAATGCGTCAATTATTGAAACAGAAAAGGAATGAGACAAATGAACAATGAAAAAACATTCGAACAGCAGCTGCAGGAATTAGAACAGATCGTAAACAATCTTGAAAAAGGCAACGTTCCTTTGGAAGAAGCGATGACTCAGTTTAAAGAAGGAATCGATCTCAGCAATACCTTGCAAAAGACGCTGAACGATGCTGAAGAAACATTGACGAAAGTTATCAATTCGAACGGAGAAGAAGAAATTTACGAACGAGCTGATGACAATGAATAATTCTGAACTGGATAATTTTCAAGCAGAATTTTTGCCCTTGTTAAATGAAAGAATGGACGTTTATCTGCAACAGCTCAATACGCGCAAAACTCTTCATGATTCGATGTCTTATTCGGTTGATGCCGGTGGAAAGCGCATCAGACCGATGATTATCATGCTGGTTTGCGATTCTTTCAAGAAAAAAATCGATCAAGACGTTTTAGACGTTTGCGCATCGCTTGAATTCGTGCATACTTATTCGTTGATACATGATGATCTGCCGGCAATGGACAATGATGAGCTTCGGCGTGGAAAGGCAACGAATCACGTAGTCTTTGGCGAATCGATGGCTATTTTGGCTGGTGACGGATTATTGACGACAGCCTTTGAATGCTTGGGACAAACAAGCATTTCCGCAAAGACAAAGTGCACGCTCATGAGCAGGTTGGCGTTTGCAGCCGGACCTCAAGGCATGGTCAACGGACAGGTCGGGGATATTGAAAATGAAGGCGTCAAGCTCACGTTGCCTCAGCTTAGAAACGTTCATGCGCAAAAAACCGGAGCTTTGCTCAGATATGCATTTGAATCAGGCGGAATACTTGCCGGCGTGTCTGACCGGGCTTTGGGTGAACTTAAAGAACTTGGAAATTGTTTTGGACTGGCATTCCAAATTTATGACGATATCATGGATGTCGTTTCGACTCCGGAAGAAATGGGAAAGGCCACGCATAAGGACCAGTCAGAGCATAAAAATACCTATCCTGGACTGTTGGGTCTTGACGGAGCATACGAGGAACTTGAAAAAGCAAAAGCGAATGCCAAAGCGCATCTGGAAGTGCTGGCAGAAGAATTTGGCGCAAAAACGATGTTGCTTGAAGAGTTATTGAATTATTTTAAAGCAGGTAAGAATTAGATGAAAAAAGAAAGAATTGACGTCTTGTTGGTTCAACAAGGCTTATTTGAAACGCGCGAGCAGGCCAAACGTGCGGTTATGGCCGGGGAGATTCTCGGAGAAAATGAAGAACGTTTGGACAAGCCGGGAATGAAGGTTGATCCTGAAACGAAGCTTCATTTTAAGGGCACTAAAATGCCGTACGTCAGTCGAGGCGGATTGAAGCTTGAAAAAGCGCTTAAAGTCTTTCATCTTTCGATTAAGGACAAGACCGTTTTGGATATCGGTTCTTCAACCGGAGGATTTACCGACGCAGCTTTGCAAAAGGGTGCCAAGATGAGTTATGCGCTTGACGTTGGCACCAATCAGCTTGCGTGGAAATTGAGACAAGATGATCGGGTCGTCGTAATGGAGAATACCAATTTCAGATATTCAAAGAAAGATGATTTTACAAGCGGTCAGCCTGACTTTGCCACGATTGACGTTTCGTTTATTTCTCTGCATTTGATTTTGCCGAATCTGCACTCAATCATCAAAGAGGGCGGGAGCGTCGTTGCTTTGATCAAGCCTCAATTTGAAGCGGGAAGAGAAAAAGTCGGCAAGCACGGAATCGTGCATGATCCTAAAACTCATTTGGAAGTCGTTCAAGACATAATGGTCTTTTCCGCAAGCGTCGGTTACGATGTTTGCGAATTAGATTTTTCGCCGATCACCGGAGGTCAGGGAAACATCGAATTTCTGATACACCTGAAATCCGTTGACGGAGAGGGAAAAATCATGCCCGAAGTTGATGCAGCGGCAGTCGTTAAACAGGCACATGCCGTTCTTGAACGTAAGTAGAGAAAGGTGAGATAAATGAGGAAAATAGACAGACAGCGCATCATTCGAAGGATTCTGCAAGAAAATGACATTTATCGTCAGGAAGATTTGGTTGCGATTCTGCAAGCTAAGGGAATCGAAGTAACTCAAGCAACGATTTCGCGCGACGTTAAAGACATGCAGCTTTTGAAGGTGCCAACGCCAAATGGAGAGTATCGTTACAGCGTTCCACCTTCTGTCAAGACAAGTACTGAAAAGAAACTCAATCGCATTTTGAAAGAGGCATACGTATCGTCAGATTTCTTGCGCGACATGTGCGTGTTTAAGGTTTTGCCCGGAAACGGCCCGGTTATTACCAGTTTGATTACGCAGATGGCATATGATGAGGTATTTGCGGCCTTGGGTGATGATGATACGGTGATGCTGTTTGCCAAGTCGGACGAGGATGCACAAAAGATACACCACAAGCTCCTTGACATGATTGGCGAAGAATAGTTTCAGGGGGTCATATTTTGCTTCAAGAGTTGACGATTCGCGATTTTGCAATCATTGAAAAAATGGATCTGGAGTTTCAAAGCCAAATGACGGTCCTGACCGGTGAAACCGGTGCCGGAAAATCAATTATCATTGATGCCTTGGGATTGCTTTCCGGTGGACGAGGTTCGGTCGATTTTATCAGAAAAGGTGCAAACAAAGCCGTGATTCAAGGATTATTTGACGTTCCCGGAGATTCAAAGACAAATGACGTTCTCGATGAATTCGGAATTGACGTTGAAAGCGACGGCCTTATTTTGCAGCGCGACATTTATCGAAGCGGTAAAAATATTTGTCGAATCAACGGGGCGATGGTCAACTTGACCACGCTTCGTCGCGTTGGCGAAACGCTGATTGATATTCATGGCCAAAACGAACATCAGGAATTGATGCATCCTGAAAATCACATCAAGCTGCTCGATGGATTCGACAATTCTCTTGCTCCGCTTTTAAACGAGTATCATGAACGATATGCGGATTTTTTGAAAAAGAAAAAGTCACTTGAAAAAAGAGAGACGAACGAAAAGCAGTGGGCGCAAAGGATGGACATGCTGCAGTTTCAGGTTCAGGAAATCAAGTCGGCCAATCTGGTCTCTGACGAAGAAGAAAAACTTCTTTCGGAAAAAGAAGAGCTTGACAATTACCAAATGATTCATGATGCGCTTGAAACGGGCTATGAAGCCTTTAACGGCGAAGAATTCGATGTTTTGGGCGTGCTTGGAAACGTCATGGAGGAAATGAACAAGGTTGCAGGAATCAGCGACAAACTGAGTTCGATAGCCGATAAAATTTCAGAGGCTTTTTACGGCCTGCAAGATGTCGGCAGAGACGTTTCAAATGAGCTTGATACAATGGAGTGGGATGAAAATCGCTTGGATGAAATCGAAGCAAGACTTGAAACGATTCATCAGTTAAAGCGCAAATACGGAGACTCGATTCCGCAGATTTTGGCATATTTTGAGAAAATTTCTGCCGAACTTGACGAAATGCAGCAAGTTGACAGAGACTCAAGCGAACAAGAAGAAAGCGTCAAAAAGGCACGGTCTGAGGCGCTGTCTTTAGCTGCAAAGCTTAGCGAAAGAAGAAAAGCCGTGGCTAAAGGTCTGGAAAAAGCGATTCATCAGCAGCTTGCTGAACTTTGCATGGATAAAGCCGTTTTTGAAGTCAAGTTTCTTAAGGAAAATGCAGCTGAATTGAATGAAGACGGGATTGATCGGGTTGAATTTTACATTCAAACGAATCCTGGCGAAGAAATGGGCGCACTGGCAAAAATTGCATCCGGTGGTGAATTATCGCGAATCATGCTGGCCTTGAAAACTATTTTTGCACAAAAACAAGGCGTAACAAGCATTATTTTTGACGAGGTCGATACCGGCGTCAGCGGACGCGTTGCTCAGGCAATTGCTGAAAAAATCAGTCTGATTTCTCGTAATTCGCAAGTTCTTTGCATTACGCATCTGCCTCAGGTTGCGGCAATTGCTGATCACCATTACTTTATTGCAAAGCACGTCATCGACGGAAGAACCGAAACGCACGTCAAGTTCTTGAATAATAGCGAAAGGGTCCAAGAGTTGGCAAGAATGCTGTCCGGATCAAAGATTACGGAATTGACTTTGGAGCATGCGCAGGAACTTTTCAAGATGGCCAAAGAGACAAGAAAAAATTAAAACAAAGGTTGTTGTCAAACCTTAGGGCAAGGCAGCGACCTTTGTTCGTAAAAAAAGCGATTGCCTTCTTTTCATGGGGCAATCGCATTTATTATTTGAGTCATCGAATCATATTACGATACAGACCGATTACTTTGCCAACGATGCTGACGCTGTTTAAAATAATCGGTGCCATCGTATCATTTTCCGGTTGCAAGCGGTAATGGTCACGTTCTTTGAAGAATCGTTTGCAAGTTGCTTCGTTATCTTCGGTCATCGCAATAACGATGTCCCCGTTATCAGCATAGTTCTGCTTGCGGACAATAACCTGATCACTGTTTAAAATTCCGGCATTGATCATGCTTTCGCCACGAATTGTCAACATGAACAAGTCATCTGCGCTTTCAAATTCCGGAGGAAGCGGAAAATACTCGGTTGTTTCCTCAACGGCAAGAATTGGCGCACCGGCAGTGACGGTACCGATAACCGGAATTTTCGTTTTCTTGGGAGTCTCACCGATGGCTTCCAGGCCTTCTGGCGTAATTTCCATTGCACGCGGCTTGGTCGGGTCTTTTTTGAGATAGCCGCGTTTGGCTAAACGTGCCAAATGACCGTGAACCGTTGAAGTGGAAGAAAGTTCCACTGCTTTGCAAATTTCGCGAACGGTTGGAGGATAGCCTTTCTCTTGAACCGTGTTGTAGATGTAGCGCAAAACCTTGATTTGGCGTTTTTCTGATGGCTTTTTTGGCATGGGTACACCCCCTTTTATATTTTGTTATCATTATAACATAAATCAATCGATAATCAAACTAAAGTTCGTTCAAAAACTTTTCCGAACGTGTGAGCAAAAAACTTGTTTTTTTCTTAAATTTCAGATATCATTAGCCATGTTGAATTTAAAAATAGGAGGCTCCATTGATGGATAATGGTCAAATTCCGCAAAATCTCATCGATCGAATCAATGAGTTGGCCAACAGGAAAAAGACTGTCGGTCTGACTCCGGAAGAAAAAGAAGAACAAAAAAGCCTTCGCGAGACATACTTGTCTATTTTTCGCGAAGGATTCAGAAATCGAATTGAAATGCTTCAAATTTATGATAAAGACGGTAAGGAAGTCACGCCCGAGAAGGTTAAAAACATCCAAAGGAAACGCGGATTGCGTGATGATTAGCAGACAAGGTAAAGTTTCTTGAGGTTTCACTTTATTTTTTATTTGATATTGTGTAAAATTATTTGTTGAGACTTAGTTTTAATCAGAAGGGGGCGTTAGTATGTCGACACCAGTCTTAGTGCTGATCATCGTATTAGTGGGCTTGGCTTGCTTTGCAGGTGGTTTTTTTGCGGCTCGCAAGTATATGGAAGATTATTTAAAGAAGAATCCTCCTATCAATGAGCAAATGTTAAGGACGATGATGGTCCAAATGGGCCAAAAGCCTTCCGAAAAGAAACTTCACCAAATGATGACAGCAATGAAAGCAAACATGGATAAGAAATGATCATATGTTTAAATCTTGCTGAAATCAAGCCAGGGATGCGATTTCTGCGTGCCTGGCTTTTTTATTTTTTAGAAAAGGGGTGTTTATTTTGGGTATTTTTAAACGTTTGGACTGGTTTTTCAAAGAACAGAAAAAACGTTACGTTATCGGCGTTTTAGCTCTGTTCGTGACGGCAATCATGACAATCGTTCCTCCTAAGGTGATCGGAAGCATCGTTGATGCCATTTCGCAGAGAAACCTGAAACCAAATTTTTTGTGTCTAATGCTTTTGATTTTTCTTTTCAGTTCCGTTATGCGATATCTGATGCGTTATGTTTGGAGAAAATACATATTTGGCACGTCATTTATTTTAGAAAGGCAAATCAGAAGTCGTCTTTTTCAGCATTTTATGAAGATGGATCAGACGTTTTATGCCAACCATCGCGTCGGTGATTTGATGGCGCATGCGACCAATGACGTTGATGCGGTCAGAGAAGTCGCAGGTTCAGGAATTTTGACTTTGGCAGATTCGTTGATGACGGGCTGTTCGACTTTGATTGCGATGTGCATCTTCGTTGACTGGCGCTTGACTATTTTAGCAATCATTCCTTTGCCTTTTTTAGCTTTGGAAGCAACATATCTTGGCAAGAAGATTCATGATGCGTTCAGTGATGCCCAGGCTGCATTTTCAGATCTGAACAATAAGACGCAAGAAAGCATTACAGGCGTCAAGGTTATTAAAACGCTTGGACAGGAAAAGCAGGACATTGAAGATTTTGAACGTCATGTTGACAAGACGATTGCTGCCGACAAAAAATCGATCGTGATTGATTCCTTGTTTGATCCGGCAACGACGATTATTTTGGGGTTTTCATACATTATGACGATTGTTTACGGAGGCAGTTCGGTTTTGAACGGAACGATTTCAATCGGGCAGCTCGTATCGTTTGTTTCTTATCTGTCTGAATTGATTTGGCCGATGTTTGCTATCGGACGTTTGTTCAACATTCTTGAACGCGGCACTGCCAGCTACGATCGAATCATGCTGCTTCTTGGAGAAAAGAATCACTGGGTTCAGCCAAAACTTGAAGAACATTCAGATGTTGAAGGAGAGCTTGCATTTGACATTAAGGAATTTAAGTATCCTGATCAAAAAGATCGCGGCGTCAATTTGCAAAATGTCAAATTTGAGGTAAAACCTGGCAAAGTACTTGGAATCGTTGGCCGAACCGGTGCCGGGAAATCCACGATTTTACGTCTTTTGATGCGTGAATTTGACAGCTATGACGGTAAGATCACGTTTGGCAGTCATGATATTCGCGATTATCAAATGCAGGATTTCCTGACGCAAATCGGTTATGTTCCGCAGACAAGCTTCTTATTTTCAACAAGCATTCGTGAAAACATTCGGTTTGCCAAGCCTTTGGCCGATCAAAAAGAAGTCGAAAAAGCTGCCTATACTGCCGATCTTGATGAAGACATCGTTCAGATGCAGGAAGGCTATGATACTGAAGTCGGGGAAATGGGCGTCTCTCTTTCAGGAGGGCAAAAACAACGCTTGGCCATTGCCAGAGCACTGATGGTTTCGCCCGAACTGTTGATTTTGGACGATTCGCTTTCTGCTGTCGACGCAAAAACGGAAAAGCACATTCTTGAACGAATCAAGAAAAATCGTGCGGATCGCACGACAATCATGGTTGCCAGCCGTTTGAGCTCGGTTATGGGAGCCGATGAAATTATCGTAATCGATCATGGGACGGTCGTTGAACGAGGAACGCATGAGCAGCTTGCCCAAAACGGAGGATGGTACCAAAAAACGTTTGAGATGCAGCGACTTGAGCAAAATATCGGAAAGGGGGATGAGGCATAATGAAACATGAGTCGGTTTGGGCAAGATCATTTACAAGAAAAGAGCAAAAAACGATTATTAAACGCTTGATTCCTTACGCAATGGAATTTAAAGGGCAGTTCATTACGGCAATCGTGTTTGCGCTTGTTTTGAGTCTGATCAATATCGCATTGCCTCGTGCATTGCAATACTACCTTGATCATTACCTGACGAATTCGAACACGACGATGAATATGATTTGGGCATTTGCCGGACTGTATTTTTTAGGAACGATCATTAAGGCGGCAACTCAGTTCATACAACAGTTTGCCTTTGGAATGGGTGCCGAACGAACGCTTGAAAGAATTCGCGTTGAACTTTTTAAAAAGCTTCATACGTTAGGACTCAAATATTTTGATAACGTGCCTGCGGGTTCCATCGTTTCAAGGGTTACGAACGATACGAAAACGCTATTTGATTTTTGGACGCTTTTTTTGACGATTTTTGTCGCAAGTTTTTCGGTTATTTCAGCATTTTTCGCAATGGCAAGCGTGAGCGTTTCGTTAGCTTGTCTGACTCTGATTTTTTTGCCGGTGATTTTTGCGACGACTTATCTTTATGAAAAATTAAGTTCAAAAATTTATCGGCGCCTGCGCGAATATCTCAGTCGAATCAACACGAAACTGAACGAATCTTTGATGGGAATCAGCATTATTCAGCAATTCAGGCAACAAAAACGAATCACGCATGAATTTGAAGATGAAAACGAAGCATATATGCAGATGCGTTTCAAGATGATCAAGATCAACTCATTGCTGCTCTTTCCGATTGTTACGTTATTGTTCAATTTGGCTGAGTTGGTAACTTTGACATATTTTGGCGTTCAAGGATTGGATAATTTCGTCAAGGCAGGTGTTATCTATGCGTTCCTGTCGTATGTGCAAAACTTCTTCAATCCGATGACGAATGTGATGGATTACATGTCCGTTTTTCAGGACGGAATCGTTGCCGGAAGTCGCATTTTGAAAATCATGGACGAAAAAACGTATGCCCCTAAGCAAAATGAAGAGTCTGATGCTGAAATTACTGCCGGGCGAATCGAGTTTAAGGATGTTGTTTTTGGTTACGATGAAGACAATCCGGTTTTGAAAAACATCAATTTTACCGTTGAACCAGGGCAGACCGTTGCTTTGGTCGGACATACCGGCAGCGGCAAAAGTTCAATCATCAATGTTTTAATGCGATTTTATGAGTTTTCGAGCGGTCAGATTTTAATCGACGGACATGACATCAGAGATTATTCGACTGCCGAACTGAGGAGCAAGCTGGGACTTGTTTTGCAAGAGCCGTTCTTGTTTTATGGCGACATCAAGACGAATATCAGGATGTATGACAAATCGATTACCGATGAACAAGTCAAAGAAGCAGCTGAATTTGTCAATGCTTCGTCATTTATCGAAAAACTTCCGCAAAAATATGATTCAAAGGTCTTTGAACGCGGAGGAGCTTTTTCAGCCGGACAGAGGCAGCTTCTTTCATTTGCGCGAACGATCGTCAGAGATCCTAAAATTTTGATTCTAGATGAAGCAACGGCAAATATCGACACTCAGACTGAAATGATGATTCAGCACGGGATGAATCAGATGCGAAAGGGCAGAACGACGATTGCGATTGCCCACCGTCTGTCAACGATCAAGGATGCCGATTTGATTCTTGTTCTTGACAAGGGCAACAATATCGTTGAACGCGGCAATCACGAAAGCCTGCTTGCTTTGAACGGACGCTATGCTGAGCTTTATCGCATGCAAAGTGCGCAAACACAAGGGCAAGGCGCATAAAAATTAATTCGAATTAAAGAAAAATACCTGTTGCATCTGAAGTGCCCTATAATTGTTAGACAAAGTAGTCTAATGATTGTGGGGTATTTTTATGGCCAAGTACAGTTAGGAACTGAAAGCGGAAATTATTAGTAAATATAATCAGGGAATGGCAACGAGTATCCAATTAGCTCGAGAATACAACCTCAATTCAAGGGTTGTTCGAAGCTGGATTCAAACATATCGACTTCAAGGTAAAATTCGTCATAGTAGAAATAAGAGAATATTTGACACTGATTTTAAACTGGCTGTGATAGACTATTATCAAACACATGAGGTAACCATAGCTGAAGTTGCTGCCAGGTTTGATCTGCTTCCAGGTCAAGTATCCCATTGGAGGACACTATTTAAAACGGGTGGTATAGAAGCTTTGCGTCCTCATCAAAAGGGAAGGAAGCCAAAACAAATGAAATCACCAAAACACCCGGAAAAGAAACCAACATCATCAGAATTGAGCGAAAATGAGCGGCTGAAGGCTGAAATTATCAAGCTAAAGAAAGAATTGTATGATGCACGTCTGGACGCAGCCATATTAAAAAAAGCGGCGGCCCTGTTCTGGAACTCAAAGCACGACGGAAAACGATGATTCTTGACCAGATCAGGGCCGAACAGTTACAAATGCCTAAAGCTGAACGTTTCAGTCTTAATGACTTACTGTCTAAATTAGAGTTGAAACGGGCAACTTACTATGATGAACGTAAGCGCATCAGTAATAAGTTTGACAAGTATCATGAAGTTAAAAGGCAGATGATGATTATTGCGCAGAAGTATTCCATGAGAAATCGTTTCACTGCCGGTTATCGACGAATTCAAGTTGAATTGGAACGTCTGGGAATTCATCTGGCTGGTGATACCGTTCGGAGGCTAATGCGTGACCTGGACATTCAGGTAACCATCTACAACCGTCATCAAAATCGAAAGTATTCGTCCTATCGAGGTACCGTAGGTCATCTTGCTCCTAACCGATTACATCAGAACTTTTGCGCGACAAAACCCTATCAGGTGTGCCATACAGATGTCAGTCAGGTCCGTCTGGCTAATCAAACCTGGGCTTACCTTTCGGTGATGACTGATGAGGCCAGTAAGGAAGTTCTGGCATGTCAGGTCAGCCTTCACCCGAATTCAGATTTAATTACAAGGACTGTGGATGAATTAATCAGGAATCTTCCTGATCATGCCTGCCCCTTGATTCATTCGGATCAGGGATGGCAGTATCAGTTGCCTTACTATACTCAAAGATTGGCTAACCATCACTTTGTTCAAAGTATGTCTCGTAAGGGACATTGTCTGGATAACGCACCAGTGGAAAGCTTTTTCCACATACTGAAAACTGAGTTGCTGGATGGGCTACCATTATTTGAAGACATTACTGCATTTCAAATGATGGTTCAAGACTATATCCATTTCTTTAATTACGAACGGGTTTCTTTAAAAACAAAAGGCATGACTCCGGTAGAATACCGAAATCATGCCATGACAGCTTAATTGTTTAATTTTGTCTAACTTTTTTATTGCACTTCAATGATGAGCGATTGCAGCAGGTATTTTTTAGCTTTGAAATTATTTGCGAATAAAGCAAAAAACGCCAGATAAACTGACGGTCTCGGTTATTTTTTCGGATGCGGATCGACATAATGGTAGTTCGGATCGATTTCTTTATCGAGCTTATCGAATGCCTGATTCATTTTTTCAAGAATTTCAGCCTGATTTTCATCCGTCAGTTTCATTTTACGATTGACTTCAATCGGATCTCCGAAACGAACCGTTAATTTTTGGCGTTTGCATAAATCTTTAAAGGTTACGGGTCCTTGGTAGACGACGGGAACAAGCGGAACTCCGGAAAGTTTTGAAATCAAAACGGCACCGCCTTTGAGGTTTTGGCTGTGACGCGTGCCGGACGGAAAGATTATGAGCGACAAATCGGTGCTTTTTAGCAGTTTGACAGGTTTTTTGATGGCTGATGCCCCTGGATTTTCTCGATCGACCGAAAAAGCATTGGCATGAACCAAGATGAATTTCAGGATTGGATTTTTAAAAAGTTCCTTTTTGGCCATGAAACAAAATTTTTTCGGTGCCGCCGCCAAAGCGAAATAGATCATGTCAAACCAAGCACGGTGCGGCGCAACCAGGATATAGTTTCCCTTTGGAAGTTTATCTTTATTTTCATAATGAGCGTTGCCGTTTAAAACGAAGACGATGAATCGCGCAACGACTCTGATAAAAGAATAGAACAAATTTTTTCTCCCTTTCAAAATGTATTCACACCTAATATTAAAATGAAACGACATAAATTACAAGTTTTTCGAAAAGCTGACCAGGAAATGGTATAATATACAGATATCCTAAACAAGTGAACGAGGGAAAAGAAATGGATGTTGAAATTCATGCAAATGAGCGCGTCGATGCGCTTTTTTCAAACGGCATAAAGGTTATTCAAAGCAGCGAGGTATTTTCGTTTTCGTTAGATGCCGTTTTATTGGCTGATTTTGCCAACCCGGCTAAGAAAAAGGAGCAGAAAATAGTTGATTTATGTGCAGGAAACGGTGCGGTCGGTCTTTTTTTGACGCCAAAATCCAGTGCGCAAATCTACGAAGTCGAAATTCAGCCGCGTTTGGCCGACATGGCAAAAAGAAGCATTGACCTAAACGGTTTGGAAGAACGCGTAACGGTGATCAACGATGATTTGAACAATGTTTTTGAGTATTTGGCAAAGGACTCGATCGATACGGTGACCTGCAACCCGCCGTATTTTGAAGATCAGCCCGACAGCAAGAAAAATCCCAATCAGTATTTGGCATTGGCTCGGCATGAGCTTGCGGTGACGCTTGAACAGACGATTGAACAGGCCAGCGGTTTGCTCAAAATGAACGGAAGGGTTTCGTACGTTCATCGTCCGGAACGCTTGATCGAAATGATCGAATTGATGAAGAAGCATCGTTTGGAGCCGAAACGAGTGCAGTTCGTCTATCCAAAAAGGAATCGCGAAGCAAACATGGTGCTCGTTGAAGCCATAAAAGACGGCAAGCCGGGCGGACTTCGCTTTATGCCGCCGCTTTTCGTCTACGAAGAAAACGGGAAGTACACGGAAGAAGTCAGGAAGATCGTATATGGATAAAAAATATTATTTTTATGTTCTTCTTTGTTCTGACAAAACGCTTTACGGAGGGTTTACGACCGATTTGAAAGTTCGTACAGCAAAGCACAACAGCGGCAAAGGAGCCAAATATACGCGAAACAGGCGGCCCGTCAAGCTGATATATCACGAAGAATTTTCTGACAAATCCAGTGCGTTGAAAGCAGAATATGCTTTCAAGCATCAATCTCGTGCCAAGAAAGTGGCTTATCTCGTCAATCACGGCATAAAAAAAGAATTATTTAAAAGATAATGAAATTTCCTCTTGCCAATAGCAATATTAGTTGATATAATTAATGCTGTTGTGGAGAGTTGGCAGAGTGGTAATGCACCGGACTCGAAATCCGGCGAACCGGTAGTACCGGCGCGCAGGTTCAAATCCTGTACTCTCCTTTTTATAAACAATATGCTATAGTTCAATATGCTATAGTTCAAATAATTTTAAAATCGCCCATAAACGTTGATATGATAACGTTTATAGGCGATTTTTTTGTTTCTGAGTTTTCATATGTTTTAGTATGTTTTAAAAAAGTCTGCACACAGTTTGCACACATATGAATAATTTATTCTTTAATTTACTGCTTTAATTTCCGTGATAATTGACGTAATTTTTCTTATCATCAACATCGATTAAATAAGAGTATACTCTAGATAAGGAAATCATTTTGAGAAACGCAGACAATATCAAGGCCGCCATATCATTTAGGTTGAAGGATGATATAATAGCATACAGAAATGATTTCTATCCTAGAGACTTAGTCGGTGTTTCCTACAAATTTACGAGTACGTCGGTCGCACCTGGGGCAGCAATAGGAAAGGTACCCAATGTGACAATTATTGTTCCCAGGGGAAGTAATGGCGGTTACGTTGAGTTGATAGCTGATGAAGCATATAGAAAGCAGCGAGAGTTTGTTATAAACGGTGGTGCTGATTTAGAGTTAGTGAAAAAAGTGGCTGGTTTGTATATTTATAAATTGAGGTGATATTTTTATGTTGAGTAAGGAATTGGCTCGAAAATATTATCTGGAGCGAATCTATGCAGAATCACGCAAGCCGGATTATACCGAAGAAGAACTGCGTCTTCAAAAAGAAAGAGCAAAAGAATTAGAAGAGTATGGAAAGAAAAGACGCAAGGAACGTGAGATGAGAGCAGCCAGAAAAAATAGCTGACTTTCATTTGTAACGTGAGGTGCAAATATGGCTAAAGATGACTATGAGGTGGTTGTCTTTGAGCGCTTTGATGGCGGTCTCAATGAAATGACGCTGACGGAAGCTAAAGAAACGTACGCTAAAGGTTTGCCGATCAGGTGAGATGTGTTTGCTTGTTCAATAAAAACAAGCCGTAACAACGCTTGACTTAACATTTGATATTTAGTACACTGTATTTATCATAAATGAACCGGTGAAAAAGAGGAGTAGAAAGGAAGACCGCACAGAGAGTGGACGGATGCTGCAAAGTCCAACGGATCGACTTTTCGAAAGACACTTTCGAGGCGTGCTTGATGAAAGCACCGCGACATGGCGCGTTATCCCTGAGTTTATAAGCCAAGGTGGTACCGTGCTTTTGCGCCCTTGTCGATCAGAGATGATCGATAGGGGCTTTTTTGTTGCCGGAAAATCAACAGGAGGAATTAAAAATGAAGTACCAACGTCCAAAGGGCACTGCCGATATTTTGCCGGGCGATTCCGAAAAATGGCAATTTATTGAAAAAAAGGCACGTGCATTATTCAAAAAATTTCGCTATCAGGAAATGAGAACGCCGATTTTTGAAAACTTTGAGGTCTTTTCAAGAACGTCTGGCGAAACTTCAGACATTGTGACAAAGGAAATGTATGATTTTTTTGACAAGGGCGATCGTCACGTTACGCTTCGTCCTGAAGGAACTGCTGGAGTCGTTCGCAGCTATGTGGAAAACAAGCTTTACGGACCAGAAATTCAAAAGCCGTTCAAGACATATTACATCGGACCGATGTTTCGCTATGAACGCCCGCAAGCCGGACGTTTCCGCGAATTTCACCAAATCGGCGTCGAAGCATTCGGCGTCGACAATCCGACGCTTGACGTTGAAGTCATCGCAATGGCGATCGAACTTCTCAAGAGTTTTGGTTTGAACAGTCTTAAGCTTGCTTTGAACACGCTTGGCGACAATGAGTCGCGCGCGGCTTATCGACAAGCTTTGATTGATTATCTCGAACCTTTTGAAGCGGAACTTTCAGATGATTCAAAAGAACGTCTTCACAAAAATCCGTTGCGCGTGTTGGATTCAAAAGATGAAGGCGATCAAAAAATCGTTGAAGGAGCACCGTCAATTCTCGATTATTTGACGGACGATGCAAAAAAGCACTTTGAAACGGTTAAATCGTTGCTTGACGACCTTGGCATCGAATACGAAATCGATTCAAACATGGTTCGCGGCCTTGATTACTACAACCATACGATTTTTGAAATCATGAGCGATTCCAAGGTCTTTTCAGGCAAGTGGACAACCGTTTGTGCCGGCGGACGCTACAACGGTCTGGTTGAACAGCTTGGCGGACCTGAAACGCCGGGCATCGGCTTTGGTCTTGGCGTTGAGCGTTTGCTGCTTATCTTGGAGGCAGAAGAGGATGCATTTGACATCGAAAACGATCTTGACGTTTACGTTGTCGGCATCGGTGAAAGCACGAATGCTGAAACGCTTAAGATTGCAATGTCATTGAGACGCCAGGGATTCAGTGCCGATCGCGATTATCTGTCGCGCAAGCCAAAGGCGCAATTCAAGACGGCAAGCAAGCTTGACGCCAAGTATACCTTGACGATCGGCGAAACGGAACTTGCCGAAGGAAAAGCTAATTTGAAGAAAATGGAAACAGGCGAAGAAATAAGCGTTTCCTTAAATGATGTTTATGAAGACTTTGCGAAACTTGCAAAGTAGGAAAGGAAGATATTAAATGAAGCGAACGACATACGCTGGATTGGTCGATGAAAAGTATCTCGGTCAAGAAGTGGTTTTGAAAGGCTGGGTACAAAAAAGCCGCAATTTGGGAAATTTGATTTTTGCAGACCTTCGCGATCGTGAAGGCTTGGTTCAGCTTGTTTTCAGTCATGAAATTTCAGAAGAAGCATTCAAAATTGCCGAAACGCTTAAAAGCGAATACGTAATCGAAATCGTCGGCAAGGTCGTCGGTCGTGCTGAAAATGCCGTCAACCCGAATATGAAAACCGGCAAAATCGAAGTTGAAACAAGCAAGGTCACGATTTTAAACGAAGCAAAAACGACTCCATTCAGCATCGAAGATGATACGACGGCAACTGACGACACTCGTCTGCGTTATCGTTATCTCGATTTGCGTCGTCCTGAAATGCAGCGTTCTTTGATGATCAGAAATCGAATCACGCAAACCGTTCATCGTTATTTGGATGAAAACCATTTTCTTGACATCGAAACGCCATATTTGACGCGCTCGACTCCTGAAGGTGCCCGTGATTATCTGGTTCCGTCGCGTGTTTATCCGGGACATTTCTACGCACTTCCGCAATCACCGCAGCTCTTTAAGCAATTGCTGATGGGGGCAGGCTATGATCGCTATTATCAAATTGCGCGCTGCTTCCGTGATGAGGATCTGCGCGGTGATCGTCAGCCTGAATTTACTCAGATTGATATGGAAATGTCATTCATGACGGCTGATGAAATTCGCGAAATGACGGAAGGCTTGCTGAAAGCAGTCATGAAAGAAACTCTTGGAATCGAAATTGAAACGCCGATCAAGCAGATTACTTGGAACGAAGCGATGGATCGTTTCGGTTCAGACAAGCCGGACATTCGTTTTGGCATGGAATTGCAGGATATGGCAGAAGTCGTCAAGGGTGCCGGCTTTAAGGTCTTTGATTCGGCGCTTGAAAACGGCGGTCAGGTCAAAGCAATCGTCGTTCCTGGCGGTGCTGATAAGTATTCGCGCAAAAAGATCGAAGAAAAGCAGGAATACATCAAGCGTTTCGGCGCCAAAGGCCTGGCTTGGATGAAAGTGACGGACGAAGGCTTGGCCGGTCCCGTTTCCAAGTTCTTCAAAGAAAAGGAAGCAGAAGTCAAAGAAGCAACCGGTGCCAAAGCTGGCGACCTGTTGTTGTTCGTTGCCGACAATCGCAAGGTCGTTGCTGATTCTCTTGGATATTTGCGCGTTTCGATTGCAAAGGAACTTGATCTGATCGACAATTCCAAATTTGCGTTCATTTGGGTCGTCGACTGGCCGTTGTTTGAGTACAGCGAGGAATTTGAACGCTATATCGCAGCTCATCATCCGTTCACGATGCCAAACGAAGAAGATCTGGATCTGCTTGAAACGGATCCGCACAAATGTCATGCTCAAAGCTATGACATCGTTTTGAACGGGTATGAGCTTGGCGGTGGTTCGATTCGTATCCATCGTCGCGATATCCAGGAAAAGATGTTCAAAGCGCTTGGATTTACGAAGGAAAGCGCTGAAGCACAATTCGGTTGGTTCATGGAGGCACTTGATTACGGATTCCCTCCTCATGGCGGCCTGGCTCTTGGCCTTGACCGTTTCGCAATGCTTCTTGCCGGCAAAGACAATATTCGTGAAGTGATTGCCTTCCCTAAGAATTCCAAGGCGTCAGAACCATTGACGAATGCCCCGAGCACCGTTTCCGAAAAGCAGTTGGAAGAACTGTATCTGAGAACGGAAAACAAATAGTTGACAGCAAAAATTCCTGCTTTCTGCTTGAATTTAACGAAATGCCGAACGAAGACGGTCGATTTGCGACTGGCTTTGTCCGGCATTTTTTATTTTATAAAATACAGTGCTGTTCAAGGAAAGATCTCATTTAAAATTTACAGACACGTTTTGTTTTTGGGTTGTTCCGACATAGCAGGCGATTGTCACGCATCCGCAAAACCCCGGCATCATTCGGGTTTTTAATTTGAGGCAGCCTCTTTTTCAATCGTTATTTTCAATAAACTTCTTTAGGCCTTTTACGACGTCGTCCATTGCTTCGCTGCGATATGAAGGATCGGAGATATTTTCGAAATCCTTTTGGGTGTTGATGTAGCCCATTTCAAGCAAAACTGACGGCTGAGTGTTGTCACGGATAACGAGAAAATCTCCTTTGTCAACACCGCGATTTTCAAGTCCCAGGGCTCCGAAGCTCTGGTTGATGCAGCGTGCGAGTTTAAGCGATTTGCCGGTGTGATAGTAATATGTCGTAAATCCCGAAGCGGCATTCGGCTGATCGCAAGAATCAAAGTGAATACTGATGAAAGCATCGGCATGAACCTGTTGGGCAAGAATCGGTCTTGAAGAAAGGCTGACCGTTTTATCTGAAGAACGCGTCATGTAGACCTTGGTACCATAACTTTCAAGCTTTTGCTCAAGTTCTTTGGCATAAAGGAGCGTGTACTTCTTTTCCATCTTGTTTTTGATTGACAATGCGCCCGAATCTGCGCCGCCGTGACCGGCATCAATGACGATCGTCGCATCGCTGAGCTTTTCGATCGGGTTCTTATAACCATCGGCAATCATCCAATCAGCGACCCATCCTGTTTTGCCGTTGTCCGTTTTAACGTGAAGCCAGTGATTCTTTCTTGAATAGACGGTCAGACGTTGTTCTTTTTTCAGGAAGCTTTTTTGCGGAAATTCAGTGCCGGGACCTTCTTTTAACACGGCATCAGTTGTTTCGACAACTATCTGATTCATATAAGTCCTGGTCCGATAGCCCAAGATGAAACCGAGTCCGAGAACAAGCAGCATGAGCAACAGGCTGCTTTTGGAGAACGGGCTTCGCTTTTGAGGATGAGACCTTTTTTGTCGAGTTTGGTTAGTCAACGAAATTTCAATCCTTTCTTTATATCTCAACATTATCAATTATAGCAAGAGTATGCTTGATTTTAAAAGAAGCAGTGAAAAAAATCGCAAAATATCCATAAGAAGTTCTTTTCATTTTTTTAAAATTAACAGACAGGATAAATTTCGAGGTGAGAGACATGAAAAAACTATATTTGGTGCGCCACGGTCAAACGTTGTTTAACGAATTGCACATGACTCAAGGATGGTGTGATTCGCCGCTGACCGAACTTGGCAGAAAACAGGCAAAAGAAGCAGGGAGATCGCTCAGGAACGTTGATTTTTCAGCAGTTTACACGTCGACTTCGGAAAGAACTTCAGATACTGCGGAATTAATCACGGACAAGCCCTATACTAGACTCAAGGCATTGAAAGAAATTTATTTCGGACTTTATGAAGGGCAGCGCGAGTTCACGCAGCCTAAGAATTGGTTCGTTGACAACACCGATGCGTTTGTTCCGTACGGAGGCGAGTCCGTTCAAGAAATGGCTGAAAGATTTGAAAATTGCGTTAAGGCAATCATGAAAAAAGAAGAAGGAGAAAATATTTTGATCGTCTCGCACGGATGCACGATCGGAACTTTTTTGGATCGTTTCGCACCGGATACGAGTCAAGTCCTAATTTGTGTGTAAAATATTTTTTCCCAGGCACAAGTTGTGCAGGGGATGCGAATGCATCCATGTCTGTCCACTATCACTCTTGAAGGAGCTGTCAAGGGTGCGCCATCTGCGCACCTCGAAGAGGTTCCCTTGACAGCTTCGGAAAGAGTGATACACCTTACGCAGCTCTTAGTTTTTGTTGTTCCTCTGCCAATTCTTTTAGTTCAGCAACCGTCTTAGACTTGATCATTTTTGCGTAGGTTGCCGGACTGAATATGGCTTTCTTGGAGCTAACGACATCGTTTCTTTCCAACAGAACGGAACCCCATCAGCCGCATCAGCGAGTTCTCGTTTGGGAAGATTCCGATGACGGAAGAACGTCGCTTCAGCTCTTTGTTCAGTCGTTCTATATGGTTTGATGTTCTGAAATATCTCCGCAAATTCTTAGGAAGCGCCATGACGGTCATGGCACTTTCAAAGCCTTCATCGAGGCATGACATGGCAGATTCAGCAACATCTCTGTAATCAGCGATGATTTCATCACGTTTTTTACGTGCATCTTCTATAGTTTCGCAGTTCCACATTTCCTGAAGTTCGGCTCTGATGCCTGCCTGATATTTTTTTGGTGATTTTCCCGAAATGTTCCTGGCAAAATGAAACTGGCACCTTTGCCATGGAACCTCAGGAAATACCTTACTGACGGCATCCTGAATACCTTCATGAGCATCAGAAGTGATCATCAAAAGCCCTTGGAGGCCACGTTTTTTCAGTTTTTGGAGAAAGGAATTCCAAGTTTCTTTGGATTCGTTGTCATATACTTCAAATCCAAGGATTTCACGATGTCCTTCCTGATTCGTACCATAAGCGATCATAAACGCTTTGGAAACAATTCTGTGTTTGTCCCTGACCTTGAAGTAGGTTGCATCCACTATTAAAAAAGGGTAGTCTCCGGTCAAGGGTCTGTCCTTGAACTCATTGACCTTTTCAATCAGATCCTTGCATACTTCTGAAACTGAGGACTTAGAAAATGTCGTTCCGCACAAAGTTTCCATGATATTCGACACTTTACGCGTCGCTACTCCGCTGACAACCATCTCCGCCATACTGGCGATCAAGGCAGCTTCGCTTCGGGAATAGTTCTCGAAAACAAGAGTCTTAAAAGGAACATTGCGATGTCTCGGCACAGTTAAGGTGATTTTGCCTATCCGTGTCTTGAGCTCGCGTTCTCGAGTGCCGTTGCGGCTGTCCGTGCGTTCTTCTGACCGTTCATAAGGCTCAGCCTTGAGCTGAGCAGTGGATTCCGCCATCAGAATACTATTGAGACTTTTACGAAGCAGTTCGCGAAATGCCTGATCGTGATCCTTTGAAAGAAGTTGTAGAATTTCCTCTTGATTTAAGGTAATATTTAATTGGGCCATTTGTTCATCCTCCTAGTATTATTGTTGTTTGTTGATTTAATTATACCTGGGAGCTGAGCACTTGGCTCTCTTTTTTTTATCAATTTACACCATTATACGGGCATAACCGATACGAATACGAGTCGGATACGATGCAATTGATCAGAAATCAGCATGGAATTCCGAATTGCAGCATTGCGGTTTTTGAATACGAGTCTGAAACCGAGAATTTCGTGTTGGAAAATTTGGTAGATCCGCTTCGTTGGGGTCATAAAGACGATGATGTCGTAAAACTCTGAATTTCACGATGGAAATCTTTTTAGAAAAGCAGTTTGAAAGCATATGAAAATAATGGTATCATATCTTAGAATGGTTTATGGCCTATAATGAATCAAGATTTAGGAGGAATTAACTCAGATGGCGGATATTAAATACAAACGTGTTGTTTTGAAATTGAGCGGTGAGGCATTGGCCGGTGAAGCAGGCCATGGCATCAATCCACCCGAAATCCGTAAAGTTGCCGAAGAAATCAAGGAAGTTCATGATCTCGGAGTCGAAATCGCGATTGTTGTCGGCGGCGGCAATATGTGGCGCGGCGAAGCAGGTGCAGCGATGGGCATGGAACGTGCGCAAGCCGACTACATCGGCATGCTCGGCACGGTGATGAACGCGTTGGCATTGCAGGATAATTTGGAATCGGTCGGGGTTCCGACACGCGTTCAAACGGCGATTGAAATGCGCCAGGTTGCTGAACCTTATATCAGAAGAAAAGCCATGCGTCACCTCGAAAAAGGCCGCATCGTGATTTTTGCCGCTGGGACCGGTTCTCCATATTTCTCAACTGATACGACTGCTGCGTTACGTGCCTCAGAAATTAACGCCGATGTGATTTTGATGGCCAAAAACGGTGTTGACGGGGTATATTCGGCAGATCCTCGTCAAGATGAAAATGCGGTCAAGTATGACAATTTGACGCATCTTGATATTATCAACAAAGGTCTTAACGTAATGGATACGACGGCATCCTCCCTTTCAATGGATAATGATATTCCGCTTGTCGTCTTCAATATGAATAAGCACGGCAACATCAAGAAAGTTGTTGTCGGTGAAAATATCGGTACGACGGTTACGAAATAATTGACAGCTTTAAAAGCCGGGTGCGCAGTTCCCGGCTTTTTTGATGTCAGATTATTTTTGACAAATTTACTTTGGTTAGATAACATAGTATTTGGTGATGATTTGGAATTATCTCGTGATATCAATGATAATTTCCTCAAAAAGGTTGACTTGAAAAAGCAACGGATACTTAAATACTTGATCGATGATTTATCGATAATCAGGAAGGAAGAAATAACAATGGGTGTTAGTTCAGAACTAGTTAAATATCAAGAAAAGATGCAAAAAGCAGAAGCCGCTTTGCAGCATGAGCTTGGCGGGATTCGTGCCGGCGTCGCCAATGCCAGCCTGCTCAATCGCGTGATGGTTGAATACTACGGTGCTCCGACTCCGCTTAACCAAATGGCGCAAATTTCAGTCCCTGAAGCACGCGTTTTGCTTGTTACGCCATATGACAAGTCTTCTTTAAAAGACGTCGAACATGCCTTGTTGGCATCAGATCTCGGCTTGACGCCGATGAACGATGGCAGTGCAATTCGTTTGGTCATTCCGCAGCTTACTGAAGAACGACGCAAGGAACTTGCCAAACAGGTTCGTGCGGCGGCTGAAAAGGGCAAAGTTGCGGTCAGAAACGTTCGTCGCGAAATGATGGATTCATTAAAAAAGGCACAAAAGAACGGCGACATGAGCGAAGACGTGCTTCATGATCTGGAAGACGAAGCACAAAAGATTACGGACGCTTCAATCAAGAATATTGATGGAATTACGGCTGCTAAGGAAAAAGAAATTTTGGCAGAATAGTCAGCTTTCCGAAATAACGGGGCAAAACGGCGCAATTTCAGGCAGAATGCGCTCAGCTGCCCCGTTATTCTTGTATCTGCTGAAACATGATTCGGAGGTTTTGAAAAGATGTTTTCAAAATTATTTAAGACGAATTCAGAAAATGAAACTGAAGAAGTCGATTTAGATGAAAATAAGATTCCAAACCATATCGCTGTCATCATGGACGGCAACGGACGTTGGGCGCAAAAGAGACATTTGCCGAGAGTTGCCGGACATAAGCAAGGGATGGAGAACGTAAAGGAAATTACCAAAGCAGCAAGCAATCTTGGTGTCAAAGTTTTGACGCTTTATGCATTTTCAACTGAAAATTGGAAGCGTCCCAAGTCTGAAGTCAGTTTTTTGATGGATCTTCCTTCAAAATTTTTTGACACGTTTGTTCCTGAATTGATTGAAAACAACGTCAAGGTAAACGTGATGGGGTATACGGATCAATTGCCGGAAAAGACGCAAAAAGCCGTTTTTGATGCGATTGAGCAAACAAAAAACTGCACGGGAATGATTTTGAACTTTGCTTTGAATTACGGTGGCAGAGCAGAGATCGTGACCGGCGTCAAAAAAATTGCCGAGAAGGTTCAAAATAACGAGCTTGCTGCAGATGAGATTGATGAAGAAACGATCCGCAAGAGTCTGATGACGGCATCCGTTTATCCGTATGATGATCCGGACCTTTTAATTCGGACAAGCGGTGAAGAACGCATTTCCAACTTCCTGTTGTGGCAGCTTGCTTACAGCGAGATGGTTTTCACCGATACTTTTTGGCCTGATTATTCTCCGGCTGATCTGGCGGAAGATATCAGCAAATTTCAACAACGAGATCGTCGTTTCGGCGGTCTGAACGAGGGGGACAAAAAATAATGAGAACACGTGTCATTACGGCAGTCGTGGCTTTGGCCGTTTTTATTCCGTTATTATTGATTGGCGGCGTGCCGTTTAATGTTTTGGTTTTTGCAATGGGCATTGCCGGAATGTCTGAATTTTTAATCATGAAAAAAGAGCTGATCGTTTCCGTTGAAGCATTGCTCAGTTTTATTGGTATTGCGGTGATGCTTGCGCCTGGCCAGTGTGCAAGGTTTTTGCCGAAAAACGTCACGACGCTTGATGCTTTTTATTTCGTAATGCTTGCGCTTTTGATCTACACTGTTTTTTCAAAAAACCGCATTTCGTTTGATGATGCAGGCGTTACGGCTTTAGGTGCGCTCTATGCCGGGATGGGCTTTCATTTGATGATGCAGGCTCGTGCCCAAAGCGTTTGGGTCATCTTATATGCGCTTTTGATTGTTTGGATTACCGACTCTGGTGCTTATCTGATTGGTCGAAAGCTCGGCAGGCACAAACTTGCGCCGCATGTCAGCCCCAACAAGACGTGGGAAGGGTCAATCGGCGGAAGTCTCGTGAGCGTAATCGTCGTTGGCCTTTACCTTGCATTTTCACCGGTCAAGTTTGCCTATGGCCTTCCGATTATGCTGTTGTTGACGGTTGTTTTGTCTGTCGGCGGTCAGATCGGCGATTTGATCGAATCTGCTTTCAAACGTCATTATGGCGTTAAAGATTCCGGTAAAATTCTTCCGGGACACGGCGGAATTTTGGATCGCTTCGATTCATTGTTGTTTGTGTTGCCATTGATGCATTTGTTCGGCCTGATTTAGGCCAGAGAGGAATCTGCCCGTGATTACGACAATAATAACTTTTATCATCGTCTTTGGAGTATTGGTGTTCGTACATGAATTCGGGCACTATTTCTTCGCTAAGCGTTCCGGAATTCTGGTGCGTGAATTTTCCATCGGCATGGGGCCAAAAATTTACGCGTATCACAAAAACGGAACAACTTATACGCTGAGGATCTTGCCTCTTGGCGGATACGTTCGCATGGCCGGACTTGAAGATGAGGAAGATTCTTTAAAAAAAGGACAGCCGATTTCGCTGTTGTTGGACGATAACGGCATCGTCAGGAAAATCAACGCATCTTCCAAGATGACTTTGTTAAATGCAGTGCCGCTTGAGGTGTCTGCATGGGATCTTGATCAAGAATTATGGATCAAAGGTTATGAAAACGGTGACGAAACAAAAGAGGTAACCTATCAGGTCGATCACGATGCGATGATTATCGAATCAGACGGAACCGAGGTTCAGATTGCACCGCTTGACGTTCAATTTCAATCGGCGGCGCTTCCTAACAGGATGATGACGAACTTTGCCGGGGCATTGAACAATTTTTTGTTGGCAATCGTTGCGTTTGCGCTCGTAGCGGTAATGCAGGGCGGCGTCATTACCAATACGACGACGCTTGGTCAAGTGCAGCACGATTCCGTTGCGCAAAAAGCCGGGTTGAAAAAGGGCGACACGGTTGTTTCGATCAACGGCGAAAAGGTTGCCGATTTTTCGGAAATGGCTGCAAAAATTGATGCCAACCCGGGCAAAAAACTTATTTTTAAGGTCAAACGCGGCAAAGATCAGGTTCTAAACATCAGCCTCAAACCCAAGACGGTGACTGAAGACGGCAAAAAATCAGGCAAAATCGGGGTGATTGCAAAACAGGCAGTCAACCGCTCTCCGATTGCGATTGCCGAGTACGGGTTTGTTCAAACGTGGAACGTCATGAAAAAGATTTTTGCGGCTTTGGGAGCAATGATTCACGGATTCAGCTTAAATGATCTCGGCGGCCCCGTCGCGATGTATTCATATACTTCAAAAGCGGCTCAGTATGGCGTTGTCAGTGTTATTTCGCTGCTCGCGTTTCTATCGGTCAACCTTGGAATCGTCAACCTGCTGCCGATTCCTGCTTTGGATGGCGGCAAGCTTTTGCTGAACGTTATTGAAGCTGTCAGAGGCAAGCCAATCGATCCGAATAAGGAAGTCGTTTTGACTTTGATCGGTTTCGCATTTATGTTGATTTTAATGTTTTTGGTAACGTGGAACGATATTCAGCGGTATTTCTTCCGCTAAGATGGTGTATAATATTACAAGTAAAAATTTGAGAGGGGTATCTGCTTTCTATGAAACAGTCAAAATTGTTGATTCCTACTTTAAAGGAAGTGCCAAGCGATGCTGAAGCAATCAGCCACCAATTGATGCTTCGCGGTGGGTACATCAAGCAAATTACGGCGGGGATGTATGCATATCTTCCGTTGGCATATCGCGTTTTGCGCAATATTGAAACAATTATCAGAGAAGAAATGGAGAATATCGATGCGGCTGAAATGCTGGTTCCGGCTGCTCTTCCTGCAGAACTTTGGAAACAAACCGGTCGTTATGAAACATATGGCCCGAATCTTTTCAAATTCCAAGATCGTCATGAACGTGACTTCATTTTGGGACCGACGCACGAGGAAACATTTACGACGATCGTGCGCGATGCCATCAAGACATACAAAAAGCTGCCGATTACGCTTTATCAGATTCAAACGAAGTATCGAGACGAGAATCGTCCGCGCTTCGGGTTGCTTCGCGGTCGTGAATTTATCATGAAAGATGCATATTCGTTCCATGCTGAAGAAGAAAGTCTTGATAAGACGTTCCGCGATATGGACTCTGCTTACACGAACGTTTTCAATCGCGTCGGGTTGAACTTCCGCTCGATTATCGGTGATGCCGGAGCAATGGGCGGCAACAATTCCAAGGAGTTCATGGCGATTGCTCCGATTGGTGAAGATACGGTTGTTTATTCTGATGAAAGCGACTATGCTGCCAACTTGGAAATGGCTCAAAACAAGCGAACGATGCCAAAGTCGCATGAAACGTTGGGAGAACTGCAGAAGGTGGCAACTCCCGGAGCCAAAACAATTGATGAGGTTGCTGAATTCTTGGGTTCTTCAGCCGATCGTGAAATCAAGACGCTGCTTTTCATTGCTGATGAAAAGCCGGTCGTTGTTTTGATGCACGGAAATGACGAAGTCAATGAAGTCAAGCTTAAAAATTATCTTTCATGCGACTTCTTGCGTCCTGCCGAAGAAGATGAGGCAAGAAAATACCTCGGTGCAGGCTTCGGTTCGCTCGGCCCCGTCGGAGTTTCCGAAGAAATCGAAATTTTGGCTGATCTTGACGTTGAAAACATGGCAAATGCCAGCGTCGGCGCAAACGAGGACGGTTTCCACTACCTCAATGCCAACCTTGGTCGCGATTTCAGCGTAACTCATTTTGCAGATCTCAGAACGGTTCAAGAAGGGGAAATTTCGCCTGACGGAAAAGGCCATCTCAAGTTTACGCGCGGAATCGAAATCGGACATATCTTCAAGCTCGGCACGCGCTATTCCAAGGATTTGGATGCCGTCGTGCTTGACGAAAACGGACGTCAGCTTCCAATCATCATGGGCTGCTACGGCATCGGCGTTTCCCGTTTGCTTTCTGCAATCGTTGAACAGCATTCTGATGAAAACGGCATCGTTTGGCCGCGTTCAATCGCACCGTTTGACGTGCACGTGATTCCGGTCAACATCAAGAAGGAAGAACAGGTCGAACTTTCCGAAAAGGTGACGGAATTGCTTGAAAATGCAGGGTATAAAGTCCTCGTCGATGATCGCAGGGAACGTCCGGGCGTTAAATTTGCCGATTCCGATCTGATTGGAATTCCTGCCAGAATCACGGTCGGCAAAAAGGCTGCTGAAGGCATCGTCGAAATCAAGCTGCGTCGCACGGGTGAAACGCTTGAAGTCAAGCTTGACGAATTGCTCAACTCGCTTCAGATTTTGCTCAAAGAAGAAAGCCTGGCTAAATAATTTTTGAGATAAAGCGTTTCTGATATTGTCAGGAGCGCTTTTTTTGGATAAAATTGACGCATAAATCAAAAAGGATGATTGATATGGCGAAAACAACTTTAAGATTTGCAGAAATCGATGATGCAAACGAGCTGCTTCAAATTTATGCTCCGTACGTTGAGCAAACTGCTATCACGTTTGAATATGATGTTCCCACGGTAGCCGAATTTTCAAAAAGAATCAAAAATACCAAGGAGAGGTATCCTTACATCGTTGCGGAGAGTGACGGCAAAATCATCGGCTATGCTTATGCCGGCACGTTTAAATCCAGGGCTGCCTATGACTGGGCAGTTGAAACGTCCATCTACGTTGCAAAAGACGATCGCGGTCATGGGACGGGCACGCTGTTGTATGCCGCGCTTGAAGCGATGCTGAAACTTCAAGGCATCACCAACGTCAATGCCTGCATCACGTATGCGGATCAAGAAGATGAGCATCTTACGCACGGAAGCGTTGATTTTCACAAAAAGCATGATTATCGACTCGTTGGAAGGTTCAAAAAGTGCGGTTATAAATTTGACACGTGGTATGACATGATTTGGATGGAGAAGTTCATCTCAAGACATGTCGTTCCGATGCCTGCAATAAAATCAATCAAAGAAATTGAAGACGAAGCCGAACGGACGCTTGAATCGCTTTCGTGAAAGCATTAAGAGGATAAAAAAATAAAAGTCCGGATGAGTTTCAAGCAACTGAAACTCATCCGGACTTTGTTTTAAGATCATCACGGGACTTTTTTCAAAGCTGCCGTTTGTTTCAAATGAATTTTTCTGCAAAATATTCATGAAAGCTTGCATCGTCGGTCAGTTCCGGATGAAAAGACGAAACCAGCATGTTGTCCTGTTTTGCACAGACGATGTTGCCATCGACCGTAGCCACGGCTTGTGCTTTTTGTCCGAGTTCTGTGATGTAAGGAGCACGGATAAAAACGAGCGGAAGCGGATCTTTTGAAATTTCAGGAATTTCTTTTTCGCATGAAAAACTGTCAAGCTGAGATCCGTAAGCGTTGCGTTTGACGGTGATGTCCATCGTTGACAGATAGCGTTCGTCTTGATCTTCAATGTTTTTGGCGAGCAAAATCATTCCTGCACAAGTCCCCCAAACGGGCAGACCTGCTTCAATCGACTGTTTCAAAGGTTCGGTCAGATTAAAGTAGTTGAGCAGACGTCCCATCGCAGTCGATTCACCGCCTGGAAGAATCAGGCCATCGACTTCTGCGATCTTTTCTTTGGTTTTGACGATGACGGGCTCGATTCCTGCGAGTTTTTTAAGCTTTTCTCGATGTTCTTCGATTGCGCCCTGCATGCCTAAGATTCCGATTTTTTTCATTTGCTTACCATCCGCGCTTGTCGAGGTGTTCTTCTTCAGACAAAGCATCGCAGTTGATGCCGACCATGGCTTCGCCGAGATCTTCAGAAATGACAGCGAGTTTTTCCGGATCATCGTAGAACGTGGCAGCTTCGACGATTGCCTTGGCACGTTTCTTCGGATTGCCGGATTTGAAGATGCCTGAGCCGACGAAGACGCCATCCGAACCAAGTTGGAGCATCAAGGCAGCATCGGCCGGCGTTGCAACGCCGCCGGCGGCAAAGTTGACGACCGGAAGCTTGCCGTTGTCGTGAACGTACTGAATCAGATCGAACGGCGCAGCGTATTCTTTGGCGAGATGCATCAATTCAGGCTGCGACGCTGCTTGAACGCGTCGAATATCCTGCTGCATCGTCCGCATGTGGCGAACGGCTTGCGAAACGTCGCCCGTGCCTGCTTCGCCCTTGGTTCTGATCATGCTGGCTCCTTCGCCGATGCGTCTGAGCGCCTCGCCAAGGTTTCTGGCACCGCAAACGAACGGAATGTCAAACGAGGACTTGTCGATATGATTTTCGTAATCTGCCGGCGTCAAAACTTCTGATTCGTCTATGTAGTCGATTCCGATTGCCTGCAAAATCTGCGCTTCGACGAAGTGACCGATTCTTGCCTTTGCCATGACCGGAATCGAAACTGCTTCTTTGATTTCGCGAATCATTTTCGGATCCGACATGCGTGCAACACCGCCTTCTTTGCGGATGTCCGCCGGAACGCGTTCCAAGGCCATGACGGCGACCGCTCCAGCGTCTTCTGCGATTTTGGCCTGTTCGACGTTCGTCACGTCCATGATGACTCCGCCCTTTAACATTTGAGCCAAGTTCTTGTTTAAAGTGTAGCGATCTGACATATAAAATTCCTCCTTGAATGCAGATAAGTCCCTTGATAAAATTGTAACGTAACAATTTTGAAGAATTTCCAAGAGTCAATGACATTATAATCAAAAGCGAGGTGCGTGACAATGGAACAAGACATAAAACAAGAGATTGTATCGATACAGTTGGATAGTGAGAGCATGATTCCGCTGTATGTTCAGCTTTATCGCCATATCAAACAAATGATCGAGCAGGGAAAACTGAGCACCAATTTCAAGATGCCCCCGATCAGATGGATGGCAGAAAAGCTTCAGATCAATCCGGGAACAGTTGTCAGAGCATACAAGGAGCTTGAAAAGAACGGCTTTTTGATCAGCAAGTGGGGCAGCGGCAGCTTTGTGGCTGAAGTACCGCTTTATGAAAGCGAAGAATCTGACGAACAAACCGCATTCGCGTATCAAAGCACTGCATTTTCAGAAGGAATGATCGACATGTCAAGCGTTGCGCTCGATCCGGACAGATTTTCCGCCAAAAGCTTCAAACGCGCCGTCAATCGCGTGCTTGACGCTTCGGGCGGCAGAGCCTTTACGGTTGAAGACAATCTTGGGTGCTATTCGCTAAGAGAATCGCTTGCGCTTGAGCTTTCCAAACGCAAGATAATGACTTCGCCCCAAAACGTGCAGGTGATTTCTGGCGCTCAGCAAGGGATCGATATTTGCGCGCGAGCAATGATTGAACCTGGCGACTGCGTGTTTGCGGAAGATCCGACCTATCCCGGGGCGCTCGAATCGCTTCGGGCGAGCGGTGCCAAAATCATCGGAATTCCGATTGACGAAAATGGCCTTCGCGTTGATGAATTCGAAAGAAAACTGGAAGTTTTTCGGCCAAAGCTGGTGTATTTGATGCCAATCGTGCAGAATCCGACGGGGCTTTCAATGTCGCAAAAGACCAAGCGCAAGATTTTGGGACTGGCGCATTTTTATGATTTTTACGTCATTGAAGACGATTATTGCAGCGGAATTTTGTACGATGAGGTCGAATCGGCTCCGCTTAAAGCCTATGACCGCGACGATCGCGTAATCTACATCAGAAGCTTGTCGCAAATGTTCGTGTCCGGGATGAGACTCGGATATCTGATTATGCCGAGCAAGCTTGCCGACAGCCTGAAAAGCGTCAAGCGAATGACCGACATTCAAACTTCAGGTTTGATTCAGCGAATTTTTGACTATTATCTGCGCAGCAATTTATGGAACGAGCATAAAACAAAGCTTCAAGAGTCTTATCAGCATCAATTTGCCGCTTCCTGTCGCATTCTTGATGAAAAATTCAGAGCTTCGTTTGATTGGTGTCTTCCGTCAGGAGGTTTTTGTTTTTGGATCAGACTGAAAAACGGACTTTCAGCCAAAAAAGTCGTCGAAGAATCGCGCAAGCGGGGACTGATCATTTCAAACGGAGACGCATATTACGTTTACTCCAAACCTGACGATCATTTGCGGATTTCAATCGCGCAGGTCAGCGAAGAAAAAATGATCGAAGGCTTTGAAAGATTGGCAGAAGCGATTGCCGAGATTTCTTAGTAATTTTTTAATAATTTTTAGCAGAAAAAATGCAAGGTGCCAAAAGCCGCGTCATTCTTAGCACTCTAGCATGAACAGTGCTAAAAACAGGACGAAAAAGCCGCTGAAATCACGTTTTTATGGTGTTATCCGCTTGACAAGATTGCCAACCTTGTGTATATTAATAATTGACTTAGCACTTAGATGTGTTAAGTGCTAAAAAGAGGTGATTGTATGTTAACTGAACGACAGCTTTTGATTCTTGAGGCAATCATTCGCGACTATACGAATGAGGGACAGCCAATCGGATCGAAACGTCTGGAACAGCAATTGCCTATTCATGCAAGTTCGGCAACGATTCGAAATGAGATGGCTGCGCTTGAAAAACTGGGCTTGATCGCAAAGGAGCATTCAAGTTCCGGGAGAATTCCTTTGGAACGAGGGTATCGCTATTACGTCGACCATATCATGAAACCTGCCAAGATAGACAGGGGCGCGGTTCAAAACATTCGACAATCGTTTGGGAATGAATTTCAAAAGGTTGATGAGATTGTCGCCACTTCGGCACGGATTTTGTCTGATCTGACGAAATACACGGCTATTTCGTTAAAACCTGAATCAGCCGACATTCGGTTGGAAGGGTTCAGGATGGTTCCGATTGGCGATCGGCAAGTCATGGTGATTCTTGTTACCAGTGACGGCACGGTTGAAAGTCAGATGTACAATCTTCCGGCAGGAATTCATGGCGACGAGCTCGAATCGGTCATTCGCGTCATTAATGACAAGGTTGTCGGCTTGTCACTGAATCAGGTGGTTGCCAAGTTGCATGAATGCTTGCCCCTCATTACGAAGTATTTGCATAAGCCTGACGGATTCATGGATGCGTTTGGCAGCATCCTTGACAAAGCGGTCAAAAAGCAGGTATACGTAAGCGGCAAGACGAATCTTTTGAGCTTTGCGCACTGGGAAGACCCGGAGCAGATCAAAGCTTTGTATTCGCTGATCGATCAGTCGGCGAACCTTGGAATGCTGCTTGAAAACAGGGACGGTGACGTTTCCGTCAAATTGGGATCCGAGCTTTCGGATGCGCTTTTGTCCCATTACAGCCTTGTTTCTGCAGCGTATGATGACGGTAATAACGGTCAGGGAATCATTGCGATTCTTGGTCCGACGAACATGCCGTACTCAAAAGTCATCGGCCTGCTCGATGCATTCAGAGATGAGCTTACGCAGCGCATCTTTGATTATTACCAGCATCTGAACTGAATTTTGAAAGAAAAGGGGTGTTTACGTGGCTGAAAAAGATCAAGAAAAAAAGCCTGAGGTTTCTGAAAAGGAAAAAGTGACGGCTGAAAAGAACGTCGATCAAGACACTGCAAAAAAAGAGCCCGAAAAAAAACAATCAAGCGAGGAAACGGACGAGGAAACGGAAAAGAAGCTTTCAGATCTCCAAAAGAAATATGATGAGCTGGAAGACAAGTATCTGCGTGCCGAAGCCGAGATGCAGAACATGACCAAACGCTTCAAAAAAGAACAGCAGCAGCTGCTCAAATATGAAGGACAAGACCTCATTCGAGAGATTTTGCCGGTCGTCGACAACTTGAATCGCGCTTTGCAGATCGACGTCAAGGAGAGCGGTTCCGAACAGCTTAAGCGAGGAATCGAGATGGTTCAGCGAGACATGGAAAAGGCTTTGAAAGACAACGACGTCACAAAGATTGAAGCATTGGGACAAACTTTTGATCCGACGCTTCACCAGGCCGTTAAAGCGGTGCCCGTCGAAGAAGGTCAAAAAGCCGAAACGATCGTTGAAGTCTATCAAGACGGCTACATGCTGAAGGATCGCGTTTTGCGTCCGGCAATGGTCGTCGTTGCACAATAATTAAGGAAATCAATTAAGAAAAGGAAGAATATCTAATGGCAAAAATCATTGGTATCGATTTGGGGACGACTAACTCTGCAGTTGCAGTCCTCGAAGGCAAAGAATCTAAGATTATCACAAATCCGGAAGGCAATCGTACGACTCCTTCCGTCGTATCATTCAAAAACGGCGAAACGCAAGTCGGTGAAGTTGCCAAGCGTCAAGCAATCACGAACCCGAACACGATTTCATCAATCAAGCGTCACATGGGCGAAGAAGGCTACAAGGTAAACGTTGAAGGCAAGGATTACACTCCTCAGGAAATTTCGGCAATGATTCTTCAATACATCAAGGACTATGCTGAAAAGTATCTTGGCGAAGAAGTTACGCAAGCCGTTATCACGGTGCCTGCATACTTCAACGATTCGCAGCGTCAGGCAACAAAAGATGCCGGCAAGATTGCCGGACTCAAAGTTGAACGCATCGTCAACGAACCAACGGCTGCAGCTTTGGCTTACGGTCTTGACAAGCAGGACAAAGACGAAAAGATTCTCGTCTTCGACCTTGGCGGCGGTACGTTTGACGTTTCCATCCTTGAACTTGGCGACGGCGTTTTCCAAGTTCTTTCGACAAACGGCGATACGCATCTTGGCGGTGACGATTTTGACAACAAGATCATCGACTGGCTGGTTGAAGGCTTCAAGAGCGAACACGGCATCGATCTTTCAGCTGACAAGATGGCAATGCAACGTTTGAAGGATGCTGCTGAAAAAGCTAAGAAAGACCTTTCCGGCGTAACTTCGGCACAGATTTCCCTTCCGTTCATCACGGCCGGCGCAGAAGGCCCGCTTCACTTGGAAACAACGCTGACGCGTGCCAAATTCAACGAATTGACGCAAGACCTCGTTGAACGCACGAAGATTCCCGTTCGCAATGCTTTGGCAGATGCCGGCTTGACGAATGCCGATATTGATGAAGTCATCCTGGTCGGCGGTTCAACGCGCATTCCTGCAGTTAAGGAAGCCGTTAAAGCTGAAACGGGTCACGTTCCTAACGAATCAGTCAACCCTGATGAAGCGGTTGCTTTGGGTGCTGCCATCCAAGGCGGCGTCATCACGGGTGACGTCAAGGACGTCGTTTTGCTCGACGTTACGCCTCTTTCCCTTGGGATTGAAACGATGGGCGGCGTCTTCACCAAGCTGATCGATCGCAATACGACGATTCCAACGTCCAAGTCTCAAGTCTTCTCAACGGCTGCCGACAATCAGCCTGCCGTAGACATCCACGTCCTTCAAGGCGAACGTCCGATGGCTGCCGACAACAAGACGCTCGGTCGTTTCCAATTAACGGACATTCCTGCCGCACCTCGTGGCGTTCCTCAAATTCAAGTCACGTTCGATATCGATAAGAACGGGATCGTTAACGTTTCTGCCAAGGATCTTGGCACGAACAAGGAACAAAAGATTACAATCAAGAGTTCGTCCGGCCTTTCAGACGAAGAAATCGATCGCATGGTCAAGGAAGCTAAGGAAAACGAAGAAGCCGACAAGAAACGCAAGGAAGAAGTCGATCTCAGAAACGAAGTCGATCAGCTTCTCTTCCAAACGGACAAGACTTTGGGAGAAGTCAAGGACAAGGTCGATGCTGCTGAAATCAAGAAGGTTGAAGATGCTCGCGATGCTTTGAAGAAAGCACAGGAAGCAAACAACCTTGAAGAAATGAAGACTAAAAAAGACGACCTTACGAAGGCTATCCAAGATATTTCCGTCAAATTGTATGAACAGGCACAACAGGCACAGCAAGCAGGTGCTCAAGGCGCAGCCGGAACGCAGAATGCGGACAATGGTTCTGCAGGAAACGACGGCAATACCGTTGACGGCGATTTCAAAGAAGTCGATCCAGACGATAAGAACTAAGAGTCAAAAAAGAGCTGGATTCATTCCGGCTCTTTTTTATTCATTGAACCTATGTTAAGCTAGATTCATAAGCATGAGAAAATTTTTGAAGGGGTATCAATATGGCAGAACAAAGAGATCCATATGATGTTTTAGGCGTTTCAAAAGACGCATCTGCTGATGAAATCAAAAAAGCATACCGCAAATTATCAAAGAAATACCATCCTGATCTGAATCATGAGCCAGGGGCTGAAGAAAAATTCAAGGAAGTCAATGAAGCTTTTGATATTTTGGGCGATCCTAAAAAGAAAGCTCAATACGATCAATTCGGCGCAGCAGGTGCGCAAGGCGGATTTGGTCAAGGGTTTGGAGGCCAAGGCTTTGGCAGTGGCGATTTTGGCGGATTCGGCGGATTTGGCGGATTCAGCGACATCTTTGATTCATTTTTCGGAGGCGGAGGCGCCTCTCGCAAGCAAAATGTTCCGCGTCAGGGACGCGATCTTCAATACGAGATGCGCTTGACGTTTGAAGAGGCCATCTTCGGCAAAACGACTGAAATTCAGTATTCAAGAGAAGAAACGTGTTCAACGTGCAACGGCAGCGGTGCCAAGGCTGGGACAAGTCCCGTTACCTGTTCTCACTGCGGCGGACGCGGATTTATCCAGGTTCAGCGTCAAACGCCGCTTGGCCGCGTAATGACTCAGCAGGAATGCGACGTTTGTCATGGCACCGGCAAAGAAATCAAAGAAAAATGCACGATTTGCCACGGCGCAGGTCATGTCAGAAAGAAGCATGCCGTTCAAGTCAAGGTTCCGGCCGGCGTTGAAAACGGCAATCAGATGCGCTTGCAAGGACAAGGCGAAGCCGGCTTTAACGGTGGTCCTTACGGTGACCTGTTTATTGTCTTTGTCGTTGAGCAAAGCAAAGAGTTCCGTCGTGACGGTGCCGAAATCTACTTTAATCAAGACATCAGCTTCGTTCAGGCGGCTTTGGGCGATGAAGTCGAAGTCAAAACCGTCCACGGAAACGTCAAGCTCAAGATTCCGGCAGGAACGCAAACCGGCACGACTTTCCGCTTGAAAGGCAAGGGCGCGCCAAAATTGCGCGGATCCGGCAACGGTGACGAGCAGGTCACGGTCAACATCGTGACGCCAAAGAATCTCAATGAAAAGCAAAGGCTTGCTTTGAAGGCTTTTGCGGAAGCCTCCGGCAAAAAGTCGTTTGGCGAAGGATTCTTTGAAAAACTGAAGAAACAATTCAAAGACTGATTCAAAAACGGCACGGGCATCAGCGAGGCTGAAGGTCTGGGCCGTTTTTTGGACGGAAAGGCATCACTTAAATGACTCATTCAGAAAAAATGCTTGAGCTGCTCGAAAAAGGACAGCTTGAGGAAGCAAAAAAAGAATTTGGCTGGGCTTTGCGAAAAGATGACGATCAGATGATCTACAGTCTTGCAGAAGAGCTTTATTCGCTCGGATTTTCCAAACAATCCAAGCGAGCATATGAAAAATTGCTTGAACGCTATCCGGATGAAGATGGCATCAAAACGGCACTGGCCGATATTGAAATCAGCGACGGCAATGATGATCGTGCGCTTGAGCTTTTAGCGCAGATTACGCCTGATTCCGATTCATATCTGGAAGCGTTGCTTGTTTCGGCCGATTTGTATCAGACACAGGGCATGTTTGACGTCAGCGAACAGAAACTGCTTGAGGCAAGAAGGCTTGCCCCGGATGAAACGGTGATTTTGTTTGGCCTTGCCGAACTGTATTTCAACGTCAAAGAATACCGCAAAGCTGCCCAGTGCTACCTTGATTTGGTCAAATCAGGCGTGTTGGAATTCTCAAAAGTCAACCTCGTCAGCCGACTCGGGCTTTCATATGCGGGCTTTGGCAAACTCGAAACGGCTATTGGATATCTGGAACAGATTCCGGAAGAAGAACTTGATTCGGACACGCGGTTTCAGTTGGCGTTCATCCAGTTTCAGCAAAAGGATTTTGAAAATGCTCAAAAGAATTTCGAAAAGCTGCGCGACACGAATCCGGATTATTCGACGCTTTATCCGTACCTGACCGCAATCTATGAGCATGACGGCAACTTGGCTCAGGCTTTGAGGACGGCCCAGGAAGGACTCGGAGTCGATGAGTTCAATATGGCGCTTTATGAAAAGGCGGCAGAGCTTTCCGCAAAATGCGGAGAACCAAAAAAGGCACTCGAGTACCTCAAGCATGCCAATGAGATCGATCCAGAAGACTTGAACGTGGTTCTCAAATTGAGCAGATTGCTTGTCGAATCAGGGCTTCACGAAGAAAATATCGAACTCGTCAACAAATATCTTGAAAATGATGAGGCAGATCCTGAGCTTTGCTGGAATTTGGGCAAGTCCTGCGCTTCGCTTGACAAATATGACGAAGCATTGCGGTATTATGTGGCAGCAGAGCGCGAATTAGGTGAAAATCCTGAATTTTTAAAGGATGCAGCCTACTTCTATCGCAATGCCGGCGAACGCAAGCGCGCTTTGGCGTGTGCGAAAAAAGCCTTGGAAACCTTCAGCGAAGACTATGAACTTGAAATGCTGAAAGAAGAATTGGAGTTTTAAAAAAGAGGCTGGGAAGAAACCATGTCTCAAAATGAAAAACCGGATGATTTGCAGTCAATCGCAAATCATCCGGTTTTTTTGCATGCATGATGCTTGCTATGATGGAAATAACCAAAAATAGTTTGGCGGTAAATTTGACTGAGAGTTTGTCGCGCTGATTTATCAGGCGCTGCATTTGGCAAAAGCTCTGCCGGTTACGGACACATTTAGTAAAATTGTCCTTCTGTCCGTAAAATTGAGTGAGATTTTGGATAGATTGGTTGAGCAGCACGGCATTTAATTTAATTCAAGAGGAAAACGGGACTTTTTTCCAGCCTCTTTTGTCGATTCAAGCATTGAAAGCTTCATGCGGTAATAATTCAGCGAATCAGGCGCAAGACGCATCGCTTTGCACAGATCAGCATCGCCAAGCTGTTGGTTTTGTTTAATGAAGTTCAAAATGTTTGCCTGATAAAGCTTTTGCGGTATCAGGCGCAAATCCGTCAGCTTCTGGTCTTTTTTCAGGTATTTGTGAATCCCGGGCAAAGTCACGCATGGTTCAAGCAGGTTGATTCTTTGCTTTAAAAAAAGATCTTCGCAGTTTTGACGACGCTTCAGTTCGGAAGTTCCCCGGTTGAATTCGTCAATGAACGTCTGCTCAAAGGAATTGAACGTTTCAGAAGCCAGGACCTTGTAAAATCCTGGCTGAATGATTTCCGAAATCGTATAAAAATGTGAAAGACAAAGCAAAACCATGCGGGTGTACAACGTCAGCTGCTGATTTTTTAAGCAGTCTTCCAGCCCGTCGGCCCAGTTCAAGGGAACGACTTGTTCCGTTTCCTTTTTCAATCCTTTTAAAGAGATCGTCGGCAAAGAAGTCGACAGCTTATGAGTGAAAAGGAAAGTAAAATAAACGTTCAGATGCGTCAAGGTCTTGTTGTAGGTCGAATTTTTGATTTCGCGCTTGACCTGAAGCATGTTGAGATAATCGCGCACGTCAGATTCTTCGATATTTGAAAGGCTCGGGTTCAAGCGATAGACCAGATTGAACTGCCTGAGATGAGTAAAAAGCCGTTCGACGTCGCTGCAGATGTCTTGTTGGGTGCTGTCGGCCAAAACGCGTTTGTTGGTCAGATAATGCCGGAACTGTTTTTCATAGGGGAAAGCCATTTTATCGCCTCGCTTCTGATTGTTTCGGTTTAAGTATAGCAGTAATTTGCACAAATGACAACGATAGGAGGTTACTTTAACTTTTTTGAAAAATACAGTCCAAAAACCAAGGCGGGTTTTCTTTTTTTTAGAATCAAGCTTACAAAAATAGCTCAACCTGAAACGATTGAGCTATTTCAAAATATCGGCCGTTTTTTCGCGAAGATCCGGCAAAACCTCTGCTTCAAACCACGGATTGTTCTTCATCCAAATCTGATTTCTCGGCGAAGGATGGACGAGCGGAAAATACTTCGGCAAAAATCTCTTGTAGTCTTTTACGACGTCCGTCAATTTTTGTGAGCTTTTCAAATGAAGATAATGCTTGACCGCATAGCTTCCGACGAGCAAAGTCAGTTGAATATCCGGCATGGCGCTGAGCAAACGGGGATGCCATTTGGCGGCAAAGCCCTTGCGCGGCGGCAAATCACCAGACTTGCCAGTTCCGGGGAAATAAAAGTCCATCGGCAAAACGGCGATTTTGCCTGATTCGTAAAAAACGTTCCTGTCAATTCCGAGCCAGTTACGCAAGCGATCTCCGCTGCGATCGTTCCAGACGATGCCCGTATCTTGGTCTTTTTTTCCGGGAGCCTGCCCAATAATCAAAATACGAGCGTTTTTTGTCGCATAGTAGAGCGGATCGATGTTTTTTGCGGAATATTTTGCATTTTCCGGGTCGGACTTGATTTCGTTATAGATGTCATTTAAATTTTCCATGCTTCAAGTATAACACCTAACTTGTCACAATTGAAACACTTTGCTTAGCAATATCTGACTTCTCTTGGAACGATGATTTTGATCAGGTCGTCGATTTCGCTTGGGCTTTGCGTTTCGCACACGACGTCAAATGTCTGGCGCAAGTCGGCGATCAGCACGTCGCTGTCGGTTCCCGTTTCGAAATCGTCAAACGGAAAGAAGGACTTGGCAATGTTTGTTTGAAGAGGAGTCAAAAGCAGCCGGTGTCCTGTTTTTTGACACAAATCGTTCAGCTTGGCCAAAGATTCCGGATCATAAAGAGAAAAATTCGTTGAAACTTCAGCGCCTTCTTCAAGATTCTCGAGTTCTTTTGCGATCTTTTTGAAATCAGGCAAGAGCGAGTCCTTGTTTTCAATCAGATCTTTGCCGAGGATCAATGAGCTCAAAGCTTGATCTCTGAAGAACTGTTTCCATTTTTTGATTCGTTTTTTATGCAGGCCGTGCGCAACGAAGCGTTTCGCATAGCCGATCTTTTCGTTTTCGTCTTCCAAAAGCAAGACGCATGCGCCAAACCAGCCGTCGTCGCTTGCTTTGGCAGTGACGCGAAGATTTTTAAGGTTCAGCGGATAGTCGTAAGGCAAGATTTTCAGGTTTTTTGGAAAATCAAGTCCAAGCTCGCAGTACCGATTCAGTTTTTGAAGCAGCTTGTAAATCTCTTGTGTCGTGAACGCTGTGCATTTTTCAGGCAAAACGGGCAGCAGATGAATCAGTTCGGTCGTCAGATGCGTAAAGAAGACATGGTCTTTTTCGTGCATCTCGCTTGCGTCCGTCGGATCAAGACAGATGTTTTCCATATCGTTCACCTCTTACAGATTGGCATCGGTTTTGAAGTTGAGCGGCGAAAGATCCGTTGATTCGGTGATCAGTTCGGCCGTCAGCTTTTCGACCTTGTCCAAAGCAAGCCTCTGCATCTCGAGCGAAGCCTTCGTCAGCAGTTCAAAACGCGCCTCGTCTTTGAGTTCTTTAGCTTTTTTATCTGTTTCAAGAATCTTTTGCTTGAATTCGATTGCACATTCTTTTTGAAGATCGTGAAGTTTCGTTCCAAAGAGCGGATAGTGCGGATCGACTAAAATTCCCAGGAGCTTGTATGCCCAGTAGGCGGAGTCTTTGGAGTAGGTCTTTTCGCCATGCTTGTATGCGTCCAAAACGTCGGTCGTGCCAGCGTAGACAGGTACGAAGACGCTTTGACAGGTCACGCCCATTGCAAGCCAGTGAAGACCGGCGATTTCCGGGGCAAATTCAGGGCGCATCTGCAGCAGGTGAGATTCCTGCGTCTTGGCCAGGCTGATCGGACGAAACTTGTGCTTAAGATCGTCAGGACCTTTGCCGAGCGGATCGTACGGACTGTTTTGGAAGTGAGCGCCCATGACGTATTCCAGGTCGTCCATGAAAAGCTTGCGATCGGGTTTGCGAATGAAAGGCAATTCTTCGCTCATCGGATCTTGTTTTTGGCTTGGAGAAAGAATTCGCTGGCCGTCCCAAACGCGCGGCGTGCTGTAAATTTCGTCAGAAAGCGTGTGCGTTCCGAAGATGTTGCGGAAGTTGAAGCACGTTTCATCCGGATTGAGATGATTTTTTGAAACGAATTCCTGAATGGAAGCAGAAAACATGAAGTTGTCCGGATCATCGAAGGCGATTTCCTGGATGGCAAGCTGGTTGGCCACGACGGCATAGCAGTCGTCAGGGATGCGTTGTGCGACCCAGTGGTGACCGGAGCCCGTTTCAAGGTACCAGACCTCATCTTTGTCCGAAAAAAGAATCCCGTTTGATTCGCAGGTTCCGTATTTTTCAACGATGGCTCCGAGCCGTTTGACGCCTTCTCTTGCAGTCTTGACGTACGGCAAGACGACGGTAACCATCGCTTCTTCGCCGATGCCTTTTTCAACCAGCGGATCAAAGCCCAAAACACGCTCGTTGGCATAGGCGCTTTCGGTCGCGCTCATGCAGACGCCGTATTCGTTGATGCCGTCTTCTTCAAACAGACCGAACTCGTCCGTCCACTCCGGCGTGGCACTGTATTTGAACCGAGTCTTTTCAAGCGGCATCGCAAAGCCGTTGTCCTTTGAAACGAAGGCCTGATCCTCAGCAAACGTCTGGCGCGGATGAATGACCATATGTTTTGGCCAGGCGCTTTTTGAGTCCTCGTTGCGGCCGATGACGGTCGAACCGTCGGCCATGGCTTTTTTGCCGACGAGGATGCTCGTGCAGGCGGAAAATTCAAAATTATGTTGCAGCATTGCTTGTTCACGTCCTTTTTTAGTCTCTTCTGCAATTAGATTATAGCTTATCTGTCTTTGACAAAACTTGAAAAAAACGCATAAAAGGCCAAATTCTAATTGCATTTTAATCTCTATCTATGCAATAATGTTAACATAGACAGTGAACAGAAGGGAATGTTTTAAATGCCACTTATTCATATCGAACTTATCGAAGGTCGCACGCAAGAGCAGCTCAAAAATCTTGTTGCAGACGTTACGGATGCCGTAACTAAGAATACTGGTGCTCCGGCAGAACACGTGCACGTCATTTTGAGCGAGATGCGCAAGGACCGCTATGCGGTCGGCGGCGTGCTCAAGAGCGACGAAAAATAAGCAATACGTGAAGCCGGGGAGAAGATCCGCGGCTTTTTCGTTATATATGACAAATTCAGCGTCGGGAAAGGAAGAGTGCAGTTGGCAGATTCAGTTGAAGTAAACGAACAGGGACATTTGTTGATAGGTGGGGTCGATGCTGTCAAATTGGCCGAAAAGTACGGCACTCCGCTGATCGCATACGACGTCAGGAAAATTAAAAAGCAGATTCGCGGATTCAAACAGGCTTTTGAGGATGCCGGCGTCAAATACATGGTTTCGTATGCCAGCAAGGCTTTTTCCGCGCTTGCGATGTATCAGCTGATCAACAAGTACGGGCTCGGCTGCGACATCGTTTCCGGCGGCGAGCTTTATGCGGCATTAAAGGGTGGGATGCCGCCTGAACGCATTGAATTTCACGGAAACAACAAGCTTCAAGACGAGCTTGAAATGGCAGTCGATGAAAAAATCGGCACAATCGTCGTCGACAACTTCCGCGAGATCAAACTGCTCGATCACATTTTGCGCCGCAAGCATGCAAACATCGGCGTCGTTTTGCGCGTCACGCCAGGCATTGAAGCCGAAACGCATCAGTACATCATGACCGGGCAGTCGAATTCCAAATTCGGGTTTGACATCCGTTCAGGTCAAGCAGAAGAGGCGCTGCAGCAGCTGATGAAGAATCCGCGGATGAACCTGATGGGGATTCATTGCCACATCGGCTCGCAGATTTTTGCCGTCAACGGTTTCCTGATGGCGGCAGAAAAGCTGGTCGAAGTTTTGGCCGACTGGAAGAAGCGTTTCGGCTACGAAGCAGACGTTTTGAACCTTGGCGGCGGGTTCGGCATTCGCTACAACGATTTCGATCAGCCGCTTCCGGCCGAAGAATTCGTATCCGCAATCGTGGAACGCGTCAAGGAACTGGTCGCAAAATACGAGCTCAAGATGCCTGAAATCATCATCGAACCCGGTCGCGCCATGGTCGGTGAAGCCGCAACGACGCTTTACACGATCGGTTCGCGAAAGGACGTCGACGGCGTCTGCCACTTTTTGGCCGTTGACGGCGGAATGGGCGACAACATCCGCCCTGCGCTTTACGATGCGCATTACGAGGCATATCTTGCCGATCGGCCGAACGCGTTGCGCGAGCAGATGGTCACCGTTGTCGGCAAGTACTGCGAGTCGGGCGACGTTTTGGTCCATGACTGCGCCTTGCCGAACACCAAGCCGGGAGACATCCTGGCCATGCCGTCGACCGGTGCCTACGGTTATACGATGGCCTCAAACTACAACCGCAATCCGCGGCCTGCCGTCGTTTTTTGCGAAGACGGCAAGTCAAGACTCGTTGTCAGAAGAGAAACGTATGCCGACATGATGGCGTGCGAACTAGGCTTGGAAGACTAAAAAGAGTCTGGGAACCATCCTGAATCAAATGAAATGCCGAACAAGTATGGTCGATTTGCGACTGACTTTGTTCGACATTTTTTATTTTATAAGATACAGTGCTGCTCAATTTATCTGAACAAGATATCGTTCAAATTTACGGACAAAGCTGGCTTTTTGGAGCGTTTGTCCGTAAAACTCGGGTCGAAACTTCCAAAATCTTACGGACAAACAGCGATTTTTAACCATTTTGTCCGTAATCGCTATTTTTCGAGCAGCCCGTTTACGGACAAAATCTCAATTTTCATCGACGTGTCCGTAAACGACAGCGATTTTGTCAAATGCAACGTCTGTTAAGGAGCATTTAAAATAAATTATGTTACAGGCCTAAAGCTTTTTGCAGATAATTTGCGACGCCGTCATGATCGTTGTCGAATTCGGTCACGTCGTCTGCGATTCGCTTGAGCTTGTCGGTTCCGTTCTTCATCACGACGCCAAGCCCGGCATAGTCGATCATTTCGGCATCGTTGTGCTCGTCTCCGAAGGCGATGATGTCTTTGCGGTCAATCTTGTAGGTTTTGGCCAAAAACTCAACGCCGTGAGCCTTGCTGATGCCTTTTGGCGACAGCTCGAGAATCGGGTTCGGTCCGCCCCAGACGCCGACGTTGATTTTGCTGCCGAACGCTTTTTCAAGCTTTTTGACGATGTCTGCCTTGCTGTTTTGATCCACAAGCATGGTCATTGCGGCCGGATCGTGCTTGAGATTCGTTCGATTCAGCACCTGATCCTTGCGCAAAGCCGCCGGAAAGAAACCGTCGATCAGCGTGTTCGGCACGTCTGACAGCGCCATCGTCTTGCCCTCCGCCGAAACGACCTTGATTCCGAGGCGGTGTTTTGCCTCTAAAATGTCAAAGGCGATGCTTTTGGAAAACGTCGTCTGATACTCGTGCTCCCACTGCTTGTGCGGGATGTATCCCAAAGCTCCGTTGAAGTTGATCATCGGACCTTTGAGCTTCAGTTCGTCATAATAGCCCACGGCCATTCTGTTGGGCCGTCCGGTGACGATTGAAACGACGTGTCCCGCCTGTTGAGCCTTGTTCAAAATTTCTTTTGTCTTTTGCGTGATTTGCGTTTTGCCGTTAAGCGTTGTTCCGTCCAAATCCAGTGCGATCAGTTTGCGTTTCATGATTCCCTCCGTTTGTGTTGCTTACTCAAAGGTAACACAGAAAGGGGGCGGTGGCAATTTTTAAATTGGTGTTTGAAGATTTTGAGGGGGAGGATGTCCAGGAAAGTTATTTCAAAAAATTGAAAATATGTTGGTCAATTTAGAAGAAAATCTCGCTAAAGGGTAAGAAGATTGATAAAAACAGTCTTGTCCATTAATAGCGAGAGGGAATATAATGGACGTAATATATGTACGTAGCGATCTCTTGACGGAAAGTTTTATGAATTTAAGATTGCTATCGAATTTCTAGCGGAAAGGAATTATTATTATGAGATTCATTCATTCACTCATTCACTCACTCACTCACTCACTCACTCACTCACTCACTCACTCACTCACTCACTCACTCACTCACTCACTCACTCACTCACTCACTCACTCACTCACTCACTCACTCACTCAGATTATTTAGACCGATTCTTATTTGTCAAGACTTTTTTTGGTAATTTAATAAAAATTAAAGAGAATTCGCTTATACAGAGGGTAAGTGGATTCTTTTTTGCATCTTTAAAAAAAGAAGGTGTTTGGGCATGAAAACGGATAATGAAAAATATAATGAATCTGTCCAACCCAACACATTCTTTCTTGAAAATTTGAAAAGTAAGCTGCCGGATTTTTTCAGTAAAGACGGAAAATTTGACTTGGATAAATTCAAGTCGCAATTGCAGGAACACAACATTGATGAATTAAAGGACGGATATCAGCTAAACTTTATCGGTAAAGACTATGCTCGCCGACAAGCCGGGGAAATGCCGAGCACGGTAATTGTTCCTGATGAAATTCAAAATAATGGCGAGGGGAAAAACAGCAAAAACTTGTTCTTTACTGGAGACAATTTGGAAGTGTTGCGTCACTTGCAAACGAATTATGCGGGTAAAGTGGATGTTATTTATATTGATCCGCCATATAACACTGGACAAAATGATTTCGTTTATCCAGATCGTTTTGAATATTCTGATGAAAAGCTTAAAGAAATGTTTGGGATGGATGATGAACAAGTTGAGCGTCTCAAAAGTATTCAAGGAAAGTCCAGTCATTCTGCTTGGTTGACATTCATGTACCCAAGGTTGTCATTAGCTAAAAATCTATTAGACAATTTTGGCTGCATCATGGTATCAATTGATGAAAATGAAGACATTAATCTTAACGAGCTCCTTAATGAAATATTTGGTGAGAGAAACTTTATTGGACAAGTTATACGGAAAACTCGCTCATCAGCAAATGATGTCATCAACGGTTTTAATAATCAACATGAATTTTTGTATATCTATGCAAAAAACGCGTCTGTCTTTAAAATGACAGGTGATCTTAAGAAATTTGATAATTATAAAAATCCTGATAATGATCCAAATGGGGAATGGACAACATCAGATCCAAGTGCTAAAAGTGGATCGATAAGCACTAGTTTTGAAATTATAAATCCATATACAGGGAAAAAAGACCTTCCTCCGAAAGGAAGATATTGGTCATTTTCGAAAGAGACAATGAATGAGTGGATTGATAGTGGAAAATTTGTATTTAAAAAAAGTCATAAAGACAATGAACGTGGTTTTTTTGTCAAAAGGTATGTTAAGGAATTAAAAAGTGAAAACAAGAAAGTAAATTCGCTATTTGGAATTGATAATATATATATGAATCAATATGGCACAAAATATTTACGTGATGAGATTTTTGATAATATGGATATGTTTTCTAGTCCTAAGCCAGTTAGATTTATAAAAAAAATTATATCATATGCTACCATAAAAAAGAATTCTTTAATCTTAGATTTTTTCGCTGGATCATCTACGACTGCTGATGCCGTTATGCAGTTAAACGCTGAGGATGGTGGACGCCGCAAGTTTATTATGGTTCAGCTGCCTGAAAAAACCTATACTGTAAATTCTGATGGAAAAGAGGTGCCAACTGGCGGGGGAAAGGATGCATATAAAGCGGGCTTTAAGTCAATTGATGAATTATCTCGTGAGCGTATCAAACGTTCAGCAACAAAAATTCGAGAAGACAATAATCTTTCTGAAGACTTTGATGGCAGCTTTAAACACTATCGAGTAGTGGAACCAACCAGGCAAACCCTAGAAGAAATTGAAGATTTTGATATAAATAACACAGATTTGTTTAATGATATGGTTTCGTCATTTTCTAGTGATGCATTGAATGTTTTAGGGAATGCCAGTGGCGAACAAACCATCCGTACTACCTGGTTAGCAAAGGACGGTTATTCATTTGACGCGGATGTCAAGAAGGTTGATTTTGCTGGTTATGAAGCAAGTTTGGTGGAAGGCAGTCGTCTGTACTTAATTAATGACGGATGGACCAGTAAAAATACTGAAGATCTGCTAAACAAGCTTGGTACGCATCAATTGACAGTTCAAACCATTGTCTTGTTTGGATATTCCTTTAATATTGCAGAATTGAGGGAATTAGAAATTGGTTTAAAGCAGCTTGATGTAAACATCAACTTGCTGAAGAGGTACTAATATGAAAATTCAACTAGAACGATTGCCTCATCAAGTGGCTGCGATTGATGCCATTAATCAGGCATTTAAAGGTGTCGATGTCAATACTAAAAATCCGGACGCTGGCTATATATATGCTAATCCGATTTTAAATTACGCCGGCAATGAAAAGTCCTACATCGATATTAAGATGGAAACCGGGACTGGGAAGACTTTCGTTTACACTCAAATGATGTATGAAATGCACAAACAAGGAATCTTTAAGTTTGTGATTGTTGTTCCCACTCCAAGCATTAAGGAAGGAACTAAGAATTTTATTACCAGTGATTATGCTCGGCAGTATTTCTTCGGGGTTCCAGGCTATGAAAATGTCAAAATTCAGTTAAATACCATTAATGCTGGTGATTTCAAGAATAAGAGAGGGAGGAGAAACTTTCCTGCACAATTGTCTGAATTTGTCGAAGCAACCAGGCAAAATGTTAATCAAATCCAAGTTCTTTTGATTAATTCAGGGATGCTTAGTAAGAATTCCGGAATGCACAAGAGTGACTATGATCAAACTCTGCTTGGCGGTGAAACAAATCCGATTAAGGCGATTGCAGCAACGAGACCCGTTATCATCATTGATGAACCGCACCGTTTTCCACGGAATAAGGTTACTTACAAGGCTATCGAAGAAATGAAACCGCAATTGATTGTTCGTTTCGGGGCTACTTTCCCGCAGACTATGACCGGAAAAGGAAAGAATAAACGGACGATTATCGATTACTACCGTGGCGAGCCTCAATTCACTTTGAATGCCATTGACAGCTTTAACCAAGGATTGGTCAAAGCTATTGATATCAATTATCCTGAGATTACCGAAGAAGAAGCGAGTCGTTTATACAAGGTTAAGAGTGTTAAGGCTAAGCAATTGGTCTTATCACGTAATGGCAAAGACTATCCTGTAAATGTAAATGAAAACCTGGCTGATGTAGATGAAGGTTTTGCCGGAGAAATTACCTATGCTGGGGGCAAGAAGCTTTCCAACGAACTTGAACTTCAACCTGATATGAAATTGATTCCGGGAACGTTCTCGCAAAACTATCAGGATGAAATTATTCAACAAGCAATTGATCGGCATTTTGAAGCTGAAGTGCGAAACTTCATGCGGTCGGAAAGCGGAGGCAATGCCCCTAAGATTAAAACTCTTTCGCTTTTCTTTATTGACAGCATCGCTAGTTTCCGCGGACCTGAACATACCAAGGGGTGGTTGGCTAAGCACTTTGAAAAAATGCTGACTAAAAAATTAAAGCAGCTTATCAAAAAATATGAAATGTCCATTGAGTCTCGGGAAAAGGAATACTGTGAATTTTTGCAGGCAACTTTACGTGATTTGAATGCAGAACACCAACAAGTTTATGCTGGCTATTTTAGCGAAGATCGTGGCAGTGGGGATGAAGCAATTCAAGCTGAAGTTGATGATATCCTGAAGAATAAGGAAAAATTATTGAGTTTCAAAGATAAAGACGGTAATTGGATTACCCGTCGCTTCTTATTTTCTAAGTGGACATTGCGTGAAGGCTGGGATAACCCTAACGTTTTTGTCATTGCCAAATTGCGGACTTCTGGATCAGAAATCAGCAAGATACAAGAAGTAGGTCGTGGTTTGCGGCTGCCGGTCGATGAGACCGGTCATCGGGTGCAACAAGACGAATTCGAGAGCCGCTTAGCCTTTCTGATTGGTTATGATGAACGTGACTTTGCTCAAACGTTGGTCAATCAGATTAATGAAGATGCACCAATTGAACTGAACCATGATGAATTGACGGATGCAATGATTAAGTTAATCGTTGAGGAACGCCAAAAGTCAGATAAGTCATTTGACAAAGATAAGTTGCTTAAAGATTTGGATGCCCATAACATCATTACTCGTTCCAATGAGTTTAAGTCGGATGTTGAGATAGACGGAAGTAAAATGTCAGGATATGAAGCTTTGATTTATTTTTATCCGGAAGTGGAACATCGGACTAAAGTCTCTTCTGAAAAGGTTAGAGATCATAAGAACCAGCCGACTACAAAAGTCAAGTTGCGTAAGTCTAACTGGAAGCAGTTGGAAGAATTATGGAAACAATTATCCAAACGACAAATGATTAAGTTTGATAATGATGTTAACGATTTGGCACAGACAGTTGCAGAAGAAATTTTCAAAGATAATGAAAATAAAATCTTTGTTCGTCAGCGGCCGCAGATGATTAAGCAAAAAGTTGTTACTAAGAATAATCAAGCTGTAATTCAGGAATCTCCAACTGATTATGAAAATAACTATTTAACGATGAAGTACGGATCATTTCTGAAAAAATTAGCAATGCAGACTGATTTGCCGGTCAACTTCTTACATCAGCAAATGATTGCAGCAATCAAACGTTTAAATGGCAATAAAGATTATATCAATGAAAGAACGCTAGATAATCTGGTTCGTGAATTTAACAAGCGTTTCAATGAACGAATCAAAAATTCGTATAGTTATGAACCGTTGAAATTTGCCGCTTCCACGTCAATTTATGATGCTAAAAAGAAGGAATTTGTTGACGAGATTTCTGCTAATGATTTGGGCTTTTACAGTGATGAGAGTGCAATTAACGATGACAAGTACCTGTACGACCGGCCTCCATTACGTTATGACAGTGCTAATCCAGAACTCAAAATTTTAAAACGTACTTACGACAATAAAATTGTTGCCTTCGGAAAGCTGCCTAAGCGAGCTGTTAAAATTCCGCGATATGACAATGGAACAACGACACCGGACTTCATCTTCAAGATTGAACGTGAACGCAAACCAATCTATTTGGTGATTGAAACCAAGGCAGCGAATATGCGCCTGGGTGATGAAACGATTAGGGTTATTCAGAAAACTTATTTTGATAAGCTTAAGGAAAGCGGTGTTTACTACCAAATGGCCACGAGTGAACAGGAAGTACATGACTTAATTAATAAGCTTGAAAATGGAGAAGGGGACACAAATGATATCACTGATTAAACTGGCTCAAGAAGGCAAAATTGAAACGACAGGTGCTAAACCTAAACTGCCGATTAAGGTTGACGGTGTAAGTTCAGAAACTTTGGATGTATACAAGATTCCTTTGAAATACCTGTATTACAATGACCAAAACGGACGGATTACGACTGGAATTGCTGAGTATGGGGAAGAAGTTCATCCAGCTTACGATAATGAAAATCCTGAATATAACGAAACTATAGCGAAGATCATTGAAAACGGCAGTGCTTCTGACTTAAAAAGAACTCAAAAATCGATTGAAGAATCCGGTCAGCAAGTATATGGCTGGGTTTTAGATGATGGACGTGTAATTGATGGTAATCGGCGTTTCACTGCTTTGCGCAATATTCAAAAGAAAACAGGTCAGACTATTTATTTTGAAGCTGTTTTATTGCCTTTTTCATATAAGAATAACAGTGAGCGTGTTAAGATTAAGCAGCTTGAATTAGCTTTACAGATGGGTATCGAAGAACGTGAAAGCTACGATCCGGTAGACCTTGCTATTGATATTTACCAAACTACAGGCGGAAAAAATCCAATTATGACTTTAGCAGATTATGGTAAAAATTCAGGGATGAGCAAAGCAAAGCTCCATGAATACTATCTTGGCGCAATGTATGTTAAGAAGTTTTTAGAGTTTATAGGAGCACCTGAAACCAGCTATAATATTGTCAAGGAAAGCAAGACGTGGACGCAATTTCAAGTTATGGGCAAAGTCTTAAACAATGAATTTGGCGATGATGATGAAGCACAAGTTAAGAAGAATGAAACAATGCAGTCTTACTTTGGAATTATCCTTCATCAAATGCATGTTGGAGTTACCGGCAATACGGCTAGAAATCAGGTTCGTGATTTTGGCAAGTATATTGTCAAATCATCCGGAAACAACGATTTCAACGATGAAGTGATTGACGTTGTTGATGATTTATCTTATGCAATTCAAGATGCTCATGTTAAAAATTACACGGAATTGAGCAAAGAACTTTCTAATGAAAACGACTTGATTAAAGAATTTGGAGAAAGTTACGATGCACATATGCGGGCTGCCAAAAATGGGGAGTCAGTTGATAAGTTCATTAAATCGGTCAAGGATATTGTCAAAGAGATAAGGACAATCAATGATAATAACGGTTTAACGGGCAGTTTGCGCTATAATGAGGTCTCTAATTCCCAACTTAAGGAATTGCAGTCATATATGCGTGATTTGAGTCTTATAAGCAAGGAGCTATTTGAAAAATATGGAAGTGAAGTTCGATAATCCAAAAATCATCAAAAATGAAGATGGATTTTTTCAGATGGTTGACGATAGCCGGAAAACTTTGCAGACTAAGTATGCTCAACGCGGCTTAAAGATATTTGAACCTTATTTCCTGGATTCAGCTCAAATGATATTTAAGCCTGAATTGACTTATGTTCAGTTGGTAAATCTGGTGGGTAAACTGAATCATAAGCTTGCAAGAAAAGGCTTGCTAGAGGTTGAAACTAGCGATGATTTTGATGAGTTTGTTGAAGAAAGACAATATTACATCAAAGAACAGAGTGAAGCAGGTTTGACGATCAAAGATAGCGATCCTCGATGGCAAAACGAATTTGACGAATTTAGACAAGCGGTAAGCAGAGAGATTAGTCGTCCTTTAAAAACGGAACAAGAAAAGGCAAGCTTCTTTTTGGCGACTATGAAACGGGCCGCTAACTTCTCCGTTCCTGGTGCAGGAAAGACAGCGATGATGTATGGAACCTTTGCTTATCTATCAAGTCTGGAACAGGATAAAGTTGATAAACTGTTGGTCATTTCACCATTGAACGCTTTTGAGGCTTGGAGGACTGAGTTTGAAAAGGTCTTTGGTTCTAAGCGTCAATTGCACTATATGAATTTACGGGATAACAAGTATAATAATGATCCTGGTTCTATTAAGCATGATTGGGTACGATCAGACGTGATAACAATCAACTATGAAGCATTGAAGAGCAAAATTTCAGTCTTAAATGATTTGATTGACAGCAAGACCATGTTAGTATTTGATGAAGTTCATCGAATTAAAGGTATTGGCGGTCAAAGGGCAGGGGCGGCACTGGAATTAAGTCAAGCACCGCGTTATCGCTATGTTTTGACTGGAACTCCAATTCCGAATGGCTTTCGGGACATTTATAATTTTTTGCATTTGATGTATCCGGACGAATACTCGACTTTCTTTGCTTGGGATTTAAATGAGTTGAATAGTATCGATCCAGAGGATGTTAACCGCAAGCTGGCACCGTTCTTTTGGAGAACCAATAAAGAAGACCTCCATGTGCCAAAACCTGATCCGGATAATATTATTAAAGTTGAACCATCAGAAAAACAAGAAATTTTGGCTGACGCTATCTATGAAAATGAAAATGGTGCTCTAGCATTGTTTATTCGTTTGTTGCAGGCATCTACTAATCCGGAATTGTTGAAGTACAATATCAACTATCGAGAATTAGGTTTGATTGACGGTGATTCATATACATGGAGCCAAGACGAAGCTAAGATTAAAAAAGCAAATCAAAGTGATGTCAAAGCATATGAGAACTTTTCTTTAGAAGATATTGAAACGCCTAAATTCGATTACGGGATAAATCTGATTACTGACTTGGTTGCGGAAGGCAAGAAGGTTTTAGTCTGGGGAATGTTTGTCGGGACGATGCAAAAAATTAAGCGATGCCTTGAGGAAAAAGGATTAAAGACAATTCTTGTATATGGAGAAACACCTAAGAAAAATCGCGAAGGATTGATTAATGAATTTCGTGATGGTTCTGCTCAAGTATTAATCTCAAATCCAAACACATTGGGTGAATCAATTTCCCTTCACCAAACCGTGCATGATGCTGTTTATTTTGAATACAACTTCAATTTGACTTTTATGCTGCAATCTCGTGATAGGATTAATCGTTTAGGGTTACCCGATAATCAGTACACAAGGTACCACTATTTGATGACGGAAGGTGATTCTGCTCATCAAGGATTCATCGATGAAAAGGTTTATCGTCGGTTAAAGGAAAAGGAACAAGTAATGATGGATGCTATTGAAGGACCGATGCTTGTTCCCGAATATGAAGATGACTATCTTGAGGAAGTTAAGAAAATCGTGTTAGGATAGGATTTTCAAGATTAGTAACGGTTTTTAGATTCCTGGAAATTTTTCCAAGACATAGCATCATCGTGTCACCAGATTTTTCACAAATCGCCCAAAAGCCCGGAAGCCACGTTGCTTCCGGGCTAAGTGCGTTTCATGGAGCGTTATGGAAGAATTTACAAGAAAAAGCGATTTTCAAGCGCATAATGTGTCATAATAATAACCAAAACAGCCTTTTGCTCTGCATTTATCCCCAAAAACGATCGAGGTGAAACATAATGGCAACAAACAAAGAGATCCAAGCCTTTGCAATCAAATACTATAATCTTTACATGAATCCGCAGGCGACGTTTGGCGAAGCAACGGAAACGTTTGCTGACGAGTGTCTCACCCTGGGGTTTGAGGTAATGAAATATGGTGAAGGATTGGAGCGCGAATATCCTGATGAGAACGTGTGGGATGCTGAAGGGTTTGACGAAATCAGCGATGACATAACAGACGTTCATCTGCTTGGTTCCGCCATTTTTTCAAAGTGGACGGCTGTGGAACAAGATGATTTTTACGAACTGAATTTCAGAACGTGGTTTATCATAGCATTTGCGCGGCTTGCGACAATAACTGACGAGCAGCAGACAAATCCGTTTGTTCTGACGGGAAAGCTGAAACGGTTCAAACTGGTTTCGGGAGATTTGAACAAGGAATCGGGTCAAACAGACGATGAAGACGCAATGCAGGTTCTGACCGTTTCTTCTGACGGGGGAATATGGCTGAAACGCTATAAGTCCATCGGAAATGCAGAGATTCCATGGGCTGTTGAAAAGATAGCGACAGATCAAGAAACGTTGGAAAGCATCATGCAGGCTTTTTCGAGTTCATTCAAGGATTATGATGTTTCACTTGCATTTCATGTTAAAGTCTGGCAGCTTGAACTTGTCGATACGGAAGACAGGATTGTCAAGATAAGCGGTCTGATGTTCGGAAAATCAACTTTCAGATCACTGTCTGAGTTTATGCGCGAAAAGCTCGGAAGAAACGACCTGCTTTTATTTGACGGAAATTATGATCCGATTGATCGCATCGAGGCAAAATATGACAGAAACACCAAAATCATGATGAAAGATCGAGAAGATGATTATGTGATCTGGGATTATCACGAAAAGCTCGTGGTTGATCGCGAGTCGGAAACGATCGAATATTTCCGCCAGATCGCAGAGGAGTGCGATGTTTGTCATAAATATCACGTGTCAGGGGGCGTGTCGCAGCTGCTTGACAATCTCGATGCTGACGTCTTTTCAAAAAAAGAAGGCAATCCGACTGACGTTTATGTCGATTCGCTTGAATCAAGGTACTACCAGATTGACATCAGGACAAGACGCGGAAAATGTCGAAAAATCACCGGAACGTTTGACAAAAAGGACCTTCCGATGAATTGGAGCGAGTTTATAGAAAGTTTGTTGGAATTTGTTTCATTTTACGGAACGGGCGAAATGTTGGACGAAAGAAAATACGGGAAAATCAGACGTCGGCGCAATGAACTGATTTTTTGCAGCGTCACGTTTGGAGAATACGGTAATCAGTACTGGTACCTTGCAGATGAAGACATTTTTGAGCCGGGCGATTTTGTCATTGTTCCGGTCGGAGAGGACAGGCATGAAGAGATTGCCAGAATCGAATCGATTGAGTATCATGTCAAAGAAGAAGCACCGTACCCGTTTGATAAGATCAAGCATATTCTGAGAAAATTCGATTGAAAGACTGATGAAGGGCTTTTGTGATAAAAAAGACAAGAAATTTAGAACGATCAATCAGATTCTCGCTGTGCTTTGACGCGGTGAGAATTTTTTTGAAAGCGTGCAAGGAAACACGTTCTTTTAAGGACGTGATGAATTGCCTGTTTTTTTGTCCTTATGACACACGAACATATGTGCTATAATAATTGATATAAAGGATATAAACAGACTTACGTATGGTAAAACATCGGTTTACAATCTTAATTATCATCTCATTTGGGGAATTAAGTATCGCAATAAAGTGCTGAAAGGACACGTCGAAACAGTGAAGCGAACCTTATATGAAATTGCTTCAAAATACGGCTTTACGATGGCTCACATGGAGATTGGAAAAGATGACCACATTCACTTATTGGTGAGCGCACTGCCTGAATTGTCGGTAACGAATATTATGCGCTGGCTGAAGGAAATTTCGGCGCGGCAATTGTTCAGAGAATGTCGGAATTGCAAACCAGTCACCGGAAGAAGCAGGATCGTCATCTGTGGTCACCGAGTTACTATGTTGAAAGCATCGGCACAGTCAATGAACAGGCTGTTGCCAGGTATATTGATGACCAGCGTCGAAAAGTGGTGAACTTGAAATGAACAAAGTCATTAAGGGGATTAAGCTGCGATTGTACCCCAATCAATCCCAGCGGGAACAGTTATGGCAAATGTTCGGCAACGACCGTTTTGTCTGGAATCAGATGCTGGGAATGGCTAAGGAACGCTATCAGAACAATCCAAACAGTCTTTTCGTCAATGAGTATGGCATGAACTATCTTCTGAAACAGCTCAAGTGCGAGTATGCTTTTCTCAGGGAAAGTGATTCCACCAGTTTCCTGGTGGTGAACCACAATCTCGCTCAGGCGTTCAAAATGCTGTTCAGGCATCGGGGCGGTTATCCGCATTTCAAGAACCGGCACTCCTTACGCCAGTCCTATACAGGACGTTCGACCTGTAAGGTGCTCGCCCGGCGAAGAATGCAATTGCCCAAACTGGGCGGCATTCGTACAAGCAAAACTGGTCTTGTCGGTGATGCTAAAATCAAGCGTTACACCGTCAGCTATGAACCGACAGGTCGTTACTATCTGTCATTGCAGGTTGAAACTGAGGTTAATCAGCTGCCTGAGATGCATCAGTCGGTAGGTCTGGACATGGGCCTCGCCGATCTGGTGATTAGTTCTGACGGTGTCAAGTACGGTACCTTTAACGCAGAATGGCTGGAAAAACAAGCCGTTAGGTGGCAACGTAAGTATGCCAGACGTCGTTACCTTGCTCAATGCCAGGTGTGGAAGTGGAATCATAACCGCTTTGATCATCTGGAAGAGCTTGATGATTATTCCAACTGGCAGCGTGCAAGGGTCAATAAAGCCCGCTGCCAGAAACGGATTGCCAATAAGCGCAGAGACTACCTTCATAAGCTGACAACTGACTTGATCAGGAACTATGACGTGATTGTAATCGAAGATTTGAAAACCAAGAATCTGCAGAAGAATCACCACCTGGCCAGGTCAATTGCCAATGCCAGCTGGTATCAATTCCGCGCAATGCTGGAATACAAGTGCGCCTGGTACGGCAGACAATTAGTTGTAGTGAAGCCTGACTACACCAGTCAGACCTGTTCGAACTGTGGCTTTAACAGCGGAAAAAAACCGCTGGAAGTCCGCGAATGGACGTGCCCGAAGTGCGGCATTCACCACGACCGGGATGTTAATGCGGCAGTTAACATCCTGCACAAAGGGTTAAAAGCCATTGGCCAGGGACTGGCCTTGGTAAAATAACGGAGTTCTGTAAGTCAGGTGGCTGGAATACCAGCGCAACATCCTGAATACTACTTTGTGTTCCCAGAAGCTCGGTCATTTATGGCCGAGTAGTTCACGTGCTGCAATGACTCTCAAGCGAAGAGGTCGATGATGGTTGCCAAACGCTTATGAAAAAACGCAGTACTGGATGAAGGCTCGACTTGTACCAATCATGGTCTTTGCTGCAATCGTGACTTTCTTTGATATCCGGTTCAAGGCATGCAGCAATGAGAGCAATCAGTGCAAATATTGATAAAAACTAGTTTTTGGTATATAATATATATCGTAAATCAGATTCTTTTCGGTCTGTTGTTTTTGTGCTTGTTCCGAAAAGACCTCGATAGGATCTTGAAGAAAGAATCTGTTGCTCAGCTCAAGACTGAGCTCTGCGAAGACGACGTTGCGGAAATGCGACGATTGCAAAATCAATATCTTAAAAAAGAAGGGTTGGTGTTTATCATCGAATTACGATTAAAAGAATTAAGGCTTAAAAATCTTTACACCATTAAAGAAATCGCAGGCGTATTGGGATGTACGGCGTCTCTCGTGAGCCGATACGAAAACGGTTCACGCATGCCAAGGGCCGATTACCTTGTAAAACTTGCGGATTTTTACGATGTTTCAGTGGATTATCTTTTAGGGCTTACCGAAGACAAAGAACGCCATTGATTAAAAGCAAAAATTACTCTGATCGGAGCAGTTGAAACGTTGCGTCTTGCACGATTTGGATGAAAGCGCGCGGAAAGGATTGTCAGAAATGTCAAAGCAAGAATGGCGAACGATTGAAGAATATGAAGGAATTTATGAAATCTCAAATGACGGTCGAATAAGAAGCATCAGAAGACTGGTCAACGGTGTTCCTCGAGGCGGGGAAGAGTTAAAGGTTTCCAAAATGAAAAGCGGAATATATTGCATCAGGCTTAAAGGACTTGACGGAAAATTGCATTTTGAACTGATTACGCGATTGGTTGCAAAAGCGTTCATAAAAAATCGTTATCCGGATAAGGCTAAGTTTGTCACATACATCGACGATTCGCTTTCAGTTGAAGAAGGACTCAACAGTGCGGACAACCTCGCATGGGTATCGTTCAGGGCAAGATCTATCGAAAAGAGCAAGGTCCCGATATCAGCATTCGACCCCAAAGAAGGCATTCAGGAAAAGTTTGCAAATGTTGAAGACGCCAAAGAGAAATTGAAGCTTCCGGCCGTCAGAGACATCTGTGAGTGCCTTGCTCATCGGCGAGATGAAGCATACGGATATTCATGGACTTTTTTGAAAAAAGGGCCAAAGGATGTTTACGTTTTTTCAGAATTAAAAGAGGTTTGACTTTCAGCAAACATGGATATGCCAAAACCTTAGAACAAAATTTTTTTATTGCGACAGTCTCTTTTTTCTGGTCAGAACTGGCAACATAATTTGTCGTAGAGGCGCTTTTTTGAACGTAATGCCAAATTCAGAGCGGGGCGTCAATTTGCTTCCCGTCCTTCTTCTCCGTTTGTTTCATGCAAAAAGACTCGTTCCCGAAAAAATGAAGGGAACGGGTTATTTTTTTCTGTGATGAAATTCTCATTTTGAGCAGCTTTTTGTTCTTCGAGATCGTCGTTCAACGGATCTGATTTGCGTTTGCGAGAACAGCGTAAGAGTATTTAGACGAAACGAATGCGATTAAAAAAGGAACGAAGGAGGAAAAAATGAACGCACGATGACGTTCAGATACGTTCCAAGCAAACAGCAGGTGCAGAACATGAGCGGAAATTTTGCTTATGAAATGACGGCAAAAGAGAACTTTAAAGTAAGAATTTCAGAAGTTCAAGCCGACAATCGCCCGAATGGCGAAGGAGAGTCGGAAAGATACGTGTACGACGTGAAAACAGGACAAGCAACGAAAGCATGATAAATCAGATTCTCACTGCAATTTGGCGTCCTTTTATTCTAAAAAGTAGATGATTTAATATTGAAAAAATACCATCATTCAATATAATAATATTTAGAAAGGCATATGTATTTGGAGGAAATACAGTGAATGTAAAATTGCATGATATTTGACGCATATTTGTGCAAGGTAAAGGATGCAATCAAAAAAGACAACTATCAAATTGCTAACAACTCTCGACGCAAAGATAACAAAAAACTTTTTTGGGACTATATAATTGATGAAAAGATGGCAAAGGAAATTTTGCTTGAGTTGACGGCATATGACTTTTCAGAAATATTGCAAAATGAGCACAGAGGGTATAAAAATGAATTTCTGTATGTTTTCGGGAAAGATGTAAGACTTTTGGAAAGGTTTGGCAGCGATGAAAAGTTGGTACATTTATATATAAAATTCAACAGGCTGGACGATGGCTATGTGGTTGTTATATCGTTACATGAACAGAAATATCCGATTAGTTATTATTTCAAATAGTAGTTCTTTAATTAGGAGGATGTTACGATGAGAAAGAAAGTTTTTTGCATAGAATGCCGAAAAGAAACAGATTACGCCTTGCAAAAAAAGAGTGTCGCAAAAACAGTCAAAGGGATTGAGTACTTGTTTAATATCACGGTTGCGATATGCAATGAATGCGGTGAAGAAATGAGCATTCCGGGCTTGATTGATAGGAATATTAAGGAAGTTGACGAACAGTACAGGGCTTATGAGGGAATAGTTTCCATCGATGATGTCAAAAAGTTGATGGATGTTTATCAAATCGGAAAGGATCCGTTGTCGCTTGCGCTTGGCTTTGGCCAGGTAACCATCGCAAGGTATCTTTTAGGACAGGTCCCTTCAAAAGAATATTCGAATGTTATCAAATCAGCCTTGTCTTCCCCAAAGTTTATGATAAAAAAACTTAGTGAAAACAAAGAAAAAATTTCTGCTACAGCATATAAAAAAGCAATGAATTCGGCTTTGCAATTGGAAAATCTCTTCTCTGTTTCTGATAAGATGCTAAGGGTTATTTCGCGCATATTCAATCAGCTTGAAGAAGTTACGCCTCTTATGTTGCAAAAGCTATTGTATTTAATTCAAGGAGAGTCATATTCCGTAAACGGAAAACCGATGTTTGTAGAAGATTGCCAAGCATGGGTTCACGGACCGGTGTATCCTGAAGTGTATGAAATGTTCAGGGATTTTAAATATAATCCTATTGACGATGCTCGTTTTGCGATTTTTGAAGGCGCAGATGATAAGCTTTCCGAATGCGATCGACAGATCATCGATTTGGCTTTGGACGTTTTTGGCGAATACGGCGGTAAAGTTTTGGAAAAAATAACACATCAGCAGACACCATGGAAACTTGCCAGAAAAGGGTATGCGGATGATATTCGTTCCAATGAAATCATCACTAAGGAAAGTATAAAAAATTATTATATCGAAAAAAATGCAGAGTATGATTTTTCTTCAGAGGAGGGAATAAAAAAGTATCTCAGCGATATTTTGTAAATGTTGCTTGGAGTTAAAAATTTGCCGCTCGTTTTGATTTGAACGAGCGGTTTTTTAAACGTTAATCGAACGTGCATTCGTAATGTTTGTGTGATATAATTATCGAAAATCATATTTTGGAAAATTTAAAACGGGCAGTCTGATTTCGGTGAAAAAATTCGTTTAAGAGGAGGGATTTTGGTGAACAGGGATGATTTTGAAAAGTTCGTCATCCAAAACTACGATGCAAGTTTTGATTATCCATGGAAGAAATCGCCTAGAAACGAGGTCTTCAGGCATAAGGATAGCAAAAAATGGTTTGCGTTGGTGATGAACGTTCAAAAAAAGTGGTTAGGTTCAGACGAAGACGGGATGGTTGACGTTGTCAATCTCAAATGTGACAAGGAACTCGTCGGTTCTTTACAAAAAGAGCACGGTATTTTCAAGGCATACCACATGAACAAGGAAAATTGGGTTACGGTTGATCTTGACGGCGGGGTTTCAGACGAAAAACTCAAATCTTTGGTCAGGATGAGTTATGATCTTACTTCAGGAAAGTAAACCGTTTTTGAAAAAGTGACAGGAAATTCAGGGAAAGGTGCGTCAGAGCACTGCATTTTTAGGGGGAATCAGAATGGAAAATGATTTTGAAACGCATCGTCCGCTTGAAGGCAAAATCAAGAAAGTCACGCTTTATTCGAGAAAGAAGAGAAGCACGATTTTTGAGCAGATTTTGGAATTGAATGATGAAAAGGCAACGATCGAAATCGTCAATCACAATCCGCCCGGCATGGGGGACGAGTATCTTTTTCCGAATCCTGCTTTTGACGGGGTCATGGGAGATTTGAAAGACGTTTACGAAACGTTTTTTGAAAAATCAGGTCGTGACGACTGGAAGCTCGTTTTCGTAAATGAAGCAGGGGAAGAGTTCGAAACGCACGGGGCACTGCAAAAAAGCGGACGACTCTCGTCCATCTCTGATATGATTCGCTCCATGTTCAAGCGAGATGATCTGCTGGTGTTTGACGGAAATCCCGACAAAGTCGACAGAATCGAGCTTTTGTTCAACCGGTGCCTGAATTTTTCAGACGAAGAAATCGTCGATTCAAGCGAAAGAATCGTGATTGATCGCGCATCCGAGTCAATCGTCGTGCAGAGAAATACGTTTGATCGTTTAAAGGTGAGAAGCAACGTGCAGCTTGCTGGCATCGTATCTAATTTTTTGGATGATGTTTCAGTGAATGCTTTTTCAAGGGTTGAAGGCAATCCCGCTGACGTTTGCGAAAATCCTGCCGGAGAGCAAAATTATCTGATCAGACTTGAAACAAAATTCGGCAGAAAAAAAGAGGTCAAGGGCAGTTTTGACAAGCGCGGTCTGCCCGTCGATTGGCCGAAGTTTGCTGAAAAATTGAATTATCTGCTTTATTATTACGGAGTCGCCGGCGAAATTCTCAACCCGTTCAACTATGAGAAGGTGCTGCGCTGCAAGGACGAGCTGATTTTTTGCAACGTCTGTTTTGATGACAGCGGCTCGGCAATCGTGTGCCTTGCAGATGAGGATCAATACGAATTCGGTGATTGCGTTTATGTCGAAGGAATTGATGAAATCGGACAGATCGAGTCCGTCGAATACCATAAAAAAGAAGATGCACCCGTATCCTTGCGGAAAATCAGACATATTCTCGGCAAATGCGATGATTTTTGAGAAAGCATACCTTGTTACTTTAACTAACGTTTATGAATCATTAAATTTCGATTTCGGTAAAAGGCGAAATATGCCATAATAGTGTATAATTAGAACAGATATTTCGGATGGGGGTTTTCTGATGATTGAAGTTGCATGCAAACATGCGGGAGAGTATCCAGTTTTGGAGCTTAATGACAGCAATTTGCGAGATGAATCGCTGCCGCTCGCATTCTTTTACCATGGTTGGGAAGGCTGCAAAGAAAAAGTTTTGACGCAAGGCTATGAAATAGCCAAACGCGGTTTCAGAGTGATTATGCCTGATGCTCAATACCACGGAGAACGTATGGTTGGTGGCCCTGCTAAAACGCATTTTCTGGAATTTTGGCAGATTATTGCTGATTCGGTTGCTGAATTTCCAAAGATTGTCGATTACTATGAAGAAACGACCGGGATCAAAGATGATTTTGTCGGTGTCAGCGGCCTTTCAATGGGAGGCATCACGACATGCGCATTAATGGCTTCTTATGATTGGATTTCTTCTGCAGTTTGCCTGATGGGCTCCCCGTGTCCTGTTGAATTTGCGAAAAAACTGATTGCTTCGATGCCGGAGGTCAAAAACGTTCCGCAGCAATACGTTGATTCGCAGCTTCAGGCTTTGCGCGCGATTGATTTGTCGCTTGCGCCTGAAAAGATTGCCGCACGCCCGTTCCATTTTTGGCACGGAACGGCCGATCAGATAGTACCGTATAAGCCGACAAAGGCTTTTTACGATCGGATCAAGGATGAAGATTACGCTCAAAAGACGACTTTTACGACGACGGAAAAGGCCGTGCACAAGGTCTCATATGAAACGACGGTTGAGATGGCTGAAAAATTTGCTGAATATTACGAAAACAGATAAGCGAGGTAGATCAAATGTCAGAACGTACGAATGAACAAATCAAGGAAGAAATTTTGGATCGATTGGAAATGGTGACCGACCCGGAGCTTGGCGTCGACATCGTAAACTTGGGCCTTGTATATGCGATAGATCTTACTGAAGACGGAATATGCGTCGTTTCCATGACTTTGACTACGATGGGGTGTCCTTTGACCGATCTTTTAGCCGATCTTGTGACGAATGCTTTAGGAGACGTTGAAGAAATTAAAAAAGTCGATGTCAAGTTCATTTGGGAACCGGCCTGGACGACGGACCGCATGACGAGTTATGCCAAAATGGCATTGGGCATCCACTAACGGAAGGATTGGCAGATTTTGTTTAAAAAGCGCATCTACGTATTTTTCTATATCTTTTTAGTCGCGTTTTTTTCGGTTTATCTGTGTTTTAAGATTCAGGAACGAGACATGATCATTCGGCTTAATAATCATAATCTTTCACCGAACACGTATCGCGTGACGCTGAAGCAGAACGTGACCTTGTATGATCTTAACCAGAAAATCGGAAAAACTGATTTGTTGAACAACGTTCAGGTTCATTACCAGGATTGTGAAAACAAGCACGTGACCTATTTTTACGGCAAGGGCAGCTTCACCGCTCCACCGATGCTTTCAGGGCACTTTTTTTCGGACAGCGACTTTGAATCAAACGTAGCGACGGTGGTTGTAGGTAAAAATTGGCAAAACAAGCTGTATCGTCCAAAAGACCAGGCTTATTTGAAGTGGAACGATAAATATGTTTCCGTAATCGGCATTATGGGCGACAACTATAATTCTGAGCTCGATAACCAGGTGTTCATTTCTCTTTCGACTGCTCAGCTTCAAGATGCATATTCGAATAATTATCGCATCCTGCTCGACAGCTCGCAAGACTTGAAACCAAGCGAGATCAAGACGGCCCTTGATGCCAATTCAGTCAAGCGTCAGGTCACAAATCACTTTATCGTCTCTGATGAATCGTGGATTGCTTCGCACTGGGCACAAGCCTTAGGGATTGTTTTGGTCATCGTTTTGATGATCGGCGAAATCGTCTTTTGGATTATTTCTTCCAAGCGAAACTATGATGAAACGATGTTTTTAAAGTTTGACGTTCCTCGTTTTATTTTTGCCGAATGGAGAGCATTCAGCGTCTGCATTGCGCTCGGATTGATTTTGGGCGGTCTTGCCGGAACGCTCTTCTACAATCTTAATTCTTATGTTTTGGTGCTTTGCTTCCTGGGCGGACTCTTTGTCTGCTCAAGCGGCCTGTTTTACTGGATGTTGAAGCGCCAGATGAAAAAAGACTAGAAGAGGTTGTTGATCATGAATCTACCTGATGAGTTTATTGAAAAATACACGAAACTGCTTGGAGATGAGGCCGAATCCTTTTTTGAAAGTTTTGACACCGAACCTCAAAAGGGCTTTCGATTGAATCCGCTGAAATCAAATTATCAAAACGTTGCTTTGAATCTGGAACATCCGGTTGATTATTCTGCAGTCGGGTATGTCGGATCCGTCAGCGGCAACTCGCTTGAGCATCAGACCGGATATGTCTACAGTCAGGACTTGAGCGCAATGTATGTCGGTGAAGTCTGCGGTCCAAGGCCGGGCGAAAAAATTCTTGACCTGTGTGCGGCACCGGGCGGAAAATCCAGTCACCTGGCATCTTTGATGAACAATGAAGGCTTGTTGGTTTCAAACGAAATCAACAGGAAACGTGCGCTGGTTTTAGCTGAAAACATGGAGCGAATCGGGGCAAGAAACGTTATCGTCACCAACGAAGATCCGGCCGGACTTTTAAAAACGTTCGAGCAGTTTTTCGATAAAATTGTTGTCGATGCGCCATGCTCGGGCGAAGGGATGTTCAGAAAGGACCATGCTGCGACAAAATACTGGCATAAGGACTATCCAAATGAATGCGCCGCAAGGCAAAAGCTGATTTTGGCCGATGCCATGAAGATGCTGAAACAAGGCGGTACGCTTGTTTACTCGACTTGTACGTTTGCACCGGAAGAAGATGAGCAGATAATAACGTGGCTTTTGAACGAATACCCGTATCTGGAACTCGTTCCGATTAAAAAGTACTCCGGAATGGATGAGGGACGCCCTGCATTTTCTGACGGAAATGAGGAGCTCAGAGGCTGCGTAAGGCTGATGATGCACCATTTTAAGGGCGAAGGGCATTTTATTGCCAAGCTGAAGGATATGCGTCCTGTGGGTGAAAACGTTTCTAAAAAGAAGAAGGGCAAGAAAAAACACGGCAAAAAGGCTGCCATGAGTTCGGAACAAGTCGAGCTTTGGCAAAACTTTGCCAAAGAATTCGAACTGGAAGGATTTTCGCTAAGCAATCTGAAGGTCTTGGGCGATCATCTGTATCTTTATCAGGAATCTTGGCCCGACATTTCGCGTTTGAAATTCATTCGTCCGGGATTTTTGCTCGGAACGTTCAAGAAAAAGCGCTTTGAGCCTTCTTATGGACTTGCGCTTGCGCTTGATCCAACGAAATGTCAGCGAAAACTTGCCGTTGAAAAAGAAGACTGGCAAAAATACGTTGCCGGAAATGTCATTTCGTTAAAAGAACGCCCTGCGCAAGGAAACGGCTGGTATTTGCTTGAATGCGAAGACAAGGCCTTTGCATTCGGAAAAGTCGTTGATTTGACGGTCAAGAATTTCTTTCCGAAAGGACTTCGAATATTTTGATGATAAAGGGTCTTTGTCAAATGGTGTTGATGGCCTCGAAAACTTCACTTCAGAAATGGAGTGGAGTTTTTTTGTTCCCGTCGGTTTCTCTTGTGTTTTTTCAAATTATAGCATTGCGAAGATATTTTGTGAATACAAAAAATGGTGTTGAAAAATCATCATCAACACCATTTAGTATAGACCCCAAAACGGCCTGACCGCAGAACAGTTCCGCAATCAAGCCGTATCTTGTTAGTTAAAATTTTATATTTGAACTGTATACTTGACAGGACATAGTACAGTCTTAAGACGACCGTCCTTGTTCGGCATTTTATTTAATTCAAATTAGAAACGGGATTTTTTTACAGCTGATCCACCGTGTTTTTCAATTCAAGATCCAAAATTCTTTGGACGTCTTTCAGTTCGGAAATTTTGCGGCATCCGAGCAGCGCCATCAAAGCTCTGATACCTGTTTTGAGATCTTCGATTTTTGCAGCCAGGCCGTCCTCGCCGTCTTTTAGCAAAACGTGAAGGAACATGCCGGAGATGCCGACGTTTTCTGCTCCCAGGACCAGGCACTTGACGATGTCTTGAGCATCGCGGATGCCGCCTGAGGCCGTCAGCTTAATTCTGCCAAGCTCATTGCGATGTTTTTGAGCACCCAAAAGCGATTCGGCAGTCGTCAGGCCGAGTTCTTGCATGAAAGCGAGCGTTTCCTTGTTCTTGCGACGCTCATTTTCAATTGCGGCAAAGTTTGTTCCGCCCGCACCGGCCAGGTCGACGTAAGAAAAGCCGTTTTCGGCCAAGAGCTTGAGCGTTTGCGGCGTCATGCCCGTTCCGACTTCTTTGACGAGCAGGGGAACCTGCAGTTTTTCGTTTAAGCGTTTGAGATTTTCAAGCCAATAAAATTCAGCATCACCTTCAGGCATTACGAGTTCCTGAGCCGCATTCAGATGAATCTCAATGATATCGGCATCAATCATGCTGCAAGCCCGCTCTGCATTTTCAAAAGGGTGGTTTGCGCCAAGATTGGCCAGCATGATTCCGTTCGGATTCAACCGGCGAAGCTTTTCAAAACCTTTGGCATAATCCGCGTTTTTGACGGCAACGCTCTGAGATCCGACGGCCATGGCAACCCCGGTCTTGTTTGCAACCCTTGCCAGACTTTCGTTCAGCGCATCTGTCGTTTGGCTTCCGCCTGTAATGGCATTGATGAAAAAGGGAGCTTCAAGCTTTTTTCCGGCCAAAGTCGTTGAAAGACTAATCTCATCCAATGATATTTCCGGCAGATTGGCCGGAATGAGGCGAATGCGTTCCAACCCGTTTGTGCTTTTTTGGCGGTAAAGTTTTTCTGCAATCATGACGTGCTCGTCTTTTCTGTGCGAATGAAGATTCATTTTGGCCTCCTTGGACATATCAGTCGTTGTAATGGACGCTCAAATCAAGCGGGATGATGTCGTGTTTCGTCCATTCATCGAGCAGGGGAGTCGTGTCGATCGAAGAATCAATCAAAACGATGCCGCAATCGCCGCCGCCAGCACCGGACGTTTTAGCGGCACCGCCGAAACGCTCAGCGCTTTCGATCAAATACTTCAATGTCGGCGTTTCAATTTCGACGCCGGTAATTTCATGCAGATTTTCCAAAAGTTTGCGGTTTTTGCGCAGACATTGCTGAATGCCTGGCAAATCGTGTTTTTGAAATGATGCTTCCATTTGTTCAACGCATTTGCTGCTTTCATGCACGAATTCCAGGTATTTTTTGCGGCGTTCTTCTTTTGAAAGTTCGACTTTGTCGACCAGATTCGAGGTTGAAGCAGGCGATCCCGTCCAGCCGATGAGTAGGTTCAGTTTGTCAAATACAGGGAGGGACATGATTTTGAGACCTGGCCAGGTTTTAGCGAGCAGTTCGCTCAAAGAATAGTTGTGACGGGCCGCTTTGAGCCACTGACGGTCAAACGAATGATATTCGAGCCAGCCGCCGAAAACGCTGGTGGCGATGTCTCCCAAGGATCCGTTCCCCTGGACTTCGAAGTGAGCAATGGCAGCAAGTTTGAAAAGCTGATCCAAGGTCACGTTCAGACCGTAGTATTGACAAAGAGCTTTGACGGTTGCAACGGTGACTGCCGCAGATGATCCGAGACCGTATTTTTTGCCGCTCGGACTGTCAAGTTCGCTGTCGATCTTCAAATCGTAGCAGCGCATTTTTTTGCCGAGTTCCTGTGCATACTGTTCAGTGATTCTGATGCCTGACAGGATATATTCAAAAGGATTGTCGCGATTGTCGATCACCATGTGTTCGCCGCGTCTTTTCCAAACGACGGTCGAATTTTCGTATTGTTTTGAAATGATCGTGCCAAAATCCTTGCTGTCTTCGATTGAAACGTAGACGTATTTGTTGAGCCCGACCAAAATTGCGGGGCATCCGGTTTCAACGACCGCATATTCGCCTGCAATATAAAGTTTTCCAGGTGCTTTGACCTTAATCAATTTTTTCAAATCCTTTCAATGATTAATGATTAAAAAGTCCCCCCTGATTCAGCGGGAACCATCGAGAAATCAGATAAGTCTTGCGCCGGGTCCGGGGTTTGCGACCAAAAGATTTTCTTTTGCGAATAATTTTGATAATTCGTCAATGATGAAAGCAACGTTTTGCTTTTCGCAGATGACTTTGACGTTTGGACCCGCATCCATCGTGTAATAGCAGGGAATGTTCTGACTTCGTAATTCTTCGATTTTTTGCATCGCAAGGATGCTTTCCGGCATAAAATATGAAAAATGCGGTTTGGCGCTCATGTTCAAAGCGTGCATCTTCATGGCGCTTGCTTCGGAAACTTCGCCGAGCAAGCTGAAATCTCTGTTTTTGATGGCCTGTTTGACCAGTTTGAGATCTTCTTCGGCCGTTTTGACCCATTCGTGGTAGTAGGGGGAAGTCTTGACGACTTGCTGCATTCCGTGTCTGGAACTGATCTTTTTTTCATGACCGTTGATGACGATGGCAATCATGCAGATTTCCCAGTCCGTTTCTTCTTCAATCGGCTCGGCAAAAGACGTCAGGTCGTCTGTGCCTTTGTGCCATTCGACGAACCCCCCAAAGATTGAGCGCGTGGCAGACCCTGATCCGCGTCTTGCGAGTCTTGAAAGGTCTTTTCTTGTCAAATTCAGTCCGGCGGCGCTGGTGGCGGAAAGCGCAAGGGCAGCATAGGCCGATGCGGAAGAGGCCAGTCCGGCAGCGGTCGGTACGTGATTGATCGAATCGATTCTTGCAAAAGTTTCTTTTTTTGCCAAGTTTCTGACCAGATTCATGAATTTGGCTACTTTGGGGTCGTGCTTTTGTTTGCCGTCAAGACAAAAAATGTCTTCCGTCAAGGCAGGATCAAATTCGACCGTCGTATCCGTATAAAAGTGATCCAGCGTTAGCGAAACGGACCCATTCATAGGGATGATCAGTTCTTCATCTGCTTTGCCCCAGTATTTGACAAGCGCAATGTTCGTGTGAGCTCTTGCTGTTTTTTTCATAAAACGTTTTTCTCCTCCTTGTCAGCGAGCGGTTCGATCCATGTTTGTCTTACCCCGGTCAGACTAAGTTTTTGAGCCAATTCGTTTGCTTGCGCTGCATTTTTCGTCAGACAGATGAAGCATCCGCCGCGTCCGCCTCCGGTCAGCTTGGCACCAAGCGCGCCGTTGTCTTTGGCGACGGAAATATACTCGTCAAGTTCGTCGCAGCTTACGCCAAGCGTCTTGAGCACGCTTTGTGCGGCATCAAACGTCTGACCCAAGCCGAGCAGATCGTTTTTTGCCAACTGTTTTTTGGCGGCAAGAGTCAGCTCTTGCAGCTTGTCAAACAGGGCATTTGTTTCTTTTGCAGCGCTTCCGAGCCGCTTTTTAACGGCAGCGATTGCTTCAGAAGTCTGTCCCTTGATGCCGGTATCGCAGATTAAAAGGCAGCCGTCCAAGTTGATCGGGATGCGCTTGATTTTGCCGGCCATCATCCAAATCGGCGTGTTTGACGCGCAGGTTGCGGCATCAAGCCCGCTCGGGTTGGTGTGCGTGGCAACTTCTTCGATGTTTGCCGCCGCAAGCAGTTCTTTTTCGCTGAAATGCAGAGAAAAGAAACTGAACAGCGCACGTGCCAAAGCAACGGCGACGCATGCCGAAGATCCCATTCCTCGTGCGATTGGCACCATGCTTTTAAGAGTTGCTTCAAGTCCTTTTTGGTAATTTTGTTTTCTGACAGCATCCAGAATCAATTTTTTGATTCCCGTCATATCGGACGGAGCATCAGCCAACAAACCGTCGAAACGTTCGCTGTGAATGATGATCTGCCCGTCTTCTCGAGATTTTATCGTGGATGTTGCCTTAATTGTTTTGAGCGGAATCGCAATTGCTGGTCTTCCATAGACTACGGAATGTTCACCGATTAAGATGACTTTCGCGTGGCTTTCACCGAAGCCGAAACGTGATTCTTCTTCCAAATATATTGCTTCCTTTCCGTTCCGTGTTTTTGCAATCAGACTAATTATACTAGTATTTGTTTTTGCCTACAAGTAGGGAAGTTTAATCAGGCAATAAGATGTGGTAAACTTAAAGGTAAGCAATCAGAAACGAAATGCAGAGCATCGCCTCGAATTTTTGGGCGATTCGGCAAATTTTAAAACGAAATTGGTGAAAAAAATGTCTAATTTGCAAACATATGCTGTCGTCGATCTCGAGATGACGGGCACCAATCCGAACGGCAGTGAGCGCTTGATACAGTTTTCCTGCGTTTTTACGGAAGGAAACAAAATCGTCAATACGTTCTCGACTTTAATCAATCCGCTGAGAAAAATTCCGGAAGACGTACAGAATTTAACAAACATCACGGATAAGGACGTTAAAAATGCTCCGACGTTTGATGAAGTCGCTGGGACGATTTATGCGCTTTTAAGCGACACGGTTTTTGTTGCGCACAATATTGAACTTGATTACCGTTTTTTGAACAGCGAATTTGAACGCATCGGATTTCCGAAACTTGACCTTGAAGGGATCGACACCGTCCAGCTTGCGCAAATCGCGTTCCCGACGCTTGCTTCATACCGTTTGGGAGATCTTGCACATTTTTGGGGATTCAAGCACAAGCATCCTCATCATGCGGACAGCGATGCTTTCGTAACGGCCGAACTTTTCATCCTGTTGCAAAAGAAACTTGCTTCAATGCCGGAAGCCTTGCTGAAAAGTCTGCTCAAGCTCTCTGATGCGCTCCTTTATGAAACGAAGCAGTGCATTTTGCAGGCATATGAAAATAAGCGAAAACAATATGAAATGTTGGACAAAGAGCACATCGAAGTTGAGGGAATCGTGCTCAGACGACCTCGTTTTGAGGTCAAAAAGGGCTTTAACGATAAATTTCCGAAAACTGAGGCTGAGCAGTCCCGGCTTTTTTCGGGAGTTATCGACTGGAGAAAAGAACAAGCGAAAATGATGAACGATATCCATGAGCATTTCAATGGTGCTGAAAAGATGCTTTTGGTTCAGGCTCCGACGGGCATGGGCAAGACGCTCGGGTATCTCGTGCCGGGCGCATATCAGGCTCAAGAAGGAGATTCAACCGTGGTTTCAACGTCGACGACTGCTTTGCTGGATCAGATTGTCAAGGAATCCGTGCCGCTGCTTAAAAAGATCGTTCCGTTCGATTTCACGTATGAAGTCATGAAAGGCAGCGGACATTATATCGATCTTGAAAAATTCAGTCATACGCTCAAGATTCCGATGAACAATCAGACGCGTTTGCTTCAGATGCGCATTTTGTCTTGGCTTTGGCAAACGACGACCGGTGATATGGATGAACTTCGTCTGACGACCTATCGAGCTCAGTTGTTTAAAATGATTAAACATGCGGGAGTCGGGTCATTGTCCGATAAAAGCGCATTTTACGGGCTTGATTTTGTGAGGCTGAGGGACGTCAGAGTCAAATTTGCGGATTTCGTCTTTACCAATCATTCTTATTTGGTGCGCCATGCCGAAGAAATCGGCAAGGGAAAGGCCAATCTGATTTTGGATGAGGCCCAAAATATTCCGAGCGTTGCAATGGAACAGAGCGGGTCCGTTTTTGATTTTGATTTGGTCAAAATTTATTCAGATACGCTGCTCGTTTCGATGGAGTCGCGCATTTCATTTTCGTTTGAAGGACTGATCAGGCAGCATTTTCTGACGAAAAACGAATATCGAACGATTTTGCGCAATATTCAGACAATCGACCATTCCGTGCCGTTCATCAGAGAGAAGTTTTGGGAACGATACGTCAGAACAAAGAGCGGATCAAAAAAAGAATTCGTTGAAACGTTGCTTTCTCCAAATAAAGTTTTAGGCCTTTTAAAAGAAAATTTTGCGATTTTTTTGAAGACGACCAAGGCGTATACCGAACTTTTAGGGCAGATGACGGAAATGAAGCAGCGCTTTTTCAGAGCACTTGATGCCGGGACGCTTGATCACGAGGCCGTAAATCTTCTGACTGATTGGTTTATTGATTGCGAAAAGCTTGTCGAATCAATGGAGAAGTGGCATTTGCTGGAATTTTCCGAACTCGAAAAAATGGACGAAACAACGCTGGTTTGGATGAAATACTCGCCAAATAATCCTAAAACGCATTTGCGCCTGTGCTTTTCAAGACTTGAAGCCGGAAAATATCTTGAAGAAAGAGTTTACGGATATTTTAAGCATATCGTGATGTGCGGGGCGCTTTTATTCACGAAGAAGACCGAAGATTATACGAAGGATCAGCTCAGGCTGGATAACGACGTTTTGACAAAACGATATCAAAGCGCGTTTGACTATGCTCATCAGGCAAGAGCAGTCTTTGCGACGGACTCGCCCGATCTTTCGTCAATGCTCAGCAAGGCTGAATATCATGCATATTTAACGGATGCGTTAGCAGACATTATTGAAAAAACCTCTTTGCAAACGTTGGTTCTGTTTAATTCTTTGGAGGATATCGAAGCGGTTTACAATGGACTTTCGGTTCGCGGACTGAATAAGAAAAGAGAGATTTTGGCTCAGGGAGTGAACGGAACTCCCGAAAAATTGAAGAAACGGTTCGTTTTGACGTCTTCAAAAAGCATTTTGCTTGGAGCGGGAAGTTTCTGGGAAGGAATCGATCTTCCGGAAGAAAAGCTTGAACTGTTGGTAATTACGCGTCTGCCATTTCAGTCTCCTGATTCATTGATCAACAAGGTGCGTTATCGTAACGTTCAAGCCAAAGGACACAATCCTTTTTCGGCCGTTTCGCTTCCCGAAGCAGCTTTAAAGTTCAGGCAGGGTTTTGGAAGGCTGATCAGAACAAAAGACGATCACGGCATTTTGGCAGTGTTGGATTCGCGCATCGTCAATAAGCGTTATGCTCATGAGTTTACCGACACGTTGCCGAAAAATTTGCGAATTGATCGCGTCGAAATGAAAGACATTCCCGAAATTATTCGTGATGCCGAAAAAGATTTTGGGTTTTAGGTGCCGCTGACGAGAAAAGACTGGTATAATAAAGCATGTGTTTTATTTTCAGTCGATTCTGCACGATGCATGAAGGGAGTTTTTAATTAAATGCAAAAAAAGCAGCATGGCAAGCTGTATCTTTTTATGGGAGTTTTGCTGGCAATAGTTGCTGTTTTAGGGATTTTCTTTAAATCAGTGCAGCCAGAAAATGAAGCCCACAAAGAAGCGGTGCGCCTGGCGAAAAAATATGCGCATCTCAAAAAAGAGGATGCTTTTTATCGTTATAGCAGAGATAAGACTTTTTATACTGTTTTCGGAACGAATGCGGACAATCAAAAAATTTACGCCGTTGTTTCGAAAAACGGCAAAAAAATCAACATCTACGGTCAAGAAGACGGCATCTCTGCTGAAACAGCCAAAAAAGCAGTCAGAAAACGGCAGGACGTCAAAAAGATTACGAATGTCGGAATGGGTATGAGGGGAAAAACTCCCGTTTGGGAAGTTACCTATCTGAACGCTTACGGCAATTTGTGCTATGACATCATTGCTTTCAAAAATGGTGATGTTATCAAAACAATTCAAAACATTTGATGGAGGTTTTTTTCAAATGAAGATATCGCAACGTGCGCAAAATATTACGCCTTCGGCCACACTGGCACTCTCTGCCAAGGCAAAACAGATGAAGGCTTCCGGAATCGACGTGATCAATTTATCAATCGGAGAGCCAGATTTCAATACCCCGCGCCACGTTAAGGATGCGGCTGTTGCAGCCATAAATGAAGGAAAGTCCGATTTTTACACTCCGGCAACCGGTATTTTGGAATTAAGGGAAGCAATCGCAAAATTTATCAATGATGATTGCAACACTGCATTTTCCAAGGAGAACGTCGCCGTGGCAGCCGGCGGAAAGATGGCGCTTTTTGCAATCGCGCAAACCATCCTTGATCCGGGCGACGAAGTTTTGATTCCGTTGCCGTACTGGGTGAGCTATGGGGAACAGGTCAAGCTTGTCGGCGGAGTTCCGAAGTTTGTCAAAGCAAATAACGAAACCCACAAAGTTACGGTCAAAGAACTTGAAGAGATGCGGACTGAAAAGACCGTCGCAGTCATCGTTAATTCGCCTCAGAACCCATCAGGCTTGATTTATACGAAAGAAGAACTTGAAGCAATCGGCAATTGGGCAGTCGAACACGATATTTATCTGGTTGCTGATGACATGTACAGCAAGTTAGTCTATAATGGAAATAAGTTTGTCTCATTGATGGAGCTTTCTCCTTCAATCAGACAGAATACGATTCTTGTCAACGGTTTTTCAAAGGCATATGCAATGACCGGATGGCGAATTGGCTACGTTGTTGCTGAAGAAGAGATCATTAAGAAGATCGGAGCCGTTATCGGACACGAAACAAGCAATTTGGCAGCAGTAAGTCAATATGCGGCTTTGGCTGCAGTTACTGGCGATCAGGCATGTACTGAGGAAATGCGTCAAGCATACGAAAAACGTCTGAACGAAATATATCCGTTTGTTTGCGAAATTCCTGGTTTTGAATTGAAGAACAAGCCTGAGGGGGCATTTTACATGTTTCCAAACGTCAAAAAGGCGGTTTCTCTTTGCGGATTCGAAACAACGGAAGAATTTGCGGACAAGCTGTTGGAAGAAGCACACGTTGCCGTCGTTCCGGGCTCTGCATTTGGCATGAGCGAACATGTGCGTTTGAGCTATGCGACAAGTCTTGAAGACTTGAAAAAGGCCATGAGCCGGATGAAAGAATTTGTAGAAAAACATATGTAGGAGGAATTTGGTTTGGAAACAATAAGTATTATCGATTCCAAAGATTACGTCAATCAAAAAGTAAAAATCGGAGTTTGGTTGACCAATAAGCGTTCAAGCGGCAAGATTGCCTTTTTGCAGCTTCGTGACGGAACGGCATATTTTCAAGGAGTCGTTGTAAAGAACAATGTTTCTGAAGAAACGTTTAAGCTTGCAAAGGAACTTAAGCAGGAAACGAGCATGTACGTGGTCGGAACGATTCATGAAGACACGCGCTCTCATTTCGGATATGAAATTGAGATCGAAGACATTGAAGTAGTAGGTGAAAGCGAGAACTATCCTATCACGCCAAAAGAGCACGGCACGGATTTCTTGATGGACCATCGCCATTTATGGCTTCGTTCCAAGCGTCAGTTTGCCGTGATGAAGATCAGAAACGAAGTAATTCGTGCAACGTACGAATTTTTCAACAAAGAAGGTTTCATCAAGCTTGACGCTCCGATTTTGACGGGCAGCGCACCTGAAGGAACGACGGAATTGTTCCATACTGAATATTTCGACAAGGATGCATATTTGTCTCAATCGGGGCAGTTGTACGAAGAAGCAGGGGCAATGGCATACGGAAAGGTCTTTTCGTTTGGGCCGACGTTCCGTGCCGAAAAATCAAAGACTCGTCGTCATTTGATCGAATTTTGGATGATTGAACCGGAAATGGCTTTCATGCATCAAGAAGAAAGCTTGGAGATTCAGGAACGCTACATTGCATATCTTGTTCAAAACGTTCTTGATCATTGCGACTATGAACTTGGAATTCTTGGACGCGATCGTGACGTTTTGAAACGTTATACGGAACTTCCTTATCCACGCATCTCCTATGACGAAGCAATTGACTTGCTTAAGGAAAGCGGCGAATTTCCTGACGTCAAGTGGGGCGAAGATTTTGGTTCTCCTGAAGAAACTTATCTTGCAGAACATTTCAGCAAGCCTGTTTTCGTCATGAATTATCCGAAAGCAATCAAGCCGTTTTACATGAAGCCGCACCCGACGCGCGATGATGTCGTAATTTGTGCCGACTTGCTTGCACCGGAAGGATACGGTGAAATCATCGGCGGATCTGAACGTTCAACTGATCCTGAATATTTGGAAGAACAAATAGTTAAGGCTGGTCTTAATAAGGATGATTATGAATGGTACTTGGATTTGCGGCGTTACGGCAGCGTTCCTCACTCAGGATTCGGGCTTGGACTAGAACGCTGCATCACGTGGCTGACGGGCGAAGATCATATTCGTGAAGCAATTCCGTTCCCACGTTTGCTGAACCGTATTTATCCTTGATAAAAGTCTCAGGCCAGGATGTTTCCTGGCCTTTTTTACGTGAAAGTGGTGTTTTCAATGGATGATGCAACAGTGTTTATGTTAAAGAAAGGTCAAACTTCGATTTCAAATCTGCTGCTTGAAAATTATACGGATTTGGGTCTGAATGACGGTGAATTCTTATTGCTGCTGATGCTGATGAAATTCGACCAGCAAAAAGAAGACGTTGATTTGGAAGCCTTGTCTAAGATGATGGGCAAGACGGATGCCGAAATCGGGACTCTGCTCAACAATTTGATCGTCAAAAAGGTCGTTGAGTTAAGAACAGTTATTGATGCTTCGGGCAGGCAGCGCGATTGTTACGATTTATCGTTTTTGTACGAAAAGCTTGTTCAAATCGTTAAAAATCAGTTGCGGACACGAAGTCAAAAACAAGAAACTGCAACGAAAGAACAAGTTTTTGACAGTTTTCAAAAAGAATTCGGACGACCGCTTTCAAGCATTGAGCTTGAAGAAATCAGGTGCTGGATGGAAGAAGACGGCTATTCACCGGAAATTATCCTGTTGGCATTGAAAGAAGCAGTTTTGAGTCAGGCATACAACTTCAAATATATTGACCGAATTCTTATTTCATGGGAAAAGCAAAACGTTCATTCGGCAATGGACGTTCAGCGAGTCAAGGATCAGCGCGAAGAGAAAAAAACGAATCGGAAAAAGAAAAAAGGCAATGCCAATCGTCCAAAAATCCCATTGAGTCACTGGTCTGGAGTTGACAAAGATGCTTGAGAAAAAACAGGTTTCAAAAATTCTTGATACGATGAAGGAACGCTTTCCAAAAGCGGATACGACCCTTGAAAAGACCGATCCTTTTCACTTTTTGCTGTCGATTATTTTAAGCGCACAGGCAACCGATGTTTCCGTCAATAAGGCAACGCCTGCACTTTTTAAAGCATATGCGACGCCGGCTGATTTGGCTCAGGCAGATCCGAGCGAAGTTGAAAAATACATCAAAACGATCGGACTGTATCACAATAAGGCCAAGTATCTGGTCGGGTGCGCAAAAGATTTGGTCGAACGTTTCGATGGCAAAGTTCCAAAGACGCGCGAAGAGTTGATGGACTTGACCGGCGTCGGCAGAAAGACTGCCAACGTGGAACTTGCCGAATGTTTCGGAATTCCTGCATTTGCCGTTGACACCCATGTCAGTCGCGTTGCCAACAGGCTTGCTTTGGTCGAGCCGACAAAAAACGTTTTAGAAATTGAACGTCAGTTGATGGAACAAGTCGATGAAAGTCGCTGGATCGAAGCTCATCATTTGCTGATTGCATGGGGAAGGAATCAGTGTCTTGCGCGAAAACCGAAGTGCGAAACGTGTCCGTTGAGTTTTGAGTGCAAATATTTCAAAGAAATAAACGGCTGATAGCAGCAAAAAAGCAGCATCCGGGTTTGGATGCTGCTTTTTGTTGCCTTCATTTTGTTATTAAGGATTTGTTTTTCCCGCGTCAGAATTGTCGGGGTTTCCGTTTTGTTCGGTGTTTGTCTTCCCGGTTGATGACGTGCTGCTAGTCGGAGACGAATTGGTTGCCGAAGATGATGATGACGACGTGCTGACGTTGTCAGAAGAAGATTCACTGGAGGATGCCGGCGTTTCTTCTGAAGCCGAAGATGATGATGTTGATGAAAGAACGCTTGAAGTCGTTTCAAGAGAACTGATTGAAGAAGAATCACCGTCTTCGTCCTTGACCGTCTGACTTGAAGAGCCTGCAAGATAAAGTTCACGGACACCGTTAACTTCTTTGACATAGACGTTGCTTGGACGCGACCAGTCAGTATTTGTTTTTCCTTGTGAGAGGTAAGTCATGGCAGCTTTGTAAAAAAGCGATGCCAATGATTGAGAATAGCGGTCAAGATAATTGCCGTTTTCGTATTGATGATCATATCCGACCCAAACGGAAACGGAATAATGCTTGGTGTAACCGTTAAACCATGAATCCATGGAAGCACTCGAAGGGAACTTCGAAGCGATGTCAGACGGATAGGCGTTCGTCCCGGTTTTTCCGGCTTGATAAAGTCCGCTGATAGAAGCTCTCGTGCCGGTGCCCTCCGTGATTACCTGTTTCAGCATATCTGTAATCATATAGGCGGTCGAAGGCTGCATCGCTTGTTTGCCAGAGCTTGCAAATTTTTTCGATTCGCCGTCAGCCGTAATGATCGTATTGATATATTGCGGCTTATGGTAGATTCCCTCGTTGGCAAATGCAGCATAGGCGGCAGCATTTTGCAAGGTCGAAGAAGGCATTCCAATGCCGTTTTGGAATTCAAGCGTCTTCTTATATTTAAACCCGAGTTTTTCGATGAAAGCTTGAGACTTGGTGATGCCGACTGCTTCCAAAGCACGAATGGCCGGAATGTTTCGCGATTGAATCAAAGCATTGCGCATCGTCATCGTGCCTTTTTCTTTATGATCGAAGTCATATAACTGGATGTTTGTCCCTGGATAAATGTACTTTGTATCTTTGATGGGTTTGTACGTTGCCCATGAAAGATACTCGATTGCAGGACCATAGTCCATCAAAGGCTTGGCCGTGGAGCCGTTTGTTCGATTGGTTTGAACGGCACGGTTCAAGCCAAAAGTAACGTTGCCGTTCTTACGACCGCCAATCATCGCAACGACGTTTCCGTTTTTGGGATCGATAACGGTCGATGCGACTTGCAGCTCGTCATCTGGATAACTCAGATATGAGTCGGTGTTTGCGATTTCGTAGAGTCGTTTTTGAACGTTCATGTCCAGGTTCGTATAAATCTGCAAGCTTCCTTTGTATGGATCGTACCCTTTATCTTTGACTTCCTCGATGACTTGTTTGATATAAGGGTCGGCAATTTTTTCGTTTTCAGTAGTCCCTTGCTTCTGATGAGACTGAAGCAATCCGTTTTTGACATCTTCGTTTTTGGCTGAAGCTGCTTCTTGCGATGAAATCTTGTCATTTGTGACCATTGCGTTTAGGACTTCATCGCGTCTTGCTTTGGCATACGTCGGATTCGAATACGGATTATATTGGGAAGGGGCATTCGGAATTCCGGCAATCAGAGCCGTCTGTGCAATATCAAGCTGGTCGAGCGTTTTGCCGTAATAATACTTGGCGGCCGTCTGCATTCCGTAGCAGCCGTATCCCATGAAGACTTTGTTGACATAATAGGTTAAAATCTGATCTTTGCTGTATGTCTTGTCAAGTTTCAAAGCGAGCCAGGCTTCCTGAGCCTTGCGCTTAAAAGTTTGGTCTGAGCGTTTGGTTGAAAAGAACGAAAGTTTGATTAACTGTTGGTCAAGCGTGCTTCCCCCTTGAAGACCGGCCGAAGATTCGCTGACGTTGGAGAGCGCGGCGGCCACGATTCGGAACGGGTCAACGCCCATATGTTTGTAAAAACGCCTGTCTTCAATAGAGGTAACGGCATCCTTCAGTTTTTGAGGGATATCTTTGCCGTTGACATAGGAACGGTTTTCGGTTCCGAGCGACATGATCTTGTTTCCGTCGGAATCATAGATCATGGTTGAGCCTGCACTGGCGAGGCGCTGTTCTGACAACGTTGGTGAATCTTTTGCCCACATGAAGAACAACGTTGCCCCGGAACAGATGCAGACAAGTGCCGTCAATGCAAGTCCTAAGAGAATTTTTGAAAAAAGAGACATCTTTTTCTTAGGGCGTCTGACTGGACGTTTGCGTGGACCGTTATGATTTTTCGAACTGTGGTGCTGTTCATGTTTTTTAGCGGTACGCGAATATTTTGGATTATTGTTTCCCATATATTCTCTCATATCCTCCTTGATACGTGTTAAAACTTATGATTTGAAATCAAGCAATCGACGCCTTCCAAGTAAGGAATGCGAGGTTCCAATCCGTAGTCGAGCTCAATGCCTTTGTCCTTGATGACTTTTTTGGGAATCGACTTTCGTCCGCTTTCCTGATTGTCCCAATACTCAAATATAATATCGGCAGGAAGCAAAAAAAGTTCAGAGCTTAAAACGAATCTGACAATCGTAAAACATATCCCGCCTTGTTTTTGACAGGCACGCATATGTTCAACTTGGTGCTTATGGAAGTTGCTTAGCGGAAAAGAAACTTTATTTTTTGTTTCTTTTGCTTCGAAATCGATGTATTTTCCATGATAGACGCCATTGTAATCAGTCGTCGATGCTTGTTTGAAATATGCTTCGCGGATAACCGCGGCGCTTCGTTTCGGATAAGAAACGTCAACGATTTGGATTGGAATCGGTTTTTTATGAATAACGGCGATTCCGTGTTCGAGGTAGTACTTGTTGCTTTCGTTGATCTCGTCTTCAAGCGACATGCCACGGTTTCCGTAAATAGTATTTTGGGTCCGCGTCTTCTTTAAAGCCGAATGACTTTCCTTAAAAGGCTGGCCGTTGGGATAATTAATTACCACAGAGTATCAACTCCCATCTGATTAATTATAACAAGTTATGCGCAAATTAGCAAAGAAGGTAGTACAATCAGATAAGGGGGTGAAAAGATGAGACTTTGGATAACCGGTTATCGCAGCTACGAGCTCGGAATCTTTAATGATAACGATCCGAAAGTCGCCGTAATCAAGTACTGTTTGGAAAACAACCTGAATTCCTTATTGGGAAAGGGACTCGAGTGGGTCATCACGGGCGGGCAGCTGGGAACTGAGCAGTGGGCATTGGAAGTTGCCGAAAAGATTGCAATGACTAATTTTGAGCTGAAAACGTCATTGATGTACCCGTTCTCTGAATTTGGCAGCAACTGGAAAGAAGACAAAAAAATCAAGCTCAAAGAATTGGAAGAAAATTGCGATTTTAGCGCAAAGGTCAGTTCAAGGCCTTACGAATCGCCGCAGCAGCTGAGAAATTATCAACGATTCATGCTTGAGCATACCGAAGGCTGTCTGCTTTTGTACGACAAAGAAAATGAAGGAAAATCGCGCTATGATTATGAAGCGATTTTGCGTCATCAGGAGAACAACGATTATTTTCTTCAAACGATCGACATGTTCGATTTGCAGGATGCGAGCGAACAATATCAAGAAACTCAAAGTTATGGTTTACATTCTGACGATAGCTTGCTATAATAAAATGTGTTGTGAGTTAAGTTCCTGTATAGTAAATGAGGTGCAGTTTCTATGGAAAATGTAAATCTTACCCCTAAGGACATCGTGAACAAAAACTTCAAACCGAAGATGCGTGGCTATGATCCGACAGAGGTCGATGAATTTTTGGATGCCGTCATTCAAGATTATGAGGTTTTTACATCTGAGATTCAGAAACTTCAGGCTGACAATGAGAAGTTGCGCAGTCGCGTCGATGAGTTGACCAAGCAGGTCAGCGTCGGCGGGAATTCGCAAACTGCACGTCCTCAGACGAACATGACCAACATGGATGTGTTGAAACGTCTTTCCAATTTGGAACGTCATGTGTTTGGTGCGCAGCTCAACGATAATGGCGATCAAGGTAATCGCTTCTAAAATATGTTAATATAGCAATACAGTTTTCGGGTAATCGCGGTCTATTTTATATAGGCTGAGGAAAGTCCAAGCTTGCACAGGCTGAGATGCCTGTAGTGATCGTGCTTGCTGAAAAAATAAGGCAAGGTACCTTTTATGGTAACGGCAGATGAACTGGCTAAGGTTTCGGCTAAGCTTAAGTAGTCTTGAAAAGTGCCACAGAGACGAACGGATGCGGAAACGCATCTGGTGGAACGAGGTAAACCCCGCGAGCAGGTAACCCAAACTTTGGTAGGGGCGCTTCATGACGGAAATGAACTAATCATGGGGGCGAGTCTTTGACTCGGAGATAGATGATTACCACCGATTTCGGATTCCTGAACCGAATGACGTACGGAACGTGGCTTATAGAGGACTGTATTCCAGGATTGACCAGGGTGTTATCCCTGGTCTTTTTTCGTAGAAAACAAATTTTTAAACAAATCTGTGAGGGATAACATGGAAAAATTCAATTTAATTGCAACTTGTGCAGCCGGAATTGAAGCAATTACTGCAAACGAACTGAAACATCTTGGATATGACGTTCAGACTGAAAACGGCAGAGTTCGTTTTTCGGGGACGATGAAAGATGTTTTTGAAACAAACTTATGGTTAAGAACGGCTGACAGAATCAAAATTGTTGTGGCGGAGTTTGAGGCGAGGACTTTCGACGAGCTGTTCGAAAAAACCAAGGCATTGCCGTGGGATGAGTTTCTTCCGCTTGACGCAGAGTTTCCGGTTTCAGGAAAATCTCAAAAATCAAAATTGCACAATGTTCCGAGCGTACAGTCTATCGTCAAGAAGGCGATTGTTGATAAAATGTGTACCGTTTATTTTAGACGGACGCAGCTTCCTGAAACGGGGGCGCTTTATCCGATTGAATGCGCAATCAACAAGGATAATGTCATGCTTACGCTTGATACGACCGGAAGCAGCCTGTTCAAGCGCGGATATCGGACCGAAAAGGGCGGGGCGCCGCTTAAGGAAAACATGGCTGCAGCGTTGGTTCTGATTTCTCACTGGTATCCTGAACATACCTTCGTCGATCCTGTCTGTGGGTCTGGGACGATTCCAATCGAGGCAGCTTTGATCGGTCATAACATTGCGCCCGGCTTGAATCGACAATTTGCTTGCGGAAAATGGGAACTTGCCGAAACGGGTATTGAAGAAAAAATTCGCGAAGAAGCACGGTCAAGGGCTGATATGTCACGCGAACTCGACATTTGGGGCTATGACATTGACGGACGAATGGTCGAAATTGCCAGAAGGAATTCTGCTGCAGCCGGAGTTCGTTCAAGCATTAATTTAAAGCAGATGGCTCTGAAAGATTTTAAAACCGATAAGGAATATGGCGTAATCGTTGCCAACCCTCCGTACGGGGAACGTTTGAGCAGCAGAGACGAAGTTCACAAGCTTTATCGGCAAATGGGAGAGATTTATCGCCCGCTTGAAACGTGGGGCAAGTACATTTTGACGAGCGACCTTAAATTTGAAGAATGGTATGGTCAAAAAGCGACAAAGAAACGCAAGCTTTATAACGGGTCATTGAGAACTGATTTGTTTCAGTATTGGGGCAAGCGCAAACCGCGCGCCTAATGCAGAGCTTGCAGCGCGAGCTCATGAGCTCCGCGGTTTTCCTTATCCGAAATCTGGTTCGGAATCATCAAAGAAAACGGACGAATCGTTTCTTCCAAACGGGTAAGCTGTTCTTGGTAGGATTTGCTGTAATGCTTGCTCAAACTGTCAAAAACGATTTTGCTGTCGGTATAAAAAAAGATTGCTTCGTCTTCTTGAGCAATCTTTTTTATTTGCTCAAAACCTTTGGCTGCAGCGGCAAATTCGGCTGCGTGATTGTCTTTTTCATTCAACGCAAACTTTTGCTGGAACTGCTGTCCGTTTTTGACGATAAGGATTCCTGCCGCGCTTTTTCCGTTTTTGAATGCGGCATCGGTATACAGTTTGATCATTTTGGACCTCTTCTTAACTTATTATTAAATATACTATAGCATATCGCCGTTGTTTTTTTGATATAATGTAACCGACAGTTATTATTGAAAGGATGTTTTTTGTGGAAAAACGTTTTTATTATCAACCTGATTTGCCGACCTCAATTACGTGTTGGTCGTACACTGGGATGGCTTTCTTATTCAGTATGCTTTTGTGGCTTGAAATCACCGTCTTCCAAGTCTACACTGCCATTGTTTTTGTGATTTTTTTGATTGCCGCAATTTTGCAGATTGCGCGAAGAAAAATTGTGCTTGAGAATGACGGTGTGGCCATAAAGACTGTATTTTCCATGAATGCAAAAAAGATTTCATATGACGACATTTTAAATGTTGAAGTTGAAAAACATGGCCTTGCTTTCACGACCAAATATCAGAAATTATCGGTCATGATGAAATGCAAGAATGCCAAAAAACTGTACAAAATTTTAAATAATCCCGAAAAAGTTCGTGTTTAAGACGTTTTAAATGCAAAAATAATTATAAAATGACTAAAAAAAGAAGATTTTGCTGACAATTGCCGTCATATGAGATATACTTAAATCATTCATGACAAGGAAGGAAGTTCAGCGTTGAAAGATATTGAAATTGCACAAAAATGCACGATGGAACCGATTGGCGAGGTTGCAAAACGTGCCGGTCTGACGGAGGACGAAATTGATCAATACGGCAAGTACAAGGCAAAAATTTCATTGCCGCTTAAAGATCACGAACCGACCAAACGCAAACTTGTTTTGGTGACGGCAATCAACCCGACTCCTGCCGGCGAAGGCAAGTCGACGGTCACGGTCGGATTGGCGGATGCGATGCAGCTCAGGAATAAGAAAACGATGATTGCCTTGCGCGAGCCGTCGCTTGGACCCGTGATGGGCATGAAGGGCGGTGCAACCGGCGGCGGATATTCTCAAGTCGTTCCGATGGAAGACATCAATCTTCATTTTACCGGCGACATGCATGCCTTGACGGCTGCCAACAACACTTTGGCTGCTTTGATCGATAATCATATTCATCAAGGCAATCAGCTTGGCATTGATCAAAGACGTGTTATTTGGAAACGCGTGGTTGACATCAATGATCGTGCCCTGCGCCATGTCGTTGTCGGTCTTGGCGGCCCGACTTCGGGGGTTCCGAGAGAAGACGGTTTCGACATTACGGTGGCATCCGAACTGATGGCCATCATCTGTCTTGCAAAAGACATTGCCGATCTTAAAAATCGCATTGGACGCATCGTCATCGGATATACTTTTGACAGGCAGCCGGTTACGGTTGACCAGCTTGGAGTGACCGGTGCGATTGCCGTTCTTTTGAAGGACGCAATCAAGCCGAACCTCGTTCAGACGTTGGCACATACGCCAGCTGTCATTCATGGCGGCCCGTTTGCCAATATCGCTCATGGATGCAACAGCGTATTTGCAACGAAGACTTGCCTTGATCTGGCAGATTATACGATTACCGAGGCCGGGTTCGGTGCCGACTTAGGGGCAGAAAAATTCTTGGACATCAAAGCACCGGTTTTGGGCAAGACGCCAGATGCCGTAGTAATCGTTGCGACGGTCCGTGCGCTTAAGATGAACGGTGGGGTTTCAAAAAAAGAGCTGGATGCTGAAAACGTTGCAGCAGTCGAGCAAGGCTATGCAAATCTTAGAAAGCACGTGCAAAACATGCAGCGCTACGGCTTGCCGGTTCTCGTTGCGCTCAACCGTTTCGTTCAAGATACTGACGCTGAACTTCAAAAAATTCAAGAGCTTTGCGAACAAGACGGAACCAAAGCTTTTGTTTGCGACGTTTGGGCCAAAGGCGGAAACGGGGCTTTGGAACTTGCGGACGCCGTTGTCGAAGCATGCGACAAGAAAACGGAATTCAAGCCTTTGTACGGTTCAGATGATGAGGTTGAAGTCAAGATTGAAAAAATCGTTAGGGAAATTTATGGTGGAGACGGAGTCGAATTCGGACCAAAAGCGAAAAAACAGCTTGTGCAGTTCCACAAATTAGGTTGGGACAAGTTGCCTGTCTGCATGGCCAAAACCCAATTCTCATTGTCGGATGATGCCAGCCTTCTTGGAGCACCGACAGGATTTACGATTCATGTTCGCGAGTTCGTGCCGAAGCTCGGAGCGGGATTTTTGGTTGCGTTGACAGGCAATGTTTTAACGATGCCTGGCCTGCCTAAAGTTCCGGCCGCCATGGGGATAAATCTGACGGACGAAGGCGTAATTGAAGGCTTATACTGATAGGGCCTGACAAAAGTAAAAATTTCTATTGAAGAGGCTTGGGGGGAAAATTCTCCTTTTCCTCTTGAAATAAATGAAAAGTCGGACAAAGGCGGTCGATTTGCGATTGAATTTGTCCGGCTTTTCTTTGATTTTTATATGTGAAAAAAACTATCTTTTTAAAGAGAAGCGCTGCTCAACTATTTCAGCCAATATCTCATTCAAATTTGCCGACAGACTTTTTTCGGCTTTATTTCCATCATTGCAGGCGGTTGTTATTCATACGAAAAAATCCGTTTTTTTAATGCGCCAGTCGGTGGTGTTTGACTCTAAAGCAGATTATTTTCGGTCTTTTTTTGCTGCCGAATCCGTCTTAAGAAATTATATTATGTTACTTTAACTTAAATGAAAAAACACTTAACAAACAGGGGGATTTAATTCCCCGTTTTTTTAGTGTATACTGTGTTAAGTGACATTCAACAGAAAGGTAAGAAAAAGATGCCTCTATATTTTGTAATAATAGCAGCAATCGTCATATTGGATCAGACGGTCAAACATCTGATTGTCGGATCGATCAAACTTAATGCCAGCATCAGCATAGTAGACGGAATTTTATCGCTTGCTCACATCAGAAATTATGGTGCGGCTTGGAGCATGCTGCTTGGACAAATTTGGTTTTTCGTAATCATTTCGATCGTTTCTTTGGCAGTGATGGCTTTCTTTTTTTGGAAGTTTCGTAACAGGCCTCTGTATTTAACGGGACTGTCCTTAATGATTGGCGGGACAATTGGAAATTTTATCGATCGTTTGCGTTTAGGATACGTCGTCGACATGTTCCAGCTTGACTTTATCAATTTTCCGGTTTTCAACGTCGCCGATTGCGCATTGACAATCGGCGTGGCAGTGATTTTGATTGCAATGCTGAAGGATGATGAATTATGAAGGAAACAGTTGTTGAAATGCAAAACGGACGCCTGGACAAGGCCTGCAGCGAAATCTTTTCGGATTATTCGCGTTCGCAAATCAAGCAGCTGATCGATGGTGGAAACATTACCGTTAACGGCAAAACCGAAAAAGCAAAGTACAAGGTTAAGTCAGGCGATGTGATCAGACTTGAAGAACCTGAAACTAAGACGCTTGAATTAAGACCAGAAAATATTCCGTTAGATATCGTCTACGAAGATGACGACGTAATCGTCATCAACAAGCCTCAAGGTATGGTTGTTCATCCGGCTCCGGGACACGATGAGCATACGTTGGTCAACGCTTTGTTATATCATTGTCCGTTGTCGACAATCAACGGAACCTTTCGACCAGGAATCGTCCACCGAATCGACAAGGACACTTCAGGTTTGCTGATGGTTGCTAAAAATGACAAGGCGCATCGATCTCTTGCAAAACAGCTTAAGGATAAAACGAATATTCGCGAGTACGTTGCTTTGGTGCACGGAAGAATTGCTGAAGACGAGGGAACGATAAATGCTCCAATCGGCAGAAGTTTAAAAGATCGAAAGAAACAGGCCGTTGTCAAAGATGGGCGAAATGCAGTGACGCACTTTGAGGTTTTGAAAAGATATCGCGATTATACGTTTGTAAAGTGCATTCTTGAAACTGGCAGAACCCATCAGATCAGGGTTCATATGAAATACATCGGCCATCCGCTTGTCGGTGATCCACTATATGGTCCGAAAAAGACCATTAAGGGAAACGGTCAGTTCCTTCACGCGGGAAAGCTCGGTTTCGTTCATCCGACGACTGGAAAATTGTTGGTATTTGAAGCTCCTTTGCCGAAAATTTTTCAAGAATGCCTGGAAAAACTTGACAAAAACAATCGTTTAGTGTAACTTGTATGTTAATGATAAGTCCTTTAAAATTAGTCCAGAGAGGCTAAGAAGGTGCGGATTGAGCAATGGAATCAGTGTGTCGGTACTGATGAAATTCGTTTACCACTTAGCCTTAAACAGTACGTTTTAGGCTGAGTGGTTTTTTATTGGACTGAAATCTTAAGGAGGATCCTGACATGACAAAAGAGATCTGCGATGCAATGGCAATGAAGCGTGCCTTGACGCGCATGACATATGAAATTATTGAAAAAAACAAGGGAATTGAAGGAATCGTCCTTGTCGGCATCAAGACAAGAGGCGTTTATCTTGCGCAACGCATCGCTTCACGATTGAAACAGCTTGAAGGTGCCGATATTCCTGTCGGTGCAATTGATATTTCCTTATATCGTGATGATGTCAGCCATAAAGACGGGCATCTCAAAGAACCTGTCGTTAACGACAGCGAACTTGGCCAAGACATTGCGGGCAAACACGTGATCTTGGTTGACGACGTTTTGTTTACAGGACGCACGATCAGAGCGGCTCTTGATGCTTTGATGGATCAAGGACGTCCTAAAACGATTAACTTGGCGGTGCTCGTTGACCGCGGTCATCGCGAACTTCCTATTCGTGCAGATTTTGTCGGCAAGAACATTCCGACTTCGCTTGATGAAGAAATCGCAGTTTATGTTGAGGAAATCGACGGAAAAGACGGCATTGAATTGCGTGATACTCAGAATAGTTAAGCAGCAACCATTTAACTGACTCCAGAGAGGGCAAAAAGGTTGAAACACTTGGTGTATGCACAAGTGCGTATGTTTTGACGAACCTTTGCAGATCTGGATCTGATTGCGGATTCAGGTCTTTTTTTAAATTAAATTAAAGATAAAGGACAGACAAGAATGAATATCGAAAAGAAAGCTGTTAGATTACCGCATTTTGTAACGATTGAAAATTTGAGCAACGATGATGTTTCAGCATTGATCGAAAGAGCTGAATATTTCAAGCACGGCGGAACTCCTGAGACGTTGACGAATCCGGTGTATTCGGTCAATATGTTTTTTGAAGATTCGACAAGAACTCATACGAGTTTTGAGATGGCCGAAAGAAAACTTGGCTTAACCGTTATTCCTTTTGATCCGGCACACAGTTCGGTCAAGAAGGGAGAAACGCTTTACGATACGCTTTTGACAATGGACGCGATTGGATTGGACTTAGCAGTTATTCGCCATAAGGAAAATAATTATTACAACGATTTGGTTGAAACATCCGATAATCAAACGCTTGATATCGGAATCGTAAACGCTGGTGACGGAAGCGGACAGCATCCTTCTCAATGTCTGCTCGATATGATGACCATTCATGACCATTTTGGAAGAATTGAAGGATTGAAAGTTGCGATTATCGGCGACTTGACAAATTCCCGTGTTGCAAGAAGCAATATGGAGCTTTTGACGCAGCTTGGCGCAGAAGTGTATTTTTCAGGCCCTGAATACTGGTATTCTGATGAATTCGGAAAATATGGCAAATATCTTCCTGTCGATGAATTAGTTGAAAAAATGGACGTGATGATGCTTCTTAGAGTTCAGCATGAACGTCATGACGGAGATTCAAACGAGGGTTCCTTTAATCCTGAAGAATATCATAAGAAATACGGCATTAACGAAGAACGTTATGAAAAAATGAAAGACGATGCAATTATCATGCATCCCGGTCCAATCAACCGTGGCGTCGAACTTGCGTCAGAACTTGTCGAATCAGATAAGTCTCGTTTCAAAGTTCAGATGCAAAACGGCGTTTTTATGAGAATGGCAATGATTGAGGCAGTGATGCGCGGACGCAAGCTGGGAGGTTTGGAATAATGAAAATGCTTATTAAGAACGGTACGGTTTATCAAGCCGGCAAATTTACTGATGAGGATATTTTGATTGAAAACGGCAAGATCAAAGCTCTTGGTAAAGATTTGGCAGATTTGACGGATAACATCGATGAAACTGTTGATGCATCAGGACTTTTGGTTGCCCCAGGTTTGGTAGACGTTCACGTTCATTATCGCGAACCTGGTTTCACGTACAAGGAAACGATTAAAACGGGCAGCATGGCAGCTGCGCATGGCGGATATACGACTGTTTGCGCAATGCCAAACCTCGATCCCGTTCCGGATACGCCCGAAAAGCTTCAGCACATGCTGGATTTGAACGAAAAAGACGGTGCGGTTCATGTTTTGCAATACGCTTCAATCACAAAAGGATTGAAATCAGAAGAACGCGTTGATTATGAAGCTTTGAAAGAAACCGGCGCATTCGGCTTCAGCAATGACGGATGCGGCGTTCAAACGGCTGGCACGATGTATCTTGCGATGAAAGCTGCCGCTGAAATCGACATGCCGATCGTTGCGCACGTTGAGGACAACTCATTGTTGTTCGGTGGCGTGATGAATGCCGGCAAACGTGCCGAAGAACTTGGCTTGCCCGGAATTTTGGGGATCAGTGAATCATCGCAGATCGCGCGCGACCTTTTGTTGGCAAAAGAAACCGGTGTTCATTATCACGTCTGTCACGTTTCGACCGTCGAAAGCGTCGAGCTCGTTCGCTTGGCAAAACAGCATGGAATCAATGTGACTTGCGAAGTCGCACCGCACCACTTGCTCTTAAATGAAGAGGACATCCCCGGAAATGACGGCTACTACAAGATGAATCCTCCGCTTAGAACAAAAAATGATCAGCAGGCTTTGATTAATGGCCTTTTGGACGGAACAATCGACGTTATTGCTACGGATCATGCTCCGCACAGCGTTGACGAAAAAACAGGCGACATGCGTAATGCTTCATTTGGCATTACAGGGAGCGAAACAGCTTTCAGCATGCTGTATACACGTTATGTCAGAACCGGCGTATTTACGTTGGAACAGCTGCTTAATTGGATGAGCATCAATCCGGCTGAAATTTTCAAGATTGAAAAAGCCGGCGAAATTCTGCCCGGCAAGCCAGCCGATCTGGCTTTGTTCGATCTTAATCACGAAACGACGATCAAAGAATCAGAATATTTATCCAAAGGAATCAATACTCCGTTTACGGGAGAAACCGTTCATGCTTCGACCGCAATGACCTTGGTTGACGGCAAAATTGCTTACAAGAGGGGGAATTAACCGATGAAACGTTATTTGGTTCTAGAAGACGGCACGGTCTATAAAGGCGAGGCATTTGGAGCCGATTGCCAAACGACAGGCGAAGTCGTATTTACGACCGGGATGACCGGTTATCAAGAAGCAGTGACGGATCAATCGTTTGCAAACCAGATTTTGGTTTTCACTAATCCGCTGATTGGAAACTACGGCGTCAACCTTGATGATTACGAATCGCTTCAGCCCAACTGTCGCGGCGTCGTTTGTCGCGAAGTCGCACGCGTTTCCGATAGCTGGCGCAAGCAGGATACGTTCGATAATTTCTTGAAACAGATGAATATCCCTGGAATAAAAGGAATCGATACGCGCGCATTGACCAAAAAGCTGCGTGTTCATGGGACAATGAAGGGCAGTTTGATTGATCCTGTTGATGATTTGAAGCATGCATTCGACCAGCTTCATGCTACCGTAATCAGCGATCGGGTCGTGGCACAGGTTTCGACCAAGCGTCCTTATCCAAACCCTGGCAGCAATCGCAACATCGTTTTGGTAGATTTTGGCGCAAAGCACAGCATTTTGCGCGAACTTGCAAAACGTGACTGCAATACGATCGTCGTTCCTTACAATACGACGGCAGAACAAATTTTGGCTCTCAAGCCGGATGGCGTGATGCTGTCTAACGGGCCTGGAGATCCGAAGAGCGTGCCTTCTGCAATCGAAATGGTCAAAGAAATCGAAAAGCACCTGCCTCTTTTTGGCATTTGTCTCGGACATCAGATTTTTGCTTTGGCAAACGGTGCCGATACCTACAAGATGAAATTCGGTCATCGCGGATTCAACCATCCGGTAAGAGAAATTGCGACCGGCCGCATCAATTTCACTTCGCAAAACCATGGTTATGCGGTCAAGCCTGAATCAGTCGATACGAATGAACTCATCATTACTCACCGTGAAATCAACGACAATACGGTCGAAGGTCTGCGTCACAAGCGCTACCCGGCATTTACCGTTCAGTTTCACCCGGATGCGGCTCCTGGTCCGCATGATGCAGACGATTTGTTTGACGATTTCATGCATATGATTGACCATAGAAAGGAAGGAAAGAGCAATGCCTAAGAGAACAGATATTCATAAAATCATGGTGATCGGATCCGGCCCAATCATCATCGGACAAGCTGCCGAATTTGATTATTCCGGAACGCAGGCTTGCATGGCATTGCGTGAAGAAGGCTATGAAGTCGTTTTGGTCAATTCCAACCCGGCAACGATCATGACGGATACGAAGATTGCGGACAAAGTCTACATTGAGCCCTTGACGACGGAATCCGTTTCACGGATTTTGCGTCAAGAATATCCGGATGCCCTGCTTCCGACTCTCGGAGGACAAATCGGACTCAACTTGGCAATTGCACTTGCCAAGACAGGCATCTTGGATGAACTGCATATTGAACTTTTAGGCACGAAGCTTGAAGCAATCGATCAGGCTGAAGATCGCGAAAAATTCAAAGAGTTGATGCAGGATTTAAACGAGCCGATTCCAGCCTCAAAAACTGTCAATACCGTTGAAGAGGCTTTGAAATTTGCCGATGAGATCGGATATCCTGTAATCGTGCGCCCTGCATTTACCATGGGCGGAACAGGCGGCGGCATGTGCGACAACAAGCAGCAGCTGCAAGAAATTTGTGCAAACGGACTTGACCTTTCTCCCGCAACGCAATGTCTGATTGAAAAATCAATCAAAGGCTATAAAGAAGTCGAATATGAAGTCATGCGCGATTCAGCAAACAACGCAATGGTTGTCTGCTCAATGGAAAACTTCGATCCTGTCGGGATTCATACCGGAGACTCGATCGTGCTCGCACCAACGCAGACTCTGACCGATCGCGAATATCAAATGCTGCGCGATTGTGCGCTGAAACTGATTCGTGCTTTGAAGATTGAAGGCGGCTGCAACGTTCAATTGGCGCTTGATCCGAACAGTTATGAATACAACGTTATTGAAGTCAATCCACGCGTTTCGCGTTCCAGTGCGCTTGCTTCAAAGGCTACCGGATATCCGATTGCAAAGATGGCTGCCAAAATTGCCGTTGGTTTGACTTTGGATGAAATCATCAACCCGGTTACCGGAACGACATATGCGGAATTTGAACCGGCACTTGACTATGTGGTTGCCAAAATTCCGCGCTGGCCGTTTGACAAGTTTCCGCGTGCCGATCGTCGCTTAGGAACACAGATGAAGGCTACAGGCGAAGTCATGGCAATCGGTCGTAATGCCGAAGAGGCAATTCAAAAGGCCGTTCGTTCACTTGAAATCGATGAAAAGGATCTTATCAGCCAAGAAGCGCGTGATGCCAGTGACGATGAGGTTGAAGACAAGCTTTTCCACGTGCAGGATGATCGCATTTTCTACATTGCAGAAGCGTTCAGAAGAGGATTTACGTTGGAAGAAGTCAACGAACTGACAAAGATTAACGTTTATTTTCTTGACATCATCAAACACATCGTTGAACTTGAAGCGGAACTTGCGCACAACGTTGGAGACATCGAAATCTTGAAAACGGCCAAATACTACGGATACAGCGATCATACGATTGGCAAGCTGTGGGACATGGATGAAGACGAGGTTCGTTCATTGCGCCATGAAAATAAGATTTTGCCGGTTTATAAAATGGTCGACACTTGCGCTGCCGAATTCGAATCACACACTCCGTACTTCTACAGCTCATATGATGAAGAAAACGAAAGCATTAAATCAGACAAGCCTTCAGTCCTCGTCATCGGTTCTGGTCCGATTAGAATCGGACAGGGCGTTGAATTCGACTATGCGACGGTTCACAGCGTCAAGGCCATTCAAAAGGCCGGTTATGAAGCAATTGTCATGAATTCTAACCCTGAGACGGTTTCGACCGATTTTTCGATTTCAGACAAGCTTTATTTCGAACCTTTGACTTTGGAAGACGTTTTAAACGTCATCGAACTGGAACAGCCGTTCGGGGTTATCGTCCAATTCGGCGGACAAACCGCGATCAACCTTGCTGCTGGACTTGAAGCACATGGTGTCAAGGTTCTCGGAACAACGGTCGAAGACCTTGATCGGGCAGAAGATCGCGAATTATTTGATCAGGTCATCAATAATCTTGGCTTGAAACAACCAATCGGCAAAACGGCAACGACTCAAGAACAGGTTATGGAATGTGCTCATGAAATCGGATATCCGGTTCTCGTTCGCCCAAGCTACGTTCTTGGCGGGCGCGCAATGGAAATCGTCAACAATGATGCAGAACTTGAGGAATATCTTTCACATAATGCCAAAGCAGAAATTGACCATCCGATTTTGGTCGATGCATATCTTGAAGGGTATGAATGTGAAGTTGATGCAATCTGTGACGGAAAAGACGTTTTGTTGCCGGGAATCATGGAACACATTGAACATGCCGGAGTACACTCTGGCGACTCAATGGCTGTTTATCCGCCGCAAAGCTTCTCGAAAGACGTCAAGGATCAGATCGTTGAAGCAACGAAGAAGCTTGCCGTTGCTTTGAAGTGCATCGGCATCATGAATATTCAGTTCATTATTCACAAGGGTGAAGCATACGTCCTTGAAGTCAATCCGCGAGCAAGTCGCACGGTGCCGTTTTTAAGCAAGATTACCGGAATCGAAATGACGCAGGTGGGAACCCAGGTCATTTTGGGCAAGTCGCTTAAAGAGCTCGGATTCGAGTCCGGACTTTATCAAGAATCAAAACAGGTTCACGTCAAAGCACCTGTCTTTTCATTCAGCAAGCTGGCTGACGTTGACAGCTTCCTTGGGCCGGAAATGAAGTCTACGGGTGAAGTCATGGGCAGCGACTTTACTTTTGAAAAAGCTTTGTATAAGGCATTTGCCGGCGCCAATATGCTGCTTCCAGAATGCGGACGCGTCTTGTTCACGATTGAAGATAAGGACAAAAATGTTGTTCTTCCGCTTGCGGAAAGATTTGCAAAAATCGGGTATCGTATTTTTGCAACCAAGGGCACGGCCGAATTCTTGCGTCAAAACGGGCTGCATGCGACGAAAGTTTCCAAGATCGGTGAAGAAGATTCAAATAATCCGGCAATTATCAAACTTTTGATGAACAATGAAGTTGATCTCGTAATCAATACAATGAGTCACGATCAGGAGATGTCTTCTGACGGTTTCGTCATCCGTCAGACCGCAATTGAACACAACATTGCATTGCTGACGTCTTTGAATACCGCGGATGCTTTATTGCGCGCGCTTGAAAACCGTTCGTTTGCAACGGAGTCATTATAAAATCTTTGGAGGTAGTTTCATGTCTGATGAACGTCTAGCAGTCAAGCTCCCAGGACTTGACTTGAAGAACCCGGTTATGCCGGCCAGCGGTACTTTTGGCTTTGGCGAAAATCCGAAATATGATTTGAATGAATTGGGCGCAATCGTTGTCAAGACAACGACGGTTGAAGCCAGGACAGGGAATCCCAATCCTAAGATAGCTTTGATGGATAATGGGGTTTTGAATGCCGTCGGTTTGCAAAATCCAGGGCTTGAAGCGGTTATTGCTGAAAAGCTGCCTTCATTGAAGCAATCGTATCCTTCTTTGCCAATTGTCGGAAGCGTCGGCGGCTCTTCTGAGGAAGATTACGTCGAAGTCGCATCCCGCTTGTCTCAAAGCGGCTACGTTGATGCTTTGGAACTCAACATTTCTTGCCCGAACGTCAAAAAAGGCGGCATGGCTTTCGGAACTGTTCCGGAAGTTGCCAAGAAGCTGACAGAAGAAGTCAAAAAAGCTTCCAGCGTGCCGGTATACGTCAAGCTTTCTCCGAACGTCACGGATATTTGCGCAATTGCCAAGGCAGTTGAAGAAGGCGGGGCTGACGGATTGACGATGATCAATACTTTGCTCGGGATGCACATCGACCTCAAGACGAGAAAGTCCGTTTTGGGCAATCTGACAGGCGGATTTTCCGGTCACGGAGTTCTTCCCGTTGCGATTCGCATGATTTATCAAGTTGCCCATGTTTGCGATTTGCCGATTATTGGCGTTGGCGGAATCGAACGACCTGAAGATATCATTGAAATGTTTCTTGCGGGTGCTTCCGCCGTGCAGGTAGGATCGGCACATTTCGATGATCCGCTGATTTGCCCGCATTTGATTGAAAAGCTTCCCGATTTGATGGACGAGCTTCAAATTTCATCATTGGAAGAACTGCGAAAAGAAGTCAAGGAGGCATTTGCAAATGAAAATTGAGCGTCCAATCATAGCTCTGGATTTTCCTAACAGAGAGGCATGTCGAAATTTCTTAAAAAAATTTCCTGAAGAAGAAAAGCTGTTCGTCAAAATCGGAATGGAACTTTACTATTCCGAAGGGCAGGACATGGTCAAAGAAATTATGGATCTGGGACACGATGTCTTCTTGGATCTGAAATGCCACGACATTCCGCATACGGTCGAATCAGCAATGCGCGTGCTTGGAAAACTCGGCGTCTCATTGACGACCTTGCACGCAAGTGGCGGCAGCGAAATGATGAAAGCCGCAAAAAACGGTTTGTTGGAAGGTGCTCAAAGCAATGGCAAAAAAGCCCCGAAACTTTTGGCGATTACGCAATTGACATCGACGAGTCCTGAAATGGCAAAAAAAGAACAGCACATTGCCTGCAATTTGGCCGAAAGCGTCAAAAGCTACGCAGAACTGGCACAGCAAAGCGGGATGGACGGCGTTGTCTGTTCAGCTTGGGAAGCTCAGATGATTGCCGATGCAACCAATGACGATTTTTTGCGCGTCACGCCTGGAATTCGTTTAAAAGGCGGAGCTATCGGCGACCAAAAACGCGTGATGACGCCTGACGAAGCTGAAATGAACGGCTCTTCAGCAATCGTTGTCGGACGAGCAATTACCCAGGCTCAAAATCCTGTTGAAGCGTATCGCTTAGTCTCAAACTTATGGAGGAATCAACAATGAAACAAACAGCAAAGGACCTGCTTAAGATAAATGCAGTGAAACTCTCGCCAAAAGAACCTTTTACGTGGGCCAGCGGCATCAAAAGTCCGATTTATTGCGACAATCGTTTAACAATCAGCTATCCTGAAATCAGAACCAGGATTGCAAAAGGCATTGCCGAGATAATCAAGGAGAAGTTTCCGGAAACGGAAATGATTGCCGGAACGGCCACGGCGGGAATTCCTCATGCCGCATGGATTGCTCAGGAATTGAATCTTCCAATGGTGTACGTTCGTTCCAAGCCAAAGGATCATGGGCGCGGCAAACAGATTGAAGGCGTGCTTGAAAAAGGACAAAAGACAATCGTCATTGATGATCTGCTCTCAACCGGAGGCAGCGTTTTAAAAGCTGTCAAAGCTGCGGAAAACGAAGGCGCAGACGTTATCGGCGTATGTGCAATCTTTTCCTACCAGCTTCCTAGCGTCAACGGCAATTTTGAAAAAGCCGGCGTTCCGTTTGCAACGTTGACGAACTATACGGAACTGCTTGAAGCAGCAGTTGAAGAATCATACATCACGAAAGAAGAACAGGAATTGCTTCACAGATGGCGTGAAGATCCTGAAAACTGGCTAGACTGATTAAATCAAGACCTCGCTCTGCTTTTTAATGAGCGAGGTTTTAGTTTATGTTTTGGACTATATGTTACAGTTTTATGAAAAAATAAAGCTTTTTAATGCAATTGATGATTTTATTGCTATAATTACATTGTCGTATAAATAATTTGCAATCTAAGGTTGCAAAGGAAGCAGGTGTTTTACATGAGTAATCATCATCACCATCACAGGAAACACGTTTGGTGGAAGTGGCTGTTGGGAATCGTTTGTGTCTTCTTGCTTGTTGACGGAGTTGTTTTGGCGAAGTTTTATTTTTCTGCCAAAGATGCAGTCGATCGTTCTTTCAAGAAAGTAAACTATAAAAAGAAGCGTGAAAAATCAGTCGACATGTCTAAGAAACAACCGTTTTCCGTCCTTCTTCTGGGCAGCGATACCGGCGAATACGGACGTACATATCGCGGACGAACCGATACCATCATGGTAGCGGCCGTAACATCGAGTCAAACGACGCTCGTATCGATTCCGCGTGATACTTTGGTTCATATTGAAGGACATCCCGGCAACAACAAGATCAATGCCGCATATTCATATGACGGCATGACGGGGGCGTTGAACACGATCCAATCCTATCTTGACATTCCGATTGATCATTATGTCGAATTGAACATGAAAGGGTTGGAGCAGCTTTCAAATGCGATCGGACCCGTTCAGGTCGACAATGACCTTGAGTTTACGAATCTCGGCAAGCATTTCAGCAAGGGAACCGTAACGATTGATTCAAGCAATATTTTGGCATATACGCGAATGCGTTATGAAGATACTCGCGGAGATTACGGACGGCAGATGCGTCAGCGTTTGGTAGTTCAGGCCATGGTAGAAAAAATTGCTTCTCTTGGCAGCTTGTTCAAGTATCAAAAGATTCTCAACGTAATTTCATCAAACATGAAGACCGACTTGACGTTTGATGACGTTAAAGAAATTGCAACGGGGTATTCGGGAGCGAAGAATATCAAGCAAGTTCAGCTGCAAGGCAAGGGCGATATGATTGACGGCGTTTCATATGAAGTCGTCAGTCAATCGGAATTGCAAAGCGTTCAAAAGACGCTGAAAGATGCATTAAACTTTAAATAAGAAGAAGCCTGGATTTTATCCGGGCTTTTTGTTATTTAAAAATTGGAAGATTATTCATGTTCATGGAATTGTTAATTAACAATTGAGTAAATTTGATGTATTATAATTTATATATTGATAAGTTTTTAGGGATGTCAAATAAATTAATTATTAACAAACCTGAAAGGAAAATGTTATGAAAACAAAACAAGATACGATTTTTTCCTCCAAGACGCTCAGTTATTTTTTGCAGCTTGCCGAAACGATGAGCTATACGCAAGCAGCGCAGATTTTGGGGATTACGCAACCGGCTTTGACCCAACAGATCAAAAAGCTTGAACGGACGGTCGGTGCGCCGTTGTTTTATTCAGTCGGGAAAAAATTGCACTTATCTGATGCGGGTTACACGATGCTTGATGCCACGCATCAGATATACGAAACCTTAAACAAGGCTGCCGATGAGATTCAGCAAACGACAAGCGCGACTCAGGGTTCAATCAGCATCGGAATTTTGGCTTCCATCGAAAGCAGCGTTTTTGCAAGTTTCATTACGGAGTATTATGAGCATAATCATGGGATTAAGTTGACGCTGCATTCATTGACGCGCAAAGAGATTTGGGAGCGACTCGAAAACAATACCATTGATCTTGCTGTTACATATCTTCCAGATGAAAGCATTAAGAATTGGAAACCGTACGAATCAAAGAAAATCATTACGGAGGATTTGTTGTTTATTCACAATAACGAGGAATTAAGCAAGCGTAAGCGAATCCGATTGAAGGATACGCTGACGAACGATTGGGTGACTTATCCTCCGCAGTATTATGTCAACGACGTGATTCGCGAAGCCTATAAAAATGCTCTGATCGACAAACCGACAAGCGTTGCTCACTTTGCGACGCCTGCACAGCTGTTTTCTTTTGCAAATAAGACTGACGTCTATACGGCTTTGCCGATGTCATTTGTTGAGGCTCATAACAACGGACGACTGATGACGGCCTTGTTTGAGCCGGAAATCAAGTTTGATTTATCTTTTGTTTTCAGAAAAGGCAAAAATCAAATTCCGAGAATTGCTAATTTTTTAAATGCATTTGACGAATATCTGAGCGAAGCCGACTATATTGAACACCTTAAGAAAATCAATACTGAGAACTAACTCATAATTGTATTTTTATATTATGGGGGTTATAATTAACGTATATTATTCAAAAGGAGAATCAGCCTAATGAAAGAACTCGTTTTTGGCCACAAAAACCCTGATACGGACGCAATTTGCGCCGCAAAAGCATATTCATATCTTCAAAATCAACGCGGCTTTGAAACTGACGCCGTTGCCTTGGGCGAACCTAACGAAGAGACAAAGTTTGTTTTGGATTATTTCAAAGAACCAGCACCTCGCGTAATTGAAAAAGCTTCCGATGAAGTCGAAGCAGTCATGCTCGTCGATCACAACGAACCGCAGCAAAGCGTCGATGACATTAAAGATCTTACGGTGACTCACGTTGTTGATCATCACAGGATTGCAAACTTTGATACGGCGGCACCTTTGTATTATCATGCAGAACCGCTCGGATGCTGCAGCACAATCGTTTATAAGGAATATAAGGCTTCAGGTGTTGAAGTTCCTGAAAAGATCGCCGGATTGATGCTTTCGGCAATCATTTCCGATACGCTTTTGTTCAAGTCTCCGACGACAACGGATGAAGATAAGCAAGCTGTTGAAGAACTTGCTCAAATCGCCGGCGTTGATTACGAAAAGTATGGTCTGGAAATGCTCAAAGCAGGCACGAACCTTGCTTCAAAGACTGAAGAAGAACTCATCACGGCTGACGCAAAGTCCTTTGAAATGGGTGGAAAGACTGTTCGCGTCGATCAGGTGAATACGGTCGATCTTGATGAAGTGTTTGCACGCGAAAGTGCTTTAAGAGCTGCAATCGAGAAGCAAAACCAAGAAGAAGGCTATGATCTCTTTTTGCTGATGGTTACGAACATTCTTGATTCCGATACTCGCCTGCTCGTTGTCGGTGAACCTCAAGACGTTGTCGAAAAGGCCTTTGGCAAAAAGCTTGTCGATAACAAAGTCGATCTTCCGGGCGTTGTTTCTCGCAAGAAGCAAATCGTTCCGCAAATGCAGAAAGCATTCGAAAACTGATAACGGTGAAGTCCCCGCTTTTGAAGAAAAGCGGGGACTTTTTGCTTTGTATTTCACTTACAATTGCTTAAACGATTTTACTAAACAACTATTTTTCGGATTTTTTTCGGTTAAAATATCGTTAAATACGCATTATTTTCTAAAAAGTAATTAAAGTTGCTTTAAATTACTGATTCAAGCCTGTATAATCAAGTAGAGAATATTTTTAAGTCGAGGTGTGAATCATGAGTCAGGAAAAAAGAATCGAACTCATTAAACAACTTCTCGAAGAACGTCAGGAACTTTCTACCAAAGACATTATGGAGGAATTCGGCGTTTCGCAGGATACTGCGCGTCGGGACATAGTGCTTTTAACGAAGCGAGGTGAGGTCAAGCGAACTCATGGTGGCATTTTGCCTCTGGATTTTGGCAAGAGCGTACCCAATTTTCAAAGTCGATTGTCACAATTTACTAAACAAAAAACGCAAATTGCAAATGAAGCAGCCAAATATTTCAAGCCGCACAACGTCTACTTTGTCGATGCGTCAACAATTCTTTTAAAAACTTGTCAGACGATTAATATGCCTTTAACGGTCATTACTCATTCGCTTGACAATTGCATCGCGTTGTCTGAGCACAACAAAGTAACGGTTAAAGTTTTAAGCGGAACTCTGAATCATGAAAATCGTTACTTTTATTCGAACTTGGCCGTGGAAGAGCTAGCCGATGTCGTGTTTGATACGGCCTTCATTGCAGCATCCGGGATTGATGAAACCGGTGCATATCTGCTCGATCAAGGCGATGCTCAGATTGTCGGAACGGCAGTCAAGCGTGCCAGAAAGGTAATTTTGGTTGCTGAGCACCAAAAATTCATCAACAAGTCTTATTATCGAATTTGTCCGTTGGATAAAATTTCGATGTTTATCACGGACAAGCAGCCGACAAAAGAGCAGCTTGCGATGTTTTCGCCTTATACGGAGATTAAAGTTGCAAAATAAGTCATTCATGATGAATATAATTCACATTCAGTGGATATTTCTTTTTTTAGATTAAAATGATATAATTGATTTCATATCGTATTATAATTATAGTGCTATGAGGAGAGTCGCTATGGAAAACAAATTCAACCACAAAATCGAAAAAATTGCCGTTTCTTCAATTCGTCAATTTGACGCTGAAGCAAGCGCAATTCCTGGAATTATCAAATTGACGCTGGGGGAACCCGACTTCAATACGCCGGAGCATATCAAAGAAGCTGCTAAAAAGGCGATCGATGACAATCTTTCGCATTATACGCCAAATGCAGGGATTCCTGAACTGCGCGAAGCAACGGCAGCATATTTTAATGAAAAATACAATCTTCACTACAAGCCAAGTCAAGTGATTACGACGATCGGCGCAACGGAAGGGATCGCCACGGCCTTGCAGACAATTATGAATCCGGGCGATACGATCATTATGCCGACGCCCGTCTTTCCGATTTATGCTCCAATCAGCGAAATTAACGATGGCAACGTCGTAACGGTCGATACGAGTGCCGACGGATTCGTTTTGACGCCGGAACGTCTGCGTCGAGTATTTGACGAAAACAAAGACAAGCATTTCAAGGTATTGGTGCTTGTCTTCCCAAGCAATCCTACAGGCGTCACGTATTCAAGGGAGCAGCTGCAGGCTATTGCTGATGTCTGTGTCGAAAAGGACATCTGGGTTCTTTGCGATGAGATTTATGCAGAACTGACCTATTCCGGCACGCATACTTCAATGGCAGAAATCATCCCTGAAAGAACGCTTCTTTTAAGCGGACTTTCCAAGTCACATGCAATGACCGGTTGGAGAATCGGTTATCTCTTCGGACCGCAGGATTTTGTCGATCAAGCAGTCAAATCTCATCAGTACATGGTTACCGCACCGGTGACGAATGCTCAATATGCTGCTTTGGAAGCCATGAAGAACGGAAAGCATGACAGTGATGTGATGAAAGCCGAATACCTTAAACGTCGCGATTTTGTCAAAAAAGAACTGGAAGAAGCAGGTTTTGAGATGGCAAGTCCTGACGGCGCATTCTACTTGTTTGCCAAAATTCCTGCAAAGTGCGGCACTGATTCATGGAAATTTGTCAGAGATCTCGCCAAGGGAGCTCGCGTTGCCTTGATTCCTGGAGCATCTTTTGGACCTGGCGGCGAAGGCTACGTTCGTTTGAGCTATGCTGCTTCGATGGAAAGCCTTCAAGAAGCAGTCAAACGCATCAAAGAATACGTCAACAGTTTGTAAGATCACAGCAATATTGTCAGCCGGCGGTGCCGGTTGGCTTTTTTGTTTGTGCTCCTTGTGACAATAGAATATAATTAATAAAGTGGTTTAAGAGGTGAGTAAATGAAAAACGAAAAAAAACATCCTGTCGCTCTTTTGATAACGGGACTGCTGCTGGTTCTTTCGACAATGATGCTTTTGCTCAGTCTGACCGTTAAGCAAGTGATTTCAGAATCGGTCAAGGAAACTGAAATCGTTTCGGAAATGTCTGACAGGATGTATTCATTGATGTTTGAGAATACAGTGCTTAAAAACTCAGCAGGAAACAATGACTTGAAGGCATCCTTCCAAGCCGATGAACACGCAAGCAATGCTGTTTCGATGATTGTTGCTCAGACTTTGACAAATCTTGAAGAAGGAAAATCTTATGCCTCCTGCGACATTTCCGGAGAGCTTGATCAAGCGGTCGGCGATGTCATCAATCAGCTGAAGAAAAACGGGACCTTGAGCAATCAGGAAGCGTCTATGGCTGAGCAAGGTTTAAAATCCCAAACTGATATGATTTCTGAAGAATTGAATCGTTATGCCAAAAACATCTATGAAGGACTGACGGCTGAAAATACGCCGGTTGCCAAGATTCTTTCTTATTATCGAATCTTTGTCTCGATTGGCTTCAGAATCGTGATGATGCTTTTGATCTTGTTTTTGATGCTTCTGACAGTCAAGCTGACTAAAAAGAACGTCAACGCACTGTATTTGATCGGAGCAGAACAGATCGTTGCCGGATCAGTCGTCAGCTTTGTAATTTCAAATGCCCTGTCTTCAATCGTGATGGAACTGTCAAACAGCTATTTGAAAACGTCCGTCTTGATTGAACGGGCTCCGTTTGAAAAAGCCGGCTCGTATTCAATCGTTTTAGGCATTTTGCTGATCGCTTCGGCAATTTTTGCAGCATTTAAAAAAAGTGCAACAAAGAGGCAAAAAAATAAACATTTTGACAATTAGGGGTGAAACGAATGAAAAAGAAGCATTTTATCGAAGTTATTGCTGCAATTGCGATTATTTTTGTGCTTGGAGGATGCAGCATGCTTCAGTCAGCCATTAACGACATCAAAGGTTCGCTCGTTGGCAACGACTATACCATCTTCACTTATGACAACTATGGTTCAAAAGTGTTGGAAACCAGCGGACGCAAAATCAGCATTACCGGCAATCCCGTCAAGACGTCTGACTATGACAGCGACGGAGACGTCAAAGAACGCTATGAGCTTTCTTCGGTAATTACGATTACGGTTGACGGCAAGGAAATCGAATCATGCGGCGACACGTGCGTTTTCGTTCAAAAAGGTCTGAAGCCTGATGTCAATTTTACGAAAAAGTCGATTAAAGGCAAAGAAAGCGGTGCGCTTTCAAGCTATGCATCCGTTGCGCGTTTTTTGAACAAATATAAGAACATGTTTGGCAAATCCAGAATCGTCGTCATCAAGTCTCAGCTCGGACAGCCGATTGCCGCTTATTCCGGAGATGAGGTTTACTGGAAAATACCGAAAAATTTGCCCAAAATGACCAAGTTGATGATTGACGGCAAAGCGCTTTACATTCATCGTGCCAATTTTCAAATCATCGATAAGGATCTGCTTGAAAAATAATTTGCAAAAGGAAGTTTGACATGGATTCAGAAGAAACAAAACGCCCGATTGGAATTTTTGATTCCGGAATGGGAGGCCTGACGGTTTTGCGCGAATGCGTAAAAATCATGGGAAACGAAGACTACATTTTTTATGGTGACTCATTCAATGCTCCGTACGGTATCAAAAGCACGGAGCAGGTGTATCGGCTGAGCAAAAAAATAGTTCAGCTTTTCTTGAAAAAAAACGTCAAAGCGATCGTAATTGCTTGCAATACGGCAACGAGCGCTTCAGCCTCAAGACTCAGAAAAGAGTATCCGGAACTGCCGATCATCGGACTTGAACCGGCATTAAAACCAGCTGTTTTGCATAAAAAGAACTCGACGGTTCTCGTCATGGCAACCCCGCTGACGTTAAAAGAAAAGAAATTTGAAAATCTGATGAATCGGTTTGAAGACCAGGCCAAAATCATCAAGCTCCCTGCGCCTGATTTGGTCGAGTTTGTCGAACGCGGCGAAATCGACACGCCAGAACTCAAAAAATATCTTCGCTCGATTTTGAATCCGTATCTCGGAAACATCGATGCGGTCGTTTTGGGGTGCACGCATTTCCCGTTTGCCAAAAGAGCGATCCAGCAAATCGTCGGAAACGACGTTTATGTCGTTGACGGCGGTGCCGGTGCAGCAAGGGAATTGAGACGTCTGCTTGAGGACAAAAACGAGTGTCGGAAAGAGAATCGAATCGGAAAAATCGAATTTTTAAACAGCAATCCCGATCCGCAAGAAATTGAACTTTCAAAGAAACTTTTTGAATTGGATTAGAGGTTGAAAGTTATGAAATACGTCAGACAGGCAACTCTTGGTGATTTATCTGAAATCAGCGCAATTTTTGAAGATGCAAAAAAAGTTTTGTCAAACGACGGTTCTTCGCAATGGCAAAACGGTTCGCCGTCGATTGAAAATTTTAAAAAAGATATTGAAGACGGATGCTGCTATGTTTTGATCGTCGATGAAGAAGTCGCAGGAATGGCATCATTGATTGAAGGACCTGACAAAAATTATCAGCGAATCGATTCCGGAGAATGGAAAAACAGGTCTGATGATTATATTGCGATTCATCGTGTGGCCATCTCCAGCAAGTATCAAGGACTGCATCTGAACGATACGTTTTTTGCTTGTTTGCTGACGGTCATCGAAACCAAAGGCTTCAAGCACGTCAGAATCGATACTCATCCTAAAAATCAGCGTTTGCAGCATATCGCTGATAAATTCGGGTTCGAATATCGCGGCATAATTCATATTGAAGATGAGACAGTTGATTCTGAAAGAAAGGCATACGAATTGGAACTTGGTTAATTGATAAAAGAGGGACAAAATGAAGAAAAAATACGATACGCTGCTTTTTGACGTTGACGACACTCTGCTTGATTTCGGTGCGGCTGAAACGCAGGCATTGGGAAAATTGTTCAATGATCTTGGCATTGAGCTCGATGCTGAAATCGAGGCAAGCTATAAATCGTACAACCAGAGTCTTTGGAAAAAACTCGAAGTTGGATCGATTACGCGCAAACAGCTGCTTGCTACGCGTTTCCCGACTTTTTTCAAGAAGTACTTCTCACTTGACGTTGATGCGGACGTACTGACTCCGAAGTATATGAACTACCTTTCCATGGGACATGAAGAGGTTTGCGGTGCAAGACAGCTGTTGACGTCATTGAAAGATTCAGGACACAAGATGTATGTTGTGTCAAACGGCAACCTCGACGTTCAGAATCAGCGCTTGAGAGATTCTGGATTCGGGGACTACTTCGAACGGATATTCATCTCAGAGAAGATGGGCGTCAAAAAACCGGATAAGGAATTTTTTGACGTCGTTGAACGAAGCATTGAAGGATTCGTTCCGGAAAAAGCAGTCGTCATTGGTGATTCTTTAACATCAGACATCAAAGGGGCAAACAATGCCGGACTTGACAGCGTTTGGTTCAACCCGAACGGGATCAGGAACGAAACGGAAAATAAACCAACGTACGAAGTCAAAAATTTGAACGAAATCAACAAGCTTGTTTAAGAAGTCAAGGAAAGTCATTATAGCGATAAAACGCAGTGCGTTTTTTGCGTTTATTCTAAAAAAAGCTGATGTTCAATTATCTTGGCAAGCGCTTTATTTTGTGCTAAAATTTTGTTGGTATCAATATAAAAGGAGAGTACTAATCATGATTAAAGCACTTGCCGTAGATATGGACGGAACGTTTTTGAATTCAAAAAAAGACTATAATCGACCGCTTTTTAAGAAGCTCTACGATAAAATGAAAGATTACGGCATCAAGTTCATTGTTGCAAGCGGCAATCAATACGTGCAGCTTAAACGCTCATTTCCTGAAATCTGCAATGAGATTTCATACGTTGCCGAAAACGGGAGCTGCGTCATGGAAGGCGAAAAAATTCTCTTTAAGAAGACTATTTCTCGTGACGACGTGTTGTTCACTGCTTCCGTTTTAGATGAATATGACGATGTCAATTATGCCGCCTGCGGATTCAAATCGACTTATTATCTGAATCGGGCTGATGATCATTTTGAAAAGATTATGGATTTTTATTGTCCAGTCAACCAAAGACTCGATACTTTTGAAGAGATGCCAGAAGACGACGTCTTTAAAATGACGCTTGAATGTCCGGCCGAAAAAACGGCTGAATATCTTGAAATCATGCGGAACAGTCTTGCGGGAAAACTTGAAGCAACCTCCAGCGGACACGGTTCGATCGATTTGATCATCCCTGGATGCCATAAAGCATACGGCTTAAAGAAACTGCTCAATTACTATAAGATCGATGCAAAAGATCTGATGGCTTGCGGTGACGGCGGAAACGATATTGAAATGCTTGCGCTTGCAGGTCACAGCTATGCGATGGCAAACGGTTCGGACGAAGTCAAAAGAGTTGCCAAATATCAAGCCGCAACAAATGACGAAGACGGTGTTTTGCATGCTTTGGAAAAAGAATTGAATTTATAAGCATCTAAGCTAAGGATAACTTCAGGCAAGACTTAAGTTTTGCCTTGCAACTATCAACCTGCTTTCAGGAACTGGATTTGACCAAATTGTTTGATACGAAAATACAGGTTTGTCAATTAATTCGAAAAATGTAAGTCTCGACGGCAGATTCAGCTTGTCTCGAGGCGAAAAACAGCAAAGTCACAGTCCGTGGGGATAAAAAGCTTTCCTGACATGGTTTCGACTGAAAAGATGCATGCAACGTATGGCTTTTTGCCTGAACAGCTGGCGCATTCGGCACTGCAAGCTCTAAAAAATTAAATAATTTGTAAACCCCGGTGCTTTTAATAGTCACGGTTGATAAAACATGCTATGATTAAAGGGTATTCAAGCATAACGGGGGTGTAGTCTGATTTGCTAAAAAGAATGAGGATAAGGCACAAACTTGATAAAAGAGCAGAGCTCGGGGACGTCGTCAGAGATGGCGAAAAGACATACGTCGTAATCAACATCATAAAAGCTCATGTTTTTGTGGATGCCAACGGTGAAATTTCAGCAATTTATGATTGCTTATGTCAACGGTATCGTTCGGAGAATCTGTCAGAGGAATTTGTGACGACGCAAACCGAGCTTCCATATGGGAGAGGGGAATGGGATGAAATTGCTGACGTCGGTAATATCATCTATGATACGGAAACCGGCATCTATGTTTCGATTGAACGAATTGCCGGGATAAGATTTGAAGGAGAGACGATGTACGTCACATACGAATTCTCCCCCGTTCCTGAGTGGAGCGATTATGAGATGGACGAAGCAGTTTTGAAATACAGACATCGGTTCATGCACCTTGTGCGTCATGACGAAAAGAGAACTCAGGAACAAAAGCCGTCATATTGAAAAAACGGATTGTTATTTGCAATTGATTGTAAATATAATCCGTTTTTTTTTCGCATGCGGGACGATTACCTTCAATCCAAAATAGTTTGGCGGTAAACTTGACTGAGAGCTTGGCGCGCTGATTTATCAGGGCACTGCATTTGGCAAAATTACTTCCGGTTACGGACACATTGATGAAAATGGGTCTTCTGTCCGTAAGCAATCTGCTCGAAAAAAGGCGATTACGAACAAAATGAGCGAAAAATATCTTGAACGATACAAAAAACATTTCAAAAATCCGGATATCATAAAATATCGGTGGAAACATGAAGAGCTGCCTGCTTGTTATCCAAGATTATGGTCGGAAGAAGCATCAAGGTGTTGCGGATTTTGATTGTTTTATGAGTTTTTCGTCAGAAGTGCTTTTGGCTTTGGTCAAAATCGTCTATACTGTAATTAAACACATTGATCAAGGAGGGCCATTTTTTATGGCAAATCAAGCATGTATCGAAAAATAGCATTAATCTCTGATATTCATGGAAACATGACCGCGTTTCAGGCAGTTTGTGATGATCTCAAAAAGCAAAAAATAAATGAAGTCTGGTTTTTAGGCGATATGTTCTCACCAGGACCAGGGGCGCTTGAGCAATGGAAACTCTTCAAATCGTTGGAGCCTTCCATCTGCGTTCGCGGAAACTGGGACGATCTGTTGGTCAACGGCTATAAAGGGAGGCTTTCGCTTGAAAAACCGAGTCGCGTTTTCTTTTCTCGGTTGGCCGAATTTATCGGGATGCAGCTTGGTTCGGCAATCATTGATGAAATCGAACATTGGCCTTTGCATCAGCTCATTGACGTCAATAATCTCAGGTTCAGCTGCGCCCATAATCTGCCGTTCCATAATTTTGGTCAAAAGCTTTATCCGACGTCTTCCCAGACAACGTTTGATGAAGTGCTTAAAGATACCAAGGCAGACGTTGCTCTTTATGCACACGTTCATCATCCACTCATGCGTTATACGACTTCAGAACAACTTGTCATCAACCCGGGATCGGTCGGAGAACCTTTTTGTGACTGGCCTGGACTTCATGATGACTTGAGAGCTGAATACTGCATTTTAGAGTGCGACGAGCAGGGGATGCCGCAAGTTTCATTCAGAAAGGTTTCTTACGATCGTCAGCAAGAGATCAAGCGCGCTGAAAAAGCAGGACTTCCATACCTTGATTTGTACTCTGATCAGCTTTATTCAGGCATCGTTCATACTCACGATCATGATCTGTTGGAAAAAATCAACGAAGAACGAGGCTATTTGAAGGATGTTCTTAAATATATTGAAAAATTGAAGTGAAGTTTTGATATTTTCAAAAAAAATTAGGCCTTTTGGTGAATTTTTCAAAAAGGCCTTTTTTTAGTGTTATGATTTAGACATGAAGAAGGAAGGGAGATTAAAAATGACTGTTGAAAACACTCAAGCCGTTGATCAATCTGCATATCTGCAAGTTTTGAATCAGGCAAACGCAGGCTCTCAAGCAACGCAGGCGCAGCAGTTTTCAAATACTCTGAAGAAGATTCAGGTTAAATATGGCGACACCGTTTCGGAACTTGCTGAACAGTATGGGACGACGACTGACGCGATTGTTCGGGCCAATAATCTTCGCGATCCGAACTTCATTTTGGCCGGGCAGAATCTCGTTATTCCTGCCAAGGGCCAGTCGGTTCAGGCTGTTTCCCAGGCTCAGACCGTCGAATCAACGGGTAGTTCATCGTCATCTGAGTCTGAGGTTTCTGCAGTCGGAACTGGTGAGAGTTCTGCTGAAGCTTCCGCACGTGCATGGATCGTTCAAAGAGAGTCTGGCGGTGATTATAATGCACGCAACGGTAAATACATAGGCAAGTATCAATTGGACAAAAGTTACCTTAACGGTGACTATTCGCCGGCAAATCAAGAGAAAACCGCTGAAAGATACGTCCATCAGCGGTATGGTTCTTGGGTGAATGCTCAAAAGCACTGGCAAACGCATAATTGGTATTAATACGGCAAATTCTTAAACATTTCTCTGCTCATACGGGACCGTTGACGTTATCGATCGTCAGCGGTCCTTTTGTGCTAGAATAATATTTGTTCAATAACAAGAGAAAAGGGTGGCTGCAATGGAAGACAGAAGCGAAAGCGTTGAATTGACAAATATGTGCATGATTCAGAACGGCACAAAAATTTTGGTTGAAGATCGCAAGAATAAGACGTGGGCGGGCGTGACGTTTCCCGGAGGGCATATCGAACCTGGCGAATCGTTTAATCATGCGATGGTTCGAGAAATTTTTGAAGAAACGGGACTCAAAATCAAGCATCCATTGTTGTGCGGAATCAAACAATTTCCAAGAAAAGACAATAAGAGATATATTGTTTTGCTGTACAAGGCAAATGACTTTGAAGGACAAATCAAAAGCTCAAAAGAAGGGGAGATCTTTTGGATCGAACGAACAGATTTAAGAAATTATTCATTGCCGGAAAACTTTGCTGAGATGCTGCAGATTTTTGAGAATAATCAGTTATCCGAAATCGATTATCATCCCGTTGGTTCCGTTTATTCAGGCGAATGGATTACTGAAATCTATTAACCGTTAAAAACATCAGTTCGCAAAAATAAAAAAGATGGTCGCAATGATCATCTTTTTTTGATATTTAAAAAAAGCATTGAAACAAAGTATAGGCTCCCGCTACAAGACATGCCAAGCCGCCAACGATAGTAACGGCTTTGACTTCACCAGGAGTATCTTCCCAAGAATCACGCTGGTCTTTTCCGGATAGAATTTCAGTATGCTTGAGAACAAGCATCAAAAATCCGGCAATCAGCAAAGCGATTGCCAAAAGGCAGTATCCGACCTTTGTAATTATAGCAATATGAAACGATGATCCGATTGAAGCAGCCAAAACGCTGCCGATAACCGTTAAAGCAAATATGATTCGTTGATTCATCTAAAAACCTCCAATATGACCACAATACTAATATTACAGTGTTTTAAGCCAATATTCAAGGAAGTTCACTAAAACCATGAAACCATGATGAACATCAGCGTGTTTTTGAATCGGTTCAGCTTGTTGCCATGACGTATTGCGTTATTCAATTGCTTAATTGCACATATTATTCAAAAAACTTGAATTAAGCTTCCAAAAATACGTTTTGCCTGAGGGGAGACCTCTAAGGATTCATTTTTGTCTTCTACTTTACATAATATACATTATATAAAGTAGTACCCGAAAGCGCGCCCTAGAGCCATTTTTGATTTTGCGCTGAATTTTTTTAAATAAAAACCGCATGCTCTTTTGCATGCGGTTATTTCTTAGTCAGCTCTTTGATACGAATTGATCAAATCGTGTTTGCCGTTCCAAAAAGGAACTTTGACGACGCCGAGAATTTTCTTTCTTGGAACGAATCCGTAATAGCGACTATCGTTTGAAACGCTTCGATTATCTCCCAAAACGAAATATTTTCCCTTGGGAACTTTGAATGTGCTTCCGGTTCCTAAAACAACGCCCTTTGCTTTGGGTAAATTAGCAGCAACCTTTAAAGTTCCGTCAACTTGCTGCTGTGACGTGATGTAGCCTTGCGATCTGAATTTTCCGTTAACAAAAAGTTGACCGTCATCACGATATTCAACGGTGTCTCCGGGCAAAGCAATCACCCTTTTGACGTATTTGGTGTCTTTTGTCAAGCCAGTGTTGTTTTGATCGACTCCGTACGCATCAAAGACGACTACCGAATCACGCTTTATCTTTGCCTTATGCAGCATCAAAACGCGTTCATTATTCTGAAGGTTCGGATACATTGATGTGCCGTCAACTTTTACGACTGAAACAAAGAATGTTTTAATGACGGCCGCAATCAAAAAACCGACAAGAATCGGAATAACCCAACTTAAAATATTTTTAACAGCTTTCAAGTAATATTTCCTCACAAATCTTTAAATTTCTGATTCACGTACAAGTGATTCAGATACAGTGCAAAAATTGCGGCAAATAAGAGTTCATATAAAAGGAATACAGAACTTTCGCCATATACGAACGGCATGAATATTACGATCAAATCCAGTCCGATTCGAACGAAGAATCGCGGATAATCAAAGTGAATCATATTGCTGAACAAGCTGATGATCCCAACGAAAGCTATCAGCAACGCAATTAAAATTAAAAACGTGAACAGAATTTTAGCATCATCCGCATATCGTTCGGCAGCTTCAAAAGACCTTCCGGGACGCCTGAGAATTGCTACTATCAATCTGAAATACCATGTGCTGAGAATATAGACAACACCTAATATGCCGATGATGATATTCGTCCATATGTTAAAAGCCTCGCGCTTCATGTTCCGGCCCCCTAAAATTAGTTAATTCCACAAATTGATTATAGTATATAATCGGCTTTATTAAATCATCTAGCAGCAATAATTTGCTATTTTTAAGCGTTTCTTAACTTATCTGCGAGGCCTAAGAGATATTCATGACTTGCTATTTGTTCTGACGCATCCCTTTGATCTTTCAAAATAATCTCATAGATGCTCGTTGCATCGTCGTTCATCAACGGCAAAGCCTTTTCCCAATCAATCTTTCCTTTTCCAAGAGGCAGACTGTCATGCGTTTCTCCCATTGAATCAACCAAGTGGTAATGAACGACATGTTCTTTTAAACGTTTCATTGAGTCAAGCAGCTTTTCGTTGCTGCCTTTATTTTTGATAAAGCAATGCGAGGTGTCGAAGGCCAAGCGATATCCCTTTTCAAAAATATAAAGGTCTTCTTTTTCATCACCGTAATAAAAAATCGGCGAAATCGAGTTCTCAAACATAATGTGATTTTTGCCAAGATTTGCAAACGAGTCAATACGTCGATAAGCTTGTTCTCTTGCTTGATCGACTCCTCCCCACATATTGATATAACTTTGGGTCTGGCGTGAATAAGATCCGTGAACGAGCAGCTGAGCATCATAATCAAATGCAAGCTGCAGCAAATCGTTCGTGCTTTTATCGATAAAATTATAAAGGTCGCGACATTTATCGAAAGGCGCGATCAATTCCGTAAACTGGCCATGAAATCGCATCGGGTGATGCATCACGATCTTTTGTACGCCCTTGCTTTTGATCCATTCAAAATCATATCTGAAACGTTTAAGTCCTTCCTCCGTAAAATCATTTTCAGAAGTATAAAATTCGAAAACATCCGGGTTGTAACGAAGTCTGTCTTCAATTTGTTCTGAGTCAGTGCTTGCCTTTAAACCTAGTTGAATTTTCAAAATGTCACCAGCTTTCACAAAATTAAAGAGCTGAGATTGATCCCAGCTCCTTTTCGTATTGCGTTATTTGTAAATATCTTCCATCCATCCGAGTGCGAGAGCTTTTTCTCCGAGATGCGTTCCGATAACAGGACCGAAGTAGCTGATATCGATTGGATAACCGGGATGATTCTTGGATAATTTTTCTCTCCATGCAAGAGCAGCAGCTTCATCATTTCCATGGAAGATGATTAAACGCAAAGGATAATCTATCCCTTTGATACGTTCGGCAAACAAATCTTCTGCACGTTTTAAAGCCCTCTTAGAGGAACGAACTTTTTCAAAGGCCACAATTTTATCCGATTTATCATCAAACGTTAAAAGCGGTTTAATTTTCAAAACGCTTCCGATAAATGCAGAGGCATTTGAAAGACGTCCTCCTCGAACGAGATTTTGCAGATCATCAACGACAAAGATTTCGTCAATCGTATCGCGCACATGATCGAGACGTTTGAGGATATCGTCCAAATCTGCTCCGCTTTGAGCCATGCGAGACGCTTCGATGACTAAATACCCCATCAAAAGAACCGTAATTTTTGAATCATAGGGAACAAGATTGATTCGATCGGAAACGGCATCCTTGACCGTTGTTTCAAGCGTTCTGATGAATCCGGAAATAGTTCCGGCAAGATGGATGCTGATAACGGTATCGTATCCTTCGTCCGCTAATGACTCATACAATTCAACCAATTCTCCGACTGGAGGCTGCGAAGTTGTCGGGAACTTCTCGCAAGTACGCAATTTTTCATAAAATTCTTCAGTTGTGATGTCGATGCCCTCGTTATAAACTTTGTCATCGATAATAAAAGGAATCGGAACAACGCGAATATTATATTTTTCCACCTGTTCTTTGTTAAGATAGGCTGTACTGTCGGTTACAACAGCGATTTTCATTTAACTACACCTACTTTAATTTATTATTGCAAACTTAATGATACCACATAAACGAGCCGATGACTAGAAAGCCGGAATATGTTTCGCAACTACATAAAAAAGAGCAGCCTTCTATATTTTGATCGGTTGCAACAACCTCATCTGCTTTAACGCTTGTGCTTGCCTCTGTCAATGCTAAGCCGCGACAACTTTTTTCATCTGATGTCTCCTTTCAACATACCCTTTTCAACATACCCTTTTTTAAAATACAGTATTTCCAAATACAATTTGTTAATTATATTTAATAAAATGCATTATAACATAATCAATTAGATGTTCGACATAAAAATGAATGAATTATGACGAAAAGAAGACGAATTTCTTTTCGTTTTGACTTTGACGTTTTTTTTGCCATATCTCGCAAAAAAAGTTAGAATATTAAGGAATGCTTTTAAGGAGGAATGTGAAATGGCTTTTGACGGTCTTTTTACTCGAGCAATGGTCAAAGAACTTGCTGATTGCCTGGTTGGCGGTCGAGTTGCAAAAATTTCTGCTCCGTATAAAAACGAAGTTATTTTGACGATTCGCAATCAAAGAAAAAACTATCCTTTACTGCTTTCAGCTCATCCCACGTATGCACGAACTCAAATTACCGAAATTCCGTATTCCAATCCGCAGACACCGACGAATTTCACGATGGTTCTCAGAAAATATCTGGAAAGCGCCAAACTTTCATTTGTCGAACAATTTGAAAATGACCGAGTAATCAACTTCGGGTTCGTTACGAGAAACGAACTCGGAGACAAACTGCCGCTTCTTTTAAGTCTTGAGATTATGGGACGCTATAGCAATTTGATCTTGGTCGATCAGGAAACGGGAAAAATCATCGATACAGTCAAGCACGTATCAATGGATCAAAACAGGTATCGAACGCTTTTGCCGCAAGCAACGTATCGTTTGCCGCCTTCCCAAGGAAAAATCAATCCCTTCAAAGACGAATCGAAAGCATATTTGGAACTTCTGAGAAAGTTCCCTAATCGAGAAGTTTTGGCCAAAAACATCGTCAAAACGTATCAGGGCTTTTCAAGAGAAAGCGCGTTGATTTTGGCGGACCGCCTTCATGAAACAAGGGAGCTTGATGATGCCTTCGCTGCATTTTTAAGAGAAACCAATAATCCGCATCCGACGATTTTGGAAACCGACAAGGGCCTTGATTTTACGTGTTTCAAAGCATCGTCCGAGCATGTCGCGACCTTTGAAACGCTGAGTTTGATGATTGATGCATATTATCGCGAAAAAGCTACGAGAGATCGCGTCATGTCGCAAGGTTCAAAGCTGATTCACGTCATCAAAAACAATCTGTCGCGAAACAGAAAAAAACTCGTCAAGCTTGAAAAAGAACTTAAGGCAACGGAAAACGCTGACGAATATCGAATCAAGGGCGAACTGTTAACGACCTATCTTTATCAGATCAACCGCGGAATGACCGAGGTCATGCTCAATAATTATTACGATCATGAAAAACCGGTAAAGATTTCTTTGTCGAATCAGCTTTCACCGTCCGCCAATGCGCAAAAATATTTCAAGCGTTATCAAAAACTTAAAAATGCCGTTTCTTTCGTTACGAGGCAAATCGATTTGACGAAAAAAGAAATTGATTATCTCGAAACGATTCAGGCTCAGATTGAACTCGCTGAACCTGAAGATTTGCAAGACATCGAACTTGAGCTTGAAAAAGGCGGCTACCTTGAAACAAAAAACAAAGCAAAAAAGAAGCCTCGTCAGGCAAAAAGCAAGCCTGAAACTTTTATTGCATCGGACGGAACGGAAATATCGGTCGGAAAAAACAATTACCAAAATGATCGTTTGACCCTGAAAACTGCCAAAAAGGATTATTATTGGCTGCACGTCAAAAACGTTCCCGGCTCTCACGTCATCGTCAATTCGGATTCTCCAAGCGACGAAACGTTGACCGAAGCGGCAATCATCGCTGCTTATTATTCAAAATCCAGAGCATCGGCCAATGTGGCGGTTGACTTTGTACAAGTTAAAAAAATCAGAAAACCAAACGGCGCAAAGCCCGGGTTCGTTATCTATGAAGGTCAAAAAACGCTTTATGTCACGCCTGACAAAGAACTTATCGAAAAATTGAAGCATGCAAAGTAAAAAAGCTTGAAGCTACGAACGTGGCCTCAAGCTTTTTTGATTTATTCATCTTCTGAATCAGTTTCCTGACGGACGACCGTGACCAGACAAGGATTACCTTGAGAATCCGTGTCAAGCACGAACGATCCGTTTGAATAGCGATCGCATGACGGATGATCCGAAACGCTGAGTTCGATTTTTTCGCCTGCAGTCGTTTCGATAATCAGTTTGTCCGTTTCGATAACCGGCTTGGCAAAGAAGATTCGATGTGGGTTGCGCTTCAATTCGCGCAAAATCTGAACACCGCGTCTGGCCCTTGAATTTTTCGGAATTTTGTCGACCTTCATCTTCTTGAAAGCTCCGCGTTGGGTCACGATGGCGACCTCATCATGTTCACTTACCAAGGAAACGCTGATCAGGAAGTCATCTCTCAAATCCATGCACTTGACACCGCTTGTCCTTGCGCCCGTGGTTGGCACTTCATTCAACAAATAGCGCAGTCCGTACCCGGCATGCGTTGTACAAAAGACTTGCAGATCTTCGTTTTCTTTCTCAACAAATTCGGCCATGATGACTTCGTCAGTATCAGTTTTAAGTTTGATGAACGTCTGTGCACGCGATCTGTACGTTCGTCCCGGTTTGAGATCTTTAAGCAGCGTCTGCTTGATCATGCCTTCTTTTGTGGCAAAAACAAATGCTCCTTCTTTTTCAAGACTGTCAAACGTAAAGGCTTCGATAACTCGTTCATCATCGCTTAAACCGACCGTTTGGCTCAAATGCTCGCCGGTATCCTTCCAGCGCGAATCAACGATGTCATGAATCGGTCGATAAATGACGTTTCCCTTATTGGTAAACATCAGCAAATGATCCAAAGTATTGGCGACTTTCATCAAAATGACGACGTCTTCTTCTTTCAAGCCGTTGTCGCTTTCATCCGAAGCTTTGAACGAGCGCAACGAAGAGCGTTTTACGTATCCGTCGCGCGACACGAGCAGCATGACGTCTTCTTGAGCGACCATGACTTCGGTGTCGATTTTGAGTTCCTCAATTTCAGCCCTGATTTCAGTCAAGCGCGGCGTTCCGTATTTTTTGTCAATGTTCCTGAGCTCTTTTTTGATTACTTTGTCAAGTTCTTTGCCGTTATTTAGAATCTTGGTATATTCGACAATTTTACGTTCAAGGTCCTCGGCTTCGTTTTGCAATGCGGTAACGTCGGTATTCGTCAAACGATAAAGCTGCAGGGAAACGATGGCCTCAGCCTGCTTTTCGGTAAAATCAAACGATGAGACCAAGTTGGCTTTTGCATCCTTTTTATTTTTTGATGCGCGGATAGTCTTGATGACGTCATCCAAAATCGACAGCGCCTTGATCAGACCGTCAACGATATGTTTGCGCTCTTTGGCCTTGTTAAGGTCAAATTCAGTGCGTTTTGTCACCACGATGCGCTGATGTTCAAGGTATGATTCGAGAATTTTCTTCAAGCCGACATGTTTCGGACATTTGTGATCGATTGCAACCATATTGAAATTGTATGAAATCTGCAAATCGGTATTTTTAAACAAATAATTCAAAATGCCCTGTGCGTTTGCGTCCTTTTTAAGTTCGATGACGATGCGAAGTCCTTCGCGATCGCTTTCGTCTCTGACCTCGGCGATTCCTTCTGCTTTCTTTTGCAGCCTGATTTCGTCAATTTTTTTGACCAGCAAAGCCTTGTTGACTTCGTAAGGAATTTCTTCGATTACGATCTGCTGCTTTGCGCCGCGAACGTCTTCAATTTGCGTCCTGGCCCTCAGCATTGCTTTGCCGCGTCCCGTTTCATAAGCTTTCTTGATACCGTCCAAGCCAAGCATGATTCCGCCCGTCGGGAAGTCGGGTCCCTTGATGAATTTCATGAGATCATCCAACTCGGCTTCAGGATGATCCATCAGATAAATCGTTGCCTGAATTGTTTCGGAAAGGTTGTGAGTCGGAATCTCCGTCGCATATCCCGCAGAAATTCCCGTTGCTCCGTTAACCAACAGATTTGGAAATCGTGCCGGCAAAACGGTCGGTTCAAATTCGGTATCATCGAAGTTTGGAACCATTTCAACCGTTTTTTTGTCGATATCTTTCAGCATCTCAGCCGCAATTTCTGACAGGCGTGCTTCTGTATAGCGCATGGCAGCTGGAGGATCGCCATCCATGGAACCGTTGTTGCCGTGCATTTCAATCAAAGGCTCACGCAGTTTCCAATATTGGCTCAAACGAACCATCGCTTCATAAATTGAACTGTCGCCGTGCGGATGATAATTACCCATGACATTTCCGACTGATTTGGCCGATTTTCTGAACGGCTTGTCAAATGTGTTGCCGTCTTCGTTCATGGCAAACAGGATACGGCGCTGAACCGGCTTTAAACCGTCGCGAATGTCAGGAAGGGCGCGTTCCTGAATAATATATTTGGAATAGCGTCCGAAACGTTCGCCCATTACGGCTTCAAGCGATAATTCCTGAATATTTGAATGTGTTGCTTCCGTCAAAAATAGCCCTCCCGTTCCTAAATGTTTTCATCCAAGTCGTCATCGAACAGTGACAGACTCTTTTGTGCAATTTCTTGATCTTCTTTGCTTGAGGCATCCCCATGAGCAGATGCGGCAACGGCAGTATCAAGCAGGCTCCCGTCTTCTTCAAGCGTAAATTTAACGTTTTTTTCAATCCATTTTCGTCTTGGCTCAACACGGTCTCCCATCAGAGTTGAAACGCGTTTTTCGGCCAATGCATCGTCCTCAATTTTGATTCTGACCAAAGTTCTCGTTTCAGGATTCATAGTTGTTTCCCAAAGCTGATCGGCGTTCATCTCGCCCAACCCTTTGAATCGTTGAAGCGTAAAGCCTTTTCCGATTTCTTTTTCGGCCGTTTTAAGTTCTGCATCGGTCCAGGCATACTTGACGATGGTCTTCTTTTTAACTGTTTTTTGAAGCTTGTACAACGGCGGAAGCGCAATGTAGACTCTTCCGGCATTGATCATCGGTCGCATGTATTTATAAAAAAACGTCAAAAGCAACGTTTGAATATGCGCGCCATCGGTATCCGCATCGGTCATGATAATGACCTTGTCATAATTTGCGTCCTCGATGTTGAACTCGGTCCCGACTCCGGCACCGATCGTATAAATCATGGTATTGATTTCTTCGTTTTTGACGATATCTTGAAGTTTCGCCTTTTCCGTGTTCAAAACCTTGCCGCGCAACGGCAAAATTGCCTGAAACTTGCGATCACGTCCCTGTTTGGCAGACCCGCCGGCAGAATCCCCTTCGACTAAGAAAAGCTCGTTTTTCTTGGCATTCTTTGATTGAGCCGGTGTCAGCTTGCCTGAAAGGAGTCGCTCCTTTTTGTGGCGTTTCTTGCCGTTTCGGCTTTCATCGCGCGCTTTTCTGGCCGCTTCTCTTGCTTCTCTTGCCTTTAGCGATTTGCGCACGAGCTCTTTGGCAAAATCGCCGTTTTCCATCAGGTAGTATCCAAGCTGTTCATTGACAATTCCGTCAACGGCGGTTCTTGCTTCCGGCGTTCCGAGCTTGCCCTTTGTCTGTCCTTCGAATTGAAGAAGTTCTTCCGGAATTCTGACGGAAACCACGCAGGACAAACCTTCTCTGACGTCGCTTCCTTCGAGGTTTTTGTCCTTTGACTTAATCAGATCGACCTTTCTTGCGTATTCGTTGAAGGCTTTGGTCCAAGCGGACTTCATTCCTACTTCGTGCGTGCCGCCGTCTTTTGTGCGCACGTTGTTGACAAATGACATGATCGTTTCAGAATAGCCGTCATTATACTGTGCGGCAACTTCGACTTCGATGCCGTCCTTTTTGCCTTCAAAGTACATGACGTTTCCAAGCGTGTCTTTTTCTTCATTAAGGTAGGAAACAAATTCCTGAATCCCGTTTTCAAATAAAAAGACGTCCTGGTCATCGTTTCTTTCATCGGTCAAAATAATTTTAACGCCTTTCAAGAGGAATGCCGATTCGCGCAAGCGTTCAGCCAACGTGTCATAATTAAAATGCGTTGTCGAGAAAATCTTTTTGTCAGGTTTAAACGTGACGGTCGTTCCGCTTTGCTTTTTGGCTTTACCGATTTTCCGCAAAGTTCCAACGGGATGTCCGCCATCAACAAAGTCTTCTTCGTATTCAATCCCGTCACGAACGGTATTTACGGTCAATTTTTCAGATAAGGCATTGACGACGGAAGCACCGACCCCGTGAAGTCCGCCTGAGGTTTTATATCCGCCTTGTCCGAATTTTCCACCGGCATGAAGCACCGTATAAATGACTTCAACGGTCGGAATCCCCATCGCATGAATTCCGACGGGAAGACCTCGACCGTTGTCGACAACCGTAATCGAATCATCTTTGTGAATCGTCACGTCAATTTCTTTTCCAAATCCAGAGAGTGCCTCATCAACCGCATTATCAACGATTTCGTAGACTAAATGATGCAACCCTTTGGCATCAGTCGAACCAATGTACATCCCCGGTCTTTTTCTGACAGCTTCAAGTCCTTTCAGAACCTGAATGGAATCATCGCTATAATTTTCAGTACCCATAAATTCGACCCTTTCTAAAAATTTGTAACTATTTTATTCTAACTCAAAAATAAAAGCTTTGGCAAGTAGGAGCAGCGAACTTAAATTCGCCAAATTGAAAGTAAATTTGCGCAAAGACTGTCTTTGGGGTTAAAATAATGTCTGTATTAGAAGGAGGAGTTTCTGTTGGATTCAAATACTCTGAAAATCATTGCGATGTGCGTCATCGGCTATTTGCTCGGTTCGATTCCTTCCGGCGTTTGGATCGGCAAATTAATGTACGGCAAGGACGTTCGCGATTACGGCAGCGGAAATATGGGTACGACCAACACGTTTCGCGTGCTTGGAAAAAAGGCAGGAATCATCGTTTTGGTGATGGACATGTTCAAGGGAACTTTAACGGCTCTGCTTCCGATGATGTTTGGCATGCATGTCAACGCTTTGCTGATCGGTCTTTCGGCAATCATCGGCCACGTCTTTCCGATCTTTGCCGGATTCAAAGGCGGAAAAGCCGTTGCGACGAGCGTCGGCGTGCTTTTGGTCTATAATCCGGAGTTCTTTTTGATTGCCTGGGTCATTTTCCTGATCACGCTTTATGTTTCAAGCATGGTAAGCGTTGCAAGCATGGTCGGCTTTACGCTGATTACGGTCGTTTCGCTGTTTTATAACGATCCGATTTTGACGATCGTTGCTCTTGCTTTGACGATTTTCATTTTTCTCCGTCATTGGGGCAACATCGAACGCATCAAAAACGGAACGGAAAACATGGTTCATTTCGGATTGCTTTACAGAAAAAAACAAAAAGAAAACAAATGAGGATGGGAGAAAAGTCCAGTTTTACTTTTGAATTAAACGAAAAGCCGAACGAAGGCGGTCAATTTGCGACTGACTTCGTCCGCTTTTTTAATTTCCAATGCATAAAAACTACTTTTTCAATCAGCAGGACTGCTCAACCAATCTATCCGGGATCTCGCTCAGATTTCCGGACAAACGGCCGTTTTGGACCATTTTGTCCGTAATCAGCCTTTTTGAAACAGTCCGTTTATGGACAGCGTGCCCATTTTCATCGGTGTGTCCGTAACTGACAGCTATTTTGCCAAAGGAAGCGACTGATGAATCAAGCTCAGTTAACTTTGGGACTTATTACTCCGCTATAGCATGCAATCGTCATGCATACGCAAAAAACGGATGATTTGCAGTTAATTGCAAATCATCCGGTTTTTCAATTTGAGGCATAGTTTTTCCCAACCTCATTTGATTGCTATCTTGAATGAAGCATTGAACGTTTCATTCGGAGCAAGCGTTTTGATTCCGTATTTTTTTCTGAAATCCTGCGTCGTATCGGCAGTATCGGCAATGCTCCACCAAGGCTCAAGGCAGACATACTGTCCGTCTTTCGGGTAGCACGACCAAATGCCCAAAGCAAGCGTATCGTCCGACGTCATTTTCACTTGATGATTATGCTTTTTGCTCTTTAAGACCACTTCAACGGGTGCTCCATCATTGCAAAAAACGATTGCGTCATTGCTGAAAGTTTCTCTTGAGACGTTGATTTCAAAGAGGTCTTTTTCTGTGGCTTTATCCAAATCGAATAACCCCTCTGCATTTAACGGCAAAAAGCGGCGTGATTTTTGCCCCGTAATTTCAACGACGTAATCATCGTATTCATCACCGACTTGAAGCTGCGTTGAAAATGCCGGATGGGCACCGATCCCGAAAGGCATTTCCTGACTGTTGGGATTTTCGACCGTATATGCGGTTTCAATGGTGTTTTCAAACAACGTATAGGCGATCTTTAAAACAAATTCGAACGGATAGGCTTTTTTGGTCTCTGAATCTGATTTTAAAACGAAAACAGCCCTTGTCCGCTGCTTTTCTTCAACCTCAAAGTCCATGTCGCGAGCAAATCCGTGCTGATGCATGGAATAGCGCTTGCCGTCGATGAAGTATTCGTCGTTTTTTAATTTTCCGACCGTTGGGAACAACACGGGCGCATGTCTGCCCCAATATTTTGCATCCCCGCTCCAAAGATAATTTGCGCCTGTTTTTTTCAAAATAATTTCTGAAAGCTCTGCACCATGTTCATTGATGCAGACTCTGATATGTTCGTTTTCAAGCATGACGGTCATGTCAAAATCCCCCTTCTACAGAATATATTGGCTGAGATCCTTGTCGGCAACGATCGAGCCGACCTTGTCTTCAACATAGGCTTCAGTAATCGTGATTTCGCCCATATGCATGTCTGGTCCTTCAAACAGCAAATCTTCAAGCAGTTTTTCAAGAATCGTGTGAAGACGTCTGGCACCGATATTTTCGGTTTCGTGATTTACTTTGAATGCAATCTCAGCAATTTTCTCGATTGCCTCTTTCGTAAACGTTACGGAAACGTTGTCCGTGCCGATCAAAGCAATATACTGCTTGACGAGCGCGTTTCTCGGTTCCGTCAAGATTCTGACGAAATCTTCTTTTTGCAAATCGTCAAGCTCGACTCTGATCGGGAATCTTCCTTGAAGTTCCGCAATCAGATCGCTTGGCTTTGATTCTGCAAACGCACCGGAAGCAATGAATAAAATATGATCTGTTTTGATCATGCCGTATTTTGTTTTGATTGAAGACCCTTCGACAATCGGCAAGATGTCTCGCTGAACTCCTTCGCGCGAAACCTCGCCGGAGTTTTGCTTTGATTTGGAAGTAATCTTGTCGATTTCATCGATAAAGATAATGCCGGTATTTTCGGCGCGCTTGATGGCGGCATCGGCAATGTCCCATGAGTTGACGAGCTTGGATGATTCTTCGCGAACCAAAATTTCGCGTGCTTCTTTAACGGTTACCGTTCTGGTGATCTTTTTTTTCGGCGTAATCTGGGCAAGCGCGTCTGAAAGGTCGACGCCCATTTGGCCGAGCATTCCGTCGGATGCTCCGGACGGAGAGCTTGGCTCATCCATCTGGAGCGTGATTTCTTCATTTTCAAGATATCCTTGACGAAGTTTTTCGGCAACCGACATGCGCTTGTCTGCAATCTCATCGGTTACGTCTTCAGGTTCTTCCTGCTGATTGAAAAGGTTTGCGTAATTTCCGCTTTGAAGATCGCTCATCATCTTTGAAAATGCTTGCTGCTGCGACATTTTTTCCTGTTTCTTCTGAGCAGGAACGAGCAGTTTCACCAACCGTTTGTCAGCTTTTGCGACGGCTTCTGCACGAACGTTTTTGAACATTTCGTCTTCTTCCATCTTGTAAGAAACTTCAACCAGATCACGAACCATCGATTCGACGTCGCGACCAACGTAGCCGACTTCCGTGAATTTTGTAGCTTCGACCTTGATAAACGGTGCATCGACGATTTTGGCCAGACGTCTGGCTATTTCAGTCTTTCCGACGCCTGTGGGTCCGATCATCATCATATTTTTTGGCGTGATTTCTTCCTGCATGTCCTCAGAAAGCTGCATCCTGCGGTAGCGGTTGCGTAAAGCGATTGCAACGGCCTTTTTGGCTTTTGCTTGTCCAACGACGTACTTGTCGAGTTCGGCTACGATTTCTTTTGGAGTTTTTTCATGTCCTGTCAAATCCAGTCCCTCCTTAAAGTTCTTCGCAAATAATATTGTGATTCGTGAAAATATCAATGTCGCCGGCAATTCCGATTGCGGCCTTGGCAATTTCGGCTGCAGACATGCCATCAGCATATTTCGTCATGGCTTTTGCAGCGGCCAAAGCGTAGTTTCCGCCCGACCCGATTGCCAAAACGTCGTCGTCGGGTTCGATTACTTCGCCCGATCCGGAAACAAGCAGCAGATTCTTGGCATCCATCACGATCAGCAATGCCTCCAGTTTCTGCAATGCTTGATCGCTGCGCCATTCTTGCGCCAGTTCAACCGCTGCCCTTTGCAGATTGCCGCTGTATTGATTGAGTTTTTTCTCAAAACGGTCTTCCAAATTGAAAGCATCAGCCACGGATCCGGCAAAGCCGACGACGACTTTGCCGTCATAAATCTTGCGAACCTTGTGGGCCGTCCCTTTCATGATAACTTTTTCGCCCATCGTAACTTGTCCGTCGCCTGCCATGGCCGTCTTGCCATTGTGGCGAACCGCACAAATCGTTGTAGCATGAAATGAAATTGCCATTCTAATTCCTCCAACAAAAATGTAATTTTATGCACGCGGAAAAAATTTTCGGTAGTCCCGCTTAAGATGTTCAGGCGTAACGTGCGTGTATATTTGAGTCGTTGAAATGCTGCTGTGTCCCAAAAGCTCCTGAACCGAACGAAGATCAGCCCCGTTCGCAAGCATGTGCGTCGCAAACGTATGCCTGAGCTCATGCGGATGAATCGTCGTTGTCAAACTGCTTTTTTCAACAATTTTGTTCAAAATGTAGCTGACCCCGGCAGGCGTCAGCTGATCGCCGTAATGGTTTACGAAAACAAAGTCATGTTCCTTTTGATATTTTTCCATGACCGGCGTGCGCATTTTTTCAAAGTAAGCCTTCAACGCATTATCGAGATAGCTTCCAAACTTAACGTAGCGATCCTTTTTGCCTTTCCCGTGAACCAGAATCGAACGCATCGGAAAATCAATATCCTGCATCTTCAAACCGACGCATTCGCTGACGCGCATTCCCGTTGAATACAAGTTCTCAAGCAATGCATTGTCGCGAACGGTCAAAGGATCGTCCCCGCAAACGGCTTGAAACAGCGCATTCATTTCTTTTTCGTAAAAAAAATGCGGCAGTCGTCTCGGATGTCGTCTCAAAGAAACGTATGCAAAAGGATCCTGATCGGCTTTATCGTTTCTGACAAGAAAACGGTAAAAGGCCCGCAAACTTGAAATCTTGCGCGAAACGGTCGTCGTCTTGAGTTCTCTGTCATAAAGCCAGCTCATATACGCATGGACATCGATATTATTGATGTCCTTGAACGATTTCAAACCGCCGCTTTCATCAAGGAAACGGCAAAACTCGTTTAAATCCTCAAAATACGAGGTAATCGTTGCCTCGGAGTACTGTCGCTCAACTTTGAGATATTGCTTAAATTGTTCAAGCCATTCTTTTTCCAAGGCTGACACCCCCTCATTTCATTTTCCTTCACAAAGCATATTAAGTCAAGGTCAAGCGATGCTTTGTGCCAAGTCTTAAGCAAATTTGAATTTTCGCTTGAAAATTCAAATATTTTGTTCTATCATTGTTTTTAAGTATTAACGACTTTTTTATTTGCGCAGATAAAAGTCTAAAATACATTTATTTTCAGACATATTAAAGTATTTGATACTTAAACGGAGTACAAAAGCTTATGAGGTGAATTAATTATCATGGATTATACACAAAACAAAAGCAATCTCAATCCCTTTTCAACTTTCCTGATCATCGGAACGGCCTGGGCCTTTGATGCCTTGGACGTCGGCCTGCTTTCGTTCGTCATGCCGCTGATCAGAAAGGAATGGCTGCTTACGCAATCCCAAACGGGACTGGTGAGTTCTGTCAGTTCAATCGGAATGATTGCTGGCGGCTTTTTATTCGGTCACTTGGCTGATAAGGTTGGTCGGCAAAAAACGCTGATTGCTTCTTTGCTGCTTTTTTCGCTCGGAAACGTCGTTTTGGCCTTCACCCAAGGGTTCTTGCCCTTTTTGATCGTTCGCTTTATCGTCGGTGCCGGACTTGGTGGCGAACTTCCGGTAGCCGCAACCTATATAGCGGAACTGTACAGCGGCAAAAAACGCTCAATGATGCTGATTTTGGCAGACAGTTTCTGGGCCGTCGGCTGGCTTGTCGCAGCCTTTTTGTCATATGCTTTGAGCGGACTTTTAGGCTGGCGCGGGCTTTTGATCGTGACTGCCTGCTCTGGATTTTTCGTAGTCGCAATCAGAAAACACGTCTCGGACAGCGATGACGTTAAGCAAAATACGAAGGAAAAATTTGATTTCAATTCCTTGAAACAGGCCTTTACGTGGCGTACGCCATTGCTTTGGACGGCATGGTTCATGGTCATGTTTTCCTACTATGGCATGTTCATGTGGCTGCCAAGCATTCTTGTTTCAAAAGGAAACAGCTTTGTTTCAAGCTTCGGATACACGACATTGATGGTTGTTGCGCAGCTTCCCGGCTATTTTGGCGCGGCATGGCTGACAAAACACGTCCGATTGCGTTATATCTTTTCAGTTTATATGCTTGGGACCGCTTTGGGGGCCGTGATGTTTGGAAATGCAGTGTCCGTTTCCGCAACGATCATCGCCGGCTGCGTTCTGTCATTCTTCAACCTTGGTGCTTACGGTGCAATCATCGCTTTGACTCCAAGCCTTTACCACGTGAAAACGCGCGGCACGATGACCGGACTTGCGGAAGGCATGGGACGTTTCGGTGCCGTTGTCGGACCGCTTTTGGTCGGATTCTTGATGGACAAGGGAATTTCAATCAATTCGATTTTTATTCTCTTCATGGTTTCATTGATCGTCGGTGCGATTGCCGTTTTGGCATTGCCTGACGAAAACCTTTCAAAGGACGGACAAAATCATGCTGAATAAACTGCTTGCAAAAGAAAAATTAGCTGAATTTCTGAAAGAAGACTTAGGTTTTGGCGATCTAAGCACCGCTTACCTTCCAGACGGTGAAACGGCCGGATCGTTCATTGCCAAAGAAGACGGAATCGCGTGCGGCCAAGAAATTCCGGGAATGGTCTACGAACTTCTTGGCGGTGATGCCGTTTACAGCCCTTGCGTCAAGGATGGTGATTTCATAAAAAAAGGCACGGTGATGGGAAAAGCTGTCGGAAACGCCAAAACTCTTTTAGCCGGTGAACGCGTTTCATTGAATATGATGCAGCATATGAGCGGAATCGCCACGAAAACCCAAAAGGCTATCGATCTTTTAGACGATGATTCAATCAAGCTTTGTGATACCAGAAAAACGACTCTCGGCCTGAGAATGTTTGACAAGTACGCCGTAATGATTGGCGGGGGTCACAACCATCGCTTTGATCTGACCGGTGCGCTCATGTTAAAGGACAATCATATTGCGCTTGCCGGCAGTATCAAAAATTGCGTTGAAAAAACATCAGAAAACATATTGGTCCGTTGACTCCGATCGAAGTCGAAATTGAAACGATTGACGAATTAAAAGAAGCAATCGATGCCAATGTTGACGTGATCATGTTTGACAACCAGTTGCCGCAAACAATACGAAAATGGAAAGAAATAGTTCCTGCCCACGTTAAAATCGAAGCTTCCGGCGGAATCAGCTTTTCGACTATTGCAAGTTTCAAAGGATGCGGTGCTGATTTCCTGTCAATGGGAGAGCTGACCAATGAAGTCGAACCGTTAGACATCAGTTTCCTGGTCAAAAATGCAGTTAAAGCTGAATTTTAAAAAACAAAAAGGAGAGTTGCCTATTTGGCAAGTCCCCTTTTTGTTTTATAATTCGTTTTCCAATTTGTACTTGTCAAGAATATCCAAAGCTCGTTTGGATAACGCCAGATTTCTTTCGCGCTTGTCGCGAATTTTTTGCGAAAGACGCGGCACGATTCCAAAGTTGGCATTGATCGGTTGGAAGTTTTTGGCACTTGCATGCGTAATATAATGAGCCATTGCCCCCATCATCGTCTCAACTGGGAAAACCAACGGATCTTTGTCTTCAATCAACCGAGCGGCATTGATCCCGGCATAAAGCCCGCTTGCAGCGCTTTCGACATAACCTTCGACGCCAGTCATCTGACCTGCAAAAAGCAAATCTGAGCGTTTCTTCGTCTGGTAGGTGTCTTTTAAGAATTCAGGCGAACGAAGATAAGTGTTTCTGTGCATGACGCCGTAGCGAACGAACTGTGCATTTTCCAAACCGGGAATCATTGAAAAGACGCGCTTTTGTTCTCCCCATTTGAGATGAGTCTGAAAACCGACAATGTTATACAAATCACCAACGGCATTATCTTGGCGCAATTGAACTACCGCATAAGGCTCTTTGCCGGTTCTGGGATCTTCTAATCCGACAGGTTTCAGCGGGCCAAACAGCATCGTTTTCTTGCCGCGTGACGCCATCTGTTCAATCGGCATGCATCCTTCAAAGAATCTTTCGTTTTCAAAGGCATGCAGTTCGGCAGTTTCAGCATTAATCAGTTCATTGTAGAAATTTTCGAATTCTTCTTCCGTCATCGGACAGTTGAGGTAAGCAGCATCCCCGCGATCATAACGTGATTTGAGATAAACCTTGTCCATGTCAAGCGAAGCCTTTTCAACGATCGGTGCGGCCGCATCATAGAAATAAAGTCCTTCATCACCCATGAACTCTTTGATTGAATCTGCAAGCGAGTCTGAAGTCAACGGACCTGTCGCAATGACCGTCAACCCCTGCGGCAATTCCTTGAGTTCTTCTTCGATGACCGTAATATTTTCATTTTCATGCAGCGTTTTTGTGATTTCGCCGGAAAAAGCATCACGATCAACTGCCAAAGCCCCACCGGCAGGAACGCTGTTTTCATCAGCGGCTTTCATTATCAAAGAATCAAGCTGTCGCATTTCTTCTTTCAAAAGTCCTGCTCCGTTAGTCAATTGGTTGGCCCGCAAAGAATTTGTACAGACAAGTTCTGCAAAATTTCCCGTATGATGAGCCGGTGTGTTCTTTTTCGGTCGCATCTCGTAAAGTCTTACTTTGATGCCCCTTTTAGCCAGCTGCCAAGCTGCCTCGCTTCCGGCAAGTCCTGCTCCGACCACGTTAACGCATTTTTCCATTAAAATCCTCCATTTGGCTATTTTTGAATAGCTTCTTCATAATCGTTATTTGGACACTTGACCTGCATCCCTTGTTTTGTTTTCTTTTCAATCAAGAAATGCCCGCATTTAGGACAATCTCTTGCAATCGGCTTATCCCATGAAATGAAGTCACATTCAGGATACCTGTTGCAGCCATAGAAAAGCCTGTTCTTCTTTGATTTGCGCTCAATAATTTCACCGCGCTTGCATTGCGGACATTTAACGCCGATTTGTTTAACGATGGCCTTGGTGTTGCGACAGTCAGGAAAGCGACTGCAGGCGTAAAACTTGCCGAATCTTCCCATTTTGACGACCATCGGAGCCCCGCAAATTTCGCAGTCAAAGCCTGCAGGCTCATCTTTTATTTTGACTTTCGCCATTTTTTCTTCAGCAGTCTTGACTTCAGTTGAAAAAGGCTTGTAGAATTCATCAACAACTTTAACCCATTCCTGTTTTCCTTCTTCAATTTCATCCAGCTGATCTTCCAACTTAGCAGTAAATTTGACGTTGAGGATATCAGGGAAACATTTGCCGATCATATTGTCGACAATTTCCCCCAGCTCAGTTGGTTCAAATTTTCTCGCAGCCAATTTGACGTAGTAGCGCTTCTGAATCGTATTCAAAGTCGGTGCATACGTTGAAGGACGACCAACGCCGTTTTCTTCGAGCGTTTTGATCAAAGCTGCTTCCGTAAAGCGTGCCGGTGGTAAAGTGAAATGCTGATTTGGCTGATTCCTGCTCATGATGACCTCATCACCGTTTTCCAAATCCGGCAACATATTGTCCTTATGCTTTGAATCAGCATAAACCTTCGTAAATCCGTCAAATTTAAGCTTTGAACCGGTTGAACGATATGAAACACCATTTTGCTCAAGATCAACGCGCATCGTATCAATAACGGCAGGCGTCATCTGACTGGCAACAAAGCGTGACCAGATCAGCGAATAAAGTTTCATTTGATCCTTGTCAAGGTATTTTTCAAGCGATTTTGGCGTTCTCAAAACTGAAGACGGTCTGATTGCTTCGTGCGCATCCTGAGCTCCTTCAGCAAGCTTGCCTTGACGAGGTTTGATTGCGGCATAATTTTCACCGTACTCAGAATGAATAAACTCTGATGCTTCATGCTTGGCAACTTCAGAAATACGCGTCGAATCAGTACGCATGTAGGTAATCAAGCCAACGGTGCCGCTACGACCGATGTTGATGCCTTCATAAAGCTGCTGAGCAACCATCATCGTCTTTTGAGTTCTGAATTTCAAATTGTTGTTTGCGACCTGCTGCATCGTTGATGTCGTAAACGGAAGCGGAGGTTGTCGCTTGCGTTCTTTCTTTTCAACGTTGTCCACCGTGAACGGCTTTTTCGTATCGATGCGTTCCATGACGGATTTGACGGCATCGTTATTCTGCAAAGCAGTCTTTTTGCCGTCAATGCCGTAAAAAGAACCCTCAAATTTTGAGCGGCCTTTTTTGAATTCGGCATCAATCGTCCAATATTCTTCAGGCTTGAAATTTCTGATTTCTTTTTCGCGCTTAATAATCAAGTTCAAAGCGATTGACTGCACGCGTCCCGCAGAAAGACCCTTTTTGATTTTTGACCATAGAAGCGGAGAAATCGAATAACCCACCAAACGATCGAGCGCCCGCCGAGCCTGTTGAGCATCAACCAGATTCATATCGATTGCACGCGGAGTCTTGAAGGCATTTTTAACCGCATCTTTCGTAATTTCATTAAATACGACGCGATTCTTGTCCTTTGGATCCAGTCCCAACAAATAGGAAAGATGCCATGCAATTGCTTCTCCTTCGCGGTCCGGATCGGCTGCAAGATAGACGTGATCGGCTTTCTTGGCCTCTTTGCGCAATTCTTTGATCACGTCGCCTTTGCCCCGAATTGAAATATAGTGAGGCTCGTAATTGTTTTCAACGTCAATTCCCATCTTGCTTTTGGGAAGATCGCGAATGTGCCCTAAACTCGCCATTACTTTATAACGATTGCCGAGATACTTCTCGATCGTTTTAGCCTTTGAAGGCGATTCCACGATTACAAGGCTCTTTTTGGGAGTCCTTCTGGTTGTTTTCTTTTTTGGTTTTGCTTTAGTGCTACCATCCTTAGTTGGCATGAACCCAACTCCTTTTGCTTTTCTATTACGCTGATATCCGTTCAAGCATTTTATTTAACATCTTAAATAAAATTTCGATACCAATGTTAAGGTAATTTAATGTGATTTGTCAAGAAATTTGAAAATTCTTCAATAATATCTTCCGAACACAATGCAGGTTTTGCACCGGCCGCAATCAATTCGTTCGTTCCTTGTGACAAAGATTCGGTAATTTTTCCGGGAATTGCCAAAACGTTGCGATTTTCTTGCAAAGCAACGTTTGCGGTAATGAGCGTTCCGCTCCTGTGTCTTGCCTCAACGACCAAAATAGTTTGAACAAGCCCGGCAATGATGCGATTCCGTTGCGGAAAATGAAATTTCAGGGGCTGCGATCCAAGCGGATATTCCGTCAGCAAAAGCCCCTTGGCAGCCACTTCGTTTTGAAGCATCACGTTGCCCCTTGGATAAACAACGTCGAGTCCCGTTCCGATGACGGCAATCGTTTTGCCACAATAGTTCATCGTCATTTGGTGCACGATGCTGTCAGTGCCCTTTGCAAGCCCGCTGACGATGACGATTCCCTGATTGATGACGTCCGGCAAAAGCAGCTTCAAACTGTCTTCTGCATACGGTGAATGAACCCTTGACCCTACTACTCCTAAAGCCGGCTCGTTCGTCAATTCGAAATCTCCCTGAAAGTAAAGCACGACCGGGGGATGATAGATTTCCTTTAAGGCTTTAGGATAATTACGATCGATGATCGTTGCGACTCCCGCATATTCAACGTTTTTTCGATATGCTCGTTCAACCTCGGGACTGAATGCTTTTTGAAAAATTCTTTCAAGTTCAAACGATTTTCCTTCAATGAATCTGTCCGTTTCGGAAAAGTTTGGAATTCTGTCGTTTCGTTCGATAAATTCAGCGATTGAAAGCTGGATTGAATAAGGAACTCCCATGACGCTCAGCTTGATTAAAAATTCTCTTTTATTCATAACGCAAACCTGCCTTTTTTACTCTTTATATACTAATAAAGGCGCAAAAAAGCAGCCGAGCTATTTAAAATATTTTGATTTGATCGGTTCAAAAGTCATTCTGTGAATCGGACACGGTCCCAGCTTTTCTAATCCTGCCAAATGTTCCTTGGTTCCGTATCCGTCATTTTTGGAAAAACCATATCCTGGATAAATTCTGTCATAAAACTGCATCAAATGATCTCGATTTACCTTGGCAACAATGCTTGCGGCTGAAATAGAGGCAGATTTGGCATCTCCTTTGATAAGTTTTTTTTGAGGGATGTCGGTTTCAATCTGCATTGCATCGATTAGAAGCTGCTCGGGTTTGATGCGCAATGACTCGACGGCTTGTTTCATCGCAACTCGTGCTGCTTCATAAATGTTGATTCTGTCGATCATCCGATTGTCAACACAGCCGATTCCGACATCAATTGCGCGTTCCAAAATCAATCCGTAAAGCTTTTCCCTTTTTTCCGCAGTCAGCTGTTTGGAATCGTTGACGTCAATCAAATCAAAATCGTGCGGCAAAATTACGCAACAAGCGATAACGGGCCCTGCCAATGGTCCGCGACCGACTTCATCGATTCCTCCGACGTTTTCAATGCCAAAATTCCAATAAGCACGCTCAAGTTTGAGTCTGTTTTCAAACTCGGCCTGCTTTTGTAATTTCTTTTGAATTCTTTTGTCATACGACAAAAGAAGCTTTTGAATTCCTTTGCGCCCGTCTTTTCTGAACGTCTCCAATAATTCCGGTGTCGGGTCTTCTTCAAGAAGCCTTTTCGCCTGTGCGATCGTCATCTTTTTTTCCATGCCTCAACCCCTAAACTTTGGCAGGATCTTTGGGAACGGCATCCAACGTGAAACGTCCGAGTTTTCCCTTGCGGCATTCAAAGATCAAACGCTCGCTTGCACGATCATAATCTTCTTTGAAGCCCATTTTCCTGGTAATTGAAAGCAATAGTTCGACGGTCGGCTGATCCAGATCCGATTCATCCAGTTTATAGCGCTCCGTCAATGCTTGAGGATGGTTGTCGACGAAATATTCCAATTCGTATAATGCAACGTCGTCTTTGGCATAAAGCGTATCTTTGACAGCACCAGTCAAGGCAAGCTTTTTGCCAACGATCGGATCTTCAAATTTTGGCCACAAAATTCCCGGAGTATCAAGCAGCAACAGGCTTGAACCGGCTTTCAGCCATTGCTGCGCCTTGGTGACCCCGGGCTTGTTGCCGACGATTGCGACGTTTTTCTTTACCAATCGATTGAGAAGGGTTGATTTTCCGACGTTCGGAATTCCGATGCACATCGCCTTGATGCGCGAATTCTTGATCCCGCGTGCTTCTTTTGCCGCAATTTTTTCTTTTAAGACTTCCTTGATTTTCTTTTCGATTGCGGGAAGCGTGCCCTGGTTGCTGTTGACGGCAATTGCCGGATGTCCGTTTTGCTCGTAATACGCGATCCATTCTCTCGTCAGTTTGGGATCTGCAAGATCCATCTTTGTCAAAACGATAATGCTTTTTTTGTTTTGCAGCAATTCTTCCAATTGAGGATTTCTTGAAGATTCCGGCAATCTGGCGTCAACCAGTTCCAAAACGATATCTACTGCATTTAAATTTTCCTTGACCTGGCGCAAAGCTTTTGCCATATGCCCAGGATACCACTGAATAACAGTCATTTTTTCCTCCGCTTTAATTGAATAATTTGAATGAAGTAATCGGCCAATAATTCAACAGAACGCGGCCTGATATCCATTCGCTTTTAATGGTTCCGATTGTTCGAGAATCCTTGCTGATTCTGCGGTTGTCTCCCAACACGAAATATTGATTTTTAGGAACCCTTTTCTTGCCGATAAGCTCGTTCAAAGAAAAATCGGATGTATAGGTATTGTATTGTCTCTTGACGTCATCAAGAAACGATTCGTCAACTGCTTTTCCGTTCACGTATAAGGTGTCGTTTTTATAGGAAATCATGTCTCCAGGAAGTCCAATGACGCGTTTGACGCATGTTTTTCCGTTGGGAAGCGTAAAAATCACGATTTCAAAACGCTTGACCTTGCCGTATTTTCTAACCAGCACCTCATTTCCGTCATGCAAAGCAGGTTCCATCGAGTTGCCGACAACTTCAACCGGAGTGAGAACGAAAGTCCTAAAAAACAATGCCGACAAGCTCGCCATTCCGACCAACGGAACCCAGTATTTCCAGTTGAACCTGTTCAGCATCTTTTTCATGGAATTCGCCTCCTCATAAATTTGTTCACACTATTTAATCATAACAAGGATTTGCTTAAAAAAAAAGAGCGAACCTGCCGATATCGGCAGGTTCGCCTTTAATTATTTCAATTCGTCTTCTGCTTTTTCAAGCACAGGATCGTTTTGATTTATTTTTTGAGAAATCTGCGTTTCAAGAGTCGTCAAAGTCTTCGTATCAGCCTTGCCGTTAACGGTCAACTTATTTTCTTTTTGATAGGCCTCGACTGCTTTTTGAGTTTTCTCTGAGAAATAGCCGTTTTCTTTACCGGCATCATATCCTAGGAAATTCAGCATCTTTTGCAACGACTCAACCGAACTGCCGCTGTCGTCCAATTTCAGCTCTTTATTGACGTTAGGCACTAGAACATAAGCTATGCTTGGATAGTCTGCCTTAATATCCGGTTGCAGTCCCTTGTGATGAATCCAAGTTCCGTTCGGAGTCAGCCATTTTGCAATCGTCAGCTTAAGTTCCGTTTTGTCCTTAAATGGCAACGTATTTTGAACCGTGCCTTTCCCGTACGATTTCGTCCCGATGAGTTTGACGCCCGCTGACTGACGCAAGGCTGAAGAGAAGATTTCAGCAGCGCTTGCCGAACCGCCGTTGATTAAAACGACCGTCTTTTCGTGAACCTTAAAGCCGTTGTCAAACTGCTTGCCGGCACGATAAATCGTCGGCTTGCCTGACCGTGATGCTACCTGCAAAATAACTTTGCCGTCTTTAACGAACATTGACGACATTTTCAATGCCTGATCCATTAAGCCGCCTGGATTGTTGCGCATGTCGATGACAAAAGACTTTGCCCCTTGCTTTCGAAGCGAGACGATTGATTGTTTCATTTCCCTTGCCGTGTTTTGCGAGAAAGTCGTCACTGCAATCACGCCGATTGACTTGTTTTTAGAATCCAACGTTTCCGTGACGGTTTTGACTGGGATTTTTGCCCTGACCAGAGTCTTATCGAAAGTCTGCCCGTTTCGTTTGATCGTAATCGTGACCTTGGTTCCAATCTTGCCGCGCATGATTTGGACGGCCTTGTTTAGCGTCATGTCGGATGTTTGGTGTCCGTTGATTTTAACGATCAGATCATTGGCCTTGATTCCGGCCTTTGAAGCCGGAGTACCTGCAATCGGTGCAATGACTTTGATCGCATTGCTGCTTTTTTCGACCTGAGTCCCGATGCCTCCGAAACTTCCTGACATCGTATCGTTTAAATTAGAGCTTTCTGTTTCGGACATGTATTCTGAAAAAGGATCGTCCAATGCGCTGATCATGCCGTTAATTGCTCCGTCCGTCAGCTTCTTTTGCGAAATCTGCTTATAATAATTATAATAAAGCGTACTGTAGACCGAACTGATTTTGCCTAACGACTGGTTGGCGGTTTCAAGTTCTTTGACCTGTTTGTTCATAAAATAATAAACGGAACCGCCTCCCACGAGAAGAGAGACAACGATTGATACAAAAATTCCAATAAAGCCTAACCGTTTTTTGAAAAGCTTTTCTTTAAAAGAACTGCTTGCTTTTTTTGTCACTATTTTTTCCTTCCATCTGCTTATGCGTTTTTGTCCAAATACAGCTGCCACGCATCATCAAAAACCGTCATTGAAGACACGTAGCCTGCTTCAAGTTCCAAGTAGTCAGAGATTTCATCATGGTCGATGGATTGCTTCGGGAAAGCCAAATCATAAAATGCCGCATTCGCAAAAGTTGCCATCTCAGTGTTTTCATCCGGATTGCGCAGCGTCATTAAAAATGCATAAAAAGTCATCGTACCTTTAACCATCATGCCACCTACTTGTCAAGCGGAATCGACACGTTGAATCTGATATCGTCGGTTTGAAGATTCAAACTTTGTCCGCGAACTTTGATGCCTTGCTTTTTCGTCAATTGATTCAAGTCAAGCATGATTTTTGATCTTTTTGAATCAATTTTGGCCCAACGTCCAAGATCGTAGTTGTTTTTGACGTATCCCAAAACAAAGCTTGGCGGTGCGTTCAAAGAACCGATTGCAACCGATTTAGCATTCAAAACGATGTTTCCGTCAGAGTCAAGCACAGGTTTCGTATAAAGCGTAAAAGAAACATTGGCTCCCAAAATTTTGGTCGTTCCCATTAAAATCGCGGACTTGTCGAGTAAAAAACGATACCTGATCGAATCTTTGGTTTGATTTTGTTTCAAATAATAATTGATTGCCGCTTCAAGCTGGTCCTTGTTCATGCTGACCGACAAATCAGCATACTTGTCGGCCGAGGCTTCCGTTTTTTCAACGATTCTGTTCTGATCAACGCTTGGAGTCGTAACTTTGACAAAGATAAACATAAAAAATGCAATTACCAATCCCAGCAAAATGGCAAACGCCCATTTCCACGGATTGGCAGGCTTCGTCAGCTTAACGGTTTTTCTTTTGTGTTCCGTCAAAATCATTCATTTCCTTTCTTAAGCCACAGATCTTCATGTTTTTCCATCACTTCGTAAAGCCTCGATGTCATATATCTGTAGCCTTTTTTATTGGGATGAAAATGGTCAGCATCAGACAGATAGTCATTCTTTTCTGATTTGTCGTTCAATGCGGTTTCAAGTTTTTGATTTGAAAGTTCAGCCAGATCAGAATTTGCCTCCTGTTTCAGTTTCTTCTTTGAATGACCATAATATTGGCCTTCGGACAACTGATCGCAAACATCGACGAACTCCATTTTATCATCCTTTTCAGCATGAGATTCAGCAATTTTATTCCATTCTTTAGTATATTCCTGCATTGGGGTCAAGTTTGGAAAATATACGTAAAACGGATTGTACACGCTGATTAAAAAAATCGGTGCCTTGCTGTTGTATTTTCTGACTGCCGTAAACAAGGATGAAAGTTTTGCATCATACTTCTCTTCTTCTTTTGGCATCACCTTGTCAAGCTTGTTTGCAGCAAGTGCCATAAAGTTGTTTTGCATGACCTGCATCAGATCGTTTCCGCCGACCGTCATCGTAATCACGTCTGCATCTTCCAAGGCGTCTTGAATCTTTTTGCTGGTTTCGACACGCTTTTCAATCTGATCGCTTCTGTCGCCCGTTTTGCCAAAGTTATTGGTCGTGACCGAAACGTTGTGCTCCTTGTTCAGCTTTTGCTTGATCATGTGGACGTACCCGCCCTTATTTTCAGGATCGCCAACCCCATGAGTCAAGGAATCGCCCAATCCCACCAACGAAATGTCTTGTTTCGGAACTTTTCTGGAACTTGCTGCCTTGGCGGTATCCGATTTTTCCAAATCCACTTCGTTTTGAGTTGAAACCGTGCATTTCAATAACGAAAAAGCACCGACGGAAACCAACAAAACCACGCCCAAAAAGATTAATAAACTCTTTGCTTTCTTCACTTAATAAGTCACCCCGTCTAAATTACATATAAGAATATTGTATAACATCTTGCCGCTGAAAATCAAAAACGATGCCAGTTTTTGTTGTTAAATTCTTCAATTATATGTTAAAGTCTTTTTGAGGGGGCATTTCTTTGAAACGTAAAGTACCAACAGAACACATTATTTTCGTCGGGGTTTGGACGGGGCTTTGCTTTGCCGTTTACGGTGGCATCGGCATCGTCAATATCGTCAAAGCTATTTTGGCTAAGGACATCAGCATGACGACAGCTGCTTCAATCATGTTCGGATCATGCATGATTTATATAATTTTGCAAATTATTTCAGTCAGCATGGTCAATACCCGTGCCAGCACGACGATGGGCAAAATTTCGCTTGATTTCGCCATCATTGCTGTAATCAGCTCGCTTTTCCCGTATTGTTTCGGCTTGAAATTTTCGGCAAGCGGCTGGGTTTCGTTCGGATTGCTGTGCGGAGTCGCAATTTTGATGATCATCTACACCAGTATCAGATATTTTAAATATTGGAATTTTGTCTATCCTGTCTTTGCGGTTATCTACATCGCCAGTTTCATCCTGGTTTTTTCGAAAATGAATTTTATTTCCGTAATCGCATCCGTCTTGACTTTAATGGGGATGTTCATGCTCAGCCGCGAGAAACTGTTCTTGATTTCAAATATTTTGGTTCCGACGGGAATCACGCTCAGCGCGCTGGCAACGTTATGCCTTTCGTTATCAGGCAAGACCGTTCAATTGGTGTAATCGTCATGCAAAATCATAATTAAAAAAGCGCAACCAGACTCATGCGGGTTGCGCTTTTTTGGGGGTTATTTTCTTTCATAAACGAAAAACGTGTGCTGATATTGATTCTTTTCGTCCGTCGTTCCTTTTTCTTCGTATTTTAAAGCAAAACGGTCCATGTCAAGGTCCGGCATTGTCGTGTCCGCGTCAAACTTTTCTTTAATCTTCGTGACATAAAGCAGATCGACGTCATCCTTGAACATTTTAAATAAAGATGCGCCACCGATAACGAACGTTATTTCAGAATCGTGTTCCGCAAGAGCCACTTTCTTAAATCATTTTCGTTATGAACTACGACGACCTGATCATTGTCTGCATATTCTTTTTCAAATTCAATGCTGTGGGTCAAAATGACGTGCAAACGACCAGGAAGAAGCTTCGGAAAACTGTCAAACGTTTTTTTGCCCATAATCATCGGATGTCCCGATGTCTGTCGCTTAAAATAGGCCAAATCATTCGGCAAGTGCCACGGCAGTCTACCGTTGATGCCGATATGATGCGCTGAATCTTCAGCCCATATATATGCTAGCATTTCAGTTCCCCCTGTCAAACAGCAACCGGTGCCTTGATTGCCGGTGCCGGATCATAGTCGATGACTTTGATGTCATCAACGTCAAAGTCTTCCAAATGCTTCTTTTCAGGGTTGAGCCATAACGTCGGTGCTTTCTTCGGAGTCCTTTTGAGTTGTTCTTTAACCTGTTCGATATGATTCGAATAAATATGAGCATCACCCAAAGTATGCACGAATTCTCCGACTTCAAGGCCGCATTCGCGCGCAATCAGATGCGTCAGCAGCGAGTAGCTTGCAATATTGAACGGCACGCCCAAAAAAACGTCCCCGCTTCGTTGGTAAAGCTGACAGCTGAGTTTTCCGTCGTTTACGTAAAATTGGAACAATGAATGGCAAGGAGGCAGAGCGCTTGTCGGCACGTCTTCCGGATTCCATGCGGTGACGATCAGACGCCTTGAATCAGGATTGGTCTTGATTTCTTCAATCACGTTCTTGATCTGATCGATCGTCTCGCCATTGCTCGTCTTCCAGTGACGCCATTGTGCACCGTAAACGTTGCCCAAATCACCGTATTTTTTGGCAAATTCGTCATCATTGACCATTCTGTCGCAAAAAAGTTTCATCTGTTCCCGATAGACTTTGTCAAATTCAGGGTCTTTTTGGCAGCGCAAGCCAAAATCCGTCATATCCGGTCCTTCGTACTCGTCTGATTCAACCCATTTTTTGAATGCCCATTCGTCCCAAATGTGGTTTTTGTGCTTAAGAAGATACTGAATGTTCGTATCGCCGTTTAAAAACCATAAAAGCTCGCTTTTAATCAGTCCCAACGGAACCTTTTTGGTCGTCAAAAGCGGGAATCCTTTGCCGAGATCAAAGCGCATCTGGTATCCGAACAGGCTTATAGTTCCTGTCTTCGTCCTATCATCTTTTTTATGTCCATGATCCAAAATATCGCGGATCAGTTGCAAATACGGTTCTTCTAGTTCTGCCATCATAATCCTCCCTATACGTACTGTCCTAAATACTCCCAACGTTCCATTGCTTCTTCGCTTCGCTGATCAATCTCGTCAATCTGACGCTGCAAATCGCCAAGTTTGCCGTAATCTGATCCCGGAACGTTGTTCATTTCTTCCTGAAGCTCTGCTTTGCGTTCATCAAGGTCGTCAATTTCTTTTTCCAATTTGTCAAATTCCATTTGTTCCGCATAAGTCAGCTTGGTTTTTTCTTTTGAGACTTTCTTGTCTTCCGTTGAAGAATTTGCGCTGCTTTTTTTCGGTGTGACACTTTCTTTTTTAGCATGAGTTTCTTGACTCAGATAATCGGTGAACATTCCCGTATAACGCTCTATCCGTGCTTGACCTTTGAAAATCAAAAGATCTGACGCAACCTTGTCCAAGAAATAACGATCATGAGAAACAGTGATGACCGTCCCTGCGAACGATTCGAGATAATCCTCAAGAATCGTCAAAGTTCCGATGTCAAGATCATTGGTCGGCTCGTCAAGCAGCAGCACGTTTGGTGAAGACATCAGCAATTTCAACAGATAAAGTCTTCTCTTTTCACCGCCCGACAATTTTCTGATCAAGGTTCCGTGCATGAAACGCGGAAAAAGAAACTGTTCGAGCAGCTGCGTCGTGCTGACGCGTTCTCCGTTTTTGTTGACGACGCTTTGTCCGACTTCGTCCAAATAATTGATGATCCGCTTGTCTTCCGGAATTTTTTCCGTTTGTTGCCGATAGTAGGCCAACTTAACGGTCTCACCGACGATCAGCTCGCCTGAATCAAGCGGCAAATCGCCTGCAAGCACGTTCAAAAAACTGGATTTGCCGGCACCGTTGACGCCGGTGATTCCGATTCTGTCGCCAGCTTTGACCAACAGATCAAAATCATTGATAATCTTGTGATTTTGAAGCGTCAGCGAGCCTTTTTTGACCTCGAGCACTTTTTTTCCGAGTCGAGCCTGCCCAAGATTGATGTCGACTTTTCCGTCAACCTGCACTTTGTTCAGGCCATCCTTTAACTCGTTGAAATGATTGATGCGAGCCTGTTGCTTGGTAGTTCTGGCCTTGGCTCCGGTACGCATCCAGGCAAGCTCTTTTTTGTAAAGCTGCTGCTGCTTGTGTTCGGCAACCAGTTCGCGTTCGACGCGTTCTGCTTTTTGTGCAACGAAATCTTGATAGTTTCCGGTGTAAAAATACAGTTTTCCAAACGAAAGCTCAATGATTCGCGAAGCAATCTGATCCAAGAAGTATCGATCATGCGTAATGACCAACAGCGCCCCCTTATATGACGCAAGGTAGCTTTGAAGCCACTCGATCGAGTCAAAGTCAAGATGATTCGTCGGTTCATCCAAAATCAAGAGGTCTGGTGCCTGAATCAAAACCTGAGCCAGTCCGACACGTTTCAGCTGTCCGCCTGAGAGCGTCCCGACCTGTTGGTTCCAGTCGCTGATGTGAAGCTGCGTCAAAATCGTCTTGACGTCGCTTTCTGCAGTCCATGCATCTTCTTGATTCATCTTGTCTTCAGCATCCGAATATCGCTTGGCGAGCTTTTCGTTTTCAGGATCAGACCCGTATGCTTCCAACGCCTCTTCGTAATTTCTGACGGTTTGAAAAATCGGTCCCGCCCCTTCAAAAACGGCCTCGATAATCGTTTTTGAATCGTCAAGTTCAGGCATCTGCTTCAAATACCCGATGCGATAATCGTTTGGAGCGATTAATTCCCCCGAATCAGCCGGATCGATTCCGCTGATCGCATTGAGCAAAGTTGTTTTGCCTGAACCGTTCGTTCCGATCAGACCGATGCGATCATGTTCGTTGATGATGAAATCAGCATCCTCAAACAACGTTTTTTCACCGTAGGTCTTGGTTAAATGTTCAATCCTTAATGTTTGCATAATTTCACTTTCTTCGTCTTTTTTGAGAACGTAATTAATTAAAATTATATCATATCTATTTTATATGTAAATTTGCTTACAGATCATTTGCCAAAAAATATCCGTTCCGTAAAAAAAAGGCACGTCCAAAGACGTGCTGTGCTTATTTCATTCTTTGTTTTGCCAGCTCAAGCAAGGAAGTTTTTTCATTTTCCACTCGTCCAAACAAAACCTCTTCCTCAAGGTAATCAAGTATTTCTCCCATCTTCGGTCCCGGCTTGATGCCTGCTTCTTTAATCAGATCCCCGCCGTTTGCTTTAAGATCTTTTTTTGACTTGATCGGAAGAGTACGGTAATCATGAATCAATTTGTCTTCATCAACGGTGATTTCCATTTGCTTTGCAACTGCCAAAGCGGTCTTTAAACCCGTTTCTCCAGCGTTATACAACGTAAAACGCGTAACGCGACGATCCGCAATGCTTTCCAACGCGGCAACCGCTTTTTCAGTTTGGGCAATTGTTTCGTTTGACGACTTCCATGCTCGCAAAAGCTTTGCCAAATCTTTTCCATCCATCTTCAAACAATATGAAAGAAGCGTCCAGGCTTCGATTTCATCTTGAATTTCCAGCTTTCTTTTTGAAAGTTCATTGAACGTTTCGCCGTATTTTGAAAACATCGGACAATGCTGATACAATTTCGTTTCATAGAATGCGCTCAATCCGCAGCCAGGATTTTTTCCCATCATCAGCTTGATCCATTCGACGTGAATTCGCTCAACGGCGATTTTTTCCAGCAAAGCCGAATTTTCTCCAAGAGCCTGAAATGTCTTTTCTTCAATTTTGAAATCGAGCTGACTCGCAAAACGAATCGTACGCATCATTCTCAAAGCATCTTCGTGGAATCGCTCATGCGCATCACCGACAGCTTTCAAACGCTTGTTTTGCAAATCGCTCAAGCCGTCAAACATGTCAACGACTCTGCCCGTTTCATCCATTGCGAACGCATTGATCGTCAAATCACGCCTCTTTAAATCTTCTTCAAGCGAACGAACGAACGTCACGTGATCAGGACGTCTAAAATCCTGATAGGTCGATTCGGTTCTGAAGGTCGTAATCTCATAGCCCTCGCCATGATCCAAAACCATCACCGTTCCGTGTTGAATGCCGGTATCAACGGTCTTTTTGAAAATTTTTTTGATTTCCCGCGGGTATGCGCTCGTGGCGATATCAACGTCATGAATCGGAAGCCCAAGCAGCGTGTCACGGACGCTTCCGCCGACAAAATAAGCTTCAAAGCCGGCCTGCTTGATTGTTTCAATAATCGGTTTGGCATCAAGAAATTCTTGCGGAAGTTCTTTTACGATCATAAGAGATTTTCCAATCCAATCATCAATTCATCATAGTTGCGAATCTTTTCAGTTGCTACGGCAACGCCCGACATGAATGAAATTCGATCAAACGAATCCTGACGAATCGTCAAAGCCTCGCCCTTTCCTCCGAATAAAACCTGCTCGTGAGCAACGTATCCCGGCAAACGAACGGCATGAATGCGCATGCCTTCGTAATCCGCGCCGCGTGCTCCTGCCAGGGTTTCTTTTTCATCCGGATTGCCCTGTTTATGTGCCTTGCGAACTTCAGCAATCATTTTGGCGGTATTGATGGCCGTGCCGGATGGAGCGTCCAGCTTGTTGTCGTGATGCATTTCGATGATTTCGACGTCCGGCAAATATTCAGCTGCCTTTTTGGCGAACTGCATCAGCAAAACGGCCGAAATACCAAAGTTTGGCGCAATGAGTCCGCCGACATGTTCTTTTTTGGCAAGAGCCTGAAGTTCGGCAACCTGATCATCGCTCATTCCCGTTGTCCCGATTACCGGACTGATGTGATTTTCCAAAGCAAACTTCGCATTTTCAAAAACAGCGCTTGGTGCAGTAAAGTCGATCCAGACTTCGGCGTCCGTCTTGATTTCTTCGCGCGAAACATAGACGGGAACGTCCGTATCCTTATACTCTGCATTTTCATTAAGGTTCTTTTCCTTGGCGCAAGGATCAAACACGCCGACCAACTCAAAATCTTCATGTTCGAGGACCATTTGAACGGTCGTGTTCCCCATGCGTCCCTTAAAACCGGCTACTAATACTTTAACCATTTATATCATTCCTTCTTAAACAGTATTCTTTGAATTCCTTTCAAGGAATCGCCTATATCACTACAATTTTACACATTTTTTTGCTTATTCGCAATCAAACTTTATCTCGTTTCAAAAGAACTTGATTTTAGTCCGACAACATACTAATATAGTATACTGATATATCAATTCAAATTATGGAGGAATTTTTATGCTGGATTATTCTCTTAACATGAGCATCGATCTGACCTGGTTCAAATGCAACATGCTTTATTCCAGATGGGCCGCTAAAAACGGAATGGGGTATCCCGAAATGATGGTGCTTTATGGCCTTTATGCTTTTAAATGCAGTTCCCAAAAAGAAATCGCCGAACATTGCGGCATCGTCAAACAAACCGTCAACACTGTCGTCCATGATTTGGAAAAACACGGTCTGATTGAAATGACGCCATCGAAAACGGACAAGCGCTCCCGCATCATTTCCTTGACGGACGCAGGCCAAGCCTATGCGATGGAAAAAATCGGACCTCTTCTTGATACGGAAAAGCAAATTTGTCATCAGATCGGATCTGACCGCATTTCTTCAGCCGTTGAAACGCTTGATCTGTTCAATGTCTTATTCGAACGAAACTTAAACGAGGTATAAAACATGTCTGACTTGAGAACTTTTATGAATTACGTCATCCCGTCCGTGCTCTCATTTGCTCTTTCAGGAGTCTATGCGATCGTTGATGGCTTTTTCGTCGGAAACACGATGGGCGACATCGGACTTTCCGCCATCAACGTTGCCTACCCGATCACGGCCGTTATTTTAGCCGTCGGAACCGGCATCGGAATGGGAGGAGCCGTTCAATATTCGATCAGTTCGGCCCAAAACAAGCCGAAAAAGGCAATGAATTTTGTCAACGGAACACTTTGGCTTTTGATTGTTTCAAGCATCATCATCACCCTTTCAGCGGGACTTTTCCCTGAATTCTTCGTCAGCCTGCTCGGCGCGAAGGGAACCTTGCTTGAAATGGGAACAATTTATATTCGCGTGATTGCGCTTGGAGCCTTTTTGCAAATTGGCAGTACTGGTCTGGTCCCGATGATCAGAAACTATGGCGGAGCTTTTTTCTCCATGGTGGCCATGATCAGCGGATTCGTCACGAACATCATTCTCGACTATCTGTTGGTTTGGGTTTTAAATCTGGGGATGACGGGAGCAGGTTTGGCCACGATTCTCGGAGAGGGATTGACGTTCTTGCTTGCAATGATCTATTTGCTTAAGAAAAGCAGCATCAGCCTGAAAATCCCACTAAGTATCATCAAGAAAATCAGCGGACCCGTGATTAGAGTCGGGATTGCTCCATTCGGAATGTCGCTTGCTCCCAATATTTCTCTTGTCATCATTAATTGGTTTTCGATCAAATACGGAGGAGACAGAGCCGTTGCAACGTATGCCTGCATTTCTTACGTCATCTGCGTCATCTATCTGATTTTACAAGGTGTCGGAGATGGCAGTCAGCCGCTGATGAGTCGATATTATGGCGCTAAAAATCTGCATAAGCTGAAGATCACGCGCGATATGGCCTATGTCTTCTCACTGATTCTCGCTTTGCTCGGATGTTTTGCGACGTTTTATGCCAAGGGAGCCATCGGTGCATTGTTCGGAACGTCCGCTTCGGTAAATGCAGAGATTGAAAAGATAATTCCGATCTTCTTAGTTTCTGTTCCGTTTGTTTCAATCAGCCGCATTGCCACTGCAAGTTTTTATGCGACCGAAAAAACCGCCTTTTCATATGTTCTGACGTTCATCGAACCTGTTTTGATGCTGATACTGATGCTGATTTTGCCCCCTCTGTTCGGTGGACAGATCATGGTTTGGTGGAGCAGCGTTTTTGCCAGAATAATTTCTGCGATTCTGGCATATGCCCTGAAGCTCGTCGTCGAAAAAAGCGAAAAAACGCAATTAAGCTGAGCTTGAAACAAAATTTCGGGTTAAAATAATAAGTTTTTGCTCATATTTAACAAATTTTTCTCTAACGTGATATGATGAAAGATGTTAAGTTCATCATAATATGGAGGTGTGGTCGTGAATAAAGACAAAATTCATGTCCTGGATTTCCTGATGATTGCATTGGGGTGCGCATTTTACGGATACGGACTGGTAAACGTCAATATTGCCAATAATTTGGCAGAAGGCGGAGTTACCGGTGTGACGCTGATCATTCGCTACTGGCTGCATATTGACCCGGCATATACAACGGTTTTGATCAACGTGCCTTTGATTTTGATCGGCTATCGTTATCTTGGCAAAAAATCTTTACTGTATACTGTTTACGGAACGCTCAGCCTGTCCTTTTTCATCTGGCTGTGGCAACGTGTTTCCTTGCCGTTCAATCTCAGCGTCCAGCATGACATGTTTCTTGCGGGAATTTTAGCTGGTTTCTTCGGGGGACTTGGGTCCGGTTTGATCTACCGATTTGGCGGAACCACCGGTGGAACCGACGTCGTTGCAAGAATTCTCGAAAAACAAAAAGGAATTTCGATGGGAAAAACTTTGCTTTCGCTTGACGTTTTGGTTTTAACTCTGTCTCTTTCCTATCTCAATCTCAGACAAATGATGTATACGCTGCTTGCTTCATACGTCTTTTCAAAGATTGTTGATTTCATTCAGGAAGGTTCCTACTCTGCCCGCGGTTTGATCATCATCTCTCCGAAAAGCGATGCAATCGCAAACGAACTCATGCGTCAGCTTGATCGCGGAGTCAGCTTCATCAAGGCTGAAGGCGGATATTCGGGACAGGACAAAAAGGCAATTTACAGCGTCATCAGCTCAACCGAGTTGACGATTGCCAAAAGAATTATCGAAACCATCGACAGCAGTGCTTTTATCTCAATCATTGACGTTAATGAAGTTCTCGGAGAAGGATTTACTTATGAGAAGAAGCCGACGAAGTTTTCTAAATAAATATTCTTAAAGTCAGATCGAGGGGTCTGGCTTTTTTTTAGAAGCTAATCCCTCCTGTTGATATGAATTGGATTTGTTTATTAGTTAAAGTAAGAATGTATTATTTCTAAAATTGACTCACGCATCATTTTCAGTTGTTTCCTTATGGTTAAAGTAACTATCTATTGTAACTTAGGCTCAGCCTTGATTACCCGCTTTTATTCAAAAAGCGCCCTCTTCTTTCAGAGAACGCCTGCTCAAAAATTTTTTGAACTTCTTAGCCTGTCCTTTTTCCTTAGCCGATAACTAAATTATGCCCTATCAATTTGTTAAATAGGCTTAAATCAAGAAATTTTTTCACCTGAATGAAACAAAAAACGCCCGTTCCAAAACGGACGGGCGTTTTTAAACAGCAATTATTTTATTTATCCTTCAACAGTGAGATTATCAGTTTCTTTCTTCAATTGGCCGGAAATATCACGCAAATCTGAAACGTGCTGCGTGAATTCGTCCATCGTTGCCAAAACTTCTTCGGAATTTGCGGAAACCTCTTCCGTTCCAGCTGCGTTTTCCTGCGTTGAAGCAGAGATGCTTTCAAGTCCTTCGAGCACTTTGCTTTGAACTTCTTCAATCTTTTCTGAAGCTTTGGAAACACCCGCGACTTTTTGTGCCATTTCCTGATTGCGCTTGAAGACTTCCATCGTCGATTTGATGGCTTCTTGAATCAGCTTGGACTGCTTTTGACCGCCTTCAACGGAACTGTTCGTCTTGTCGACCATTTCAGTTGACTGATTCTTGATGTTGTCGATGATGTCTTCGATTTCCTTCGTCGAGGCCGCGCTTTGTTCGGCAAGCTTGCGAATTTCTGCCGCAACGACTGAGAAGCCTTTACCGGCTTCGCCTGCGCTGGCGGCTTCAATCGAGGCATTCAATGCCAGCAGGTTCGTCTGACGCGAAATTTCGTTGATGACGTTGATGATCTTGGTAATGTCCTGAATATCCGCATTCATATTCTGGACGCTTTGAGATAAAGCTTTCATATCATCAAGTTCAGCCACCCAGTTGCTGTTGACGCTGTCCATCGTGTTCATGTTGTCCTGATTGATTTTGGCAGATTCGTCGGATTCAGCATTCATGGCCTGAACGCTTTCGTTCAACTCATCGATAACCTTGGAAAGTTCTTCAAGCTTAGTTACGCTTTCCTGCGTTTCCTGAGCCTGCGAGCTCGTAACTTCAGCAATGCCCGTAATCGTTTGGGCAACTTCTTCCGTTGCCTTGCCCGTCTGCTTGGAAAGTTCCAACAGAGAATCCGATTTTTCAGCAACGTTGTCCGATTGAGACTTGACGCTTTCAAGCAATCCGCCGATTTGTTCAACCATTTCATTGAATCCGTTGGCGATACGACTGAATTCGTTGCCATCCTTCTTAGGTGCAACAATTCTTTGACCATAACGAGCCCCTAGAGATGAAGCTTTTTCAAATTTTTCAGGGATCTTCTTAAAATGACCTTTTCCGGCTTGTTCAAGATGTTCCATTAAAATATTTGCGATTTCCTTCAATCCTTTTACCGTCAAAACGGTAAAGAAAAGAATCAAAATTACAACGACGACTGACACAATCATGGCATTCTTGATCATTGTCATCCGTTCCCTGTAAAGATCGTTCTTACCAACCGACGAAAATACCCATAAGTCGCTTCCGACCGCGCCTTTGTCATAGTAAACGTCAGTTACCTTAGACGTTCCCTTGAGATGAATCGTTCCCTTGCGCGCGTTTGCATTTTTGATTTTATTAAAGACGGTGCTTGAAGTAAGATCTTCAGAATCTTTATAGCCGCTGTTTCCAGTGCCTTCTGATGCAAGAACGATTCCCGTATTTGAGACAAGAGTGACCTGACCGGTATTACCTATTTTAAGCTGCTTGATAACCTTTTCAATGCTTGAATAACTAAGATTAACGCTGACAACGATCAGCTTTCCCTGACGTGATCTCATAGCATACGATGCGCTCACCAAATACTTGCCCGTTGACGCACTCTTATACGGATTGGTCCAGCAGATCTGGCCCTCATTTGCAACAGCCTTGATATACCAGGGACGTGACGTCACCTTGTAGTCTGCCGGCTCAGACCACGTGCTGACATACTTGTTGTCAGAGTAGCCGACGACCATGCCTTGGATGTACTGACAAGAATCCTTTGCACGATCAAGCTGCGTCTTGATAATTTTTTCATCATATTTTCCCCCGGAAATTTCAGGATACCCCGCAACGTTCTTTAAAACACATTCGCCTTGCTTGCGAAAATCCGAAATTTCCTTCTGAACAACATTGGTCGCGCTTACCTTAGCAGAGTCGTTTCTTGCCATCAAAAGATTGGACGTCGTATTGTATATTGATAAAACCATCACAATCAAGGGAAGAACCCCCACTGAAAGAAGTATGCAAATTATATAATTGCCGATTGATTTTTGACGTTTTCTCACCATTATTCTTAAATCCTTTCCGATTATAATCTATCAACTGTTGTTATAGTTCGGCTAAAAAAACAGGAATATTAAGTCTTTAAACAAAAATAAATATTTATTTTTGAAATCATTATAATCAAAAAAGTATGATAGCGTTTCAAAAAATAGCTTTCATATTTTAAAATAATTGACACAACAATCAAAATTGCTCCCGTTTCAACAAATATAATCGCAGCGCTGATGGCTTTTTTGCTCTTTTCAATTCTTTTTGAAAGTTCGCTAATCAGATATTTTCTCCGTTTAATCAGATACAACAGCAGAACACTGCCATTATTCGATGAAATCGAACATAGTCCCCATGTCTTCGGATGCTTGAATCCTCTTGATCTTGCATCGGTTTGGACGATTCCATAAAGTCTGTAAGCAAAACAAATTGCTCCGACCAACATGATTGCCGCCCCAATCATTATAAAACGTTTGCTTTCATACATTCTGCTCCTAAATTCTCTTGACATTCTGATGCATCAAAAATGATGCGGCAATTATCATCACGCAAAAGACTCCCGCCAAAACATATTCATTTGACGGAACAATAACACTTAGTCCGATCGTTGCAATAGCCGTCAAAATATTTGCGATAATCGCAGACAACAGCTTCTTGTTGCTCTTCACGATATTCGTGCTTTCTTCCAAATGTTCAAGCATTTTTTCATCCCCTTTAATCAAAACATCCAAGCTGACATCATAGATGTCGTTCAAACTTACTACGCTCACGATATCAGGAAACGTTCTGCCGTTTTCCCAGCTTGAGATTGTCTGCCTTGAAACGTCAATCTGTTCGGAAACCTGTTCTTGAGTATATCCTGATTCGATGCGGGCATCCTTCAACCGTTTTCCGATATTCAAAAATTTCCCTCCTTTAGTGCCAAATTTTGCCACTGTCGTTTTCTTAAGTCCATCAAAGTTTCTTGACAACCGTTGTTTTTTGACGTAAAACTTCTTTTACGTCGCTTAAAAATGCAGATTTCATCGTTATTTAAGCAATTCTTCCAGCTTTTGGCGCTTCAAAACCCTGATCGTTCCGCGACCGTATTCAACCATCCTTTCTGCTTTAAATTTCTCCATGATTCTTGACACCGTTACCCGATTCAGATTAAGACATCCGGCAAGGTCGCTATGCGTATAAGGAATTACCGGTTCGTTCGGATTCGTTTCGGTCAAAAGAAAATCGGCAACTTTTTGAATGCTGTCATAATTAACCAATCGATTGATCGTGTTCGTCAGATAATTGCAAGTCGAAGTCAAATGTCTCATCATCAGAAGCGCAAGCTCTGAATTTTCCTGAAGAATCGGAATCAAGTCCGTGATCCGACAACAAATAAGCTCAACATCCGTAATCGCAACGATGTTTGCCTTGCGGACGGAATGTTCCAAAAAAGACGCATCGCCAAAGATTCTGCCTTCTTTCAAAACTTCAATCGTCGTTTGCTTTCCTGAAGACGTCCCAAGATAGACCTGAACCCTTCCCTTGACGATAAGATAGATTTCATTTGCTTCATCGCTTTCGCAAAAAACAAACTCCCCCGGTGAAAAGCGAATTCTTTTTCCGATTGATTCAAATAAGCAAAAATATTTTTGATCAATTACAACTTTCAACAAAATGCTCCTTTATGTAGCCTAAACTACAGAAAAAATGGTTATTTCAATTATAATATCAATTGGTGATTGAAATGAAGAAAAAAATCTTATCTTTGGCCAAAATTTTGTTTGCGTTGCCCTGACCGACATTGCAATGGGCATGATCGTTTTGCCGCAAAATTTTGCCGTTGGCGGCGTGACAGGCTTGAGCGTCCTTTTGAGCAAATCGATTCCTTTATCAGTGTCGATGATTGTTCTTTTTTGCAATGCCATTTTGTTTATCCTGGGATATATATTCGTTGGTCGAAAATTCATCCTGAAAACATTGCTGGTCAGCATTGCTTTCCCCATCGGACTCGATATCTGCCAACACATCAATTTTCTGCTTCCTTTAAAAAGCGATCCGCTGGTCAGCGCAATTATCGCAGGATTGCTGGTCGGAATCGGGAGCGGTCTCGTCTTGAAAGGAGACGGTTCAAACGGCGGCTTTGACATTTTGGGCGTAATTTTCAACAAGTACTTCAAGATTTCCGTTGCAGTCGTCATGAATATCTGCGATTGCCTGGTTTTGCTTGCCCAAGCGCTTCAAAAAGACTTCATGCAAAACGCTTATGGCCTGATCGTGATCTTCATCTGTGCTTTTGCCGTCAACAAGGTTCTCTCATATGGTCAATCACAATGCGAAATCATGATCATGTCAAAAGAGCATATCAAAATCAAGAAACGCATCTACGAGGAAGTCGATGCAGGCTTAACGCTTCTGCATGCCGAATCAGGCTATCTGAGCGAAAAGATGAAAGTCATCATGGTCGTAACGCAGTACAATAAAATTGCAAAAGTCAAGCAAATTGCTGTCTCAGAGGATCCGACCGCTTTCGTTTTCGTCAGCGACGTTCATTCTGTCAGCGGCAAAGGCTATACGATTTCGCGCTGAAGTTCCATAATTAACAAAAGAGTCTGGGAAACCTTCAACCGAAAATCAAGAGCTTGCGATTGTTTTTTCAGATTCAATCACAGGCTCCTAATATCTACAGGGCAAACACAATTCACACTTTATTTTGAAGAATATGAAAATCCGACTCCGAATCTGGATAATTCCAAATTCTGGAGTCGGATTGTTTTTTGAAAGCTGAAAATCGTCAGTTTCATCCTAGCTTCGTTTCTTCAATATATTTTCCTATCCTTCAACCTTGAGCTTGTCAGTTTCTGACTTAAGATGGCTCGGAATGTCACGCAGATTTGAAACATGATGTGTGAATTCGTCAATCGTTACCAGGACTTACTCGAAGTTTGCGGAAACTTCCTCAATCCTGTCCGAAACTTCGGCAACATCGGAAACCTTTTAGGCCAGCCCCTTGTTGCGCTTAAAGACTTCCATCGTCGACTTGATGGCTTCCTGAATCAGCTTGGACTGCTTCTTGATGTTGTCGATGATGTCTTCGATTTCCTTCGTTGAAGCGGCACTCTGTTCGGCAAGTTTTCTGATTTCAGCCGCAACAACGGAGAATCCCTTGCCGGCTTCTCAGGCGCTGACTGCCTCAATGGAGGCGTTCAATGCGAGCAGATTCGTCTGACGGGAAATCTAGTTGATGACGTTGATAAACAGCGAGTGCAGCGAGAATCCGCCAATCTGCTGTCCCATTTTCTCACGGTGGTGATTGAGTTCGTCCAGTGAGCTGAACTCGTCGAACTTCTTCTTGACGCTTTCAATGCCGACAAGGCGTTGGAACTTATCATATGCGTCATCGTCTCCGTCCTGTTCTTGATAACTGTTTCGCTTCAAGACTTCCTGAATGTCTACGTTCTTTATTAAGTCTGCGTCTGCATCAAGGTCATTTATGCTGATTATGTGGCTTGCAACGCTCTTGACGAATTTTTAATTGAAACCCCTGATCCAGTGGCCGTTGCACGGCAGCATCACAAGAATGATCAGCATAACTGTAACATATTTCAATCATGTCACCTCTTCCAGACAATATGCGCAATCTGTCAGATAAAATTCTGCCTCCGCTGTGCAGCAGCCTTTACGCACATCATGACAAAAAACACTTATTGCAACAATTTACCACAAAGAATCCTGTTGCAGAACAATTTCATAAAAAACACCGCAAATCAGCAAAAAAACGGACAGTCAAAAGACTGTCCGAATGGGTTTCTATTACGCAGCTAACCCGCGAACCTCACACCCCCTAGGCATACTTTCAGATATTGTAAAGTGTTTTCGGTGAATTCACTTAGATCGCATTCACTTTCGTTTTATAATTTTTCCGCTTCTTCCAACACAATGTCACTTCACCAGGTATGAGAGAATCTCACTAATTGGATGATGAATCAGACCTGCCATCACTTCATCAATCATTCATTAACTACTTCAATTTCTTTTTTCAAATAATCGATAAACCTTTTCCTGTCCGCTGGCGTAAGGACTGAAGGAACCAATTCTTTTTCCAAATCATCAAAATAGATGTATGCATCCGTTTTGTCCAAATCAAAGCTACTCCACTTGCCGACTAAATCCGCAATTTCTTCATATTGTTCCTGACTATAATCATCTCTAGGTTCTAACATTGAAGACTCGTAATAAACTGACTCTATACGGAATCTTTTGTTTCTGTTTCTTTCTTCCATTCAATCACACCCCTGTTTAATACGCTGATGGTAACTGCCAATTTACTTATACATCAGGTTTTTTAAATAAGCTCTTCTTAATATACTCAAATCTTATCTCTTCAGCAGCATTACCTGCCTGGCACATGGGAAATCTGCACCAAAAAATGCCGGGGACCAGGAACATTCACTATTTCACCATCTACAGAACTATCAAGTGCGGTACACCAACCGTCAGCTTAGGGGCATTCTTGCCAAGAATTGTAATCTGCTTGTCATTAACCTCATCCGGCAGCAGGTAAAGTGTTATCGCACCGGCAGCAGGTATTTCGTTCCTCAGTATTTCAATCAGCCGGTCGCGCGTATTCTGAGACTGAACCTCCCGCTCATACAGGCTGAACTGTTTCATCGAAAAACCCAATTCCACCAGCCTTTTCCGGTATTCTGCAGCCTGTTTTCTCTCTTCCTTCGTATCCCGTGGAAGATCAAAGCATAAAAGCAGCATCATCACTTACCACCCTCAATGAATCCCGGCAGCTTAAGACTGCTGGATGTACTGTTGTTGATGCAGTTCACATATGAATTAACCGTCACCTTAATGGCATCACCAAGATAGTATACCTTGTTGTCCATGACGCATTTTTCAAACAACACCCTGACAATGTCCTCGCAGTCACTGGAATCAAGCTGCTCGTGATTCCTGGGAATGATGACGTCATGAACAATCAGGTCGACAAATGCCCTGTACGGTTCTATCAGATCATCGGACAGATTGAACGGATTCTCGACGGAAGCGTGATGGATGCCAAATGAAGGTTCCAACCCGTGCATCACGATCTCCCTTCTGATCAGCGCTCTCAAAACGGCATAGCCATAGTTAAGACCCGCATTGATTATGTCGTCAAACCTTCCGCGCTTGAAATTCTTCCCGAACATCATCGGAAAGTACTCACGGGCGGCATAAGCCTCAACATTATGCTTGTCACCTTCAGTGATGTTTGATGAAATGGACTGAATGAGTCCGACATCATTTCTGCTGTGACCCGTCTGCTCCACGCATTTCGCCTGGTTCCTGATCTTGGCCATGACAATCTTCGACCAGATTCTGTTCTTCGTCTTGCTTGCAAGAGACAGCTGCGCACTGAGGAGTTCAAAGCGGTTCTTCTGGTTGTACACATTATCCATCAGAAGAAGAGGCGAATGCCTTGCATCACAGAAAAGCAGGGCTATTCCGTGTTCCACGCATTTTTGAATCAGCTTGCTCGAAAGGTAGCTGTTGACGTTGTCGAAAATCAGAACACCGACATCATCATAAGCCATATACTGCTTGCTTTTGTCAATAACGTTTGAAAATTTAAGACCTTGATTGCTGGTAGAAACAAAATACTGCGTTTTAACATAAATTATATTTTTCACCCAACATCAACTTCTTTTATGCTGAAACCGCATTTTCCCATTTCATAGAAAACATCATTAGTTAAATGAATAGATTTGCCATCTTTCGTTTTAATTTTCACCTTCTTATATCGTGCAAGCTTTAAAACCCCATTACCTTTCATCTTCATTTTTTTATACGACTTTTCTTGAATTTTATCAATTCTTACATGGTGATAATCAACTTTTGTCCATAGTCCGCTTCCTGCACCAAGATAAATCGGACAATCGATGTTTTTCTGAATAACTCTGTCGGGGTACGCACTCAGAAATTTATTTTTATATCGTTGATAGAAACTTTTAGCATAATGGCTCAAATTTTCTATCAGTTTCCTTGCACGTTCACTTGAAGTTGTAATCGTGAATTCAATTCGTGTCAACGGTTTCAAAGATTCTCTCCAAATCGGAAGCGAATTTGAGCAATTCTTTTTAGCATTATAGTCCCACTTTTGAACCAGAGTCAGATTGTCAACGCTTATTGGCTTACTGTCAGAAATCCTTATTTCATTGAAAATATTATCCCCATCCTTCCAAGGAACATCATCCGTTTTAAACTTTTCATTAATGAGTATCGTCCTGATTGCGCCCTTCAGTGAACTTCCGGGAATATATGGCCTGCCGTATGAATCCTTGACAAATGCAGAGATTTCATTCAGGTTGCGCCCGGCACCAGGTTCCCGATTCCGGCTGTTCCAGCTTCTTCCGGATGACTTTTCAAATTCGTATCCTGATTCAGAGATAGAATATCCGCCGAAATCCCGGTCCAAAATGCTGTTGGCCGAAAGAAACTCTCCTAATGTGGTCGTTCTACTTCCGTCGTTGATTTCAGTCATGAAGGCAGTGAAGGCACTGTTAAGTCCAGGTTCGTCCTTTATTCTCAGATAAAGTCTGCCCATGTCCGGAAAATAATATTTATTGTTCTCATATACATATTCCTTTTTTGTATACTTTTCCCCTGATCCGATATGTACAGGTCCTAGAACAAGCAGAGTAAAATCAAACTTAGTATGATAATCCTTCATTTTCCCTTACCCCCTTGAGATCTAAAAACAAGCCCTTCGCAAAATTGTAGACGGGATGCGGATATCCGTCCGGACGGACATCTGCAATCTGCCCCTTGAACTTATTGACAAAGACACTGCCTGCTCTGAATTTGTACAAATCCTGCTTTCTCACTAGCTGACCTGCAGTCTCGCTGTACGCAAAGCCACTGCTCTTCTTCAGGTCATATCTTGCACCGGTCATTGCCTGATGCAATTCGGCGTCCTGCGGAAGTGCAGTTGTCAGAAGCATCTGTTCATTGCCGTCGGTATTAAGCATTTCCTCGAGTCCTTCAGGAAGTTCCTCGATTGCAAGGTCGAACCTTCCGTATCCGCTTGAACGCTTGCCGCCAAGTCCGCTGTACTGAAGGCTGGTCATCAGTTCATCAAGAAGTTCGCTCTGCGTTGCAAGGACATAGACATCCTGACTGAATGTCGTTACTCCCACTTCATAAGGATCTTCACCCTTTCTGACAACGATGCTGCTCCTGCAGAAACCCTCCTGGTCTTCGAAGAGAACGGAATAATCTGCCTCACCCCTGATGAATGCAGACATCTCAGACATCGGAACTGCAACTATCCTGTCCGTCAGCTTGTTTTTCTCGTTGTCTTCCTTCAGGCCTTCAAGTCTGACCATCCTTTTCTTCGGATAACACACCGGCTTTGGAAAATACGGTTCTCCGACATGAGGAAAGGCATCACTGAGGAAGAATCCATCGGATTCAGCCAGTTCAGTGAATTCATTCAGACAGTCATTTTTAATTGCCTCAAGACAAAGAGCACTGTACAGACGGCTGGCATCAAACAGCATGTCACTCGTATCAAGATACCCCTTTCCGAAGTGAGCGCGCTGAAAGCTCATTCTGTATATTTTAAATGTCATACATTCTATGCCTCCAGTTTTTCATTCAACCTGGTCACGTCGTAATCTCCGAACACCGTTTCCGCCCTGAGTCCGTCAAACTTGATCTTGCCGTACCCTCGGCTGCCGTTTCCGCCGAGATAGTCCAGTTCCAGAAGCCTGAAACCGTCAAGAATGGTGTCAAGGTCCTCTTCCACCTCATCTTCTTCAACAACGTCATAAATAAGTTCAAAGTCAAAGCGGCTCATCCTGATCGCACGCTCAATCTGACGCGGATTTGCAACGGCGGTAACGCGGTTTATCGTATTTTCGAATTTCACTTCCGTATACGAATCGGCACCGCGCTCAAGAAGCTCCCCGCCGTTCGTCAGAATACTGTCCCTGAAGATGAGCCTTGCAGGCAAAGGACACCTGCCGTCTTTGCCGTAGCCGGAACTTGCACCGAAAAGCCTGGTGATACGTTCATCGTCATCATTTGGTGTTACTGCAACCTGTTCATTATATGCACGGGCAAGAAGCGTTCTCATCTTTCCCTTCAGACTTGAACCGGGAATTACCGGCATGTTCGTAACCGCATCCCTGACGATTGTGGAATCCGCTGCACCGATTGCCGCAAAGGCGTCACCGCCACCAATGTGAAGTCCGCTTTCAAGTTCGATTGTACCACTGAATCTTATTTTACTTAACTTTGTCATTTCAATGCCCCCTAGTCTTTGCCACCATAGTATTTGAAGTAAGCAACCAGTGCTTCCATGTACCGGCAGAACAGAATAATCCAGTCCTTTTCCTCAGGCTTTTCGTAATATTCATTTACCTCGTCCAGTGCCCCAAGAAGATTTGACACTTTCACAAAACGCTTAACTGCCGCATTGCGTCCGCTTTGATAGACCAGCTTGACTTTGAGATATGAAAGCTTTATTCTGGCAGTTTCCACACCCTGTGACCTTACCGTATCGTAAATTGCGCTTGTTTCGCTCAGAATGTTTCTGATTGCAGACATGGTAAGGTAGTCACCCTTACCGTTCTTTCTGTTCGTAACAACATGGAAGTTCTCATCCTTCAAGAACCTGATTACGTTCTCTGCGGACTTCACATATCCCTTTTTATTAAAATTCACTCTGGACGTTTCAATTTCTTCATTCATCCTGTCAATCCTCCCTGATTTCATAAATGTAAAGCATCAAGGCCATCTCGGCCTTCCTAATTTCCCTACCGTCATTGAACCAGTCAATCATCGATTTCCTGAAGTCACGGAAGTTTTCCTTGTCATCAGCCGCGTTTTCAAGTCTGGTAAGGTAATACACAATGCGGGCGAATGAAATCCTGTCAACCTCATCGCGGCTTCTGATCAGATCAAGCAGCTTGTATGCAAAGGCCTTTCCGTATTCGTCCTCATTTTCAAAGAAGTTCCTGATGACGTTGAGTTTTCCAAATGTTATGTCATTGACGTACTCATCGAACGCAAAGACATTGTCCTCACTGAACAGGGCAATCCTGTCCCTGCCGCAAAGCTTTGCCCTTTTCAGCAGGTTCCTTGTCCTCCTGGCGATGATGTTGACCGGTGTCTTGGCTGAAACAAGCGCCACTCCGGCCGAGAATGTCATCTTGCCATCGGTCCACTTTCTGAAACACTCATGAATGTCCTGAACAAATTCCAGAATGTCATCCCATGCACCGATTGCAAAGACGTCATCGCCTTCGGAATAGATGATGCTGATTCTTTTGTCTTCGGCGAAACTGTTCAGATACAATTTAAAGAACGCCTGAATTCTTCTGGAAAGCGTTGCGTAACGGCTCATCGTCGTGTACCTACCCTCTCCCTGATCCTTGAATCCTGCCAGGAAGCCGGCATAAAGATCATCGACGTCAATCATCAGGGCCCCCAGACGCTTGATGCCGACTGCCGTCCCGCCATTGTTCTCCTTCGTCCAATTACGCTCGGCATAGCTGTTGTAGTCGTTTGTCCAGCTGTAGTCGCCGACCCAGATGTGTGTTTCCTGCATGTGGCCGGTGTCAAGACGGTTCTTGGCATAAATGCTTCCCTGAACTTCACCGCTGCGGATCTGATCCTCTGAAGCGGTGTCCAGATACCTGCCGTTACAAAGCGGCAGGCCGCTCTCATCATCGTTGACAACAAAGAACTGCTGTTTTTGAATGTCCCGCGAAAAATTCTCCAGCTTGAAACACAGCGAACACTTATTCTCACCATCAATCAGTTCCCTGACACTGTGACAGACGGCACACTCACGGCCTGTCTTCTTTCCAAGCCGGTTGAGTTTCAAAATGTCATCAGCCTGATAGCGTTCTCTGGAATTTCTTTCCAAAAGCTCGTCAATCTCCCGGAAAATCCTGGTGTACTCATCGGAACTGTTCTCCTCCATCACCTGACTGGCCGAAAACAACGCCGACCCCGTCGAAACATACAGCATGTTTCCGAAGTTTTCCATGAGAAACTCGTTGAACTCCCTCTGTGTTCTCCGGACCACATCCCTGTTTTTCGAAGTGTTGCCCGTAATTATGTATCCATGCTCAGTATCAGCATAGATGACACTTGCCTCAGTCAGGCCAAGATTCCTGACGAGACTGTCAACAAACCATCTTGACATCATCTCCATGTAAAATGCACGGCTACGCAGCTGCTTGTGCGCTCCCTTGCTTGTTATCCTGTAGATGAAATCCTGTACGCCGGTAAAGTCAAAGCCGACCATCATGAAGGCCTGTTTTTTGTAGAAGGACCGTCCCCTGTCCACAAATTCGGTCTTGTAGTCATCGATTCCCTTCTCGTCAGCATACTGGAGAATGGCACATGCATAAGCTGCAGTCAGCTTCATGTGGTCGTATAGGGAAATGTCGGAAACTTCCTCCATGCATGTCGATGAAGGCATGAAGCTCATTGTCGCCTCAACAAGATTGATTACACTGGGAATGTACTCTTCGGTAAATTCAACGGCTCTCAAACCAGTACTAAAATAGGAAACGCCTCGCCCGTACTCGCCAGAAGTATAATCATGCCTGAATTCACTTGGAAACACCTTATCAACATTGTCAGGCTGTAATTCGCCTGGTGCAATGTATCTTTTGGAGGCATGCTTCCCATACCGGTTGAAAATGTCTTGCAGCGGGACCTTTGCATAAAATCCCCACTTGCCGTCCTCCATTTCCTTTCTTCTGTCCGTGCCGCTGGCAATGTTGTCGGCAATATATGTAATATGCGACAAGGAGTTTGCGGGAAGAGAACTGCTCATATAATTTTTGTGATGATAACGCAGTGAATGCGTTATCTCACGGTTGTCCGTGTATTTTTCCAGAAAATCAGCGCCAATCTTTTGATGTTTTACCATCCTTCCTTCCGCACGCTGGAGAGCCTTGCCGATGTCATGAAGAAACGCTCCGTAAAACATGTCATTCATTCTTTTTTCCAACATTATCAACTCCTTCCAAAATCCTGACCGCTCCCATGCCCATGCTGGTCTTGACGCCAATGCCGGAATATTCCGCAAACTTCAGCAGCATCGCAATGTAATTAGTCAATGTCTGGCTTCCATGGCAGACCAACGTCAGGTACCCCTGAAAGCCGTTCACATATGCCTTATGAAGGTAGAAGCGCCGTGACTTGAGGCTGAATGCGGCAACCTCAACCTTGCTGCAGATTTCATCAAGCAGTTCAAAATCAATGTCCTCACCCTTCTCAAAAGCACAGCCGTACTTCTTCATCAGGTTCTGAAAGACAAGCCGTACGTCAGGCAGGAACACGTATTTCCCGTTGGTCTTGAAGGCCGTCGGCGTCATGATCTTCAACTTGAGAACCTTACTGCAGTCGTTTCCATAGAAAATTTTCGAAAGATCAGACTCGCTCCGTTCAAATACAGCCTTTTCAATGATTTCAAATTCATGCTGATTGCCGCTGTTAATGCGTATCATGTTGCGTGAATCACTCATGATCAGAGGTTCAACCTCATTGCATGCTTTCCCTGTAAGCAGGTTAATGATGAATGACACTGACTCTTCATCATGAACAACCTGAATTGACAGCGGATTCATTCCCGCCTGATGCAACTCCGAAGCGAAGTCATCATCAAGATGATTCATAAGCCATCCATGAAGATATACCGATTCCCTGCAATCATCAATGTCGCATTCGCGTCTGCACTTCAAGAGTAATTTCTTCATTGTTATCCCCACTCTTTTTAGTTATGTTTTAATCGTATAACAACGAAAGGTTGGGAACTCCCAACCTTCATGTTTTCATTTTATATCCAAATATAAATGATTACAACCACTTGCATCATATTCTTCTCAAGTGCCCCAACCGCTTACCTTGAAACGATCGGAACGTATTCCGTAAAACAGAAAAATCGCATTATCATAGGCGTCCAAACTGAACGCCTCGGTAACAAGAGCAGCTGATTCGTCTATCCCATTGCGAAGATCGGTCTTACCGCAAACGAGATAGATTTTCATATTATTTATATTTGAAAACATTTTGATCACGATACCAAAGATAGTTGTTCAAATTTTTGAGAATCTCTCTTAAAGCTCCATTGTAAATTCGAATTTCAACATCTTCCGTAATAATTTTCGCAGCCATTTCCCTAACTGGACGGTATGTTTCTCAAGGGCTTCGGTCAACAAGGTTGACTTCCACTACGTCATCCAATTTCATATTTAAACCTCCGATTATACTTGATGTTTAAAGCATGCCAAGATATCGGAGGTTTATGAGGAACGCTTATTTAAAGACCGCTTACGATGGGGCGAATATCAGTATCCTCTTTTTATATACGGAAAACGCACCTGTCGGATTCAAGTGCGTTTAGCATTGACGAACATATTGACTGCGTCTCATCTTTTCATCTTGGTTGTAGCACGAAAAACTCTGCTATACAAAAGCTTGCTTTAAATAACAGAATTATCCCGTATTTTTTACATTGTATCACTTTTTTTCACTCGGAGATAGGTAATTATCAACGGTGAAACTAAGAACAATGGTTATACGGCGAAGTTTTCGTCTCCTTCACTCGGAGATAGGTAATTATCAGATATGAACTTACCAACACTTAAATATTTCAATAAAGTTTTCGTCTCCTTCACTCGGAGATAGGTAATTATCTTATGAAGATAGGATTTATTCAATGGAAGAGCTTAACGTTTTCGTCTCCTTCACTCGGAGATAGGTAATTATCACAAGGAAAACACGGAAGATTTTAACAACGATATGTTTTCGTCTCCTTCACTCGGAGATAGGTAATTATCAAATTAAAACAACAGAAAATGGCTTGGAAATTCAAGCTAGGTTTTCGTCTCCTTCACTCGGAGATAGGTAATTATCCGAACGAAACAGGCAAAAGATTGAAAAAGCACTTAAGTTTTCGTCTCCTTCACTCGGAGATAGGTAATTATCATGAAAGTGAGTTTTATTATGAATCGTATTATTGAGTTTGTTTTCGTCTCCTTCACTCGGAGATAGGTAATTATCCATTTCACCTTTTGAATTTATGTTGGAAGAAGATGTGTTTTCGTCTCCTTCACTCGGAGATAGGTAATTATCCAAGCTATAAATGCAACAACTTTTTAAATTATTTGTTTTCGTCTCCTTCACTCGGAGATAGGTAATTATCTTTAATTAAGGCTGCAAATAATAGGGACAAAAAAGGGTTTTCGTCTCCTTCACTCGGAGATAGGTAATTATCTCATAGCATAATGCAAAGAGTTGTGCAAGTTCCTTGTGGTTTTCGTCTCCTTCACTCGGAGATAGGTAATTATCATACCAGATTATAATAAATATGTCACCGGAATAAGTGACAAGTTTTCGTCTCCTTCACTCGGAGATAGGTAATTATCTTTGTAGCAGAAGAAGAGTTGTATTTTGATGATGAACTTGGTTTTCGTCTCCTTCACTCGGAGATAGGTAATTATCGTGCAAGTGTTTTGTGAGATAAACTTTCGTAATTATCGTTTTCGTCTCCTTCACTCGGAGATAGGTAATTATCCGACGCATCCAAAAACACCATAACAACGGCATTTTCATCCTGTCCAAGCCGCCCGGAACCCGGGCGAGACGTACCTAAATGGAACAGCACCGCCCAATTTGACGGCAGTACATCGTACCAATGCATCGAACATCTATATTTTATCCTATTTTTTATGAATATGCAACCCAGTCTCGAATTTTCAGTCAGTTCGCCCCTTGCATGTTGCCTTGACAATAATCAAAAGAGGCTGGAAAAAACTCCTTCTTCACTCCTGAATTAAATGAAATGCCGAACAAAGGCGTCGTAATTCGACTGATTTTGTCCGGCATTCTTTCAATTTTAAGACATGAAAACCCGCTTTTCTATAAAATACAGAACTGCGAATCTCCTTCTCAATCAGGGCTCCAAGGAGGGATTACGGGCAAATTGCCGATTTCTTAAGATTTGATCGTAAATTCCAGTCTTCTACGAAGAATTATCCCGAATACACAAAGTCCCGGATGAAATTTGCAGTTAATTGCAAATCATCCGAGATTTTTGTTCGAGACAGTTTTTTTACCCCAGTCTCCCTGATTTTCATTCCATTGTCTATTCCATCAGCCCGAACATCAGTATGCCGGCTGCGACTGCAACGTTGAGCGATTCGGCATGTCCTTTGATCGGGATATAAAGGTTAAGGGAAGTTTCTTTCAACAGTTTCTCACTCATTCCGTTGCCTTCGTTTCCCATGACAAGCGCAAAGTCGCTGTGACGTCCGACCTGATCATAGGAACGGGCCTGATCGTTCAGCTCGCTGCCAAAGACCGGCAGTTTGCGCTGCTTGAATTCTTTAGCCCATTCAATCAGGTTTCCGGAACAAAGCTTCAAATGAAACTGGCTGCCCTGCATGGCCCGAACGACTTTCGGCTGAAACATGTCGGCACACCCTTCCCCAAAGACTACGCCGGAAAAGCCGCAGGCATCGGCAGTCCTGACCATCGTTCCGATGTTTCCGGGGTCTTGCACTCCGTCCAGAAACAGCCACGCACCGGTTGCTTTTTCAGGTTTCTCCTCTGCATTTTCAGGAAGATTCACAACGGCAAAGATACCTTGCGGACTCGGCGTTTCGCTCAGATGCTTTGCCACGTTGTCGGAAATTTCGATAACCTCAACGTTGTCTGGAACTTCAAGCTCATTTCTGTGCTTAAAATCTTGCGTCACCAGGATTTCCGAAATCGGCTGATCAAAAAGAATCGCTTCTTTGACCAGATGCCATCCGTCAAGCATATACTTTTCCTGCTTGATTCGCGCCTTTTTTTGCGAAAGTTTTTTCCAGTCCTTGACGCGCTGATTGGATGATGATGTGATAATATCCATGCTAATTCCTCTTTTCCAGAATTTTTCTTGTCCGTTCCTTGTCATGATTCAACTGTTCGATCAATTCCTTTGCGCCGCTGAACTTCTTCATTCCGCGCAAAAGCTCGATCCACTCGACAAAAACGTTTTTTCCGTAAACCATGTCCGAAAAATCGAGCAGGTTGATTTCGATCGTTTTTTCAAAGTGACTGCCAAAAGTTTCGTTGCGACCAATTGATGCCATCCCCATGTAGCGTTTTTCTTCGCCTTCAAATCTGACGAAAACCGCATACACTCCTTCAGAAGGTATCATGACCGGCTCTTTTGTTTCAAGATTCAGCGTCGGAAAACCCAGCTTTCGCCCGCGCTCAAAGCCGTGCACTACCTGACCGCTTGTTTCGTACGAATAACCCAAAAGATCTGCTGCCATTTTGACGTTTCCTTTCCGGAGCGCTTTTCTGATTCTTGTCGAACTGATTTTTTCTCCGTCATCAAGAATATGCGAAACCTTGACCACCTCAAAGCGTCCATTGGCATAGCCTTCCAGATGCGACATGTCGCCGCCGTTTTCATACGGCATTTTTCCGTACGTATAGTCGCTTCCTGCAACCGCGCAGACTGCGTGGAGCGAAACGATGTATTTTTCGACAAAATCCTGCTGGCTGAGCGTATAGAGCTTCTCATCAAACGAAACGACGTAACAAAGGTCGACTCCGAAGCGTTCGAAAAGTTCAAGCTTTTTTCGTTCGCTCGACAGATACGCAAAATCCTTGTTTTCCTCGTTATTGAACACGATTCCCGGATAACGGTCAAGCGTCATGATCGCAAGTTTTGCCCCAAGCTTTTCCGCGCGCCTCTTTCCTTCACGGATTACTGCCTGATGTCCGCGATGAACGCCGTCAAAAAAGCCCAGGCAAAGAACGATCGGTCCGTCCGGAATCAAATTATTGTCATACGGTTCTTGCAATTTAACAACTTGCATCATGATGCACCTCTATGTCAGATCAATCATCTGTTCTGCCTGATAGCGTCTCTTTTCTTCATTATATCGATAGACGCAGCGACACTTGTTTTGATACGTCAAAGCGACCTGAAGGCCATCCGTTGCGCTTAAGTCACTGAAATTTTCAGGCAACAAAAAGCCGCCGTTCTTGACGATTTTCCACTGCGCACTCGTCAGTTCTCTTTTAGGCATTTTCAAAGCATGGTCGACCGGGCGCAAGGCCTCTTCCAGCCTGCCGTTTTGCTTGAGTTCTTCAAGCTGTGCCAGCGTATAGGCTTCGTCAAGCTTGAAACTGCCGCTTTCAAGTCGCGTCAGATCGCTCATGACGGCCGGAACGCCAAGTTTTTTGCCGAGATCCGTGGCAAGCGTTCTGACATAGGTTCCTTTTCCGCAGGCGACTTTGAAACGCAATTTTTGGACGCCTTTTTCTTTGTCAAATGCAGAGCTTCCGACCAATTCAAAACTTCCAACGTGAATCTTTCTCTTGGGACGTTCGACTTTTTCGCCTTTTCTGGCGTAATCGTACAAACGTCTGCCGTTGACCTTGACGGCAGAATACATCGGAGGAATCTGAATGATGTCTCCGCAAAGCTGCTGCATCTTTTCCTTGATCAATTCATCTGAAAAAGGCTTCGTCAAAAAATACTCTTCAACGATTTCCCCGTCAAGATCTTCCGTTTCCGTTGAAAATCCAAGCGTGACCTCACCGGTATAAACTTTGCCTGATTCCATCAGATAGCTGACGACTTTTGTCGCATGTCCGATGCAGATTGGCAGCACGCCGTCAACGTTTGGATCGAGCGTCCCGCTGTGTCCGACTTTTCTGGTCCGAAACAGGCGTCTGCATTTAAACACGGCATCATTGCTGGTCATGCCGCGATCTTTGTTCAGGGGTAAAATTCCATCCATAAGTGTTCACCTCTCAAAAACAGGGATGGGAAAAATTCCCATCCCCGCAATTTTCATCTTAACGATCCTGCTGATGAAGCTTGTTCAAAAGTTCGTCGATATGATCCCCGTAACGCACGGATTCATCACGAACGAATTTGATTTCAGGCGTGACATAGATGCTCAAGCGCTGCCCAAGTTCTCGTCTGATCAACCCTGTTGCCTTATCGAGACCTTTTTGAGTCTTTTCGGCATCAGAAGCAAGGTTTGAAAGCGTGCTGTAATAAATTGTCGCATTCTGCAGATCGCCCGTAACTTCGACGCCGGTAATCGTCACGCCTTCAACGCGCGGATCGCGGACGCGTTTCATCAAAATGTCGTTGACTTCGCGCTGAATCTCTTGTGACAAACGTCCGACACGGTAATGTTGTACCATATATAGCAATTCCTCCCGTTAGTCTTGCGGAACTTCTTCCATAATGAAGGCTTCGAGCTGATCGCCTTCTTTGATGTCATTATACTTTTCAACCATCAAGCCGCATTCAAATCCGGATTTGACCTGCTTGACGTCATCTTTGAAACGCTTGAGAGATGCAAGCTTTCCTTCATAAATCACGATTCCGTCACGAATAATTCGAACGCCGGAATCTCTTTGAATGTAGCCGTCCGTGACATAGCCGCCGCCAATCGTGCCAAGTTTTGAAACTTTGTAGGTCTGACGGATTTCAACGTAGCCGGTGACTTTTTCTTCAAAGACGGGTTCAAGCATCCCTTTCATGGCAGTCGTAACTTCATCGATTGCCTTGTAGATGACGTTGTGCAAACGAATGTCGACCTTGTCTTGATCTGCCTGCACCTTGGCTTGAGGCGTAGGACGAACATTGAATCCGATGATGATCGCATTGGAAGCTTCGGCCAAGGTCACGTCTGATTCGTTGATGGCACCAACGGCCTGGTGGATGATGTTGACGCGAACGCCTTCCACGTCAATCTTCTTGAAGCTTTGTGCAATTGCTTCAACGGAACCTTGAACGTCGGCTTTGATGATCACGTCAACTTCTTTCATATCGCCTTCTTTAAGCGTATCGAACAAGTTGTCGAGCGTAACGTGCGTCGTTTGGCTGCGTTCTTTCATCAGAGCACGCTTGGCACGTTCTTCACCTGCTGCACGCGCCGTCTTTTCGTCATCAAACGTCACGAAACGATCACCTGACTGCGGCACTTCGTTCAAACCGGTAATTTCGACTGGCGTTGCCGGAGTAGCCTTCTTGATGGCACGACCTCTGGCATCAGTCATCGTCCGAACGCGACCAAAAGTATTTCCGACAACGATCGGATCACCGACATGAAGAGTTCCTTGCTGAACCAAAAGCGTTGCAACGGATCCCTTGCCCTTGTCAAGGCGAGCTTCGATAACGGACCCTGCACCATGCTGCTTAGGATTTGCCTTAAGTTCAAGCATTTCTGCCTCAAGTAAAATCATGTCGAGCAATTCGTCAAGATTCTTGCCGAATTTAGCAGAAATATCGACAAAGATCGTATCGCCGCCCCAATCTTCAGGAATCAATCCGTATTCGGTCAATTGCTCCATCACGTGGTTAGGATTTGCACCAGGCTTGTCGATCTTGTTTACGGCCACGATAATCGGAACCCCGGCAGCCTTCGAGTGGTTGATGGCTTCAATCGTTTGCGGCATGACGCCATCGTCTGCGGCAACGACCAAGACAGTGATGTCGGTGATGTCGGCACCACGAGCACGCATGCTCGTGAAGGCGGCATGTCCCGGCGTATCAAGGAACGTAATGATCTTGTCATTGTGTCTTACCTGATAAGCACCGATATGCTGCGTAATTCCGCCTGCTTCACCGGCAGTGACGTTCGTATGACGCAATTTGTCAAGAAGCGTCGTTTTGCCGTGATCAACGTGTCCCATAATCGTTACGACCGGTGGACGCGGTGCGGAGTGTTTCTTATTGTTTGCTTCTTCTTCAAAGAACTTGTCGATGTCGGCTACGTCAACTTCAACTTTTTCTTCAGCCTTGATGCCATAATCGGCTGCAAGAATTTCAATCGTATCTTTGTCAAGCGATTGGTTTTGGTTGACCATCACGCCCATCATAAAGAGCTTCTTGATGATTTCTGCCGGTTCGCGGTGGATCTTCTTTGCGATATCGGCAACGTTCATGCCGACCGTATAAACCAAAGTTTCCGGCAACGGCTTGTTCTTGCGTTGCGGAACGGCGTTCTTCTTATTATTGTCGCGTTGATTGCGATTATTGCGCTTGTTGTTTTTGCGATTGTTGTTCTTCTTGTTGAACTTGCCCTTTTTGTTGTCGTTTCCGCCGAAACGATCGTTGCTTTGTCCTTCTCTTTGGTTGCTCCTGCGATTGTTGTTGTTTTTATTTTTATCCATGTGGTTACCAGAATGCCTTTCGTTGATTCTATTCACTGACTTTTGATCACGGTTGGTCTTTCCTTGATCAGGGCGAACAGCCTGCTTTTTTTCGGTCGATCGCTTGTCAGAAGGCTTCTTTCCGACCTTTTCACTTTCCCTTTTATGCTCTTTGACCGGTTTTTCAGCCTTAAAGGCAGCCGCCTTTTTCTCAACAGGGGCTTTCTTTGGAGCAAAAGCAGCCCTTACCTGCCGCTCTTCGTTTTCTCCAATCGTCGACATGTGATTGCCAACTTCAATTCCCTTCTTTTTGGCTGCCGCAATGACTTCCTTGCTGGAAACATTGAGTTCTTTTGCTAATTCATAAATTCTTTTTTTACTCATCGACATCGCTCCATTCTCGTAAAATCAGGCCTGTCAAGACTCTTGATTCGAGAAATACACGAATCAAAGAGACAGCAGTTGCTTGAATTTCTTAGCAAAGCCTGCGTCCGTCACTGCAATTATCGAGCGTTTCGATCCTATTGCCGCACTGAGTTCATCCCTTGTGAATTCAAGCGAGCACGTGACGTTGTAACTATTGCATTTATCAGTAATTTTCTTTTTCGTACTCTGTCCTGCATCATTTGCGCAAAAAACAAGGTACGCCTTTCCAAGTCGAACTTGGTCAATAACAAGGTCAATGCCCGTCGTCAGTTTTTTTGCCCGACGAGCAAGGCCCAATGATTGCAAAACTTTTTGTCTATTTTCCATTTCCAAACAATTCCGCGCGGGCTGCTTGGTGATCAACGTAAGCAACCAGCTCATCGTAAAAGGCATCGTCAATTTTGAGCCCGAATGCCTTGTCGAAGGTGCGGTCCTTTTTTGCTTTCTCGGCTGTTTTGACGTCTAAATGAATATATGCCCCGCGTCCGGCCTTCTTTCCGGTCGGATCGATTGAAACTTCATTTTCTTTATTCTTGACAACACGAACGAGTTCTTTTTTTGGCTTCATTTCTCCGGTAACGATGTCTTTTCGCATCGGTATTTTACGCTGTGCCATTTAAAAAACCTCCTTTATTCGTTATCTGCCTCAATGTCTTCAATGCTGATGACATCTTCTGTTTCAACATCTTCTGTTTCAGGCAATTCAAAATTTTCCTCAGGTTCTTCTTCAGACTGACGATCAAGCTCTTCCATGTTTGATTCGGACTTGATGTCAATCTTGTAGCCCGTCAAATGAGCTGCAAGGCGGGCATTTTGGCCACGCTTGCCGATTGCAAGCGATAATTGCGTGTCAGGGACGACGACCGTGCATGCATGATCGTCTTCTCTGTCGAAGCGAACTTCAAGAATTTCGGCCGGTTTCAAGGCAGCTTTGATATATTCGGACGGATCTTCGCTCCATTCGACGATGTCCATCTTCTCTCCGTTTAATTCTTCAACGATTGCCTTGACGCGTTCTCCGCGTGGGCCAACGCAAGTTCCGATCGGATCGATTCCTTCTTGATCGGAGTAAACGGCAATTTTGGCACGATCGCCTGCTTCACGCGCAATCGACTTGATTTCAACGGTTCCGTCAAAAATTTCCGGAACTTCATTTTCAAACATGCGCTTCAACAAATCAGGATGAGAACGACTTACGTAAACCTGAGGTCCTCGGTTGCGACGCTTCTTTTTGCCTTCTTCTTCATTTTGTTCGGCATTTTGATTTTCGTTTGGATCAACAACCTTGTACACGTAAACTTTGATGCGATCATGTGAATTGTAAACTTCACCAGGCACCTGATCGCGCTTCGAAAGAACGGCTTCAACGTTGCCGAGGTTGACATAAACGTAACGGCTGTCGCGACGTTCAACTTCACCGGTCATGATTTCATTTTCATAACGGCTATATTGATTATAAATCATTTGACGCTCTTCTTCACGCACGCGCTGCATGATGACCTGCTTAGCAGTTTGAGCCGCAATTCGTCCAAAATCACGCGGAGTAACTTCAAAATCAATCGTGTCGCCGATTTCATAGGCTCTGTTGATTTCAAGAGCATCAGACAGGCTGACTTCGAGGCATGAATCCAAAACTTCGTTGACGACTTCCTTAACGGCAAAAACCTTGATGTCGCCGCGTTTTGCATCAAACGTCACTTTGACGTTTTGTGCCTGACCGTAGTTTTTCTTGTAGGCGGAAACAAGTGCCTGTTCCAAAGCATCGATGATGACTTCTTTTTTGATGCCCTTTTCAGTTTCAAGTGCATCCAATGCATTAAGCAATTCCTTACTCATTTTTTCTGTGCTCCTTATTATTAAAATTTGATTGCCAAACGCGCCTGTGCAATCTGCTTGCGCGGAATCACAATCGTCTTTTGACGAGTCTTGTCCATGTATTCCAGCGTCAGTTCATCCGGCTTCAAGTCAACCATTGTGCCTTCATAAACCTTATTGCCCTCCAACGACTGATACAGCGAAACATGAATATAAGAATTCAACGCGCGCTCATAATCGCGTTCTTTTTTCAAAGGACGCTCAGCACCAGGTGAGGAAACTTCCAAAAAGTATGCCTGAGGGATCGGATCCGGGTCGCAGTCGTCAAGCTTTTCGCCGAGCAAATCGCTGACAAGCGCACACTCCTCAATATTGATTCCACCAGGCTTATCGATATAAATTCGCAAATACCAGCTTTTGCCTTCTTTCACGAATTCCGCATCAACTAATTCAAAGTGACGTTCATCCAATATAGGCGTGACTAATTCCGTCACTGTTTCAACAACGCTGCTCAAAATTTTCCTCCTCGCATCTTTTCATCCAATAGAACCCGCTCCAATAAAAAGAGCGAGCATCTCTGCTCACTCCCTAACGAGTATCAAAAACAATGTTATTGTAGCATACTGGAACGACATTTTCAAGTTTCGTATGAAAATGAATGTAAATGCAGTGCATTTAGCCAAGCATGTCGAAAAGCGACAGCTGATTTTCATCAGACAATCCGTCCAAAACGTGGTTTTCCGTCATGAAATCAACCAATGACTGCGAAACCTTTCCGCGCTCTTTTAAATCCTGTTTGGAAATGAACTCGCGCTCTTCTCTTGCCGCAACGATTTGTTTTGCAACGTTCAACCCAAGACCCGGAATTGCCGAAAACGGCGCCAAGAGCGTATTTCCTTCAATCAGCCAGTCCGAAGCATCCGAACGCTTGATGTCGACCATCTTGAACTCAAAGCCGCGTTCAAGCATTTCGTTTGCAAGCTCAAGCACGGTCAACAGGTTCTTTTCCTTAGCTGAAGCATCATTGCCCTTTTCATTGATTTCTTTCATGCGAGCCTTGACGGATTCCTTGCCGTTGGCCATTGCGACCAGATCAAAATCATCGGCACGCACGGAAAAATATGCAGAATAGTAGATCAGCGGGTAGTAGACTTTGAAATATGCAATGCGCAGCGCCATCAAAACGTAAGCAGCAGCATGTGCCTTAGGGAACATGTACTTGATTTTCAGGCAGGCGCCGATGTACCATTCGGGAACGTTTGCCTTGTGCATCTCTTCTTGCCACTCATCCGGAATGCCGCGTCCCTTACGCACGTGTTCCATGATTTTGAAGGCCAGATCGCTTTCAACGCCCATGTGAATCAGATCCATCATGATATCGTCACGACATCCGATAACTTCAGGCATCGTCACAGTCTTGTTTTGAATCAGTTCTTCGGCGTTTCCGAGCCAAACGTCAGTCCCATGAGACAAACCGGAAATCTTGAGCAGTTCGGCAAACGTCTTTGGCTTCGTTTCTTCAAGCATTCCACGAACGAACCTCGTTCCGAATTCCGGAATGCCGAGCGTTCCCGTTTTCGATTGAATCTGTTCTTCCGTGACGCCCAGAATCTCCGTTCCGGAAAACAGCGCCATCACACCGGGGTCATCAGTCGGGATCGTCTTTGGTTCAATTCCCGAAAGATCCTGCAGCATGCGAATCATCGTCGGATCATCGTGACCAAGACAGTCGAGCTTCAAAATATTGTCGTGAATCGAGTGGAAATCAAAGTGAGTCGTGCGCCAGGCCGCATTGACGTCGTCTGCCGGATACTGAATCGGCGTGAAATCATAAATATCCATGTAGTCGGGAACAACCAGAATTCCGGCCGGGTGCTGTCCGGTCGTGCGTTTGACGCCCGTTGCTCCCTTGGCCAGGCGATCGACTTCGGCAGACCTCAGCGTCAGTTCATTGTCGCGTTCGTACGCTTTGACATAACCGTACGCCGTCTTGTCGGCAACGGTACCGATCGTTCCGGCACGGAACACGTTGTTTTCTCCGAACAAAACCTTCGTGTAGTTGTGTGCAACCGGCTGATAGTCGCCGGAAAAGTTTAAGTCGATATCAGGGACCTTGTTGCCTTTGAATCCAAGGAACGTTTCGAACGGAATTTCCTGTCCGTCCTTGACGAGCTGTGTCTGGCACTTGGGGCACTTTTTATCAGGAAGATCGTAGCCGCTGCCGTATTCGCCTTTTGTGAAAAATTCCGAGTATTTGCACTCAGGACAACGATAATGCGGCGGAAGAGGATTGACCTCGGTGATTCCGGTCATCGTTGCCACCAGGCTTGAACCGACGGACCCACGAGAACCGACCAAGTATCCGTCTTTGTTGGACTTGAAAACGAGCTTTTGCGCAATCAGATAAATTACAGAAAAGCCGTTGCCGATAACGGACTTCAATTCTTTGTCAAGTCTGGCCTGAACGATTTCAGGCAACGGATCGCCATAAAGCTCATGTGCCTTGTTCATCGTCAGATTGCGAATATCGTCTTCTGCCCCTGGCATTTTCGGCGTGTACAGCTTATCCTTGACGGGCGTGATTTCGTCACACATTGCCGCGACCTTGTTCGGATCATCGACAACGACCTTTTTAGCCAGTTCAGGTCCGAGAAAGGCAAACTCGTCAAGCATCTCATCCGTCGTTCTGAAGTGTGCATCAGGAAGATTTTTCAAGCGATTGAGCGGGTTTGCGCCGCCTTGGGAATGAATCAGAATCTTGCGGTAAATCGCATCTTCTTTGTTCATGAAATGCACGTCTCCGCTTGCAACGATCGGCTTGTCGAGTTCTTCAGCCAATTTCACCATATTTTTGATGATGTCTTCAAGCTCTTCTTCATCCTTGACAAGTTCGCGCTCCAAAAGCGGTGCATACAGTGACTTTGGCTGAATCTCCAGATAATCATAATTTTTGGCCTTGGCTTTGGCCGTTTCATAGCCTTTTTGCATCATGGATGTGAAAACTTCGCCGTCGGCACAGCCGGAACCGACCAAAAGTCCTTCACGGTATTTTTCAAGCACTGAGCGAGGAACCCTGGCAACGCGGTAAAAGTGATTGACCATCGAATCTGATGCCAGCTTGAAAAGATTTTTCAGCCCGTCCTGCGTTTTAGCCAAAACGATTGCATGAAACGGGTGCTGCTGTTTGTACGTATCCGGCTGAACCATGTGCTTGTTAAAATCGTCATGATACAAAATGTCGAACTGTTCGCGCGCGTCAGCAAGCATCTTGTAAAAAATATAGCCGGTCGCTTCGGCATCATAAATAGCCCGGTGGTGATGTTCCAAATCAACTTTGAGCCGCTTGGCCAACGTATCAAGCGTAAAGCGTTTCATGTCCGAATACAAAATTCTTGCCAAAGGCAGCGTATCGACCCACGGTTCCTTAATCTCAGGCATGCCATGGCGAAGATAGCCGGTATTCATGAAGTCGACGTCAAACGTGGCATTGTGTCCGACGATGATGCATCCCTTGCAAAATTCACGGAAGAGTTTGAAAACTTCTTCTTCCGTTTTTGAACCGCGAACCATCGCATCCGTAATGTGCGTCAGATTGATCGTCGTTTGCGAAAGCGGATGGCCCGGATCGATAAATTCTTCAAATTCTTCGATTTTTTCGCCGTCTTTCATCTTGACCGCGGCCAATTCGATGACCTTGTTGTATTGAGCCGACAGACCCGTCGTTTCCGTATCGAACACGACGTAAGTCGCATGCTTCAATTCTTCATGCGCTTCGTTGTACGCAATCGGCTGACTGTCTTCAACAACGTTTGCCTCAACGCCGTACAAAATCTTGACACCGTTTTTTTGCCCTGCTGAATGTGCTTCCGGAAAGGCCTGCAGCGTGCTGTGATCGGTAATCGCAATCGCTTTTTGTCCCCACTTGGCAGCTTGTGCGACAAAGTCAGAAATCGAATTCGTCGCATCCATCATGCTCATGTTGGAGTGCAGATGAAGCTCAACGCGCTTTTCATCTTCAGGAGCCGTATCCTTTCGTCCTTCATGCTTGACTTCATTGATGTCATAGGCATTGATGACAAGATCTCTCATGTAGCTGTCTTCTTGGACGTTTCCTTTGACTTTGACCCATTGGCCGACTTTGACGGCATCAAACATCGCTTCATCTTTGGCATTGTTCGAAAACTTTTTGACGGCAAACGAAGAAGTATAATCGGTAATCTTAAACGTCAGAATTTTTCTGCCGGAGCGCAGTTCGCGCACCTCGGAATCAAAGACGTAGCCTTGGACGACCACAATGCGCTCTTCTTCTACGATCGTCTTCATCGGTCTGATCTCTGTTTCTTCCGAAATCTTCTTGCCGACCATCACCGGCCCTTCAACAGGCGGAAGTTCTTCTTGCTTCTTCACGTTTTTTGGCTGCTTGGCCTTTTGCTCATTCGAAATCTTGATCTGCTCATAAGCTTTTCTGGCCAGCTCCGCATCGTTTTCGGCATGCTTTTGCTGCATGGCCTCCCGCTTTTCTTCAATCGCTTTTTCATCAACATAGGGTTTGATCGTGAATCTTGGAAAACCGGCATCCTGATAAGACGCTTCAATTCTTTCCAAAACGTTGCGCTTCAAAAAATCGCGCAAGACCGTATTTTCAGCCAACAGTTTAACCTCTCCGTGATCAAGTTCCGGAGAATTTCGCAAGAGATTTTGGATAAAACCGTTTGCTTTTCCGCTCGTTTCAACGGCATATGCCCAATACGAAACCAATTTTTCGTCATTCATTACAGGATTTCTCGTCGTAAAATGCAGTCTCGTCTTGCAAATCGGCCTGAAAGACGTCTCGACAAGCTGATTAAGTTTTGCAAATGTTTGAAACGGCAAGATGTCGTTTGTTTCCAAATAAAAGTCCCAACGCTTCGACTTCGTATGCACTTCGACTTTTTCAATCAGCGCATCGGAAAAAACTTCCCTGTCGTCTTGCCACTTGATTTGTTCAAGCAGTTTTTCAAACATGGCTTTTTTATCGAGTCCCACTCATACCCTTCCTTTCATTGAAAACTCACTTATACGATTTTAGCACAGTAGATCACTTTTTGCACTTTGTTGCTTATCGCTGAGTTGTAACGAGAAAAATCTTCCTGATGATGTTATACTGAATTTGTATAAACTAATTTTGTTACTATTATGAAGGAATGAGAATCCATGTATTATAATGCGGCACTTGTCTTAGAAGGCGGAGCCATGCGCGGATGCTATACGTCCGGCGTCCTTGACTATTTTTTGGATCGCGACATTCAATTTAACTGCGTCATCGGCGTTTCAGCGGGATCTCTTGCCGGAGCAAACTATGTTTCCAAACAATACGGAAGAACATTTGAAATCAATACCGAATACCGCAACGATCGCGACTATATTTCTGTCAGACATCTTTTAAAAGGCAAAAGCATCATCAATCTTGACTATCTGTTTACAGATCATGGAATTTCATGGCACAACTACGATGAAAATGCCTACAATCTGTCCGATACGGACTTCGTAATCGTAGCCACCAGACTAGAAGACGGCAAGCGCGTCGAATTTCACAAGCCGCCGGTCGGAAAAGAGCTGACGGATGCCCTTGAAGCCTCATCTTCAATGCCAATCATTTCAAAGCCCCATGAAACATCTCAAGGCCTTTGTCTTGACGGCGGAATCTCAGACTCCGTTCCGGTCGATCTTGCACAAGAATTGGGCTTCAACAAAATCATCGTAGTCAGAACCCGCAACCGCGAATACCGCAAAAAGCCTGGTAGCAAGGCAATGGAAAAAGCAATGGAAATGAACTTCAATCAATACCCCGATTTCGTCAAGCAGGTCAACGGCAGGCCTGAAGCCTACAACAAGCAGGCAGAAGAATTGCAGAAAATGGAGGAATCAAAACAAATCTTCTGCATTGCTCCAAAAGAACCCGTCAAGGTCGGTCGGCTTGAGCATAACGTCAAAAAACTCAAGGACTTGTACGAAAGCGGGTATGCGGATGCCAAAGAATCATTTGACGAAATGATCAAATATCTTGAACAGGATCAAAAATCAGCAGAATAATTCATACAGCACCAGGCGCCGACCAAAATCGGCGCTTTTTTGTCATAAAAAAAGGCCGCCTGCTGCGACCTTTCAACAATATTTCGTTATCATCAATTTCAAGAGTTCTTTTCTGAGTTCTGCTGCGCTCTGATAGCGATTGCCAGGATAATAGCTGCACGCTTTCCTCAATATCGCATTCAGTTCAACACTGATTTCTTCAATCTCCGGCAAAACATCGCGCTGATCCGGAAATTTTTTATCATTTGCCAAAACATAAAGCGTCATTCCCAAAGAATAGATATCCGAACGGTTGGATAACGGTTCGGCGATTTTTTTCAGTTGTTCCGGTTCAGAAAATAACTCAGTCATCAAAAGTCCACCGTAAGCGGTCGTTAAAACAGCGGTGTGTACACAAATAGCCCGAGATAGTATTATTATCTCAGGTTATTGCGTATGCATCGTTTTTATTTTCTTATTTATGAGGTAAGATCGATGTTCCATGGGAGAAGTTGGCGGAACCTTTCAGGATCAAATACCTCAATGTTGGTAATCTCCGTTAATACTTTTCTCAAGTATTTTTCAGGATCCAACTGATTAAGTTTGGCCGTATATATCAGCGACAACGCAACGGCATTAGCCCTTGCGCCTTCAAAAGTTGATGAAAACAGCCAGTTTTTTCTCCCCATCACGCTCTCTTTGACAGCACGTTCTGCGCTGTTGTTGGACAATTCAAAATATCCTTTTTCAAAGATGTTCAGAATATTCTTTTCTTGACCCAGGGCGTAGTTTTTGGCTCTTCCCAATGCTGACTTGGCAGATGCGGTAACTGAAGCTATCTTGGAAAATACCCGCTTGACTACAGGAAGGAGTTTTCTTCTTCGATAGTTCAAGCGTTCGTCATCATTGAATTTGGTTGAGAGTTTTCTTTCCAATTCAAAGACTTCATCGATGTCTTTGACTATTTCTCCGCTAAAAGATTTTGAGGCTTTGTAGCTGCTGTTTTTCAAAGAATCGACAAAATAGCGACGAACATGAGCCAGGCACCCCAGGTGTCTGGTCCTGTCGAGAAAATTATATCCGGCATAGCCGTCAGTTTGGACATAACCATTAAAATCGCTCAACAATTTCTTGGCAGTATCGGATGATCTTCCGTCACTGTGAGTAAATGCGGCAATATTTTTTTCTTCAAATTTTCCACTTGTGACAACCCAATAATAAGTGTTTGCTTTTTCTGAAGCCAAAGTATTATAAGGTGTTTCATCCACATGAAGAAATCGCTGCCTTTTCAGCTCTTTCAATAAAAGATCATACAGCGGCGAAAGCTGATTGTTGAAGACGTCGATCATCCATTTTGACATTTGTTGACGAGTCAACGGCAATCCCCTAAGCTTCCACATTGCCTCCTGGCGATAGCAAGGAACTTTGTAGACGTACTTCATCGCGGCAATATGCGCAATGATCGAAGGAGATCCTGTCTTACTGTGACTGATGAGCGAACGGGGCATCGGAGCTTTTGAAATTTTCGAATGATCGTCCGAAGAACATTCAGGGCACTTGTATACTGCCTGATGATGTTCGAGAAGCCTGAGTTTTGCCGGTATGAACTTCACCTCTTCACGAATCTTAGGATTCGCGACCTGAACGAGACGGGCACAACACTTAGGGCAGGAACATTTTTCATCAGGCATCACATGATTCACAATTTCGACCGGAATTTTTGAAGTATCAATCTTCCGGTTTTTTTTGCGAATCTTTTTGGTATACGATTTTACCGAAGCCTCTTTGGAATCTTCAGTCTTTTCGCTTTGTTCTTCTTCCAGATCAAACAGGTCTAATTGTCTGTCATCTTCTTGAAGACGGCGCGTTTTTTCAGTTTTTTTTCCAAAAAGTTTGCTTGTCAGAAAAGCAATTCGTTCATTCAGTTCAGCGACTTGTTGTTCCAGCTCTTTGATACGCTTATCTTTTTCGTCCATCTCGTTCACCTCCGTTCCGTATGCATGAATTGAATTATACATGAAAACTCCTGCCAAATCCATATAAAAATGTAAGGCAGGAGTATCAATATTTAACAAAGCAGCCCTTTTTCACAAGGAAGAATGGTTTTCTTTTCCTCTACGGAAAATCCGGCCAAGAGTCTGCGCAATTGATGCGCGTTTATCTTTTTGACCTCGCTCTGATTTCTCGGCCACTGAAAGCGTCCGTTTCGATGCGCTTGTAATACAGCACGAATCCTGTTTTGTCCCAGTAAAGAGCCTTGAAACGATCGGAACGTGTACCGCAAAACAGAAAAATCGCATTATCATAGGCGTCCAAACTGAACGCCTCGGTAACAAGAGCAGCCAATCCGTCTATCCCATTGCGAAGATCGGTCTTACCGCAAACGAGATAGATTTTCATATTATTTATATTTGAAAACATTTTGATCACGATACCAAAGATAGTTGTTCAAATTTTTGAGAATCTCTCTCGAAGCTCCGTTGTAGATTCGGATTTCAACATCTTCCGTAATAATTTTCGCAGCCATTTCCCTGACCGGTCGATATGTTTCTTTAGGGCTTAGGTCAACAAGGTTGACTTCCACGACGTCATCCAATTTCATAATTAAACCTCCGATATACTTGATGTCTAAAGCATACCAAGATATCGGAGGTTTATGAAGAACGCTATTTTAACGACCGCTTACAGTCCACCCTCATTATGTAACGAGGGTTTGACATGAAAGCCCAAAATCCCCATTTTCTGATAGTTTCCATGGTATCACTTTTAAAGTGCGGAGTTTTCACCCTTGTTTTCTTTTAAGGATCTGTATGCACGATGAAAGGCAGATTATTGCTTGCCAAAAAAGCGATCAGATTGCCTGACCGCTTCCAAAAACTACTTTCTTTTTCTTCTTCCGACAAAATACAGTACCGCACGCATCCCGGCAAACAGCCCGGCAGCTTTGCTGAAAATCCGATACAGCTTCTCTACCCTGCTCGTCAATTTTCCCATATATGCCACTCCATTCTTATAAGCTCTTTCTTCATCACTATCGTAACAAAAATGAACATATTTGGCAATTAATAAGTTTCGTAATTGCGAAAACACGCTTCAAGTGTTATCATGTAGTTGAAAAAATAAGTTTCAATCCCCCTGCTTCGAAGGCTGCGGCCGAGCGCAGGTTTTTTTTATGCAAAGGAGCGAGCATCCGTGGTGCAATCAGATCTAATCAAAAAGCTCAACATCAATGATTTTGGACCAACCAAAAAGCAGCAAACAATCATCGATCATCTTGGTACATATCGTTTCATCAGCTATGCCACACCGCTTTGCCGATTCGGCTGCACGTTTCAAGACGTCCATGATCGAATCCGGCTTGACAAAAAATTGCGTCAGGCCGTTTTTTCGATCATTCAAGAACTTGAAATCGACTTGAACACAAAAATTACGTCGCATCTTGTCGAAAAATACGGTCCGCTTTGCTACCAGGACATTTTTCCTGGTGCCAGACTGACGGTCCTAACAAATACCTGAAATACGATGCCGTCGACAGAAAAATCATTGAGCAGGAACAAAAACAGCTCATCAACACCATCACTCACCTTTCAAAAAGCGACAAGCCAGAAAACCAGTCTCTTCTCGAGCTTTCGCAACACATTTCGCTCGGCGAACTGATCCACATCTACAAGCTCATGAGCAAGCGCAACCGCAAAGAAATCGCATCCATATATGACTGCAGCGTAAACGAGCTCATCAGTTGGATGGACTGCATCGCGCTTTACCGCAACTGCTGCTGTCACAACGGCAACCTGATTGATATCAAAATCGAAACAAGGCCCGTAACGCCCCAATCATATTCCAAATATCTTTTTCGCATGAAAGATACAGAAACGACAACGAACAGGTTCGCACTGGGCTGTGTTGTCATACTGCATTTGGCAAAAACAATCAACGTTGAAAAAGAGGAAAAGGATGCGTTGAAACAGGCAATCTTAGCCCTTTCAAGCGACAAGACGACGCTTGAATCCTATGGGTTCGTCAGTTGGGAAGGATTTGAGGGGGCGTTTGGGGGATGAGGCTAAAAACGATTTAAAATTATATGATTCCGTTGTTTTATTTTTTTATCGTCACCATTGTAAGAATTTCCTCATCAGTTAGATAAAAACTTGTCGCGCGACAGTGATTCAACCGCTACAAAGTCATTTACATTCCTCATCAGTTAGATAAAAACTTGAGTGCCAAAAGAATTTCGTTTTGATGGATAAATACGACTTTACATTCCTCATCAGTTAGATAAAAACAACTTGAAAAATCGAACGTGACAAAGCGCCCTTTACATTTACATTCCTCATCAGTTAGATAAAAACCCTTTGCCGCTTGAGCTATTTCCGAGGCTTTAGTCAATTTACATTCCTCATCAGTTAGATAAAAACGTCAACAAAGGCATCAGCCACGACCTCAAGCTGGCGCAATTTACATTCCTCATCAGTTAGATAAAAACGAACGTCCTGAAGGTCGTTTACCACGTTAAAAACGAATTTACATTCCTCATCAGTTAGATAAAAACCGATGATCCTAAAGCAGAAATCGACCGTATGGACAATTTACATTCCTCATCAGTTAGATAAAAACTTTAGCTTGTAAGAGTTATAATATATAATGTAATAATTTACATTCCTCATCAGTTAGATAAAAACATGTCATTGTTGATACATTTGCTTTTATGCAATCAAAATTTACATTCCTCATCAGTTAGATAAAAACCCCAGTAACTCGCCTTTTTCTTTGCTTGCGTCTTTATTTACATTCCTCATCAGTTAGATAAAAACTCTGGTATCAGGATACGGTCGATGAGCTGCGCAAAGAATTTACATTCCTCATCAGTTAGATAAAAACACGCACCGTATTTAACTTTAGCATACCCGATATAATAATTTACATTCCTCATCAGTTAGATAAAAACTCTTCTTCACCAAAACAAAACTCGGCCAAAAGTTAATTTACATTCCTCATCAGTTAGATAAAAACAGCTACTACACGCAAGAGTTGACTCAGCTTGAGTAATTTACATTCCTCATCAGTTAGATAAAAACCTTGAGTACAACAAAGACGGTCTCGTCACAACTAAATTTACATTCCTCATCAGTTAGATAAAAACCGTTAGGATATGGGAATACCAGCGTTGACGGCAACATTTACATTCCTCATCAGTTAGATAAAAACGATATGCTGCTAACCACAAAGGATATTTTTTAGCAATTTACATTCCTCATCAGTTAGATAAAAACGTTGACCAGTCGCAATAGTTGCCGTTGCCGGCGGCGATTTACATTCCTCATCAGTTAGATAAAAACGGAGTTAAGCGACTGTACAAACATAAGAGCTGTCTTTATTTACATTCCTCATCAGTTAGATAAAAACTATGAAACTCTTAATCAATATGATTATGGATATTATAAATTTACATTCCTCATCAGTTAGATAAAAACATAAACTCTTTTTGAGCTTCTTTAATCGTGTCATCATTTACATTCCTCATCAGTTAGATAAAAACCATGTTTTCTGAAACTGGTTAAGTTCATCAATGGTATTTACATTCCTCATCAGTTAGATAAAAACAGGTGGATATAATGCGCAAAAACTTTGAGTTAGTTAAATTTACATTCCTCATCAGTTAGATAAAAACGGAAATACGATTTCACGCCCGATTGTCACTATTGAATTTACATTCCTCATCAGTTAGATAAAAACTGGTTTCTCCACCGAATACTTACCTGAATTCTGTAATTTACATTCCTCATCAGTTAGATAAAAACTTTCTCTTTATTTTCAGTTTGCTATTGCAAACCGTGATTTACATTCCTCATCAGTTAGATAAAAACATCGTTTGCCCGTTGAAAACAAGAGAGTTAGTAACATTTACATTCCTCATCAGTTAGATAAAAACCTAGGTCAGGAAGATCATTCAGCAGTTCTTTCAGTATTTACATTCCTCATCAGTTAGATAAAAACCAAGTTGTGAAGCCGACTGTCTAAACACGATTAAAAAGATTTACATTCCTCATCAGTTAGATAAAAACCAAGTTGTGAAGCCGACTGTCTAAACACGATTAAAAAGATTTACATTCCTCATCAGTTAGATAAAAACTAATCAATGTTTACTCCGCTCCCACGATAATACCAATTTACATTCCTCATCAGTTAGATAAAAACGCGGGTCTGCTGCTGATGGCTGCACCCGCGGAAGCACATTTACATTCCTCATCAGTTAGATAAAAACATTTTTACATTTGTAATTATAGCATAAAAAAGAAGATTTACATTCCTCATCAGTTAGATAAAAACAGCACCCATTTCAGAGCGGTTTACTCAAAAGGTAAAATTTACATTCCTCATCAGTTAGATAAAAACATATTCATTTTTGCATTGGCTCTCGTATTAGCCAGTATTTACATTCCTCATCAGTTAGATAAAAACGTCAATAGATTTTAAACAAAAAAGTTCCCGTCAGATACATTTACATTCCTCATCAGTTAGATAAAAACTCCATAGTTTGAAAATACTAACACCACTATATATCTTAAGCGTATTTCTGTCAATGCAATAAAAATTTGAAGCTTATTTGATATATAATATGCTCGAACATCAGTAGATGCTTTCGTATCAGTAATTATAGAATCTGTCGAAACACCGTAATAATTTATTTATTACACATAGACAGATATATTAGAAGAAATTTGAAGTATCTGCGGATGTGTCCATACCCCAAAACTCTTTGATCAACCATTTGTTACTTCTGCTTTTAAAAATAATTATTGAATCTAAATCTTTATCTATCCATTTAGACAATTCTGATTTTAATTTATTTAATTTTGCAACTGTTAGTTCTCCCTCAAAAACAGAGTTCTGGATATGAGTAAGATATTTTTTACATATTTTAAAAACTCTTCTCATACGCCTGGACCCATTATTTTCAACACTTATATCATAAACTAAAATTACATACAACTTATCACCACCAAATTTTAAAAGGAGAATATTCAACATCATCCATCAAATCTTTAATAACTTTATAGCACTCTAAGCGTATCAGATGCCTATATGATACGTTTCTTCCCAAGCTCCGATGCCGTAAAGTTTTATTAAGATAATCATCGTACGCTTTAGTTACCTTTTTGAGTGCACTCTTTTTCATATAACAACCATTAGATCCCTTTTCAAAATCTTTCTCTGAAACCTGTTTTTTATTTATCAACGAAAATATCAGTCTATCTACTATCAATGGTTTAAAAACTTCAGAAATATCTAAACACAAAGAAAATCTCCTTTCGTCAGGACTATGCAAATAACTAACAGTAGGATTGAGCTGAGTAACATATATTTCGCTCAGACACGTACTGTAAACCATCATATTCAAGAAAGAAATTAAAGTATTAACCATATTATCCGGAGGCCTTCTGACTCTAGAAGAGAAATTCACCTTATTATCAAATATAGTCTGCCAAGCGCTATAGTATTCACGATGTATATTTCCCTCTAACCCCATAAGTTCCTTTATAGTATCGGATTTAGCAATATCCTTTTCCAACATAGTTATTCTACTAATTTGTTCCTCCAAATCCTTGCCCCTACGCGAATAATACTTCAAATTCCTTAAAATATTATATGAAGCACCCTCCACAAATTTCTTTGCTAATCTAAGCCTAGTATATTTATCCTCAAAAGCCATAACCTGGTTGACCAACAAAGTTCCAGACACATTTGTTTCTCTAGGATAAAAAGAACCCGTATAAAAACCGTAAAAGTTAAAAAGATGCACCGGTATTCTATTTCGGGATAAATAATTCAGGCACTTACTATTTAATGTGATCTCTCCAAATAGATATATGTCCCTAGTAACTTCAATTTTCAAATCTTTATATTCGCCATCATCACGCTGAATTCTAATTGAATTGTCTTTTCTAAATAATGTGCCACTAGAAAACAAATAATAACTTTGCATCGAATCACCTCCATTAATTAAATATAGCAATATTCATAATATGCACATGATCTACATATTTTATCATCAATTATTTTTGGAGCGTGTTTCAAATTTACAATATTCCTTATTCGTTGCAATAATTCTTCAATTTTATTTTCATCTTCATCAGTGTATATAATCTCAATTCTTTTTTTAATCGAAGGGTAATCTATTATTCCCTTTCTTATATCTATTCCCTTTTTTCTAAGATAATAGATATAATATTTCAATTGCCATTCCGCTGCTTCTTCGATAGAGTTGCTCTTTTTTATTTCATGTAATATGTTCCAATCTTTTATCATATCAATGTTGACAACATAATCAATCATAACGTGCTTTTCATTTTTAGAATAGCTATCTTCGTCTATTAATTTTCCAATCTGAACTCTTGATGATTCATTTTCAAAACCTAAATTGTGTGTAAATAGCCAAAGTTTTCTGTTACAAACATAGTAATAATTTATCATGTTACCAGTTATTTCCATAATATATTGCCTCTTTACTAATGTCACCAAACGTTGCTATCTTCATCATCAATATTTTTAGATAATGACAATCCCTTATCAAAGCTATAGTTAAATCCCTTAGAAAGAATAATTATATTTCTTTTTCCGACTTCAATCACCTTATAAATGTTTTCAACTTCATATACTATATATGTTGGAACTGCAACGGTAAGTTGGTCTAGATAATTTGAATATTCAATTTTCTTATCTAAGTAATCTTTTGATTTATTCTTTCCCTTATAATAATCATTTAAAAAAGATATTTTATCTTTAATAGACATCCGATTGCTTTCGTACACAGAATATGGCATACACTGAATTGAATCAATGTCTCTAAATTTTTTCATCACACTTCTTCTGTCAATCGCATCATCAGCCCCTGATTCTAGATACGATATCGTATTTTTGACCTCTTCTATATAGTCGTTGGCTACATCAGATTCTTTAATCTTTTTTGTAGTATATACATTGTTTATTAAATCTATCTTTTCTTCTTCGCTTAAATATCCATCAATGTTATTTATCGCATTCTTACTAAGCTTATACATCCCGTAATGCACTACAGTTCTGCCACCACCATGTATCCCGCTAGGATTTTTTTCCCCACCATCATATACGTATACATTATATTCATCACCAACATAATTTCTTCTTCTGTAGCATCTCCCCATTCTCTGAAACAATCCGTTTAATTCGGATAATTCAGTAAATAAAACGTCAAAATCAATATCCAACGAAGCTTCAATTACTTGAGTTCCTATCCAAATACCCTTTAAATGATCATTTGAAAATTTTTGTATTTCTATTTCTTTCTTTTTTCTATCTCGTGCAATAAACCTACTATGAATCATATGAACATCATTACCTATATGCTCAAATAATGCATCATACACTTGCATTGCCTTATTAACCGTATTGCACACTATCAATATATTTCCATCAAATTTTCTGTAAATCTCCATAACCTTATCAATATCCAATTCATAATGGAAAATTTTAACTTTATGTCTACGATTCAATTTTTTATCTAAGAACGGTTTTTCTTTTTCTGGTAATTTATATTTAAGTCCCTTTTCTTTCATAAGATCAACTATAAACGGAGCGAGAGTTGCCGTCATTATACAAAATTTCCCACCATATTTTTGTATAATTTTTAAGCCATATATTATATATGCCAATAAATTTGGAGAGTACATTTGAATTTCATCAACTATAACTTTACTGTATGATAGTGTAGCTACTTTTGCTTCAAACCCTTGATAATGATATACAAAACTAAATATTTGATCTATTGTACTTATTGTAAGTTGTTGTGAAAGTTGTCTTGATCTTTCCACATATTCTTTGTAGTTAGTTATATTAACATTATTTTTTTCTCTAAAATTATCAATTACCTTGTTGGACATATCCGAATATAGAATAGATAAGTATTCATTAGATTCATCTTTACTGCCAAATGCTTGTGTTCTAACCCTATCAAAAATAGCATTAATCGCTGATCTAAGAGGCAGAACAAAAAAAGTTTTGTTATTACCTGCCCATCGTAATGCAGCTTCTGTTTTTCCCATGCCTGTTTGAGCAACAAAAACGATGCTATCATCATTATGTTCAACAGTCCATTTTTGCAATTCGTTCCATTCAAAATCATCATTTTTATCCTTGTGATACTTTTTGATTCTATCGGCAAAATTTATTCGGCCAGGAGATTCAATATCATAGCCGCCTGACGCCGCATAATCTATACGATTCAAAAATCCTTTCAAAATAACAAAGTAATCATACTCTGGATCTGAAGATGATAATCGGGCATCTAAATCGAAATACTCATTTTGAACAATAATTCTTTCATAAAACCTTCCTACGGCCTTTTTTTCAAATTCACTATCCCTTTTCAAACCTAATAAATAAAAAGGAAATTTATCCTCCTCCTTTCTAACCAACTCAATTTCATTATCATAATTCGATTCAGTAATTTCAGAAAAATCTCTTGCATGATGCAATGCTATTGAATATGTTAATGCTCTTATTTGTTCATCATCAAATTCCTCTTCTAATTCATCAAATGGCAACATACTTATACTTAGCAATGCATGAGGTATTTCTCCTTCTATTTTGCTTTTTCCTTCTAAAAGTTTACTTTGAAATTTACGGTTCATCTTACCGAGATCGTGGTATTTACATGCAATTTCCAACAATCTCCATCCATCGTTTTTTAAGGCATTCGGGTATAACTTTTTTAAAATGGCAAGTCTCTTCAATAATTCCTTTGTATGATCTACTATCGTTTCACCGCTTGATTTTGCTAAATATTCCATAGAAACACCTCCAAAAATAGCGACACAATGTGTCGCTATCTGTCAATATCTAAATTTAAATACTATGCTGGAAAAATCGGGCAATTATTATCAGCATCAATAAAAACGTTACCCCATTTTACTTTATAGTCAGAAACATATGTCACCTTAACTTTATTCCACATACGTTCAAATCTACCACGTTGCATTTCATGAAGTGTATAATCTTTATTTATGTTATACTCTGTTCCTTTAACTAAATCTTTATATCTCAGTGCAACCATTTTAGATTGTTTAATTTCGCCATCGATTCCCATAATAGAGTTGTCCAATACCAATGGAATATAAGCAGACATACAATCCACTCTTTCCGGAAGAGCATCATCATCACTCATTTTTCTAACTTCAACAATTTCTACATCTTTAAAAAGTGCCAAATCCTCTCTTCTTCCTAGAGAAGGGTACTCTTTTGGATTACTCAAAGATTCATATATTTTACCAATTTCTTCTTGATTCTGAGGAATTATATGAATTAAAAGGTTGACATCAACTAATAACTGAGTATTTCCTATCCCTCGACAAACACCATATCCACCAACGTTAAACTGATGCCTTTTTTCATCAAATTTACTATTACCAAATTCATATCTTGTAAAAAGATCACTTGTAGTTGAAGCAAAAGATCCCTGAACACTCACATACATAGGATGATACTCCGTATATCCACACAAATTATGAATCATACCTATAACTGTTGAATACGGCGGTAATGGATAGCTTTCTCTAAAAAAACAACTGTTTGGAATGCGATAATTAGCTGTTTGTTGATAAATTTCAAGTCTAATTGCCTTCATAATAATCAGATACTTTCTTCTGTAAACTTTCAATAACGCTATTAATATTTGTTGCGTCCAGTTTTTCTCTAACCTCATTATCATTTTCAAAAATTCCAGGAACCATTCCCACAAAAGTATTGTCCCTGATTTCTTTATTTTCCAATACGGAATTTATAGATTCAACAACAACCTTGTTTTTCTTTATTCTCACATCATTCTCAAACAAAGGATTTTTTAAATCATACACTCCTCCAATAATAAACAACGGTTTGAGATCTTCACGTCTTCCGCGTATATCTCTATAAAGATACTGAACAACATCAAGAAGTTTTTTTACTCTCCTACTCTTCTCAGCATTACTAAGATTTATGTTATAGTTATCATCAACCCCTATTTGATCTAAATCAATTGTCATTGTATAAGCATAATATGCTTCATGGATTTCCGACTGGGCAATACTATTATTAACATCCACCCCATTATTCTTCATCCTGTCGGCAAGTCCCTTATTAGTTAAGAAATCAATATCTCCAAAATATGGTTCTTGACTGATTGCATTCGACAGTCTAACCTTAGCTGAACGAGTAAGAGCATTTGCATTTTTTTGCGTCTTCATATAACCAAAAAAATCTATTTCAGGAAACTTATCAATGGTTGCATCTTTGGAAAACTGAATTACTTTTTTATCTCCAGATCCCTCCGCACCAAGAGTGGCAAACGTTTCCCCAAATTGTTCGACTATATTATATCTTAATGCCTGTCTAGAAATATAGGTGTACTGATTTCCGCCTTGACGTGTTAACTTCTTTAAAGAAGAAACATTTCCAATACTTTCACCGTAATTAGCACTATTTGCCTGCATAACGATTGTTACTGTAAGTCCACTATTTTTCATAACTAACCCCTCCATGAATTATTTTTCAACATTATCTTTTGAATCTGAAATCAAGCCTGCAACAAAAGCATATCCTAACTGGTTGAATTCAATATCTTGACCTTGTTTTGATATAAACTCACTAGGAATAATTCTGTCTAAATATAAATATGAATTCAAAATATTATTGAGAAATTCTTGCTGGTTATTAGCCTTCAAATTTTGTAAAAGTCTGTATGCTAATCCCTTTGCCTTATTTTCATTATACTTGCTTCGATATGCATCCCTAATAATAATTCCTTCCCTTCTAAACTTTTTAAGATCTTTTTCATCAATAGTCATACAACCCAGACCTCCTTCTTTGTTTAATTCTTTATAATATAAATAATTTATATTCAATATTGCAGAGATACAAAAATCATTATAGTTTAAATCATTTGAATCGGTTGCCTTTAACAATTCTATTGTATATATGAGGCTATCCATATTCGCAGAGTTAATAATTCTTTTAACAACATCGTCAAGTATTTTATAACGATCAATGCCGCGATAGTCTTTTATCCAAGCATTTTCCAAAACCGAAATCAGATTATCATCAGTCCCAAAACTCTTATTTATGCAATCGTACAACACTGCAGAAGCTAATTTAGGAACTGTTGTAAATATATACTTACATCCTTTTGAATTATCAAAATTAATTACTTGAATATTAGCCAAATTATACTTGGAACTTTCGATACTCTTGAAATTAAAAGAATTTACAAATGCTGCATAAGGTGACTTGGCATTCCTATTAGCTTCACCGCTATCTGAAATCATCTTAGTTAAAATAGCATCATTTCTCTTTACAAGCTCATTTAAATTTCTTGTATAATTTATAAATATGCCTTTTCCATCAAAATAATTATAATTAAAGCCTGCAGGAATTGCGGAGTACATAAAATTACATATTGGACAAATCAACAAATCATTAACGTAGTTCCAAGAATTGCTTTTTTTCTTCTCTACATCATACCCCATCCCGTTAATAAAGCTATAACTATATGAGCATCTTTTTCCTTTCTTAATTCTTCTTCCGCAAGTAGAACACAAATATTTATCTTTATCATGATTTGAATTAAAATATTCAACCACGGGATTGATAAAGTAATCATTATACTCTTTAATAAAATCTTTCTCTTTGCTATTTTTGTTTAAAAATGCGACATTGTTCCATCCCATAGATATAATTTTATAACAAATAATTTTAGCAGGAAAATATTTATGACTATCATCTCTATCAAAATAATCAATGATATTTCCTATCTCTTTTAACATCATTTCTAAAATTGATGTTGATTTTTTATTATCGTTATCTTCTACCTTACATAATTTATTATATTCCCTATAATAGTTCCTACATTTTTTAAGAGCGTTCTCAACATCGAACTTTGAGTTTATCAACTCTTTGACTTTCTCATAACTTTTAGAATCTACGAATTGCTTTATTTTGTTAAGGAGATTTTCAAGTTTCTTCTTATCTTTTTCATCAAATTTTTCTAAATTACCACTAATCCAATCGTCAATCTGACCTCGAAAAGATATGATATCGTGGTATTTAGTACACCTACCATATTTTGTAACAAAATATTTAAAATATTTTTCTGAAAAATTTATCAAATCGCTAGAATCAATGACTAATTCATTTTTCCCATTATCATCGTCAGTATCAATCCCTAGTATCCGAATGATGCCGACTATACCTGCATTTTCCAACCAACTGCCCTTGGAAAATTTAATTTTTTCACCCATTGATTACACCTTCTCCATTACTTTGCACAATCCAGCAAAGCTACCGCATTTTTCACCAATGCCTTCTTTAATCATCCTATCTATCAATGTAGGATTGCCGTTAATTTCAAAAATGCCAGTTGTTGCCTCAATAAATATGTCGAAAGGTTTAATAACAGTTTTCTTTGTTCTAATTGGTGAAATAACTAGCCCATCAACCAAATTACACAAATTACTACCTGACAATTTCATGGAAGTAATATGTTTCAAAGCACTATTATAATCATTAACATCATCATCAGTTATGCATGATAAAAACCTTCCGTTATCATCCCTAACAACTAAAGGTGACATTGTTTTAATTAGAACTTTTTCTGTCAAAATCACAGGCTCGTTTACGATAGACAATTTTCCTATCTTGCAGTTAAGATTTTTATCGAAAGAAAATACTCCTTGATGATTTAGCCAAATAAATGCATTATAAAATTCTAATGCCAATTTATTGTCCGCAGTTGAAAAATATAACACTGCATTTGGCCCATCTGAACTAAGTATTATCTTTTTATTCTCTATTTTGGAATATGGAAAATATACGCTCATAGCAAACTTTTTTTGAACATTTTCATCATACATCTTATGAAACAATTCAGGATTTGTTCCTGACAATCCCCTCTTTACCAATGACAGCATTTTTGCCTGGTAAGAAATATCCAATAACGGTTCCTTACTCTGATCTTTTAACATTAACAAAATAGGTAAACGATATCTCATTATGACACCTCCGTCGTCATGAATTATATATTAATCAAGATGAACGTTTTATAATTATTTAATCATGTTATCCATATATTAATATTATTTCTGCACAAATTCATGAATTTATCTTGAAAAAATAGCCCCTACTTCAAATCAACCTGCGTCTTGCTCGTCATCCCTCCGTTTTCAAACGTCAACGTTGCCGTGCCACCCTTGGTTCCTGTGACCCACGTTGCATTGAGCGTTGTTTCACCGCCGATTTTCATTTCATTTAGATTGTCAGGTTCCCCATATCGCTTGACGACATCGTCATAGTTGGCCCCGTCTGCGATTGAATCGAATGCCTTCAAGTCAAGCTTGGGAGAACGCGTAAATTTGAAACCGGTTATGTCTTTTGAAACCGTCTTGTCATCATTAAACTGAACCGTGACCGTCACGCCGTCTTTAGTCCACGTTTCATCTTTAACTTTGACGTTTTGAAGATTGGTTGTTGATGTGGAAACGGGCTTGCCCAATGGTTTTTCAACGTCGGTCAAAGATGTCCCGCCATCTCCGTTGCTCATCAGATCGCCAACGACGATTGCGTCGAACTTCTTTCTCAGTTCCGCATTTTTCGAAATAATTCTGTCATCTTTTTTATGCGATGTTTCAGCATTACTGCTTCGTGCAGATTTGTCACTGCTGCTGTCATCTCCGCCACCGGCAACGGCACCGATAATAATTATTGCAATGACTGCCAGAATCCAAAAGCATCCTTTTTTGTAAAATGGTTTCTTTTCCACATATACTTTTCCGTTTTCATCTGTAATCTTCTTTTTCATAGTTAATTCCTCAAATAAATATATCTTTAACAGCTTTACACGATTTAATTTTTATTCTTCTTTTCTTCTCCACTCCATCCCCCCTGCCGTCTTCTGTTTTCCCTTCAAACAAAGACAGATTCCGACGGTATTCTTGAAACCGAAATGTCGTGCCGCTTCCGTAGCCGTTTGAAATTCGCCGCAGAAGACGTTGTTTTTGAATGCTTGAATCGGGCCGGTGTTTCGATTCTTGAATTTTTTTCTTCTTTTGAATCCGTAGTCAGTGGATGCGGCACGTCCCGGATAGTCCCATTTAAGGTTTTTGACATTGTTGTTGCCTTCTTTTCCGTCGATGTGGCGCACGAAGGTTCGCTTAGGATCATCATTTTCGATAAACGTCCTGGCAACGACTTGAGCTACGGTATAGTTCTTCTTGTTGCCGTCTTTGTCAACCAGACGGATTATCTTGGTGCCGTTTCTCAGCTTGCTGCACTTGAGAATTCTTTTTTTGGAAATCGTTCTGTAGCCTCTTGACGTTTTGATCGTTCTTGGCATGCTCATGATTTTGCCGGTATCGGACACCATGTAGCGTCCTTCGTAACCTTTGATTTCTTTCCAGACCATGTGTTTTTTGCCCACTTTCGTTCATGAAATATCATCTTGAGTCTTATCATACGCTTTTTTTAAGCGCTAATTACCGCAAATTTGCGGCAATTAGCATTTTTTTGCAGAAAAAATACCGAAACCATTAAAAATGATTTCGGTCTTCTCTTTTAATTCAATTTGATTCTGTCGGCATTGTACCATTTATACCCGTGTCGCTCGCAATATGCGTCGATTTTTTCTGAAAGTTCCCTGCCGGGTCGATATTCGACGATGTAGACGTCAAGTCCTGCTTTTTTGGCCTGCTTAAGGTATCTTTCGTAATAATCCGTATTTTTTCTTGTTGAAATCATATGTCGTGAATACGTCTTCTTAATTGACGCCATCATAAAGCTTTTTAGCACTGCCGTCTTTTAACGTTTCAGAAACAAAGACGTCTCCTCCGTTGACGATCAGCTTGAACTCCTGTCGTTTGAGTGATGCAAGCATCGACTTCAGGCTCTGATAGACTTCAGGCGTATGATATCGATAATAAACATCGGTGTTATCAATGAACAGGCCATCTAATCCTCGTTCCTTATACACTTGAGCCCGATCCTGAACCACCAGACGCTGCCATTTTTCCTTGGTGACGTCTGCCCAATGTTCATCCGGCCAGCCGTCATATCTATCAAGCATGACGTCTTCATAACTTTTATAATAGGGCTGAGCATTTTCAAGCGAACCGATGTTGAGGTATGCGTCAACTACCACCGATTAAAATCGGTGGCTTGTAGCTCACAAGTCTAATGACTTAGAAGTAGTAGCGCACGAATGTGCTTCTTCACGAAGTGGCTACGTTTGGGTGGTTGACAGCACCCTAGATTACCAACATGTCAGTCGGTAACGTTATTTAATTCAAACTTAGGATGCTCGTTTCCAGTAAGATATTGCTTGCCCAGTTCGTACAGATTCATTGCGCCAACACGGTCATCATTAGTTTTAAAACCGCAGTATGCACAATCATAGCGATGTAGTGCATGATTGCGGTTTTCTTTGCAAATTTGACCGCATTTAGGGCATCTTTGACTGGTGTATTTGGCTGATACAATCAATACTTGTGATTGATTAGCCTGTGACTTATATGTCAGCTTAACTTGCAAATCGTAGAACGACCATGAATGCAAATCACGATTACGGTCACGAGCGCCTTGGTTTTTCTCATCAAATGATACGTTGGTCAAGTCTTCTAAAACGAACAGAGTATTTGCTCCGTAGTGTTGTACGAGTGTCTTAGACAGTCGATGATTAACATCTTCCATCCAACGGTTCTCTCGTCCAGCCAATCGTTTCAGATGACGTTTTGCTGATTTGGTATTGGCAGACTGCAGGCGTTTACGCAGGTAGGCATATTTCTTTCGACGATGGGCAACTTGCTTGCCGTTAAAAAACTTAGTTTTTCCTTTTTCATCATAGATGGTCATAATTTGTCGTAAACCACGGTCAATACCCACAATATGCTGATTGCGAAGTTGTTTCCATTCACTGACTTCAATTGTAACAGGAACATGTAAGAACCAATGCTTTTTAAGCTGTACTAGTTTAGCCGTTCCCAATTTTGCATTAGCAGAAAACAAATATGCTAGATAATCAGCTTTGAAGGGTACCTTAATTCGCTTTCCTAAAACATTAAGCGAAATCATGGTACGATTCTTGACAAAAGAATAGTTAGAACCGTGTACATAGTCTGCCTGTGGACGTTTGAAGTGAATTGGCTTCCATAACCAATCTAAGGTTCGGGGAACGGATTTCCAAATATGTCTGCCAGTTTTTTCATCAATCACTTCAGTATCATAACGATAAGGACATTGATACAATTGAGTTCTCACCGTATCATATCGTGCCTTAACCGTTCGATAAGTCGACTGTACCATTTGTGAATTAAGATTTGGTGATTCATTTCGCAGATAGCGATACATATCTTTCTGAAAGACCTTTTGGTTTGCATTAAAATGTCCGTCAAAATACCATTGACTGACAATATTGCATAGACGTTGATATTCCTTGGTTATTGCCTTAAACGAAACTATTTGTTCGTTTGTCGGATACAGTCGAATCTTAGCAGTCAGTGTTTGTTGCATTGTATTCGCCTCCTTTCTTTTAATCATATTTATATTATATCACAATGATTAAAAAAGTTAAAAAAGAACACCTCATGGCGTTCACAGTGGTCTTATATCCCATGACTAAAGTCACGGGTATTACGACCTAACCATCAATAAACATTTTTGCCGTCTGCTTTCAAAGTTTCAACCTGCTTGCTTTTGAAGCTGCTCGGATCAACCACTATGTTGTCATAACGCTCGTATTTTTTCTGCTGATTCATGTCATCACCGATAAACACGCCGTAATCAAAAGAATCTTTGCGGCATGCTACGAGGAGTACGGTTACTGCTGAAAAGAGCACTGCCAAGCATTTTATGTGCTTTGCTTTTATAGCTTCTCCGTTATGTTTTAATAATATTCCATTTATTTTATGTTAACTTGTAAAGACTATTCCCACTCAAAGTTCTCTTTTCCCGCACCGAGCTCAAAGTGATACTTCACAAGTCCGAGATCTTCTCCGCAGGTGTCGCATTTCAAAGCGACTTTTTGACCTTTTCCGCTGATCAGAAAATTTTGTTTGCCAAATGCAGTGGGTGCAAGCAGCGCTGCATTTACACCGGCAACGAACCAGTCCGGTGTCTCACCCTCGTATGAACTGACTGCTTCGACATCCTTTTGCTTGTGCCGTTCCCCAGCGGTTTCCCCATACCCGACAACAATGATTCCGATGACTTTTTGATTGGGAACTTTTCCTTCGACGTTTTTTTGCTGAACGTTCCGCCAATCCACCAGGTGTTGAGTCCAAGCGTTTGGGCATAAAGCATCAGGTCTGCTCCGACATATCCCAATCTCTCGTTCAGATCAGCGCTTTCTTTTCCTGACATGATAAAATAGTTGGCAGCATTTTTGGAAGCCAGTTTTCCCATGAGATTCAGTGCTGAAGAATCCTCCGTTTCCAGTTTGACGTGCACCTGATATTTCTCGTTGTCTTCTTCGACGCGCTTTTTTAAGGCTGAGAACGTTTTCTAAGTCAAGCTCTTCATCCCGATATCTGCGCACGACGTGTCGTTTTTTCATCGCCTCTTTAAAGTCCATATATTTCCCTCCTTTATTTTTTTATTGAGCAGATTGCAAAAAAAGCAACTCGCTATGACGCGAGCTGCTTTCAAAAATTATTTGACGCTGACATCTCCGGTTTGGTAATTGATTTCGATGCCCTTTTGAACGTTTGGCACGAACACGTTGAATTCAAGCGATCCCGATCTGCTTTTGGCCTCAATATGCGCCCCGGAAGGAACCAGATTGCCTTCTTCAAACAAATCGGTAACGCGATAGCGAACCCGTTCATTTTGATCAAGCGCTTTTCGGACAAGTCCTTCATAGTAGTTTTGACCGGTCGAATTTGCGCTTTGGGCCTCATTTGCCCAGGCCGTTTGCGTTGCGATATTGTCTGGATTGGATTCAGATGCGTCAAACCCTCTCAGTCCCCCGACCAAAGCATAAGCCAGCAAGTGACCTCTGTCGTAAGCATGAGAGTAGCGACCGCTCAAATCAAGTTTTTGTTTGAAGCCTTGGGGGCGCCAGTCGGTCCTGCCTTGGCCGGTTTCGCTGCGATTTTTGTATTGTCTGGTCGTCTTGTTCAGCCAGGCATCCCCAATCATCGCCCCGGTTTCTTTTCTGTTGACCGCATACGGAGCACTTGAAACATTGGCATTCAAATCGGTCTTGTTATCATTGATGATGAAGGCTCCATGTCCGTTCCACTCGATTTTCTGTCCGAGTCTTTGTCTGATCGAATCGCTCAAAACGCTTTCCGCAAGCTGTCTTTCCGGTGTGCTTTCGTCGTTTTGGACGCGGCTTGTTTGAGATTGACCTCCTGAATTCAGCCACTCGTCCAAGCCGATTTTTTTGCCGAAGGCAGTCCAGCTCAGCAGGACCACCCCGATGGCAATGATCAGGGTCGCAAAGCTTTTGTTTTGTTTTCTTCTTTTGACCATTGTTTTTCCTCTGCATTCCACAAGATGTTTCCATTATAACAAAAACACCCTACAAAATGCAGAGTGTTGAAAAAATTTGATCAAATCTTGAAATGGCCGGTATTTTTCTTCAGTTCTGAAATAATTCCGTTGAGCCAGTTCATCGTTGCCATGACCTCTTCGGAATTTGCAGAAACTTCCTACGTCCCGGCAGCATTTTCTTCCGTTGAGGACGAAATGCCTTCAAGACTTGTCATTACCTGCCCCTGAATCTCTTCAATCTTGACGCTTGCATCCTTGACCTGTGCCATGCTGTCGGCCAGCCCTTGATTGCTCTTTCAGACTTCTGATGTCGACTTGATGGCACTTTCGATGAGTTTCATCTGCTTTTGGTTCCGCTGAACGATTCTTGTTCTTTTTCAACCGTCAGATTCGATTGATTTTTGATTCAGAAAATGATCTCTTCAATTTCATGCGTTTATTTTTAACTTTGTTAGACCGGACTGGGAACCTCTGAAGCAACGACCAGGAAACCTTTGCCGTCTTCATCGGTGCCGGCTGCTTCAATTGAAGCGTTCAAAGCAAGCCGGTTCGTCCGGTGCGAAATTTCGCCGGAATAATCTTTGGACACTTTGATAGTCACATATTTCTTGTTAAACGTTCACAATTGATTTCACGTGTTCCTTTAGTAACGAAAACGTTTTTACAATCTTTTCATAAATTTTATTTGACATTCTCCTTTTCCATGTCGTATAATAAATGATGTTGCGATGGTTCGGTAGCTCAGCTGGATAGAGCATCCGCCTTCTAAGCGGACGGTCGTGAGTTCGAATCTCACCCGAATCATTCATAACTTACTTAACCGAGCTTTTAGGGCTCGGTTTTTTGTTATCCAACCAAAAAATCCGGGGATCATCCCGGGTTTCCTTTGACATGCCGGATGTTTTCTCGGTTCAGCAGTTCACCGATTTCTTCCAGCATCTTTTGATCTTTTTTGAGCCAAAATCTTCTGTCCAACATCTTCTTCGTCTGTTTTGCTTCATCTTCGACGATGACCGGTATCGGTCCCAAATATCGTTTCATAATGGCAAACAACTGGCGTTTCGTTTCGATCGTGATCGTGTTTGGAAAATGCAGTGCAATATATTCAATCGGCTCGACGCGATCAACCACGAAAGAAAGACCGTTTCGTTCCTGAACTCTGCCGTAAAACAACAACTCGGCATTTCCTTTCAATCCTTTATGATATCTGAGAAACTGTTTAGGGAAAAAAGTTGCCTCCATCTCGCCCGTCTGATCAATGCATGAAACAAACGCCATCTCGTCGCCTTTTTTGGTCTTGATCTTCTTAATTTCCTTAATTCTAACAAGAACGATTGCCTGCTGATCGGGAACAAGGCTGGCAAGCGAACTTGCTCCGATTCCTTGTGCGAATGCACTGTATTTGTCAAGCGGATGCGCTGACAGGTATACGCCAAGATGTTCCTTTTCTTTTTCCAACCGCTCATCCAGAGTCAGTTTCTTGACGTTTTTCTTGCTAGGCACGAAAAGCGATTCAAGCAAGGGAACACTCATCGAAAGCTGATCGTACTTCACCAAAACGTCAAGCCTGTTCAAAAGTTGACTTCGATCGGCTCCCAAAGAATCAAACGCTCCGACGTAAATCAGCGTTTCAACGATCGGTCTGTAGCTTTTGGCGATTTTTTCGCGTTCTTTTGCATCACCGTCATGATCTTGCTTATCGACAAGAGCACGATCAACCATTCTGTTCATGAAATCATCCAGACTTTTAAAAGGTCGGTATCCGCCAGCATGGCGCTCAGCCAAAATCTGTCGAATAAAATCGAATCTGATTCCCTTCACGGACAGAAAGCCAAACATGATGCCACCGTCAGAAATGCGAAAATCATAACTGCTTTTATTGATGTCGGGCGCAAGGATCTTGATTTTGCGCTTCTTGGCAGCCACCAAAAAGCTTTGAGTCTTCTCAACGTTGCCGATTACGGTACTAAGCAGCGCACAATAAAATTCTGCCGGGTAATGTGCCTTAAGGTAAGCCATCTGAAAAGCCATCTTCGAATACGCAACGGCGTGCGAACGATTGAAGCCGTATTCTCCAAATCGTTCAATGTAATCGTAAACTCGCAATGCGTCTTCTTTTGAGAAACCCTTTTTTTGAGCACCTGCGACAAATTTGACGCGCATTCTTTCAATCGTTTCATGTTCCTTCTTGCTGATTGCCTGACGCAGAATATCGGCTTCGCCCAATGTGAAACCACCCATTTTTGACGAAACCTGCATGGCTTGCTCCTGATAGACGATAATTCCGTAAGTGCTATTTAAAATTGGTTCCAAAACCTTTGCCGGATAAGAAACATTTTTTCGTCCGTGACGTCTTGCCGTAAATTCGTCAATGTTTCGAATCGGTCCTGGACGATACAAGGCATTCAAAGCAACGATGTCTTCAAAATTCTCAGGTCTGATTTTAAGCATGGCCTGTCTGATTCCATATGAATCAAATTGAAAAATTCCTTCCGTTTTGGCATTATAAAAGAGTTCCAAAGTTTCTTTGTCGTCGAGCGGAATTTGTTCAAGATCAAGCTTTGATGCTACATTTTGGTTGACAAGATTCTTTGCCGTATTCAAAATTCGCAAATTTTTCAAACCTAAAAGGTCGATTTTGAGCAAACCTGCTTTTTCAACCGGTTTTTTTGAAAACTGGGTCATCAAATAACCGTCATTTCCGATTTGAACCGGAACGACTTCGTCAAGATTTTGATCGCTTAAAACGATTCCGGCAGCATGCGTCGAAAAATGTCTGGGCAACCCTTCAAGCTTTTGCGCAGTTTCAAACAGGCGCTCGTTTCTTTTGCTGTCCGCGATCAAATTTCTGATTCGCTGAGATTCCCTCCGAGCACGCTCAAGCGTCATTTTATCCCCGAAAGGTATCGCCTTTGACCAAGCCTCAGTCTCGGCCTGAGTCAGCCCGAATATGCGGCATACGTCGCGCAAGGCCTGCTTGGCACCAAATGTGTCAAACGTAATAATTTGTGCCATGTGTCGACTTCCGTACGTATCATAAACATACTTGATGATCCGATCACGCTTATTGTCAGGAATATCCAGGTCGATATCAGGCATTTCGTGACGTTCTTCATTTAAGAAACGCTCAAATAAAAGATTATACTTAATCGGATCCACATCGGTAATGCGCAAGACATAAGATACCAGCGATCCGGCGGCAGATCCGCGTCCGGGTCCAACGATGATACCGACTGAGCGCGCATATTGCGTAATCCCGCTGACAATCAAGAAATAGTCTTCGAATCCCATCTCATGAATCACTTTAAGCTCGTAATCAAGACGCTTTTGATAAATGTCGATCTTATCAGGATTCTCTCTGAAACAGCGCTTGATTCCGTCAGCGCACAGCCGTTTCAAATAATCATGTGATGAAACTTTTACAACGCCCTTTTGAAATTTGTAATGCGGCAACGAGATTTCAGATGGAGTCAGCCAAAAGTCGATTTCGGAAAGAAGTTTCTCAGTTTGGCCAAATTCGGTTTCCATCCCTGCATTTTTATAATCGATTTGATATTCATTCGGTGACTTCAGATATTCAGAACCGGACATACGCTGATCAAAATTGATTCTTTCATCCGCATCAATCGCCTGGAGAACCACTTGTCCAAAATAATCATCCGGCTTCAGATATTCGACTTTTGACAAGGCGATTTGCGGAATCTTCAAAGTTTCTGCGATCCGATACGCATCAAGCAAAAGTTCGCGCGAAAATTGAGGTCCTTTGCCCAGATACAGTTTTGCACCGTTTGACTGCAGCTTTTTAAGAAACTTCGGCGAGCTTGCAACCTTGATCGACTCGGGCGAAACAATCACCGCCACCCCGTCAAGACAATCTTTTATGTCATCGCACGTTTGCGGGTTGTCATGCGGATCAAGGCTGTTTTCAGACAGTTTGTTTGATGAAATTTTCACTAAATTTCGATACCCTGCTGCATTTTTGGCAAGCAAAAGCAAAGAAATCGGTTCTTCTTCACCGTCTCCTTGCATATTAAGCTCAATTCCGATTACCGGTTTTTTTATTCCGTATTTACGACATGCTTCAAAAAATTCAAACGCGCCATAAAGAACGTCGACGTCGGTCAGGCAAAGTGCCTCATATCCCATCTTGCTTGCGGCTTCGACGTAATCGCTGATCTTAAGCGGGCTTTGCAACAGACTATATGCGCTTTTTACTTGAAGCGGTGCAAACATTTTGCGTCATCCTTTCTAAAACAAAAACACATGTACGCTATTTGTTTACATTATACTAAAATTTCTAAGATACTTCCATTTTTTTGCGACAAATTCCTCAAATTATTTATGAAATGAAAAGAAGTTTGTGCTACAATATGTAACGAATGAGAGGTGTTTTCAAATGGCAAAACAACTGACTATTTTGGTCTGGGGCGCTATTTATGGTGAAGTCATCGGATACGTGCTTTCCGCTTTGAGCGGGACTGCGTTCGATCCCGCAATGAGTGCCGTCATTCCCGCAATCGGAGGACTGATTGCAATCAATCTCTTATCGCTTTTCGTTAAGAGTCCTGAAAAGAAGTAATAAAAGAGCCGAGGGCAATTTGAAGTGCAATAAAAAAGTTAGACAAAATTAAACAATTAAGCTGTCATGGCATGATTTCGGTATTCTACCGGAGTCATGCCTTTTGTTTTTAAAGAAACCCGTTCGTAATTAAAGAAATGGATATAGTCTTGAACCATCATTTGAAATGCAGTAATGTCTTCAAATAATGGTAGCCCATCCAGCAACTCAGTTTTCAGTATGTGGAAAAAGCTTTCCACTGGTGCGTTATCCAGACAATGTCCCTTACGAGACATACTTTGAACAAAGTGATGGTTAGCCAATCTTTGAGTATAGTAAGGCAACTGATACTGCCATCCCTGATCCGAATGAATCAAGGGGCAGGCATGATCAGGAAGATTCCTGATTAATTCATCCACAGTCCTTGTAATTAAATCTGAATTCGGGTGAAGGCTGACCTGACATGCCAGAACTTCCTTACTGGCCTCATCAGTCATCACCGAAAGGTAAGCCCAGGTTTGATTAGCCAGACGGACCTGACTGACATCTGTATGGCACACCTGATAGGGTTTTGTCGCGCAAAAGTTCTGATGTAATCGGTTAGGAGCAAGATGACCTACGGTACCTCGATAGGACGAATACTTTCGATTTTGATGACGGTTGTAGATGGTTACCTGAATGTCCAGGTCACGCATTAGCCTCCGAACGGTATCACCAGCCAGATGAATTCCCAGACGTTCCAATTCAACTTGAATTCGTCGATAACCGGCAGTGAAACGATTTCTCATGGAATACTTCTGCGCAATAATCATCATCTGCCTTTTAACTTCATGATACTTGTCAAACTTATTACTGATGCGCTTACGTTCATCATAGTAAGTTGCCCGTTTCAACTCTAATTTAGACAGTAAGTCATTAAGACTGAAACGTTCAGCTTTAGGCATTTGTAACTGTTCGGCCCTGATCTGGTCAAGAATCATCGTTTTCCGTCGTGCTTTGAGTTCCAGAACAGGGCCGCCGCTTTTTTTAATATGGCTGCGTCCAGACGTGCATCATACAATTCTTTCTTTAGCTTGATAATTTCAGCCTTCAGCCGCTCATTTTCGCTCAATTCTGATGATGTTGGTTTCTTTTCCGGGTGTTTTGGTGATTTCATTTGTTTTGGCTTCCTTCCCTTTTGATGAGGACGCAAAGCTTCTATACCACCCGTTTTAAATAGTGTCCTCCAATGGGATACTTGACCTGGAAGCAGATCAAACCTGGCAGCAACTTCAGCTATGGTTACCTCATGTGTTTGATAATAGTCTATCACAGCCAGTTTAAAATCAGTGTCAAATATTCTCTTATTTCTACTATGACGAATTTTACCTTGAAGTCGATATGTTTGAATCCAGCTTCGAACAACCCTTGAATTGAGGTTGTATCCTCGAGCTAATTGGATACTCGTTGCCATTCCCTGATTATATTTACTAATAATTTCCGCTTTCAGTTCCGGACTGTACTTTGCCATAAAAAATACCCCACAATCATTAGACTACTTTGTCTAACAATTATAGGGCACTTCACAATTGCCTCGGCTTTTTTAGAATCAAAAAAAGCCCCGCTGGTTTAGCGTCACTTCCGAATCAGTCTGCAACCGTCTCAGAAGCGGAAAAACTCAATTTTCCGTTTTCATCCAAGTCAATTAAAACCTCTGAATGCGGCATGACTTTCCCTGCAATAATTTCTCTTGCAAGCGGCGTTTCGACGTTGTTCGTGATAAAGCGTTGCAAAGGACGTGCGCCATAAGCCGGATCATATCCTTTATCAGCCAGCCAATCGCATGCTTTGTCGGTAATCCTGAGCGTAATTTCCTGACTTTCGAGCCGCTTTGAAAGCTGCGAAACGAATTTTTGAACGATCTTTTGAATAGCTTCTTTTCCGAGCGGCGCAAACATGATGATGTCATCGATTCGATTTAAAAATTCAGGCTTGAAATGCGTCTGTGCAAGTTTCATTACGGACTGTCTGGTCTCATCGGAAACTTTTCCGTCTGCTTGAACGTTGTCAAGCAAAATTCCGGACCCAAGATTTGATGTCATGATAAGAATCGTATTTTTGAAATCAACCGTCCGACCTTGACCGTCAGTCAAGCGTCCGTCATCAAGAACTTGCAGCAAAATATTGAAGACGTCCGGATGAGCCTTTTCAATTTCATCAAACAAAACGATCGTGTAAGGATTGCGCCGAACGGCTTCCGTCAACTGTCCGCCTTCCTCATAGCCGACATAGCCGGGAGCAGCACCGACCAAACGCGACACGGAAGCTTTTTCCATATATTCTGACATGTCGATTCGAACCATGTGTTTTTCAGAGTCAAACAAATCTTCTGCGAGCGCTTTGGCAAGTTCGGTCTTGCCAACGCCCGTAGGTCCAAGAAACATGAACGAGCCGAGCGGTTTGGAAGGATCCTGAAGTCCTGCTCTTGAACGAAGCACCGCATCGGCAACGGCATCAACGGCTTCATCTTGTCCGATGACTCGCTCATGCAAAGTATCTGCCAAGTGCAAAAGCTTTTGCCTTTCTCCCTGAACAAGTTTGGCAACCGGGATGCCCGTCATGCGGCTGACGACTTCCGCAATTTCATTTTCCATGACGGACTCTTCGACGAGCCAATCTTCAGGACGTTTCGTATTTTCAAGTTCTTCCAGTTCGCTTTCAAGTTTTGGAATGACCGCATGCTGCAAACGAGCTGCTTCTTCCAGATCATACTTGTTTTCTGCTTCTTCCAGATCATGCTTGGCCTTGTCGATTTCCTGCTTTTTGTCAGAAACTTTTTGAATGTCTTCTTTTTCGCTTTCCCAGCGCATTTTGAGCTTGTTTGCCCGTTCGCGCGATTCAGCGAGATCTTCTTGAAGTTCAGCCAAACGTTTCTTTGAAGCCGGATCGTTTTCTTTTTTCAAAGCGGCTTCTTCGACTTCTTGTCTCATCAGCTGACGCGTGACCTGATCAAGTTCAGTCGGCATCGAGTTCATTTCGACTCTGATTTCGGCGCATGCCTCATCGATCAGATCAATTGCCTTGTCAGGAAGAAAACGGTCGGTAACGTAACGATTTGAAAGAGTAGCCGCAGCCACGAGGGCATTGTCGTGAATCCTTACGCCATGGTGAATCTCATAGCGTTCCTTCAACCCGCGCAAAATCGTGATCGTGTCTTCAACGTCCGGTTCTTTAACCAGAACTTTTTGGAAACGTCTTTCCAAAGCCTTGTCTTTTTCCATGTACTCACGGTATTCGTCAAGCGTGGTTGCTCCGATCAAATGCAGTTCTCCTCGCGCAAGCATCGGTTTCAGCAGGTTGCCGGCATCCATGCTTCCTTCAGTTTTTCCGGCACCAACGATGTTGTGAATCTCATCGATGAACAAGATGATTCGACCTTCGCTTTTGGTTACTTCTTTTAAGACTGCCTTCAATCGTTCTTCAAATTCGCCGCGGTACTTGGCCCCTGCAATCAAAGAGCCCATGTCAAGCGAAAAAATCGTCTTGTCTTTCAGGTTGTCCGGAACGTCTTTTTTCACGATCCTTTGTGCAAGACCTTCAACAATGGCGGTTTTGCCGACACCGGGTTCACCGATCAAAACAGGATTATTCTTCGTTTTGCGCGACAAGATTCTGATCACGTCGCGAATTTCTTCATCGCGCCCGATAATCGGATCCTGTTTGCCGGAACGAACCTTTTTGACAAGGTCAACGCCGTATTTTTCAAGCGCCTTGTATTGTTCTTCTTGATTTTTTGACGTCACTTTTTCACCACCACGCATTTCTTCAACGACTTTCTTCAGTTTTTTCTCATCTGCACCATGAGCGGTCAGATATTCGCTCAACGGATTATACTTTTGTTTCATCAAAGCAAGGAGCAACGTGTCGATTGCAACATACTCATCCGAAAATTCGGCTCGAATCATCTCCGCATCCTGCATCAATTTGTACATATTCTGCGAAAGACTTTGACCATATGCATTCGTTCCTTCGACGACAGCGATTCTGTCAAGTTCATCGTCCATTTTCTTTTCAAACGAAACTATGTCAATACCAGCCTTTTTGTAGATATCGGCTGCAAGTTCGCCAGGTTGAACTAAAAATTTGAATAGATGCGGAATTTCGATTGCTTGATGATGCCTTGCAACCGCAATTTTTTGTGCCTCGGCAAGCGCGTCTTGCACCGCTGAAGTAAATTTTGGTTCTTCACTCATAAAAAGCCCTCCGATCAAATTTTCTTACAAATCAATTTTACAACGTTTCATCCAAAATGGGGGTACTTTTGTTTCAAATTGGTCAAAAAAGGTCAAACTTTAACCTTTCCTTAAAAATTGCGCAGATGCTGAAGTATCAACGCTCTGAATTTTTTGTCAAATGCAGCACTGTGCATCGCCTGCTCAATCAATACGTCAAGATGGCTTACGGGCAAAATGCCGTTTTTTAAGATTTGCCCGTAAATGGCAATCCTCGGTTACATACAATGGCCTATTTGGGACGTTTTGATACATGAAAATAAAATCAGACTTTCTGGCTTATTTCCATCATAGAAAGAAAATTGTAATGCATACGAAAAAACCGGATAAGATTTGCAATTAATTGCAAATCATCCGGTTTTTCAATTTGAAGCATAGTTTTTTCAAAGCCTCGTGAAAAACTTATTTGATATATGCGTACTTGTAATTCCACTGGGTTCCGGCCGTATTGTGAATGATGCCTTTGACGCTCTTTTTTTGCATATATGCCGTCGTCTGTTGGTAAATTGGCGTCACCCCCTGATCGGCATTGAAAATTCTGGCTGCTGACACCAGATCCTGCCAACGCTTTTCTTCGTTATTTGCATCTTCACCCTCTGCTTTTTTAATCAAAGCATCATATTGCGGATTCGAATACTTGCCATAATTGTATGAAGTACCAGTCAGAGGAATCTGCAAGAACGTAATCGGATCATTGAAGTCTCCGCCCCAACCAGAAACGTAAATATCATAATCGCCTCTTTGGGCTCTGTCCAAAGCACTTTTTCCAGGAATTGAGGCCAAATTGATTTTGATTCCCGGAAGCACCTTCGTATATTGAGACTGCAGGTACTGAGTCAACGGACCGCTATTGGCATTGTCGTTTGCGGCCAAAATCGTCATCGTCAGCTTGCTTGCACCGATTTCTTTCATGCCTTTTTCAAAATATTTTCTGGCTTTTTCCTCATTGTGGCTTACGGTGCCGGAAACTGCCTGCTCTTTTGCAAAATCATCCCCGTTTTTGGGATCATGCGCCAGATCTCTTGCAACAAACCCCGTCGGAAGGCTGGAACCATCGCCGAAAACTTTATTGATCAAAACTTTTCGATCAAGCGCAAGCGAGAGTCCCAAACGAACGTTCCTGTTATTAAGCGCCTTTTTGACCGTTGGATCTTTGGCTTGAAAGTTATATGAAAGATATGAAACGTATGAATAAGGATATTGCTTAAATTCCGGATTATTCTTCAAACTTTTGACTTGCTGGTTCGAAAGCGGCGTCATATCTAACTTATCTTGCGAATAAAGCTGATAGCCCGTATTTGTGTTTCCGACGACCTTATAGGTTATCTTTTTGAGTTTGACCGAACCCCTGTCCCAATATTGATCATTTTTGACAAAATTCCACTTGTCGGAAGTTCCGTTCCAGTCCGTCATTTTGAAGGGACCGGAATATACCATATATTTTGAACGCGTTGCATATTTTTTGCCGTATTTTTCAATGAACTTTTGATTTTGCGGTCCAAAAAGCGGATAAGCGAGCAGAACTTTGAAATAGGCAATCGGCTTGTCAAGCTCAACCTGAACGGTATTTTTGTCAAGCGCTTTGATGCCGAGCTTGTCGGTGCTCAACTTTCCGGCCGCAATTTCATCAGCATTTTTGACGCCTGAAAACAAATATGCGTACGGAGATTCGGTTTTCGGATCGATCGACCTCCTCCAAGAATAGACGAAATCGTCAGCCGTAATCTTGTCACCATTGCTCCATTTGGCATTCCTGAGTTTAAAAGTCCATGTCAGTCCGTCCTTTGAAACTTTGCCGGATTTCGCCAATCCCGGAGTTGCTTTCCCGTCCTTTCCCAAACGGTAAAAACTTTCAAAGATATTGCCTGTTTGTCCGTATCCGGTTGCTTTTGAAATATCGATCGTATCAAGCGGAGCGCTTGCAGAAAGCTTCAAAACCTGCTTTTGACTCGCATCATCGCTTGATTTTGCACATCCGGCAAGTCCCGCCCCGATCAATAGCATTATTGATGCCGCAAATAGTTTTTTTTTCTTATCATTCATAGTAAAAACCCCTTATATGATTAAAAAAAGACCCGTGCTTTCCGCAATGCAAAACGGAAACACGGGTCATTTAAAAGTTTCTTCTGCAGGATGATTTCTGCAACAGACCTTTATCTGACAAATGATTCCGCCTTTATTTAAATAACAATTTCTGCACGTTGAACGTTTTATCATCGTATTCTTTCCTTCCATTGAAATTTGTTATCTATATCATAATTTGACGCTTAATTTTTGTCAATAAAATTGCTTAGGCCATTGCCGTTTGCTTGTAACCAAAAGAGGCTGGGAAAAAAGTCTCTTTTCTTTCTTGAATTAAACGAAAAGCCGAACTAAGACGATCGATAAGCGACTGACTTTGTCCGGATTTTCTTCAATTTTTCACGCGCTATCGTTTTTAAAACGGTGCTGATCAACCAGTTTATTCAAAATTTCATTCAAATTTTACGGCCAAATCCTGCATTTTACTCAATGTGTCCGTGACCGGCAGTGATTTTGCCAAATGCAGTGCTCGCTAAATCAGCACGCTAAATCGCATTCAAATTTGCCGACAGTCGCTTTTCAGCTATTTCCGTCTTGGAAGGCGATTGTCATACATACGCAAAAAAACCGGATAAGATTTGCAATTAATTGCAAATCATCCGGTTTTTCAATTTGAGACAGAGTTTTTTCAAAGCCTTTTTTAGTTTCACAACAGATTCATCAGATCATCTTTATCAATAATCCCGCTCTGCATGCCCTTGCCGGACAAGATGTCATCTGCAAGCTTTGATTTTTGCTCTTGCATTTTAAGAATTTTTTCTTCAATCGTATCTTTGACGATCAGCTTATAAACCAAGACGTTTTTTGTCTGACCAATTCGATGCGCCCTGTCCGTAGCCTGATTTTGCGCCGCCTCATTCCACCACGGGTCATAGTGAATGATGACGTCGGCCCCGACAAGATTTAGTCCCGTTCCTCCTGCTTTCAGCGAAATCAAAAAAATCGGCACGTCGTTTTGGTTAAACTCCTCGACCATCTTGAATCGCTCTTCCTTAGGTGTTTCACCGACAATCTTATAGAACTCAATCTTTCTTTGTTTGAGTTTCTTTTCAAGAATCGAAAGCATCGAAACAAATTGCGAGAAAACAATAATTCTGTGTCCCCCGGAAAGAGCCGATTCGATCAGCTCCATGCAGGTGTCCGTTTTGCCCGATTCTCCGTCATAATCAGAATAGACCAGACTTGGGTCGCAACAAATCTGTCGAATTTTGGTCAGTTTCGCCAAAATCTCAATCTTTGACTGCTTGAATTCATCAGCACTTTTTTGACTGAGCTCCGTTCTCAATTCATTAACCATTGCCTGATACAAGCCGGCCTGTTTTTTAGACATTTCAGCATAATATGGCCGTTCAATCTTCTCTGGCAAGTCTTTTAGAACCTGGCTTTTTTTTCGGCGCAGCACAAACGGCACAATCATCTTGATCAAAGCCTTCTGCATGCCTTTTTCTTCATCGATCATGATCGGACGTTCAAACTGTTCTCTGAATTCATTATAGCTGAACAAATATCCCGGCATGACGTAATCAAAAATGCTCCAAAGCTCGCTCAAACGATTTTCGATCGGAGTTCCCGTCAAAGCAAAGCGCGTTTTGGCATCAATCGTTTTGACTGCTTTCGAAGCCTGCGTCGTGCTGTTTTTGATGTTTTGAGCTTCATCAATGATTTCGTATTCAAATTCAAGCTCAAGATAATCTTCAAAGTCGCGCTTGAGCTGATCATAAGTGGTCAAAACGATATCATAGTCGGCAACGTCTGCAAGCAGATCGTGACGCTGTTTTTTAGTGCCATTGATCACCAATGTCTTGAGCGTCGGCGCAAAGTTTTCAAGCTCGTTTTGCCAGTTGTAGAGCAAAGCAGCCGGTGTCACGATTAAAGCCTGACCGGAACCGACCTGACTGATTTTGTCGTCTTTGGCGGCCAACAAAAGAGTGATTGTCTGCAAAGTCTTGCCAAGCCCCATTTCATCGGCCAGGATTCCGCCGAAATTTCCGTTCGCAAGCGAAGCCATCCACCGATAGCCCTCTTCTTGATAAGGACGCAGTTTGGCGTTCAATCCCGAGGGAAGAGGCAGTTGTTCTTCCGTAAAGCTTTCAAAACTCTCTACAAAGCTTTTGATTCGCTCATCGGAAGAAACGGTCAATCTTTCTTTTTCCTGAAGCACTGATTCCAAATAAAAGGCACGATAAAGCGGCAGATCAAGCTTGCCTTTAACAAATTCTTCGGGCGTTGCACCGATCATTTTCATCGTTTTAAATAATTCTTCAAACGTTTTGTCTTCATCGTCAAATTTGAGCCTCTTCCCCGTTTTAAGAACATAGAATTTCTTTTGGGGCGTATAGCTGCCTAAAATTTCGGACAGTTCTTCCGGCGAAAAATCAGAGCTGGTCACTTCAATGTTCAGCAAATCGTTGTTAAACGACAAACCGACGCTAAATTTAGGCTGGCGGTAAATGCGAGCATTTTGAAAGGCCCTCGTTCCCATGACACTGCCTGTTTTTTTCAGTTTTGGAAGCAATCTTTCAAAAATCATCTCAGTATTTTCCGTGTCGCGTTCCGTGACGAAAGCTTCTTCATCAAAAACAAACTTGCCGCGCAAATGTTCGATTGCCTTTTTTTCAAAATATTCGCTGCGCTTTCGATTTTTCTGACCTTTGATTATTCCGAAATCGTTCAGCTCGATCGGATAGTGCTCACCACCGTACGTGCATTCGACCTTGCAGAAGAAATTTTCCTTATCAGCATCGAAATAATAGGAAACTTCTGGTTTCTTTGCCTCATCTTTTGAAAGTTCAGGCTTTCCTTCGACTTTCATTCCCAATTTTTCGATTTTTCCGATCAGATCGCTCAATTCATGCTTGTTTGCATCACTGATAAAGATGTCCTGTCTTTCTCCGGGATATGCGCAATATTTTTCAAGTTTTCTGATAAGTCTTCTCTTTGTATCGGTAACGCTGCTTCCGCACATGGAAAAATCGTTGCGATTAAAATAATAGATTCGCTCTGACCCTTCAATCATCTTCGACGGAAATGAGTAAAGAAAGTGATAGCCGTTTCTTTTGTCATCTCTTTTGCATTCAAACAAAAAATCAAATTCGTCATCTTTTTTAAAATAGACGTTTTTATCGATTTTTACCGTTTTTGTCCTGTCGAACAAGCCATCATATCTTGGAGGCGACATCGCAAGCGCCTTTGATTCAATCCTGGAATAGCCGCGCCCGTAATCCTCTTCGATTTTTTCGTTGTATGCGAACCTGATCAGTTCTTCATCCTGCTCGTTCAAGCTTTCTTCATCAAAAAAAATCGATTTGTTAGGCGTAATCTGATACTCATCTTCAGCGACAAGCTTTTCATAAAAATCTTTGATGTCCTTAACGACAAAACTTTTTTTCTCATCGATTCTTCCGACCCTGAATGACAATTCATCGTAATCATTGGTATATTTTTTGGAGATTTCCGGATACAATTTCAGCGTCGGCGTCTTTTTTTCTCCTCCAAGATCCATGCAGACGAAATCTTTGCCAAACGTTTCTTCTTCGGGATTGACGTTGTTTTCCAAAACATCCTTTGCAACCATTACGCAGCACTCAGTCAAATGTTTGCACCAATCGCCAGGATTGCTATAACAATCGTAACTGACGATCTTTTCTCGGTTGAAACGAATTTCAGTGATTCCCCAACCTTTGTCCATGGTCATGCAAAAACAGCCGTTTTTGATTTCAAAATGACACCAAGCAGCATTTTCATCACGCTTTTTAAGGGCTTGGTTCCAATCATATTCGCTGAACGGAAGGTCGGAAAAGAGCTTGGGAAGATTGTAGTAATAAGTTTCTTCATCCCAATCTCTCAGCCATTTAAACGTGCTTTTATCGAAATTCCTGCTTTCAGAAGAATTGTCCTCTCCAAGCAATTTTTTATGCTCAAGAATAGTCATCAGCATCGCCAGGTGAATGCAATTCCTGCGACCGCACTGGCAAGTCGATTGTTCGATGTCGTTTCTTTCTTCCGTCAGCGTGACGGTTGTCTTGATATTTTGACTGAAAACCACCGTAAAAAATATGTTTCTGTCGTCAACGCTGACAAGCGGAATCTCTTTCATTGTGCGCAAAATACTGCCAGCCATCTGAATCGTCAGCGAAGAAAACCTGTTCTTCCATTCATTCATTTTCCACCTCGAATTGCGACACTGAATTTTACAAACGATTAATCTTCCGCAACCAGCTTCACGATTTCAAGCAAGACGTCCGCAGCTTTTTCCATAACCTGTTCTGAAACGTATTCGTAACGCGCATGCATGTTTTCGCCACCGGCAAAAAGGTTCGGCGTCGGCAGGCCCATAAATGAAATCTTTGATCCGTCGGTGCCTCCTCGAACAGGATAGATGACCGGTGCGATGTCAAGATTTTCCATGGCTTTTTTGGCAAGATCAACGACCGTCATATCCTTTTCGATTACTTCGCGCATGTTGTAATACTGGTCAAACATGTTCATGACGACGCGTTCTTCGCCAAGATCTGCGTTCATCTTCTCGACGATATCTTTCATCACTTGCTTTCTTTCTTCAAATTTTTCACGATCATGGTCGCGCACGATATACTGGCTGTGTGCTTCATCAACGGTTCCGTCAATCGACAAAACGTGATAGAAGCCCTCTCTTCCTTCCGTTTTTTCAGGAACCTCGTCTTTAGGAAGCGCTGCATGAAAATCCATCGCAAGCTGAATGGCATTGACCATCACGCCCTTGGCCGTTGCGGGGTGAACGTCCTTGCCGATGAACGTCATCTTGGCTGCAGCAGCGTTAAACGTTTCATATTCCAATTCTCCCAAAGGTCCGCCGTCAACCGTATATGCGATATCCGCTCCAAAATCCTTGACGTCAAAACGGTCGGCGCCGGTCCCGATTTCTTCATCAGGTCCGATTCCGACTTCGATTTCGCCGTGCTTGATTTCAGGATGATTCGTCAGGTATTCGATTGCCGTTACGATTTCGGCCACGCCGGCCTTGTCGTCGGCACCTAAAAGCGTCGTGCCGTCCGTCGTAATCAGATTGTGCCCCTTGTAATTTTTAAGATTCGGAAATTCGGAAGTCGTCAAAACGTATTTGCCGTCATGATCAAGCTTGATGTCGCTTTTGCCGTCATAATTTTCAACGATCTGCGGATTGACGTTTGTCGCGTTGAAATCGGCCGTATCCATGTGCGCGATAAAGCCGACTTTTTTGACGTCCTTGTCCAGATTGCTTTCAAGCGTTGCAAAAACATAGCCGCTTTCAGGCGAGATTCGAACATTTGACATACCCAAATTTTTGAGCTCTTCGGCAATTTCCTTGGCAAATTCGACCTGCGTTGCCGTTGAAGGCACCGTTGTCGAATTTTCATCGGAACGAGTTTCCTTTTTTACGTATTTGATAAAGCGTGGTACAAGCGTTTCATATTTTGTCATTTAAAAAACCCTTTCTATGCATAAATTTTTTTAAATCAATTTAAACGGATTCGTATTAATTCTTGACGTCATGACTTCAATCGGCCAATTTTCCTCTTTTGTCCAATTTTTGAAAATGTCCGTCAAACGATATTTGCAAACGGATTCGAAATAATGTCCCGGATCGATCACGGCCAGCCCCGATTCGTAAATATCGTGCGCCGTATGATACGTCACGTCGCCCGTAACATAGACGTCAGCACCTTTTTTTAGCGCATCGCCATAAAATTTGGAACCTGATCCGCCTAAAACGGCGACCTTCTTGACCAGCTTGTTTTGATCTTTGGCAATCAGACGCACGCCTTCGACGTTTAGTGCTTTTTTGGCAAATTCAGCGTATTCCTTGACGGTCATCGGATGTCTCAAATTGCCGATTCGCCCCATCCCGTACTTCTCGCCTAATCCTTCAACACGGTAAAGGTCGAAGGCGATTTCTTCATACGGATGATTTTTTCGCATCGCATCCAAGACTTTTTCTTTCAGATGAGCCGGAAAAACGACTTCAACTTTTTGTTCTGCAACCTCTTCTGCTTTGCCGGGAGTGCCGATATAAGGATTTGCGGCATCCTCAGGCAAAAAACGTCCAGTTCCCTTGAGCGAATACGAGCAATGAGAATAGTTGCCCAGCTTGCCGGCACCAGCTGCACCTAAAGCGTTCCTCAGTTTTTCAGCATCGTTTTCAGGTACGAAAACAGCCAGCTTATACCAAGTCTCTTGCTTTTCCGAAAGCAAAATTTCGCAATCTTTCAGACCTAAGTCTTCGGCAAGCCAGTCACTTGTCCCGCCATTGGCATTGTCAAGCAGCGTATGCGCTCCAAAAACGGTAATCCCATGTTTTAAGATATCAGCATACATCTTCTGCTGCGGATTGCTCAAGTCGATTTGATGAACGGGCACAAACATTGCCGGATGGTGTGCAAAAATGAAGTCGACGTCATTTTCTATTGCTTCTTTGACGACATCCGGTCTGACGTCAAGCGTCAGCATCATCTTTTTGACCTCATGTTCCATGTCTCCGAGCTGTAATCCGACAGGATCGTTCGGCTCGGCAATAAACCGCGGCGCAAAGCGGTAAAAGCGGTTGATGATTTCTTTGACTTTAACCATTGATGACACCTTCGATTCGTTTGATTTCTGTTTCAAGTTCCCGCTTCTTTTCAACAGGAACCTGATTTGCTTTTTGCAGCTGACTCAAAACCCTGTTGGTCTTTTCAATCTCTTTTTGCCATTTTCTGACAAATACAGGGCTTTGATTCCTCATCAAAAACGGACCAAACATGAGCTCTTCTTTCGTCAACGGCTGTTTTTCGCCATGATATCTGCCAACGATGATTTCATACGTATGCCCGTCTTCTTCAAGAATTCGTTCGTCTTCAATCCAATATCCGTTTTTTTGCAAAAAAACTCTGACGTTTTCTTCGCCGACATTCGGCTGCAAAATCAGCAATGGATGATTTGAAAGCTTTTCTTTGCCGCTTTCAAGAATCTCGCAGATGAGCGGTCCGCCCATTCCGCAGATTGTAACGGTATCTATCTGATCGTTTGCTTCAATTGCTGCCAGTCCGTTTGCCAAACGTGCTTTGACTTTTGCTTCAAGACCTTCTTTTTTGATTTCATGCTCTGCATTTTCAAAAGGTCCCTTGACGACTTCGCCCGCAACTGCAAATGCGATTTTTCCGTTCAAGGCAAGATTGGCCGGCAGATAGGCATGATCTGAGCCGATGTCGGCCAAACGCGCCCCGTCAGGCACAAAAGAGGCGACTTCTTCCAAGCGTTTTGATAATTGACGTGCGTCCAATTTTATCCCCCTTTATTTGACCTCTTCATCAGTTTTGAGAACCGCCATGAAGGCTTCTTGCGGAACAACCACTCGACCGACGGCTTTCATGCGTTTCTTGCCGCGCTTTTGCTTATCGAGCAGCTTGGCGCGTCTGTCGGGGTCACCGGTATGAATCCTTGCTGTAACGTCCTTGCGGTAGGCTTTGATGTTTGTTCTGGCAATGATTTTGGCTCCGATTGCAGCCTGAATCGGAATTTCAAAGTTTTGACGCGGAATAATCGTCTTAAGCTTGTCGGTAATTACTCTGGCGCGCTGCGGCGCAAATTCTCTGTGCGAAATGAAACTCAATGCGTCGACTTTGTGACCGTTGAGCAAGATGTCGATTTTGACCAGATCGCTCGGTCGTGTTCCGTCAAGCTCATAATCAAGCGATGCGTAGCCGCGAGTGCTGGATTTTAATTTGTCAAAGAAATCAAAAATAATTTCTGAAAGCGGCATTTCATAAATCACGTTGACGCGATAATCGTCCAAATATTCCATGGTCTTGAAATTGCCGCGCTTACGTTGACAAAGCTCCATTACGGCTCCGACGTATTCGTTTGGAACCATGACTTCAGCTTTGACGAAGGGCTCGTTGATTTGTCTTATCTTAGGCGCTTCCGGCATTTCGGAAGGGTTCGTGACGCTGATATGACTTCCGTCCGTCAATTCAACGTCATAGGTGACGGAGGGTGCCGTCGTAATCAGATCCATGCCAAATTCGCGTTCCAAACGCTCCTGAATGACATCCATGTGCAGCAGTCCCAAGAAACCACACCTGAATCCAAATCCCAGAGCTTGAGATGTTTCCGGTTCGAATTCAAGCGCTGCATCATTTAGTTTGAGCTTCTCCAGTGCTTCTCGCAAATCGTTATACTTGGCATTGTCGGTCGGATAAAGGCCTGAATAAACCATCGGATTCATTTCACGATATCCTGACAAAGGCTTATCGGTCGGGTTATCGGCATTCGTCACCGTATCACCGACGCGCGTATCCTGAATATCCTTGATGCTGGCCGTAAGATAGCCGACGTCACCTGCCATCAAATAATCGCGTTTCAAAGGTTTTGGGGAATTGACCCCGACTTCTACAACCTCATACTCTGCGCCGCTGTTCATTAGTCTGATGCGATCACCTGGTTTGACGGTGCCTTCAACTACGCGAATGCTCAAAACAACTCCACGATAGTCATCATAGACGGAATCGAAAATCAAGGCCTTCAAAGGCGCTTTCAAATCGCCGTTCGGTGCCGGAACCTTTGACACGATCTGTTCGAGCATCTCTTCGATTCCGATTCCCGCCTTTGCAGAAGCAAGAACCGCTTCTGATGCATCGAGACCAATCACGTCCTCGATTTCTTGGCGAACTTTTTCCGGTTCGGCAGACGGCAAATCGATTTTGTTGATTACGGGCACGATTTCCAAATCGTCATCCAGTGCAAGATAAACGTTGGCTAACGTCTGTGCTTCAACTCCTTGGGCGGCATCAACAACAAGAACTGCTCCTTCGCAAGCAGCAAGGGATCTTGAAACTTCATATGAGAAATCGACATGTCCAGGCGTATCGATCAAATGAAAAATATACGTTTCGCCATTTTTGGCTTTGTAATGCAATTCAACTGCATTTAATTTAATCGTAATCCCGCGCTCACGTTCCAAATCCATCGAATCGAGCAGCTGATCTTTCATCTCACGCTTTGAAACCGTATCCGTCAATTCAAGGATGCGGTCCGCCAACGTCGACTTGCCGTGATCGATGTGTGCCACAATCGAAAAATTCCGAATGTGTTTTTGGCGCTCCTTCATTTGTTCAAAATCCATTCAGTTCTTCCTACTTTCTTAAAATAGTCTCTAACGTTTAATTATAATATAGGGCGGTAATCATAGCAAGAAAGCCGTAGATTTGGTTTATTCCAAAAAGATTGAATCGCTTTTTACATCCGAACCTCAAAAGCCTTGCCGATTTTTCAATCAGCAAGGCTCATCTTACCTGATTAAATTGTCATAGTGTTTGACAATTACTGCCTCATCCAAACCCAGATCGGTCAACCCGAATTTCAAAGCAATATGCCAAGCACGAACAAAAGCATCAATTTTATGCTCAAAATGGCTTTTTAAAAGCTGCTGCTGCATAATCAGACAAACCGCATTAAACGATGCGCTCTTCCATTTGTCTTTCATGCTGTCCAGTTCCTCTTTTGTCATCAACAGCTTATATGTCGTCTTCTGTTCGTTTGAAATCATGAAAAAACCTAGCATAACGGAAGAAAACGCATCATAAACTGTTTCTTCATCATCGGCTTTTCCTGACGCTTCTATCAAATCACACCAACTGCAGGTCAAATCCGCATATAACCCGTTTATTCTTTCCTGGTCGCTGTATCTTGCTACGGGCAAAACCCTTCTTGGGTAAACGTGAAGCGCATCTTTAGCCATTTTTGCAAAATCCATCATGCTTCACCATCGTCTTCTTTCCAAAAACATCTTGCGCGTCTGATTTCAACGCTTTGGAGATTTTCAAGATACCAGTCCTTAAAGAAATCATATCTGACCAGTAAATCAAAGAAAGAAATCTTGTCTTCATCATCTTTGACGGTAATGACCCATTTCGGAGAATTTCCGCCGGCAAGATTTTCATCAAACAAAGTCAAGACGACGCTGTCTGACAAATTCATGATTGCTTCGCCGTTCATGCCGGATTTAAGCATGCATCCTGCTTCTGAACCCATGATAAACAGGCGATCCAATGCAACTTCAGGCTCCGTTTCGGAAACAATCGGATAAACGGCATTCCTTCTTGCATTTAGCAGATTGAAATCAACTTCGTATCCGTAAGCTTGTTCGACGCATTCTCCGATCGAAACGAGATACTTTTCAAAACGAATCAAATCTTCCTTGTCGTTTTCTGCATCATTTGCAATAAGCAGCTCCACAATATCGCGACTGTTGAAATACAGAACCTTGTCTGAAAAATCGATATAAAACAAGCTCAGGCCCGTCCGTTCGTCAATGTAGAATGCTCGCTGTTCATCTGCAGAATCAACTTTGAATTTAAATCTGCCGCAAGCATTGATTCCCGGAAATTCATGATACAAGGCTCTGTCTTTTTCGCTCGACATCAAAATAACCGTTTCTTTATCGTTCAAACTGAGCAAACGATTGATGAAAATCAAGTAAAAGTCGGCACGACTGTACTGAATCGGATAAACCAGATAATCATCATCAAGCTGATATGAAGCAAGCGTTTTGATTGATTGAAACAATTCATTCAGATCGGTCGTATTAATCAGCGTATCAAAGACCTCGGTAAAACGGATTCCGTTGTTCAGACTTTCTTTTAATCTGCCGTTATAATTCATCAAACGCTCATTGGTCGAAAGCGCAGGCTTTTGTTCTTCAGGATTTACGTCAAATTCAGACTCATGCGGATAAAACGTTATTGTAGGATTTTCATATTCACTCATCATTAATTCCTCCGATTTCCCGTCGCAATCAAATCAGTAATGTAATCACGATACAAAGCGGCATTCTTTTCTTTAAAGTTCTCAAAACTTCCAAATTTGGCAATGATGCTTTGTTTTTCATAACCAAGCAAAGTGTCTTCTTTTGAAAGTTCCAAAACCCGCTTTTCATTTTCATGGATCCGCTGATAACCATTGGCCGCTTTTTCGTCAATTTCTGCAATTCGACTCAGTTCATCGGTCAGTCTTTGTTTCATTTCCCTTTGTTTGCCGGCATCCCATGGCATCACCTTTTCCTGATTAAGCTGTTTTAGCTTCTTTCGCATTCGTTCCTTTTCCGCTTCACGGTTGCTCTGAGAATCAAGCAGCTCCTGCAATTCATCGTTTTCTTGAGAAAGTCGTTCGATTGTGTCGGTGTTCAATCGTTTGTTTTCTGCTTCAAATTCAAAAGAACGAACAAGTTTTTGATATTCATTTTCATCAAAATTAAATTTAACGTTCAAAACATCGAGCGTTCCGAACAAACGACGTCCCCACCAGTTTCCGAAGTAAAATTGAAACTTTCCCGTTTCCGTTTCCTCAAAATAAAAGAACGGATATCTTTCACGCAAAAACTCAATCAGGTTACTGCTGAGATATTCGCTGACAAGACCGTATGCATCTTCAACAAGACGTTCGTTCGATTTGTCATACGATGAATGTCGTGCTTTCAAAATTTCAGTTGAATATTTTTCACTGTCGATCAGCTGATAAACCAGGCGATCGTCCTGTGCTTGGACCGCCCTTCCTAACGACTGCAAGTAGTCCAGTTTATTTTTGATTTCATTTGTCAAATCGATTGTTGCCTGTTTATGATCAGCCAAAACAAATTGGTTTGAGTTATCCATCTTTTTTCCCCTCGATTCATAAATACAGTATTCATAATACTATTTTATCGTTAATAGCTCAAAAAAAATAGCTCAAAAAACAAAATTCTGGCGTTTAATTTAATGATATTTTTAGATTAGGAATAAAAATTTAAGAATTATGCGGAGATTTCCCCCGAATCATCAATTTCCGGAATAATCGAGTCAACAGCTCCGTCGCCGACACAAAAAAACAGCTTGCACGGAATTTTTTCACGTTGACATGTCAATGCGACCATTGCGCCGAATGCAGACTGCTCTCCAAGATATCGATCGGTCGCATCTTCTTCGACGATGACGCAAACGAAAAACCGCCTGTATTTTAACAATTTTTCAATCAACATGGCATGATAATATTCCATGGCATTTTTTCCAAACCTTTGTTTAAAATTACGAATCTGTTTTTTGCTCAAATGATCGAAGTAAGGATAATGAAAACCATCATTGGTTTCAAAGAGATTACGTTTTGAAAGTCTTAAGATCAAAGGTTCGAAAGGATAGACGGAATGAGATCTTTGAGTGAATTTGACAGGAGACACCATGTTTTCCTCGTTGACAAAAACTATATCAGTTTCAGTCATCGGTACAGCGCTTGCCAATCCGCCTTCCGGGAAACGATTCTCAACCAAAAAGTTAAGCGATGCCGTCACCGTCAGATAAAAACTTTCATCATGTTTGCCGTTGGCACGATTGAAGTATTTGCGCTCAAGGATGTCTCTTGCATGCGTGCAGTCCATGTTTTCCGTTAAATACTCGTATTCTTGCTTGATTCGCAGGCTGAGGCTGAACAAACGGCCTAATTTATTTGAAAACTCCTCTTTTAAAACAGTCATTTAAAAATCCCCCTTTATAAGTTCCTATATTGATAAAGACGCAAATAAAGGGGAATTTATTTTATTTTTTCAAATATTTTCTTGAATATTCTTCAATTCCTGCAAAAACAAATACCGCCGGATCATCGTCAATGTTTAATTCAAGATTTTCTGCACGCATCTCAAGCGAAGAAAAAACTTTTTCATATTCTGAAACGGAAATTTTTTCCCTTTTTTCGAGCATCTCTTCATAGCCTGTTTTATCAAGCATTTTTTCAAATCCGGGAACAAGTCTTCCAGTGAAAAATTCGCCTTGCGCTCCCGATCCGTAGCTGAACATTCCCAAACGCTGATTTGCTCTGAGACTGTCTGAATTGTTTAACAAGGAAAGAAGGCTCAAATAAAGCGAACCCGTATACAAATTGCCGACAAGTCTCCCGTACTTTCTTGAAAACTCGAATTGACGCGAAAGCTCCGAGCTGATTTTGGGATCCGCACCTTCAATGGCAGCACGCAATCCCTTAAGTCCTTGCTTAGTGTACGGCAAATGAAACAGCAAAGCGGCAAAATCTTCAAGCTCGGCACCAGTTTTTTCCCGGTATATCGAAAAAACTTTTTTGAAGAAATCAACATAAATATTTGCAGAAAATTTGCCATTGACGAGCGCTTCTGTATGATTGAACGGACGCCAGAAATCCATCACATCTTCCATGTAGCATGCACTCGTTTCTCCAAGCTCCAGGATGCGCGGATTTTGTCCCACGATCATTGCGCATGCACCGCCCCCTTGTGTAGGCTCGCCTTTAGTGCGCAAACCATAGCGTGCGATGTCGGAACCGATTACGAGTGCTTTATTATCCGGATTGAGCGCCACGTGGCCCTTTGCAAGCTGCAAAGCCGCAGTTGCTCCATAGCATGCCTGTTTTAACTCTACGGCCCTAAGATAAGGCGAAAGGCCAAGCAAGCGACTGACGTATATCGCACCGGATTTTGAATTATCAATGCCGGATTCAGTTGCAAAAATAACCAGATCGATTGTTTTTTTGTCTTCTTCCGTCAGAATTTTAAATGCAGCGTTTGCGCCCAAGGTAACCGCATCTTGCGTCGGAGGAATGACAGCCATTTTTTCCTGACCGATTCCGATCAGATACTTATTTGGATCTTCGTTTCTTGCATTTGCCAATTCTGTCATATCAACATACATGTTTGACGTATAAAAGCCGATTTTATCTATTCCAATCTTCATTAGAATCCTTTACCTCGTTTCATTTTCTCTTCTAAAATTGTATCACATGTCCTAAAGGTCAACTACCCTGTTGTTTTCTTTTGAATTGCAGCATTCTTTAATGTTAGAATTTAATCGAAGATATTTAGCTTGAGGTGATTTTTTGAAAGCTGTAAAAATTATTGTCAAAGGCCTCGTTCAAGGCGTTGGTTTCAGATACACCACTAAGATGTTGGCAGATGAATTGAAAATCAAAGGAAAAGTCGTCAACATGCCTGACGGATCGGTCTATATCGAAGCGCAAAGCACTGACGAAGCTTCTTTGGAACAATTTATTGCCGGGGTGGAATCTTCTCCTTCTCCGGCAGGACGTGTTGATGAGATGGAAGTTTCAGAGATGAAACCAAAGGAATACTCTCGTTTCAGCGTCATATATCGATGAACTTGAAAATATTCATTTTTTAAGATATATTTATAGGGATACCTGTAATTATGAAAGGATAATGATACTTTGAAAAAGAAGAAATTGTTGGCCATTGCCACGACTTTGACTGCAGCTTCTGTTGTCTTGTCCGGTTGTGTTCAACGTACGAGTTCAGGAAAACCATACGGATTTGTATATGACCACATGGCTGTTCCGACGCAGCATTTCCTGGTTTGGCTTTCAAACCTCATGGGTGGAAGCCTTGGGTGGGCAATTATCTTGCTGACGTTCGTCGTCCGTTTGATTTTAATGCCCGTCATGCTGAAACAATCAAGAAACGCAACGATTCAGCAAGAAAAAATCAGTCATCTCAAACCATTGATGGATGATATCGCCAAGCGCCAACAAGCAGCGCAAACAGACGCTGAAAAAATGGCAATCAGTCAGGAACTCATGTCGCTTTACCGTGATAACGGCATTTCAATGACCGGCGGAATCGGGTGCCTGCCTATATTGATTCAGATGCCGATTTTTGCCGCTTTATATGCTGCCATCCAGTATTCGCCTGAGCTTTCCAAGTCATATTTCTACGGCATAAACCTGGGACACAGCAGCATTATCTTAACGATACTTTCATTTGCGGCCTACGCCTTGCAAGGATGGCTCTCAATGCTTGGCATGCCTAAAGAACAGCACAAACAAATGCAAATGATGATGTTCATGAGTCCTGCAATGATTACGGTGATGACTTTTATTTCACCTGCCGGACTTGGACTATACTTTTTCGTCGGCGGCGTGTTCGCCTGCATTCAAACATTGCTTATCAATGCAATGCGACCAAAAATCAAACAGCAAATTGCTGAAGAACTCAAGAAGAATCAGCCTGAGAAGGTTGTCTTGCCAAAAAAGCCTGCTCCGTCAAAAGCAGACGTTGCAAAAAAACATGCAAAAGCCAATCGTAATGCCGGAAAACAGAGAAAGCGCAAATAAGACAGCAAAAAGACAGTGTCACGCCTGACGTGCGGCACTGTCTTTTTAAATTGTCGTAAAAATGCTTCTTCAGAATATCGTCCGTAAAATGCAGCAACAGAAATCGCTTTTCAGCTATTTTCCTTTCTGCATCAATTCTTCAAATTTATCAATCGCTCTTGTCGGTCCGGCAACCAAAATGCTGTCATTTTCAGTCAAAACGTCTCCAGCAGACGGAAGCACCATCTCTTGTCTGCTATGTGCCAAAGCAATGACATTCAGCCCGTAGCGATCGCGAAAATCCATTTCAGCCAATGATTTGCCGACAAACTCTGGATTTGTAATCAATATCTCCGCCAATTTGAAATTGGAGTCCAGATCAAGATAGTCAACCATGTTTTTTGATGTCAGACTCCGCCCGATACGAACCCCCATGTCGCGTTCAGGATGAACTACCCGATCAACGCCTAATTTCTCCAGCACTTTTGCATGATACTCATTTTGAGCTTTGGCCGTGACATATTTAACGCCCTGCTCTTTGACCATCAAAGTTACTAAAATGCTTGCCTGAATATCTTCACCGATTGCAACGATTACGTGGTCAACGTTTCTTATTCCAAGCGAACGAAGCACGTCTTCATCCTGTGCATCAGCTACAACGGCTTGAGTCGCAATATCTTTATAATCATTGACACGAGATTCGTATTTGTCAATTGCCAAAACTTCTTGTCCCGCATCAGCCAAAGTTTTGCAGACGCTTCCTCCAAAACGTCCCAATCCGATAACCGCAAAGGTTTGTTTCTTCATTGTGACGGTTCACCCTTTCAAAAAAGGCGGAATGACCAAAAGTCCTTCCGCCTCGCCAATGTCGTTTTAATTGCTAATATTCCAACAACGCCAAAGTATCAAAGCCTTTAAGCCTTTCGCGACCGTTCAAGGCCTTGAGCTCAATAATGAAGGCACACCCAACAACTTCACCGCCAAGCTGATTGACCAGATCAATCGTCGCACCGATCGTGCCGCCGGTTGCAAGCAAGTCATCTACGACCAAAACTTTTTGCCCCGGTTTGATTGCATCCTTATGCATATAAAGCGCTGAAGTACCATATTCAAGCGTATACTTAGCCTCAACCGTTTCTCTTGGGAGCTTTCCGGCTTTTCTTGCAGGCGCAAAACCAACACCGAGTTCATATGCAACGGGACATCCGATGATAAAGCCTCTTGCTTCGGGACACACGACCATTTCAACGCCCTTGTCCTTTGCAAACTGAACGATTCTGTCCGTTGCTTGACGATATGCTTCACCGTCAGCCATTAATGGAGTAACATCTCGGAAAATAATTCCTTTTTCAGGATAATCCGGGATGCTTGCGATGTAGTTGTTTAAATCTAATGCCATTTTGTAAATCTTCCTTTCACCAACAGCTGCAATTACTGCATGTTTTGAAGAAGCCAGGCTTTCACGTCGGCTTCTGAACCAGCTATAAGCAGCCGTTCCACTTCCATGCGCTTTTTACGCGCCTGGTAAGTTTTGGTGTCTTCAAGATTATGGTGCTTAATTTGCTTCATCCCACTTAAAGACCCATTTTCTATTTTAACAAATCCAGCGTCAAAAAACACCTTTAATATGAAAATCAAATCCGATTTCTTTATTTTAAAATACGCGCTGATCCTGTCGAGGTTTTTAGTGATCGGATAATTATCCAAATTACGGATCTTACGATACACTTGGGCAAAAACCTCGCGTGAAGGAATTCCGTCTATATACACGTTGTCATTTTGGTAAAAAATAGCGCGCACGCTCTTGGCTTTGACATGCCTTATTCCATGCATCAGCTGTGCGTAATTGATAGGACAATCGACAAAAGCAACCTTGTCTGCCGAAACGTCATCCATATTTCTGCAGACAAGCACGCTTTTTGCCCCCTTTGAAAGATAAGGCTTGGCTTTTCCATATAAATCTTTTGTGAAAAAAACATAAGTCATATTATCAGCAAACATTGATTGTTTCAGCCTATTGGTTCTTAAAAGCTCAACCGAGATACCAGTTTTCTTTAAATCTTCAATCATGATTTGCGGATAGCGCTGATTTTGCCAAACGTTGATCGACAACGATCCGATAAACTTAATCGCTTCAGGATTTGCTAAAAGTTCGGCAATCTTGTTGCCAACCCCAAAACAAACGGCCGCTACTTTCACTGTCCGCTCCTCATTTAAGAGATTTAATCTCAAGTGATTTCCGTTTCCCATCGGCTTTGCATCTTCAACGACATATCCCCGATATGAAAAAACAGGTTTGGGATTGTTCGTCCCGAACGGACCAATTACGCTGAGTTCCTGAATCATTTCAGGATTAATCTCGCTTAAATCAATGTCACCGTCCAAAATTTTCACTTGTTTTGCTGCAGATTCCAAATTTTGCTTTTTGGCTTCTTGGTCAAGAATTTCTTGAAGCTTCGGAAGTTCATCCGCTGAAACGGTCAGCCCGCATGCCATGTGATGACCTCCGAATTTTTCCAAAAAATCACGGTGCCCATCCAATGCATCAAAAAGGTTGAACGCTTCAACGGAACGACCTGATCCCTTGGCAAGACCGGAATCGCGATTAACACCCAAGACGATCGTCGGTTTCCCGGTTGATTCGACCAAACGACTGGCAACAATTCCCAGAACGCCTTCATGCCATTTTTCACCCCAAACAAGATTCACAAGATGATTTTTTGATTCTTCGTTCAAAAGATCTTGTGCCTGGTCAGTGATGTCTTTGACAAGATTTTGACGTTCCATATTTTGCTGAAGCACGTTTTTGGCAATTTCTGAAGCCCTTTGTTCATCCATTGTCGTCAACAGCTCTACCCCAACTGTCGCATCAGAAATTCTCCCCAAGGCGTTAAGATTTGGCGCAATACTGAACCCAATCGTTTCTTCATCGACTTCATCTTGCTTTAATCCGCATTCTTCATATAAAGCAAGCAGTCCTATCCGTTCCGTTGAACGCAAAGCCTCCAAGCCGTACTTGACAAGAACGCGATTTTCGTCCACCAACGGAACCAAATCCAGCAACGGTTCCTATCGCACAAAGATCCAAAGCTTCTTGCGGAATCTCTTCAAGCAATGCCGTTGCCGCCTTGAATGCTACTCCGGCACCAGACAGTCCTTCAAAAGGATAGTCCCCGTCATCATTCGGAATTTTCGGATGAATAATCGCATACGCATCCGGCAGCTCTTGCGGCAATTCGTGATGATCGGTAATTACGACGTCAACACCTTGTTCTTTGGCAAATTCAATTGCCTCATGACCTGCAACCCCGTTATCGACGGTCACGATTAATTGAGTTCCGTTGTCAATCAAACGTTTGTAAACGTCTTTATTTGGTCCATAGCCGTCATCAAAGCGATTCGGAATATAATAGTCGCATTCCGCCCCCAGTTGCGTTAATGCTTCATACATGATTGACGTGCTCGTCAATCCGTCAGCATCATAATCGCCATAAACTGTAATTTTTTGTCCTTCAACAATTGCGGTCCTGATTCTGTCGGTTCCTTTTTTCATATCATGCATCAAATAAGGATCGTACAGATTTTCCGGCCCTGGTTTTAAAAAATTCTCTGCTTTTTCTTTTGTATCATAACCGCGATTAATCAAGATTTCGGCCACCAGCTCTGACAAATTTAGTGCCTCGGCTAATTTTTTCGTTTGATCCTGATCAGTTTGCGGTCCCTTTTTCCATTCGTATCTTGAATCAATCAAACTAATCCCTCAATTATCTATTTTGTACTTGTTGTTGAAGCATCGGTGCGTCTCATCGTCTGATTGGCTTTAAGGCGTTTTTCAAGCTCATTGATTTTCTTTTTTTGAGACACGATCGTTGAAACGGACAAAGAAGCTGCAATTATCGCACCAATCAAAATCGCGAGCACGAGCAAAATCACTAACGGCATCGTCACCTTAGTAAAACCAAAACTGACGGTCACGTTCCTGACGTTGAGCCAGGAGAAAATGACAACAATCAGCAATAAGACGATAACCAGAATCAACCTTCCTTGTTTTTTCATAATAATCCCCCTATGAATTATTTTTTGTTGAAAATTCCGCCTGCCAAATAGTCGCCAAGGCGAGGGCACAACTCATAAAGATGATGAGCCAACTGCATATATTCAGGCAGATTCAGCTCTCTTCTAGACGTTCCGATCGATTTGACGACTTTTTCGGCAACGATTTCCGGGTTAAGAGAAAGCGCCCCGATTGAATCAAGGTAATGTCCTGACTCATCGGCAATATCAAAGAAATCGGTTCTTACGGGTCCCGGATTTACAGTCAGGACACTGATTCCCAAAGGTTTCAACTCCAAACGAAGCGCGTTTGAATATCCCAACACCGCAAATTTTGTTGCAGAATAAACGGAGGCCTTAGGCGTTGCGATCTTCCCGGCAATCGATGCAATGTTGATAATCGCGCCACGCCTTCGTTCGGCCATATGAAGCGCGACGTATTTGGACATATACATCAATCCTAAAACGTTCACGCGAAACATTCTTTCGGCAATTGCCATGTCAAAGTCCAAAGCCTCTTTCATCAATCCAAAACCTGCATCGTTTACCAAGACGTCAATCGGTCCGATGCTTGATTCGACTTTTTCAACGACACGCTCAATCTGATTCGGAATCGATACGTCAACCTGAAAAGCATATGCGTCATTCCCCGATATCCTTCGACAAGTTGCCACCACTTCTTCCAGCTTTTCTATCCGGCGCGCACAACCTATGACGATGGCTCCTTTCTTTGCAGCCTGATAAGCAATCTGCTCACCCATTCCGGAAGAAGCGCCGGTTATCAAAACAATGCGCCCCTGCAAATTTTTCAATTCCTTATAACCCACCATTGTTATACCCCCTTCTTAAACGGAATATCGTAAACATCAAAATCTTTAACAATGCGACAGTTTTGAAAAACGCTCCTTGCATCTTTTTCCAACTGATGAAGACTTGGTCCGACATAACGTGCCGAAACATGATTAAGCAACAGTTTTGAAACGTCAGCTTTTAAAGCCACGTTTGCCGCTTGAATGCAAGTCGAATGATAGTAATTGCGGGCAAGCCTTGCGTCTCCGCGACCAAAAGTACATTCATGAACCAAGACATCCGCATTTTTAGCCAAATCAAAAATCGCTGGTGTCTGACGAGTATCACCCAAAATTGTCACTATCCGTCCTTTTTGCGGAGCACCAACGTAATCTTGACCGCATATTTCACGACCGTCATCAAGTTTAACCGTTTCTCCTGCTTTTAGGCGACCGTAAATCGGGCCTTCCGGAATTTTGTCTTCACGCAGCTTATCAATCAGAAGTTCCCCTGGATGAGGCTTTTCTTCAATTCGATAACCAAAACACTGAATTCGATGTTCCAAAAAACGACACTCGACTTTAAATTTATCATCCTCAAAAACAGTTCCTTCATCAGTCAGTTCAACCAATTTAAGCGGATATGACAATCTTGTCTGCGTTACCTGCATCGATGCCCTTACATAGCTTGCAATCCCCTTTGGACCATAAATCGTCAAAGGACGCGTTTCTTCTCCCGTTTGAAAAGAACGACTGCTGAGAAAACCCGGAAGGCCAAAAAGATGATCACCGTGAAGATGAGTGATAAAAATTTTATCAACTTTTCGCGGCCTGATCGTTGTTCGTAAAATCTGATGCTGAGTTCCTTCACCACAATCAAACATCCAAACGGAATTGTTTTCGTCAAGAAGTTTCAAGACAAGCGAAGACACGTTGCGGAACTTTGACGGCGATCCGGCACCTGTTCCTAAAAATTCAATTTCCATACTAAAATGTCCTATCTATTCATGAATTATGAGTTCAAGAAAGTATGACCCTTCAAAAACCCTTTCTGACTCTATTTTATCATCAAATCCTCTTAAAAAAAACAAATTGCGTGCTCGCGAACGTATATTCTGATAAAATACAGACATAAGGAGATGACTTTTTTTGGAAATCAGAGATTTTTTAACAATGACAGCTGACCTGAATGAAAACTACCGTATTTATATCGATCAAACTCCGCCCGTTCCTGCAGGAATCCTTCGCGTTACGGATGGGGCAGCTGTCTTTTTGGAAACAAAAAAGCCTCTTACTGTTAAAGACGCAAAAAAGCAACTGAATTTTCTAAAAAAAGAGCAAAAATTGATGTTTTTCGTCAATGAAACACCGCAATACGTATTTGGCTTAAAAATTTCCAATGATAAAATTTTGCTTAATTAAACAAATAGCCGCAACTTTAATTCATAAGCTGCGGCCACTATTCATCTACTTTAATATCTCATGTGCAATAAAAGATCCGAAGTAATTCAAGCCGTCAGGATTAGGATGAACATGATCATCATAAAACCATTCAGGATGATCTTTGCAATACGAATACCAATCGATGACCGTCAGATTACCGTATTTTTTAGCATCATCTTTCAGCTCCTGGTTTACCTGATCCTGCCATCTTCTTGTCGGAACAAACACATTGATCCAATAAACCTTTCGTTGCTTTCCAAGAATTTGCATAATCTTTTCCATCGTATTTTCATCATACGGTCCGTTCGTTCCCTCGCTGATCAAAACGGTCTGTGCAAGCTTTCCTGAAGAATTCAAAGATTGGAGAATCGGTACGATTTCTGAAACCTGACGACCAACTTTGGCATCAACGTACATATTCGGAAAAATCTCCTGCATCTTAGCAGAAGCGTCTGCCATCACGGAATCACCAACGCAAGTTATCTGAAGGCCTTGAGCTTTTTTTCGCTCGCTTTCAGTCAATGCAATCGGACTTTTCCCATCATTTTTTGATCCTGATGAAGAATTCGATGACTCTGAAACAGAATAATTGCCAGATGATGATTTGGAAGTTTTCTTGTCAGCTTTTTGATTGACCGAAGACGCCTTCTTTTGATTATTTTTTATGACGCTTTCAAGCTGCCCATCATCTTTGCTGTCCGATGCGGCAACAGATGATGGCATAAACGACCCGACTGCCGCCAAAACAAAAATCAGCAGCGGAATTGCGACATAAACGCGTTTCCATCCATATGAAGAATCCACTTTAAAGAATTCTTTGACGACGCTTGACGTCTTTGAATAATCAAATTTTTTCAACGGAACTTCCAAAAAACGGTACGACAATTCGCTGATTGCCAAAATAATAACAATTTCAATCAAGCCATGCATCACAGGATGTGCAGCGATGTTTTGAATCTTGGACTCATAAAAAACCATTACCGGATACTGATAAAGATATATTCCGTAGCTTCTTTTTCCGATCCACCTGAAAATCGAATTATCGAGCCAGTCACCCCAATCGGCACCGGGATGGACTACGACCGCCACTAAAATCATGGCAGCAAGCGAGAAAAAGAACATCCCGCCACGATAAACAAGCTCGTTTTCACCCGTCATCTTCGTAAACATCAAAGCAAGTAAAAGAAAAGATCCAAGACCGATGCCGTCCAAGATCAGCCGTGGCCTTGACGGAAGCTGTTTTTTTAATGACGTGCTTGGCCAGACGACGGCCAAACCTGCACCAATCAAAATCGAGAACATTCTAGTATCCGTTCCATAGTAAACACGCGAAGGATCTTCGCCGACATGGTACATAAATGCCATCTCAAGGGCTGAAAATAGAATCATGATCAAAATCGTATCGATAATCGGTTGTTTTTTCTTAAAGAACTTAATCATGACAAAAATGAAAATTGGCCACAACAAGTAAAATTGTCCTTCAATCGACAATGACCACAAATGCGTAAACGGCGACTGATTGCCGAACTTGTCAAAATACGATTCATGATGATTGATCTGATACCAGTTATAAACATATAAAAAATTAGTTCCGATTACTGATTTTAAATTTTCAGCCAATCCTCTTGAAAACATAGTGATATATGCGACCGTTGATAGAACCATTGCAACCAATCCTGGATAAAGCCGCTTGATTCTTCTGATATAAAAGGCCTTGACATCAATCGTCCCGTTTTGTTGGAACTCCTGAAAAAGCAGGTCAGTAATCAAATACCCCGAAACAACGAAAAATATCGGAACCCCCAAGAAACCGCCTTGAAAGCTGAACGGTGCCAAATGATACAAAATGACCGCCACGACCGCAATTGCGCGAATTCCGTCAAGTCCTTTGATGTATCGCTTCTTTTTTAGTCTCTTTCCCATTATTACTCACCTTATAAAATTGATTATTCAACAAATTCGAACGTGAAGTCGCCGATTCTTACAAGATCTCCATTCTTTGCGCCTCTTGCTCTTAATTCATCATCAACTCCCATTCCGCGAAGCTGTCTTGCAAATCTCATCATGCTTTCATCATGTTCAAGATTTGTCATCTTAAAGAGTTTTTCGAGTTTTTCACCCGAAAGGATCCAAACGGCATCAGAATCACGAGTAAGCGTAAACGGCTTATCGTCATCAGCTTCAAAGCCGTATTCAGCTCGCTTCTTTTCTTGAATGCGATCGGTGAGCGTGGCAAATGCAGGAGTTTCTTCCAAAACATTTGCCGTCCTCTGCATCAATGCATCAAGACCTTGGTGCGTCAGCGATGAAATCGCCATAACTTCCGGTATATGCTTCAACGTGTCATCGTTTTCAAGCCTGGCTCTGAATTTTTCAAGATTGTCAGAAGAATCAGGCATGTCCATCTTTGAAGCAACGACGATTTGCGGGCGTTCGAGCAATAACGGATCATACGTGGCAAGTTCAGCATTGATCTTTTTATAATCGTCAAACGGATCTCGTCCTTCAACGCCCGACATATCGATCAAATGCAAAATAACCCGCGTTCTTTCAATGTGACGCAAAAATTGAATTCCCAAACCGACGCCCTGGGAGGCACCTTCAATCAATCCCGGCAAATCAGCCATTACAAAATCGCGACCGTCGTCCAAACGAACCATTCCAAGATTTGGAACAAGCGTGGTAAAATGATAGTCGGCGATTTTCGGCTTGGCACTCGTTACAACGGAAAGAAGCGTCGATTTGCCAACGGAAGGAAATCCGACCAAGCCGACATCTGCCAAGACCTTGAGTTCAAGCTGAATCGTGCGTTCAACTCCCGGCTCGCCGTTTTCGGCAATTTCGGGAGCAGGATTTTTTGCAGAAGCAAAATGAATGTTGCCGCGACCACCGCGACCGCCTTTCGCAACAACCAGTTCCTGACCTGCATCTATCAGGTCTCCCAAGATTTCTCCGGTTTCAGCATCCGTGACCGTCGTGCCTTGCGGAACGTCAATATAAAGGTCATTTGCTCCGCGACCATACATTCCCTTGATCATCCCATTTTGCCCTGGTTTTGCTTTAAAAATTCGATGAAATCTGAAATCCATCAAAGTTCTCAAGCCTTCGTCCACCTTCAAAATGACGCTTCCGCCCTTGCCGCCGTCACCACCGGCAGGACCTCCGTTCGGAACATATTTTTCACGCCGGAAAGCAACAGCTCCATCCCCGCCTTTTCCGGCCTTTACTTGTATTTTCACTTGATCTACAAACATTTTTTTCATCCTTACTTAATTGAGTGCATCTTAGTCAAACACTAACAATCAATCATAGTTCTGCGCTATGCTTTTGAATTTTTATACGAACGTTAAACCCGTCAAGCATAGTACCATGCTTTAATATAACAGTTTTGCGAACCAGGGTCAAAGAATTTGTAAAAATTAGTTAAAAAAGGCCAAGAGATTCTCTCGACCTGCAAACTTCTAAAAATTAGCATAAACTTTTTGACAAAATCAAAGATTTTTTTAGCTGATCTTGATTCATCTTTGCAATGTCCATAAATAAAGACGCCACACCAAAAAATAATTCCTGAAACGCCTGAGATTTCAGCAGTTTTTTTCATAAAGCGTTTTTCAAAACCCGGCTTAAGAATTACGGTTCTTATCTCAGTCGGCTTCAGGCTACTTTGCTTTTTAGGCATGCTTTACGAAAAGGAAAACACCGGCAAGAAAATTCCGCAAATCATGACACAAATAATCATAAGCATAAACAACTTATGATGGCACACGTTTTTATTCATGGAAAATTCCCCCGATCAGATGAAAACAACCGTTTAGCTTTTATTGATTTTATGACCAAATTATAACACAACTTCAAGCGCTTGTTTCAAATTCATACCATCAAATTCATGATTATGTCTCATTTTCCTTTGCCAAGCTGATTTTGATCGTTTGCGCCGTTTTTTGAGGAATTCCCAAACCAATCAATTCTTCAACGCTGGCCTCAGACAGCCGCTTCAAAGAACCAAAATTGCGCAACAGCTTCGTTCGTGTTTTGGGGCCGACCCCCTTGATTCGCTCCAGTCTTGAAGAAAGTGAGTTCTTGCTGTGCACTTGTCTGTGAAAAGTAATTGCAAATCGGTGCACTTCATCTTGAATGCGCTGCAGCAGATAGAATCCCTCACTTTTAGGATTCAGCCCGATTTTTTCGCCGGTTTCGGTCATCAGGTCGGCCGTTTTGTGATGCTCATTTTTGACCATTCCGGCAACCGGTATGTTTAACCCAAGCTGATTTTGAAGCACGTCGATGCAAGCATCGATCTGAATTTTCGCACCGTCCATCAAAATCAGATCAGGAAGATTTTCATGCTCCTTCAACAGGCGACTGTATCTGCGATAGATTACTTCTCTCGTGCTTGCAGCTTCATCTGCATGATCAGTATTTTTCAGTTTGTACTTGCGATACAGAGTTTTTTCAGGACGACCATCGACAAAGCAGACCATTGCCGACACGATGTCTGTCCCCTGAAGATGAGAGTGGTCAAATGCTTCCACGCGATGTCCGTTCGGAAGGCCCAATGCATCGGTAATCTCGTTCATCGCACCAACCGTCTTTCTGTCATCAAGTTCAAGAAGTCGAAATTTTTCTTCCAAGACAAGCTGGGCATTTTTATGAGCCATTTCCAATAAGTCTCGTTTCTGACCCCTTTTAGGAGTTTTAACCGAGACTCCGAGAATCTCATTTAAAACTTTTTTGTCAATCCCTGGCGGAACAAGGATTTCCTTTGGCAAAATGCGGTTTTTCTGATTATAAAATTGGAGGATAAATGAAGCAAGTTCTTCTTCCGGAAGGTCAATGCAAGGAAACAAGCGCTTTTCACGCTTTATCAAACGTGCTTGCCTGATGAAAAAGACTTGAATCGAAATCCACCCTTTGTCCATGAAGAAGTTGAACAAGTCCCTTGGCGTATTGTCGTTTGAAATAATTTTTTGCTTCTCAACCGTCATTTCAACATAACGGATTTGATCTCTTATTTCAGCAGCTCTTTCAAATTCAAGTTTGTCTGCCGCATCATTCATTTTTGCAGTCAATTCGCGCTTAATCTGTGAAACGTTGCCGTTTAAAAATGATTTGATCTTGCGAATATTTCTCTCATAAGCTTCAACCGGAACCTCTTTAAAACATGCGCCCAGACATTGCCCCATATGGTAGTACAGACATGGTCTCTTCTGATGCCCGGGGCACCGTCTTAGCGGATAGACTTTTTGAAGCAGCTGTAAAGTTTCTTGTGCAGCGTAAACATTTGGATACGGTCCAAAATAATAACCGCCGTCATTTAAAACTTTACTTACGATCATTATTTGCGGATCGCGCTCATTCGTTATTTTTATATAAGGATAGCCGGTTCCGCGCTTAAGTTTTATGTTGTAATAAGGCTTATGTTTTTGAATCAAAGTAATTTCAAGCAAAAACGCTTCCTTGTCAGTCGACGTTACGATCGTCTCAAAATCATGAATTTCAGAAACAAGTTTGGCCGTTTTGCCTTCATGTGAACTTTTAAAGTATGAACGAACGCGATTTTTCAAATTTTTGGCTTTGCCAACATAGATAATCTTTGCATTGACGTCTTTCATCAAATAACATCCAGGCTGATCAGGCAATAGTTTCAGCTTGTTTTCGATGTGCTGCGTCGTCATTGAAATCCCTCCGTTTCGTTAAATGCTACAATATCTTCGCCAAAAATTCCTTTGCACGATCAGTCTTAGGTGCATTAAAGAAATCTTTCGGATTGCCTTTTTCTTGAATATAGCCGTCAGACATGAACCAGACTTCGTCAGCAACTTCCTTGGCAAAGCCCATCTCGTGCGTGACAACCACCATTGTCATTCCGGAATCGGCCAAATCACGCATAACCTTCAAAACTTCACCGACCATCTCCGGATCAAGCGCGCTTGTCGGTTCATCGAAGAGCATCACCTCAGGATCCATCGCCAATGCGCGTGCAATTGCGACACGCTGCTGTTGGCCGCCTGAAAGACTCGCAGGATATTGATTTTCGTGATCAGACAAACCTACCTTTTCAAGCAGCTGTTTGGCTTTTTTTTCGGCTTCATCTTCAGCAATTCCTTTGACCCTCATCGGTGCAACTTTGATGTTTTCGAGCACCGTCATGTTAGGAAACAGATTAAAACTTTGAAATACCATCCCCATTTTCTCTCTTAAAGCGCAAAGCTCTTTTTCAGATATATTCGTCAAATCTTTGCCTTCAAACAAGATCTTCCCAGAGTTTGGCTTTTCAAGCACATTCAAGCAGCGAAGAAAAGTGCTCTTGCCTGACCCTGAAGGACCGATTACGCAAATAACTTGTCCCTTGTTGACGTTTTCTGTGATGCCTTTTAAAACAATATTTTTGCCATATTTTTTCATAAGGTTTTTAATTTCGATCATTTTCGTCATAACTAAACTTCCTTCCGATTCTTCCTAAAAATTTCCGATGCTCAAATTATACATCTTTTGCTTTCTTTATGCAATTTAAAGCTGAATCACCCGTTATATATTCAAATGAAGTGCATAAAATTGCATTGTGACCATGCTCTTGCATTTTACGTGCCAAATCTGTTATGCTTTCAATGTTAAGAGGTGATTACATGGGTCTTAAAGTAAACCGTCAAACAAATCTTGAAAAGCTTTTTGATCAATTCGCAGTCATAGAACCAGAAAAGACTGCGAAGAACAAAGAAAAGGCTGATAAGTCTAAAAAGACTGAATCTAAAAAAGAAGACAAGAAATAACTAAAAAGGAATCAGCGATGATTCCTTTTTTACTTCAAAAACACTGCACTTGATAAAAAAGCACCTCAAAGATGAGGTGCAAGCTTCCTACATCCCAGCCGTAAAACCATTGGGGTAGCGTTTATTCAAAGTTTCGATGTTTGCCTTGGCAACGTCGTCGAAATCAACATTGGCCCATTGCGCAATCTGGGAAAGGTACCACAGGACGTCCCCAAGCTCATCGATCATTTTTTCTTTATCAAGATCTTTTCCTTTAAAAGTATAGTCCTGAATCAGATCAATCAATTGACCGCTCTCTCCAGCCAATCCTAACGCACAATTCGTCAAAACCTGTTCATTTCCGTAAAGAGTGCGATTGGCAGCTTTTTGATACTCATTGAATTCCATCGTTAATCCCCCTTAATACCGCTCATTTTTTCAACCCAGTTCCAGACTTCTTCTTTGCCGGCCTTTGTGACGGATGAAAAAAGAACGATTTCGTCTTGCGGGTTCAAAGCGAGTTTTTTCCTGATTTGGCTCTCTGTCCTGTTCCACTTTCCGCGCGGTATTTTGTCCATTTTCGTTGCACAGACAAGAATCGGCAAATCATAGTAGTGCAAAAAATCAATCATCTGACAATCAAGCTCCGTTGGCTCATGGCGCCCGTCAACTAGCGAAATCACGCCGCGCAGAACGGGACGATCGGAAAAATACCTTTCAATCATCTGTCCCCATTTTTCACGATCTTTTTTCGAAACTTTTGCGTACCCATATCCTGGCACGTCCACAAAATACAGTTCGGATTCAATATTGTAAAAATTAAGCGTCTGCGTCTTTCCGGGCTGACTTGATGTCCTTGCCAACCCTTTGCGATTGATCAACGTATTAATCAAAGAAGACTTACCGACGTTCGATCGGCCTGACAGAGCTATTTCCGGGAACCCCTCATTGGGGTATTGCGCAGGAGAAACTGCGCTGATCGTCAGCTCGACGTTTTGAACTTTCATTTTTTCTTCCACCCTTCATAAATCATCCTTGGATATCATCTCCTGAACTGGTTGATTTATAAGCATTGATAAAATTTTCCAAAGCAATTTTATGATTGCATTTAAACAGAACGTGCATATTATACATATGCTAATTATACTATCTGAATTTAAATGATGCAAAGAAAGCACCAAAATGCTTTAGAATGGGGCGATTCATCCGCTGCTTACAGGAGCGGATGTCTTTCTGCCATTTTGGATAAAAAAGAAACACCCCACAACGTATCGTTTGAGGTGCTTTCTGATAAGAAATAAGAGGGCCATGGTCCCTGGTATATCTTATAAATATATTACTTTGTCTTTACGACTTCCTTATCACCGTAGTAACCGCAAGCTGAGCATACGTGATGTGACTTTCTGAGTTCACCACAGTTAGGGCATGCGCTCATGCCAGGAACTGACAGCTTGTAGTGCGTACGACGTAATCTTTTGCGTGTCTTTGATGTTTTACGTGCTGGTACAGCCATTACGGGGCACCTCCTTTAACTTTCAAAATGACTCAACAAAAAGAATTGTACTTGTTATTCAAGAAATTTGCAACAAATCTTAGGAATTTTCCTCGGAATTCTTGAAAAAATCCTTTAATTTGGACAAACGCGGATCAACTCCGTCCTCATCTTTTCGAGATTTTTTTAACTGACTCTCGGAAACAACAGACCAGTCATTGCCAGAAGGCATCGACTCATCGCTGCTCTGTTCAGTAGCAGTCAAAACCTGCATAGGAATTTGCAACAAAATATTGTCACAAATCGCATTATCAAGATCCAAAATATCATTTGGCAAAATCATAACGACATCAGTATCTTCAAAACGCGACAAATCATGTTCGTGCTGACTGACATAATGCTCAGTAAAATCAAAAATAAGCGGAACTTCCGTTGCTTCCAACGAACGAGAAGACGGAAGCACAAGCTTTGTTTTAACTTTAACATAACCGCAGACTCCCAATTCGTCAACGGAAAAAATTCCCTTGACTTCAACGGGAGAAACTTCAATAATATCTGAATTTCGAGCCATGAGCTCATCTTTCAAATCAAGCGTTTCAGAAAACGTCAACGGTTCATCGACAGTCTGGCGTAACTCATTCAGCGACCATTTCATGCTGTATTTCCTCCCAATGCAACAAATTTGATTATAACCTGTCAACCAAGAGTTTGTCAACCCGTTTTACTTGACAGCTAATAAAATCTTAACGGAGCACGCTTCAAATCTTGCTCGCATCCATTTTTAAGCTGATAAATCTTTCCCGCACGATAATCAAGTTCCAAGCGTTTTTTGCGATCATCTTGGCCGACCTTTGCGAAAATATCAATTTCATCGCGTTTCTTCGCCAAATGTAAAACGTCGCGACCACGCTCATTGAATCCAAGCACCCTGACGTACGGATTGTCATTATAAGCTTCAATTTCATCGCTTTTAATCCCCAAAAGGCATGAGCAAGCCAGGCGCGACAGTCTCGTATACGTGAAACGCTTGTTTTTGACAAGCTTGATCCATTCGTCAAAAGTAGCATCATACGGCATTTTTTGAGCACAATCCTTCAAACGATACTCGATTCCTTCGGCCATCCCGTAGATTTTTCCAAGTGAATTTACGGACTGACTAAGCAACAGGTAATGCAGATCAGGCCAAAAATCATTCCACGAAACAAATGGGCTTTTTTTCAAATCGTTTGCCGTCGCTTCGGGAACGACCCGATCTATTTGAGAACGAGCACCGCTTGCAACGGAAGTTCTGATTGCCGTTGCACTTGCGATTTTTGAATTATCGCCAAAAGTCGTATCATGGTATCCGGCTTGGATCCTTTGAACGGGATGCAATTCCAATTCGTCTTTCATTAAAAGGGACTGTTTTGCGTATGACAGTGCCAACAAATCGTTTGGCTGATCAACGCTATGTCCGATTTTTTGCGCAATTGCCTGTTGAAACGATGCGGCATACGACTGATCGTATTTTTTAAAATCGCCGTGAACGTCTGCGACAAGTTCTGCATATTTCTTAAAATCGTATTCGGCATGCTCCGCACCAAAAAACAAATCGGTTACGCCAAGCGAACTCAATGCGTTCACGCCGCCAAACGCAAAGCGATCCGCCGGCTGCATGCAAGCAGCAACCGGAACTTCAACGACCAAATCAGCACCGTTTTGCAAGGCTTCGCCTGCCCTGGTCCATTTGTCAAAACACGCAGGTTCTCCGCGTTGAAGAAAGTTTCCGCTCATTGCGACAATTAATGGCGCATCGCTTAGCTCTTTTTTGATCTGCTCGATCTGATAGCGATGACCATTGTGAAACGGGTTATACTCGGCTATTACGCCTGCGATCTTCAATACACCGCACCTCTCAGTCTTTTTGACAAGCAAAGAACCAACGTGTTGTTTGCTCATTCGGTTTGCTCTTGCCAAAATCTGCACTGACCTTGACCTGATTGAACCCTGCATGTTTAAGAGCTTTAAGATAAACGTCAAGCTCATAGGTTCTTTCATAATGAAGCTCTTCAATTCGATCGTATCCGTCTTCTTTTTCGTCCCAGATAAAGAAAGTCAGTTCATGTTCGACGCTGTGAGGATATTTACCCTCAAAACTTGTCCAAATGAAAGCCTGCTCTTCATCGGTGTAATTGTACATGTATCCCGGATAGACCACGTCGGTTTGATAAGGCGTAATCACGTCAAAGATAAATTTTCCTTCAGGTTTCAGGTGCTGAAAAACTTCAACAAATGCTCTTTCAACGCTTTTTTCATCAGGCAGATAACAAAACGAATCAGCAAAGCAGGTCACGTTGCTGAATTTTTCGGAAAGATCGCTTAAATCAAGCATATCGCCCTGATAAAGCGGAAGGTCGACTCCAGCTTCCTCAGCATGTTTCAAAGCAAGACTCAGCATGTCTTCCGACAAATCAAAACCTGACGTTTCAAATCCGCGTTCAGCAAGTTTTACGGCAAATTTCCCCGATCCGCATGCAAGGTCCAAAACATTCCCCGAAACAAGCTCATCTTCGGCAAAATCAAGCCAGTTGGCATACATCTCAGGATCCATCAAGTCATCGTACAATTTGGCAAATGTCGTGTAAATCATTATTCCTTGATCCAATCGTCAATATCTGCCAAAGGTGCGTCAGACCAAAGCTTTTCAAGATTGTAAAACTGTCGCGTCTCAGTTTTGAAAACATGAACGACAACGTCTCCCAAATCAAGCAATATCCAGTTTGCTCCGTCTTTTCCTTCGACGTTTCGGACTTCAAAACCTGCTTCTTCAACTTTTTCTTCAATTACATCAGCGATTGCCTTGACCTGGCGTTCCGAATTCGCCTGCATGATTACGAAATAATCCGCAAGCAGACTGATTCCTTGAACGTCCAAAGCGACAATATCCTCAGCACGTTTGCTGTCAGCTGCTTCAACGACAACTTTTAATAATTCTTTGCTATCCATAAAATACCTCGCTTTAATTTTCTGCAACGAACGCATTATAAGTCAAAATAGCGTCCGGATAAATTTTAGAACTGCTGCTCATCAAAAACTGCAGCGTATGTTTGGTTTCAAAAATTACGGCCTGTTTTAAATTTGCATAAGCCAAGGATCTTGCAATCTCAACGTCTGGAAAACTGCGATTCGGTTCGACGTAATCGCTAACGTAAACAATTTGATCAAGCGTCGTCATTTCAGGAGCTCCCACCGTGTGACGTCTTACGGCATTCAGAATTTCTTCATCCGTAATTTTCAGCTCATCTTTGATAAATTCAGCGCCGACGACACCATGCCAAATGAAATTGCCCCAGTTCAGCAAATCAGAATCAAGCTTTTTTTCCTTGATTTTTTCGATAAACTGTTCATCCGTTTTTTCTTTGGCATAGTCGTGAACAAAGCCTGCAATCATTGCCTGTTCCGGATCGACTCCGTTCAATTTGGCAAGTTCATAACATGTTTGTCCAACGCCCAAAATATGTTTATAACGAAAATCGCTCAATTGATTTTTGATTTTCTCCAACAATTCTTCTTTTGTGCCATGGTAGAAACGATTGCTTAGTTTTATTTCACTCACGATATAAGCCTTCCTCTCTGATATACTCCTCAACGGCATCGGGAACAAGATATTTGATTGAGCAATCATGCCTGATTTTTTCCCGAATCATCGATGAGCTGATTTCAATGTGCGGAACGTCCACCCAAACGATCGGATACTCGCTTCTGTGCCTGTAACCTGGACGTTCGACACCGACAAATTTGACCAGTTTGATCAAATCGGCAATCCTGTGCCATTTTGGCAAATACTCCACCATGTCGCCGCCGATAATGAAGTAATATTCCGTTTCAGGATTTCTTAGCGTAAGCTCTTTCATCGTATCATAAGTATAGCTTACGCCGCCACGTTTCAGTTCGATGTCTTCTATCTCAAAATCAGGGTTGTTTTCGATTGCAAGTTCCGCCATCTTCAAACGATATTTTGCATCGATTGCGCTTTTGGCATCGACATGCGGCGGCAGATTGTCCGGCATGAACATGACCTTGTCAAGGTCAAGCTGACTTTTAACCTGCTCCGCCATAATCAGATGACCGTGATGAATCGGATTGAACGTTCCGCCCAAAATTCCGACACGTTTCTTCTTGATTCCGCTGATCGACTCAACCTTGATCTGGATCTCAGGCATCTTTTTTTTAGAGATAACCACGAAAAGGCCTCCTATATTTTGGCTGCTTCAAGCGAATAGCTGCGATTTTCACGCTTATCGGCCTGCTTGAACAAAACGAGAACGTGACCAATTTTTTGAACGACCTGAATCTGAGAATTATCTTCGATATACTCAATAACTTCTTCGTCTTCCACGATCGCGTTTTGCAAAACGTTGATTTTAAGCAGTTCGCGCTTTTCAATCGCATCTTCGACTTGCTTGAGCCAGTTTGCGGTCAAACCTTCTTTTCCGACTTGAAAAAGCGGTCTCATCCCATGAGCCTGCGAACGTAAATAGCGTTTTTGCTTTCCTTTTAGTTTCATTTTTTCAACCTCTTAAATCATTGCTTTTCTCAAAACGACGCTGACGCCTTCAGGAGCCCAACCGGCAACGATGCTGCCGGCCTTGACGGAAATCCATCCGAGTCCTGCAAAAACCAGATCGCTTTTTTCAGTGACCTTGAACTCAAATCTGACAAGTTTCGGAAATGTCTTCATCTCTTCTTCTGAAGGAGGATTCAACAGTTTTCCGGCATGCTTTTCATAAAATGCAGAGGCATTTTCGGTCTTGGTTCTGTGAATCATCAAATTGTTGTCCAGATATACGACAACGCCTTGTTTTTCTCCGGAAACGTAATCAAAGCGTGCCAATGCCCCTAAAAACAGAGTCTGTCCTTCATTCAGCTGATAGACTTTAGGCTTGATTTCCTTTTGAGGAGAAGCCAGTCTGAGTTCTTTAGGCGAAAGGTAGTGCGCCATTTGATCCTTATGGATGATTCCCGGAGTATCAATCAAGAAACGGCCATCGCCAAACGGAATTTCAATTCGATCCAGCGTCGTTCCCGGAAAACGCGATGTCGTAATCAAATCGCTGATGCCGGTTTGATGCTTAATAATCTGATTGATCAAAGTCGATTTTCCGACATTTGTGACGCCAACGACATAAACGTCTCTTCCTTCGCGATACTTGTCGATCAATTCCATCAGACGATCAATCTCATGACCTTTTGAAGCACTCGTCAAGCAAACTTCAACCGGTCGCAATCCTTGCGCATTTGCAGACTGACGCAGCCAGTCCCTGATTTTTGAGCGTTTGAGCGAGCGCGGCAACAGATCTTCTTTGTTTCCGACCATCAAAATCGGATTATTGCCGACAAAACGATGAAGTCCCGGAATAATCGAACCGCTGAAATCAAAAATATCAACAACGTTGACGATCAATGCATCCGATTCGCCAATTTGATTAAGCAACGCCAAAAAATCGTCATCCGTCAATGAAACGTCCGCCGTTTCATTGTAATGCCTTAATCTGAAGCAACGTTTGCAATAAAGATCTTCATCGTCAGTCCGTTTTTCCAAGGCAGACTGCGGCATAAATCCGGGTTCTTGCGGATCAACGGTCTGTATTTTTGCACCGCAACCGATACAGTACAGTTCGTCTGAATTTTCAGTCATTCAAATCATGCCTCCATGTCGTGCTTAGTTTATTTTCTTTCAGCAACCGCTTTTTAACGATATTTTCCAAAAAACGATTTATTTTAGTATTCCATGCATCCGATTTCACTAAGGGCTTCACCAAAATGCAGCGAATTCCAAAATTATTTGCCGATGCCACATCGGTCATCAGTTGGTCGCCAACGAGAACAGTCTCGTGTTTTTCCAGTCCGTACCTCTTCACCGCAATTTTGAGACCACGTGCAAAAGGTTTCATCGCACGCGAAACAAATGGCAACCCTAAAGAACGAACCGCCCGTTCCACCCTTTTAAAACTATTATTTGAAACGACTACCACAGGAATCTTTGCTTCTTCCATTTTCTGAAGCCATTCGCGAAGCTGGGGCGTTCCATCTGGATTATTCCAGGCAATCAAGGTGTTATCAAGATCAGTCAGCACCACCTTGATTCCTTTTTTTCTCAATTCCTCTGGAGGTAGATCGTAAATTGACTCAACTTGCCATGTTGGTTGAAATTTTGAAAACATGCTCTAATTCCCTTCTGAAATCTTACTACTACAATTATAGATTAATCGGGCCTGTTTACGCAAGAAACCCGAATCAGTCCAATCAGCAATAAAAAGGAGCCAGGAGAAAAAATCTTCCCAGCTCCTTTTGGTTAGCTAATTATTTTGCCAAAGCCTTCTTTGCTTCTTCAACACCGGCCGTAAATGCTGCTGCATCAGTAATAGCAAGATCAGCCAACATCTTGCGGTTAACTTCGATGTTAGCCAGTTTCAAGCCGTGCATCAATTGGCTGTAGCTGATGCCGTTCATACGAGCTGCAGCGTTGATACGAGCAATCCACAACTTGCGGAAGTTGGACTTGTTCTTTCGACGATCACGGAAAGCGTATTGGTATGACTTCATTACTTGTTGCTTAGCAACCTTGAATTGAGTATGCTTTGAACCGCGATATCCTTTAGCTAATTTCAAGACTTTCTTACGACGTTGACGCGTAACTGTTCCACCTTTAACACGTGGCATGATAATTCCTCCTTAGTATCCCGACTCTTCGGGTAAAAAACAAAATCGTGCATGCGCACCGACCAAAATGGTGCGACATTCAAAACTTGAATAAATGAATGATTATTTCATTTGTGAAAGCATCTGCTTGATACGCTTCATATCAGAGCCGGATACCATTGTAGCTTTACGCAATTGGCGACGTTGCTTAACCGTCTTGCCGTGGAAACGGTGTGATGTGTAAGCATGATTACGTTTCAAACCACCATTACCCGTACGCTTGAAACGCTTTGCTGATGCGCGGTGTGTTTTTTGTTTTGCTGCCATAATACCATATTCCTCCTATGTGATTTAAGCCTAGTTTTCGGCTTTTGGTGCAAGCATTAAGAACATGCTGCGACCATCCATTTTTGGCTTGGATTCAACTGTAGCAACATCGGATGTTTCTTCAGCGAATCGATCAAGAACTTCGCGGCCGATCTCTTTATGAGTAATCGCACGACCCTTAAAACGGATGGAGACTTTCACTTTGTCCCCTTTTGAAAGGAACTTGCGTGCATTCTTCATCTTAGTGTTGAAGTCATTCGTGTCGATCGTTGGGCTCAAGCGAACTTCTTTAACGTTGATCACTTTTTGCTTTTTACGAGCTTCACGCTGTTTCTTCTGCAACTCAAAACGATACTTCCCATAATCCATGATTTTGGCAACAGGTGGTTTCGCTTTCGGTGCAACCAAAACAAGATCCAAATTGGCTTGTTCTGCCATCTGCAACGCCTCTTGCTTAGACTTAACTCCAAGCTGAGCGCCGTCATCAGCAATCAAGCGCAATTCACGTGCGCGAATGCCTTCGTTTACCATTTTATCAACTGCTATGGCGTTTCACCTCCAAAAAAATTTCAGAGAAAATGCAGAAAAAAAACGGGTGCTCGCATAAACCAAACGCAAAGCACCCGTAAAAAATCCGTTCAATCGGAAATTAATTTCTTATTTCTGCCCAGGAACCTGTGTCCCTCAGGCGAGAAGCGGGAGCCTCTGCTTTTTTTCTCAACTTTTATATCTTAACAGTCCTATTTAAGATTGTCAACTGTTTAAACGATTTTTTAATCTTCATTGCGGCTATATGTTTCAAGATCGTGATCCAAAATCTTCTTAAAATCATCAAATGCCATTGTTTCGGTCTTTTCTTGACCATAACGACGAACCGTGACTGTTCCCTGCTCTTTTTCATTATCACCGACAACGAGAGTATAAGGAACCTTGTTGACTTGTGCCTGGCGAATCTTGTAACCCATCTTTTCGTTTCGATCATCGACGGAAACGCGAATTTGGCGAGCAGCAAGAGCACTTGCAAGTTTTCTTGCATAATCCGTGTGGAGATTCAAATTGACAGGAATGACCTCGACCTGCTTTGGGGCAAGCCATGTTGGGAAAGCACCTTTGTACATTTCGGTCAGGTAAGCCGTGAAGCGCTCCATCGTTGAAACGATACCGCGGTGAATCATAACCGGACGATGTTCCTCGCCATCGGCTCCGACATACTTGAGATCGAAGCGTTCAGGAAGAAGGAAGTCCAATTGAATCGTCGAAAGTGTTTCTTCGCCGCCAAGTGCAGTCTTTGTTTGAACGTCAAGCTTAGGACCGTAAAATGCAGCTTCGCCTTCTGCTTCGAAATATTCAAGTCCAAGATCATCCATCGCAGCTTTCAGCATGCGTTGAGATTTTTCCCACATTTCATCATCATCATAGTATTTGTGAGTATTTTTTGGATCGCGATAGCTGAGACGGAAACGATAATCATTGATATTGAAGTCATGATAAACTTCAACCATAAGCTGAAGCGTCCGTTTGAATTCCGCTTCAATCTGATCCGGTGTCACGAAAGTATGACCATCATTCAAAGTCATTTCACGAACACGCGACAAGCCTGTCAATGCTCCTGATTTTTCGTAGCGGTGCATCATGCCAAGTTCGGCAATTCTCAACGGAAGATCGCGATAAGAACGAATATGACGGTTATAAATCTGAATGTGCGACGGGCAATTCATCGGACGAAGCTCAAGCAGTTCTCCGTCACCCATATCCATTGGAGGAAACATGTCTTCGCGATAATGATCCCAGTGCCCGGATTGTTTGTACAAATCAACATTGGCAAGAATTGGAGTATAAACATGTTCGTAACCCCATGAAACTTCCTTGTCAATAATGTAGCGTTCAATCGTGCGACGAATCGTTGCACCGTTTGGCATCCAATACGGAAGACCTGCACCGACCTTTGGATCCACGAAGAAGAGATCAAGATTGTTGCCGATGACGCGATGATCGCGTTCATGCGCTTCCTGCTGACGCTTCAATTCTTCATCAAGTTCTTTTTGTTTGCTGAAAGCCGTACCGTAAATACGTTGCAGCATCGGATTTGATGAAGCGCCTTTCCAATATGCGCCGGCAACTGAAAGAACTTTAAAGACCTTGACCTTGCCAGCATCTTCAAGTGAAACAGGAGAAGTAAAGTCAACATGATTCAAAAGCTTGTGTCCGTAGACCTTGCCATCTTCTGCATTTTCTTTGACGATTTCAGTTTGATATTCATCATTTTCGACAAGTTTCAAAGCTTCGTCCAGATCGTACTCCACAAATTCGATTTTTTCTTTTGCCTTGACGATTTCTTCCATCTTCTTCGTCAATTTTTCAAAATCTGCTTCGCCGACCTGACCATCTTCCTTATCAGTATCGAAGTAAAAACCATGTTCCGTCACTCCGCCTTCGCCAAATTTGATGTTTGGATAAAGATCGTGCAAGGCAGCTGCCAAAACAACTGCTGCAGTATGCCACAAAGCAATTCTTCCGTCATCGGAATCCTTCGCTACGATTTCAATTGAACCGTCTGAAAGTTTTTGATTCAAGTCAACTAATTTACCGTCAAGCTTGCCGCAAACAGCCTTTTTAGCAAGGCTCATGCTGATCGAAGCTGCGACGTCTTTAACTGTTGCACCGTCTTCAAATTCTTTAACGGTGCCATCTGGAAATTTAAGTTCCATTAGTATTACCTCCGATAATTTTTGCTTATGTGAAAAGGCACAAAAAAACGTCCCCGACATGAATTGTGTCATGCCAGGGACGTCATTGACGCGGTTCCACCCATTTTCGACATCCTTTTGCAAAAACCAGATGTCCTCAAAAACCGCTGATAACGGATGCGATCCGTCTTACCTTTGCAGTAAGCTCTCCATGAAAGCGGTAAGCTCGCCCGCACGAGAGGCTTTCAGTCGTGACCTCTCTCCCTGAATGGGTTGCCGTTTGTCTTTCACTAATGTATCTCTTATTTAAACACTAAGTTCCGCCTTTTTCAAGTGTTTTTTCAAAAATACTCAATTATTTCTGAGATTCGGACCGTCAACAATGATTTCAGTCGCCAAAAATTTGATTCTCTCCATTATCCGCTTGGCCTTGAGAGGGTCTGATTCCATCCGATTGTTAAACGTCAAATAACTGCTTTCGAGTTCTTCCATTGACAAATTTGATGAAAAAAACGTCGGTAGCTCTTCTTGCATCCGATGCTGCAAAATGACGCCTAAAATATCGTCGCGCGACCAATTGGAAAGAGAATCCGCGCCAATATCGTCAAGCATCAGCACTGGAGCATTTTTGACTTCGTTAACGGCGTCCGCAACCGTCCTGCCAGTTGTTTTATCGCCAAGAAGCGCCTTAAGATCAGAGATGAATGTCGGGACATGCAAGATTGTTGTTGAAAAGCCGTTTTCTGCCAAATCGTTTGCGATTGCTCCCAAAAGATACGTCTTTCCAACGCCAAATTTTCCTTCAAGATATAGTCCCTTGTGAAATTCGTTTGGATTTTCCGCATAAGATCTGACAAAAATCAATGCCTGTTTCAAAGCTGCCGCTCTTCCCTTCGTCATTGTTCCGTATTCTTGCAAGCTTGCATTTTTGATCGACCTCGGGACGCTGATTGCCCTTACGCGTTGCTTGATTTTGCGCTGCTGCTTTTGTTTCAGGTTTTCTTTTGTCGGCAAATACACGATTTGAACGTGTTTGGAGCTCATGATTAACTTTGGACAGTATCCTGGCATAAACGTTTTCTTTCCGGCATCACGATCCTTTTTAAAATTCAAGTACTCGATAAACTTTGACATGCTCCTCCTGATTTCGTCAGCATCCAGCTCATCATGATGCTCTTTGATAAATGCGACAATTTCTGGGGATTTCAATACTTCTTTGTAAACGGACCTGACTTTTTCTTCCCAGTGGTATTTTTCCATCAATTCCGTCATCTTTTGACCTACGTCTTCCATCAAGTTCACCTGCCTTTGGCATTTTTAATCTGATTCCGCAACTTCTCAATCTCATCCAAATCATGTTTGTAGTCCAAATCAGCATTCTGTTTTTGTGCAAGTTCGTCCCAATCGGTCAATGTTGCTTTTTGAACTTTTTTTCTCGTTTGACCATTACGGGCACTTATCCGCCTTTGCTGTTTCTTTTGCTTGTTTTTTTCGACTTCGCCTTTCAGATAGTCCATTGCGCTTACGGGATCGCTGATCTTTCTTTTAGCAAATTGGTTGCAGAATTCTTCAAACCGAGTGCTGACTTTTCCGCTAAGCTGATCATTGTCTTCGTCACACAAAAAATAGTGCAAAATGACATTTATGACGGAACCCGGCAAAACATTGGCCTTAACGACGTTTCCGACAACATATTTTTCGATATTAGAAGCATAACCGCCCTGCTCGTTCTTCAACGCTTCCAGAAATTCAAGCGGGGCATAGTAATTGCAAGCTTCGACAAGCTGACGATCTTCAGATGATAACCTCGATGTACTTTTAGCTGATTCTGCGCTGATTTCTTTTTCATTGCGAGCAGGCTTTTCAAGAGCTGATTCAAATTCTTCGTTGACATACCGCTTGAATAAAGAAAAGTCGACCCTGTTGTTTGCAACGTTGAAGCTTTTTTCAAGCTGCTTGACAAGCTGAAGTTCATCCAGACCATACAGTAAAACCATCGTCTTCACCTCATCCAAATGCTCCATTACTTCCTTTTCTTCAACAAAAGAATGTTTCAATAGCTGTTTGAAGTATTTTAGATCAAAGTTCAGTTCGCTTTTCTCCAAAAGAGATTCGTTCTTGACGCGATTGATCTGCAAATTTTGAATATTTTCTTTTCTGACGTCAAACACATCAGCTAAGGTCTTGGTAATTTCCTTTGAATTTTCGGAATAGGCAAAGACATTTGGTGCAAACAACTGCTTGAGCTGGGCATGGCGTCTTCTTCCGACGCTTAACAGCAACAACGTATCTAAAACGGTCTGCTTAAAAAATTCCTGCCCGCTAAGCGGCAAAAGCAACTGATAGATCATTCTGCGTTCATTGGAGACATCGTGCACAAAAGTCCGCAGCAATCCAAGTGCTTCCAATTTGCAGCAAGCCTCATAAAACCGCGGAATTTCCATATCCAAGGTTTTTAGGATATCACCGATTTCAGGCAGATGTCCGCTTTTTCTCGGAACGGTTGTCGCTGAAGATGCCAAAACAGCGTGAACTGCTGCTGCATCTGCACCCATAATCGGCTGATACAGAAAGATCACCGTTTCGGAAGACAGCAAACTCTTTCTTTCCTCAGAACAAATTACGCATCTGTCTTTCGGCGAAAGAATATTCAACCCATTTTCCATCGACTCACATCCCTTTTACTTTTTGGCATCCGAACCTTTTTCCTGATCTTCGCGAGCCATCAACTCCTGAAGCTCGTTCACGAAGGCACCCATGTCTTTAAATTCGCGGTACACGCTGGCAAAACGAATGTAGGCAACATCGTCAACCTTGGCCAAAAGATCCATTACGTAGCCACCGATCAGTTGGCTGGAAACCTCGTTGCTTCCCGCTGCCCGAACTTTGCTTTCGACCTGATCAACCAAATTTTGAATATCATCCATCGGTACCGGTCGCTTTTCTGCAGCACGCATCACTCCGCGCATGATTTTTTCGCGATTGAATTCTTCGCGAAGTCCGTTTTTCTTTACGACAAGCAACGGAGCTGCTTCAATTCTTTCAAAAGTCGTAAAGCGATAACCGCAATTTTCACACTCGCGACGTCGTCTGATGGCATGACCGTCATCAGCAGGACGACTGTCGACTACTCGCGAGCCGTTCTTATGGCAATGTGGACATTTCATTAGTTTAAGGGCGGGATACCAACGTCTTTGACCGTTGGAAGGATAATCCGCAACTTAAAAAGTCGCCCCGCCTCTCCTTTCTTCTTTTTTAGTTGCTTGCAGTTCAGTTTGCAAGCATTTTCGGATTGTCTTCTTTATACCCCACATATCCGTTTATCTAAACATTTATCGTCTTTAGCCATTTTATCACTTGTTTGCGGGTCTGTTCAACCGTTCCTGAACTATCAATCACTACGTCTGCAAAACCGTTTCTTTCCCGTGAGCTCAATTGGCTCTCGATTCGACTTTTTGCCTCATCTTCAGAAAGTTTGTCTCGTTCAATCAAACGTTCCAGCTGAATTTTTTTCGGAACATCAATCGTCATTATAAAATTGCAAATTTTATCGTAATGCTGCTCAATCAACAACGGAGCATCCAAAACAACGAGATCGGCATTATTTTCTTGATTCAGCCTTCGAGAAATTTCCTCTCTGATCAGAGGTTCCATAACAGAGTTTAGCAATGAAAGCTGTTCGCTGTTTGAAAAAACGATCTGACCAAGAGCTTTTCGATTAAGCGTTCCGTCGTTTTTTAAAATTTTGTTGCCAAATATTTCCGTTAATTTTTCAAGTCCGATTGAGCCTTTTTCAACAACGGCTCTTGAACACTCATCAGCATCGATCACGGGAAGACCAAACTCTTTCAAATAGGCGCTGATCGTTGATTTTCCGCAAGCAATCCCGCCTGTCAGGCCCAATATCTTGCTCATTTTTTCATCACCTGACAATTCGGGCAATAATGCGTACCGCGCTGTCCGACGACTATTTTTTCAATCGGAGTACCGCATCGTCCACACTTTTCACCAGTCTTTCCATAGACTTGCAAAAAGAACTGAAATGATCCTTCCTCAAGGAAGGCGTTGGCATAGCTCCTGATCGTCGTCCCGCCTTTCTCGATCGCTTTTTCAAGCTCATCGATGATTGAATTTCTCAAACAATCGGCCTGCTTTCTGCTGAGCTCATTGCAAGGCGTCAAAGGATGAATCTTTGCCATATAAAGCACCTCATCAGCATAAATATTCCCGACCCCTGCAACAAGCGTTTGATCAAGCAGAGCCGTCTTAATCGGCTTTTTCTTTTTTTGAAGTCCTTCATAGAATTTTTGAGAATCAAAATTTTTCTCGGTCGGTTCGGGACCAAGCTTAGAAATCCCGGAAAGAGTGGTTTCTTCACCTGTCTTAAACAGTTCCATCCTCCCAAATTTGCGAACGTCGTTATAATGAAGCTCGCTTCCGTCCATCAAATAAAAGATCACGTGCGTGTGCTTTTCAACCGGCTCTCCTTTTCGCCTGACAAAGTATTTTCCTTCCATTCTCAAGTGAGAAACCATCGTCAATTCGCCTGAAAAGCGAAATAACAGATATTTTCCGCGTCGATCGACATCAAGCAATTTTTTCCCGCTGAGTTTTTTGCAAAATTCATCCTTGGAACCCACGATTATCTTGTCATATAAAACATTGACGTCCTTAATCGTTTTGCCCTTGATCAGTCTGTTAAGGCCACGTCTGACCGTTTCAACTTCCGGTAATTCAGGCATAATTCTACCTCATTTCGTATCAAACCATGTTTTGCCATGTCCGCTTTCAACTTTAAGCGGAACATCCAACTTAACTGCAGAATCCATCACGCTCGGAACAAGTTTTTCAAGCACGGGAATTTCTTCTTCAGGCGCTTCAAAAATCAGTTCGTCATGAACCTGTAAAAGCATTCTGGCTTTAAGTTCTTCTTTTTCAAGCGTCTCCTGCATCTTAATCATCGCAACCTTGATAATATCAGCAGCACTTCCCTGAATCGGAGTATTCATAGCCGTCCTTTCAGCAAACGAACGCTGATTAAAATTTTTTGAACGAATCCCTTCAAGATAGCGGCGACGTTTGAAAAGCGTTTCAACGTATCCTTGATTTCTTGCAAGCTCCACAATCTCCGTCATATATCTTTTAACGCCGGGAAAAGATTCAAAATACGTTTCCATAAACGTTTTAGCCTGATCTCTTCTGCATCCGATGCTTTGTGCAAGTCCAAAGTCACTGATTCCGTAGACGATTCCAAAATTGACGGCTTTAGCCTGACGACGCATATTCGGCGTTACCTCGTCAGGACTGCTCAATCCAAAAATTTTCATCGCCGTATTGGCATGAATATCAAAATCGTCTTTAAATGCTTTTTGCATATTCTCGTCTTTTGAAATATGTGCCAAGACCCTCAACTCAATTTGCGAATAATCTGATGAAAAAATTTCCCATCCTTGGTGACTCGGAATGAAAGCCTGCCTGATTTTTCTTCCTTCTTCCAAGCGAACGGGGATGTTTTGAAGGTTGGGTTCAACCGAAGACAACCTTCCCGTTGTCGTCAACGTTTGCGTGTAGCGCGTGTGCACCTTCTCATCTTGATCCATCACTTTGATGAGTCCGTCAATGTAAGTCGACTTGAGCTTGGCAAATTGACGATATAAAAGCACGTTATCAACGATATCGTTTCCTCTGAGTTTTTCCAAGACACCGACTGCCGTTGAATAGCCGGTCTTTGTCTTCTTGGCACCTGGAAGCCCTAGTTTGTCAAACAAAATCATTCCCAATTGCTTAGGTGAATTGATGTTGAATGTTTCTCCGGCTTCTTGATAAATCAATGATTCAAGATCGCTTATCTTTTCTTTGAAACGACTTCCCATCGTTTCAAGCGTCTCTTTGTCGGCTTTGATTCCGGCAATTTCCATCTTAGCGAGCACGATTGAAAGCGGGCGTTCGATTTCAAAATATAAATGATCTTGAGAATTATCTTTTAATTTTTGCATTAATTTTTGTTTCAAAAAGGCAATCGCAAAAACTTTGCTTCTCAAATGCTCAAAAAACGTCTCATCAGCGCAAATTTCCTTTTTAGCACCTTTTCCATAAACTTCATCATCGCTTTTTACGCCAAAATAGCCTTGTTTTTGGCAAAGCTGCCCCAAATCGTTGCTGTTGTCGGTATTATTCAAAAGATAAGATACCAATAACAGGTCAAAATCGATTGATTCTGCTTCAATTCCCAAACGTTTGAGCGAGACATAAGTTTTCTTTCCGTCAAACACGTCAAGAGTCTTATTTTTATTTTCAAGAAATTCTCTTAAAGGTTCTCTTTTTAACAAGGAAACGTCTTTTGAAACATAGCACTGACCATCGGTCAAAAGCGCAAATCCCCAAAAAGGAGAGGTATGATAGTTTTCATCGGCAAGTTCAAGATAAAAACTAGCATTATCAGCGTTTAGCCGCTGACCATCAATGTTTTCAAAAGTCAATTCGACTATCGAAGGAAGTTCTTCTTCATTTGAGACTTCTTCGGATTTTTTATCATTCAGTTCGCTCAAAAATTTATGAAAATCCATGCTTTGATAAAACTCTCGCAATTTTTCAATGTCTTTGCCTGCAAAATCGATATCGGCCAACCCGATTTCAAGCGGAGCATCACGCCTGATCGTTGCCAGATTTTTGCACGTCAGCGCAATCTCTTTGTCTTCGATCAAATGTTCCTTCATCTTTGATTTTTTGAATTCATCAATATGTTCATAAAGATTTTCAATCGTTCCGTACTGATTCAAAAGCTTTAGTGCCGTCTTTTCGCCAACTTTGGACACCCCGGGGTAATTATCCGAAGTATCACCCGCAAGTCCTTTGAGATCGGTAATTTGAGAGGGCGAGATGCCAAGCTTTTCACTCAAATGGTTTGGCGTGTAATATTCTATTTCCGTAACGCCTTTAACAGTCAAAGCAACCGTCGTTTGATTCGTCACAAGCTGCGTCAAATCTCGATCGCCGGTCACGATCGTTGTTTCATAACCATGTTTCTCGGCTTCCTTTGACATCGTTCCGATTATGTCGTCTGCTTCGTAATTTTTCAATTCATAATGTTTGATTCCGTAGCAGTCAAGAAGCTTCTTGACATAAGGAAACTGTTCCGACAATTCTTCTGGCGTCTTTTTTCTGCCGGCCTTGTAATCACTGTATTTTTCAGTCCGAAAAGTCTTCTTGCCAGCATCAAACGCAACCAGGATTTTATCAGGATTTACGTCATCCAAAATTTTGTCGAGCATTCTTTTAAATGAAAAAACCGCGCTCGTATGAAGACCGTCATGGTTAACGAAACGTTCCGTTTGCATAAACAATGCATAAAAACCCCTAAACGTAATACTATTGCCGTCAATCAGGAGTAGTTTTTGTTTTTCTGTCATTGTCTGCACCCTTTCAATTTAGATTCCAACTCAGATTATAGCAAAAAAATGCAATCAACTCCAAAAAGAGCGACCGCATGTTTCCAGCATCCTGTCGATATCAACTGAACAAAGCCGCTGTCGCTGATATTTGAAACGATCCTGACTCTCTTCAAACCGTATGTTCCTTCACCGGTATTTGCCGATCCAGGCCGCGTCGTCGTTGCCCGGGCATATACTGACTTTTGCGCAGCAATCGCCGTTTGATTATTGCATCTTCCGACCGGATAGCACAGATACTTCGTTTTTTGACCAAGCTTTTGATCAAGCCAAGACTTTGAATCGTTCATTTCCCGGAACCGCTGCTCATAAGACGTTCTGCTGCTTTTTGACATATAAAAAATTCCCGTAACAACGGGAATTCGTTTGCTTTTTAATTATTGTCGCTTGAATCGATGCCAAAAATTTGCAACAGATACAAGAAAATATTGAGAAAATCAAGGTAAAGGTTCAAAGCACCGACTGCAGCCAAAGAATCAGTATTGACTTGCGATCCATATTGATAGTACATCACCTTGTAAGTCTGCGAATCATAAGCCGTCAAGGCTGAGAAAACAACGATTCCGATAAACGAAAAGACATACTGAATCATCGTGCTGTGCAAGAACAAATTAACGATGCTGACGATAATCAAGGCAATCAAAGCAGCCAATGCCTGTCGTCCGATTCCAGAAAGATCTTTTTTGGTGCTTGTTCCCATGACGGCCAAAACAACAAACAGAACTGCTGCAGCAATGAATGCACGCGTAATGTCCATTGCCGTGTATTTATAAAGCAGACCGCTTAAAAACAGACCTTCAATCATCGAATAAAAAACCAATGAAGACAAAGCCTTGCCTGAAGTCCGAATGGCTTTAAGCGAAGACATTCTGAAGACAAGCACCAATTGCACGATAAACAAAATGCTCATCACGAGTCCGTTGGACAATAAACTAACAACCGACGGAACGTTGGCGGCCATGAATGCCGTTACGGCAGAAATACCTACGGCAGCAGCCATGTAACCATACATTTTCATAAAGAAACCGTTTGCGTCTTTGACTAATTTTTGCCCTTCATATAAATTAGGATCGTTATTCATTTTTTTCAACCTCTTTTTCCAAATTATTTTCGAGTTGCTGATGATTGAAACGACGCGGGGGACGAACCATGATCACTGAATCAAGAATACGATTGCCGTTTTCGTTTGTTCCTTCAACCGAAATCATGATTACCTCTTTCATCAAATCAACTTTGATGACTTCAAAGGTAAACGTAATCGTTTCTTCATGATAAACCGGTTCAATGAAATTTGTCGCTACATTTACAATTTCGCTTCCCGGACCAGGAAGAAGCTTCGAAATCGAACTGGTCAAAATTCCTGACAACATGACCGGGGGCACAACGGGTGCTTTGTATCCCATTGACTGTGCAAACGCAGTTTGAACGTATAACGGATTGGAATCATTTGTAAGTCCAAGATAAATCAGTAATTCACGCTCTGAAATACATTCCGTGACGGTTAAAGAATCTCCTTCTTTAATTTCATCGATTGATTTTCCACGCCTATGCGCATCATCTTGCATACAACTCACTCTCCTACTTTCAACTTCAAGTACATATTATCACAATCATTTAATCTTCTCAATCATACCACAAAAATTTAAAATTATTTAAAAAAAGCCGAGGTTCTCCTCGACTTTAAAAATTCACGTCATTTCTCCAATTTTGACTTGATCACAAAAAGTTCGCTGTCTTCAATTGCCTTCAAACTATGAGACTCATTCGGAAGCATGCGCACGAAACTGCCAGGCGCAAGTTCCGTTTCAAAATCATGACCGGAAAAGATAACCTTTCCCTTGATTGGAACGACTACGACAGTATAGTCAACATGATGCTCCGGAATCTCTTTTCCGGACGGAATCACCAAATCAGTTACGACTTGTTGATCAGTTTCAAAAATGTGACCAATTTTGCCGATACTATCATACCGTTTCATGCAATGAAACCTCCTGAATCAATTGTTCTTTAAACTGAGATTGGACAAAAGTTCCTCATATGCATGCTCATACTTCGGAATGTCTCCGGCACCCATAAAGATGACGACATCATCGTGAAAATCAAGCAGCGGCGACATATTGTCCAAACTGAGAACTTCTCCGCCCTTGCTGATCTTTTCACCAAGATCCTTAGCAGAAACTTCACCGTTTTGTTCACGAATCGAACTGAAAATTTCAGTCAGATACACCTTATCAGCAAGATCCAAACTCTTGGCAAAGTCATCCATCAACGCAACGGTGCGGCTAAAGGTGTGAGGTTGGAAAACCGCGATGATTTTCTTCTTCGGATATTGTTGTCTTGCCGCATCAATCGTTGCAGCAATTTCTGACGGATGGTGTGCATAATCATCAATGATGACCATGTCAGCGACTTTCTTTTCGGAAAAACGACGCTTTACGCCTTTAAATGTCAAAAGTTCGCGTTTGACTTCTTCAGCATCAATCTTTTCAAGATGAGAAACCGCAATTACGGCAAGAGAGTTCAAAACGTTATGCTTGCCAAACAACGGGATGTCAAACGTTCCTAAAAATTCGTCATGTAAATAAACGTCAAAACTTGATCCCTTGGTCGTGCGCTTGATGTTTTCGGCACGCACGTCATCGTTTTCTTCCGTTCCATAACTATAGACCGGAATATCGACTTTGATATTTTGCAAGTGTTTGTCTTCCCCCCAGACAAACAATGCCTTCTTGGTGTGATTGGCAAGTTCTTGGAAAGCATCACAGACATCTTCAATCCCAGTAAAATAATCAGGATGATCAAAATCGATGTTCGTCATAATCGTGTAATCAGGATGATATCCTGCAAAATGGCGCCGGTATTCATCTGCTTCAAATACAAAAAAGCGCGCATCTGGCACCCCTTTACCGGTACCGTCACCAATCAAGTAGCTTGTCGGAGAAACTCCGCTAAGCACGTGAGAAAGCAAACCCGTGGTGCTCGTCTTTCCGTGAGCTCCAGCAACACCGATGCTTGTCGTTTCTTCAACCAGCATTTCGACTACTTCCGGATATGTCAAAACTTTAAGTCCCATTTCTTTTGCCTTGGCAATTTCTTCGTGATCGTCAGAAAATGCATTCCCGGCAACAATCGTCATATTCGCCTGAATATTATCCTTATCAAAAGGCAGAATTTTAATTCCGGCTTGTTCTAGCCCACGTTGGGTAAACGTATATTTTTCAATATCAGATCCAAGAACATTGCAGCCCTTGTCATTCAAAATCAATGCCAGGGCACTCATGCCCGTGCCTTTGATACCTACAAAGAAATATGTGGTATTCATATCCATGTCAAACGTCCTCTTTTCATAATCAACAATCACGTTAAGTTTACCATAATGATGCGCATAAATAAAAGCCAATTTATCTAAAAGCGCATATTGTTAAGTGCTTCCTGCGTCAAATGTACGATTCTGGGCTTTGCACCCCTTGCCTGCGAAATATACCCCTTGCTCTCAAGATCATCAATAATCGATGCGGCACGGTTGTATCCAATTGAAAAAATTCGCTGAAGCTTCGAAGTAGAAATCGTTTCTTCATTCACGATGTAATCCAAGACACGCGGCATCAATTCATCCTGGTTTTCCGCCACAATGGCTTTTTTCTTCAAAGTTTCAGGATTGAATGCATAATGCGGCTTGGCTTGCTTTCTGATAAAATCACAGACATCATCAATTTCGTCTTCAATATAAGTTCCTTGCAAGCGAAGCGGCTGACTTGATCCGTTGCCCAAATATAGCATGTCACCACGCCCAAGCAATCGCTCTGCTCCGGAACAGTCGAGAATTGTTCTGGAATCGGTTGAACTTGAAACCATAAATGCGATTCTTGTCGGGATATTGTTTTTAATCAGACCGGTCACGACATCAACGCTTGGTCGCTGCGTCGCAACGATCAAGTGAATTCCGGCAGCACGTGCTTTTTGCGTAATTCGTGCAATGTACTCCTGAACTTCAGAAGATGAAGCCATCATCAAATCTGCCAATTCGTCAATCACGATTACAATATACGGCAACTTGCCGGCATAATGTCCTTTTTCTTCGAGCTTACTGTTATAACTCTCAAGATTTCTTGCGCCAAGGGCGGCAAGTTTTTGATATCTTTCTTCCATCTCCTCGACAACCCACTTCAAAGCCTCAGTTGCAGCCTGAGGATCGGAAACAACCGGCGAAAGAAGATGCGGCAAGCCTTGGTACGGTGCCATCTCAACAGCCTTGGGATCAATCAGCAAAAGCTTGACTTCTGAAGGCTTTGCCTTGTAAAGAATCGACATCAGCATGCTGTTGATAAAGACCGATTTACCGGAACCGGTTGCTCCGGCAATCAATCCGTGCGGCATCTTTTGAATATCGGTTACGCAAGCACGCCCGAACAAATCAACTCCAAGCGCGGTTGTCAAAGGAGACTCGGCAGTTTGAAATTCGTCAGACCCTAAAACTTCAGACAATAAAACAGGTCTTGACTTTTTGTTTGGAATTTCGATTCCAACGGTGCTTCTTCCCGGTATCGGTGCCTCGATTCGAATGTCTTTTGCCGCCAACGCCAATTTTAAATCATCATTGAGATTGGTAATCTTATTGACCTTGACTCCTCGTCCCAAGCTCAGTTCAAACTGCGTCACCGTCGGTCCAACCGTCCAGTTTGAAACAGACGCTTCGACCTTAAAAGCCTTCAGAGTTTCGTTCAGCGTTTCTGCTTGATTCAAAACCCATTCGTCGCTTTGAGGATCGTTTTCTTCAATCGGTTCCGGCAAAAGCGAAAGCGGTGGCAATTGATAACCGATTTCTTCCGTCATTTTTTCAGTTGACTGTTTCTTTTGGTTCGACACGTTTACAATGCTTTTTTCTAACGAGTCTTTATCGATTGCAGCAGTTTCTGATGCATCTTCGTTTTCATTAGCCGCTTCGATTACCGCTGTTTCTCCAGTTGTGCCGTCATTTTTGCAGAAAGGTTTCGGATCTTTTTTGTTTTTGACAAACTCTGAAATTCTTACGTCTTTTTCGACCGGAGACGTTTCGTTGTTTTCTTTTGGCGCATTTTCCTGATTATCATCAAAATTTTTCTTTGGATAAAAAGTTTCAACCTTAAGATGAGATGATTTTTCTGTTTCATCGTTTGAAAAAAACGTTTCGTCTTTTTCAAACGATGCGACACCGTCATCCGAAACAAGTTCTTTTTTAATCATATCGGCTTGCTCACTGGATGTTTCTTCCGAAGTTTCTTCTTTAAAATTATTCTCTAATCCGTTAGTCAAATCAATGGCATCTTTTTCGTCATCGTCAAACAGCAGATAGTTGCTTGGACTTTTGAGCAATTCAGTTGCCAAACGGCAATAATCAGGTTCCGTCGTGATTATTTTTTGACCGATTACTTTTGGAATATACGTCGGATGAAAATAACGCGAATGTGAAGCATTTCCCGATTCCCTATTTGAATGCTTTTTTAATTTGTCTTCTGGCTTGACCAAATCATTTTTGCGATAAAATGCCGGTCCATCATAATACTTCATGAATTCCACCCTAACTGAATTGATTTGCCCATAAAAAAGGGCTCGAGAAACTTCCCGACCCCTCAATTTTAACATAAAATTATGCTTCCGTTTGGAATAAATGCGCGGCCTTGTCAAAATCAAAGGCTGACCCGACCGGATAATCATCAGCATTCAAAACCAGAATTCCACGCTTTTGTGGTGCATTTGGCAATTGAAGCTCACGCGCAGAACAAACCATGCCAAAGCTGTCGATTCCGCGTAATTTTCCCGGGAAAATCAGCGTACCGTCCGGCATCATTGCCCCAACTTTGGCAATAACAACGTTTTGTCCTTGCTCAATATTCGGAGCACCGCAAACAATCTGCAAATGGCCATCATCAACCTTGATGCTTGTTACGTGAAGATGGTCGGAATCAGGATGTTCCTCTGATTTTTCGACATATCCGACAACAAACTTTGGCTTTGCATCAACAACAAGTTCTGATGAAAAACCATTCTCCTTCAATGCTTCATTCAATGCATCAACTTGACCATTATCCAAAAAGATTTGACCTTTTTTAGTTTCAAGACCGCTAATGATCTTAGAAGCATTGAAAAAATTGTAGCCTGTCGTTTGGCCCGATTCAACATCAAAAATCCTGACAATGTCACCCTTCTTTTCACAAGATTGGGTTGCAGCATCGGGAGCAACGACCGTCAGCAAAACGTCCCCCAACTGCTCTTTATTGTAACTTGCAATCAACATTGATATGATACTTCCTTCTCAAATTATTTGGGAAAACCCCAGAACTATTCAACATTATTTAGAAATGCTTCGACCTCTTCTTTTGTCTTGCGATCCTTGTTGACGAATCGATCTTTTTCTTTACCGTCAACATAGACAATAAAACTCGGAATTCCCATGACGAACATCTCTTGACAAAAATCAATGTTTTCGTCACGATCGACCAACAAGAACTTGAAATCAGAAAATTCTGCTTCAATTTCCGGCATTGCAGGCTTGATAAATTGACAGTCCGGGCACCAGTCTGCCGTAAAAAACAACACATACTTTCCGTTATCATGCTTTTGTTCAAATTCCGTCTTTGTCATTTTTGCCAGTTTTTCCATATTCAATACCCTCCATATCGGTTGATGCAACAATTATAACGCATCGCTTAAAAAAATACACCATCTTTGCTTGCTGAACTATGTTATAATCTAGGAAATGCTTCAGGAGGCAACAAATTGAAAAAAGAAAACATCCTACTTTTAGCAGCGTCAGGATTTATCGTCGCAAACCTATTTACCAAAACGATTGAAAAACATGCCAGGCTGTCGCCAAGAAAAGTCCTTTTTGACATCAAGAAAGAACTGAAAAAAGATAAGGGCTTCTATGACGGCTGGATCGAACATAAAACCGTCCCATTTAAAAAATTTGCATTGACACATGACGCTTATCACGGCGGTATCCTAAAGAAAGAAAATGCCAGGCTTGCATGCTACGAATTTTGGGTCGACTCTAAAACAGGCAGCATTTTAAAAATCTGTCGAACCGATCAATTTTAAAATGATTGAACGACATTGCACTAAAGCCGAGGTTTCCCGGCTTTTTTATCAGAAATGCGCCGTCAGCTTATAAATAGGTTGACCTTTTTGACTAAATTTTTCTTCATATTCGGTCATGACGTTTTCTTTTGCTTCTTCAGAGTCATGCAAATCAAGCCAAACGCCATCAAAATGCATTCCAAATTCATTCATGCTGCAAAGAGAATATTCGAACAGTCCGCGATTATCCGTCTTGAATTCGATTCTTCCATCTCCATTCAAAACATTCTCGTATGATTCAAGGAACGTTTTATATGTCAAACGACGTTTCTCATTGCGTTTTTTGGGCCAAGGATCGGAAAAATTAAGATAAATTCCGGAAACCTCACCTTCATTGAAAAATTCAGTCAAACCGCTTCCGTTTGCGCAAACAAGCTGTAAATTAGGAAGCTTGGCATCAATCTGCTTTTTAAGAGCAATACCGACTGCAACGGTCTGCATTTCAAGGCCGATAAAATTTCTGTCAGGATATTTTTCAGCCATTTCGACGATGAAACGCCCCTTGCCCGTTCCAACTTCAACAAAAATCGGCTGCTCTTTTTCAAAACGTTCCTGCCATTTTCCGGCAAATTTTTCCGGTTCCGTCACGACATATTGAGGATTGGCATCTATCAGCGGCTTAGCCCAAGGTTTGTTTCTTAACCTCATATCTTCTTTCTTCCTCCAGATACATAGTTACATTCAATAAGCAAGGGATAAAAGGCCATCCTTTTATCCCTTGCCATTAGATAATTTCTTATTTGAAAACTCATTAAGCTTTACAATGTCTTGGTTCATTTCATGGAAACGACCACGCATTCGGCTATTCTTGATATTCAGCAGCAGGTAGAGTTTTGCATACCATTCAACGCGCTCACACAAATCTTCCGTAAGATTTCCCTTTGCGTATTGATTTAACCACTGATACCAGCTATTGCGCGGGACATATTGACACATTAACATACTGATATCCATCGCAGGATCTGCAATAATCGCCGACTCCCAGTCTACGAGATACAGTTTTTCAGAGTCGGACATCAGCCAGTTCTTATGATTCAAATCGCCATGACATACTTCGTAATTCGAGCGTTCAAGTTTAGGTTGACATGCCCTCAACTGATTGGCAACACTCTTCAAAAGCGGATGTCGTCTCAAATCGGAATCCAATCCTCTGAAATAACGATTCAGCAGCTCGTACGGCGTAACTATCTGTCCGCCTATCTGCAGCAACATCTTCTTCAGTAATTCCGAATGATGCACGCGATACAATAATGACGTAACCTCTTCAGAACACATTTCATCTTTTGCAAGGCAACGACCATTCATCCATTCTTGAGCAGTCAGAGTATCTCCCGAGACCATCGTCTTGGTCCAAATCAGTCGCGGAACGATGTGCTCAATCGAAAGCGCTGCTAAAAAGGGAGACGAATTTCGTTTCAAAAAAACACGCTCATCTTTGTTGATGCCCATATAGGCCGTGCCAGTGTCGCCATCAATCGGAAGAACTTGCCAACCATTCTCCAAATTAAGGTTCAACGCAGGCTCTCCTTTTCGAAAATATCGATAACTAGTGGTATTTTACCCAATTAATTCCTATATGTCAAGTTGATGCTAAGCTTCTTTTCAAGATAGTTTCCGGTGACAAAGAAAGTTTCAACAAGCATGATTGCTAATGCCTCTAAAGCCATCAGAGGCTGTCTGGTACCAATCAGACAAAAGATGGCGAAGATGAAGGCGGCAAAAAGCATAACCGTTCTCAAGACCCATCTGAAATCGTTTATCTTTTTCTCAAATCCCTGCGGATAGATATGCATGAAAACAATTTCATCGTAATTGGTTGCCAAAGGTATCAGCTGAAATCCCAGCATGTACAAGAAAACCGCTGCTATCAACAGAGACAAATACGTATCCAGAAATGCTAAAACTACGCTTCCCAAAACAAGCAGCCGTATCAACAAACTGCTGTATTCGCCTGATCTGGCCAAACATCTGACATACAGATATCTGTACGGATTTTCAGGATTCGGTTTTGGCAAAAAAGCATCCAAAAAACGCCTTCTCTTAGCCTTGGCAACCACATACGGCACGTCGCAAAAAAGATTGAAAAAACGATAAAGTTCCATCATCCTGGCGGTTTCTTTTTCAATTGCGAAATTCCATCTGAACATTTTTTGATGAGCGCTTTGCCTGATGTTTTGAATCAAAAAGAAAATTGCACCTAACATCAAACAGAGGCTGAGCGCTGCATTTAAAAAAATCGCAAGCAATAATGCCAAAACCGGCAATAAAACTCTGAAAATCAGTTCAAATAACAACGAAGAAAATTTTTCATCGTAAAATTCCGCAAATTCAGCAAGAAGCACGAACGTCTTGCTTGTAAGCATCAAAAAAATGATCAAACACACGTCTGACTTTGGAACGTTACAGGCAAAGAGCATGAACGGGACGAGCACCAAGCCCCCTACGAAAACAATGGCAGCACCGCTCAGATAAGATGAAAAAAAACTTCTTTTGAGGTATTGTCCCATTTCTGATTCTTTGGCGAGCAAAAAAACCGCATCTGCTTTTTTCAGAAGCGTCTTCGGTTTGCCAATCTGCAGCAAAAAGATGGCAATTAAAACCAACAGCGGTTTGGAATACCAAAGATTGCTCGGATGACTCAAGCTTTTGACATAATCAGAATATGCCAATCCAAGACCGCCCAATGCGAACAAAACCGATAAAACGAAAAAATCATTCAAGACATAACGCAAATACTTGAATATTTGCTTAAAATAGTCACTTTGACGTTTTCTATAGAGTCCATCCATCTTATTCACCTTCCAGGTCGGCCATTCCAAGATAGACATCAGAAAGAGTCGCATCTTCTCGGCCATAGTTTTGTTTTAATTCTTCCAAAGTTCCGGATGCTTGAAGTTTTCCGTGATCGATCATGACGAAACGATCGCAGTATTTTTCCGCCGTGCTCAAAACATGCGTCGACATTAAAACACCGGCGCCTTCTTCCTTGACCTTTTCAATCAGATTCAGCAAATCTCTTGTCGCCAAAGGATCGAGTCCGAGAAAAGGCTCATCGATGATGAAAAGCTTTGCGTCCGTCATGAATGCGCAGACGATCATCACCTTTTGTTTCATTCCCTTCGAAAAATTGGCCGGGAACCAGTCCAATTTGTTTTCCAGCCTAAAGATTTTTAAAAGTTCCGAAGCTTTTTTCATGGCCTTTTTTCGTTCAAGCCCGTATGCCATAATCGTCATTTCAAGATGCTCTTTTAAAGTAAGTTCTTCATAAAGCACGGGTGTTTCCGGAACATATGCAAATTGCTGCTTGTATTTTGCCGGATTGTCCAAAAGGGAACAATCATTGAGCGTAATTTTGCCCTTCTTAGGCTTAAGCAAGCCGATAACGTGCTTAATCGTCGTCGACTTGCCGGCCCCGTTCAATCCGATCAAGCCGACCAGCTCACCCTGGTCGACCGTAAACGACAATTTTTTTAAAACAGGGACGGCAGAATATCCCCCGGTCAGTCCATCAACCGTTAAAATCATATTATCGAATCCTTTCAATATCTAGCTACTCACGATTATATCAAAATTTTAAGCCAATATCCCAATTGGTGGAAAATATTTAACATGTTATAATATGGTTATGTAATCTCGAAAGAAGGTATTTAAATGGACAACTGCATTTTTTGCAAAATCATCAAGGGAGAAATCCCAAGCATTACGGTTTATGAAGACAACAACGTCAAAGCATTTTTGGATATCTCGCAAGCAACCAAGGGACACGTTTTGGTAGTTCCCAAAAAGCATGTCAAAGACATTTTTGAATATGACGAAGAACTTGCAAAAGACGTTTTTGCAAAAATTCCGATGATTGCTCGTGCCGTTAAAGAAAGCGATCCTGAAATCAAAGGCTTAAACATCGTCAACAATAACGGTGAGATCGCATATCAATCCGTTTTCCATTCGCATGTTCACCTGATTCCGCGCTATACGCAAAGAGACGGTTTCAGCATGTCCTTTAAAGACAACTCTGACAGCTACGATAATGAGGATTTGAAGAAGATTGCAGAAAACATCAGGCAGCATTTGGGGTGATCTCAATGAAAAAAACAACCTGCAAATTGATCGGTGCTTGCATTTTGGGAACGATTGCCTTTGCTAAGCGAAAAGAAATTTTAAATTCCGTGGTTAGTCGAACGCAAAAATTCGATGAATTGGTTTCGTCCGTCAATAGCTGGAGTCAAAGCGCCAGCCGCGTAAAACAAAAAACGGACGCTTTCATGAACGCCCTATCCGATTCAGGCGTCGTCTTGTCCGAGTTAACGGAAAGTTTTGAGAAATTTGAAGAAGAGATCAATCCGCTTACAAAAAAGTTGGGTCAAAACATTTCTTCGCTTGATTCCCAAAATTGATTTCCCAATTATTTTTTATGAATTATTAAATTTTCTAAATCGCTTCTTTATTATTACCCATAGTGTGGTATAGTAGTACGTGTTAAGCTTGTTTTACAAGCAATTTTTACGAAATGGATGTGTTATTTAACATGAAGAAATGGTTTGTCGCTGCTGCCAGCGTCTTAATGACTCTCTCGTTAGCAGCCTGTGGTTCTAAGACCGTCGCTACTACGTCTGGCGGTAAGATTACAGAAAGTGAGTACTACAGCAGTTTGAAGAAGACTTCATCCGGCAAGCAAGTGCTCCAGGAAATGATTTTAAACAAAGTCCTGGACAAGGAATACGGCGACAAGGTTACGGACAAAAAAGTTGATGCTGAATACAACAAGTACAAGAAGCAATACGGCTCTTCATTTTCAACCGTTCTTGCACAGAATAATTATACGAAATCTTCATTCAAGAAGAACATTCGCTCTTCGCTGCTTTTGCATGAAGCTCTCGTAGCCAACACAAAGATTACTGACAAGATGCTTAAAACGCAGTGGAAGGAATATGAACCAAAGATTACGGTTGCACATATCCTTGTTGCTAAAAAGTCCGATGCAGAAGCCATCATCAATGAATTAAAGAAGGACGGCTCGTACAAGAATTTTGCAAAACTTGCCAAAGAAAAGTCGACCGACACGGGAACAAAGAGCAACGGCGGCAAGCTGTCCGCATTTGACAATACGGATACCTCGCTTGATTCAACGTTCAAGAAAGCTGCTTTCAAGCTTAAGCAAGGCACGTTTACAACGGAACCGGTCAAGACGTCTTATGGCTATCACATCATTTATTCCGTGAAGAACCCTGGAAAGGGCAAGATGTCCGATCACAAGAAGGAACTTAAAGATCAAATCATCAATGCCAAGGCAAGCGATTCTTCGTACATGCAAAAGATTTTGTCAAAAGAGTTCAAGAATGGTAATGTTTCCATCAAGGACAACGACTTGAAAGACGTCTTGTCCGACTATGTTTCATCATCATCTTCTTCAAGCTCAAAATAAGCATGATTTAAAAGGGTCTGGGAAAAAGTCCCGTTTCTTGCTTGAATTAAACGAAAAGCCGAACGAAGGCGGTCGAGTTGTGACTGACTTCGTCCGGCTTTTTTAAATGCAGTGCTTGCTAAATCAGCGCGCCAAGCTCCCAATCAAATGTATCGCCACACTATTTTTGGTTATTTCCATCATGGAAGGCAATCGTCCTGTATGCGAAAAAGCCGGATCAGATTTCCAATTGATTGCAAATCATCCGGTTTTTCGATTTGAGACAAAGTTTTTTCCCAGCCTCTTTCCGGCTGGACATAATTAAAGAGAGCTTATCATCTAAATCACCCACGATAATCAAACGTCCATCTGATCGTAAAATAAGGCATGTTAACCAACTGGTAATCTTGCGGCAAGGATTTGAAAAATTCATGGATTGCTGCTTCTCGCGCCGTGCCAAAGCCCATGCTTTCAAGTTCTCTCATTTTCTTAAGCGGCATTACCGTATCAAAATTCAGTGCCTCGTCGTCCTCAGAGCTGAACACATAATCAAAAAATACGATGAAAAGCGTCCTTTTATCCAATTGTTTCAAAGCATTCAGTTCATCGTTATTATCTTTAATGCTACCCGTCAAAACTCCGTATGCCCAGGTATCATCCTTCAAAGCCTTCTTTTGCTCCTCGTTTTCCGCACCATACCATTTATTCCCTTGGATTAACCCACGTTCCAAAAAATCATAATCGACAATCCAAGCCGGGTAATCATCTTCTTGTTTATTTAGCATTCGAAGCCTGTCATTTGTCTCATCAATCAGCTTTCTAACCTTGTCATCCATGGGAACCCCTTCTTTCGCCTATATCTTTAAGCATATCTTAAACCTTTTAACTTCAGCTATCAATTCTTTGGCTTAAATTATTTTGCCATATGTTAAAATAAAGATAACAAAATTAAATTTGGAGGATTTTCATGTCGGCTATTAAAATTATCGCAATTGACATCGATGCAACATTATTGAATTCGAATCATCAATTAACGGATACCGTTAAAAACGCAATTAAAAGTGCTTCCAAAAAAGGCATCAAAGTTGTTTTAACAAGCGGTCGCCCAATCTCAGGAATTCGACCTTTTCTTAAACAGCTTGATTTGGATGACAGAAACGATCAATACGTCATCTCTTTTGGGGGAGGCGTAGTCGAAACGACTTCAGGCAGGATTATCTCCGCACGATCGCTTTCATATGATGATTACCTTGACTTGCAAAACATTGCGACAAAACTTGGACTGCATTTTCATGTCGAATCATCAGAAAGGCTTTTTACGTCCGATCGAGATCTTGGAAAATACACGATTGTTGAGGGCTATCTGGTCAATATTCCAGTTTGTTTCCGTTTGCCGGACGAATTACGCGACGAAACGCTGATCAAAGCAATGTACATTGACGATCCAGAAAGAATTGAAGAAGCTGTTAAACACGAAGAACTCTTCAATCAACTTAGTGACCGGATCACCTTTACGAGAAGCACTCCGATGTATTATGAAGCGAACCCGAAAGGCACGGACAAGGGCAGCGCTTTACAGATTCTGATTGACAAGCTTGGACTGACACAGGCAAACGTCATGGCAATTGGAGATCAAGGCAACGATTTGTCCATGGTCAAATTTGCCGGAACCGGTATTGCAATGGGAAATGCCATCGATGAACTGAAAGAATGCGCACAACACGTGACATCCGATTGCGATCATGACGGAGTCGCAGAAGCAATTGAAAAATGGGCGCTTTAAAATTTTTAAAGGTCGAAAAAAGTCCCGTTTTCCTCTTGAATTAATTGAAATGCCAAACAAAGGAAGTCGCAAGTCGACTGATTTTGTCCGGCATTTTTTCAATTTTGACACATAACGAATCGCTCTGACCATGACCCCATATCTCAGTCAAATTTAACGGAAGACTATCTTGGAATGTTTCCGTCATACCAGGCGATTGTCACACATACGCATAAATTATGCTCGAAATGTTAAAAGAACAACCCAGCATCAAGATTTCAACATTTGCAAACAAGTTCAACGTAACCCCCAAAACCGTGCGCAATGATTTAAAGATGCTCGAAGAAAAAGGATTGGTGATCAGGACTTTCTGACTTGCCAGCCTGAACCCTTCCACAAGAAAAAAAGCACTGAACATTTTTTGGTTTTTGAAAAATAATATTAATCTTATCAATGCAGGATTGATTCTTATTACTAGCCTTTTGCTTATGATTTTATGCTAACTGGAGGAACGCTCAAAGCTATTGTTTACTATCGGAGTCATAACCATGGGAATTGCAGTGGCCTTGCTTATTATCGCAATCACGCTGTCGCTTACGAGTAATATTTTCGTTGAACAGAGCATGGGCGGAGAAACTGCCACCATCGTGGCAAGTTCTGTCAAGTCCTTGCGAACTTATTTATGGTTCAATATTTTTTGTTATGCATCGTTGGTTTCTCCTCAATTCTGATCAGTGCAAAGGACGATGAATTCATGCATAAATAAGTTAAGCGGATGCATTGCATCCAAGCGCTTGAATATTATCTAAAGTTTGAATAGTTTTTTGAGCAACCATTCCCCCTTTCAAGTCAAACGGGAGTGGTTGTCTTGTTTTATCTTAGCATACTATCTTTACTAAAATTTGCGATTCTTTACTGAATTCTGTTATAATATATTTATCTATTAATAGCGAGAGGTTTGATAGAAATGGCAACAATCAAAGATATTGCGGAGCGCGCACAAGTTTCCCCCGCAACCGTTTCAAGAGTTCTTAACTATGATGAAACCATGTCCGTCAGTATTGAAACGCGCAACCGGATTTTTCAAGTAGCAGAAGAACTAAATTACGTTAAATACAAATCAAAAAATAAGAAGAAGAATTCTAAATCATCCGAGCCAACGCATACGATTGCGGTTATCCAATGGTATACCGAACAAGAAGAGATCAATGACCTTTATTATTATGCAATTCGCATCGGAATTGAAAAAAAAGCACATCTCATGGGATGCGACGTGACTCGCATCTATCAGGACGATCCGTTGGATAAGGCCGGTAGTGCGGACGGAGTTATTGCAATCGGCAAGTTTTCAGAAGAGCAAATTGAGGATATCATCAAAACAAACGATAACGTCATCTTTGTTGACAGCGATACGTTAAAATACGGATGCAGCTGCGTTCTTTCCGATTTTGCAGGCTCCGTTGATTCCGTCATTGATCATTTTCTTTCACACGGACAACGTAAAATCGGAATGCTTGTGGGCGAAGAACATACCTCGGATCAAAAAGATTCATTAATCGATCCGCGTTTCAAACAGTTTAAGCATCGTTTATCAGAACTTAATCTATACAATCCCCAATACGTTTTTATCGGAAAATTTCTCCCGGAATCAGGGTATGAAATGATGAACCAGGCTATTGAAGAACTTGGCGAAAATTTGCCTCAAGCCTTTTTTGCAGCTAATGATGCTATTGCTTTGGGTGCCTTGCGATCGTTAAACGAGCACAAAATCAGCGTCCCTGACAGAGTCAGCCTTATTTCATTTAATGATACTTCACTTGCAAAATATGCCTTTCCTTCGCTTTCAGCAGTAAAAGTCTTTACGGAAGAAATGGGTGCGGTCGCTGCCAGGATGTTGGTCGATGGACTGAACGAAGAAATCAGCGTTCCGCAGATGACAACGCTGGCTACCTGCTTGATTGAACGCGGTTCAAGCATAAATTAAATCCAAATTAAAAAAGGTCATCTAAAATTACGATGGCCTTTTAATGTGTTCTTTTTGAATGTCGAAAAACTCAAAATTGAAATTCTGAATTTTTACTTATTCGATGCCTTTTTCAAATTTTTCAATAACGGTTCATCATCCGTTTGAAGAATGAGTCCTGGATAAACCCGGGCGCACCATACGATTGCAAGGATGACGGTCGCCAAAAACAGTGTTAACGAAACACCGATTCCAATCGTTCCAACGGTACCATTAATAATTCTGAGGGGCATAAAAAACGCTGAAACGCCGGGAATATAGGATAAAGCGACAACAATAACGCTTTCGGGCTTTCCTTGAAATGCCATTGAAGCTATAAAGCCTGCAATAATCAGGTACATAACTGGCTGAACAGCCTTATTTGAATCCTCGATCCGAACAACCAAAGCCCCGCAAAGCGCGGCTAAAACCGTACAAAGGATGATCATCAACAATACGTAGACCAAGTTGATTGAGATAAGATGTTTAAATATGATATTGATCATTTCATATGCCGTTTTAAACAAGGCTTCATCCCCCCAAAGTCTTGGAGCCAAAGCGTATATCACTCCGCCGCCGATTGCATAGATTGAGATATGCAAAACAATAACAATCGTCAATCCAAGCATTTTGCCATAAAAATAGTTCTTTGCGGGCATGCTTGAAAATAAAACTTCCATTATCTTCGTCCCCTTTTCGGAACCGATTTCTTGTGCGGTCGTTGTTGAATAGGTTATCAAAATAAAATACATCACAAATAGCAAAATCATGTAGGCAGTTTTATTCGCAAACTTTTCCTGCTGCTTTTTATCAATCTGATTTTGTTTTGATGCCGAATTTTTAATTTCAACAAAATTTGGCTGAACCTGAAGCTTATGAAGCTGATCGTTATTCAATTGCGCCGCAACGATATTTTGCGATGACTGAAGTCTTGAGAGGACGTTCATGATTCCGGCCTTTGACGTTTCGTCAATCGATCCCTTGCCATGATATCTTGCCTCGTATCTTCCTTTTTTTAATGACACGCTGACGTATCCTGCAATTTTATCTTTATTAAGGGCCTTCTTTGCTTTATCAAGACTTTCATATCTGATGGTGACGTTCGTTTGACTTTCGAATTGTTTTTGAAGATTCTTGCTTGTCGCAACAACGGCAATTTCAGTAACGTCTTTTACCATATCTTCTGCATTATCGGAACTGACTTTGCCTAACAAAAGTCCAAGACCTATGGCGAGAAACGGTGCCAGCACCATGATAAGAAAACTCCATGACTTGACTTGTCGCTTAAAAGTTTCCAAAAATACCAAAACGATCTTATTCATTTTTTTCACCGGCCTTCTCTTTAAAAATCTCATCAAGCGTCGGTGGCTCATGGTCAAACGTTCTGACATATGATCCCTTTGAAATAAAATTAAATATTTCAGACCCGTATTTTTCATCCTCAATTCTCAATTCAACGCCGCCGTCTTTGCGTCTGTCTGCTGAAAGGACGTGCGGCACCGCACGCAGCTCTTCTGTCGAAAGCGCGCATCTGACAATAATTCTTGTCAGGCCGTAACTGTCGCGGACCTGCTGAATCGGTCCGTTCAAAACGATTCTTCCGTCATTGATCATGACGACGTCATCGCATAACTCAGAAACGTTGCTCATGGAATGATCTGAAAAAATAATCGTTGCACCCCGCCTTTGCTCATCAAAGATAACTTTTTTCAAAATATCCGTATTCAACGGATCCAGTCCGCTAAAAGGTTCATCCAAAATAATAAAGTCAGGCTTATGAATCAAAGTCGCAATCAGCTGCACCTTTTGCTGATTTCCTTTTGATAAGCTTTTAATTTTGTCATTTGGTTTTCCGACGACGCCAAGCCGATCCATCCACTTAGGGAACTCATCTTTGATGCTTTGATTGGACATTCCCTTGAGTCTGGCCAAAAAACGCACTTGCTCATAGACAGTTAATTTTGGCATCAGACTGCGTTCCTCCGGAAGATATCCGATTCGATTATAAGTGTTTTCGTTAATCTCTTTGCCGTCAAGTCTGATAAGACCGTCATACTTAATAAAGTTTAAAATACAGTGAAACGTCGTGGTTTTTCCCGAACCATTTTTCCCTATCAAGCCAACTATTCGACCATTTTCCGCATTAAAAGTCACGTCTTTTAAAACATGTTTTTGTCCTAGCTGTTTATCTGCGAAATGCTTGTTTAAATTTGTGATTTCTAATGACATGATTTTCCTCCTTTCTTATTAAAATACAATTTATCATACAAAAAAATAATCATCAATAAAAATGTTATCATGTATATGATTCATAACTAAAAATATGTAATTGATACATATTGCTTGCTAAACAAAAAATCTCGCAGTGAAAACAAAAACACTTGCGAGATTTTGATAATAGTTAATGTTATTTTTTGGTAATATATCCTTGTGCTTTTAAAAGCTCAGCACACTCAATTGCGCCACCAGCAGCACCACGGGCAGTATTATGAGACAATCCGATGAATTTCCAATCATACACCTTATCTTTGCGCAGACGTCCGATTGAAACTCCCATTCCCTTTTCAAAGTTTACGTCCAATTTGACTTGAGGACGATCGTCTTCCGTCATATACTGGATAAATTGCTTAGGAGCGCTTGGAAGTCCCAATTCTTGCGGAACTCCTTTATATTCAAGCAATGATTGCACCAATTCTTCTTTCGAAGGATTTTGTCTGAACTTAACGAAAGCAGCGGCCGTATGCCCGTAAAGAATAGGAACACGGACACATTGCGTCGTAATTACCGGACTTTCCGCCGGAACGATTGCCTTTTTTGCATCATCGACATGTCCCCAAATTCTGAGCGGCTCTTTTTCTGACTTTTCTTCTTCGCCCGAAATAAACGGGATGATGTTTCCTTCCATTTCAGGCCAATCAGCAAACGTCTTTCCGGCACCGGAAATTGCCTGATATGTCGTTGCAATCACTTCGTAAGGTTCAAACTTCAGCCACGCAGACAATGCTGGAGCATAACTTTGAATCGAACAGTTGGGCTTTACAGCGATAAAACCCTTCTTTGTGCCTAAGCGTTCACGTTGGTACTTGATAACGGCCGTATGGTCAGGATTAATTTCCGGGACAATCATCGGAACGTCTGGCGTCCAACGATGAGCGCTGTTATTCGAAACAACCGGAGTTTCGGTCTTTGCGTATTCTTCTTCAATTTCTTTTATTTCATCTTTTGACATGCTTACGGCAGAAAATACGAAATCTACTTCCGAAGCAACCTTTTCAACTTCATTTGCATTCAGCACAACAAGGTCTCGAACTTTTTCAGGAATCGGTTTATCCATGCGCCAACGTCCCTTGACTGCTTCGGCATAAGTTTTGCCCGCACTTCTCGGACTCGCTGCTACGCAAGTCACGTCAAACCACGGATGATCTTCCAACAAAGAAATATAACGTTGTCCTACCATCCCTGTAGCCCCGATGACACCTACTCTTAACTTTTCACTCATAATCATACCCCGTTTCACATTTTCAGAGTGTCTTTTACATAATGATAGTTGAATAATGGCTGAAATACAAGTATTTGACGAATTTTTTCGATATTTTCCGACAAATGCAAACATCAAGCATCAATTGTGATTGCCCTTAAAATCCATGTCCGCAACTCACATCGGAACTTCAAAGTCTTTGACGTCCCACTTGACCGAATTTGTTTTTGAAGCATCAACTTTTCATTCCAAACATTCGAACTGTTCATCCCAAAACAATCCCCATGTGCGCACGCATTGTTAAATTTTCCTCCAACCATTTTACGCGATTGAACAAAAACAGACACTTCATGAAAATGGTGTCATCCGAAATCTGTCAGTTACATGCAAGGGTATTGAATTAAGTTGACTTCAGGTCAAGCATCATTTTGAATCATCACTGCAAAAGTTTGCTATTTTAATTTACTAAATATTTTAAGCTGTACCAAAAACAATTATACATACCGCAATATACCTGTTTAAATTGGATTTAATTGAAGATATTAAAAATAAGTATCATTAATCCGATTATGTAAGACGTAGGTTGTTAATACACCAATCAAACATGAAATAAACTGAAAGGAAAGTATTATTCATGAATCATACTCAAAAAAAGAGCAAAAACAAATCGATTGCTCATACTTTAGTCAAGCTGCTTATTTTTTGCAGTTTCATTCCCATCCTCATTATATTCGCCGTCTCCTATCTCACGTTCTCGAATATCTTGATCACCCGAAACAACACGATCAAGACAAGTTCCGTCGGAATCATTCAAAAAGAAAATCTGAAACTGACTAACCAGACAGCTTCAACGCTAGAATCGGTCGCAAAGGGAACGATACTCAACGGAGCAAAATTTGACGCAGTCCAAATCGGAGGCATCTTAAAGCTTGTTGCAAACAGTAACAAGGACATCGTCGGAGCAACATTTGTGGATTCGAAAAATCACGCCATAAGCACGACAAAATCAGAAACCTATGCCAATGCCAAAAATACCGAATGGTATAAAAAAGCCGTCAACAACGAAGGTAAAATCATTTGGACAAGCCCATACCTCGATGACCAAACTGACCGTTACGTTACGAGCTGTGCCATTGCGGTTCGTAATCAAAGCAATCAGCTAAGCGTCGTCAGTCTTGAAATCACATACAAAAACATCGAATTTGTCGTTAAAAAAATGAAAGTCGGCAACACAGGACGCGTCGCACTTGTTTCAAAATCAGCACGCGTCCTGGCCTCAAGAGATACTACGAGCCGCGACATCAATAAAAAAGTTCCGACCGAAATCAATGCATTCAAGCGCGGCAATGACGTTTCAAACGATTCCGTCTTCAAGACAATTAAAAATGCTCCGACAAGACAAGGCTATATCAGAGTTTCAAACGGTAAAGCAGAATACCTCAACAGTGCCGAAGAAAATTCGGGAAACATCTTATGTTTATTGACTCCCGACGCCGGAATTGCCGACGTCTACTACGATAAGGGAGCAAAAGGCAGCAATGCATGGGCAGTAGCAGCCGTTGCCCAAAATGATCTGTACCGTGAACGCTATAATCTTGAAAAATGGATTATCATCATAGCATTCGTTATCATGCTCATCATCGTCGTTTTATCAGAATTCATCAAAAAAACTCTGCGTTCCGGCACAAAATATTTTGTCGACGTCTTTGCATCCAGTGCTAAAGGAAATCTTTCACTCGTTCCAGAAGATATCGGAAATGACGTTGCAGGAGCAGAGCGCTTCGGCAGAAAATTGTTTGTTCCAACAAAGGATGGCAATGAATTCGGTCAGATCGTCTATGCATACAACATGATGGTCAAATCAATGGTTGAACTGATTCATAATGTTCAAAAGCAAAGCAAAAACGTTGCACAAATGTCCGATTCATTGCTTGAGCTTTCCAAACAAACCGGAAAAGCTACTGAAGAAGTATCTCAAACCATCACCGGAATTGCTGACGTCACAAGTTCACAGGCCGAAGAAACACAAGAAAACGTAACAAAACTGAAAGAACTTTCAGAAATTATCGATCAGCTTCACACAAACGTCATTAACATGAATGAAGAAGCAAAACAAAGCTCAGAAATCAATCAGGAAAATATGAACACGATGGATAAAGTCAACAGCAGCTGGTCAGAAGAACTGAGTGCCATGGAAAAATTGATGCACAGCGTTGAAGAAATGAATGCCAACGTCCAAGACATTACCAAAATCATCAACGTCATCAACGAAATTTCTCGCCAAACCAACCTGCTTGCCTTAAATGCTTCAATTGAGGCTGCGAGTGCCGGTGAAGCAGGCAAAGGATTCTCGGTCGTTGCCGCAGAAATCCGCAAACTGGCAGAACAAAGCGCTGCATCAACCAAGGAAATTGAAGCAATCATTGCCGATATCCAAGCACGATCAAGCAGCATGGTCGATCAAACGAACGCCTCGCTTGAAGGAGGAAAAAAGCAGTCCAAACTCATTCAGAAAGCAATCAAGTCAACTATGGAAGTCTTTAAACGCAATCAATCAATGGCAGACGGCATCTCCAATGTCGAACAAGCTAGCGGAAATATCGAAAACGTTCAAAATAAAGTTCTTGAGGGACTCGAGAACATCTCTGCATCGACCCAGGAAAATGCTGCCGGTACAGAAGAAGTTTCAGCAAACTCGGAAGAAGTTCTTGCAACGATGGACGAATTTACGCAACACGTTTCCGACCTCCGAGATATTTCGGAAACTCTCAGAGAAGAAACAGATAAATTCAAATTATAAACAACTTTATCTGCCCCCAAGCGACTTTAAGATAAAATAAAAAATGCCCGTGACAGGAAATCACCCTTTCCATGTCATGGGCATTTTAGCATATCCTAATCGCTTCAAAATCATGAAATCAGGACAGCAATTTAATTTTAATCGTTTTTTTCTTTGAATTTCGGATGATAGAACATTCTTCCATCCATTGCAAAAAGCCTTTCAGTAAAAGCTCCGCCTTCAGTTCTTGAAACTGAATTTCTGATCATTTGAATCGACGCGTCCAAATTGTCAAGCTGATGAAGAACGTCGGCCTCAAGCAAAAGCGGCTTAACCGGCGAACCATACTCAAGCAAACCGTGATGTGAAACAATCATATGTCTCAACAAAACTGCATCTTCAGAATCCAAATCAACGTCTAGTTTTTTCATTGCCAAGACAATCTGCTCATCAATCAAAACGATATGTCCGAGAAGATTTCCTTCAAGAGTGTATGTCGTTGCTACCGGTCCTGAAAGCTCCAACGTCTTGCCCATATCGTGCAAAATTGCACCTGCATAAAGCAAAGATTTATTTACCTCAGGGTATTCTCCGGAAACGGCTTCTGCCATGCGTAAAATTGAAAGCGTGTGATAGGCTAATCCGCCTGAATAGGCATGGTGATTTGACTTGGCAGCAGGAAAAGACAAAAACTGCTCTGAATTTTCTTGAAAAAGCAGCTTGACCACGTCATGCCACGTTTTGTTTTCAATTTTCTCCAAATACCCTTCCAGTTCCTCTTTCATTTTGCGAGTTTCCTCCGGTGCATCCGGAACATAAAGCCTCGGATCTTTTGGCTCATCCTCTTTTGCCAAACGCAGATGAGCAATCTTGATCTGCGGATTATTTTGATAGTTTTCGCGCTTTCCCTTCAAATAAACGACATTGCCAGCTTTGAACTGTTCAATATCTTTTGCGGACGCATCCCAAAATTTGGCGCTGATTACGCCAGATTTATCTGAAAAGTTGATTGCAATAAATTTATTACCGTTTTTGGCAATCCTGGTTTCCGATGTTTTAATCAAAACAAACAAAGAAACATTTTCGCCTACGTCATAGTCATATAGTTTTTTCGTCATATTTCCTCCATCTGATTCGAATGTTCCTTACTACTTTAACACGAAAACAAGAGCGAGACAAAAAGCCATGTCCCGCTCCGTAATTAATCCTTGTAAAGTTCTTGAATCGGACGAAAAATAATCTTGCTCAGTTCATCCATCATCATGCTCAGAGCCTGCTCCTTTTGCATCAGCGTTTGCAAAGTCTCATATCCGTCTGCTTCTTTGCCTAAATCCTGAAGTTTCTTAAAATCGTCTTCAGTCGGCTTTTGTCCAGACATTTGCTTTTTTTGAAGTTCTTCTTGCAAAGAATGAATCTCATTGAAACACCTAAAAGCCGTCTCATCAGCTTTCAAGGCTTCATAAGCCGTCTTAAGCTCCTGGTATTGACTGGTCTTTCTTAAATCCTGCTCCATCTGATTGGCCGTATCGTAAATATTGATCATGCTGATTCCTCCGTTAATTTCCGAAAATCTGTTGTAATTTCTGCTTGCCATCATCAATCCATGAGTCGACCTTTTGCTTAATTCCGGAACCTGATTTTTTAATGTTGGCTCCGGCATTTTTAATCGAATCCCAAAGATTTGAACTGCTGCTTATATTTTCATATGCCAAGGTCGATGCTGCCTTGACTTTAAATTGACTTTGCTTCGTCTTCGGCAAAATGCCTTCCATTTCCGACTTGAACAACGCTGCGCCGCCTCTGGTACCGGCATTTTCAATCGAATTTTTATTTGAATCAAACCCGACCCAAGTTGCCAAAACAACGTCCGGCGTATAGCCGATATACCATCTGTCAGTATCGGCTGCGGTTGGATCAACTCCGTTTCCCTGAGTCGAACCGGTTTTTCCTGCAATCGTATGGCCGTACGGTTTTGCAGAAGCCCCCGTTCCGTTTTTATAAACGTCAATCATCATGCTTGTCATCTCATTGGCGACTTTTTCCGAAACCACTCTGGTCGAATCAGCATCTTCTTCGTCAACAATCGTTTTTCCGGAAGCATCGACGATTCTTCGTATAAAGTGCGCATCATACTTCACGCCTCCGTTGGCAAATGCAGAGTAGGCAGATGCCATCGTCATTGGAGAGACGCCTTTTTCCAATCCGCCCAAAGCAAGGCTCAGATTTTTATCGGAATCTGATAGTTTCAACCCGAATTTTTCGGCTGAACGATATCCCTCCGAGACTCCGATTTTATTCAACAACCATACTGCAGTCGTATTTTTACTTTCGGCCAAAGCCTGATAAAGCATGATCTTGCCTTGATACGTCCCCGTCGCATTCTTGGGACTGTATTTATTGGAACCATAAGCCTGATACTTGTCTTCAACCATCGAATCATAATGATAGCCATGCTGAAGAGCCGGAGCATAGACGGCTAAAGGCTTGATCGTCGATCCGGGCGAACGAACGAGCTGCGTTGCACGATTGTATCCGCGAAAAACATGACTGTCGTTTCTGCCACCCACCAAAGCCGTTACGCCGCCTGTCTTTGGATCGATGGCAATCGAAGCCCCCTGCGCGCGAGTCCCGTCATCCGCATCATAAGGAAAAAGCGAACTGTCGGCAAAATCTGTTTGCATCGTTGACTGATAGTTTTGATCAAGCGTTGTATAGATCTTATATCCTCGATTCATGATATCTTCTTCGCTAAGACCATATTTTTTGATTGCTTCGTCAATGACCGCATCGAAGAAATACGGATAACGATACCCTGAATCGTACTGATAATTATCGCTTGTAATCATCGGACTGTCTTGATACGATTTCATCTGCTCCTGAGTCAATTTGCCATTGTCTTTCATCAAAGTCAAGACAACGTTGCGCCTTTGTCTTGATTCTGCCGGGTGATTCTTTGGATTATATCTCCGTTCGGATTTTTTAGCATTCCGGCAATTGTTGCCGCTTGCGGAACCGTCAGCTGCGAAGCATGAACGCCAAAATATTTTTCTGACGCATCCTCAATGCCCCAAACACCGTTTCCAAAATACGCATTGTTTAAATACATCGCCAAAATCTGCTTTTTGCTGTACGTATTTTCAACCTGCATCGCAATGAAAATTTCCTTGGTCTTTCTGGAAATTGTTTGCTCTTGCGATAAAAAGGCATTTTTGACAAGCTGTTGCGTCAACGTGCTTCCTCCGCCCGCAATATCGCTGCTGCCCATGATCCTATTTTTCAGATTGAGCAATAGCGCGCGCACCATCCCCTTGATGGAAAAGCCGTATTCATGGTAAAAATTGCGATCTTCAGTTGACAAAACCGCATCGGCAACATTTGGCGAAATCTTGTCAAGAGAAACCCATGTCCCTTTTTGAGAATACAGATATCCTGCCCTGTCACCGTCTTTGTCATAAATCGTCGTCGGTCTCTCCAAGGCATTCTCGAGGCCCTTGACGTTGGCTGTCTTGGCTACGTAAATCAAATAAATGCTTGTTGCTAAAAAAATGCTCAAACATACCACGATGAACCATCTGATCACTTGGTAACGATGACATTTTTCCTTAAACCAGCTTCCAAACAAACTCAAACACCGTTTAAGCGATTCTGTTATTTTTTTAAAAAAAGATTTGTCCATTCAGATCCTCTTCCATGCTCTTTTATACTTAAGAAATATTATCACATTTGCTCTGATAAAAGGAGTTTTATAAGAGAAACTTAATCATCTTCAGGCGCAATTCCGATCGCATCATGATTGATATGTTCAATAGCCATCTTTTTGAACTCTAAAGCAGCATCTGCGGAGGGACTGATTACTACCATCGTATCATAGCCGGCAATCGTTCCGGCAACGCATTCAGGTTTCAAATCATCGATTATTGCCGCCAAAACGTTTGCATTTCTTGGCATCGTCTTAACGACATTGACAAATTCGACTTGAGTAATTTCGATCACAAAATCATAAATTGCCTTATAAAGTCTGAGCCATTCGGCTTGATTTTGTTCCTTGAAGACAACGTAACGCAAATGACCATCGCCGTCCTGCTGCTTAACAATCTGCATTTCGCGAATATCACGCGAGATTGTTGCCTGAGTAGCTGAAATTCCCGCTTTCTTTAAAGCCTTTAACAGATCATCCTGATTTGAAATTATCTGCTTGGTAATCAACTGTTCAATCTTAGCTTGTCTAAGCTCTTTTTTCACGAATATTCACTTCCTGTTTCATCTGCTATAGGCACAAGTGTTTTTTAATACATTTACCTATCATTTCTATTATAGCATATAGCAAATAATATTGGAAAAAGGTGAATTTAAATGCGCGGCTTGTGTATGCCAGCCATTGCAAAACGCTCAGCAAGGCCACCGGAGCGGAGTAATCATATTTGGCATTGCAATGATGCCCCGTCAACTGCCTCGATTTTATCGCTGAGCTCTTTGATTGCTGCTAATGCAACTTTTGATTTTGGCTTATCAAACATTGGTATCCTGGATGTTTCAAAAATTCCAAGCCTCACCCCCCAGCTTTTTCAAGTCATCGCACACGATCAGCGCAAGTTTCTTTTGCCCCGGAGTCGTCAGAACCTGTTTGCTTGAAACGTCTGAGCGCATATCGACTTTGGCATATTTGATAAAACAGTCTTCAATATATCGTTGATCTAATTCCATGTTTCATTCCCCGCCTGTTTTGCAATGTATACGGTCTTCCAGTCATAAGGTACTTCGGCCGGATTATAAACGACGTTTTTGACGTTTTCACGCAAAAGCTGCGATTTTGCCTGTTGATTGTTTAAAATATGGTATGGCTTTTGTCAGCTTGACCGTCAGCTTATACTTTCCGTTGGCAGTTATTCCGAGTTCTTTCGGATCCTTTTTGTTTGCGATGATTTCACTGGCATTTTCAACCTGATTCAAATAAAAGGCATCCTGTGAAGTCGTCTTAGGATCAACGGTCCTTCGCCATGAATAAACAAAATCTTTTGCAGTAACATCTTCACCGTTTGACCACTTGACGCCTTTGCGAAGCTCAAAATTATAAGTTCTGCCGTCCTTTGAAACGTTGGCTTTTTTTTGCCAAAGCAAGTTGCGGCGTGCCGTTTTTGTCCAAACGATACAATCCTTCCTGAGTATTCATCAAAACGTTAAAACTCAAGGTATCCGTTGCATTTGACAAATCAGCCGTTGCCAACGTATTGCTTTCGGTCCAGTTCACTGCTTTGCAGCGCATTTGCCGCCTGCTTTCTTGGAAACATCACTGCTTTTTCCATTTCCGCATCCGGCAAGCAGCAAGACTGTCGCACCGATTGCTAAAACGTTGCTCTTTTTCTTATGTATCCCCTCCAAAAAAATATAAAAAAACGTCCTCAGCATCTTCTACTGAAGACACTAAGGACGTTTCCGCGCGGTACCACCTTAATTCGCCACAAACTCAAGCTTGCAGCCTCACCAGCTTCGTATTCAAAGCTGCGGAAGTTATCGGTCCCGCACCGGATAAACAGCTTGCACCGTTTATCTTGCTCAGAACTCATCTTCGCTTGTCGTTTTCCTCCGTGTTCTCACCAACCCACGTTCTCTTTAGGCGAATCTTCAAGCAATCTTCTCTTCAAAGCATTCTGTCTGTTAACGATATGATTATTCAATCATCTGTCAACCACCATCGGCTAAAGTCGATGGCTTGTGAACAGACACCCTTATATTGAGTATCTGAACCACAATTTGCATAGATACAGATGGTTTGACCAAACAGCCGTAGTTGTCTGGTCAGTGACTATCTAATTGCCAATGCCTTTTACATTCCCAGGTTGCCATAGGAATGATATATCAATAGTTGTTGGATAGTTTTACAATGATGTAATTACTCACTTTGGTTCTTAGTGATGCAGTTACTAAGTCAATTACTATCTACAAGTATTATATCATAGTGAGCCTATCCATCTCATGACTAAAGTCACGGGATTTCCGGCTAGGCATAATTAAATTCAAAGTAAAAACTACATTTCATCGGGTGCCTTAACGCCAAGCAGACGCAATGATTCTTTCAAAACTTCGGCAACGCTCTTAACCAAGGCAAGTCGCGCTTCTTTTTGATCATCGTCTTCCAAAATTCTTGAATGCGCATAGTAACGATTGAAGGCCTTGGCCAAATGAATCCCGTATTTTGCAATAACTGACGGCTCATATTCTTCAACCGCCTTCAACACCGTTGCAGGGAAATCAGCCAACAGACGCAACGTTTCCCATGCTTCAGAATCGTCAAGACGATAATTGCCTGCAGCATCAAGTCCAGGATTGCCTGCTTTGCGCAAAATACTCATTGCTCTTGCATGCGAATACTGTACGTAAGGACCAGTTTCGCCTTCAAAACGTACGACTTCTTCCAGATTAAAATCGAAATTGTTCAAGCGATCATTCTTAAGATCGTGGAACACAACGGCTCCGACGCCGACAGCTTCTGCAACTTCAGCCTTGTTTTCAAGTGCAGGATTCTTTTCTTCGATTTGTTTTTGCGCCAACTTGACGGCATCGTCAAGCACTTCTTCAAGCAAAACGATTCTGCCTGAACGAGTCGAGAGCTTCTTGCCGTCTTTTGTAATCAAGCCGAACGGAATGTGGTGAATGTCATCAGACCAGTCATAACCCATTTCCTTTAAAACGGCCTTAAGCTGCTTGAAGTGATTCTTTTGTTCATTGCCGACAACATAAAGCGATTGTGCAAATTCATACGTACGCTTTCTGTAGATGGCGGCAGCCAAATCACGCGTAATGTATAAGGTTGCTCCATCTGTTTTCTTAATCAAAGCAGGATTGAGATCATATTTGCTTAAGTCGACGATTTGAGCACCTTGACTTTCATGAAGAAGATTCTTTGCTTCAAGCATTTCAACGACTTCATCCATCTTGTCGTTGTAAAATGCTTCGCCATTGTACGAATCAAATTTAATATCCAAACGGTCGTAAACGCGCATGAACACTTTGAGTGATTCTTCACGGAACCACTTCCAAAGCTTTGTAGCCTCTTCATCACCATCTTCCAAGCGTTTGAACCATTCGCGCGCCTTTTCGTCAAGCTCAGGATGATCGACGTCTTCTTCGTGAAAACGAACGTAATAGCGCAAAAGCGAGTCAATAGGGTCTTTTTTGACTTCTTCTTCTGAACCCCAAAGCTTATAGGCGCACATTAATTTGCCAAACTGGGTGCCCCAGTCGCCCAAATGATTGATTTTGACAGGCTTGTATCCAGTCTTTTCGAGCAGCTGCGCAATCGAATTGCCGATGACGGTTGAACGAAGATGACCCATGGACATCGGCTTGGCGATGTTCGGCGATGACATGTCGATCGGTACGTTGCCGCCCTTCCCTTCGTCAGCGTCGCCAAAACTTGCTCCTTTTGAAATCACGTCTCCCAAAACATCCGCAGAAAAATCCTTTTTATCCAAAAAGAAATTCACGTATGGTCCAACAGCTTCGATTTTTTCAAAACCGGCATGGTCGATTTTTTCAACAAGATCTTGTGCAATCATTTGCGGAGCTTTTCTGAGAACCTTCGCCAGTACGAAAGCTGGAAACGCATAGTCACCAAGGTTCAACGACTTTGGCGTTTCAATTTTTGCAGTAATTTCATCAATGCTGAGCTGACCGTCAACCGCTTGACTCACTGCAGAAGCGACAACTTTTTTATAGTCTTTCATAAATAATTGATTCCTCCTGAATTTTAGTAGAATAAAACGGATAAAAAAAACGTCCCCTGTCAAAAAACAAGAGACGAGATTTCCCCGCGGTACCACTCTAATTGAATCATCCACTCAATATTAAAATGCATCCTAAAAAGTGCGCTTCGCCAGTTTCCGCTGCTCGGCTTCCATCCCCCCGAACTCGCTGCAAGTTTCCGCAGGCTACTCCTCTTTTATTATTGGACAAGACCGCTATATCCGAAGTCTTAAGCGGGTGACGAGAATCGAACTCGCGACATCAGCTTGGGAAGCTGGGATTTTACCACTAAACTACACCCGCATAACAGAGATTATTATATCACATCTCTGTTTAATTGTCATTAATTTTTATGCAGTAATTTTCTTCATATGCTTGAGACTAACTACTGTCCGATTATGAAAATCAGTTACGGCAACATTATCGTCTTTATGATGCTCAATAATTTCAACTACTGCTGAATTTTCATAGATTCTTTCAATTGAGCCAACAAAATCATGACTCATTGATGCGAACTTATCGCATGCCACACGGTCACCGATCTGAAAATTTGTTTCCATCATCTCACCTACTTCGCCTACAATGATATGAATAGTATCAAACTTTCAAACAAATTGCAAGTCTTTTTAACGAAATATAGAAACTCTTAATTTTAGCCGTTTCTTTAAAATTCAGTGCCGCTTTCTTCATTGCTTTTATTGTCTTGTTCTTTTTCACGTTGTTTCAACATTTTGTAAGATTTGACGTATGACGGAATCAAAACGAAACAAGATCCTGCCCAAGCCATCGGATTGGCGCAGCACGCACCGGCATAACCCAATGCTTTTGCCAGAAACAATGCGGCTGAACTTCTCATGACAAGTTCAGCAATTCCCGCAAGCGTCGGCACGATGCTTTGTCCCAATCCTTGCAGAGTATAGCGAATAACGAATAAAATACCAAGCACCCAGTAAAAAGTACACGTTATGTTAAAGTATGTTTGCGAAAGCTTCAAAACCGCCGGTGCCTGATTACCGACGAACAATGTAACGAGCTGTTTGCCAAAAATAATAATTAAAACCGCACCGATAATTGCCACGGTAATCGAAACGATAATTGTTTGTCGTACACCTTGCAAAATTCTGCCGCATTTTTTGGCACCATAATTTTGGGCCGTAAACGTCGACATCGCAACCCCCAAAGACATCATCGGCAGCGTTGCGAGCTGATCGATTTTTCCTCCGGCCGTCGAAGCGGCGACGGCAGTCGTTCCAAGACCGTTTAAAGCCGACTGGAGCAGCACCGCCCCGATTGCAATGATCGACATCTGAAATGCCATCGGAAGTCCAACATAAAGATGCTTGCCAAGCGATTCTTTGGTAATCGTTTTGAAATCCTTCCATTCAATTTGGAGCAAAGGCAGTTTTCTGATGATATAAACTATGCATAAAACCACCGAAATTCCTTGTGCAAGCACGGTTGCAAAACCTGCACCGGCAATTCCCCAATGAAATACCAAAAGAAACAACAGTTCCAAAATAACATTGACAATAGTTGCAAAAATCAAAAAATAAAGCGGCGTCTTACTGTCTCCCAATGCTCTGATAATGTTTGAAAGCAGATTGTATGCCATCAATACTACCATGCTTGCAAAAATAACCGAGATAAACGTTTGAGCATCATTTTTGATTTCTGCCGGTGTTTGCATCAATTCCAAGATCTTGCCGACGAAAGTCAAACTAAAAATCGTCAACAGCACGGTTACTATGACAGTAATCACGATGCTGGTCACGAAACTTTGGCGAACTTTTTGGTAATCGCCTGCTCCGAAATATTGTGCAGTCAAGATTGACAATCCTGCGGTAAGCCCTTGCGCAAAACCGATAATCAAAAACTGAATGCTGCCGGTCGAGCCAACCGCTGCCAATGCGTCAACTCCAAGCGTTTGTCCGACGATAATCGTATCAGACAAGCTGTAAAGCTGTTGAAAAAGATTGCCGATAAGCAACGGAACGGCAAACAGCAAGATTAGTTTGATCGGATTTCCTTTTGTTAGTGTTTTCATTTTTCTTTGAGGCAAATGCGACGTCGATGCCAAAAACAGACTTCCCTTTTCCATGCTTTGCACCGTATCAATCGTGCGCTGCATTTAAATCCAAGAGTCAGCTTGCCCCCTTTCTCCTTTCATTTAAAGACGTTTTTTTCCGTAACGCTTATCAAGATATGTCTGAACTTCTTCGATAAATACTTGGGTTGACGGGGTCTGTTGGCTCTTAGCGTGCGAAACCAAACAAATCGTCCGATAAAAATTTCCATCAAACGGATAACAAACCACCCGACCCGAAAGTTTTTGCAGCGCAAGCTCCGGCAAAATACCAAATCCGAGTCCTGATTCGACCATTGCAATAATCGAAGCATCGTCGATACTGTACTGAATAGAGTTCAGCGAAACATGAAAGGCATCCAAAGCTTTTTTGGTGTCCCTGTCATAGTCGATTTGCTGCAAAATAAACGTTTCGTCGCAAACGTCGGAAGCAACGACCGTTTTTCCGTTTTCAGGAACGAAACCTTCAGGAGCAACGCAATAAATTCTGTCTTTATAAAGCGGCAAAACCGAAAGCTTTTCTTGAATCGGCAAAGCTGAGAAACCGATTTCAAGGCTGCCGAACCTGACTGACTCTGCAACTTCATTGAAAGCCCCCTGTCTGACTGAGATCTCAACTTCAGGATATTTTTTCTTGAATGCGTTGATAACGTCAGGAAGCCAATTGATGCAGACGCTGCTGAAGGCTCCGATTCTGATCGATCCTTGATTCAGTCCTTTGATTCTCGCGGCTTCTTCATTAAGCTTAGCTTCCGAGTTAAGTATTTCCTGAACGATCGGCAAAACCTTTTCTCCATCAGGGGTCAACATTATGCCGGTTCTGTTGCGGACAAACAATGCAAAACCCAGTTCTTCCTCCAATCCGGAAATCGAGTGACTGATTGCCGACGGTGTAACGTTCAATATATTTGCCGCTGAGACAAACGTCTTTTGCTTGGCAACCTCGCTAAATACACGATACGCAAAATTAGCCATAGTCTACCACCACCTTTACATTCTTGTTTACTTGATAACGTTATCACCTGTTAGCACAAATTTCAAGAGTCTAAATTAACACGAATTCACAATCTTTAAAAATTTTATTCATCAAAAAAATCTTCGAGACAACTTTTCCCGAAGATTTTTAGCAAATTTTTCATTTGAAACGATCAAAAACATCCAACCGTAACTTTATCTCAATCTAGCGATTTCCTTTTCAATTGCCGCATTGAGACCGGCTTTTTGTGTTTCAATCAGATTGATGCGGCTTTGAATAACTTCCGTATCCATCTTAATTTCGCGAGCCAGTCCCGGATTGTCAAGTTTTGGCTCAAAGAATCGCTTGAATTCTTCCAGACGTTTCCTGGTTTTGAATACTTTGGAGATAACCGTAACATATGTCGGAAATTCCATATCGCCGCCGACCGTTTTTTCAAGCCAGCCCCATTCATCGCAAATCCAATTCCAAGCGGCTTCTTGCCCTTTTTCATTGGCCAAAACTCCCTGGAACCATCCGCGAAGATCTTGCGGCTTGATCGTATCGGCATCTTCAAAATAAGAAACGATTTTCTCTGCCGATTTGATGTCCGGCGTCTTTGTCAACGCATATCTGATATCGGCCTTATACCCGCCGTCAGCTGTTTTGCGATATTCCTCAAGAAGCTTGTCGAATAAATCATCAGAACTGAAGTTGACGACTTCGTTCATCAAAACGTAAGGTCGAATTCCTGCTGAAACCTCAAGCAGATTATCCTTTGACGCAACGAACAAATCATGCGTTTCTTTGATTGCATCCTCATTTTTGGCATACAATGCGGCACTTAATACGAACGGACGAGACAATTCGTCTTCTGCCGTTTCGCCATCCTTTGGCAAGACGCCCAAACGCTTGAAGTTTTCCGAACTCAGAGTTTCAAAATAGCGACGCAGTTCTTTTTCTTCTTTCGTATCGGCTTCAACGAACTTCTTAAAACCGTTTGCAACCGAATACAAGTATTGGTTGACCATGCTGGATTTGCTGTTCGCAAATAGCGGAAGCAACGGCACAAGTTCCTTATAGTCAATTTTTTGACCTTCTGCCAACAAGTAAAGATCCTGCATCAGTTGGAGTTCGGAAATGTCATCTAGTTCTTCAGTATTTTCCAAAATATCCTTGAACAATTCATCATCGTACTCAACGATAAAATGCGCATTGTTTTCCAGATTCAAGCGGAAAGGCTTGCCTTCTTTTTGCCTCATTTCAGCATAATCGCCCACAACAAGCTCTTTATCCGCCATGAGATCCGGAACTTCTTCATAATTGCTGTTGAGCGGAATTTGCCACTTGCGAGAAACTTCTTTTCCTTTGCCGATGAAGAATTGCTTTTGCGTCAGGACGAGTTTTCCATCGTCAACCCTTGCCGAAACGACAGGGTATCCCGGCTGTTCGAGCCATGAATTCATGATCGTGCCGACATCGATTCCGGAAGCTTCTCCGAGCGCCTTCCATAAATCTGCTCCAGCAGCATTGGAATACTTATGTTCCGCAAAATAATTTTTCAATCCTTTGCGCAAAGCGTCATCACCGATCAAAGAACGAACCATGACAAGCATCCTTGAGCCCTTAGCATAAACGATTGCACCATCAAAAAGCGTATCGATTTCGGCAGGGTCGTTAACTTCGACATGGACTGACTGAACCCCATCGGTTGCATCGCGCAAAAGTGCTGCAGCCGCTTCTGACGTTTGGAACATTTCCCAAATATTCCAATCCGGTTCAAGAGCATCAACGGCAACGTACTCCATCATGTTGGCAAAACTTTCATTCAACCATAAATCATCCCACCATTTCATCGTGACAAGATCTCCGAACCATTGATGAGCAAGCTCATGCGCAATAACGGTCGCAACAAGCTTTTTTTGATCCAAGGCCGTGTGGTCGGGATCAACCATCAAATAGACTTCGCGATAAGTAACGAGTCCCCAGTTTTCCATCGCGCCTGCTGAAAAGTCAGGCAGTGCCAACTGCCAGGAATGAGGCAACGGATAAGGAGTTTGATAGTAATCTTCATAAAATTCGATTGAGCGCTTGGCAATGTCTAAAGCAAAATCAAGTTCTTTGGATTTATGTGCTTTCGTTCCAAAAACACCGATCTTGACGCCGCTTTTCGTTTCAGTCAGCTTGCCTTGCAGTTCGCCAAAGGCAAATGCCACAAGGTATGTAGACATACGAACTGTTTCTTGAAAATAATGGACGCCGTCTTCGCATTTGATTTCCGGCATATTGCTCAAAGTCGTTTCGCCTTCATGCTCATCATATTTAAGCGCAAGAGAAAACGTTGCCTTGGCTTCAGGTTCGTCAACACAAGGAAATGCTTGACGAGCAGCGTTCGTTTCGAATTGAGTCCCGATAATCTGCTTTTTTTGACCATCGACTTCATAGTATGATGGGTAAATCCCCATCATCGTGTCGGTAAGTTCAGCATCATATTCGATGAAAAGCTCTGTTTTCCCTGCATTTTCAAGTTTGATCAAAATCGCATCGTTTGCATCGTCAACCTTAAATTCCGCATTTTTACCATTTTCTTTAACGCTCTTAACGTTCAAATATTTTTGATGAATTGCAATATCGGTCTTTTTGGCTTCGCCGACAATTGTTGTTTTCCCGACAATCGTTTTCTTTGAACGATTGATATCAATATACAAATCGTAGTGACTTGGTTGAAAATCATTATAAAATCTTAATAGTTCAGCCATTGTAACTTCCTCAACTTTCATGACAAATTAATCACACACATCAATTATACGCCTTTAGATAATTAATTGCACAAAAAGCGGACTCAGCATCAAACGAGCCCGCTTGCAAAATACTTTTAAAACCTTTTTCCTGTTGCCTTATAGCCGATGTCTTTACGATAAAAGCACTTGTCAAATTCATGCTCTTCAAGATATCGATAAATCTTTTGTTGAGCATCTTCAATCGTTTCAGCAGTTGCGATTGCCGTCAGCAAACGCCCTCCATTTGCGGTAACGTTTGGAAATTCGCCCGCAACGTTTGCATAATCGATTGAAATATCGCCTGATTCTTCAAGTTCAGGCAATTTATGGCCTTTGACAGGAGATTTCGGATAGCCCTCAGCAGCTAAAACAACGCCTATAACGGCATTTTCAGTTTGCTTAACTTCTGGAAGCGGATTACCGTTGATGGCCGCGTCAACCAACTCGGCAAAATCGGAATCGATTCGCGGCAAAACAACTTGCGTTTCCGGATCGCCTAAACGGACGTTGTATTCGATTACTTTTGGTCCTTGCCCCGTTAAAATCATCCCGATATAAATCAAGCCGATATAATTGAATTCGGCTTTGCGCAAACCATTAATGGTCGGTTCGACAACCTCTTCAACCATTCGCTCATAGTCTGATTCGGAAAGCTGAGGCAAAGGACTATAGGCCCCCATTCCGCCCGTGTTTGGACCTTCATCGCGATCATATGCTCGCTTGTGGTCTTGAGCCATCGGAAGAATGCGATAATCTTCTTCACCAATCACGACAAACATCGAATATTCGTCACCGGAAAGAAATTCTTCCAAAACGATTTGCTCTTGTCCTTTTCTGAACATCGTCTTGATTTCTTCTTCAGCTTCCGCCTTCGTCTTGGCGATAACGACGCCTTTACCGCCAGCAAGACCGTCAGCTTTGATAACGACCGGTTCTTCAAATTTTTCCAAACCGCTGATCGCATCTTCTGATGAACGGAACGTACTGTATTTTGCGGTAGGAACATGATGCTTTTCCATAAATTCCAAAGCAAAATCCTTCGAACCTTCAAGACGTGCCGCTTCTTTGTCGGGTCCAAAAATCTTCAAGCCGTCTTTTCTGAACGAATCAACGATGCCAGCGCAAAGAGCATCTTCCGGACCGACAAACGTCCATTCGATTCCGTGGTCATAAACAAACCCCTTCAAAGCGTCAAAATCGGTTTCTTCGATTGCAACCGTTGAAATGCCTTCGCTTTCCATTCCGATGTTTCCTGGCGCAACGTAAACATGCTCAACATGCGAACTTTCAAGCAGCTTCTTGGCAATCGCATGTTCACGTCCTCCGGAACCTACGACTAACAAATTCAGATTATCTTTCATCAATTATCACCTAAAATCTTAGTGTCTGAAGTGACGAATGCCTGTCATAACCATCGTGATGCCATACTTGTCAGCCATATCAATGGAATCTTGATCACGAATCGATCCACCAGGATGAACGATTGCCTTGATGCCGTGTTCTGCGGCATATTGGACACAATCATCCATCGGGAAGAACGCATCGGATGCCATCACGGCAGCATCAGTAATCTTGTCTCCGGCATGCTTGATGGCAATCTTCGTTGAATCGATGCGGTTCGGCTGTCCCGCTCCGATTCCTAGCGTCTGCTTGTCATCAGCGACAACGATTGCATTTGATTTCGTATGTTTAACTGCCTTCCAAGCAAACATCAATGCTTCAAGCTGTTCTTTCGTCGGCTTGTTCTTAGTTACGACCTTCCATTCGGATTCATTTTCTTCGATGACGTCTTGCTCTTGCATCAAAAGCCCGCCCATAATCGAAACCGTTTCAAAACGAGTCTTTTCATCCTTGTTTTCAAAATCAAGCTGCAGCAGACGGATATTCTTCTTTTTGGCCAAAACTTCAAACGCATCATCGTCATAACCAGGAGCAATAATGATTTCCAAAAAGAGTTCATGCATCTTTTCAGCCGTTTTGAGATCGACTTTTCGATTCAAGACGATAATTCCACCAAAAATCGAAATCGGATCAGCAGCATAGGCACGATCCCAAGCTGTTTCGATATTATCAGCACGTCCGATTCCGCACGGATTCATATGTTTCAAAGCAACGACGGTCGGTTCATTGAATTCTCGCGCAATTCTGATTGCAGCATCAGCATCTTTGATATTGTTATAAGAAAGCTGTTTTCCGTGAAGCTGTTTTGCACTGGAAACCGAATACTTCTTCGGCAATGCATCCCGATAAAACCAAGCGCGTTGATGAGAATTTTCGCCATACCGCATCGTATCTTCGAGCTCGTACGTTAAAGTAAGCTTTTCAGGTGCTTCAACCCCGACTTTTTCAGATAAATATTGTGAAATGAGCGCATCATACGCAGCCGTGTGTCTGAATGCCTTGGCAGCCAATTTTGCCCGCGTTTCAAGCGTTGTTTTGCCGTTTTCGTTAAATTCGTCCAACACCGTTTGATAATCGGCTTTGTCAACCACAATCGTAACGTCGTGATAATTTTTAGCTGCAGAACGAACCATGCTCGGGCCACCAATATCGATGTTTTCAATCGCATCAGCCAACGTGCAATCCGGTTTTTCAATCGTTTGCTTGAAAGGATACAAGTTGACGCAAACCAAATCAATCGGATGAATATTGAGTTTCTTCATCGTCTCAACGTGTTCGGGAACATCTCGACGTCCGAGCAGCCCTCCGTGAATATATGGGTTGAGCGTTTTGACGCGACCATCCAAAATTTCAGGAAAACCGGTAACTTCTTCAACTGAAATCGTTTTAATTCCTGCTTCATCAAGAACCTTTTTTGTCCCGCCTGTTGAAATGATTTCAAAATCATTTTCAACCAATCCCTTTACGAAAGGTACCAGATCATTTTTATCGGAAACACTGACAAGTGCTCGTCTCATTTTTCAATTACTTCCTTTCTCGTATGCAATTCTGTCATTTAACACTCTTTTGATCGTCTGCGGAAATAAAATGTGCTCACATTCATGAACCCTTTCTTCCAACTCATCAACCGTGTCCTCATCATAAATCGGAACGTGACGCTGTGCGATAATCGGACCCGAATCAAGGCCGCAATCAACATAATGAACGGTTACGCCGGTTTCTGTCCTGCCGTTTTGAACATGATCTTCAAAAGCCCTCTCAATCGAATGAAGTCCGGGATATTCCGGCAGGTAAGCAGGATGAAGGTTAATGATGCTGTTTTCAAACGTTTTGATAATCTCTGCACCGATTACGCGCATGTATCCTGCTAAGATCAAAAAGTCAATCTGATTCGCATTAAGCAAATCTAAAAGTCTTTCTTCATATGGCTTCTTGCCGCCGCATTCCTTCACCGTAAAAGATTCATAAGGAACGTTGAGCTTTTTGGCACGTTCAACCACATAAGCATCAGGATGATCGCAAAAAAGCAACGCCAATTCGCCGGGAATTTCACCTGATTGAAATTTTTCAGCCAAAGCTTGAAAATTAGTTCCGTTTCCGGAAGCCAAAACTGCAATTTTCATAATTCTGCCCCTTACCTGAAAATAATTTTTTCTTCACCATCTGGACGTTTTTTCAATTGGCCGACCTTATACCAAGATTCGTTTTCATCTTCAAGCAACCCAACAAGAGCATCAACGTTTTCGGGTTTGACGGCCAAAATCATCCCCAAACCCAGGTTAAACGTTTCGCGCATATCGTCTTCGGCAAGTTCGCCCATTTTTTGAAGATATCTGAACACTGGCAAGACCTTCCATGAACCGAGCATGATTTCAGCCTGAAGATCATCAGAATACATTCGCGGAAGATTTTCAATCAATCCACCGCCAGTGATATGACTGACTCCATCTACCAATCCTCGCCTGATTAATGGCAAAACTGCCTTAACGTAAATTTTGGTCGGTTCAAGAATTGCCTCTCCAACGGTTTTTCCTTCCAATTCGACAGGTTCGGCATCCAATTTGACGGAATGATCCTTGAACAAAATTTGACGCACCAAAGAAAAACCGTTTGAATGGAGTCCGCTTGACGGAAGCCCGATCAAAACGTCGCCTGCTTTCGGTTTGTCAGACGTCAAAAGATTTTCCTTTTCGGCGGCACCGGTCGAGTACCCAGCAAGATCATATTCATCTTCATCGTACATATCCGGCATTTCGGCCGTTTCGCCGCCAATAAGAGCGCATCCCGCCTGACGACAACCTTCGGCAACTCCCGCAACAATCTGTGCCATTTTTTCTGGTGTATTCTTTCCGGTTGCTATATAGTCTAAAAAATACAGAGGCTCCGCACCTTGGGCCAAAATATCATTCACGCACATTGCCACGCAGTCAATTCCGATCGTGTCATGCTTATTCATTTTTTGTGCAATCATCAGTTTTGTTCCGACACCATCGGTACCGGAAACAAGTACTGGATGTTTCAGCTGCAGTTCTGAAAGATCAAACATTCCGCCAAAACTTCCAAGTCCCCCCATCACGCCAAGACGTGCAGTTGATTTGACGTTATCTTTGATTTGACGCACAAGTTCATATCCGGCGTTGACGTCAACACCGGCATCAGCATATCGACTCATTGCTGTTTCTCCTCTCGTTGATGCTGTTTGTTTAACGAGGCCAGGTAGCCTTCTTCGTAATCATAAAGCGGCGTTGGATATTTTCCGTCAAAATAAGCAACGGTCAGGCCGCCGTTAGGAGCGTTGCCCGCATCAGGAATGTCGATTGCTTCAATCAAACTTTCAACGCTCAAAAATCCAAGCGAATCAGCACCGATCATCTTGCACATTTCATCAATGCTGTAGTTTGCAGCCATTAATTCGGAACGAGTCGAAATATCGATTCCGTAGAAACAAGGAAATTTAAGCGGAGGCGAAGCAATCCGCATATGAACCTCTTTTGCGCCTGCTTCCTTGAGCATTCTGACGATTTGCATCGACGTTGTCCCGCGAACGATCGAATCATCAATGATTGCGACTCTCTTTCCTTCTACAACGCCCCGAACGGCTGAAAGTTTCATTTTGACGCCGCGTTCTCTCAATTCTTGCGTTGGCTGAATAAACGTTCTGGCAACATATTGGTTTTTAATGAGTCCCATTTCATACGGCAGTCCTGATTCTTCTGCAAAACCTGAAGCCGCTGAAAGAGATGAATTCGGAACGCCGATGACCATATCACAATCAACCGGCTGTTCCTTTGCAAGCAGTTTTCCCATCCGCTTTCTTGCATTATGAACGGTTACTCCGTGAATAATGGAGTCCGGCCGCGCAAAGTAAATGTATTCCATTGAACAAATAGCCAATTCCGTATCTGTCGTAAAATGTTCAATCCGAAGGCCGTTTTCATCAATGATGACCAGTTCGCCCGGAAGCACGTCTCTGACAAATTCAGCACCGACCATATCCAAGGCGCATGTTTCGCTTGCAACGACGTACCCTCCGTCTGAAAGACGACCGATGCAAAGGGGTCTGAAACCGTTCGGATCAAGGGCCGCAATCAATTGATCCTTGCGCAAAATGACGAAGGCAAATCCTCCGTGAACCTCATTCAAGCTTAACTTTAGCGCATCAATAAAATCAAGATCCTGTTTCTGCCTGATTAAATGTATCAAAATTTCAGTATCAGAATTAGATTGAAAAACAGCACCTTCATCCTCAAGTTTTTGCTTTAGGCTTTTAGCGTTGGTCAAATTCCCGTTATGAGCCAAAGCAACGTCGCCGTCATGAAAATGAAACAAAAACGGCTGAACGTTTGAAATTGAATTATTGCCGCTCGTTCCATAGCGAACGTGACCGATTGCGCTTGTTCCTTCCAAGCGATCAAGGTCTTGCGGATTTGCAAAAACCTCTGACAACAATCCGCGATTGCGATATTGACGAAGCTTGATGCCATCGCTTGAAACGATGCCGGCACCTTCTTGACCGCGATGCTGCAAGCTGTGAAGTCCGAAGTATGTCATATGAGCAGCTTCTTGCGATCCAAAAACACCAAAAACACCGCATTCTTCATTTAATCCTTTGATTTCATAAGGCACGGTAATGCTTCCTCCCAAATCTTTTGTGCTTCATCGGCAGAAACATCAAGCTTTCCGTCAGCAAGTTCTGCCTTAATCTCATGTTTGGATGTGACAACACCGATTTTTACGGCATCATCGCCAAGAATATTTTCGAATGCCGCTGCATTTTCCGGTGCAGCAGTAACAATGAAACGTCCCGGAGTTTCGCTGAACAACTGTGCTTTTGTCAAATCAAGATCAAGTTTCAAACCAAATTCGGTTCCAAAGACCGTTTCTGCCATTGCAACGGCTAAACCGCCTTCACTTGCATCATGTGAACTTTGAACCAATCCTTGTTCCATCGCATTCAAAAGATTTCTCATATAAAGATTCATATGTTCAAGATCCAAATCGTTCAAAGCACCATTGATTTTGCCGGTCAGCATCTTTTGAATTTCCGACCCTGCAAAATCATTGCCGGTCTTATCTCCCACTAAGTAGACGTTTGCCCCTTCCGTTTGAACGAACGAAGGTATCACATGCTTGATGTCTTTGATCAATCCGACCATTCCGACCATTGGCGTTCCGTAAATGGCTTCACCGTTATTTTCATTATAAAGGCTGACGTTGCCTGAAATAACCGGTGTATCAAATACTTTGCATGCTTCTGCCATTCCTTCGACTGACTGATGAAGTTCCCAATAAATTTCCGGAACGTTAGGATCACCGTAATTCAAGCAATCAGTCATTCCAAGCGGAAGAGCACCAGATGAAACAATGTTTGCGCACGCTTCAGCAACGGCACGCTTGCCGCCAATCTTAGGATCAAGATAGACAAAACGACCGTTTCCGTCAGTCGTCATTGAAAGTCCTTTCTTTGTTCCGCGCACGCGTAATACGCCGGAATCAGAGCCAGGTCCGACAACAGTTGAAGTTCTGACTTGCGAATCATATGTTTGAGTAAACATTTCTTTAGAAGCAATCGTTGGTTGGGCCAAGACTTTTTTGAGCATCTCATTTGCATCTTCAACTTCAGGAACGTATTCAGGCGCCTTTTTTGCGTCAAGAATGCGTTGGGGAACGCGTTCTTCGCTTGGCTCTTCCAAAACGTCTTCCGTCAAACTGGAGACCGGAATATCGGTAACAACCTTGCCATGATGACGCAATACGTATTGATGCCCTTCCGTAACGCGACCAATCACAACTGCTTCAAGGTCATATTCTTTAAAAAGTTTGATGACGTCCTCTTCATGTCCCTTGCGAACGCAAAGCAGCATGCGTTCCTGAGATTCTGAAAGCATGATTTCATATGCGGACATGTTAGTTTCGCGCTGAGGAACAAAATCCAAATCAAGTTCCATGCCGGAATCAGCTTTTGAAGCCATTTCACAAGATGAAGAAACGATGCCTGCGGCACCCATGTCTTGAATCCCGACAAGCCAATCCGCATGATCATGAGTCAACTCGAGACAAGCTTCCATCAAAAGCTTTTCCATAAACGGATTGCCGACCTGAACTGCTGAACGCTGAGTTTCTTTTTCATCGTCAAAATCAGCAGAAGCAAACGTTGCACCATGGATGCCGTCACGTCCGGTTTTTGCACCAACGTAAATGACTGCATTTCCGATCCCGGAAGCTCGACCCTTTTGCATATCTGCCTGATCCATCAAGCCAACGCTCATCGCATTGACAAGGCAATTGCCCGTATAACATTCATCAAACGTCATTTCACCGGCAATCGTCGGAATTCCCATACAGTTGCCGTACCCGCCGATGCCGGCAACGACTTCATTGATCAGGTACTTAGTTCTTGGACGATCGATTTCGCCGAAGTGTAAAGAATCAAGCGATGCAATCGGACGAGCGCCCATGCTGAAAATGTCGCGCAAGATTCCGCCTACGCCTGTTGCAGCACCTTCATATGGTTCAACGGCTGAAGGGTGATTATGACTTTCAGCTTTAAAGACAACTGCCTGATTATCGCCAATATCAATAATACCCGCACCTTCACCAGGTCCTTGCAAAACTCTTTCATTCTTGTTAGGAAACAGGCGCAGTACCGGTTTTGACTTTTTATATGAGCAATGCTCGCTCCACATAACCGAAAACAAACCCGTTTCAGTATAGTTGGGCAAGCGGTGCAGCAGCTTTTCGCAAATAAAATCATATTCGTGCTCCGTCAAACTCCAATCAAGATATGGTTTTTTTTCTTTGATTTCTTCTGGGGTCATTTCAGCCATTAGTTTGCAACCTCCGTTTTTACCGTTCCGTTTTCAAGCAAGGATTGAAACAATCTCAATCCGTCAGTATTTCCGAGCAATGCCTCAACGGCACGTTCCGGGTGCGGCATCATGCCTAAAACATTGCCGCGTTCGTTGCACACCCCGGCGATGTCATGCAACGAGCCATTCGGATTTTCATTCGCATAGCGGAAGACGACCTGATTGTTTTCTTCCAATTTCTGAAGCGTCTCGTCATCCGCATAGTAGCTTCCGTCAGCGTGCGCAATCGGAAGTTTGACATGCTCTTTTTCTCCATATTTTGTCGTAAACGGAGTTTTGTTGTTTTCAACTTGAAGTTCAACCGTCTTGCAAACAAACTTCAAACTGTCATTTTGCTTAAGCGCACCCGGAAGCAAACCGGCTTCGGTAAGAATTTGAAACCCGTTGCACGTGCCAAATACAGGCTTGCCTTCATCAGCCATTTTGACGATTGCGGGCATAATGTTTGCAAACCGAGCAATCGCACCGCAGCGCAGGTAATCACCATAGGAAAATCCTCCAGGAAGCATGACTGCATCGAATCCGTCCAAATTGTCGCGTTTATGCGACACGTATTCAACATCTGCACCGCAAACCGTATGCAATGCTTCGTAGATGTCAATGTCACAGTTTGATCCCGGGAAGACTACGACTGCAATTTTCATTAATCAAGACCTCCCAAAACTTCATAACGATACGTTTCAAGATTAAAGTTTACAAGCAGCTCTTCAGAAATTTCCTTAACCGACGTTTCAACGTCCTTTTTTTCAGGATTGATTACAACGTCAAAGAATTTTCCGACTTTAACGTTTTCTACCTCATCATGTCCAAGAGCATGAATCGCATTCTTGATCGTATCCCCCTGAGGATCGAAAACAGATTCCTTATATGTGACATAGATGCGTACGTTGACCATTTTTATGCTTCCTCCTTGGATAATTCATTTTTTAAGCGACGAAGAACTTCTTCATATACTGATGTGAGATCGCCGAGATCGCGTCGATAAACGTCCTTGTCCATATGAGCACGCGTCTGTTTGTCCCACAAACGACAATTATCAGGCGAAAATTCATCAGCCAAAACGATGCGTCCGTTTGACAAGCGCCCGAATTCAAGTTTGAAATCAACCAGAATAAGTCCCATCCGGTCAAATAAGGCAGTCAAAATTTCGTTCACTCGCCGAGAAATATCCCACATCGCGTCAAGTTCTTCTTTTTTAACGATTTTCAATGCCAAAGACTGTGATTCATTGATAAAAGGGTCATCCAATTCGTCGCTCTTGTAATATGTCTCTTCAACAGGCTTTTCGAAGCAGATGCCTTCCTCAACCCCGAAGCGTGTAGCAAAATGACCCGCAGACACGTTTCGCGTAACCATTTCGAGCGGAACAATCTCAACTTTTTTAACCAACTCTTCAGTTTCAGAAAGCTTCTTAATGAAATGAGTTTCGATGCCTTTTTTCATCAAATACTGGAAAATAAGCGATGAAATTTCATTATTGACGATTCCTTTGCCATTGATCTGATCCTTTTTCTTTCCGTTCAACGCTGTTGCCTGATCCATGTAAACCACGCGTAAAACTTCTGGATCATCCGTACTCCACATTTGCTTGGCCTTGCCTTCATAAATCAATTTTGCCATGATAACATAAGGTCTCCTTTAAAAAAACGAATTTATCAACGAACACAACCGAGAAACATTCGTTAATTTACGTTTTAAGATTAACAATAATCCAGGCTTTCGTCAAGAGTTTTTCACGAACTATCAAGCTATATTATCGATTTTTATCAGTAAATTACGAAATATGTCTCATGCTCCATTAAAGATAACTTCCAAAACATTAGAAAAGCGAACTTTAACGATAAAAAGCAATTATCATTTTTGCAAAGATGACTTCAGCCTCCCTTTTATGTCACATTAATTAACATCGAATTAGTTTTTTCTTACAAAACGATTTGACAATTATCTTTTTGAGCTTTAAAATACAGTCAATCCATTAAAAGCGAAGAATTTAACACAATTGTCGGTTATTAGCCTTATTTATGCGTTATAAAATCTTCCATGAATCTACTAAGGGATGTGAACAATGCAGTATAATTTTAATTTGTATCGCAGACATTATCTCAAAAGTCATTAATATTTGGGGTATTCTTATGGAACAAATTAATAAAGATGGTACCAGACGCGAACTGACCAATTTCAACGTCCAAATGATTGCGCTTGGCGGCGCAATCGGAACCGGCTTATTCCTTGGTGCCGGGCAGACGATTCACCGAACAGGTCCGTCAATCCTTTTGGTTTATCTTGTTGTCGGCCTGTTCTTTTCAGTAATGATGCGGGCCATTGGCGAAATGATGTATAAAGACCCGAGCCAGCATACTTTTGTCGCATTCATTCATCAATATTTGGGAGCCGATTTTGGCAAATTTGCAGAATGGAGCTATTGGATGACTTTGATTCTCGCAGGCATGGCAGAATTAATTGCGATTGCTACATATATTCGCTTATGGATTCCGAACGTTCCCGCATGGCTGATCGAAATTTTGATTCTTGGAATCTTGTCGATTATCAACTTAAGTATTGTTCGTCTTTTCGGAAAAACCGAAAGCATGCTTTCAATCATTAAAATCATCGCAATCATTGCTTTAATATTTGTTGGCATTTGGATGATTGCCGTTCATCATAAAAATCCCGTCGGAACTTCTGCCGGTCTTGGGAATGTCACAAAAGACTATACAGCATTTCCGCATGGATTCCGTGAATTTCTCAATGCCTTTCCGATGGTTTTCTTCTCATTTGAAGGAATGGAATTTATCGGTATCACGACTGCCGAAACGAAAAATCCGCGTCAGGTTCTTCCGCTTGCCGTTAAACAAGTTGTTTTCAGAATTTTGATTTTTTATATCGGTGCCCTGTTCGTAATCATGGCTATTACCCCTTGGCAGCAAATTTCACAGTCAAGCAGCCCGTTTGTTCAGGTTTTCCAAATTGCAGGAATGCCGGCCGCATCGCAGATAATCAATTTTGTGGTAATCGTTGCTGCGACCTCCGCCCTTAATTCAGCAATTTTTTCATCCGGGAGACATTTGTACCAGCTTGCCGTGGAATCCGATTCTAAATTTCTTTCAAAATTACGACACGTTTCGAAATCAGGCATCCCATCATATGCCGTTTTGTTCTCAGCCTGCCTGATGCTGTTCGGACCAGTACTTAGTGCTTTCAAAGCTTTATCAGCAGCCTTTTCACTCGTTGCTTCAATTTGCGGCGACATCTATATTCTTGTTTGCATTCTGACGATGATTGCTCATTATCGCTATCGTCAATCAAGCGACTTTATGGAAGACGGATTCAAGATGCCGGCATATAAAATCTTGAACCCGTTGACGATTGCATTTTTCTCGTTTGTCTTTATCACCATGTTCTTCAATAAGGAAAACGTCATCCCTGCAGTCGGAGCATTGATTTGGCTCATCGTCTTTTTGACGGTCGTCAAGTTCAGAAAAATCAAAGAATCTCCTGATACCATCGTTTAAAAAACAATTTTGACTCGAATAATCAACTATAACGAATACCCTTTGAGCATAGGATGAACAGGAAATTATTCTTGTGTTTGAAAGGTATTTTTGTTTGCCGATACTAAAACAAATTTTTCTGTCAAATACAGTGCTGAGCATCTCATGCTCAATCAGTATGCCAAGCCATCGATTAACGGCGATTTTTGAAATATGCCCGTAAAACCCAGCCAAGATCTCATCCCAATTGCTTTGTCAGATGCATTGCCCGTGCTCCAAAAGTTTATCTTTTTTCTTAATCATAGCAATCGATTATCATGCATATGCAAAAAAACGGATTAATTTGCAATTAATTGCAAATTAATCCAGTTTTTCAATTTGAAGCATAGTTTTTCCCCAGCCTCTAAAAACTTATTTCAGTTCTTTTTTTGTTTCCTGCCTGATTTCTCCGTTCATCTGCTGCATGTAGCTGTAAAAAGCGCCATAAAGACCGATTCCGTTGCTATATTCTGATTTAACCAATTCAGGATAAATCAATACTTGCTGTGCTTGCGGGAATTCAGAGACAATTTCAGTATATTTTTGCTTGATCGTCTTAAGCACGATTTCCTCGTTACTGATGCCACCGCCAATAACAAAACGCTGAACATCCATCGTCAATTGCATATTAAAAAGAAGCTGAGCGATATTTTTGCAAAACTGAGCAAAAATATCGCAGGCATTTTTATCTTCTGATTTGATTTTTTCAAATGCGGCAATGCCATCCAATTCATTTTCGTTTCCTGCAACGCGATTAATCGCCCTGATCATATTGACAGCAGAACAATTCGATCGAACTAACCCCTGAGTTCCGCGAACGTTTAATTCATCCCGAATCAACGAAAACAAACCTGCCTGATGATGAGCACCGCGAACCAATTCTCCGTTAACGACGAAACCACCGGTTACGCCGCTGCCAAGCGTCAGCAAAATTCCGCTGTCAATCCCATTCAACGAACCGTTCCAAAGTTCTGCGGTTGTTGCGGCCATCCCTTCATTTTCAACCGTAATGGGCAAATCTTTGTTTTCAGGTCCGAAAATTTCTTTCATTGAAATTCCGTTGATAAACGGCAGGCCCTCGCAATTATAAAAGGCTTTTTCATCATAAATGACCATTGCGGGTGCGCAGAGCGCTATACCATCAATCCTTTGACGATAGCTTTCAACAAGAGACCGGAGCAATAATTTAAAATCATTCAAGTTTTTGGGCGTTTCGACAGTGTTCCTTGAAAGAAGCTTGCCGCTTTCACTCAACAGTCCGTATTTGATAAGCGTACCGCCAATGTCAACGCATAAGAATGCCATTTTTCACACCTCATTCCATTTTGATCACAGACAATTATATAACAAAACATCATTTCTATTCCTAGTTTGATTAAAAATCCAATAATTATTCACAAAAAAAGCCGAAATATTAATTTCGGCTTCTAAATCTTCATTTTTTAATCTGATAACCCGACACGTTCAAAAATGTCATCAACATGACGTAAATGCCAATGATAATCAAACGCATCATCAAGCTCTTCTTTTGTAAGTCGAGCTGAAATCGTTGGATCAGCTTCAAGCAACGGACGGAACGGAACCTGCTCATCCCATGATTTTGCCGTATACGGCTGAATCAAATCGTATGCATCTTCGCGGCTCATTCCCGTGTCAATCAACTTCAACAAAACTCGACCACTGTAAATCAAACCAAACGTCCGGTTCATGTTGCGTTTCATGTTTTCAGGGAAAACTGTCAGGTTCTTCAAAATATTTCCGAAACGATGCAGCATATAATCAATTAAAATCGTTGTATCGGGCAAAATGATGCGTTCTGCACTTGAATGAGAAATATCGCGTTCATGCCACAAAGCAACGTCTTCATATGCAGTCAGCATATGTCCGCGACAAACGCGTGCCAATCCGCAAATGTTTTCAGAACCGATTGGATTACGCTTATGCGGCATAGCCGAAGAGCCTTTTTGCCCCTTTGCAAAGTGTTCTTCAACTTCACGACATTCTGATTTTTGCAAACCGCGAATTTCCGTCGCAAATTCTTCAAGACTTGTCGCAATAAGAGCGAGACAAGCCAAATATTCAGCATGCAAATCACGCGGAAGAACCTGACTGGAAATTTCCTGTGCGCGAATGCCCAGCTTTTCGCAAACATACTTTTCAACGAATGGATCAATGTTTGCAAACGTTCCTACGGCACCGCTAATTTTACCGGCTTCAACACCCTTTGCAGCATGTTCAAAACGTTCCATGTTGCGTTTCATTTCAGAATACCAACGAGCAAGCTTCAACCCAAACGTTGTCGGTTCGGCATGAACACCATGAGTCCGACCCATCATGACAGTGTGCTTATACTTTTTGGCTTGATCAGCTACGATTTGTGTAAAATCTTTTAAATCTTGACGCAAGATATCGTTTGCCTGCTTAAGCTGATAGCCATAGGCCGTATCAACGACATCAGTACTCGTCAAGCCATAGTGAACCCACTTTTTCTCATCACCCAAAGATTCAGATACGCAACGCGTGAAGGCAATCACGTCATGGTGAGTAACGGCTTCGATTTCCTGAATGCGTTCAACGTTAAATTTAGCATTCTTTTTAAGTTTTTCAACGTCTTCTGCCGGAATATGACCAAGTTTGGACCAGGCTTCATCTGCAGCAAGTTCAACAGCAAGCCAACAATCATATTTTTTGTCATCTGTCCAAATTTCGGCCATTTCTGGACGCGTATATCGTGAAATCATTCTTTTTTGCTCCTTTGATTAATCCCAAACTGAAGTATCTTCTACTTCAGCAAGTGTTTTTTCAATATCATCAGTTAAAATTGTAACATGTCCCATCTTGCGGTCAATGCGAATTTCGCCCTTGCCGTAATCATGGAAATGCCATTGCGGCTTCTTTAAAACAAGTTTTCTGCATCCGTCAACGTGCTGCCCCAAAATATTGACCATCACGACCGGACTGAGCAAATCAATTTTGGGCATCGGCCAGTTGCAAATAGCACGATTATGAACCGCAAATTGAGAGAAATTGCATGCTTCGATTGAATAGTGTCCGGAATTATGCGGCCGCGGCGCAAGTTCATTGACATATAAGCGACCATCAGACCCAACAAACATCTCAACGCCTAAAATTCCGCAAAGATTCAATGAATTTGCAATTTTTTCGGCCATTTTCTTTGCATTCGACTGCAATTCCCCGCTCATTCTGGCAGGTACAATACTTTCATGCAAAATCTGATTGCGATGAATATTTTCGCTCACCGGAAATACAGAAATCGCTCCGTCCATGTTACGTGCAACCATCACTGAGCATTCCATTGAGAATTCGACCCATCCTTCAAGAATGCATCTTCCTTGTTCAAGCAATTCATCAGCTTTTTTTAAATCTTCTCTAGTGTGAAGAACCAATTGAGACTTTCCGTCATATCCGCCTTCACAAGTTTTTAAAACGCTCGGATAACCGATTTCTTCAATGGCCGAAACAAGATCTCCTTCGCAGCTAACAGCAGCAAACGGAGCGACTTGCAGTCCATGCTCTTTAAGAAAAGTTTTCTCGCGAAGTCGATCTTTGGTAATTCTTAAAAGCTCCGTCCCTTGAGGAATCAAAACTTTGTCGGAAACATCTTCCAAAGCTTCCAAATCAACGTTTTCAAATTCATAAGTCAAGACATCGCTGCGTCTTGCCAATTCTTCGATTGCCTTTTTATCGGAATATTCAGCCACAATGCTTGAATCAGCCACCTGCGCAGCCGAGCAATCGGGATCAGGATCTAAAATAACCACTCTCATTCCCGCCTGCTTGGCAGCAAACGTCAACATTTGTCCGAGCTGTCCTCCCCCGATGATTCCAATCGTCTTACCTTGCTCAATGAGTTCAGACAAGCTGATCACCGCTTTCTGCAGCCTTGTCGTGCATTTGTTTGCGATACTCGGTCATTTTAAGCTGAATTCTCGGATTTGTGGTTCCGATAATTTCCAAAGCCAACAAAGCAGCGTTCTTGGCGCCTGAAACACCGATTGCCGTCGTAGCAACAGGTACGCCAGCCGGCATTTGCACGATCGACAATAATGAATCCATCCCACTTAAAGCATGTGACTGCACCGGCACGCCAATAACCGGCAAAACGGTATTGGCAGCAATCATTCCAGGCAAGTGAGCCGCACCGCCAGCTCCGGCAATAATGACTTTTATGCCTGCAGAAACCGCACCCTGTGCAAATTCAAACATTTCCTGCGGCATTCTGTGTGCTGAAATTACTGCTTTATCATATTTAACGCCGAATTCATCCAAAATATTGGCAGCTTCTTTCATCGTGCTCCAATCAGAGGAACTGCCCATTACAAGACTGATTTCGTTACTCATGTTGCGATACCTCCCAATTGATTTAAGCATAACAAAAAGGAAGGGTCATGTCAAAGTAAAATCGAACTATTTTAGCAAATTATAACCTAAAAATCGGCATAACGTTCGTGTTTTAATGTGATAGACTTGCTATCGATTAAAAAAAAACGTTAATCACGTAATTTAACGGACATTCGTCCTTTCTCAAAACAGCTTGCGCATTGTGCGCAAACGCTGTAACATTAGTTGGTACTCAAAACAAAGGAGTCGATTGAAATGATTACGTTAGCCGGCATCATCGGTTCTGGAAAATCAAGCCTGACCGAAATTCTTTCACGCGAATTGGGCAGCATTCCTTTTTATGAACCGGTCGAAGACAATCCCGTTCTTCCGCTGTTTTACAAGGGAAACGAACTCGCTGCTAAAAAACGACAAGCAGGCGAAAAAGATGCAACTAATCCTTACGCCTATCTGCTTCAGACTTTCTTTTTAAACAGGCGTTTCATGATGATGAAAAAAGCTCTGCAATCAAGAAACAATATTTTGGATCGCTCAATTTATGAAGATGCGATGTTTATGCGAATGAATACCGAAATGGGAAATGCTACCCAAGTTGAATATTCCATCTATCAAGAACTTTTGACAAATGTTTTGGAAGAATTGAACCATGTCGTTCCTTCAAACGATTATAATCTGATGATTTTGATCAAGGTTTCATATGATACGATGGTTTCAAGAATCAAAAAACGCGGTCGCGAATATGAACAAATTGAAAACGATCCTTCGCTAATCGACTATTACGGTCGTTTGCTTAAATATTATGAAGAATTTGAAAAAAACTACAATCAATCCGACATGCTTGTCATTGACGGCGATAAATTTGATTTTGTTGAAAACATCGATGATCGAAACCATATTTTAGACATGATTGAAATGAAACTGGTTGATCTTGGGAACATTGATTGCAACGAATATGAAACGCTCCGTCAGAAACGTTTGGGCTGATTATTTAATTATTAGCTTTTCCAAACAAGGAATGGTCTTAATCTGACGTAACAAAAATCGGGGCTTTGTCAAATGGTGTTGATGACCTCGAAAACTTCACTTCAGAAATGGAGTGGAGTTTTTTTGTTCCCGTCGGATTCTCTTGCGTTTTTTTAAATTGGTACAGTTACGTATCAACACCGCCTGCGTTTCCGCTAGCGTGGATTCATGTATGAATTCCTGCCGTTGATTCGCAAAAGCTCGAACGCGCTGCGAATCAACGGTGGACGTCACGCAACGTTAGACGGAAACGAAGGTGGGAATGATAGCTTCATCTTCATTGGTATAGTTTCATTTTATAGCATTGCGAAGATATTTTGTGAATACAAAAAATGGTGTTGAAAAATCATCATCAACACCATTTAGTACAGACCCAAAATTTTTGGGTTATTTCCATTATATCAGGCGTCATGCATACAAAAAAACCGGATCAGATTTGCAATTAATTGCAAATCATCCGGTTTCTCGATTTGAGACAGAGCTTTTTCCCATCCTCATCCGGCTAGACATAATTAAAATTATTTTCCTAACAGCTGCCTGTAGCCGTTTTTTTCTCTCAAAAACATGTCTTGCGAAAGATCCTTATAAAATGCGGCTTTCGTTGTCGTATAATACGGCCAATACCAGATGAACCCGATTCCAAATGGAATTATGCAGGATAAAATGAACCAACCGGCAAAACTTAGCTGAAGCACGAAATAGTCGAGCTTATGTCCCTTCATCAGAGAACGACTAAGGGTAATATAGTCAAGAAAATTCAAATTCTCATCTTGACCGCTGTCCGTTATATCCTTATAGATATAGTAGGTCTGCGAATATGAATAAGATTTGATGATTCCAGGAACAACAAAGCACAGGGTCCATAGTACTTTGAAGATTGTCGTCAAAATGACCAAAATAATCGTACCGACAAAATATTTTTTGCAAAAAACGGCAAAAATGCCGCTAGCGGTATTGAAATCGGCTTTCTTGGTCCTCAGCCAATCAATCGTCGTAAACATTACGCCAACAGTCAGCAACGTTCCGATAATCGAAGTAACGGAGCTTCCTGAAGACACGTTGCCGTTTGTTGAATCGATTGCTTCAGCAACATGCCTTGCAGAATCCGAATCAACAAACGATGCGATCAAAAAGACGCATAATCCGATCAGCGACATGCTGATGATTGATCCGACAATAGGAATGATATTGAGCAAGATTGCTTTTCCCCAGTGACCCTTGAGAAGTTCTTTTGATTCGCTTTTTAATTCGCTTCTGGTTTTCATTTAAATCCCCCTTCTCCATAAGCACCATAATACTCTACTTAAAAATAAATTTCAATCTTTAAACAATTTTTGGATTGTTTTTGGCGTCCCCGTTACAAACAATCTGATATCTTCTTCCAACGTTATATACGGATCAACATTCATCGAAAGTTGTCCATTTTTGCGATAGCCAACAACGTTCATTTTGTACTTCCTCCTGATGTTCAAATCGGACAGCGTTTTGTACAGCCAAGCTTTAGGAACGTCAATCTCAAAAATCGAATTCTCGTCATCAAGTTTGATGTAATCAAAAATATGATCAGAAATATATCTGATTGCGGACCATTCGGCAAGTTCTTTTTCGGGATAAACGACTTCATCCGCACCGTTTCGCAGCAAAAATTTGGCATGAATCCCGCGTGCGGCTCTTGAAACAACCTTTTTTGCGCCTAATTCCTTTAATAACAGCGTCGTTTCAAGCGAACTTTGAAAATCATCACCGATTGCGACAACGCACAGATCATAATCATTTACGCCAAGCGTTTTCATAAATTCCGGACTTGTCGTATCTCCAATCAACCCACGCGTAGCGTAAGGAAGTGCCACTCTGACCCTTTCTTCGTCACCGTCAACGATCATTACCTGATGACCAAGCTGATTCAGCTTTTGCGCCATATGTCTTCCAAAACGACCTGCTCCAACGATTAAAACTGATTTCAAAAAATCTTCCTCCTGTCTTTATCCAACTTGAACTTTTTCTTCCGGTTTAAGCGGATCTACGACGTGCCTTCTTGCAATCGTCGCAAAAACGAGCGTCATTCCTCCGACTCTCCCCATAAACATCAAAACAATCAAAATCAACTGCGAAAGCGTGCTTAAATGCGGCGTGATTCCAAGAGTCAATCCAACGGTAGCCACTGCAGAGGCGGTCTCAAACATGCATTTCAAAAAAGGAAGTCCTTCAATCGCACTGATAGCCATTGCGCTGATGACGCAAGTTACAAAATATAAACTGAAAATTGCTGCCGCATCAAAAATTACGCCGGTTCCGATCCTTCTGCCAAATGCAGTGGCGTCTTTTTTACGATGCAAAACAGAATGTGCAGAAATTGCCAAAACAGCAACCGTCGTCAGTTTCATCCCACCCGCAGTGGATCCCGTAGCTCCTCCAATCAGCATCAGCATAATATTCATCACGACACCATCATCGCTCAATCTATTCAAGTCGACCGTATTAAACCCCGCAGTTCTCGGGCTGACGGTCGTAAAAAGGGCTGCCAAAATTCGTTCCTTTAACGGATAGTGGCCGAATTCGGCAAAAAAGAAATATAAAAACGGAATAATGATTAAAATAGCAGTTGTGGCCAAAACAAGCTTTGATTGCAAACAGTAGCGCGAAAAATGCTGCTTGTTTTGGCGAACGTCTTCCCACGTGCGAAAACCTAGTCCGCCAATCAAAATCAAACTCATAATTACAAGGTTGATTGGCAAATTATCGACGTATCTCGCCAATGACGCATAAGGATGCGTTCTTCCAAAAAGATCAAAACCGGCATTGCAAAATGCAGAGATCGAATGAAAAACCGCATAAAAAATACCGTGAATCCCGCCAAACTGATGCCAAAATACCGGCAGCATCAGCAAAGCCCCTAAAAGCTCGCAACAAACGACCGTTCTAATGATAAAAGAGGTAAACTTGACGATTCCGCCGACATAAAAAGCAGAAATCGACTCTTGCATCACCGTTCGTTGCATCAAACCAATTTTTTTTCGACCCAACAGCGAAAATGCCATTGCGACGGTCACGATGCCAAGTCCTCCGATTTGTATCAAACATAAAATAACGCACTTTCCGAATAAGCTCCAGTATGTTGCCGTATTCCTAACGACCAGACCCGTAACGCTTGTTGCCGACGTTGACGTAAACAAGGCATCTTTAAAAGACGTCGCGTTTCCGTTTGCCTGTGAAATCGGCAGCATCAGCAGTAGCGTACCTAAAAGTATCAGGCATAAAAAACCAAGAATAATTATCTGAAAAGACGTTAATCTGACTTTTTTCAAAAAACCACCCCAACATTCATTAAAGTTCATTCTACCACAAAAAAGCCCGGCTATTTTAACAAACGGTTATAATGTCCTTTAAGTATACAGGTAAAAAAGAAAATTTGCTGTATGCTTGGAGGGCATTTTCATATGGGAAAAAAATCGAAATATTCTGCTGATTTTAAGCTGATGATCATTCATGAAGCAGAAACATTGGGAATCACCAGAACATCAAGGCTGTATTCCATATCAGACCATACCATCAGAACCTGGAAGCTCATCTATAAGTATCAGGGTATTCAGGGCCTGGAACCCACACATTCAAATAACACATATTCCAGTGAATACAAGGCATCACTGGTTGAAGAATATCAGAAGTCAGATGAGAAGCTTGAAGAGTTCGCCATCAGCCACGGGCTGAGAGGCCGTACCCAGCTAAGTCAATGGATTATGAGGTATAATGAATCTATCTTAGAGGATCACAGATCCGGAAAGCGAGATTCAGGAATGAAGGGCAGAAAGACAACTTTTGACGAACGGCTGGAGATCATTGAACAGCTGATAAGACACGATGTTGACTACAACTGGGCGGCTGAACATTACAATGTCAGCTATAATCAGGTCTACGGATGGTATCGGAAGTACACCGGAAGCGGCAACAATCCGGAATCGCTGCGTGACCGCAGGGGAAAGGCCAAACCGGAATCAGAACTCACTGAAATGGACCGGTTGAAGAGGGAAAACAAACTTCTCGAGGCCAGACTTCATCAGCAGGAAATGGAGATAGCCGTCGCAAAAAAATTCGTCGAAATAAGCAACAGGGAGGCGAAAAAGGAATTAGGCAGAAGACTATCAGGGAACTGAACGAGGAATACGGCTGGTCAATCAGTGAACTGTGCAGAACAGTCGGTATAACCAGAGATGCATACTATAAGTGGCTCAAGCGTGGAACAAGTAATAACCAACAGGAACAGTCAGACCTTCTTTCAGCAATTATGGATCTGGAGAAGGAACACAAGGGTACTCTGGGATATCTGGGAATGACCACGCAGCTTGCCTCGGAAAACAGGCTGTACTTCAAGGCCGGCATCAACCGCGTCACCAACTGTATGAGAAGCAACGGAATCACATCCAACGTGAGAAGAAAGAAACGCAACCGTATCAAGAGACACGAAGAATACATCAATGACAACCTGTTGAAGGGACAGTTCGACAGGAAAGGAAAAAATGAAGTCTGGGTTACTGACACTACTGAAATCAAGTACGGCAACTCCGGTCACAAGGCAAGAGTGCATGTTGTTCTGGACTTATACGGCCGTTATGCATTAAGTTACAACATTTCGGAAACAGAGACATCGTCGGCTGTAATCGACACCTTTAAGCGGGCGTTTGAATATGAGCCGGACGCCCATCCGATGGTTCATACGGACCGCGGAGCAGCATACTGTTCAATGGATTTCAATAATTATCTGACAGAGAATAAATGTGTTCACAGTATGTCTCATCCCGGGCATCCATGGGAGAATTCACCTATGGAACGCTGGTGGAACGATTTCAAGCACATCTGGATGGATCATCATCCGCGGCCTGCCAACCTTGAAGAGCTTGAAACATTAGTTCAGGGAGCAATAGACTATTTCAACAGGAAACGTGCCTATGCGTCAAAAAACGGCCTGACCGCAGAACAGTTCCGCAATCAAGCCGTATCTTGTTAGTTAAAATTTTATATTTGAACTGTATACTTGACAGGACATAGTACAGTCTTAAGCTGACCGCCCTTGTCCGGCATTTAATTAATTCAAGCAAGAAACGGGATTTTACCCATTCTCTCTTATTTAGCTTGATTATTTGACGTTTAATTCTTCGAGCGATCCGAAAGCAGTTGTCAGATTGCTAAGCAAAACAAGCTGACTCAAACGATTGTGCTTGACTTTCTCATCATCAGCCATGACCATCGTTGCATCGAAATATTCGCTGATTGCACCCTTCAAGCCATGCAAAGCTTGATACTTGTCCTCATATGACTTGCAGCAATATCCTTTTTGAGCATTTGAGCAAGCATCATACAACTTCTTTTCCGAATCGTTTTCAAACAACGATTCGTCGACCGAGGCAGCTTCAAAATCAGCCTTTTTCGCCAAACGAGAAACGCGCGTCAAAGCTTCGATCGTTTCCTTGAAATCATCATCTGAAGCATGTTTTGTCAGCGTTTCTGCAGCTTCAAGGACCGAAACGAATTCATTGTCTTTGTTTGCAAGCGCAGCCTCCAAAGCATCTCGGCCGACGTCATTGTTTGAACCAATGATTTGAGCAACGCGATCAAACATGAAATCTTTAACGCCTGCGTAATTCTTTTCAGGATCGATGTTTGCATAAAGATCTCCGCGTTCTTTGAATGCGGACATGATTGCCTCATGCAGCAAAGGAACGGACAGGTTCCATCCTTTGTCAAGCGCGATTCTCACGATGCCAAGGGCTTGACGTCTCAAAGCATACGGATCGTTTGAACCGCTCGGAATCATCCCTGCAGAAAAGAATGCTTGAATGCTGTCTGCTTTATCGGCAATCGAAAGAACTGCTCCAATCGTCGACTCCGGCAAATCTCCTTCAGAACTCGTCGGCATGTATTCTTCACGCATTGCTGAAGCAACGGCATCCGTCTCACCGAACAAGGAAGCGTAGATCTCGCCCATCACGCCCTGCAGTTCAGAAAATTCGCCGACCATTTCGGTTACAAGATCGAATTTGTAGATCATTGCAGCACGTTTTAAATCCGCAAGCTGTGTTTTGCTGAGTCCGAGATGCTTGCCAAGATAAGCCGCAATTAAAGCGACACGCTCCATTTTTTCATAAATCGTTCCGATCTTATCATGGAACATGACTTTTTTCAGTCGTTCGACATAGTCTGAAATTGTTTTCTTTTGATCTTCTTCATAGAAGAACTTGGCATCTTCAAGACGAGCCGTCAACACTTTTTCATTGCCTGAAACGACGTTTTCGAGATAAGCACTGTTTCCGTTTCTTACGGAAACGAAGTGCGGCAAAAGTTTGCCGTCAGAGTCTTCAACGTAGAAATATCTTTGGTTGTCCTTCATTGAAGTAATCAAAACGGCATCAGGAACCGAAAGATATTTTTCATCGAAAGAACCTGCAAAAACAGTCGGATATTCGACCAAATTGTTGACTTCTTCCAAAAGATCAGGATCAACGACAATGTTCCACGAATTCTTCTTGGCGAGTTCGTCGATTTGAGACATGATGATTTCCTTGCGTTCCTTGGCATCGGCAATAACCATTTCCTGCTTTAAGCATTCAGGATACGCATCCGCATTCTTTACTTCGACTTCTTTTCCCAGGAATCTGTGTCCTTGCGATTTTCGACCAGTTTCAAGATCCAAAACCTTAAAGGGAACGATCTCGTCGTTAAGCAATGAGACGATCCAGCGAATCGGACGAACGTATTCGAAATCATTTGAACCCCAACGCATCATTGTCGGGAATTTCATCTCCATTACGACTTCTTTGACAGACGTCAATACTTCTTTTGCGGACTTGCCGGCAATGAATTTTTTAACGTAGACGTACTCAACGCCCTTTAATTCTTGGAAGAACAGTTCATCGACGCTCACGCCTTGTCCGCGTGCGAATCCCTGGGCGGCTTTCGACCAGTTGCCGTCTTTGTCATAGGCAATCTTTTTTGCAGGACCTTTAGCCAATTCCTCGATGTCTTCTTGCTTGTCGGCAAGACCGATAACCTTGAGAGCCAGACGACGCGGCGTTGAGTATGCTTCTATTTTATCGAAACTGAGACGATTTTCCTTTAAAAAGGAGGTCATGCGTTCAACCAGCTGATTGATGCTTGGCGTGACGACATGTGCCGGAATTTCTTCCAGACCAATCTCAAGCAAATAATTTTGTGACATTATTTATCCTCCTTCAACAATTCTTGACGAAGTTTTTCATCTTTGATGAGCGGGAAGCCAAGTTTCTTTCGTTCTTCAATAAATGCTTTTGCGACTGATTTAGCCATGTTGCGAATTCGAGCAAGGTAGCCGGCACGCTCCGTAACCGAAACCGCACCGCGAGCATCCAACAGATTGAACGTGTGACTGCATTTCAGGATATAATCATAAGCCGGGTGAACCAAGCCGTTTGCAATCTGCTTTTTGGCTTCCGTTTCATACGTATCAAACATTTTCAAAAGCATTTCCTGATTGCTTTCTTCAAAAGCATATTTTGAATGCTCATATTCCGGTTCTTTAAAGATGTCGCCGTATTTGACGCCGTCTGACCATTCAAGATCAAAGACCGAGTTGACTTCTTGAATGTAAGACGAAAGTCTTTCAAGTCCATACGTTACTTCAACGGCAACGGGGCGAACTTCCAAACCTCCGACCTGTTGGAAATAAGTAAACTGAGTGATTTCCATTCCGTCAAGCCAAACTTCCCAACCTACTCCGGCACATCCCATTGAAGGGTTTTCCCAGTTGTCCTCAACAAAACGAATATCGTGTTCCTTTGAATTGATTCCCAAAGCCTTGAGCGAATCCAAGTAAAGATCCTGGATGTTTGAAGGATTCGGTTTCATGATTACCTGAAATTGGTGGTGCTGGAACAAACGATTGGGATTTTCTCCATAACGTCCGTCAGCCGGCCGACGTGACGGTTCAACGTAAGCAACGTTCCACGGTTCGGGTCCGATTGCACGTAAAAACGTGTACGGGCTCATCGTTCCGGCACCCTTTTCATTGTCGTAAGCCTGCATGAGCATGCAGCCTTGCTTAGCCCAGAATTGTTGCAAGGTCAAAATAATATCTTGCATTGCTAATTTTTTAGCCATAAGGCAAAGTCCTCCTAAAAATTTATTGCGAAAACAACCAGCTCAATCGCATAAAAAAGTCCCTATGCGACGCCTGTGGTCACATAGGGACGACTTTTCGCAAATCGCGGTTCCACCCTACTTCTAGTTTTGCCTAGCAGCTTAATTTCGTCAAGACTCAAAAAGCGCCAATCAAACGACAGTCATCATCTGCTCACACCTTCTCAGACTCGCTTGGCATGACACGTCGCCGACCTTCTTTTCTCAACGTCTTTCTATTCGATTGACCTTAGAATAGTTTAATTATTCAGTTTTGTCAAGTCCTTTTTCAAAAGCAAAGTCAAAAGAAGTCATCTCATTTAAAAATTTCTTGGCAGGAACGTAAAGTCCGACTTGATCGTCATAGATCACGTCAAGTGCCCGCTTGATTTTTATGCTCGTTTTTTCGCTAAGATTGACGCTTTTCAAAACGTCCAAGTCAATATCAGACAAATAGCGTAAGAAGTACATCGTTTTTTCGTCAAGATGCAGCCGATTTGGATCAAGATGCCAATGATTTTTGCAAAGAATTCCTCCATAACTTTCGGAATAGTCAAAAGAAGAACGCTGATTTCCGCAAACCGCACAAAAGCGCCATTCAGGAGCAACGCCAAAAAGTTCCAGCATCTGAATTTCCATGATGCTTACGATAATCAACGGATTAACTCCCTGGTCGATCAGTTGCAGCGCTCGTTCTATCTTCCTGTACCACTGAGATGCCAAAATGCAGTCATCTTTAATTGCGGCTTCACCCAACCCCAAAACATATGACGCATAGGCATTCAGCATGATATCGTTAAAAATATTTTGATATTGATCAATTTCCTTTCCGGTGCTAAGATATGACAGACCGTCATCATTAATGCTTCCGAGATAGCGTCCATGCGAAAAAGGCAAAATAATTGCGCCAAGTCTGAACCCGCGTTTTTTAGCGCCGCGAATATAAAAGGTCTTATAACCATAGCGATTCGTCAAAATTTTGACAAGCAGATCCCTTTCCTTATAGTCTCTTTTTGAAACCACGATGCCTGAAAACTCTTCGCCCTGATGCAAAACCACGATGACCCCTCCTTTTAAAAACAGCGGAGCCAAAACATCGTTTCAACTCCGCAAAAAATTAATAATCGTCCTGTTTGTATCCGAGCGATCTCAAGTCTATCTGGCGATCTTTCCAATTTGGCATGACCTTGACCCAAAGTTCCAGATAAACCTTGTCGCCCATCATAAGCTCGATGTCTTTTCTTGCCTTGACTCCGATCGTCTTGAGCATCTTGCCGCCCTTTCCGATAATGATGCCTTTTTGACTCGCGCGTTCAACGATGATCGTGGCCTGAATCAAAATTTTTCCCTCGTCGCGACGCTTGATACGATCGACAACGACCGCAACCGAGTGCGGAACTTCTTCTCTCGTGAGTTCCAAGACTTTTTCGCGGATGAGTTCGCCGGCAATAAATCTTTCCGGATGATCCGTAACCTGATCCGTCGGGTAGTATTGCGGACCTTCAGGCAGGTCTTTGATCAGTGTATCGATAAACTCTTGACAATTATTGCCCTGAAGCGCAGAAATCGGGAAAACGTCTTTAAAATCCAGTGCTCCGCGGTAGTCGTCCATCACTTCCAAAAGGTGATCAGGATGTATCCGATCAATTTTGTTGATTGCCAGATAAATCGGTTTTTTGACGTTTTTGAGACGCTCAATAATGAAATCATCGCCGCGGCCGCGTTTTTGCTCTGCATTTACCATGAAAATCACCGCATCGACCTCATTTAACGTCGAAAGAGCCGATTCGACCATAAAATCGCCCAGACGGCTTTGCGGTTTATGAATGCCCGGTGTATCGATGAAAACGATCTGAGCATCATCAGTCGTATAAATCCCTTGAATCTTGTTGCGTGTAGTTTGAGCTTTATCGCTCATGATGGCGATTTTTTGACCGATGATTCGATTCAAAAAAGTCGATTTTCCGACATTGGGACGTCCTAATATGGCTATAAAGCCCGAATGAAATTTATTGTTCAAAAATTTTCTTCCTCACATTTATTAATCTAAAACAGCAGTTGCCAAATTTTCGGCACAAAAACAATCGCACCGACAATCATTGAAAACACGGCTGCCAAAAGCACCCCGCCCGCAGCGGTATCCTTGGCCTTTTTTGCCAGGGGATGCTTTTTATATTCACTGGCGAGGTCAACGGCATTTTCAATCGCCGTATTCCAGACCTCACTTGCCAAAACAAAAAAGATGCTCAATAAAAGCCAAAGCCACTCGTTTGCCGAAACATGGAACAAACACCCCATGATTACGACCAAAATCACTGAGCCAACATGGAAACGCAGATTGCGTTCCTCACGATAAGCTGTCACCAATCCCTCTACCGCATATTTGAAAGAGCTGACAAAGTGACGGTTTTTCCAACGGCTAACGAACTTTGAACGTTTTTTGCTATCTCGTAAGCCCATAGGAGTCAAGAATCTCTCGTTGAAGACCAAACATTTCCCTTTCGTCTTCTTCTTTCATGTGGTCGTATCCGTTCAAATGCAAAAATCCGTGGACAACCAGAAAACCAAGTTCACGATCCTCCGAATGTCCCAAATATTCGGCCTGTTCTTTAACCTTGTCCATCGAAACCATGATGTCGCCAATATTTTTGGGGATGTCAAGCTCTTCATCTTCCGGCAAAATAATCGGAACTTCGTCGGGATCGTCTTCTTCGATCGCAAAGCTGATGACATCCGTCGGCTTGTCGACTCCGCGATATTTTTTATTGATTTCATGAATATGTTCATTATCCATCAAAGTAACCGACATCTCTGTATTTTCAGGAAGCTTGAGATAGCTGCCCGCAAAGTTCAAAATATCTTCAATCAGCTTGATTTTTTCTTCTGGAACATTCTTCGTGTCGTCATAAATTTCCAAATCCATTGATGCTAGTCCTCATTTTCTGTTTTATTATTCTTTTCGTAGGCACTGATAATCTCCGAAACCACCGGATGCCGCACGACGTCAGCAGCATCAAAATGAACGAAACCGATATGCGCAAGATTGCTTAACACGTGCTCCGCATCGACAAGTCCGCTTTGCTTATGTCCGGCAGGCAAATCGATTTGTGTCTTGTCGCCGTTAACGATCATTTTCGAACCAAAACCAAGACGCGTCAAAAACATCTTCATCTGTGCCCTTGTCGTATTTTGCGCTTCATCCAAAATCACGAAGGCATTCTCAAGCGTCCGTCCGCGCATATAAGCCAAAGGAGCAATTTCGATGACTCCGCGCTCAATCAATCGTTCAGTATGTTCCGCACCAAGAATCGAATTCAACGCATCGTAAATCGGACGCAGATAAGGATCAACCTTTTCTTTCAGATCCCCCGGCAAAAAGCCAAGCGATTCCCCGGCCTCGACTGCGGGTCGCGTCAGTACCAGACGTTCAACTTCATGCCGTTTTAATGCAGCAACCGCCATTACGACGGCCAGATACGTCTTTCCCGTGCCGGCAGGACCGATTCCGAAGACGAGATCGTTATGCTTGACCGCTTGAACGTATTGACGTTGACTGTAATTTTTCACGCGGATGCTTCGGCCTTTGCGATCTCTGATCAAAGTATCCGTATAAAGGTCTTGAAAATACTCCAGCGTTCCTTTTTCGGCCATCGTCATCGCCGAAACAACGTCAGCATTGCTGATCGTAACGCCCTTTTTCAAAAGTTCAGCCAGCTGTGCGAAAATTTCCTTCGTTTCCGAAACGTCATCTTGACTGCCTTTGATCTTGACATGATTTCCGAACGAGCTGACGATAACGTTTTTTCCTTCTTCAATCAGTTTCAAATAAGCATCATTGATTCCGAAAAGCGAAACTGCCATCTGCGGATCAGCGAGCGTAAATTCTTCTTCAATTACGGTTCCTTCTGACAAATAAGAGCACCCCTTTTGCCGCGGCAGCGTCAGCCTGGAAATGAAGCCGCTGAATCTTCCAGACACCAACGCGACCGTTGCTTCTTTGAATTATGATTCTCACCTATATGTATTATACTTACAGTAAGCCATTTTAGCAAACCGCAGACAAAAAAAGCCAGGGAATTTCTTCCCTGACTCCAGGACGCTCGTTAACCGAGCAATTCCTTAACCGTGGCGTTAATCAGCTTGCCGTCAGCCTTGCCCTTGAGCTTTGGCATCACGGCACCCATGACCTTGCCGAAATCGGCTTTAGACGTTGCTCCAACCGCTTTGATCGTTTCTTCAACAACGGCCCTTACATCATCCGCGCTCAATTGAGCAGGCATATAGCCTTGCACAACTGCGATTTCGCCCTCAAGTTCCTGGACTGAATCGTCACGTCCAGCAGCTTTCGATTCTTCAAGAGAATCCTTACGTTGCTTCAATTCACGAGATAACACGCCGACTTCCTCGTCAGGAGTCAAATCGTGTCCAACGCTAATCTGCTCATTTTGAACCGCAGCCTTAAGCATTCGAACAGTCTTCAAACGATTCTTGTCCTTGGCTTTCATGGCTGCAACCATATCTTTTTGCAATGAATCCAATAAACTCATCACAACCTGCCTCCTCTAGAAACTAGAAACGACGCTTATTTTTGCGCTTTCTTGCTGCTTCGGACTTTTTCTTACGTTTTACACTTGGCTTCTCGTAAAATTCACGTTTCCGATATTCTTGCAAAGTACCTGTTTTTGAAACGGAACGTTTGAAGCGACGAAGAGCGTCATCAAGAGATTCGTTTTTACGAACGACTGTCTTTGACATGGTTGTTTCCCTCCCTCCGAGCTTAAATGTAACCGTCTTATTGTCTATTTTGTAATATCACAAACATCAACAGTTCCTTTTCATTATACATAAATGAGAATATCGCGTCAATATAACTTTAACAACTTCTTAGTTTATTCAGCAAAATTCATTTATTTTGATGAATATTTCCGGCAAATATAGTATAATAGAATTAAAGAAAGCGTTTACTGAAAGGAGAGACCCCCTATGTCAAATGACAACGCAATCAATGTTTATATTATTTCCGATTCTCTTGGTGAAACGGGCAACAACCTCGCTCAAGCAGCCATCGTTCAATTTCCGAAAGCAGATTTTAAAGTTCATCGCTATCCGCTGATCAAAACGATTTCGATTTTGACGGGTATTTTGCATAAAGCCACACGTGAAAATGCGATTATCGTGCACACTTTTTCAGATAGTGAGCTTTCGGCTTTTGCAAATGACTACTGCAAAGAAAACAATCTTGCAGTCATCGATGCGTTAAGCGGCATCATCGATATTTTGGCGGAGCGCACCGGAGACGAACCGCTCCATGAGGCCGGCATCAACCACAACACGGATCACGAATATTTCAAGCGCATTGAAGCCATTGAGTTTGCCGTGACTTATGATGACGGCAAAGATCCGTCAGGTTTCCTGAAAGCAGACATCGTCCTTTTGGGCGTTTCGAGAACTTCCAAAACCCCGTTGTCCTTGTTCCTCGCAAACCACGGCTATAAGGTTGCCAACCTTCCGTTGGTGCCTAAGACCCGCATTCCTGATCAGATCTATCAGGTTGACCCAAATAAAATCTTCGGTCTGACCAATGATCCGTCGATTTTGAACAACATCAGAAGGGAGCGCATGATTTCCTACGGCTTGAATCCCGACACCACTTATTCCAATATGGACAATATTCAGGCCGAGCTTGATTTTGCCATGGAGCTTTACAAAAAGCTCGGATGCCCGATTATCAACGTTGCCAACAAGTCGATTGAAGAAACCGCAACTCTCATCATGGAAAGTCTCAAAGAAAACGAAGAATGATTTCGCATAATTAAAATGCAGTTCCGATTCAAAATGAAACCCCAGGAATAAAAATGCCGTCATGAATCTTAAGATGTGCCTTCTTTACCGGACCACTGGTAAGGAGGGCATTTTTATGCGTTATTTCTATGACCGGCAGATTGCAAGAAATAATTTGAACGAACTGAGTCATATTTTTAAGCAAAAACAACAGCCTGTTTTCGTAGACAATGCTTACAATCCATTCTGATTCCGTAAATTCTGTCCATCATGCTCCCTCTCGTTTGTTATCGTAATAAATGCATCGAATTTGACGGAGATAAGGTCCAGGTTAATGGATTCAAACTTATATATGATAATGTTAATATTCCTTTCCGATCGTATTTTCCCTTGACAAAAAGGTTAAAAAATAGTTAAGATTTAAACCATTGGTGTTATTTTTAAATTTGATAAGAAAGAGAGAAAAATCATGCAAGAACTAGGAGAGAAAAAATCCTACATAAGCTGGCCTGTCATTGCCATGATTGGCTTCGTCACCATCATCTGTTTTGATGATATCTTATACCCTTTGCAAAACCAGGGGTTGTCTGTTGTTTTCACCTGGATTTTTATGGTGTTTTTCTTCGTTATTCCCTATGAACTTTCCGTTGCCCACCTGGGTTCGGTTTTTAACGGCCACCAGGAAGGGGGACTGGCATCTTGGGCTCGGCATAGTCTGAATTCGGATGCTGCCGGTTACTGGACGGCCTGGATGTATTGGGCTGCCTGCCTGCCTTACATTGTCGACGTAGCCAACTCAACCATCGTGTCCTACAGTTGGCTGATTTTAGGGGATGCCAGTTTATCTAGCCGAATGTCAAGCTTTTGGTTTGGCGTATGGACCTTTGTTATTATTTTAGTTTTTATTTTACTGGAAAATATAATCAAGAAATCCCTTGAAGTCATGGCCACAATCGGCGGATGGGCCATGTTCGGAATGACCATCTTGTTCGTTGTCATGACAGGCTGGACACTATTAAACGGTGGCAAAATTGCCACCCAACCTTTCAACCTTAAAGCATTTATCCCTGACTTTTCGTTATCTTACTTCTCTACCACCGGGCTTTTGATGTTTGCCGTCTGTGGAGCCGAATTGGTTGCCCCTTACCTGAAACGGATGAAGAATCCTAACCGCGACTTCCGCAAGGCCATGTACCTAATCGCATTCATGACAGCTTTTCTGACGGTCTTCGGAACTTTCTCCTTGTCCATCTTCTTTGATGCAAACAACCTCCCGCACGACTTGAAGATGAACGGATCATACTATGCCTTCCAGCTTTTAGGTGAACGCATGGGTATGGGCAATGTTTTGATGTACATTTTCGCTATTGTCCAGGCTATCTATATGATGGCACAGTTAGCCGTTTTCTTAGACTCCACCAGTTGGGTTTTGGCGGCCGATACTGCTGAACGCTTCATGCCAAAATGGATGCGCAAACGCAATAAGAACGATCGCCCTATTCACTCCTACGTCTTGACCACCGGGTTGACCTTGTTCTTGCTGCTTTTATCAGGGACTTTGCCTGATATCAACGCAGTCTTCAATTGGTTGTTGAACCTAAACGGAATTGTCTTTCCTTTCAAGAACTGCTGGCTGTTCTTAGCCTTCATCGCCGTACGAGTCAAACAGGACAAATTTCCATCAGTCTTTGTCTTCATCAAAAGACGAAAGCTCGCTATTGCTGTTGGGACTTGGTGCATGTTGTTCTCCTTCATCTGTGCCGTGATGTCCTTTCTGCCACAAGATCTGGCCTTTGGGACAAAGGCCTGGAATCACCAATTGTTTCTGAACTTCTTATCAGTCGGTGTCTTATTCGGAGCCGGAGCTATCATGCCAATCATGTCATGGTTTGAAAAACGCAAGAAAGAAAGTGCCTAAATATAAATTATAAGAGAGCCTGAGAAAAATTCTGTCTCAAATCAAGAAACCGGATTAGATTTGCAATCAATCGCAAATCTAATCCGGTTTTTTCTCATTCAGGACGATTGCTTTCCGTGATGGAAATAAGCAAAAAGAGTCTGGCGGTAAATTTGACTAAGAGTTTGGCCGCTAATTTATCAGGCACTGCATTTAAAAGTGCCGGACGAAACCAATCGTAACCCGACCGACTTCGTTCGGCTTTTCGTTTAATTCAAGTGGGAAAGAGACTTTTTTTCAAAGCCTCTTTTTTACGCAAAAATCCTGCCAACTTTGATTCAAAAGAAAATAAAATGGATGATGCCCGTTCAATCCAGAATGACATCCATGGGCTAATGTTAATTTTTATATGTGTCAAACATTCTGGGTACACACATATTTTTATGCGCAACTTCTTACAAAATTCCCTGGCCGTCTTTCACCTTGTCCAGCATCTTAGAATCAAATGCCTGGTTTTTGAGCATTGCGATCTCATATGCGTAAGGAGCAAAAGAATTCTTCTTGTCTTCTCCGACGTACGGCGTTTCCATAATTTTGGGAACGTCTTCCAGCTGCGGATGATGCGCAATATAATTTAAAGAATCGAAGCCGATGGTTCCAAAACCGATGTTTGCGTGCCGATCTTTATGTGCGCCGCATTCATTTTTTGAATCATTGAGATGAACGACTTTCAGCCTGTTCAAACCGATTATTTGATCAAATTCACTCAAAACATCGTCAAAGCCGTTTTTGACGTCATAGCCGGCATCGTTTGCGTGACAAGTATCGAATGTAACGCTCAGGCGGTCGTTTTCACTGCATTTTTCAATGATTTCGGACAACTCTTCAAACGTTCGCCCAATTTCCGTTCCTTTGCCCGCCATCGTCTCCAACGCAATGCTGACGTCTTTTGACGCCTTCAGCGCTTCATCCAGACCATGCGCAATGTTTTCGATGGCAGCCTTTGCTCCAAGGCCAACGTGAGCTCCGGGATGAAGCGTGACCTGTTTTGCTCCGAGCGCATCTGCCCGCTTGAGTTCGTTTGCCAAAAATTCGATTGCAAATTCATATTTGCTTTGATCCTTGTTATTGCCAAGGTTGACGATATATGGCGCATGCACGACGACTTCTTCGATGCCGTGATCTTCCATATACTTCTTTCCCTCTTCGATTTTCATCAAGGACAGATCTTTTCTGACAGTGTTTTGAGGTGCACCGGTATAAATCATCATGGCATTTGCCCCATACGATGCCGCTTCTTTTGCGGATCCAAGAAACATCTCTTTGCCGCGCATTTTGACATGCGATCCAAGTTTCATTATTTAACCGCCTTTCATGTAAAAAAATCCAGGAAGCCTTCTTCCTGGATTCATTCTAACATTTAACTTAAAATTTTGCTAATCTGCGAACCATACGGTCAAAGTCGAATTGTAGCAAGCCTGTTCGCACGTTTGCCAACCAGCACTGTGTTGTGCCAACTTGTTTGAAACAACTTCCAAGCCCGTTCCGTCATTTTTTACGCCGTACATGATCTCAGAAACATGAAGCACGCGACCGTTGATGACGACTTCGCTGCCGACGTGCAGACTGCCCAACTGGCTGTGTGCCGCACCCATCATTTCAAACAAATAATAGTTCGGAAGAGATGTCCAAGCATAAACGTTGCCGTCTGCCGGAACAGAACCCGTACCGCTGAAGCTTCTAATCGGATATGAATGTCCGTTCAGGCAAAATCCGCTCATTTGAGCCGGTTGCTGCGAAGAAGACTGTTGCGTCTGGGACTGCGTCCGCGTCGTCTGAGACGATGACGTCTGACTCTGTGCCGTTTGCGAAGATTGCTGCGTTGCCGTTTGAGCTTGCGTCGTTGCCTGAGAAGAACTTTGGGCATCGCTGCTTGAGCTTGCAGCCGATGAACTTTGAGCAACGCTGCTTGAAGATTTGGAAACAGATGACGTCTCAGTTGCCGAGCTTTCAGAACTTGACTCCTTCTTAACCGAAGGACTGACCTTTTTTTCAGACGTTTCTTTCTTAGCAACGCTCTTCGTCCCTGTTTCTTCATGAGCGAGTGCGGCAAACGTGTCACGACATGCATAGACTTGCGATCCTCCGATTGCAGCAACTACAACCGAGAGTGCGATGAGCGCCTTTGTATTCTTTAAAACATTCATAACAAATACCTCCCGATTAATCTCATATCTTTTTACAAGTCTTATTATGCCAAGTCAAAGTTAAGAAAACGTGAATGCAAATAACAATTTTATAGTGAATATTTTAGTTAAAAATGCCATATTCAATTTATTATCGATGCAAATTCGAAATAAAAGTTGCATAGCTGCTTGAAAAAGCTGCTGATAATCGTTTTAAATTCACAATTACGTAATATTCTGCTGATCAGCACATCAAAAAAGGTACCTATAAATACCGCTAAAACAGGAGTTACAGATACCTTTTAAATTATTAACATTTTGATAATTAATTTATTGAACGTCTTCAAATAAATATTTTGCGGGGAATCCCACTTTATATATTTATTCTTCTTCCACCCTTTAAAATGAATATCAATAAATTCCATGACTTTTACAACCAAGTCGCGCTTTACTTTTACGTCTTTGATCGGTCTGATTTTTCTCAGCATGACGTTGCCCAACAAGTTGCGAACGAAACGATATTCAAGTTCATCATGATACGTTTTGATCCAGCCCTTTTCTTCATGAAAATTCAGAATCCTTACGTAAATTTTGAAAAGATCGGCCAAACGACTCGTATTTTGATACGAAATCGAATCGTTTCTTTGAACGTAATGAACTTCGCAAACCTCATCAACCGCAACTTCGTCAATTGATTCAAGAAACGGCATCAATTCAAAGAAAAAGCACTGATCTTCATAAAAAAGCCCCTTCGGAAACGTAATTCCGCATTGCTTGAGCCAATCCGTTCGATACAGTTTGTTCCATGCGACGACGCGTCCTTTGACAAGGTAATCTTCGATTGAATCATATCCCGTCACGACGTCTTTTGCCATTCTGTCCTGATACTGCCAAAAGAAATTGCATTCCACGACCTTCTTTTGACCGTTGCAGGTTTTTTCAAGCATCCTCTCAAGCATTCCCGACTCAACGTAATCATCCGAATCGATAAACAGCACGTAACTTGCATCGACATGCTGCAATCCATAGTTTCTTGCGTCAGACAAGCCGCCGTTTGCTTTGGGTAGATACTCCACCAGATTCGGATTCTCATCTGCATATTTTTGACAGATGGTCGGCGAACCGTCGGTGCTGCCGTCGTCAACAAGCAGCACTCTGTATTTTTCAGAAGACAACGTCTGGTTGATCAAACTTTCCAAACAGCGCTTCAGATATTTTTCAACATTGTAGACCGGAACGATTACGTCAACTTGTCTCATCTAATCACCAAGTGCCTTTCTGACTGCCTCTTTGACATAAGATCCGCGTCTTAATCTCTCTGCCAAATTCAGGGCGTTGCTCTTCATCTTCTTGTAGCCTGCGTCATCAACTTTCTGCAAAACATTGTCCAAATCATTCAGATTTTCGATCGCGATTCCAACTTCGTTTTCAGACACGAATTCGGCCATTGCGGCTTCCTTCCAAATAATCACCGGAATTCCGGAGCTCAGATAAAGCGACGTCTTGTGCGGAGCGTTGTAACGCATATAGTTGCCGAAAACCCCAGTACAAGCAGACATTTCGTCTCCGTCCCAAATCAGGCCGAAGTTTTCATTCAAATGATTCGGCAGATCGTCAGGAGTATATACCCCGCAATAGGTTACGCCTTTTTGATATTCTTGAGCAGGAGACGGTCCATAAACGTCAAGTTTGGCATTATTTAGCTTGACCTTCTTCAAAAATGTCGATTTTTCAAGATTTCCCGCAAAGCAAATACTTTTTTGATACTCGAACCGGTCATTTTTTGGGCAATCGTTACGATAATCAAAAATTCCCAAAATCGTAATCGGAACCGTTACGCCGTGTTGTTTGAGCCATTCGGACATTTTGGAATTGTGCACGATCAGACCGTCGGCAGAATTAAAGATTTCCATTTCATCTTTTTCAAACTGCTTGTTGCCGTCATAAACACGCAGCGTTTCAACGTCGTGAACCATGATCAGGAATTTTCCGTGCGTGACTTTCTTGGCATTTTCAATGATTTTTTTCGTCAAGAAGACCGAGTAAAACGGGTATTGCAAAATGACGTTGTCAAATTGTCTGCCCTTGAAAAGTCGTTTGAGTTTCAAATGAACGAACAGGAACTTTTCAAGACGCTTTTCCGGCAAATCCAGATCCATGACCTTAAAGCCTTCCTCAGTCAAAAATTCGTTAATATCGGTTTTGGCCTTGGGACCAGCATCATTTTTTGCTCTGAGACTTCTCAAAACCGAATACAAAATAACATTTTCCATTTAAAAATACTCTTCCTCTGCTGTCATTTTCAATACTGACGAAACGATTTCATCATCTTCTGCGACGTCAAACTTGCGCGAGAAAAGATAGCCCTCGTTCCGTGCCTTTTTAAGCGTTTCCAGATCAGAAATTTCCCAAACGCACGGACTGCTCTTTCTTTCATCAATCTTGATGAAACGAAGATTTCCCGGACGTCCTTTTTCATCTCGATACAGACGTTTTTTCAAAACTTCATCATTTAAAATAAACGTCTGCAAAAACAGCTCATCGGCTACGATGGCATGCTTGAAAACTTTCATAATGCTTTTTTCTTTTTTCAGAATGCGTTCCACGGCAAAATCGTCCAGACTGAGCCATTGTGAACCAAAACCGAGCTTCAGCCCTGTATTTTTAAAAAAATCAAGCTTCAAAGCCTTGGCCAACGTTCGCTCAAGCTTGCGATAAGCACGAATCATCAGTTTCAACGGAGCGCTTTTGACCGAACGATATGCCGAAACATTAGGAAATGCATGCCAGACCTGAACTCTTTGATAGACTTCCTTCTCTCTGATCTGTTTGTACTCGACGAATTCCCTGCCCTTGTTTTTTTCAAAAAACTCATTGATCCGTTTATGACTCAAAAGCGGCAAGTCCTTGCCGGAAAGCAAGTGATAGTAGTCAAACGGACCAACGGAGCGCGCAAACGAGAACAACGAAAATTCGCATTCGAGCATGTCGCGTCCGCCCCAGCTGACTTTCCTGCGCGGCGCCAGATAAAAATCAGCCTTTGAAAGCCTTTGTTTGAAGCGTTCCAGCTGCAAAGGAGAAAGCGCGGCCTTTTTGTCAATATGCAAGAATATTGCGTTGTCTTCATAATCAAGCGCTTTGAGCAAGACCAAGATTTCTTCGAACTCATTTGCTGCCATGATCAAATATGCATGTTTCATTTGGCTTACCTCATGGTTCTGGTTCATAGAAACGTCCCATGATATGGACGTTGTCTGCAATGCTGACAAATGCAGCGGGATCCGATTCGATCATCGCTCTCCTCAATTCAGGCTGTTCGTAACGCGAGATGACCGTAAACAGAATCGTTTTTTCATCATGCTTGTATGCCCCTTCGGCACCGTGAACGATCGTTATTCCGCGACGCATTCGATTTTGGATACAGTCAATTACGCTCTTTGGCTTCGTGGTCACAATCATGACCTGCATCTTTTGCTGCTTTGTGTAAACCATGTCCATTACGCGCGCATTGATAAAAATGCTGAGTGCCGAATAAAAAGCATAAGGCCAGCCGAAAACCTCCCCTGCGGCAAGGATGATGAAGAAATTGAAAATCAGATTGATCGTTCCGATGCTTTTACCGGTATGTTTTCTGATCGTCAGCCCCAAAATATCCAAGCCACCGGTCGAAATTCCGTTTTTAAGCGCCAAGCCGGTTCCGAACCCATTGATCGTTGCGCCAAAAATTGCGCAGATGATCGGGTCTTTTGTTAACGGAACGGGATTGATTGCCTTAATCATGACCGATGAGCAAAAAACCGCCAAAATCGTGAACAGAGTAAACCTGTGCCCAATCTGTCTCCATCCCAAAACAAACAACGGGATATTCAAAACAAACAGCATCAGAGCCGTTGACAAATGCACGGGACAGTTTTTGGTCAGTGTCCCGATCAGCTGTGCCAAGCCGGTGATGCCGGATGAATAGATATGCCCTGGTTCCCAGAAAAAATTCATGGCAATCGACACTAAAATCCCGTAGAAAAGAGCTGTCGTTGCCTTCATGATCATCGCGTGCTGCTTTAGCACGTCCTGTAATTCATCCATTTTTTATCCTTTCAAATTCCCCAGTTTTCTTCAATAAACTGTTTTCTTCCCTGCGATTCCTCAAATTCCATTCTCTTTGGATCTTTTTTGTAAAACTGCTGGTGCTCTTCTTCCGCTTCATAAAAAGGACAAGCTGATTCGATTCTGGTTACGATCGGCTTTTTGAAACGCTCGCTCACAATCAGATTTTTCAAGGAGAGTTCTGCTGCTTGCCTTTGCGTCTCATTTTTAACGAAAATTACCGGCCGATAATTCGAACCTCGATCCTGAAACTGTCCCGCTGCATCCGTCGGATCGGTCTGATGCCAATAAATCTCAAGCAGTTCCTCATATGAAATGATCGTCTTGTCAAAGACGATCTTGACTGCTTCGGTGTGTCCGGTGGTTCCCGATTTGACCTGCTCGTAGGTCGGATTTTCGACGTCTCCGACCGTGTATCCTGAACGAACCGAAATTATTCCAGGCATCTGATCAAACGGCTTGGTCATGCACCAAAAACAGCCGCCCGCAAAAATTGCGGTCTCAATTTTCTTGTTTTCCACTATCCAATCAATTCCTTCAACGTTTTTATCTGCTGCTCCGGACGGCATGAGTCTGCTTTGATCAACCCGTCCGGATCAAACAGAATTCCGGCAATGCCGGCATTGTGCCCCGCATCGACGTCGAGCGTTCTGTCTCCGACCATCACAGCCGTTTTGCGGTCGATTTGATGCTTGTCAAGCAGATAATCAAGAGACTCCGGATCCGGCTTGCGCTTGAAATTATCATCCGCAGTCACAAAATCCTTAAAATATTCAAGCAGACCGTCCCTTTTTAAAATTTCCTTTGCAGATTCATCGCGATGCGTCAACAAAAAGCTTTGTCCGCCGCTTGTTTGAATCGTTTCAAGCACTTTGCCTGCAAAGTCAAACGGCTCAGCCAGCTCCTGGTTTCCCTTTTCAAAAAAGTGATAGTCCTCATGCAGCTTTTTTTCATCAAGTTTCGGATATTTCTCTTTCAAAAGAGCAAAGCAATACCTTACCGATTCAACTCGCATCAAGCGATACGTCTCAATCTTGTCAAGTTTTATGCCTTGATTTTCAAAGGCCGAAACAAATGCTGATACCATTCCGCCATACGTGTCGTACAACGTTCCGTCAAAGTCAAAAAAATAATTCTGATACAAAACTACACCTCACTGTCTCTTTCGATAAATTCTACTGCCATGTCCATCGCCAATCGGCAAGCGTTTGTCTCATCCAATGCATTGAGCAAAACGAAATCATGAATCGTTCCCAAAATTCGAGCGACAGAAACGTCAACGTCCGCATCACGCAATTTTCGCCCAAATGCTTCGCCTTCATTTCGCAAAACGTCCGCCTCTGCGGTCAAAATCAATGTTTTGGGCAAAACGGCCAGTTCACTGAATTTTCTAAGCAAAGGAGAATACATGACATCGGTCGGCGACAGCCCGCCCAAATACTGCTGCCAGGCCCATTTCATCTGTTCGCGCGTAATTCGATATCCGCCGGCAAATTCGTAATAAGTCTGGTTGTCAAAATTAGCATTGACGACCGGATAAAACAACAGCAGCTTTTCCAAGGGCAAGTGACGCGCCTCAGAAAGCATCGCAAGCGTTGCCGCCATTCCGCCGCCGACATCATCGCCCGCAACTGTCAGATGCAATAGATCCAGTGAATATTTTATCGCCAGTCGCTGTAAATCAAGATACCCGGCCCGCAGCTGAACCATTTGAGCCGGTGCCTTGCGTTCAGGTGCCAGTGCATACTCCGGAAAAACGACGCAGGCATGGCATCTTCTCGAAAGTTCTGCCAACAGCTTGTGATATTCATTGACTCCGCCGGAGATGAACTGTCCGCCATGAATATAGTAGATTACGCGCAGATTTTTGGCCTGATCTTTTGGAAAATACAGATATTCGTCAAAGGAGCGTTCTTCATCGATTTCGACCCGTTCTTTGACGATTTTCACGCTTTGATCCTGAACGAGCATTTTTTGATCAAATCTTAAACGTTCGCGCCAAGTCTTCAAGCCTATCGTCGTCGGAATAAAACTGTGATTCGAAAGACAAAGCTCCCTTGCCTGTTCCTCCAGCGAAATCAATCCCATTTTATCACCACCTATTTGTTGTCGGTATCGAAAATAATCGTCACCGGGCCGTCATTTGTGAACGAAACCTTCATATCTGCGCCAAAGACTCCGGTTTCAACGATTACGCCTTCCTCGCGCAGCTTTTCATTGAATCTGTCATAATTTTTTGAAGCTTCATTCGGGTTTTGCGCGTCAGTAAAACTCGGCCGATTGCCCTTTTTCGTATCGGCATAAAGCGTAAACTGAGAAACGGATAAAATCTGTCCGCCAATCTGCTTAAGACTAAGGTTCATCTTGCCGTTCTCATCTGAAAAAATTCGACAATTGACGATTTTTCTGACCGTATAGTCGATTTCTTCTTGCCCGTCGCCTTCTTCAAAGCCGACCAAAAGCACCAAACCGTGGTCAATTTTTCCGTTTACCTTGCCGTCAATTTCAACCTGGGCATTCTTGGCCCGCTGCAATACTGTTCTCATTTCCTCACCTCATTAGTGAATGATTCGCTTGACCACGTAGACGTCAGGGATTCGCTTGATGTTGTCGATTACGCGCTGCAGATGAATTCTGTCTCTGATTCCGACCGTAACGTCAATCGTCGCCATCTTGTTGTGATCAACGCGTCCGTTGACGGAGTTCAAATCCTTCGTGGTATTGTTGATTGCCTGCAAAACATCATTCAAAAGACCGGAGCGGTTGTATCCTTCAATTTCAAGATCGGTATTATAGGTGGCTCTGACGTCCGGAATAACGTTCCAGGTAACGTCGACGAGCCTTGTCCCATGCTGTTCGGCGCTTTTGACGTTCGGACAGTCGATTCTATGTACCGAAACGCCGCGCCCTTTTGTAATATAGCCGACGATTTCGTCTCCCGGAATCGGACTGCAGCAATGGCTCAAGCGAACCAGCAGATTGTCGATTCCCTCAATCATGACGCCTTCTTCATTTTTCCTCTTGCCTGTTTTGACGTTGTTGATTTCCTGATGATCTTCAAGCAGAGCCTTTTCCTGCGCTTCTTTTCTTTCCTGCTCGCGCTTGGCACGAATGTCTTCCGTCAAGACGTTAATGATGCCTGCAGGCGGAATTTCTCCGAAACCGATGGCAGCGTACAAATCGTCAAGCGTTGCCAGTTGTTTCTTGTTAAGCACTCGCTCAATGTTTTTCTTGCTGCTCATCACGTCATGCGGCTGATACCCGCCTTCAATCAAGCCCTGGTCAAGAATATCGCGGCCACGATCGATGTTTTGGATGCGATCCTGCTGCTTGAAGAAACGCTTGATCTTATTCTTGGCCTTGTTCGTATGCACCAGATCAAGCCAGTCGCGACTTGGTCCCGCTGAATTTTGCGACGTCAAGATATCAACGATATCACCGTTCTTGACCTGATAGTCGAGCGGAACGATCTTGCCATTGACTTTGGCTCCGGTCGTATGATTGCCGACCTCGGTATGAATCGAATAGGCCATGTCAAGCGGTCCTGATCCTTTCGGCAATTCGTAAACGTCGCCCTTTGGCGTGAAAACGTAGACGCGGTCGCTGAACAGATCGCCTTTGACGTTTTCCATGAATTCTTTCGCGTCGTTTGATTCATTTTGAATCTCGATGATTTCCTTAAACAGATTCAGCTTGTCTCCTGTCGTCGTCTGCTTGACGCCGTTCGTTTTGCCTTCCTTATAGGCCCAATGAGCAGCAATCCCGTATTCGGCCACGCGGTGCATCTCCTCAGTTCTGATCTGAACTTCCAACGGCTTGTCTTTTGGCCCGATGACCGTCGTATGAAGCGACTGATACATGTTGGCCTTTGGCATCGCGATATAGTCTTTAAAGCGACCAGGCATCGGTTTCCACTTGGTATGAATTGCTCCCAAAACGGCATAGCAGTCTTTGATCGACTTAACCACGACGCGCACTGCAAGCAAGTCATAAATTTGACTGAATTGCTTGTGAAGATCACGCATCTTGTGATAAATCGAATAGATGTGCTTTGGTCGTCCGTAGATTTCGCAGTCCAAATGCAGATCTGCGATGGCTTCTTTAATCTCCGTAATGGCTTCGTCGATATACTGAACGCGTTCTTCACGCTTTGAATTCATCAAATGAACGATGCGATAGTATTGTTGAGGATTAAGGTAGCGCAGCGAAATGTCTTCCAATTCCCATTTGATCGTGCTGATCCCGAGTCGATCTGCCAACGGCGCATAGATTTCAAGCGTTTCGTTGGCAATCCTTCTTTGCTTGTCGGGACGCAGATGCCCCAGCGTCCTCATGTTGTGGAGCCTGTCTGCAAGTTTGACGATAATCACGCGCAAATCCTTTGACATTGCCAAGAGCAGCTTGCGGTGATTTTCAGCCAGCTGTTCTTGATGCGATTTGTAGCGAATCTTGCTGAGCTTGGTTACGCCGTCAACGATGACCTCGACGTCTTTTCCGAAAAGTTCGCCGACATCCCCCAAAGTAACGGGCGTGTCTTCGACAACGTCATGTAAAAAGCCTGCACTGACCGTTTCAGGATCCATTTTCAAATCTGCCAGAATTCCGGCAACCTGAATCGGATGAATAATGTAGGGTTCCCCAGATTTTCTGAATTGTTCCCGATGAACGTACGATGCAAAGTCGCAAGCCTTGCGAACCATTGCCACATGCTCTTCATTCATGTATTTTTCGCACATTCCAATCACGTCCTGTGCACTCCAGATGTTTTCTTTTTCCATAACAACCACTCCTAGCAATCCCAATAAGATTTTAAAAAAGGCGGAACAACCGTGTCGTCCCGCCCGAGCAGGCAAGAAAACACTTCTTACCGCGGCTTCAGTCTTTCGTTATGCCGTATGCCGCAAAGCTCAAGCCAAGGTAAACAACCGTAAAGTATCTTGCATATCCATCGAAGAAAAATCGATATCCGATAAGATACAATATCGGGAAAAACAGCAGTACCCAAAAATGCTCATTTGATTTTCCCGCATAAAGTCCGACAACAACGGCATAAACAACGTAGATTCCAAATAAAATTATTCCGATTCGATGTACGTCGGTCGTATTTAAATATGTGAACAGGATCGGAACGACGAATGCAAAGGCTGTAGCAATCGCCAAATACCAGACGATGCGTTGAATACTGAGACTGCGATTTTCCATAACTGACCTCTCTTCGCAAAAATTAATTCGTTTATTGTCTACTATTTTACTCTAGTTCCAATGCAAATGAAAGAGCCGATAAAAAGTATAACGGAGCCGTTTCCGCTCGCATGATCCTTGGGCCTAATCCGGCAAAGGAAAATCCTTTTTTCTTCAGCAGTTCGACTTCTTTGGGGCTGATTCCTCCTTCCGGGCCAAAAACAGCCGTGACTTTCTTCTTTTCACCGGTCTTAAGCACGTCGAAAATTTTGACCAGCATCCCTTTTTCACCGGCCTTGGCCGATTCTTCGTAGGCGCAAAGTCCGATCGTATCTTCATCCGGCAAAAGATCTTCCAAGCCGTCCAGATAAGAAACTTCAGGGATCGTCGTTCTGTGCGACTGTTCTGCCGCCGACTTGGCAATTTTTTGCAGGCGTTCCAATTTTTTGGCCTGCTTTTGCTTGGCCCAGCGCGCTACGGACCAGTCGCCGGCAAAAAAGACGATCTTTGAAACTCCCAGTTCCGTAGCTTTCATGACGATCAGATCCGTTTTGTCGTTTTTAGGCAATCCGCAAACGATCGTTGCTTCAACCGGAAGTTCGACCTGATGCTCAAAACGCTCGCATTCATGGGCAACCGCCTGCTTTTTGGCCGAATCGATCGACCGTAACCAGCTCCATGACGTGAACGACTTTGTCCGGCGTCACGAGCTCAAACTTTGAGCCTGCTTTCATCCTCATGACAACGACTGCATGCTTGTAAACGTCTTCCGATAGATTCAATGTATTTCCGGAAAAATTCTGCTCTGAAAAATAGCGCTGCATTATTCTTCACCCTCGCCTGGCTTGTGCGCAACAATTGAAAACCAGTCTTTCATCCGTGAAATCTGATCGATGACAAAGCCTTCATTTTGCAATTTTTCTTCGATCAAATCGGCCTTGTCGCTGATGATGCCGGACGTGATGAAGATTCCGCCGTCATTTAAGCAATTGAATGCTTGCGGAATGAGCGGAACGATGATTTCCGCCAAAATATTCGCGCAGATCAGGTCAGCCTTTTCATCGACTCCGTTCAGCAGGTCATTTGTCGCAACGTGAATCTTCGATCTTTCTTCAGGATTGAGCTTCAGATTAACGTCGCAAGCCTTGATGGCTTCATCGTCAACGTCATAGGCCAACGCTTCCTTTGCACCGAGCTTGCAGGCAGCAATGCTCAAAACGCCGGAACCGGTGCCGACGTCAATCATCTTTTCGCCGCCGCGAATCGCTGACTCAAGTCCAAGCAAAGCAAGTTTCGTCGTCGGATGCGTGCCCGTTCCGAAAGCCTTGCCGGGATCAAGCAAAATCACCTGTTCGTCAGCGCTTTGCGGCACGTATTCTTCCCAGCTCGGCACGATCGTCAGATAACGCGTCACTCTGACGGGATGATAGTACTTTTTCCAGGCGTCAACCCAGCTTGCGTCATCGTTTGTCTTTACGAAAACGTTCGCCTTGCCAGGATTCAAACCGAATTCTGCCAACCCCAAAACTTTTTGCTTCAAATCGCGCGAAAGCTCAACGACTGGTTTGCTTTCAGGAAAATAAGTAATAATCTTTAAATCGTCATTTCCGTTTTCATCATCAAACCGCACGCCGCCTGCACCGTTTTGCATCAAAATTTCAACGACTGCATCGCTTGCTTCAAGGGTCGTTTCAACGACCAGTTCTGTCCATTCCAAAATAATTCCTCCAGTTAGAATTTGGGATAATGCAAAGACTGTCTTGGATATTCAGACTCTGCATTTTTCAATAATCGGCTGAATTCTTCATCTGACCATTCGAGTTCAAAAATTTCATCTTCATCGTCTGCAAAAAACTTCAAGAGATCTCTTGTCCCGTTGTCCATAATGATCTGTAAATAGGTCAAAAAAGCCTTTCCGTACGCAAGACTCCAACCTTCCTTGCCGTCAAACGCAAGACATGCCAGAAAATCATCCGCATCGTATCCTGCAAGGCCTTTTTTTCCGTCATAGATCAAAATCGCATCACTGAATGCGATAATCGGTTCATCCGACAATATTCCGTCCGCATCTTCCATCTGCTGTCCTGCTTTGTTTTCGATGTAAAAAACCAGATCGACGACAAACGAATGACTCTTTTTGTCCCAGTCAAGCGAAACGTCGCCTTTGAAATCCAGAGCGTCCAACCCCTGTTTCAAAAATTCCAAAAGATCCTGCCGTGCCATAAAAACATCCCTTCTGCACATATAGATAGTTTAATGATACCTTAAACATGACGAAAATGACAAGGAGATAGGGAGAAAATAATGAAAACGAGAATAATAAAAAGTATGAGATTATTTTTGCTTGAAAAAGAAGATGTTTTTTAAATGAAGTTATATTTGTTAATGGCTAATTTGAGCAAATTATCGCTTGGAAGCAGCGTAAGTTGGGAGATGTATCAGAAATAATCGGTGGAGGGACACCTGGTACAAATCATCCTGAATATTGGGATGGCGATATAGACTGATATTCTCCTGCCGAAATATTAGATCAAATCTATGTAAAAAGAAGCCGAAGAAGGATAACCCAGCTCAGCTATGACAATAGCTCTGCAAAACTTTTGCCGACTGGAACAGTATTGTTTACATCCTTTAATTATATTATAAAGATTACAAGCGACTCAATCTGTCGTCTTGATAAAATGTTCCATTTTCTCCCGACGCCCTGCATTTCTCAAAAAAAACAACTGTTTTCTTCCCTGTTTTCTGATAAACTAAAAGTGATAAACAAATTTATGGGAGTGATTTCCTTTGGCAAAATATAAAATGATTCTCGATCTCGATACCGGGATCGATGACGCGCTTGCCATCGCATATGCGTTGGCCGCACCCGAATGCGATCTGATCGGAATCGTCGGCTCGTACGGCAACGTTCTGGTCGAAAACAGCGCCCAAAACAGCCTGAACCTGCTTGAAATGCTCGGGCATCCCGAAGTACCGGTCTTTTGCGGTCTTTCGCACTCTTCAACGACGAAGAGCTTTTCCGTCATGCCGATCAGCGCGCAGATTCACGGCAAAAACGGTGTTGGCGAGGTCGAATTAAAGAAGGCCAAGCGCCAGGTCGAAAAAATGTCAGGCGTCGACTTCTTCATCGAAGCGGCTCACAAATATCAGGGACGTCTTTTGATCGTTCCGACCGGTCCTTTGACCAATCTTGCCGCTGCCATCAAAAAAGATCCGTCGATCATCGATCTGATCGGCCACGTCACTTTGATGGGCGGTGCTCTGACGGTTCCGGGCAACGTTACGCCCGTAACGGAAGCAAACATCAATCAGGATCCGGTAGCTGCCGATGAAGTCTTCAGAAGCAATCTTCCTTTGACGATGATCGGTCTTGACGTGACGACAAGAACACTGCTGACGAAGGAAGATACGAAGAAGTGGCGCGAACTCGGCACCGTTGCCGGGGAAAAGTACGCTGACATCACCGATTACTACATCGATGCCTACAAGGTCACGAGTCCCCATCTTGGCGGCTGCGCTTTGCATGATCCTTTGGCAGCTGCCGCAGCAGTCGATCCGAGTCTCGTCGACACGATCTACCTGAACATGAAAGTTGATACGAAAGGTGCTTATGCCGGCCGCACGATCGGTGACGAAACAAGAATCAACGATGAAGCAAGGCAAACGCAGGCTGCCGTAAACGTCGACAAGGAACGATTCGTCAAAACGTTCATGAAGCATCTGACCGATTTGTTTGCCCAAAACTGACAGAAAGGGGACCTCAATTTGTACATTGCGGGAATTGCCCTTTATGTCGCATGGTTTTTGTTGGCGATTCTTAAAATCAGCAATCAACCTCAAAACCGTAAATTTTCATACAAAAAGGCCTTTTTCGGATCAAAGCTATGGTTTACCAACCTTAGAAACCTGATGCTTTTGGCATCCTTGTACCTGATTTTCGTCTTTGCACCGTTAAAAACGGTCTTTTTGCTGTTGCTGCTCAGTTTGGCGATTCTTCTTTTGCTTTCGCTCAGAAACTTTTTTTCGCTAATTGCAAATCCGTACGTTGATCTGCTGATCGTTTTGTCGAGCGCGGTCCTTTTGATCGTTCTTTCAACGCTGACGCTAAAATTGTAGGAGGGATTTTATGCGTAGAAGCTATAATGCTTTGATCATCATTCTTGCCACAATTTCAATTATTCTCAGCATGCTTGACATCAGCGGAATAATCAGCATCGTTCAGAAGCCTTACGTCTACGTCGATGCTTCAATCTGGCTGATGTTTGTCTTCGACTATTTCTACGGACTGATGGTCGCCAAAGACAAACGTTTCTACTTCAGGACCCATATTTGGGATTTGCTGGCAATCATCCCGCTGAATGCGCTCTTCTCATTTTTCCGTTTCAACCGAATTTTCAAGCTCGTTTCGATGCAGCGCATCCTGCTTGTTTTTCGATTCGTGCGTTTGGCCGGAATCATCGGCAAGCTACAACTTAAACTAAAAACATTTTTGAAAACAAACAATATTGTCTATCTCTTTTACGTCTGCGGACTCATGCTGCTGGTGTCATCATTCATCTACTCGCTTTCAGAGCACGTTTCGTTGGGAAATGCATTCTGGTGGGCACTTGCAACCGTTTCGACCGTCGGCTACGGAGACATTTCGCCGCATACCTTCATTGGTCGCTTTGCCGCTGCCCTGCTGATGATCTTGGGCGTAGGTTTTATCGGGATGCTGACGAGCACTTTGACCAAATTCTTTACCGAAGAGCATAAAAAAAGCGAATTTGTCCAGATTATGCATGTGCTTCACAAGCTCGAGCGCCAAAATGGGGAACTTTCAACCAGAATCTCAGCGCTTGAGCAGCAGCTACATAAAAACGAACGCGAAAAAAATAAGGATTGAGGCTTTCCCTCAATCCTTATTTTGGTTATTATTCCACTGAAATGATTTTGACTTGCATGTCTCCGCCAGGAGTTTCAACGGTCACCGTTTCACCGACCTTATGTCCGACTAATCCTTTGGCAATCGGAGATTCGTTTGAAATCTTGCCATTGAACGGATCTGATTCTGCAGCACCAACGATTTGGTATGTTTCCGGTTCGTCGTCTTCTTCTTGGAAAGTTACGGTCTTGCCAATTGCGACCTCATCTTCTGCAATGGCGCCATTGTCGATAATCTCGGCATGGTTGAGCATGTTCGTAACTTCTTTGATGCGACCTTCAAGAATGGATTGTTCGTTCTTTGCAGCCTCATATTCTGAATTTTCGGAAAGATCGCCGAAAGAACGTGCGATTTTGATTCGTTCAATAATCTCTGCACGTTTCGTTGTCTTTAATTCTTCAAGTTCCTTTTCAAGCTTTTCTTTTCCTTCCAACGTCATTGGAAATGTTTTTTCTTCAGCCATAGCACACCTCTAAAACTATTAAATTAGGCTCTTCAAATGCCTATAAACAAGGATAATTATATCACAATCATTAAAAATTGTCAGAATTAATCATTAACGTTCGTCTTGCTGATGATGTCGCGAACCTTTGTTACCAAAATATCAATCGCAACCTGATTTTCGCCGCCTTCCGGCACGATGATGTCGGCATAGCGTTTCGTTGGTTCGATAAACTGGTGATACATCGGTTTGACCGTTGACAAATACTGATCAATGACAGATTGAAGGGAACGACCGCGTTCTTCAATATCGCGCTGAATGCGACGAATGATTCTAATATCATCATCAGTATCGACAAAAATCTTGATATCCATCAAATCACGCAAACGAGGATCATTCAAAACAAGAATTCCTTCAACGATGATTACTTCTTTTGGTTCAACGTGAACCGTCTGCTTGCTTCTAGTGTGCTGAACGTAATCGTAGACGGGAATATCGATTGCCTTCCATTCAAGCAGATCGCCCAGTTGTTCAATCAAAAGATCCGTGTCAAACGCATTCGGATGATCATAGTTGACTTTGACCCTTTCGTCAAAAGAAATGTCGTCTTGATTCTTATAATATGAATCTTCTTGAATCATCAAAAGCGAATGACCGTTCAAAGAATCGAAAATCGCGCGCGAAACGGAGGTTTTCCCGCTGCCGGATCCCCCGGTCACACCGATGATTACGGGACGTTTGTGTGTTGCTGCTGACATTGATTGTCTCTCCTTAAACTAGTTGTTGTCTTTTTCCAATTTTTTGGTAAGCGCCAAGTGTTCAGCATACGTCTTGCTGAAGTATACCTTACCGGTCTTCATGTTGGCGATAAAATACAGGTATTCCTTGTCTTTATCGACCGGATTAAGCACTGCCTTAACCGAATCAACGCTCGGGTTGTTGAAAGGTCCAGGCCCCATTCCTTTGTTCTTGTAAAGATTATAAGGTGAATCGACCTTCAAATCTTTGAAAGTTACGTGTGCCTTATGTTTTCCGAGTGCATAAAGAACCGAAATATCAGATTGGATCATCATGTCTTTTTCCAAGCGGTTTTCAAAGACGCCTGCAATCTTATAACGGTCTTCGGGCGTAACGCCTTCCCTTTCAACCAGGGAAGCAAGCGTCAAGACCTGCTGCACGCTCATCTTCTTTTGTGAAATCTGTCCATAATAAGGAGTCAAAACCTCATTTGTCTTGGAAACCATTTGTTCAACCAGCTGCTTTAAGGTTTCATTTTTTTGAACGAAGTAGGTTGCCGGATAAAGGTAACCTTCAAGCTTGTAGCGAACTCCCTTAGCATCGACGGCAGACGTCAAAAGTGCCGGATACTTGTGCTTTAGATCATTCAAAAATTCCCGATCGTTTACCAGTTTCAAAAACTCTTTCTTTTTGAAACGCGTATTCTTTTGAATCACGTCACCGACCTGGTCAACCGTAATGCCTTCTCTGACAAGAACTTTGCCAGATCCGAACGGATGACTTGAACCGCCCTTTTCAAGCTCGTCTGCAATCTTTCCAAGACTCATCGATGGTTTCAATTGGTAGTAGCCGGCCTTAAATCCGCTTCTTTTCGATGTTTTGGCATAATAATCAAAAACAAAACCACTCTTGATGACTTTTTTGTCTTCCAAAATCGAACCGATCTGCTTGTTCGTGCTCCCAATCGGAATTTTGACTTCAATTGCTTTCGTTGATTTTGGATCAAGCGGCTTTTTGGCCGATTCAAAATAACGATAGCCGACTGACCCGACGACGGCAACCAGAATCATGATCATCAAGACTACGCCGACTATAATCTTCTTGCCCATTGGATTCTTAGGTGAGTCCTTCGTTGTTTTCTCGGAATTTTCCTGTTCGTTTTCAACTTTTTTGCAATCATCTGCTGGTTTTTCTTCTGTTTTCACGGATATGGACTCAGCTTCTTGATGTTTTTCATCCTTATTTGACGTTTCTTGCTTTTCATTTTTTATTCCTGATGTTTCAAGCATTTCATCAATCTTGTTTTCATTTTCAGTATCTTTCTTGCCCAAGAGTGTCTCCTCCTACCAAAACTCTATCTTTCCAATTATACCAAATAAGGGACGTGAAGTGCAAGACAAGACATTCAATGACAAACAAAAAGCCGTCGTCCAAATCGGACGACAGCCTTGCTTTTGATGAATCATTCTTATTTTAGCGAATTACCGCATGGAATTCTTCTTTCAGCTTATTTTTAATCTTATCGAACGGACGAGAAACTTCTTCATCTTGCAGCGTTTGCTTCGAATTGCTGAATTGAAGCGTGTAAGCTAAAGATCTGAAACCCTTGCCGATATTTTCGCCCTTGTAAACGTCAAACAGGCGAATATCTTTAAGATAAGCCCCACCGTTTTTCTTGATGCAATCGACAATTTGCTGATTCGTAACCTCAATCGGAACGATCAAAGCAATATCGCGACTGACGGTCGGATACTTGGAAACAGGTTCGTAAATTGATTCTTTCTTCGGAGCATCAATGATCTTTTGCAGATTAAGCTCGAACACGTAAACGCGTTTCAGGCGATATTCTTTGGCAACGCTTGGATGAACTTCGCCGACATATCCGATAAAATCGTCATCAAGATAAATATCGGCCGTGCGCCCAGGATGCATTGCCTCGTGAGAAGCCGTTGCACGATATTCGATTCGACCTGAAACAGCCAACGAATTGAGCAAGAAGTCGACAATTCCCTTTGCCAAATAAAAACCCTGCCGCAAGTTTGTCATCATGCCATGTGGACTTTCTGAACAAACCGGTCAGCGCGCCGGCAACATGTTCAACTTCACGAGGACGGTCATTGTCCTTATCGCGCAAAAATACGCGACCTTGTTCATACAAAGAAACATTTTCAACTTTACGAGCAGCATTATAGGCAACGTCATCAAGCAAGCCTGAAACAAGATTCATGCGAGCAGTAGTGCGATCGCTCGTCATCGGAAAGGCAAGTTCAGTCGTTTCGGCGGGTTCCATTGCAAAGCGGCGAGCTTTTTCAGCCGTCGTCAAGCCGTAAGAAATAGCTTGCGTCAATCCGGCACCTTCAAGCAAACGTCGAGTTTGACGAATGATCTTTTGCTTGTAGGTGTAGTGTCCCGGTGTCGTCGGTCCCTGAGGAAGCGTTGTCGGCAGGTTGTCATAGCCGTAAATGCGAGCAACTTCTTCGATAAGATCGGCATCAATTTCGATATCCCAACGACGCGGCGGAACGGAAACCGTGAACGTATCTTCGGAAAATGCAGTACCGAAACCAAGGCGACGGAAAATATCTTCGACTTCTTGTTCCGTCAGAGAAGTTCCAAGCACCTTGTTGATCTTCTTCAACGTAATTTTGACTTCTTTTGCTTCTGCTTTTTTGTCATTGTCCTTGGCAACGCCTGAAACAACCTGGCCGTTGCCGAGTTCTGCAATCATTTGTGCTGCAGCATCAAGCGCTTCAGCAACCGTTGCCTTGTTGATGCCGCGTTCAAAGCGCATCGATGCTTCCGAATGCAGGTTTTCGCGCCGCGAAGTCTTGCGAATGTTGTGTCCGTTAAAGACGGCCGATTCAAGCGCAATCGTCGTCGTTTCAGGAACGACTTCCGAATCAAGACCGCCCATAATTCCGGCAAGAGCAACCGGAACTTCGCCATTCGTTACGACGATGTCGTTTGCTTTCAATTCACGTTCCTCACCGTCAAGCGTCGTCATCTTTTCGCCTTCTTCGGCCAAACGAACGACAATCTTCTTTGAACCCAATTTATCGTAATCAAATGAATGCAATGGCTGTCCATAGTCGAGCAAAATATAGTTCGTCACGTCAACAACGTTGTTGATCGGTCGAATGCCTGCGTTCCACAAGCGTTTTTGAAGCCAAAGCGGACTGTCTTTGACTTCGACGTCCTTGATGATTCTCATCAAATATGGAGCAACCAGCTCTTCCGAAGCTTCAATTGAAACATAGTCCTCAATTTTTTCATCCGATGCTTCCTTGACTTCAGGATGACTCAAAGTTACTTTCCTGTCGTAAATTGCTCCGACTTCGTAAGCAACGCCGCGCATGCTGAGCATATCGCCGCGATTTGGCGTAATATCAACGTCAATAATGTCTTCATCCATGCCAAGATACGGATAAACCGGATCTCCAGGCTTGGCATCTTCCGGCAAGACATAAATTCCTTCAGCATATGCTTTCGGAGCAATGGTTTCTGAAAAACCGATTTCCTGCAAGGCACAAATCATGCCTTCGGACACAACGCCGCGCATCTTTGACTTTTTAATCTTTACATTGTCTGCTATCCGTGAATTTGGCAAAGCAACGATAACTTTTTGGCCGGCTGCAACGTTTGGAGCACCGCAAACGATTTGTGAAGGCTCTTCTTCGCCAATATCCACTTGGCAGATATGCAAGTGATCAGAATCCGGATGATCTTTTGTTTCAAGCACGTGCCCGACGACGATTTTTTTCAGTCCGTCCTGCATCCTGTAAGTATCATCGACTTCGACTGCCGTCCGTTCAATTTTTTCTGACAAAGCCAACGGATCGAGATCGTCAACTTTGACGTAATCATTTAACCATTTTGTTGAAACTTTCATTTGTGACTAACCTTTCTGTGAAAATTGACTTAAGAAGCGGACATCGTTAAGGTAAAATTCGCGAATATCATCAACGCCGTACTTAAGCATTGCGAAACGGTCCGGTCCAAGACCAAATGCAAATCCGCCATAAACTTCCGAATCTACTCCGGCCATTTTCAAAACATTCGGATGAACCATGCCGGCACCGAGAACTTCGATCCAACCGGATTGCTTGCAAACGGAGCAGCCTTTGCCACCACACTTGAAGCATGACACGTCGACTTCAACGGAAGGCTCTGTGAATGGGAAGTAGCTCGGGCGAAGTCTGATTTCGCGATTCTCGCCAAAAATCGTCTTGGCCACAAGTTCCAAAGTTCCTTTCAAATCACCCATCGTGATGTTTTTGTCGATCACAAGCCCTTCAACCTGATGGAACTGATGAGAATGAGTAGCATCATCGGTATCACGACGATAAACCTTGCCCGGAGAAATCATCTTGAGCGGGCCTTTTGAAAAATCATGGACTTCCATCGTCCTTGCCTGAACAGGAGACGTCTGCGTTCTCATGAGCAAACGATCATTGATATAAAACGTATCCTGCATATCGCGAGCCGGGTGATCCGGCGGAAGGTTCAGCATTTCAAAATTGTAATGGTCTTCTTCAACTTCAGGTCCGTCAACAATTTGAAAGCCCATTCCGATGAACAGCTTTTCAATTTCGTCGATGACTTGCATCAAAACGTGAGGCTGACCTTCCTCAACAGGGAAACCTGGCATTGTAACGTCGATTTTTTCTTTTTCAAGTTGTTTTGCCGTGCGCTCAATTTCAATTTTTTCGCATTTTTCGGCAATTGCCGTTGCAAGTTCTTCTTTGATTGCATTGGCAAAACTGCCGACCTTTGGGCGTTCTTCGGCAGACAGATCGCGCATCCCGCGGAGCACTTCAGTAATAGGTCCTTTTTTTCCCAAAAGGTTAACGCGAATTTCGTTGATCTTTTGGGAATTATCTGCATTTTTGATTTCTTCCAAGCCCTTTTCTTTGAGCTCTTCCAGTTTATCTTTCAGATTCATTGTTCCATTCCTTTCAAAAGCTTTTTCAAAACATTGAAAAAGCCTCGTCCCCAAAAGGGACGAGGCTTCGCGGTACCACCCTTGTTTCATGTGCAGGCACATGACGCTTTTCATGGGATAACGTCCATGAAACGGTGCATCTCTCAATGCCAACTCGGGAAGTGAAATTCGGTCATCATTCAAACGGGCCTTCTCAGCTGCGAGCCCTTCTCTTCTTCAAACTTTGACCTACTAGTTTCCGTCAACGTCTTTCATTCTTCATACTTTCAAGTTTAATCTTGTTTTTCAATTCAGTCAAGGCTTTAATTCTTGTCCGTTTCCAAAATCCACTTTTCGGACCATGAGTGTATCTCTTTCATAATCTTTTTTAAGTCCTCACCGCAACGAGTCAAGCGATAAAATCCTCTGGCACAATCTCGCATATAAACCTTTTCAATCAAGCCTTCCTTTTCAAGTTCTTTTAATCGTTCAACCAGGACGCGATCGCTGCATTGAGGAATTTTTTGAGCCAAATCGGTAAAACGTTGGTCACCTTCAGCAAGTAAAACTTCCAAAATTAAACCATTCCACTTCTTGCCTAAAATTCCAAATGTTTTTTCAAACTTTGGACACAAACAAAAATCATCTGCTTTTTTTGATTCGACTGACATAAAAATTAACCACCTTAACAAAATAACAAAGGCCTACAAATCGCAGGCCTTTTAATCTCAACAACAAATCAGCGAATGCCGTCCGCTTTCTTGCGTTCCAAGCGCTGCTTGGCTTTGCCGAAAAACTTCAGACATAAATGTTTGCCATATTCTTCAGTTGCAGAATACTTATCGACCAACGTTACGATATAACCTTCCGGATACTTCGGGGGGCACGCAGTTGCACCCCACATATGCTTCATGATGATGTCTTTTTCAAGCGGAGAAAGCGGCGTCAGTTTCTCTGCATTTCTCAACGCAATCCGAGGATGCACCCATGCATGCGTTCCGAGGTCAAACTTCGTAACGCGCCAATCATAGTAAAAGAGATCGTGCAGCAAGCCGGCACGAGCAGTCGCTTTGGCATTCAAGTGCAGCTTTTTGGCAATCTTATAGCTTTCATATGAAACAGCAATCGAATGTTCCAGTCTCGTTGAAAAATGATGCTGGGTAAAGTTGTCCAATGCCAAAACTTCCGGTCGTTCCAAAAGTTCGCCCACATAACTCATATACTCACGATCATTGCACCATTTATTTTTATTCATTCAGTTCTGTTACCTCTTTTATCGTTGTACCATGCGACTAATCAACTCTATAACTATATCATACTGTATTTTATTGAATTAATAACGAAGAAAATTTAAAAATAGGAAATGCTGTCAGCTTTTTGCCGCAACAAGCTCGTATCCGATTCCAACGCGGTGATTGACAAGCTTGCTTCCGGCAAAATTTTTTTCTAATTCATCAAGAGTGACGACCTGATAAGGAGCCTTGTTTTCAGGTGATTCATTGAGGTTCTTTTTGACTTCTGCCATGATCAGATTCAACTTTAAAATTTCGATCAAATCATAATGCACCAACAGATTGACGATATAAGGACTCTTTGAATCCTTAGTTTCGCATACCAAATTAAAACGCGTGAACTTGCCTTCGTTATAGCGAACGTCAAGTTTCACCCCCGTAAGATCCAATTTTTTGAATTCGGCATCCGTATTTTCATTAAACATCTGGTAGGCCGGTGCCTTGATTCTGACGACAAATGCAACATGCTGCTCTAAATTATAGCAAAGCACGTCGTTTATAATTGCTTCATATAATTCCATCACATATCTCTCCAAATATCATGTACAGAGCCTATAATAATACTAAGAGCCGGTATTATGCAAATCAAATCAAATCAAAATAATAAGAATTTGCATAAAAAAAGAGAGATGGTAACTCCATCTCCCCTTACGCAGAATCTCCAGTTAATTATTTAACTGCATCCTTAAGAGCTTTACCAGGCTTAAATGCCGGCACCTTGCTTGCAGGAATTTCGATTTCTGCGCCCGTTTGCGGATTGCGACCTTTGCGTGCTGCACGTTCGCGTACTTCAAAGTTGCCAAAACCGATCAATTGAACCTTATCGCCCTTTTCAAGAAAATCTTGAATTGAACCAAAAACGGCGTCAACTGCAACAGTAGCATCCTTTTTTGTCAAACCTGTCTTTTCTGCAACAGTTTCGATCAATTGTGCTTTGTTTGCCATAAATACTTCACCTCCATAATGAAGTCATGATATATGAAATATCACTTGAAGCAACAACGTCTAACAAATCATTGCTCAGTTATTAATTTAGCATAGAAAGCCCCATATAGCAACGTTTTTCAGCATATTTCAGACTTTTTTTACTTTTCATTCATTTACATTGCTTTTACTTATTTTCTTCGTCTTTCAATCAGGTGCAATGGTGTCCCTTCGAAATCAAATGCCGCCCGCAACTGATTTTCCAGGAATCTTTCATATGAAAAATGCATCAATTCAGGATCATTGACGAAAATGACGAACGTCGGCGGCTTGACTGCAACCTGTGTCGCATAGTAAATGCGCAATCTTTTGCCGTTATCGGTCGGTGTCGGGTTATGCGCGATCGCATCCATGATGACGTCATTCAAGACTGCTGAAGAAACGCGCTTGGAATGATTTTCATCAACGCGTCTGATCAGCTTGGGCAATTCATTCAGCCTTTGATGTGTTTTAGCCGAAACAAAAACGATCGGTGCATAGCTGAGATACTGAAACTCGCTTCTGATATGACTTTCAAATTCTTTCATCGTATAGCTGTCCTTTTGGAGCGTATCCCATTTATTGACGACAATTACGATTCCGCGACCGGCATCGTGCGCATAGCCTGCGACGTGCTTATCTTGTTCACGAATTCCTTCTTCGGCATTCAACACGACGCAAACGACATCGGAACGATCAATTGCCTGCATTGCCCGCAAGACGGAATATTTTTCCGTATTTTCATAAACTTTGCCCTTCTTGCGAATTCCAGCAGTGTCAATCATCGTGTAAACCGATCCGTCATCAGTCGTAAATTTCGTATCGATGGCATCACGAGTCGTTCCTTCAATATTAGAAACAATCACGCGGTTTTCGCCCAAAATCGCATTAACGAGAGACGATTTGCCGACATTCGGACGCCCGATGAAACTGAATTTGATAGAATCATCAATCTCTTCGGTCGCATCTTCAGGAAAATTCTTGACGATCAAATCCAGCAAATCACCCGTTCCGATGCCATGCGTCCCTGAAATCGGAACCGGATCACCGAATCCGAGCGAGTAGAAATCATAAATCTCGCTTCTTACTTCGGGATTATCGACCTTGTTTACGGCTAAAATAACCGGCTTATCCGTCTTATATAAAATGCGCGCTACCTTTTCGTCCGCATCCGTCACGCCTTCTTTGACGCTTGTGACAAAAACGATCACGTCAGCCTCATCGATTGCGATTTCTGCCTGCTCCGTAATTTGGGTGACAAAAGGTTCATCCCCGATATCAATTCCGCCAGTATCGATCAAGTTGAATGCCTGTCCCATCCATTCGCTCCGAGCATAAATTCGATCTCTCGTCACTCCTGGAGTATCTTCAACAATTGAAATTCTTTCACCGGCAATTCGATTAAAAACGGTCGATTTGCCAACGTTAGGACGACCGACAATCGCAACTACTGGGTTTGCCATAATAACGCCTCGCTTTCTGATAATTATTAATCATAAAATGACTAGATCGTTTTCAGAAAAAAACTGGCCCGAAGAAATCAACGGGCCAGCCATGCTGAAACATTCAGCGATCAATCTTAGTCTTGATCTTTCAATTCGTCCCCGACAAGATCGGCCATCGTAAAGCCTGTATCTTCTTCAGGAATTTCTACTTTTTCTTCTTCAACAGGAGCTTCTTGCTTCTTTTCAGCAGCAGGCTTTTCTTGCAAAGCTTTGATTGAAAGAGCCAAACGATGTTCTTCGGCATTAACGTTCAAAACTTTAACCTTAACCTTTTCGCCTGAGGCCAAAACTTCATTAGGCGTAGCAATATGCTTATGTGAAATTTGTGAAATGTGAACCAAGCCTTCAACGCCTGGGAACACTTCGACAAAAGCGCCAAAGCTCGTCAAACGCTTAACGGTACCTTCCAAAACATCACCCTCAGCAACTTTTTCAGTAATGTTGTCCCATGGTTGAGGCAATGTTTGCTTGATTGAAAGCGAAATACGATCTCTTTCAGGATCTACGGCAAGAACCTTAACCTTGACGTCCTGGCCAACTTTCAATACGTCAGAAGGCTTGCCAACGCGTTCGAATGAAATTTCTGAAACGTGAACCAAACCGTCAACGCCGCCAAGATCGATGAATGCTCCGAAGTTCGTCAAACGAGCAACTTTGCCTTCAACAACGTCACCAACGACAAGCTTGTCCAAAACGGCCTTTTTGTTTGCTTGCGTTCGTGTTCTTGTTGAACGATTTCCTTATGTGAAAGAATCAAACGATTTTCGCTTGGTTCAAGTTCAACAATCTTGAGTTCAAGTTCTTGACCCTTGTATTGGTTGAGATCTTCAACAAAATGATCGGAGACCATGGATGCAGGAATGAATCCGCGAACACCGGCATCAACAACTAAACCGCCCTTAACAACTTGCGTAACAGGGGCCTTAATCGTTTCGCCTGCTTCAAATTTCTTTTCGATGTCGTCCCAAACCTTGCGGGCTGCCAAACGACGTTGTGACAACAAGAAACTGCCGCCTTCCTTATCGGAACCGATCTTCGAAATAACGACAAGATCAAGTTCGTCTCCTACCTTATATGCTCCTTCATCGACGCCAGATGTCAATTCACGAGCAGGCACAACGCCTTCAACACCTGTACCTTCAATACCCACGATGACTTGTTTTTGATCATCGAATGCCAAAATTTCGCCTTTGACAACGTCACCGACTTCAACGGTTTTAACGCTGTTCAAAGCTTCCAATAAATCCTTGTTTTCTGATTCACTCATGGACCATGTCCTCCTTAACGACTAACTCTATTTACCATTTTAACTGATTGATGAAAAAATTTCCAGTATTAACACACTATTTCTGCACTTTTTCAATTATTTCCATGATTTTGGCAACGACTTCTTCAATCGAAAGCGACGTCGTGTCAACCAAAACTGCATCTTTTGCTTGCGTGAGCGGTGAAATTTTTCGATGAGAATCTTTGTAATCTCGTTCTTCGATCTCTTTTTCCAAGACATCCAATGGCGTATCGATGCCCTTTTCAACGTTTTCCTTGAAACGCCGCACGGCACGCTCATGAACGCTTGCAACCAGGAAAATTTTAACCTCGGCATTTGGTAGCACCGTTGTCCCGATGTCACGGCCGTCCATTACGATTCCGCCTTTTTCGGCAATCATGCGCTGACGTTCCGTCAAATCCGCACGAACGCTTTTTTGTGCAGAAACGGTTGAAACATTGTTTGCAATTTCCGGAAGGCGAATTGTTTTCGTAACCTCGGTCTCATTTACAAAAACTTTTTGCTCCGGCTCAGCCGGAACGAATCTGATTTCCGTTTTTTCAAGCATTTCCTTCAATCCTTGATCATCATCATATGCAACGTGATTTTTCTTGGCAGCATATGTGGTGGCGCGATACATGGCTCCCGTATCGCAGTAAACGTAGCCGAGCTTCTTGGCTACGAGCTTAGCGACGGTACTTTTGCCGGCTGATGCCGGACCGTCAATGGCAATTTGCAATTTCATCTTAATGATAACTCCTAAAAATTATTTTACGCGCAGCTGCTGCCCCGGAGTCACCGTCGAACTCGGAGTCAAACCGGGATTAAGCTGAACCAGCTGATCAACCGTCAGGCCGTTGTTGACCGCGATGCGGTAAAGTCCCTGACCGGCAGCAACCGTTACGTATTGTGACCCTTCGCTTTGACTGGAAGAACTAGACTCTTCTGAAACGGAAGATGAAGATTCCGCTGCGCTCGAAGATTCTGATTCGCTTGAAGATTCCGACTGTGAAGAACTTTCAGACTGCGAGCTTGAAGACTCCGCCTCTTTTTTGGTTGAGCTTGACTTCTTGTGTTTCTTTGCTGAAGATTTCTTGAAAGAACTCTTCGAGGAACTGGAAGTCACGACTTCAATATTTCTGCCATCGTCATTTGTGGGTTGTGCCGCAGTTTTTAATGATATGAAATACAGTGCGATTGTTGCTACAATCACGAAGCAAAAAACCAAAAGCAACAACAAAGGCAGACGCGAATTCAACTTGTCTTTTCGCTTGCTTGCACGACGTGAGTAAAGCCCGTTCTCATCCTTGCCGTCTTCGAACTTTTTTTCCCAGGGCTTGTCATCGTGATTATCGTTTCTATTACCCATAAATAATGCCCCCTCGACCAGTATCATTTTTCATGATACCATAATTGCCGTCTGAATAGTAGAATTTATGTGCTTTGCATGTTTTTATGCAAATAATTTTCTTAAAATCTCTTCATATCCGGGTGCTTTTGAATGCTTTGACACCTTTTTTTCAAAAAGCAACCCCATCTTTTCGAAACTGTCTTCTCTGTTGCAATGGTTGCAGCAAAAATCCTTCTTTGGCAAAACCTCATCTCCGAAATATTCACCGATAAATTTGCGCAAGCATCCCTTTGTTTCGGCATAGTTTCGCATCTTAGCCAAAGATTTTTTTCTTTCAACCAGACGGTTGGCCGCAAAATTCTTCATTTCTTCTTGGCTCAGACCGTTTCTAAGATACTTTTCAATCAGCAAATAACGCTCTTCTTGTCTCAAAAGAGCCTTGTTCCTGGCATTGCTTTTGAAATATGAATCAATTTCGCATGCAGTCGGGAGAGAATTTTCAATCAAATACTCCTGAAGTTTGAGATCTTTTCTTTGATAAAGCAAAATTGCAATCCCCTGTTTGCCGTCACGGCTGCATCGTCCGAATTCCTGAACGTAATTCTCCAAATCAAGCGGAATATGGTAATGGATGACGTAACGAATGTCCGGTTTGTTGATGCCCATGCCAAAAGCACTCGTAGCACAAACAACGTCCAGGTCCCCGTGCAAAAACTGTTGCAAAACGCTGTATCGTTCGTCAAAAAGCATCCCGGCATGGTAGGCGGCAACCCGCAAACCGGTCTTTCTCCCAATCATGCGGCTTGTTTCATCAGCCTTCTTCTTGCTTGAAAAATAAATCAACCCCGGTCCTCTCATCTTTTCAACAAGCCCAATCAGAAGTTCGTCCTTTTGAGCATCATTTTCGACTTCTTCGATGTCAAGGAAGATGTTGGGGCGGTCGACCGAACATCTGACCTTGTCGATTTTTCGACCCGAAAACAAAATCCGACAAATATCCGCTTCGACTTTTTTGGTTGCGGTTGCAGTCAACGCCAAAACAAGCGGTGTTCCAAGTTTTTTGACCACCGTTCCCAAAAACAGATAGTCCGGTCTGAAATCCGGTCCCCACGTTGAAATGCAGTGAGCCTCATCAACGACCAAAAGCGACGGATGAAAACGATTAAGCCTTCGCAAAACCGTTTCGGAATTCAGCATCTCAGGCGACACGAACACGAATCGATACGCATCAAGCGTTGCCAAAACGTTGTTTCTATCGGCCGGATTCAATTCGGAATTAATGGCAATCGCCCTTTTTTCGCCTAGAAGGCGCAAATTTGCAACCTGATCCTGCATCAAAGATATCAGCGGAGAAACAATCAAAATGCGGCTCTTTGTTGCATATCCATATAATTGGTAGCAAAGCGATTTTCCCACTCCGGTCGGCAAAATTCCAAGGACGTTTTTACCGTTGATCAGATTCATAATGATCTCTTCCTGCCCTTGCTTGAAGGAATCATATCCAAAATGCTTATGCAATTCTTCAAGCAGCTTAGTATGCAGATCCATTTTCCTTTATCCTTTCTATCTGAACCAAACGATATTCATAAAAAGAAATTCCGGTTCCTTCCAGCTTGTGAAAATCCCAGCAAACAGTTTTTTGACCTACGTAAACCTCTTCAATTCGTGATCTCTTTTCCGATGAGACAAATCTTTCAAACGGAAATTCGTCAAAAACGATTGCACAATCCAACAAGTGCTCGATTACGGTTGAACTCTTCAGTCTTCTGAATCTCGCAACTTCATCCGCGCTTTTTCCCTGACAAACCATTTCATAAGTTTTCAAAGCACTTGAAGAGACAAGTCCCTCGTTTAATTCGTGCTTGAAAAGCTCGGCCAAGCTTCCACCTTCGTTGATGACGAATTCACCGAACCGAATCATCAAATCTCGTTCCGTTATCACAACGTCGCTTACCTCGAGATTATAGTCGTCCGCAATTTGTTCTTTGGTTCGACCGGACGTTTCATGTCCCGCAAACCTTGACATGAAAACCGCGGCATCAGTTTCATCTTCTTCTTTCAAAAATTTTTCCAAATCAATCCTGACCTCAGCCGCTCCGGCTTTGCCATATGCAAGATACCATGCCTTGAACATCTGCAACAGATGATAATCCGTCGTGATTGGAACGTAGCTTCTGTTGCCAAAGCTTAATTCGGACGCCACTTGAACGCATAAAGTCACCAAAGCGGAGAATTTTCGATAGCTGTATTTGGCAAAAAGTTCCGGTTTTTTCAACTTTTTATGCAGACTGAGATAATCATCACGAACTTTTTTGCCAAAAGGCGTCAGCAAATAAGCAGAATCTGAATCTTTTTCAAGCCATCCCTTGTCCACCGCAAGATCAGAAATCCTTTCAAGGTTCATTCCCAACTCATAATCAGTATTGACGACATCCAATAACTCGTAGCACATCCCCCAAAAACGTGACGAAGTCGTCAGGCGATTTGTCAAAAGCTGCCTGATTACGGTTGATCGTCTGGCAGATTCATCATCATAATAAATCAAGACGCGCTGCACGGCTAATGAGTTGCTCATTTTGATTCCCCCATTTTAAGTTCTTTTCATTATAACATACGTCCTTTTTTCATGAAACGATTTTCAAAAAGTATTTCAAATCCTTTAAATTGCCCTTACGGCTATTTTTTCAGACACGTTTCAAAGACTATGAAAATATTTTATAAGGTTACCCTAAAAATACTTTTAATTTCGCTTAACCTGTTGTAAAATTGAAATGTAATTCGAGGAAAGGTGGTTTTCATTGTGAATAACACTGAAAATAAGAATAAGCATAAACTTATTCAATATGCAAACGGTCCGTCCCTTGAAGAAATCAACGGTACCGTTAAAGTTCCAAAGGGAAAAGGTTTTTGGAGAACCCTGCTTGCCTATTCAGGTCCCGGTGCGCTTGTCGCTGTCGGATATATGGATCCCGGCAATTGGTCAACGTCCATTACAGGCGGTCAAAACTTTCAATATACGCTAATGTCAGTTATATTGATGTCAAGTTTGATTGCGATGCTTTTGCAATACATGGCGGCTAAACTTGGCATTGTGACTCGTTTGGATCTGGCACAAGCCATTCGGGCAAGAACCGGTCGCACGCTTGGAATCATCCTTTGGATTTTAACCGAATTTGCCATCATGGCCACCGATATTGCTGAAGTCATCGGGGCTGCGATTGCCTTATATCTTTTATTCGGAATTCCGTTGATTTATGCCGTCTTCATTACGGTACTCGATGTTTTGTTATTGCTATTATTGACTAAGATCGGTTTTCGAAAAATTGAAGCAATCGTTGTTGCGCTCATCTTGGTAATCCTTTTTGTTTTCGTCTATGAAGTTGCCTTGTCCAATCCTGACTGGGGAGCAGTCTTTGCCGGTTTCATTCCGACATCAAAAACATTTGCTTCAGGCCCTTCTGTCGGTGGCATGACGCCTATTCAGGGCGCCTTGGGAATCATCGGGGCAACCGTCATGCCTCATAATCTTTATCTTCACTCTGCGATTTCGCAAACCCGCAACATCAATCATGATGATGATGATGATGTCGCATCAGCAGTTCGTTTTACGACTTGGGATTCCAATATTCAATTATCTGCCGCTTTCGTCGTCAACTGCCTGCTTTTGATTATGGGCGTTGCGGTGTTCAAGGACGGTGCGGTTAAGGATCCTTCGTTCTTCGGACTTTATCAAGCCTTGTCTGATACGTCGACGCTTAGCAACGGCCTTTTGGTTTCAGTTGCCAAATCAGGAGCTTTGTCTGTTCTTTTTGCCATTGCATTGCTTGCATCCGGTCAAAATTCAACCATCACAGGTACTCTGACCGGACAAGTCATCATGGAAGGGTTCATTCATATGAAAATGCCGCTTTGGGCACGACGCTTGATTACGCGTTTGATTTCAGTCGTTCCTGTGCTCTTTTGCGTCACGCTGACTGCCGGTCAAAGCGAACTTCAGCAGCACGAAGCCTTAAATACCCTGATGAACAACTCACAGGTCTTCTTGGCTTTAGCGTTGCCGTTTTCAATGCTTCCGCTGCTGATCATGACCAACAGTGAAGACAGCATGGGCAAACGTTTTGCCAATAAGTTCTGGGTCAAACTGTTGGGATGGTTCTCGGTCATTGCGCTGACGTTCCTCAACTTAAAAGGACTTCCGGATTCCATTGCGGACTTCTACGGTGACCATCCGACTGCCGCACAGCTTTCAGATGCTCACATGATTGCCTATTTTTTAATCGTCGCAATTTTGGCATTGCTGATTTGGACGCTGATCGAACTCAGAAAAGGAGATAAACGTTTAGCAGCACATCTGGCAGAAATGAAAAACAAAGATTAGATTGATCAGATTCATCGTATAAAGAATCGTTAAAATACAGCATTTTAAAAAGCCGATGCTGTTGGCATATGCCAACAACATCGGTTTTTTTTACAAAATGATGATATTTTCAGACTTTCAAAAACGATTTTATTAAACAAATTTATGTGCTTGAACCGAAACCCATGATTCCAATCTGCAATAAACTAAAGCAAACAAACCGCCAATAATTGCTCCCTTAATCAGGTTGAACGGAACTACGCCGAACAAGACCATCTTGGAAAGCGGCATGCCAAGCTTCATGCCGAGCAGGTTCATGTAAAGCGGAATCGTCACGAAAAAATTGGTTAAGGATAAAACAACCGTCAAACTGATCATCGAAGCAGCGATAGCAAGCACTGCATTTTTCAACGTGAACTTCTTATCCCTCATCATAAAATACAAAGGATAGCAAAAGACCATCGTTGCAACAAAACTCAGTCCGACTCCGATCATATGCGGCAAAGAAACGCCCGTGAGCACAAAATAGATGATCGACCTTATCGCGGCAATTTCAAGTCCGGCCCATGGTCCCAAAATGAACAATCCCAGAAGAATCGGGATATCGGAGAAGTCAAGCTTCATAAACGGAACGATCGGGATGATGACGAACGAAAAATACATCAACACGTAAGAAATTGCGGCAAGACATGCGGCAATTGCGCCGCGGCGAACAGAAATACTGTTTCTCATAATAATTCCTCCCACGTTAACCCCCAAAGAAGGACAAAAACACCCTGCCACTCAACAGAGCAACAGGGGTTAAATCATGTTCAATCTCATCTGCCAAAAACGGCCTTAAAACTGCACAAAAAAAGCCCTATCTTCTTTCATCCAGACTATAACTGTCGGTACTGGAATCAAACCAGTTCAATCTCAATAAGAGAGTCGCGGACTATACCGCCGGTCGGGATTTTCACCCTGCCCTGAAGATTAACTTGATTATATTTTAACGATATTGATTGTAGCACAGTTTGCCGCTTATTTCAACTTGCTATTTTTTCTCGCGTTCTCATACAACGTTTTGACTTCTTCATTGCTAAGTTCGCGGTATTGCCCCGAAGTCAGCCCTTTCAGCGTCAAAAAATCGTATGTCTCTCGTTTGAGTTTCATTACCGGATGTCCGATCGTCTCAAACATATTCTTGACCTGATGGTTTCTTCCTTCATGAATCGTCAAAGAAACGATTGAATGATTTTTGGCACGATCGCTTGAAATCACCTTGGCTTTTGCTCTTGCGCTGTAATGCCCGTCTTTCATTTTGACGCCTTTGCGAAGACGTTTCAAATCATCGCTTTGGACAAGTCCTTCTACCTTTGCAACATACGTCTTGTCGACTTTATAGCGCGGATGCATCAGCAAGTTTGCCAGTTCTCCATCATTTGTCAAAAGCAAAATGCCCGAAGTATCGTAATCCAAACGTCCGATCGGATAAATCCGATTCTTCTCACCTTCAAAATAATCAGTAACGACCTTGCGGCCTTTATCATCTTTAACGGCACTGATAACGCCGCGCGGCTTATAAAAAAGATAGTATACTTTGTTTCTTTCGCGTTCAATCAGCGTTCCGTTCACTTCAATCGCATCGTCGCCTTTGACCTTGGTCCCGAGCTCTTTGACAACAACGCCATTGACTTTGACTCGTCCTTCAAGAATCAGCTTTTCGCTTGCACGTCGCGAGGCAACGCCCGCATCAGCCATCGCTTTTTGTAATCTGACCTCTGCCATATGATCCTCCTTATTGTTCTTCCTCGTACAATTTTGCATTAAACAATTCCAAAACGTCTTCATCCGATGCCTGTTCATCTTTGTCTTTTGGAAGTTCCGGAAGCTCGGAAAGCGTCTTGATTCCAAAATAATCCAAAAAGTTCGTCGTCGTTGAATAAAGAATCGGACGTCCCGGGGCATCAAGCCTTCCGTCTTCTTTTATCAAATCCAGCAAAAGCAGTTTTTGAATCATGCCACCGGATTGAACGCCGCGAATTTCTTCAATTTCAATTCTTGTCACCGGCTGCTTATATGCAACAATCGACAACGTTTCAAGACAAGCTCCGGAAATCTCGATCATCGACGGAGCCTCAAAATATTGCTTAAGAAGATTCGAAAAAACCTTTTTCGTAGCAAGACGATATCGTTCGCCAGCTTCGATGATTTCAAAACTGCATGAACTGTCCTCTTGATACTTTTTGTTTAGGCGCAGTATCTGATCGTGGACAGCCGGTTTGAGCAACCCGATAAGCTGTGAAATTTCTGTTAAAGAAATTCCCTCGCTTCCGCTAACGAACAACAGACTTTCAATCTTCGCCTGATTCGACAGCACTTGCATCACCACCCGTCAGTATAATTGAGCCAAAATTTTTTTCCTGTAAAACTTTCAATTCATGCCGTTTCATCAATTCAAGCATCGCCATGAAAATCGTTACCACAAGTTCCACTTCGGCATTTTTTGGAAAAAGATCCTCAAAAATGATCGGTTCCTTGTTTTCCCTGATCTTTTTTTCAAGAATCTCGATTTCGTCCTTTAACCTGTATTTTTCAAGATTGATTTTCCTTTTAACCGGCTCTTTTAATTTTCGCTTCATCATTAACTTGGCAAAAGCCTTTCCTAGAGCCTTCAAATTTCCCCCGTTTGGCTCAAGGTGATCTTTTAAAGACTCTTTAGGCGGATCTTCCATCTCACGCGTATATTGTTTCATCCGTTCGTCCGACAACAAACGCAAATTGCCTGCTGCCTCTTGAAACGTCTGGTGCAAAACAAGCTGTGCGACAAGTTCTTCACGCGGATCAATCACATCTTCATCATCGATCATTGTTTCAGCATTGGTGCTTGGAAGAAGCATTTTGCTTTTTATGTTAACCAGCATTGCAGCGATAACTAAATACTCCCCAGCAATATCAAGCTCTAAACTCTGCATCTGATGCAGGTAGTCGATATACTGAGAAGTAATCTTTGACATCGGAATATCATAGATATCCATTTCATTCTTTTTGATAAGATGGAGCAAAAGATCCAATGGTCCTTCAAAAGTCGGTAATTTGAAAGTCAACTTGCCATCATCACTTATTTTCATCGGCTACTCCGTTCTGATTCTCCCATTTGGAAAGCAACCCCGCCGTTTCCAAACTGCCCATGAGCTCATAATCAGGGTAAAGCTTGGATAATGCATCCATTACCTTGAAACACACCCCATGGTTCCGTTCAGCAGGCGTAACTGAAATATGACGCAGCATCACCAGTTTCGAAGCATCATCGACTTCAATGCCGGCAATTGCAATAAAATCACCATTTTCATTTTTCCATAAATAAAGGTGTCTGTCATCTTCAGCACGATACCATTCAAAACAGGATTTAAGATGCGAGATTTCTTTCAAATCAGGAATAAACGACAACAAACCCATAGCTATTTTTTCATAGTCGTTCTTATACTTATAAAGCATTTAATCCCTCCGTGGCAAACTTGCCATTTTCGTACTCTACAATACTTTACCACAATTTGACGACTAAAACAAACAGCTATGCATGGGGATGTGACTCATCATAGATTTTAGACAGACGTTTCTTAGAAATATGCGTATAAATCTGCGTTGTCGAAATATCCGAATGTCCCAAAAGTTCTTGAACGATTCTCAAATCGGCTCCGTTTTCAAGAATATGGGTCGCAAAAGAATGCCGCACAGTATGAGGCGTGACGTTCTTGGTGATTCCTGCCTTCTTGACCTCGTTTTTGAGGTTTTTCCATATTCCTTGTCGTGTCAGACGTTCGCCATGAAAATTGACGAACAGGAACGGACTGCGCTTGCTTTTGCAAAGCTCGGGTCTGGCATCATTGAGATAGTTGTTAATCCAGACGATTGCCTCGTCTCCAATCGGAACGATTCGTTCTTTTCGTCCTTTTCCCATGGTCTGAATTATGCCGACATCAAGGTGCAGATCCTCAAGTTTGAGGTTGACGACTTCGGAGACCCGCAGTCCGGTCGCATACATCAGCTCAAGAATCGCACGGTTGCGTATTCCCAAAGTTTGTGACGTATCCGGAGCATTAAGCAGCATTTCAACTTCTTCTGTCGACAGAACCTCAGGCAAATGCTTTTCACCTTTCGGTGTTTCAATCGAAATCATCGGATCATCCTGAATTTTTTCGTCTTGTTTCATCGACTGGAAAAATTTTCGCAAACTCGTAACGCATCGAATAATTGATGCATTCGCCTTCCCCTTATTCATCAAACAATCCAAATAATCAACAATTACTTGCTTATCCACATCATTCAGATCCGTAATTTTACGTTCGCTCAAATAATTGATGAACTGCTGCAAATCCAATCCGTAGCTTGAAACCGTATTTTCGGATAATCCTCGCTCGGCTTTCAAGTAGTGCAGATAATCATTTAATATTCTTTGAAGTTCTATGACGTCCACCCTCAATTCTTGCTAATCTTTCTTTTCGCTGACACTGTTCACAAACTCCTAAAAATGTCAAACGATGGTCAGATACTGCAAAATGGAACTGATGATCGACACGCTTTTCAACGTCTAAAAGCAAATCCTCGTGAATCTCTTGAACCTTGCCGCAGACACTACAGACGAGATGATGATGAAAATGGCCGCTGTCATCCGTTTTCAGATCAAAACGAGACATTCCGTCTTCAAAACTGATTTTGTTTAAAACTTGAATATCGGTTAAAATATCCAACGTCCTATAGACGGTGGCCAACCCTACGTCAGGGTGCTTGTCCCTGAGCAATGCGTAAATTTCTTCAGCCGTTAAATGCTCAGTATGGTGATTGAGCAAAAGTTCGATCGTTGCGCGCCTTTGGGGTGTCAGTTTGAAGCCTGCTTCATGCAGTTTGTCTTCAATCTTTTCTAATTCATTCATCCTAAGGCCCCCTTAAAGTCATCTGATCAAAATCAAAAAACCGGCTTCTTGCTTAATTTTTCCGGCTTTAAGCAGGTGGCCAACTGCACGTTTGAATCCAGACTTGCTGATTCCGAAATAACTTCTGATTTCTTCAGGGGAACTCTTGTCGCACAAAGGCAAGCGCCCGTCTCTTGTATGCTCTAAAGCTGCCAACAACATCTCGGAATCGTCATCAATTGCCTCATAGGCTCTTGGAAGAAGCGACAGATTCAACACCCCGTCTTCACGGATGCCGATAACTCTTGCATTCAGTACTTCGCCCAGACGCGGTTCTTTTTCCCGCTCAGTCGGGTGAATGAATCCCAAATAATAATCCGAAGTTATCACGTATGTTCCGGCAATTTTCAAGCGATAAGCAGTTGCTTCAACGTTCTTGTTTTTCATTTTTGCATCTGCCCTGACACTCACTGCTTGAAACATTTCGCTTGTCGCCAACGTTCCCCAAAGACGTCCTTTTTCATCAACTTTTAAAGCAATCATCAACCGATCGCCTTTCTTAGGCCACAGCTCAAAAAGTTCTGAAAGTTCATCCAAAGAAACTGCAACGTCCTTATTTTTCAAACCTATATCGACAAAAACACCCAAGCCACGCTGAACATCTTTGACCGTTCCCCAAGCATAGCGATCAAAACCGCAACGAGGAGGATTTTTTGTCAGTTGAAACTGATGTTTTTCATTTTCATATGCAAAGCCGGTAATCATCGAGCCAAGCTTAGGGAGCTTTATCAATTCAGATTTATCCAAACGAAACGTCATGCCATCTTTTTGTGCAAAAACAAACTTCTCATTTTCATCAGTAACCATCGCAGTAATGTTTCGGCCAATTATATCTTTAAGCATCCTAATTCTCCTTAAAATGCACAATATAGCAAATCAGCCCAAAACTCCTACATCACAGAATATCGACCGGCTTAGAGCAATTTTAAACTGATTTAATAAATATGCACTATATTATCTATTTATTTTAAAATATTATTCATAATTCACGTCACGATTTAAAAAACAACAACACTCTTCATTTTACATTTTTATCCTTATAAATGCACGTAAAAAAGGACTGAGTCCAAACTCGGTCCTCAAAAATCAGATTTGATCATCCTGATACTTTGTTTTAAATTCACGAAGCCATTTTTCTTCCTGCTTGGATAATTCGTACCCCTCAAGCAGATCGGGTCTCCTCAAAAACGTCCGTCGCAAAGATTCTTTGTTGCGCCATTCCGCAATTTTTTGATGATTGCCGCTGGTCAGGACCTCTGGCACTTTCATTCCTCTAAAATCTGCTGGACGCGTATATTGAGGATACTCAAGCAATCCCGTTGAAAACGAATCGCCCGGTGCCGACTCTGAATTTCCCAAAACGTCAGGAAGCAATCTGACGGTTGCGTCAATCACGACCATCGCACCGAGCTCACCGCCCGTCAAAACGAAATCTCCAAGTGAAATTTCATCCGTCACGCGCGTTCTGATTCGCTCATCATAACCTTCATAATGTCCGCAGATAAACGTCAGATGCTGTTCTTTGGACAATTCTTCTGCCATCTTTTGGTTAAATTTTTTTCCGGCAGGATCAAGCAAAATAACCCTTCCGAGTCCGTTTTCACGTTCCGAAACCGCATCCAGCGCGTCAAAAATCGGCTGTGCCTGAAGCAGCATTCCTGCTCCGCCGCCATACGGCGTATCATCGACATGATGCTGCTTGTTTGTCGTGTAATCTCTGAAATCTGTTACGCTGATGTTCAGAAGACCTTTTTCTACGGCTTTGCCTACGATTGATTCGTTTAAAGGCCCCGTGAACATTTCAGGAAACAGACTTAAAATATCAATCTTCACTAATCGTCCAACCCTTCCAACAAATCAACCACGACCATTCCTTGCTCGAGATCGACTTTTTTGATTACGTCATCAATCACAGGCAACAGCAATTCCTTTTTGCCTTTTCGATTAACGACCCACACGTCATTTGCACCAGGGGCAAGGATTTCGCTGATTTTGCCAATTTTTTCGCCGTCCAAAGTGACCGCATCAAGGCCGATGATCTGATGATAGTAATAAGATCCATCTTCTAAGTCTTGTTGCTGATCTTCAGAAATTTTGATGTCGAATCCTTTAAAACCTTCAATAAGATTGATATCTTCCAATTTTTCAAACGACAACAGATCAAATTGCTTATGCTTTCTGTGAGTTTTAACGACCACTTCTTTTACAAGCGACCCTTTATCGAATAAATACAGAGAATTGCCAGGCATAAAACGTTCATCAGTGAAATCGCTCGTCGACAACACGCGAACTTCGCCTCTGATGCCGTGCGTATTGATAATTTTGCCTACTTGATAGTAATTCATTGGTAAATTCCTTTCAAAAATATCTTAACAAAAAAACCTCTGATGAAATCATCACTGTTTCACCAAAGGTCCCGATTAATCGTCTACGATATTTAAACGAACTCTTAAAGAGTCGCCAACACGAACGCTATAAACGATGGTTCGAATTGCCTGAGCAACCCGCCCGTGTTTTCCAATTACGCGCCCAACGTCATCAGGCGCAACGGATAGATTAAAATTAAGGAAATGTGCATCCCGATCGGTCTCAATCTTAATCGCATCAGGATCAGCAACTAGTGGCTTGACAATAGTGACAATTAATTGCTTCACATCTGCTTCTGTCATAATAATCTACCTTACTTCTTTGAAAACTTAGCTTCGTGGAACTTCTTCATAACACCTTGCTTCGAAAGAATGTTACGAACAGTATCTGAAGGTTGAGCGCCGTTGCTCAACCAATTCATGATTGCTTCTTCTTTAAGCGTTACTTGTTCTGGTTCTGTCAATGGGTTGTACGTACCAACCGTTTCGATGAAACGGCCATCACGCGGTGAACGTGAATCAGCCACAACGATGCGGTAGAATGGACGCTTCTTAGAACCCATACGCTTTAAACGAATTTTAACTGACATGCATTTACACCTCCTAGTTATCTTCTCAACGATTACTAATATACCAGTATTTTTGCTCCGTGTAAAGTAAAATTTCTTGACAGTCTGCTTTTTTTTGCGATTTATGATAAAAACACCGTCATATCAACAATTTTGCCGAATTATTTTTTGCGTCTCTTTTGTTGTTTTTGCTTTTTAATCTTGGCGCGCTTCTTCTTTTTGTTCTTTTTAATCATGCGATTGACTGACATTTTCGCAAGCTTTCCTGAAACGCCGCCGCCAAACATGTTTTCCATGCCGCCAAAATTTCCGTTCGTCATCTTTTGCATCATATCGCGCATTTGCTTGAACTGTTTGATCATGCGATTTACTTCCTGAATCGGTCGTCCCGACCCTGCAGCAATTCTTCTTCTGCGACTTGGATTGAGCATATCGGGATCTTCACGTTCATCAGGCGTCATCGAATAGACGATGGCTTTCGTATGCTCAATATCTTTTGGATCAACCTTAACGTTCTTCAAAGCAGGATTATTGGCCATTCCAGGAATCATCTTCATGATATCTTCAATCGGCCCCATGTTCTGCACCTGCTCCATTTGTTCAATAAAATCATTGAAATCAAATGTGTTTTCACGCATCTTATCGGCAAGCTCTTCTGCTTTCTTTTGATCAAAATCCTGTTGAGCCTTTTCGATCAAAGTCAGCATATCGCCCATGCCAAGGATTCTTGAAGCCATTCGATCAGGGTAAAAAACGTCAAGTGCCGTCATTTTTTCGCCTTGACCGATAAATTTAATCGGCTTGCCGGTAACCGCTCTGATGGAAAGTGCGGCACCGCCGCGCGTATCACCGTCAAGTTTGGTCAAAACAACGCCTGTCACGTCCAAAGTATCGTTGAACCCTTGTGCAACTTCCACTGCATTTTGACCCGTCATCGAATCGACGGTCAGCAAAATTTCATCAGGATGCGTCAGCTCTTTGATTCTTGCAAGTTCGTTCATCAGCTTTTCATCGATCTGCAAACGACCTGCCGTATCAATAATCACATAGTCATTTTTTTGTTCTTCAGCCAGTTTCATCCCTTGACGAACGATTTCAACCGGATCAACGTCCGTGCCGAGTTCAAACACGGGAACATCGATGCTTTTTCCGACCGTTTTCAACTGATCGACGGCAGCAGGACGATAGACGTCGGCTGCAATCATCAAAGGACGCGCATTTTCTTCTTTTTTAAGTTTGTATGCAAGTTTTCCTGCCGTAGTAGTTTTGCCGGCACCTTGAAGTCCGACCATCATGATGACTGTCGGAATCTTTTTGGATTTGTTCAAGGAAACGGCACTTTCACCCATAACCTTGATCAGTTCTTCATTGACGATTTTTACTATTTGCTGTGCCGGCGTCAGACTTTCGAGAACTTCTGCACCGACCGCCCTGTTTTTGACTTCCTTAACAAAATCTTTGACGACTTTAAAATTAACATCGGCTTCCAACAGTGCGAGCCTGATTTCGCGCATGACTTCCTTAACGTCTGATTCGCTAATTTTTCCTTTTCGTTTCAGTTTGCTGATTGCATTTTGCAAACGTTCGGTTAAACCTTCAAATGCCATAAGGGCCTCCTGATTTTTATTCTTCCATTTTTTCAAGATTTTCGACCAGCTCGATCAGTTTCCTGTCATCCGGATATTTATTTTTGACATAATCCAAAACCTCATCCGTTTTTTGACTTTGCTGTTCAAATTGGCGATACAATCCCAATTTTTCCTCATATTCTTCAAGAATTTTTTCTGTTCGCTTGATATTATCATATACCGCTTGCCTTGAAACTTCAAAATTTTCTGCAATTTCTCCCAAAGAATAATCATCTCTGTAGTAAAGCGCGATATAAGTCATCTGCTTTTCGGTCAGCAAAGGTTCGTAAAAATCAAACAAAGCATTGATTCGGTTGGTTTTTTCGATTGCCACCAAAAATCACCTGTCCTTTGCAACAAGTCCCTTGAACAATCCAATGACAAATTCTTGCGGATCAAAGTCGCGCAAATCATCCATTTGCTCGCCAAGGCCGACAAGTTTGACCGGAAGCTTCAATTCGTTTCTGATTGCAAGCACGATGCCGCCGCGAGCCGTTCCGTCAAGCTTTGTCAAAACAATGCCCGTAACGTCCGTTACCTCTTTGAACTGTTTGGCCTGCGTCAGCGCATTCTGTCCTGTCGTTGCATCAAGCGCAAGCAGGACTTCGTGCGGAGCATCGGGAATTTCACGCGTAATGACACGTTTGATCTTGTCAAGCTCCTTCATCAGATTGACTTTGTTTTGCAGACGCCCTGCCGTGTCAACCAGCAAAATATCGTAGTTTTCTTGTTTGGCTTTGACGACCGCATCATAAACCACGGCTGCCGGATCGCTTTGTTCAGGTTTTTTGACAACGTCGACCCCGACTCTTCTGCCCCATTCTGCCAATTGCTCAATTGCTCCTGCTCTAAACGTATCGCCAGCAGCCAAAAGAACCTTTTTGCCTTCTTCTTTATAGCGATGAGCCAATTTCCCGATCGTCGTTGTCTTGCCGACGCCGTTGACACCGACGAACAAGAAGACCGTTGGACCTTGTTTGGCAAAATGCAGGGCGTTGTCCTCACCTTTGCCGCTTTCTTCATACAAGTTCACCAATCGTTCAATGATTGCATCCGAAACGTCCGACTTCTTTTTTGCATTTCTGAGTTTGACCTCATCTCTTAACTCATCACTGATATTCATAGCGGTTTCATAACCAACGTCTGCTTCAATCAGCGTTTCTTCCAAATCATCAAAGAAATCTTCATCAACGTGTCTGAAATTTGCAAGAAGCGCATTGATTTTTGCGCCAAAGCCCTTGCGAGATTTGGCAAGTCCCTTGTCATAGCGCTCTTCTTCAGTTTTTTCTTCCAAAACATCTTTTGAAGCTGACTGTTCCGAATCATTTTCGCCATCTGTTTTATGAGTTTCTTCACCTGCTTGATCAGGCTCTGGTTGAGCTTTTTTTTCAATGAGCTCAGATTTTGAAGTTTCTTCAGCAGAATCTGCGACATTGGCACCTGACGTCTCCGTTTCCGCTTTGTCTGCAACTTTTTCAGCTTCGTTTTCTTCCTTTTCCGGTTCAAAAGAAAAAGCTTTTTTCAGCTTATCAAAAAATCCCATTTCAATCATTCCTTCCATAATCAGTCATAATCATCAAGCGATACGGAAACCATCTTTGAAACGCCCGACTCTTGCATCGTAACGCCATATAAAACATCCGCCTGCATCATCGTTCCTTTGCGGTGCGTAATCACGATGAATTGCGTTTGCCCGTCAAATTTACGCAGATACTGCGAATAACGCGCGACGTTTGCATCATCCAATGCCGCTTCCGCTTCATCAAGAATCGCAAACGGAACAGGCTTGACCTTTAAAATTGCAAACAAAAGCACGATTGCCGTCAAAGAACGCTCACCGCCCGAAAGAAGACTCAACTGTCTGTATTTCTTTCCCGGCGGTGCTGCCATGATTTCAATCCCGGTTTCCAGCAGATTTTGAGGATCGGTCAGGCTCAGTTCGGCGTGACCGCCGCCAAATACTTCTGGGAAAATTTCGGTAAATGCAGATGATACCTTGTTAAACGTGACTTTAAAACGCCTTTTAACTTCTTCATCCATTTCTTCCATACTGAGAAGCAGCTGCTCTTTTGCTTCCAGCAGATCGTCTTGTTGTTGTCGCAAAAATTCATAGCGTTCGTTAACTTCTTCAAATTGCGCAATTGCATTAACGTTGACGTCGCCCAATTCGTCAATTCCAAGTTTTAAGAGTTTGACCTTCTTCTTAACAAAATCAAGATCCTCTTCGGTGTTTTTTTGCTCGGCAGATTCATAAGTCATCGCATAATGTTCGGCCAATTCGTCAAGGTTTTGACGCAATGTTGCCTGCAAACTTCCGTCTTTTGCAGAAAGCGTGCTTCTTTCGTCCATTGCTGCCCGCAAAAGCTCATTTGCTCGCGTCAGCTCAGTTTCCGATTTCTTGACGTTTTCATGCAAAGCGGATCGCTCCTCTTGCATCCTTGAAACTTCTTTTTCCAATTTCAAGCAGCGTTCGTCTGCTTCCTTTTCCTTTTCAATGAGTTCATCTTTTGAAAGAAGCATACTCTTGCTTTCATTTTCAAGCTGTCTGATTCTTTCACCGTTTTTCTCAATCCGTTCGTCTGCTTGAGCAATCTGAAATTCGTTTTCTTTGACGCGAATCGAAAGAGACTGGATTCTTTCGGTCAAAACGGCAAGGCGACCGGCATCTTCAGCGATTTCCGCATCAAGTTTCGCCTGTTCAGATGCCTTGTTTTTTTGAAACGCGCTTTTTTCTTCAAGCAAATTTTGACTTGCCTTGATTTTTACCTCAAGTTCTTCAAGTTTTGCTTGAGCCGCTTTCTTTGCCTCCAAAAATCTTGTTTCATTGACGCGACTATTCTCTAAATCAGCATCATAGACGCTTTTTTCCTGTTCTTTTTTGGCATATTCCAATAAAATTTCATCCAAAAGAGTTTTGGCCTCAGACCGTTCTTTTTCAAGCCGCTCACGTTCTGTTTGCGATCGACCCAATTTCTCATTTATTTCTTCAAGCCTTTTGCGTAATTTTGCTCCGTCAATCTCCATTTCGGCAAGTTTTTGCGTCATCGTTTCAATGTCTGCTCCGAGCTTTTCCAAACTTTGCTTTTGCTCGATCAGCCCTTCGCCTTGATGTTTGTTTTCTCCCCCCGACATCGAACCACCGGCATTGACAACGTCGCCGGCAAGCGAGACGACTTTAACGGAATGATTCAAAATTTTGGCAATTTCTGTTGCGCTGTCAAGATTTTCAGCAAAAATAACCGCTCCAAGCAGGTGTCTTAAAACCGGCAGATCATCATCGTCGCAAGCAATCAGATCACACCCGACACCAATAAATCCTTCAACGTTTTGAACGAGGCGAACCTGATTGCCGCTTAGAAAACGTTGTTTGACAGTTGTTCGCGGCAAAAAAGTTGCACGCCCGAGCTTGTTTTGAGTGAGATACCTGATTGCGGCCTTGGCATCAGAAACATCACGAACGACGATATTTTGCAGGCTTGAACCCAAAGCCGTTTCAACGGCCTTCGCAAGCTTCTTCGGAACCTCGAAAACCTCAGCTACCGGACCGATGATTCCATTAAGATTTTTGGCGCGCATGACGCTTTTTACTCCTTGGTAGTACCCGGAATAATCGGCTTGAATCTGCTTTTTGCTGTCATAGCGGGCTTTTGCCTGCTGAAAAACCCCACTCGCTTCAAGCCATCGTCTCTGTGCATCTTCATGGCGTCTTGAAATCTTAAGCTGCAATTGCTGATCGTTTTGGTAATTTTCCGTAAAACTTTTCAGCTCCTCGTCTTTTAAATCAAATTTCTGCTGAAGACTCTCCTTTTTTTGCTCTAATTCCTTAAGATGCGTCGATAACTCGCCAGAACGCTTCTTTGCTGCTTCTTTCGTATCTGAAACCCGCAATTTTTCTTTTTCATTATATTCAAGCTGATTTTCAAAAGTTGCTTTTGCTTGAAGCATGACCATAATTTTGTTACGAACGTCTTCAATTTGCGATTCCAGATCAGAATCGCTTGAATTCCTCGTTTCTCTCAACTTTTCGAGTTTTTCTTCAAGTTTGGCTTTTTCTTCAGATTCGGATTGGACGGTTCTTTTAAGTTTGACTAAAGAAGCGCTTGCCTCTTTTCGTGCGAATTGATCATTTTTTACGGCTTCTTTTTGTTCTGCAATCCTTTGTTCAAAAAATTCGCTGTCATGATCAGACAAATCTCGCTTGCTTGCGAGCTTTTCTTTTTGCCGCGTCAACTCAATAAGCTCCTTTTGGGCTTCGTCAAGCTTTTCTTCCAACGTTTGCTGCTTTTCATGCAAACGCCGATTCTTCTCTTCTGAAAGATTCGCATTTCGTTGATGTTTTTTAGCAATCGACCTAATTTCCTCAAGCTTGCCTTGAACCTCTTCTTTTAAAGCAGAGGTCTCTTTAATTTCCAGCACGAGCCTTGAAAGTTCATAATGCTCATACTGCTTCTTCTGCTCCAAATAATCATGGGCAATGCTTGCTTGCTCTTCCAAAGGATCTTTTTGCCGTTCAAGCTCCAACAATATGTCTGAAACCCGGTCAAGGTGATCCGTGGTTTCGCTGAGTTCCGTTTTCGCCTTGCTTTTTTCTTTTTTATACTTGACAATTCCGGCAGCCTCTTCAATCAACATTCGCCTGTCTTGAGGCTTGCTGTTAAAAATTTCCTCAACGCTTCCCTGTGAGATGATCGAAAAGCTTTCGCGTCCAACGCCAGTATCGGTAAAAAGATCAACAATATCCCTCAGCCTGGCCTGCTTTCCGTTGATTAAATACTCGCTGTCGCCGTTTCGATAAATCTTGCGGGTAATCGTAACATCGTCTTGCTGATTTTTCAAATAATGATCCGTATTGTCAAAAACGGCCTGAACCATGCAACGATTAAGCGGAGCCCGTGTCTGCGAACCTGCAAAAATCACGTCAGGCATCTTTCCGCCACGCAAATTTTTGGCAGACTGCTCGCCCAAAACCCAGCGCAAGCCTTCTATTATGTTGCTTTTTCCGCTTCCGTTGGGACCGACTACCCCAGTGAGTCCATCCTGAAATTCGATCGTCGTCTTATCGGCAAACGATTTAAAGCCGCTAAGAGTTAACGATTTGATCCTCATTAAATTTCCCCCTCAATTACTGCTTGGCAACTTTCAATGCTTGATATGCAGCTGCCTGTTCAGCATTTTTTTTCGAGGAACCGACACCCTCACCGATTTTTTTGCCGTCGGCGTAAACGGCCATAGTATATGTCTTATCGTTGTCCGGGCCTTTTTCATCCAACATCTTGTATTCGATTTTGCAATCACCGTTTTGTTGCAGATATTCTTGAAGTTCCGTCTTATGATCAAGAAGATGATCAAACCAGCCCATGTCAAGTTTCGGAAAAACAACGGCACTGATGAATTCAACGACCTTGTCTTTTCCTTGATCCAAATACAGAGCACCGATAAAAGATTCAAAAATATCGCATAAAAGCGATGGTCGATTCCTGGCGTTGGCTTTTTCTTCACCTTTGCCCAGGCGAATATATTCATCAAAATGACATTCTTTGGCGAATTTGCTGAAGCTGTCTTCACAAACCATTGCCGCGCGCAGTCTTGAAAGTTTTCCTTCCGGCAAAGAAGGGTAACGTTTGAACAAATACTCCGAAACGCAAAGCTGCATGACCGCATCTCCAAGAAATTCGATTCGTTCATAATATTTCAAATGTTCTTTAGGATGCTCGTTGACATATGATGCATGCGTGAATGCTTCATCAAACAGTTCCGCATTCTTGACGTTGATTCCGTAATCATCCTTTAATTTTTTTGTTAAACCGATTATCATATTAAACCATCCTCATTTAAAAATTGAGTCTCACTTGATTATATCAAAAAGAAGAGGCCTTGCCCAAACGCTCCACCTCTCCCGAATATTTCTAATTGTTTTGACGAGCCATAATATATGACACTGCATCGCCAACTGTCTTAAGCTTTTCAGCATCCTCATCAGGTATTTCCGAACCAAACTCGTCTTCAAGTTCCAAAACGAATTCGACCAAGTCAATCGAATCAGCATTGAGATCTTCCGTAAAGACAGTTTCTTTCGTGACTTTGTCAGCAGAAACGCTGAAATGTTCTTCAATCAGCTTTTGAATTTTTGCAAAAACTTCATTTTCAGTCATAACGTTTTCCCTCATTTTCAAATTATTAACAACAACACCAATTTTACCGATTTTTCGTTTGCTTGTAAAGGCGCCTGCAACTACTTCTGAGGTGTGTCTGAGTCGCTTTCAGCCGCTTTTTTAGCACTCAAATCTTCCCAATATTTCGTAAAGTCTTCAACCATGCGCCCATCAACCATTGTTCTGATCTGCTTCAACGTAAAGTAAACCGTCTTTGCATCGCTTGCCCCATGAGCCTTGACGACCGGTGATTTGGCTCCGAGCAAAACGGCTCCGCCATATTGCGATTGGTCCATGCGACCTTTAATATCTTTAAAAGTCGATTTGAGCATCAATGCACCAAGTTTCCCTGAGATTCCTGAATTCATGATTGAATCTTTCAAAAGGTGCATGACGGCTGAAGCAGTTCCCTCGATTGCCTTTAAAACAGCGTTACCGGTAAATCCGTCAGCCACGACCACGTCACAGACGTCGTTCATCAAATCGCGAGCTTCAACGTTTCCGACAAAATTCAGCGATTTGTCGGCTTCAATCAGATTATGCGCTTCAAGGGTAAGTTTGCTGCCTTTATGCGGTTCCGTCCCGTTATTCAGCAGACCGATACGCGGATTTTGGATGCCGCGAACGTTTTCAGCATAGTATTTTCCCAAAAGAGCATATTGATAAAGATGTTCTGGTTTGCTGTCGGCATTTGCACCTGAATCAAGCAGATTAAACGAACCAGACGTTCCTGAAACCATTGGAAGCGTCGAGAGCAGTCCCGGACGCGGAATCCCTTTGATGCGCCCGACAATCAGCAAGCCTGCCGCCAGCAGCGCCCCTGTATTTCCGCATGAAAACAATGCATCCGCCTCCCCGCTTTTTACTGCCTGGGCAGCCATCACAAGAGAGGAGTCCTTCTTTTTTCTGACGGCCTTGACAGGCTCGTCATTCATCCCGATTACTTCGCTTGAATGAACAACGGTAATCCTGTCCTTGTTTTTGAGTAATCCATTAATCTGCTTTTCGTCTCCGAAAAGCAGATATTCCGTATCAGAAAATTCGTCCCGTGCTCTTTCCACGCCTTCAACAACCGTTTTTGGCGCATAATCTCCGCCCATTGCGTCAACAGCAATCTTCATCAATAATTCCTCCGTTTTCTTAATCAAAGTTTGCGCCAGCCAATACAACAGCGCGCAAATACCGGATCAAACCGGCATTTTCTGCTCGATATTCAAAGTTTTCGTCTAAAATAATCGCACGCGCTTCTTCCATTGCAGCCTGCAGCGTATTGAAATTTGCAACCGGATCGCCAATTCTGAAATCGGGCAGTCCTGATTGCCTTGATCCAAGAACTTCACCTGGTCCTCGCAACTCAAGATCTTTTTGCGAAATGACAAAACCATCGGTCGTTTCAACCATTGTCTGCATTCTTTCTTTTCCGTAATCAGTCTTGGGATCTGCACAAAGAATGCAATATGAAGCCTTGCTTCCGCGCCCGACGCGTCCCCTGAGCTGATGGAGCTGTGCCAGGCCAAAACGATCGGCATCAAGAATCACCATGACGGTCGCATTCGGAACATCGACCCCGACTTCAACCACGGTCGTTGAAACTAAGATATCGTACTTTCCTTCTTTGAAATCTTTCATGATTTCATCTTTTTCGTCACTTTTCATTCTACCATGAAGCAAGCCGACTTTATAATATGGCGCATATCTTTTTTCAAGTTTTTCAAAAACTTCCTGAGCATTTTTCAAATCAACGGCTTCAGACTCCTCAATCAAAGGCGAAACGACATATGCCTGTGACCCGTCTTTTAGCTGTCTTTCTACAAAATCGAGGGTCGCATTCATTTGATTTTGCTTAACCCAGGAAGTCCTGATCGGCTTTCTTCCCTTCGGCAGCTCATTGATTACGGAAACGTCCATCTCTCCGTACGTCGTAATTGCAAGCGTCCTGGGTATCGGGGTGGCGGTCATTGCCAAAACGTCAGGATTTTCACCTTTTTCTCTCAATGCTTTTCTTTGATTAACGCCGAAACGGTGCTGTTCATCGGTAACGACAAGCCCCAGCTTTTTAAAAATGACCGGATCTTGAATCAAAGCATGAGTTCCGACCAAAATATCGATTTCTTTATTTGCAAGTCTTTCCAGGATATCATGCTTGACCTTTGTCTTGGAAGCTTCGGTTCCCGTCAAAAGACAAACGCTGACACCAAAATCTTGAAACAAATCACTGAGTTTTTTGGCATGCTGCTGAGCCAAAATTTCAGTCGGAGCCATCAAAGCAGCCTGAAATCCGGCAGTAACTGCAGCATACATCGCAATTGCCGCAATTACCGTTTTCCCGCTTCCGACGTCGCCTTGCAAGAGTCGATTCATATGAAGAGGACGATGCATGTCCCTGCAAATTTCGTTCACGACGCGTTTTTGTGCATTTGTCAATTCAAAGGGAAGCGCTGAAATAAAACGTTTGAGCATGGAATTATCGTACTTGATCAATAGACCGGCGTCATTTCGATCAAGTTTTTTAAGAAGCGCAAGCCTTGCCTCATACTTGAAAAACTCGTCAAAGATGGCAGATCGTCTGGCAATTTCAAACTCCTGAGTCGTCTTTGGAAAATGCATGTCATGAATCATTTTTTTTCGATTGAGCAATCGAAATTTGCGTCTCGTTGACTCGGGAACGATTTCTTCGACCACATCCTGATATTCTTCATATGCTTTTTTAACCAGCTGTTTGATCATTTGAGCTTTGATTTTTTTTGACGCACGGTAAACTCCTGCAATATCTTCTTGACTCCCTCCATTTGAAAAAAGTTTCATTCCAGTCATGCTCTGCCTTGCGGTATCGTATTTTCCGTAAACGGCTACGTCTGAGCCCGGCTGAACCCGGTCTTTTAAATAAGCCTGTCCAAAGAAGGTAATCTGAATGACGTCATGACCTGCCAACAGTTTGAAATTCAGACGATTTTTGGCCCTGCCGAAACGAACGACGACCGGAGCGGTTGCAACAACACCTTGAATTACCGCCTTTTGCCCGTCAGCAAGTTCTGAAACTTCTTTTGTTGCCATATCCTCATATCTGAATGGGTAATAGCACAAAAGATCCTCAATCGTTTCAATTCCTAGTGCTTTCAGCGCCAATTCCTTTTTCGGACCGATTCCCGAAAGATTTGAAACTTTGTCTTGCAATGACCTCATCGACAAATTCACCTTCTTCTTTGATATTTAGCAAAAAAACAGGGTCACGGAAAAACGCGCGCGTTCCTCTGTGACCCTGGGTGCAGAACACGAACTATTCTACGGAAATCAAATATGGATAAACCGGCTGATTTCCTTCATGAATCTCAATTTCAAGATCTTCATCAAGCTCACTTACTGCTGTTTCAATTGCTTCTGCTTCTTCTTTATTTCCGTCTTCGCCATAAATGATGGTTACGACTTCGCTGTCTTCATCAAGCATGGCTTTCACCATTTCGATTGCGGCTTCCTTTCGATCCGGGTTTGTCACGACAATGTTTCCGTCAACGATTCCCATATAATCGTCTTTTTTGATCTCGCGCCCTTCAATCGTCGTATCGCGAACGGCAATCGTAACCTGACCCGAGATGACGGTATCAAGCTCATCCGTCATTGCCTCTTTGTTTTCTTCGAGATCTGCGTCTTTGCTGAACCCAAGCATTGCGGCCATCCCTTGAGCAATCGTCTTGCTTGGCACGACGACCGCGTCAACGTCACATACTTCTGCAGCCTGATCTGCGGCAAGGAAGATGTTCTTATTGTTTGGCAAAATAATGACCTTGTCTTTTTTGGTTTTGGAGATTGCATCAACGATATCCTGCGTCGAAGGATTCATCGTTTGTCCGCCGCTCAAGACGTACGTTGCTCCAAGATTCTTGAAAATTTCCGCAACCCCTTCTCCCGATGCGATTGCAATGATTCCGTAATCTCCGGAAATTTCATTTTTCGAGATTTCTTCCTCTCGTTCTTCCTCCTCATCCTTTTCAAGGATTGTTTCATGCTGAAGACGCATATTGTCAACCTTGACCTTGATCAACGAGCCAAACTTCTGACCGTATGATAAGACCATGCCCGGATGTTCGGTATGAACGTGGACCTTAACGACTTCGTCATCAGCGATAACAAGCAGCGAATCGCCGATTTCAGCCAAATAACCACGAAATTCATCATAATCGAACTTCTTTTCGACAAGTCGGCCTGCTCCCAGACGAACCATGATTTCCGTACAATAGCCGTATTTGATGTCTTCCGTATTGAGTTTGCCTTGGGCACTCTTGTGATGCTCAGCGCTGACCATCTCGTCCATTTCGACGGGAGACGGCTTATGAACTTCATCATCGCGAACGTTTCCTGACAACGCATCATAAAATCCCTGGTAGACAAACGTCAAACCTTGCCCACCGGAATCAACGACGCCGACTTCCTTTAAGACGGGCAACAAGTCAGGGGTTGTTTTTAAAGCAGCTTCTGCAGCTTCATAAGTGTCTTTCATGACGGCAACGATATCACCGCCGTCTTTGGCAACCTTCTTGGCAGCCTCTGCCGACTTCCTTGCAACCGTCAAAATCGTTCCTTCCTGAGGTTTCATTACGGCCTTATATGCCGTCTCGACACCGCCCTGAAGCGCCTGAGCCAAATCTTGCGGCGTCAATTCTTTTTTATTTGAAACGCTTTTAGCAAATCCTCTGAAAACCTGCGACAAGATAACGCCGGAATTTCCACGAGCGCCCATCAAAAGACCTTTGGCGAGTGCCTGAGCCAAATCACCAACACTTGCTGATGTTGACTCTGAAACGTATTTCGAACCGCTGGCAAATGACAGGCTCATGTTCGTGCCCGTATCACCATCCGGAACCGGAAATACGTTCAAAGAGTTAATGAATTCCGCATTCTTGTTCAACCTGTCAGAACTCGTCAAAATCATTTTTCTGAATTCCGTTTCAGTGATCTTTTCAACTTTCAACTTAAAAATCCTCCTTGGCTATCCAAGCTCAGTCTCCAATAACGCGCACGCCTTGAACGATGATGTTCACAGACTTGGCCGTTACTCCAAGCATGGTTTCCAGATTATACTTGACTTTGTCTTGAGCATTGCGGCACACTTCTGAAATCTTCGTGCCATAGCCTGCGATGATATAAACATCTACTGCAATGCCTTCATCTTCCTGACGAACAACGACGCCTTTTGCGTAATTATCACGCTTTAAGATTTCATTCAAATTATCACGAATCTGATTTTTGCTTGCCATTCCGACAATTCCAAAAATTTCGGTTGCGGCTCCGCCAACGACAGTGGCAATTACGTCATTTGAGATATCGATGTTCCCAAATTGGTTTTGAATTTTTACAGCCATTGAAAAACAGCCTCCTTAGATTAAACGTCAATTATCTTTAATTTTACCACAAACATCCACTCACCACTATACCCGAACACTCAACGTTTTGCAACTTTCGCAAAAAGCGAGGTCATCCCCTTAAAAAAGCACAAAAAAAGAACCCTGCATTTTACATGCGGGTCCTGCGTTGTCAAAGACAACATACGCCATAATTAAACGCGAGTAACTTTTCCGGATTTCAATGCACGCGTAGAAACCCAAACCTTCTTAGGCTTGCCGTCAACCAAAACGCGAACCTTTTGCAAATTCGGCTTCCAGCTGCGGTTTGTTTGGTTCAAAGCGTGTGAACGCTTTTTGCCGAAAGTTGTCTTACGGCCTGTTACAAAATCTTTTGCCATTTTTATTTCCTCCTTCGAATCATATTAGGAGCACTTTAATAAGCTCATTCACTAAATAAAATTATCATAGAAATTGCATGATTGCAAGAGTTTTCTGTCAAGGAAAATCACTTGATAGCTAGAAACGTTGTCATATCAACATTCTGTTCAATCAAAAAATAGCACTGCTTCAATCCTTGCTCCAAATAACACAAACGTTTCCGTTCTTGAAACTGAAATGGGCCGTTTCGGAAACAAATTCGTTGCTTGCAAGCGAAATAACGCGCGAAAGATTGGCATGACGAAGTCTGTATTTTTCATCATACAGATTCAAATCATCTACCGGCCCCATTGAAACGAATGCCAAGTAGCGCATGCCTTCAATCTGCTTTATTTCATGTTCTCCGGGATTATAGAAGCGAATGACGTTGTTTTTATCAATGAATTCAACCTTGGAAATCATATTCAAAAATTCAGGTCGAAGCAAGCAAAAAAGATTTGCCAACAGATGGTCGATTCTGCCGCCGGTAGCCCCGTAAATGCTGATCAGATCCGGATGAAAACGTTGTTCAATCAACCGAAGGCACAATTCGGTATCAGTATCGTCTTTTTCAGGAACCGAAGTCATCACTTCCTTGCTCATGACGTCTACCAAATATCGTTCGCGATTCGTTGATGAATCGAAGTCTCCGATTGAAAGAATCGGTTTGATTCCGGCCTCGCAAAGTCTGACCGCTCCCTTATCTGCTCCGACCCACAACTCGTCTTGACCACGCTTTTCAAGCAGTCTTTCGGGATAGTTTTCGATTGGACCGCCAACCAGAAGATTAATTTTCATTTTTCCACCTGTTTTGAAGCTTCAATCAGCTTTTTAATCTGTTCTTCAGGCGTATTTTGGGAAAAGACGTACGAACCGGCGACTGCGATCGTTGCACCGGCAGCCTTAGCCGTTTTAATCGTCTGATCGTTGATTCCGCCGTCCACTTCAATCTGATAATTCAAATTATGTTCTTTTCTGTATTTTTCAGCTTCAGCAATCTTAGAAACGGTCTCTTCCAAAAAAGCCTGTCCGCCAAACCCGGGATCAACTGTCATAATCAAAACCGAATCAACCAACGGCAGCACTTCTTTGGCAAATTCGATCGAAGTTCCCGGATTAAGCACGATTTCAGACTTCATTCCCAATTGATGAATCTTTGAAATGACGCGATGGGCATGCTTGGTTGCTTCAATGTGCACGCCGACCAAATCGGCTCCCGCAGCGGCAAAATCTTGAAGATATTTCTCCGGATTCTCAACCATCAGATGACAGTCAAAAAACAAATTGCTCAACGGTCTCAAAGCTTTGACGACGTTTGGTCCGAACGTAAGATTGTCAACGAAGTGTCCGTCCATAATATCAATGTGCAAATATTTTGCGCCGGCTTCTTCGACAGCCTTGACGTCGGCTGCCAAATTGGCAAAATCGGCACTTAAAATTGATGGTGCTATAATCACAAAAACCCCTCCAACCTAGCGTTTATACCTTGGCTTTTGTTCCTGAATCATTTTTTGGAACAATTTATAATTTTCATAACGACTTTCAAGAATTTTGCCTTCCAGAACGGCCGCTTTGACCGCACAATCAGGTTCATTGAGATGCAGACAGCCTCTGAAACGACACTGCGGTGAGTATTCATTGAAATCCTCAAACAGACTCGAAAGACGCTCTTTTTCGATTTCACGCAGTTCAAACGATGAAAAGCCGGGCGTATCAGCAATCAGATGACCCTTGACATCCATCAGAGAAACCTTCCTCGTAGTATGCCTGCCTCGACTCAAAGCCTTTGAAATCTCGCCTGTTTCAAGTTTTAGTTTCGGATCAAGTCTGTTCAGCAAGGTCGACTTCCCGGCACCGGTCTGACCCATGACGACCAAAACATTTCCTGCTTCTTCAAACAAGGCCGAGACCAGTTCTTCATCAGCCATGTTCTTTTCAGAAACCACCGTTCGATAATACTTTGAATAGTAGTCAAAAACAGGCAGCATGCGCTCTTTTGTCGTTTCATCCATCAGATCGGATTTAGAAAAATACAGTATCGGAACGATCTCGTTTTCGGACAGCATCACCAATTGACGATCAAGCAAATTGCTCGAAAAATCAGGCTCAATGCAAGCCGTAACAACGATCGCGCAATCAACATTTGCCACAGGAGGGCGAACCAGCTGGTTTTTGCGTTCCAAGATTTTAAGCACGTACCCTTCATTTTCATTATCAGCTTTGAATTCGACGTAATCACCGACCAAAGGCGTCTGACCCTTTTTTCTGAAGTTTCCGCGAGCTCTGGTTCGATACGTTTTACCTTCTGAAAATATATCGTAGTATCCGCTTAATGATTGTCTGATCTGTCCTTTTGCCAAATTTTCAACCTGCCTTTCTTGTCAGACTTAATTTTACACCAAAGAAAGGGGTTAAAACAAGATTCATGTCCATGGCTTTTGTCGTTGCGTTTATGACTGATTGAGGAAAAGGCTGCTGTCTATTTGTCAAAAGGTTGATTTTTTGGAACGTTTCCATCATGGAAGGTGATTGTCATGCACATGAAAAAAGGATTAGATTTGCAATCAACTGCAAATCTAATCCGGATTTTTAATTGAGGCAGAGTTTTTTCCAAGCCTCCGTTTTTTATGGCGTAACGTTGTCGTCTTCGACAAGCACGGTTCCGTCAGACGCAACCACCTTGTACTTGCCGACCTGGCCTGAATCAACGCTAAAGTTTACTGTTTCACTGGCATCGGCACTGATCGGCATCGTTTTGTACACTTTATTGAAATTATGATTCTTATCGGAAACATAGATGATGACCGTAACCGGATGACCGTCTTTTCCTTTGTAAGGAATCGAGATGCTCTTCGTGAAATTCAGCCCCCTGTCTTCTTGCTTATTTGAAGAACTTGAAGATGATGATGAAAAACTTGAAGATGATGATGAAGCCGAAAACTCCTCCTTTTTTCCGGTCGAAATCGACACGGTCAAGTTGCTTCCGCGACCAACATAGGTATTGGCGATAGGATACTGAGCAACGACGGTATTAACCGGTTCGTCAGAATCAATTCGCCTGATAATGAGATTCAGGCTGCTTTCTTCGGCATAGTCCTGAACTTCTTTAAGGGAGTACCCCCTAAGATCACGAACCATAATATTTTTGGCCCCAAGACTGACGGTAAAGGAAACCGTTGCTTGAGACAGTACGATTTTTTCTTTCGGCGGAATCGATTGATCAATAATCTCGCCTTTGGCATACTTATTTGAATACTTCGTTTCCTTGTAGACGGTCACGCCCCTTTTTTGCAAAAATTTCTTGACCGAATTATAGCTTCTGCCGCGATAGTTGCCAAATTTGACTTTTTCAAGGCCTTTAGAAACAACGACGTTGACGGCGGTATTTTCTTTAACCTTCGTTCCGTATTCCGGATTGCTCGTAATAATCTGATTATAGCTGAATTTTTCACTGTAGCGATAGGAAACCTTGCCTAAAGAAAGCTTCTCATCTTTCAGCATTCTGGAAGCTTCCGAGCGCGTCATTCCTCGCAAGTCAGGGACCGCAACGTCTTTTGGTCTAAGCGTCAAACAGAATACCAAAATGAACAAGATCAAGATTGCGCTGAATAAAAACCACTTGTGCTTGCCCTTCATCAAAAATGACCACCATTTGGACTTGACAGATGTACCTAAGACTTCTGACACTTCTGCTTCTAATTCTTTAACCTGATCCGATTCTTCTTGTTCCGTGACGGATTTGTCCAATGTCGGCAAAACTTTGGTTTCTCCGTCAACGACAGTGGCAGAATGCCACTTCGGTTCATTGATGCGATTTGAAGAAAGTGATGTTCTCAGATCCCTTTCCATTTCTGCAACGTTTTGATAGCGATCGTTCAAATTTTTGGCCGTTGCATGCAAAACAACGTTTTCCAAAGCTTGCGGTATCTTCTTGTCATATTTTCGAACCGACGGCATTTCGTTTTGATAATGCTTCAAAGCAATTGAAACGGCCGTTTCTCCCTCGTAAGGAACATGACCGGTCAACATCTCGAACAATACGATTCCCAACGAATAGATGTCAGATTGCTTGGTAATGATGCTTCCTCTCGCCTGCTCCGGAGAAATATAGTGAACGGACCCCATCAGCGTATTGGTACGCGTCATCGTTTCTTCAGCCGCAGCAACCGCAATTCCGAAATCCGTGACTTTAACATTGCCGTTCTTATCCATTAAAATATTTTGAGGTTTCAAATCGCGATGGATGATTCCATGGGCATGAGCTTCATCGACGGCGGACAAAATCTGCAAGAAAATTTCGATAATTCTTGCATATGGCACAGGGTGATTTCTGGCAATATATTCCTTGAGGTCCGTTCCGTCAACATATTCCATTACCAGGTACTGCATCCCGTTGTCTTCATCAACGTCATAGATATTGACAATGTAGGGATTTACGAGTTCGGTCAAAGAGTTGGCTTCACGTCTGAAACGCCTGATTGCCGCTTGATCGTCACGCAAATCCAGACGCAAAATCTTAACGGCAACATCACGATTCAAAATCAGGTCACGTGCCAGGTAAACGTTGGCCATGCCTCCTTCGCCAAGCAATCTGACAATTTTGTAGCGCCCGCTTAAAGCATATCCTTCTCTCATGGCATGTCACCGTCCTTTGAGGAAAAATCAGCTAGCAAAACAGTAATGTTGTCATTACCACCGTTTTCATTCGCCTTTGCGATCAGTTCTTGACACTGATCATCCAACGATTCATCTTTTTGAAGAACTTTTTCAATTGCGTCATCATCGACCATATTGGTCAGTCCGTCTGAACAAAGCATCACCTTGTCTCCCGAACCCAAGATCAGTTCATCAAAATCAAGCGAAACGTTCTCAGAAATTCCCAACGTCCTTGTCACAATATTTTTTTGCGGATGGTGTTTTGCTTCATCTGCACTGATTTCTCCTCGTTTGACCAGCTCGTTGACAAGAGAATGGTCTTCAGTAAGCTGTACAAGTTTTTGATCATGCAAAATATATGCGCGACTGTCGCCGAGATGGGCAATCAGGCACTTGTTCTCAAAAAACATGGCACAAACAACGGTCGTCCCCATTCCTTCGAGATCTTGATATTGTTTCGATCGCTCAATAATCATCTGATTTTCGCATGAAAGCTTTTCTTCCAACCAGACTTTGGCATCATTAGAATTATTGAGCTCAGTTTGTTCAAACAGATACCCAAGATGAGAAACAGCCATTTCAGAAGCAACTTCACCGCCTTGATAGCCCCCAAGTCCGTCAGCCAAAATTACAAAAACAACGTTGAATCTATTTTTGAAATTTCCAACGCTATCTTCATTTTTGGCACGTTTTCTGCCGACATCGCTGCCATATGCTATTCTCATCTAATCACCTCATTCCTCTTTTTTCATCAATGTTGCGATAAAGAACCCGTCCGATCCGAAATCATCCGGATATATAGTCAACCCTAAAGTTTTTCTTTCATCTTTGATTTTAAAGCTTGTTTCTGTCTTGATCTGATAAAATTCAGGATGCCGTTTCAAAAAAGCATCCACGGTTGCTTGATTTTCTTCATTCAAAATCGTACAGGTACTGTATGTCAGTCTCCCTCCCGGTTTGACTAGTTCTGCAACCTGATCGAGAATTCCGACCTGAACGTCGTGCAAAGAAAGCGAGTCTTTAAAATGCTTGTCATATTTTACCTCAGGCTTTCTTCTCATCAATCCGAGTCCTGAACATGGCGCATCAATCAAAACTTTGTCAAAACTTTCTTCATCAAATTCCTCTTTTGCTTTTCTGGCATCCGTTTTTTTAGCCGTCACATAATTGGTTACGCCGCAAAGTTCGGCATTTTTCTCAATCAATCCGACCTTATGGGCGTGGATGTCAAGAGCATATACCCTTCCGCTGTCGAGAACGGCTGCAATCTGCATCGTTTTTCCGCCTGGGGCAGCACAACCATCCAAGACAACGTCCGTTGACTTAACGTCCATTGAATCCACTGCAAGCATGGCGCTTTCGTCCTGAACAGTCACCAAACCTCTTTTATAAGCATCGCTGTGAGGAATAAAACCACCGCTTACGCGCAGTCCAAGCGGTGAAACAAGACTTTTTGAAACCTTGAAACCCTCTTTTTCCAATGCTGAGACGGCTTGATGAACCGTATTTTTCGCAAGATTGACCCGAATGCTTTGGGCCGGTGGCTCATTGATCGATTTTAAGAGACTGATGGTTTTTTCAAAACCAAGTTCTTCAGTCAGTTTTTCAACGAGCCATTTTGGCGTGCTTGATTCAATACTGATTTTTTCCGCAGAATCTTTGACGTTACTTGGATCGGGAAGACCTTTGCGCTCGATTTCGTGCAAAATTCCGGTCACGAATCGTCTGATTCCTTCGTGACCGTTGACCTTTGCAATTTCAATCGTTTCGTTGAAAATGGCACGTTTCGGGATCTTGTCAAGATACAGCTGCTGATAGAGAGCCGTTTTCAAAAGTTCGTAAACCCACGGCTCCACCTTGCGCCCGTTCTTTATGAAACCGTCAAGATAAAATTCCAAGGTGAGCTTTCGTTGAATGACTCCATAGACGATGTTTGTCAAAAGACCGACGTCTCTTTCATCAAGCTGGCTTTTTTTTATTGTCTGATTCAATGCCAGGTTGGAATATGAGCCGTTTTTTTCGATTCGCTCCAACAGTTTGACCGCCAAGAAGCGCGGGTTTCTATCAAGTTTTTTCATTAAACAATCACCTTTTGTCCAGCCTCAAGTCCCTTGCCGATTCCGTTCAGATAATCCGTTGCCTTCATTTTCGGTTTCCCGGCCGGCTGCAGCTCATTTATCCTGTAAACGGTACCGTCTGCTGCCGCCATCTTCAAAACGTGCTTTCCGGCTTCAACGACCGTCCCGCTGGCAAAGGCAGTTTTTTCATCCAAAACGGAAATATCCCAAAGTTTCGTGCGCTTTCCCAAAAAATCAGCAAAATAAGCACCCGGAGTCGGACGCAGCGCCCTGATTTTCCAATCAAGCTCGCGCGCGGTTGACTCAAGCGACAATTCTTCTTCTTCCGGTTTGATGGTCGGAGAAAAAACGACCCTCTCTTCATTTTGAGCAATCGGTTTGATCGTTCCGTCCAAAATTTTGGGAATCGTTTCAAGCAATGTATCGCGTCCAAGGATGCTCATTTTTTGAAAAACGGTTGCCGTATCATCATTTTCTTCAATCGGCATTTTTGCTTGCGCAAGCATTGCGCCGGCATCCATTTTCTTGACCATATAAATGATCGTCACGCCAGTTTCACTGTCACCGTTCATAATCGCATACTGTACTGGAGCCCCGCCGCGATATTTTGGCAAAAGCGATCCATGCACGTTGATTGCGGCCACTTTTGCGGCTTCAATCAGCTTGTTCGGCAAAAACTGACCAAATGCGGCCGTGACGATCAAATCTGGTTTCAATTCAATAATTCGGTCCATTTCAGCGCTTCCGGAAATTTTTTCCGGTTGCAAAACTTCTATTCCGTGTCTTACCGCTGTTTCTTTAACCGGGGAAGCAGTCAAAACGTGCTTGCGGCCAACATATCGATCAGGTTGGGTCACGACGGCTTTCACGTCATAGCCTCCCCTGATCAATCCCTCCAAGATCGGTGCGGAAAACTTCGGCGTTCCCATAAAAACAATTGATGTCATTTTATCTTTCCTTCCTGTTACATAAAGCTGATCGGATCACGGTCAATAATCAATTTCAGGCCCTTCGGTTCATCCGTCTGACTTCTGACCAAAAGATCCTGCAAATACTCTTCAAGTCGAGGTTCCTTTTTATATTCAATCACAATCTGATAATAGTAGCGATTATTCACGCGCATGATGGCCTTTGGCGTAGGCCCAAGAATCTTTGCGGATTTGCTCAAAACCTGGCTCAGTTCCCTTCTTATTTCATACATCTTCCTACAGGCATCAGCTTCATTGTCATAGCTTGCGGTAATTTTGATCGTAAAATAGTACGGCGGATACCCCAAACGATGCCTGAGCTGCATTTCATAAGCATAAAAACGCTCATATTCCTGCGTGCACGCAAATTGAATCGCATAATGCTCCTTGTTAAAAGTCTGAATCACGACTTCGCCGTTTTTATCCGCACGTCCGGCGCGACCGCTGACCTGCGTCAAAAGCTGAAAAGTCTTTTCGCTTGATCGAAAATCAGGCAGTCCCAAGGCAGTGTCGGCATTCAAAACCCCAACGAGAGTGACGTCGGGAAAGTCAAGGCCCTTGGCAATCATTTGCGTTCCCAGCAAAATATCGGCCTCGTGCCGGCCGAAACGCTCCAGAAGGCGTTCATGCGCTCCTTTGCGTCGCGTAGTATCGACGTCCATTCGCAGAACTCTGGCATTTGGAAGCAATTCATGCAGTTGTTCCTCGACTTTTTGCGTGCCCGTTCCATAATAGCGAATCTTATTGCTTCGGCAGCTCGGACAAATTCTTGGAATTGACTCCTCATGCCCGCAATAATGACACTTCATACTGTGCGTATCCATATGAAGCGTCAACGAAATGTCGCAATTCGGACACTTTAAGACAAAGCCGCATTCTCGACACATGACAAATGAAGAGTATCCTCTTCGATTAAGCATCAAAACGACTTGTTCGTCTCTTTTAAGATGCTCTTTGATTTTCGTCAGTAATTCAGCTGAAAAATCAGGCGATGGCGCGCTTTTTAAAGCTTCGCGCATGTCAACAAGTTCTACGTGAGGCATCGGACGTCCGTTGATGCGTTTCGTCAAAAGCAAACGCTGATAGACGCTTTTTTGACCACGTGCCCTCGACTCCAAAGAAGGCGTTGCAGAACCCAAAACAACCGGGCAATGATGATGTTTTCCGCGCCAAATTGCCACTTCGCGCGCATTATAACGCGGCATTTCATCTTGCTTATAACTGGTTTCATGCTCTTCATCCATAATAATTATGCCAATCCGGTCAAGCGGCGCAAAAACAGCAGAGCGTGCCCCGACAACTACTTGCGCTTCACCGCGTTCGATTCTGCGCCATTCGTCAAAACGTTCACCATCGGAAAGCGCACTGTGAAGCATTGCCACCTTTGGTCCAAAACGTCCTTTGACGCGTCGGACCATCTGCGGCGTCAGCGAAATTTCCGGAACAAGCATCAAAGCCTTTTTTGAAAGCTTGAGAGCGTGGGCTATCGTTTGAAGATAAACCTCCGTCTTTCCGCTTCCCGTCACGCCCTGAAGCAGGAAAACATCGCTTTCTTCTTGCTCAATTGCCTGATTTATCCTTGTAACGCAAACGTTTTGTTCGGCCGTCAGCTTCCTTGGCGAAGATGATTCTGTTGTTGCGTTTTCTGAAGGATTTCGATAGGTCTCTTTTGAAACAAGACTCAGCCAGCCTGAGTTTTCGGCTTGTTTGACGTCATTTGACGTAAAGCTGTTTTGTTTTTGAAATTTGATTCTTTCAACCGAATCATTTCCAAGATCCAAGAGCTTTTCAAGCATCCGTTTCTTTTTGGTTGCAGTCTTTCTTTGGGCGTTTAAAAATGCAGAGATGTTTTCCGCAGTAATTTTTGACTTGATAAATTCAGTTTCTTTGACTCGTGCCCTGTCATTTACGTGATAGACGATCTCAACTTTATCTTTTTTGCGCAGTCCATAAATTTTCCGCCTGATTTTTGCGTCCATCTTGTCGTCAAAAGCCAAAAGGTTGTTTTGATCAAATAACTTCTTGATTTCCGGTTCGACGTTTTCATCCAGCAAACGAATGCTCTTTTCATAACCGGCACGCATAACGTTCGGCAGCATCGTCTGAAGACATGAAATTTTGAACGAAAACGTGTAATTTGCCATCCAATCCGCAAGCTGCAAGGCTTCTTCGTTTAAAACCGGCACAAAGTCCATCAAAGAAATTATTTTTTTGATTTCAAAATCCTCATCCGGCTTTTGATTTGAGACATCAAGCACGAATCCCTGTATCTTTCGCGATCCTTTTCCGAAAGGAACAACGCAACGCATCCCTGCCTGAATCTGCTCTTCCAATTCGCTCGGAACAAGATAAGTATAGGGTTTGTTCGTCTGCATCGTCGGAACATCAACGATTACTTGTGCGTAAAGACTCATCCGTTCACCCCTCATAGACTGGACAGCTCGCTCAAGACGTCTTGCGCGATTTTTTCTTTGGAAGTTTTGGAGATCTTCTTTTTAGCACCGTTTCTAAACAGCAAAAAAACCTCGTTTTCATCAGAACCAAAACCGACGTCCTTTCTTGAAACGTCATTTGCGACCAACAAGTCGACGTTTTTCTCAGTCAGTTTCTTTTGAGCATTTTCTAGCAGATTTTCTGTTTCAGCCGCAAATCCGACTAATTTTTGTTTTGTTTTCCTTTCGCCCAAAAGCTTTAAGATGTCAACGTTTCGAACCAGCCTAAGATTCCAGTCACCGTCAGATTTTTTGACCTTTTCGTCATAAAACTTCTCAGGACGATAATCGGCAACTGCAGCCGCCATGATTACGACATCAGCTTCTTCGTAACGTTTCAAAACTTCTGAAGCCATCTCATCGGCAGTAACCGTTTCGACCATCTCAACGCCGGGAATATCTGCCAATCTGACCGGGCCGTGAACGAGCGTGACGTCAGCACCAAATGCAGCCGCATTTTCAGCTAGCGCATAGCCCATCTTGCCGCTCGAACGATTCGTCAAAAAGCGCACCGGATCAATCGGTTCGACAGTTCCGCCAGCAGTGACAATGATTTTTTCCCCACTAAGATCAATTAGTTGCTCAGCTCTGCATTTTTCATCGATATACGAAAAAATTTCCTTTGGTTCCTTCATTCGTCCCTTTCCGGAATAGCCTTCCGCCAAAAAGCCGTAATCAGGTTCAATAATCTCAATGCCGTCTGCTTTCAAACGTTTCAAATTTCTCTTGACGGCAGGATTTGTCAACATTTTCTCATTCATCGCGGGAACGACGAAGACAGGCGCATCCGTTGCGAGCAAAGACGTCGAAACCGCATCGTCTGCAATTCCGTTTGCCATCTTCCCAATAATGTCGGCCGTTGCCGGAACGACGACTGCCAAATCGGTCCAATCGGCAAGATCGATGTGTGCAACCTGAGAATCATTATTCTGATCAAACAAATCCGATACGACTTTGTTTTTGCAAAGCGTTTCGAACGTCAGCGGACTTACGAATTCAGCCGCGCTTTTCGTCATTGCGCAACGAACTTCATATCCATGCTTTACAAATTCTCTGACGCAATAAGCAGCCTTATATGCTGCGATTCCGCCTGTAATATAAAATGCTACGTGTTTTGAAGTCAAAATAAGCCCCCCTCATTCATGCTTTAATTTTACCACATTGAAGCGCAAAAAAAGAGACTAAGAAATTGCTTAGTCTCTTGAAACGCATTTATCCTTCTTGACCTTCAGATTTAATCCTGAGTTTTCCGGCCACGACCTCTTCCAAAGCACGACCAACGTTTTTAACTGACTTATATTCGCTTTCCTCAAGCATCGGGGATGCACCGGCATCCAGTTCATGCGCACGCTTGGAAGCAAGCAAAATAAGCGAATAGCGCGAATCAACGCGTTCAAGCAACTCATCGACTGATGGATATAAAATCATATCTCCGTTCCCTCCAGTTTTAATTGTTTTTTGTAATCAGGCAAGAAACGCTTTACGCGCCAACGTTCGGCACGAATAATCGTCTTGATTTTTTCGGCTGCTTTTGGTACTTCGTCATTTACGACCGCATAATCATAATTTTGCATCATTTCGATTTCACCGACGGCTTTTTTCATTCGCTTGTCGATTGTTTCAAGGTCATCCGTTCCGCGATTGACGATCCGTTGACGCAATTCCATCAAATCAGGCGGCGTTAAAAAGATGAACAATCCGTCCGGAGCTTTTTTGCGAACCTGCATTGCACCGTTGACTTCAATTTCCAAAAAAACGTCCTTGCCAGCATCCAACATTTCATTAACGTATTTTAACGGTGTTCCATAGTAGTTGTCAACATATTTGGCATATTCAAGCATGCCACCGGACCCAATTTCTTTTTCAAACTCTTCTTTTGAAACAAAATAATAGTCTTTGCCATTCACTTCACCGGGACGCATCTTCCTCGTCGTCATCGAAATTGAATAGTGAAAGTTGTTATCATCTTGAGAAAAAATTTCTTTTCGAACAGTGCCCTTACCGACGCCTGACGGACCGGACAAGACGATCAGCATACCTCTTTTAGCCATTGCTGCTAACCCCTCCAAAAATAGTATTAATTATTATATTGCACTTTTTACGAAGTATTTTCAACCCATCAGCGGATATTTGTCGCATTTTTACATATTTTAACTTGTTTTTTAATTTTAATTTAAGGATTTTGGAAAAGAGAGAAAAAGCAACAAATATCTTTGCCAAAATTACCGCCTAAAATAAGTGAACGTATTTTTGTTTTATTCTTGATTTTTCGAACTTATGTTTATATAATAAGCTTATAGTAAACAAACGTTCCTATTGGACTTTAAGGGGGATCAGAAATATGCTTAAAGCATTCCTTTCTCAGGAAAAAATATCTAAAATCAAGCAGACATTCAAAACTATCTTTGAAAACGGCAAAGATATCAAAAAGGAACCAAGCATGCCAAAAGAACAGCTGCGTCTGTTCATCAGTAAAGCCGCTCAGAACAAACAAGAGGTCATCTTGCAGCTTAATTGGACAGACGGAGAAATCGAAGAGGTCAGCGGAACAATCACTTTGCTGCATTCACGCACCGATGCCATTCTTCTCAAAAATAAGGCTGATCATTCTATGGGATATCCGATCAGAATTGAACAAATCAATTACCTGTCTTTAATTATGTCTGGCCGGGAATCCCGTGACTTTAGTCATGGGATGGATAGGCCCTATCAAGCTCTGTAAGGAGCTTTTTTCATCTCATTGTATTTTTGATCGTTTATATATTTCTCGACTGTTTCTTTGCTCATATTGCCTGACGTGCTCATGTAGCAGCCAGGCGACCATAAATGACCATCCCAGGATTGGGACTGCCGAATTTACGGGTGTCGACGCAAGAAAATAAAGGCTCTTCTGCCTTTGAGCGCTTTGATGGCGCTGGTCGGTGCCTTGCCAGGCGGAAAGCTGATCAAGACATGAACATGGTCAGGCATAACTTCCGTTTCCTCGATTACGATTTCGTTATCCTCAGCCACCCGCCATAGGATCTTCTTCATTTCGTTTGATAACTCATCAGCGGCTTTGTGATGGGGACTGATGATACTAAAAAGCTAACCTTGGCTGATCGTGAATGGACGTGTCCTAACTGTGGCACTCGCCATATTCGTGACTGGAACGCAGCTAAAAACATTCTTGATAAGGGAACAGCTAAACTATCCTAGCTTATCTGTACCTATGGCAACCCGGGGACATAAAAGACATTGCCGCTGCATTTGGCAACGGGATTTTTTAACAATTTACCCTGAAGGGGCGAGAATGCCCCCACTTCTCTAAGTGGGGGATGAATCGCCTCTTTTGAAGCACTCAGCGCTTCTTTTTTAAGGAAGCTTTTTGGACTAAAAGCTACTGTTTGATTTCCACTGGCGGAGTTTCAATTGACGTAATTAAACAATATATTGAAAGGCAAGGTCAAAAATAGTGGTTTTAAAAGCGTTCAAATTGAGATTATATCCTAATAAAACGTAACGCAATCAGATTCATGTTAATTTTGGTTGTGCTCGTTTTGTGTGGAATCAAATGCTTAATATGCACATTGAACGCTATAAAAACAATAAAAAGGCTAAATTCCAAGGCAGATATTCAATGGATGTCATGCTGACAGCTTTAAAAATAGAATATCCTTGGTTAAAACAGGCAGAGTCTACGTCTCTTCAAAGAGTAAATCGAGATTTGGACGACGCTTTTCAAAAATTTTTCAATCATAGCCTTCAAAATGGTTTTCCAAGGTTTAAATCAAAGAAAAACACTAACCAAAGCTATACTTCTAAATTTGTCAATAATAATATTAGAATTGTGGATGAACATCACATTAAACTGCCTAAACTAGGCTTAGTGTACTTTAAAGCCGGCAGAATATTAAATGGCAAGATTAGAGCTGTTACAGTTCGCGTTAATTCAAGAAAACAATATCAGGCCAGTATCTTAGTTGAAAGTGAAAACCAAACTTTCAAAAAGACTAAGAAGTCTGTCGGGATTGATTTAGGGTTAAAAAGTCTCACTGTCACTTCTGACGGTCAAAAAGAAGACATTCTCAAAGTTGATGACAGGCTGAATAAACAATTAAGAATTTGGGAACGTAAAAAATCCAGACGCTATGAAAATGCTAAAAAAGCGATGGCTTTTGATGAGCATGATAAAGTCTTATTTCCCAGAACGGACTTAAAGCAATTTCCGCGCTATCAGCAGGCTGTGAGAACTGTAGCCAAACTTAAGAAACATATTGCTGAACGAAGAAGAGACAATCTGCACAAGTTGACAACTAGATTGGTTAAAGATTATGACACTATTGTAGTTGAAAATTTAAGTGTAAAGAACATGATAAAAAATCATCATCTGTCTGCCTCAATTGCCAATGCTTCCTGGGGAACTTTAATCAGTCAGCTTAAATATAAATGTGCATGGTATGGCAAAAAATTAATTATCATAGACCCTAAAAATACCAGTCGTATTTGTCATGAATGCAAACAAAAAAATCACGAGTTTGACAGCCTTTCTCAGTCAGAATGGCTAGCTGCTCGTGAATGGGACTGTCCTAATTGTCATGCGCATCTCGATAGAGATGTAAACGCAGTTAAAAATATCTTGGCTAAAGGATTAGAAACTCTGGCTTAATAATAAACAGGTATGGAACGTACCTTGGTAAATAGCGGTGACCTCTACCAACTTAGTGAAGAACTAGACTGGCAAGTTTGCCGTGTTCCTGGAATCCCCAACTTCAAACCGGTAAAAAACGAAGTTTCAGGTTAAGTTGGGGTAGTTCAAATAAAAACAAAAACAGCCATGCAAATCTGCATGACTGAAGTAATATCCATTATTTTTTCAAATTACTGATTGAAAACCGACTGGCAATGACATATCTTGCAAATTCTTTTTAGTAAAGTTCAAGATATTGCTGACGTTCCCATTCAGAAACTTCTTGGCGATATGCATCCCATTCAAGACGTTTTGCTTCAACGAAGTTAGAATACAAGTGCGGACCCATGGCCTTCTTGATAACTTCATCAGACGTCAATTCCTTCAAAGCATTATGAAGCGTTGAAGGAAGATCAACGATGCCATTTGCCTTGCGTTCATCGTCATCCATTGCATAGATGTTGCGATCGATTGCCTTTGGTGCTTCAATCTTGTTCTTCAAGCCATCCAAGCCGGCTGCAAGGATTGTCGCAACCGCCAAATATGGATTGGCCGAAGGATCAACGCTGCGAAGCTCCAAACGTGTTGACAATCCGCGAGCAATCGGAACACGAACCAACGGTGAACGGTTGCGTCCGGACCATGCAACGTAAACAGGTGCTTCATAACCAGGAACCAGACGCTTATAAGAGTTGACCGTCGGATTTGTAACAGCCGTAAAGCTGCGTGCATGCTTCAACAAGCCGCCCAAGAAGTACTTAGCATTTTGTGACAACTGGTCTTCTCCGTTTTCATCAAAGAACGCATTGCCGTCCTTTGTAAACAATGACATGTTCATATGCATGCCGGAACCGTTGATGCGATCAAGCGGCTTTGGCATGAACGTTGCGTGCAAACCATGCTTGCGCGCAACTGTTTTGACAACAAGCTTAAATGTTTGGATGTTGTCGCAAGCATGCAAAGCATCAGCGTACTTGAAGTCAACTTCATGCTGACCAGGCGCAACTTCGTGGTGAGAAGCTTCAACGTCAAAACCGAGTTTTTCAAGTTCAAGAACGATGTCGCGACGGCAGTTTTCACCCAAATCAACAGGTGCCAAATCGAAGTAGCTGCCTTGGTCATTCAAATGTGTCGTTGGCTTGCCGGTTTCAGGATCAATCTTAAACAGGAAGAATTCTGGTTCAGGCCCGATATTGAAATCAGTAAAGCCCATTTCCTTCATTTCATCAAGAATATGCATCAATTGGTTACGAGGATCGCCCATAAACGGCGTGCGATCTGCATTATAAACTTCACAGATGACGCGAGCAATCTTGCCATTGTGTCCGTTATCCCATGGAAAGACCATCCATGTCGAAAGATCTGGATAAAGCCACATGTCACTTTCTTCAATACGAACGAAACCATCAATTGATGAACCGTCAAACATCAGCTTGTTGTCAAGCAGCTTGTCTAATTGACTGATAGGGACTTCAACGTTCTTGATCGTGCCATACAAATCAGTGAACATCAAACGCAGAAATTGAACGTTTTCTTCTTTAACAATACGACGAATATCGTCTTTTGTGTAGCTAGGTTTTGCCATGTCGGTTTGCTCCTTGTAAGTGTATTAGAGGGTACGATTGCGGAAAGTAAACTGATCTTCTTTCTTCAAACCGCCAACCGAAAGAAACTCATCTCTCAAAATCCGGCGAACATCAGCATCCGTCAAAGGCTGTTCCATGCGTGCCTTTTTTTCTGCTTCTTCTTTCGCCTTTTCTTCGTAAATGTGCTTTATGCCGGCCATGTTTATGCCTTCAGTCAAGTAATCCTTGATTTCAAGCAAAGTATCGATATCATTTAAAGAGTACATCCGGCGATTGCCTTCGTTGCGTTCAGGAATCACCAAACCCTGCTCTTCATAATATCTGATTTGACGTGCTGAAAGACTCGTCAACTTCATGACCGTTCCAATCGGAAGAACGGCTAAAGAACGTCTCAGTTCTTTTTCTTTCATATCCATCCTCCTTAAAAATTACAAGTTTATGATAACAACTTAATGCGCCCTTGTCAACCCTTTAATGTTACTTTTTATAACATGAATGTAATTACTTGTAAAAAGTTTCAAAAGCAGCCTCAGTAATCGCATTTTTTACGTGCTCATACGACAAACCGCCCTGAATATACAAACAATACGGTTCACGAAGCGGACCATCAGACGAAAGCTCAATCGTCGATCCTTCCGTAAAGCTGCCGGATGCCATGATTATCTCGTCTTCATAACCATCCATGTAACTCGGAACCGGATCAACGAATGCATTCATAGCTGAATTATGCTGAATTGCAGCGCAAAACTTGATCATCGGCTCTCGCGCCCCAAACGTAATCGTTTGAACCAGATCCGTGCGCGGAGCATCCCACTTCGGAGAAACGTCCATGCCAAGTTTTTCCAATAAGGCAGCAGCGTAAATCGAGCCCTTGATTGCTTGTCCCGTCGTATGCGGAGCCATAAAAAATCCTTGATAAAAATCTCTTAAATATGCATACGTCGGTCCTTCAGACTTGCCTGAGCCGGGAGCAATCAAATGCGCTGCGCATTTAGCAATCAAATCCTTACGACCGACAATAAATGCCCCGCCCTTGACGATGCCCGCCCCTGCATTTTTAAAGAGGGATCCTGCCAATAAATCAGCTCCAAAGAAAGTCGGCTCTTCAGTTTCAGAAAATTCGCCGTAACAATTGTCGACAAAAATGATTGCTTTAGGAGCGCGCTCTTTGATGAATGCAATCATCCGCTTGATCTTTTCAATCGTAAAGCTGTCCCTCGTAGCATATCCTCGTGATCGTTGCAGCGCGATTACCTTGACGTCCGGATGTTCCTCAAGAAATTTTCCGCAGCTTTCATAGTCAACTTCACCGTTTTCAAGCAACGGCGTGTATTCAAAATGCATATCGTATTCTTTGAACGTTCCGGGATTGTCTCCGGCAATGCCAATCACTTCCTGGATCGTATCATAAGGCATTCCGGTCATATAATAAAGCGTATCTCCCGGACGCATAACGCCAAAAAGACATGTCTTGATTGCATGAGTTCCGGAAACGATCTGCGGTCTTACCAACGCATCTTCCGTCTTAAAATACTCGGCAAAAATTTTTTCAAGCTTGTCACGACCGACGTCATCGTATCCGTAACCGGTCGAACCGACCAAATCTTCTTCAGCAACGCGATGTTTTCGGTAAAGTTCCAAAACACGCTGCTGATTGTACAATTCCTGTTCCGTGATTTCGTTCAAACGACCCGAAATCATCTCATCAACTTCGGCAATCTTTTCCTGCAAATCTTTTGGAAATTTATCTTTCCATGAATTCATTACATTCACCTTTCCTTATTGAGCAGCCAATCATCAACGACTGCACATATATTCTTAATTTGCTCAGGGTGCTGCACCAAATCAAACCAGACGACGTCCATCTTGTTTCTGAACCATGTCAGCTGACGCTTAGCATAGTGACGCGAATTCTTCTTAACAAGATCGACAGATTCTTCCAACGTGCTTTCACCGGCAAAATAAGGGTAAAATTCCTTATATCCGATTCCTTTGCCGGCAGGAAGCAAAGATCCCCCTGCTTCGTACAGACTTCTTGCTTCTTTTTCCAAGCCTCGTTTCATCATCAAGTCGACGCGCTGATTGATTCTTTCATAAAGCAGCGTTCTGTCGGTCGTCAACCCGATTATCAAAGCATCAAATTCGCCGTCTTGAACATCGTTTTGTTCCGAAAATTTCTTGCCCGTCTTTTCGTAAACCTCCAACGCCCTGACGACGCGCACTTCATTTCCGACCGGAATTTTTGCAGCAGCAATCGGATCAACTTCGTTCAATTTGTTCCACAGTGCTTGACGTCCATGATTTTCAGCATAGTCATGCCATTTGGCTCTTTCTTTTTCATCCGCTGAATATTCGTCTTGCCCCAATTTGAATCCGTCCAACAAAGCCTGAACGTAAAATCCTGTACCGCCCGCAAGCAACGGAAGCTTTTTTCGTTTTGAAATTTCTTGGCAGCTTTCTTTGCATCGTAAAATAAAATCGGCGCATGAAAAACGCTCGGACGGATCCAAAATATCAATCAAATGATGTTTTATGCCCTGCATTTCATCAGGCATCACCTTTGCCGTTCCGATATCAAGCGTTCGATAAACTTGCATCGAATCTCCCGAAATGACTTCGCCTTGATATCTTTTGGCCAACTCGATTGAAAGAGCTGTTTTTCCCACCGCCGTAGGTCCGACGATCGGAAGAAGCTTTTGTTTCATCAGAACTCTCCTTTGCAATATTTCTGAGCAACTCACAACAACCATTTTACAACATTTCACAAATTATTTCTTCTGTCAGAAGCAATTATAATTTTGAGTGATTTAACTGGAATTTTTTACGAGTTTCGTTCATAATAGTAGTAAATAAAACAAGGGAGGAATCACCCATGAAATCATTTGGCAAGGGGTTCGTTTTCGGCACCATTGCTACGATCAGTGCAGTCGCAGGTTGCGTCTATGCATTCAAAAAGACCGTTGTCGAACCAATCGAGGAACGCGAAGCAATTTTAGACGAACATCGCAAGCGCGCAATGCGCAAGCGTCGTTCTGCTCACCAAAACTAAAAAATTAAAAAGCGAGCGGCAAAATCCCGCTCGCTTTTTTTATTTGTCAGAAGAAACTTTCGTTCCCTTCTTTTTGCCTTCCCATGCAGAATAGCCGCCCTTGAGAATATACACTTCTTTAAATCCCTCTTTTTTGAGCTTTGAGGATACTTTGATCGGATATTGCACGCCCTCATCATATAAATAAACAGGCATGTCTTTTCTCAAAGCATCTTTATACATCTTGAATTGCATAAAAGGCATGTTGCGCGCTCCAAGCATATGGTCTTTTTTAAACTTGTTCTCATCGCGCAAATCAACCACCTGCCCACGATGGATGCCCTTTGCGAATTCCTCACCGTCAATCACGTTGCCGGAAATTTTAGAACGAACAAACCAATAAAGCTGCGTTCCGATCATCAAGACAAGAATTGTGATCAAAACGATGTTGATATAGAAAAATACCGAATGCGCCGCGCCTAACATTAAATTCACGATTAATCCCTCTTTCCAGATTCCTAGACTAAAAAAGCGTCTAATATAATATCAGCATATTATGATGATAAAATCAAGTCTATGATACAAAAAATCCCCGCTACATTTCTGCAACGGGGATGATGCAAACGCGTTTTGTCCTAATCTTTAAATTTAAGCGCAAGAGAAGCTGCACCGATTACGCCGGCATCGTTGCCAAGACGTGCCAATTTGATCTTTGTCGTGTTGCGAATCGTTGGAAAAGCATATTGCTTGAAATATTTGGCGACTTGTTCCAATAAGAAGTTTCCGGCAGCAGATACACCACCACCGATGACGATATATTCCGGATGCAAAATGCTGCTGATATTTGCGCATGCAAGCCCGAGGTAGCGACAAACGCGATCAACGACTTTGACAGCCAAGACATCGTCTTCTTTAGCCAAATCAAAAACCATCTTCGACGTAACGTCATCACCATTGTCAACGGAATCTTTAAGTGCGGACTTTCCAGCGAATTCTTCTGCCATATCGCGCGCAACGCGAACAACGCCTGTTGCTGACGCATATGTTTCAAGACATCCACGATTTCCGCAAGTGCAAAGATATCCGCCAGGTTCAACGTTAACGTGACCCACTTCACCAGCAGCTCCCATACCGTGAAGAAGCTTCCCGTCAGCGATGATGCCGCCGCCAACGCCAGTTCCTAAAGTAATAAAAGCAACATTGGCCGCATTTTCGCCGGCACCTTTCCATTGTTCGCCCAAAGCTGCAACGTTGGCATCGTTGTCGAGGGCAAAAGCAATGCCAGTGCCTTTTTCTACTTCATCTTTAACGTTTTGCAACGTTTTCCAGTTTAAATTATAAGCACCGATAACGGTTCCCTTTTCAACGTCAACCGTCCCGGGAGTTCCCATTCCGATGCCGATAAACTGTTCCGGCTTCATTTCATACAAATCAAGATGATGGTTGATTGATTCGATAATATCAGGAACGATATGTGAACCTTCATCTAAAATATCAGTCTTGATGCTCCATTTTTGCTGAACCTCGCCATCTTGCGTCAAAATCGCAAATTTGATTGTCGTCCCGCCAAGGTCAACACCGATAAGTTTCTTATCCATTACACTTCATCCTCCATTATGTTCTTTTTCGTCCTTTCACGTTTTTCCTCGTAACGATGCTCTCTTTCTAAAACAAGCTTCGCGCTAAGAAAAGTTTTTTGGTCGATTGCCTGGGCTTTGTATAAATTATCCAATTCCAAAGCCATCAGCTCAATATCCCAAAGTCTTTTTCCAACATAGACAAATATTCCAAAACGTTTAAGCAACTGTTGGACATCGTACAAAGTCTTCATAAAAGTCCTCCGAAAATAATTATACTTTAAAATACTAATAAACGAAACCCGATTTGAATATAACAAACAAAAACATTAAAATTGCTATTGCACAGATGACTCGTTTACCCACCGGGATTTCTCCAAGTTTCGGAGCTCCGATGACGTATCCGAACAAAAAGCCACCGAGCAAACCGCCGATATGCCCCCAAATATCGATTCCGCTGTTGAAAAAATCAATGAAAATATTCAAAACGACCAACAGTAAAAACTGGCGTGACATCATCTTAATGTAGGCATTGTTTCTGAATGATTCTCCAAGCATCAAATATGCGCCGAACAATCCGAACAGCGCAGTACTGGCTCCGGCAGACAAGCCATTCGTCAAAGAATAGCTTGCCGCATCCCCGCAAATTCCGCTCACGAGATATAAAACAGCAAAACGAACCGAACCAAGAATCGGTTCAAGCGAAGCACCGATAAAATACAGCGTCAGCATATTCAATGCCAAATGCTCCAGACCGATGTGCAGGAACATCGCTGTCAGCAACCGCCAATACTCGCCATTGGAAACATACGGTGCGAAATTTGCTCCGAATCGAACCAAAACGCTCGGGTTCTGGCTGCCTCCGGCAAAAGTCATCAGCAAGTAGATTGCGACGTTGATCCCGATCAAAACACAGGTTACCGGAAAATTTTTAAACTTGTAATTCATTGAGCCAATTCCTTTCTTGAACCATTATGGTTTCAAAACTTTTTTGAACTGCGATGTCAAACTTGTCTTCTCCCCATTCAGGTCTTTCGTACAACCTTGAACTATCAGCCAATGCAATCGTATTTCCGCGATATCCGCTCAGATAGCGATCGTAAAACCCCCCGCCGTATCCGAGCCTTTGCCCCTCAAGAGTAAATGCGACTCCCGGAACAACAATCAAGTCTATTTGATCACCGGACACGAATTTCGTTTCATCTTTTGGCTCCAGAAGGCCAAAGGAAGTTAATTCATATTCGCTTTCCGGAACGATTTCAAAAAATTCCATTTTTCTTCCCGGAAAAGTTTTGGGCACGACGACCTTCTTTTTATCTGCCCACGCCAAGGATATCAAAGGCTTGGTATCAATTTCAATCCCTGTGCTGATTGTCAAAGCGATTATCCTTGCATTTTTCCAGCTGTCTTCTGCGCGAAGCTTAGCATAAAGCTTAAATTCTTCCGCTAAATATCCGGACTCTCCAACGTGACGTCTGATTATTTCAATCTGTTTGTTTCTAAAAGTCTTCTTCATTAAAATCACATCCTTGTAAGCGGTTCTATTCACTAACAAAAAAACAACAGGGTTTTAAGCCTGTTGTTATTTTGTTTCACGATGTAATGTAACCTTGCGATCGCGTGGGCAATACTTCTTAAGCTCAAGGCGATCAGGATTGTTACGCTTGTTCTTGTTTGTCAAGTATGTTTGTTCATGACATTCCGTGCATTCCAATGTGATGTTTACGCGCATTTTCAAACCTCCAAACTTACGTATCATTTAACGAATTGCAAAGGTGCAACTCCAACGCTTAATATCATATCATCTTTTCGGCTTGATTACCAGTATTTTTTCAGTTTTTCGTTAAGTATTTTTACTTGACAGTAAAAATACGATCAACTTAGCGCTTTTGCTACTTTAAACCATCACTTGTCTGCACGGTTTTCCAATAAGCATCGTAAATTTCTTTAACTGCCGTTGAATTGATGCTGGAGGAACTATCGCTGATATTAGGGAAAGCTACGGCAATTGCAACTTGAGGATTCTTCTGCGGAGCATAGGTAACAAGACTAAGCGTTTCGGTTTCTGCAGTATTATAGAAAGTCTGCGCAGTACCTGACTTGGCACATACTGCTGGTTTGATATCCGCAAGCCTCGTCCCCGTTCTGTAGGAACTGGTTCCATGAACAACCTTCCAGAGACCTTCTTTGACGACGTTCCACTGTGAATCGGTTGCACCAACGACGTTTAAAACATTCGGCTCAAATTCATACTTAACTTCTCCGAGCGATCCATCACGATTGGTGGAGCGAATGGATTTAAGCAAATGCGGCTGCAACCTGTATCCTCCGTTTGCAATCGTTGAAATATACTGTGCCAGCTGAAGCGTCGTATACGAATCGTAGTTGCCAAAAGACAAGTCGAGCGCATTACCGATGTGAGACTGATTAGCAGGTCCTTCAAAGCCTTTTGCTTCTCCCGGAATGTCGATTCCGGTCTTAACGCCAAGTCCAAATTGCTTGAAATTGGAACGAAGCTTGTCAAAAATCGAATTTGAAAGCGACAGCGCTGATCCGGGAACATAGTTGAATCCGCCTTCCATCATGGCGAGCTTCATCATATACGAGTTGGAAGAAACCTCCAACGCATCGGATGCCGTCAAAGACATGTTTGCCCCGCCGGTCTTATTGAACCAAGAAGATTTGGTTGCCGTCCCTTTGAGTTTGATCGGCTCGTCCGTCAACGTATTATTTGATGGCGTGATCACGCCGGATTTCAAAGCTCCGAGCACCATTGCACCCTTAACGACGGATCCCATTACATAAGTCTGATTGATTGCTCCAAGGGCGTTGTCGGTAATTTTACCTGTTTTCACGTTACGGCTGACGCCTGCCAAAGCGTAGATGCCGCCGGTGTTCGGATTCATCACTACGGCATAACCACCAGGAGAATAAGGATTGCCTCCGACAATCGATTTGACGCAATCGTTCATGATCTTTTGAACCTTGTTTTGAAAATCGGAATTAATCGTCAATTCGACGTTGTCACCGGCTTTGCCGCCGTATTGCTTGATTTCTTTGACAATTTTGTCATTTCTGGTTTCAACGTTGATGACTTCTTTGGTTCCCTTCAGGACGTTTTCATATTGTGATTCGACATAACTCGAACCAACGCTGTCATTTCGCGAATATCCCTCTGCCAACAGAGTATTGATCATATCGCTCGGAAGGCCTTGCTTTTCAGTCGTAACGGTTCCGATAACGCTTTTGACGGAATCACCGTTAGGATATGAACGCGTCCAGCTTGTTCCGATTTTGATTCCCGGAAGCTCTGAGAGATTTTCGCCAACGACGGCCATTTCATTATCGGTCACGTCTTTTGTCTTGATATAAACAGTCGACAGCGAATAGGCACCGTTCATTTTTGCATAAACGGTTGCTGCTCGCTTTTGGCTGTCAGTTAGTTTCGTTCCAAGTTTGTGTTTCTTGACATAATCCTGTTCCATGTGATACAGCTTGGATGAATTGGTAATTTTGTTTGCATCTTTGATTTGACTTTTGACGAACTTTTCATGCTTTGGATTAGCCAAATAATAGTCTTCCTTATTGGAATCGGACAATTCGCTTGGTTCAATCTCAACATATTTTATCAAGTTATTGGCAATCTTGAACATGTCAGAAGAAGAAATCATCAGCGGCTTGGTATAGGTAATCGCCCTTGAAGTATTGTTTGCCACTAAGATTTTACCGGTCGAATCATAAATCATCCCGCGTTGAACATTTTTTGTTTCGGTCCTTGTGTCACCGCTTTGAGCTTCAGACTCAAAACGTGGTCCAAAAACTATCTGCAAATATGCAAGTTGGACAATCAGAGCCGCAAACAAAATAAAAACGACGAAAAAAAGAAAGTTTAATCTGAAAGGAATATGTGATTTATTTTTCTTATCGTGATTGCTGTTGGCTTTTTTTAAAAAATTCACCGCCAAAAACTCCTATCTTTTCATTATGATGTTCCCATCAGCTTATTATACGCTATTTTAGCAAGTCAGTGAAATATCTGATCTGAAACAATTCATATTCTGCATGTTCCTTTCATTATATGCTAAAATAGCCTATATTAGTTATAAAATTTGAGTAAATTTGCTCAAACTTATCTAATTTTTAAAATTATTTCATATTTATGATTTTAAACATCTTTTTTAGCTTTATGGTGTTATGCTATACGTAATTAATTCGAAGGGAATCGAAATTCATGAAAAAAGAATTCATTAAAAAAAATTATCCGTTATTCATCGGATTCTTCGTTCCTGTCACAATCATGCTTGGATACTTTATCTATCGAGGAATGTATCCATTTGGCAAAAGCAGCCTTTTAACCGTTGATTTGGGACAGCAATACGTCGACTTCTTCGCTGCATATCGCGACACGCTGCTTCACGATCCGACAAAAATCTTTTATTCGTTTTCAAAAGCCATTGGCGGGGAAATGCTCGGAGAATTTGCCTACTATCTCTTAAGTCCGTTCAACTTGATTTTCTTGTTTTTTAAAGGAAAAACGCTCACTGCAGGCATTATGCTCGTCACGCTCTTGAAGTATGGATGTTCCGGCCTTGCAATGGCATGGCTGCTTCAAAAACGAAATAAAAAAACAAGGCTCGTCAATTCAGCGCTTGCCATTACATATGCAATGATGGGATGGTTCGTTGCCAACCAATTCAATTTGTTGTGGCTTGATGCTTGCGTCTTTTTGCCGCTGATAATTGTCGGCTTTTATAATCTGATGGAAACTGCAAAACCTGCTTGCTACGTTCTTTTTCTCGGCTTTATGATCATCGTCAACTATTACATGGCTTATATGATCTGTATTTTTTTAGTACTTTTTTTCATCTGGTATGCTTTCGACAACTTCGAAACTCCAAAAATCATGCTTAAAAAAGCCGCAATTTTTGTCGGAAGCTCTTTGCTTGCCGTTGGCGTTGGCTGTTTGACGCTTCTTTCTACTCTTTACACCCTGTCAGTAAGCAAGGGCCAATACATGCAAGAAAAAATCAATTTTAAGCTTGAATATGACCCGATTAAAATGGTTTCCAAACTGACAATGGGTGCCTTTAATTTCGATCAGCTGCCGTCGGGTCAGCCGAATTTATTTATCTCAAGCTTGGCATTGTTTGCATTTTGTTTGTTCTTCTTTTGCAAAAAAATCAAACTGCGCTCAAGGATTACGGCTTTTCTCATTACCTGTTTTCTCATCTTGTCGATGTGCTTTGAACCGCTTGATTTATTTTGGCATGGGATGCAATTTCCGGTCTGGTATCCGTATCGATTTTCTTTCATTGTCAGTTTTTGGATGATTTTTCTTGCGCATACCGCACTGTCAAAAAGATCTCGTCAAACAAGGATTTTCTTGACAGTTCCAGGAATTCTGTATGCCGGAGTCATTATTTACGTTGCGACCAACCTTAAAAAATTTAGTTTTGCATCAAAACAGACTTTGATTATTTCAGTCGTTTTTGCCTTGCTGACGCTTATTTTGATGTCACTGACAGACAAATTGTTAGACTTTGATTCAAAAGATTTCCTGCTCTTGATCGTTGTCATTTTTGAAATGAGCATTAATGCCTGTATGTCGCTTAACAATCTTAGCTATTTGACTCAAAAAGAATTTGCCGATCCGACAAAAACGCTGGCTCAAGACAAAAAGGCACTTGATTCTTTGGACAAGTCGCTTTATCGTGTCGCCTCGCTTTATTGTCGCACAAAAAACGACGGTCTTGCACAAAACATGAATTTTGGCTCATATTTCAGTTCCGCACTTGAAAAAAGCATCCCTGACTTTTACGGTCAGATCGGAAATCCTGATGGCGACAACTATGTGGCCTACACGAACGGAACTTTGATTACCGATGGATTGCTTGACATGAAATACTTGATTCAACCAAAAGACTCAGCAGAAATAGAACAGCCAAAAACGGATCTGAACATCGTCAGCGAGCGTCCCGATGCAGCAGAATACAATCTGGTCAAGGAGACGGAAAGTACGAGAATCTACCGAAATCCTTATTCGGCAAATATTATCTATGCGTCCAACAGATCCTTGCTTAATCAAAAAATTCTTTACAACGATCCGATAAATTATCAGACTTCTTGGTTGAATTCGGCAACTTCGACATGGCCGTCAACGAGATATTTCTATCCTTGCAATTTCAATGAGGTCATCTTCCAAAATACGCCTAAACAGGTAAATTTGACCAATTCATCCTTTAAAAAAATCAAATGCAGCAAGGAAGCCAAAATAATCTTTAAATTTACGCCTAAAACAGACGACTCTTACTATATCACGCTTGGTCCGTGTCTCAACAGCGATAACGTTACGTGGTACCGCGGAAACCGCTTGTTAAATCATTACGGAACATTCAGACATACGGTCGTCATAAACGTTGCCAACCACGATAAAGGCAATGAAATCGTTCTTACGGCACGTTTTAAAAAGGACAGTCTCTGGCTCAACAACTTTGTTTTATATCAAATGGATACGCAGGCGGTCTTGAATAAGCTGGAACAGGTCAAAATCAACAGCTTGACCAATATGAAAGCAACATCAACTTTAATCAAAGGTGATTTGAGTCTGGACTCAAATCAGATGATGGCAACGACCATTCCTTACAACCAAGGATGGCATTTGACGGTCGACGGAAAATCGACTTCGATCATTAAAATCCAAAATACGTTTATCGGTGCGATACTTTCTTCCGGCAAGCATCGAATCGTTTTAAAATACGTTCCTCCGTATCTCGGCATCGGCTGTATCGTTTCATTACTGTCTTGCGGTCTGCTTATAGTAATTTGCAACTTTTCAAGACTTAAAAAGCGGGGATTCGTCTAATATGTAAAAAACACTCGTCATTCAGGCGAGTGTTTTTTACATATTCAATTTTTTCAAAATAGTATGCATTATCATTTATGCGATACTTCCAGTACGTTTCACAGTGAACGTATCCGCACTTATCGTAAAACTTGATTGCATGCGCGTTCTGTTTCCTGGTTTCAAGCAAAATCCACGGCTTTTGCTTCCAGCTTTTCTATAATCGCACGCCCGATGCCGACGCAATTTTCCTTGGAATATATCCGCTTTATTCCGACAACGTTATCAGAAAGCTTTCTTAAAACTTGACGTCCCATCATCCCCAGTAATTTCGATCAAGCTTTGGTTCAGTTCCAAGATAAGGTTGCCTGCATCTTTGCTATTAACGGAAAATTCAATAATCCCAGTCATAATGAACGCTCCCTTTATTTTATAACCTTTTCTTCTTCGCGAATCAATGGCAAAGAAATCCTAAAAACAGACCCTTGGCCCAGGACGCTTTCAACGGTCATCTTTCCATGGTAGCCCTCAATCAAGCGATGGGCAATGGCAAGTCCCAAACCGTTTCCGCCTTTATCACGGCTACGGGCCTTATCGACACGATAGAATCGATCAAAAATCTTGCTTGCGTTTTCTTGCGAAATTCCCTCACCGAAATCCTGCACCACAATTTGCGCATATCTCGAGGTCTTTGCAAGCGACATATGAACTTCAGGTCGATTTGTTGAATATTTAACGGCATTGTCCATTAAAATTATCAATATTTGTTCCAGGTGATTCCTATATATTTGAACTTTAGTCGCTTCTTTCAAATCACAGTCCATCACAAACGTAAATTCAGGATGAATCATCTTAAAATTGCTGTAGACCTGCATGCCGACTTCCTTGACGTCCGTAACCTCATTTGCAAACTGGATTTCAACTTGTTCAGCCCTTGACAGATCCAACATTTCCTGAACCAAACTTTTCATTCGATTGATTTCTTGTAATGAAGCCTTGATTGAATTATCCAAGACTTTAGGATCATCTTTTCCCCAACGGTTAAGCATTTCCAAATGTCCTTGAATGATAGCTACAGGCGTTCTTAATTCATGAGAAACGTCTTCAACAAATTGTTGCTGCTGTTCAACGTACCTCTCCATTCGATCAAGCATGCCGTTGAACATTTCGCCCAATTCAACGAGCTCATCTTTGTAGTTGTATTCGGGAACTCTGACGTTGGCCAATGCCTCGCTTTCATCACCTTGGGTAATTTTTCCGATAACGTCATGAATGTCGTCGACTGGCCGCAAAAGCCACGATGAAAGTCCATAAGCAAGCAGCGCGAGCGCAAAAGCCGCAGTCAAACCAAAGACAAGAAAAATAATTACCAGTCTTTTCCTTGTTCGATCATAACTGATTAAACTATTCGTAACCTGAACATATCCGATCGTCTGGTGAGTTGTCTTGGAATAAACGGAATGACTCAAAACATAGATTGACCGTCCGTTCTTGTCTTTAGCCAGACGACTCTATTGATAGCTGCCAGAACTGAATTTGACAGGAACGTTCCTTGAGGCGAATACAAGATCTCCTGATAAATCATAGACACTGATTCCGATATTTTCACGAGTCAGCGATGTATAAACGGAATTCGTATACAAATTCTGGTTGTCGCTTGGAGTTATCTTAAGACTTAGACTTTTTACAACATCCTGCTTAGTTAACTCACCTTCGTTGTCCGCCAGCTTTCCGATTGCAGTCCGTAAAGAATCTTCTGCATATTGCTTTTCCTGATTCATCAGCAAACTTGAAAAACTTTGAAAAAGCATTACCGAGAAAACCGCAAAAATTATCAAAACCCCAATTCCCGTACCGATCGACCACTTTGCTTTAAGCGAGAAAAAGGATCTGCTGCCATTTTTTTCGTTACAAAGTTTTGACATCTTTTTACAAAACCTTAGGAACGCATTACATACCCGGTACCACGAACAGTTTGGATGTAGCTGTCTTCGCCTGGACGGTCGATCTTATTGCGTAGGTAACGGATATATACGTCAACAACGTTGGTTTCGATTTGAGATTCATATCCCCAAACTTTTTTCAAAAGAACGTCGCGCGCTAAAACAACATTAATGTTTTCCATCAGCGTCAACAACAATTCATATTCACGCTTAGTAAGCTCGATGATTTCGTCACCGCGACGTACGACGCGGTTTTCCTTTTCAATTGTCAAATCACGATAAGTTACGGTTGTTTGCTTTGTCGTTCCATTGTCATTTTCGAAATCAACGCGACGCAAAACGGCACGCAAACGTGCCAACAATTCTTCAATTGCAAATGGCTTAACGACATAATCATCAGCTCCGTGATCCAACCCGGAAACTCGATCGATGACAGAATCGCGCGCAGTCATCATAATAATCGGCGTGCTCTTTGATTGACGAAGACGACGGCATACTTCCAATCCGTTCAGTTCTGGGAGCATCAAGTCAAGCAAAATTGCATCCCAATCTTCATTCAATGCAGTATCCAAGCCTTCACGACCATTTTCACATACCTTTGTTTCATATCCTTCATGTTGAAGTTCAAGGCTAACGAAGTTGGACAAATTATCTTCGTCCTCAATAATCAAAATTCTGCTCATCTATTACACTCCTAAAAAAATATTTTTTGAAATAAGCATTCCATACACTCTTTTATACTTTTAAGCTAACTTATAGTATACACGTTTAGGCACCATTTAAAAAGTATTTAGTTGCGAATACCAACAATGATTAAGGTGCCCCTCTAATCATTTTATAATATTTCAACTATAAAAACAATAAAAAACGCCAACCTCCTGGGCTGACGTTGAACAATCATACGGATGATTACTCTTCATGGTACCATTCGTAATGATACATGCCTTCTTTATCAGTACGTTCATATGTGTGAGCACCAAAGTAATCGCGTTGAGCCTGAATAAGGTTGGCCGGAAGAACTTCTGAGCGATATTGATCGTAATAGGTGATTGCGCTGGTAAATCCAGGGCACGGAATGCCGGCACGGATTGCAAGCGCAGCAACATCACGAACGGCAGACTGATACTTAGCAGCAACATCCGTAAAATACGAATCAAGAAGCAAATTCTTAAGTTTAGGATTAGCAGTAAACGCATCAGTTATCTTTTGTAGGAATTGTGCACGAATAATGCAGCCTTCACGCCAAATCATAGCAAGTTCGCCATACTTCAAATTCCAGTCATAATGTTCTGAAGCAACGCGCATTTGTTCAAAACCTTGAGCGTAACTCATAATCTTACTGAAATAGAGCGCTTGACGAATCTTTTCAATCAGTTCCTTCTTTTCGTCATCCGTAATTTCAACCTTAGCAGGAGCTTTTAAAACCTTAGAAGCAGCAACGCGCTCATCTTTCAATGCTGAAATATAACGTGAGTAAACAGATTCCGTAATCAATGATTGCGGTACGCCAAGTTCAAGCGCACTTTGTGAACTCCATTTGCCCGTTCCCTTGTTTCCAGCACGATCGAGAATCATATCGACAATCGGATTATCTGTTCCTTCATCATCTTTGCGCGTCAAAATATCCGCAGTAATATCAATCAAATAGCTGTCAAGTTCACCGTCTTTCCATTCATGGAAGATGTCTGCGATTTCTTCGACGGAAAGCCCTAACAAATTGCGCAAAAGGTTATAGCTTTCAGAGATAAGCTCCATATCTCCATATTCAATTCCGTTATGAACCATCTTTACGTAGTGACCGGCACCATTAGGACCGATGTAAGATACGCAGGGTTCACCGTCTTCTGCCTTGGCAGCAATTTTCTTCAAGATTGGCTCAACAAGATCATAGGCTTCTTTTTGACCACCGGGCATAAGCGACGGACCTTCAAGAGCACCCTTTTCACCGCCTGAGACGCCCATGCCGATAAAGTTGATTCCAGAGTTGTCAAGTTCCTTATTGCGACGCACCGTGTCTTCGAAGAACGTGTTGCCGCCATCAATCAAAACATCGCCTTTTTCAAGGAACGGAAGCAATTTGGCAATTGTCGCATCCGTCGGAGCACCGGCCTTAACCATCAAAATAATCCGACGCGGCTTCTCTAAAGAGTTGACAAAATCTTCAATCGTGTAACTCGGAACAAGATTTTTGTCCGGGTGATCTGCAACAACCTTTTCTGTCTTCCAACCTGACCGATTGAAAATTGCAACCGTAAATCCGCGGCTTTCTATGTTCAAAGCCAAATTTTTGCCCATTACGGCCATACCAATAACACCAATTTGTGGTTTATCCATCTGTAGAACCCTCCTGAAAAAACTATTCGCGTTAATTTTATCAAAAAAACCGGCAAAATTAAATAAAATACATTACGAATAACTTAATTTTTAGATACCAATTACTTTTTGACGATTTCAGGCTTTCCCGTACCGTCAACAGTCTCTTTCGTAATAACAACCCTGGCGATATCCTTATCGCTCGGAACGTCAAACATAACATCGCGCATCGTTGCTTCAATGATCGAACGCAATCCGCGTGCGCCGGTATTACGTTTGATTGCCAAACGCGCAACTTCGCGCAAAGCATCGTCTTCAAAAACCAATTCACAGTCATCGAACGACAGAAGTTTAGCATATTGCTTAACCAAAGCATTTTTGGGTTCAGTCAATATTCGAACCAGATCATCTTCCGTCAATTTTTCAAGAGCGGTTATAATTGGCAAACGTCCGATAAATTCAGGAATCAAACCAAATTTAAGCAAATCTTCCGGGATAATCTGTTGCATCAAGCTCTTTGATTCATCGTAGTTCTTGCGTGCTTCAACGCCAAATCCGATTGTTTTATCGCCTAAGCGGTTCTTGACGATTTTTTCAATACCATCAAAAGCACCACCGACAATAAACAAGATGTTGGTCGTATCTATTTGTATAAATTCTTGCTGCGGATGCTTTCTGCCTCCTTGCGGAGGAACGTTCGCAATCGTTCCTTCCAAAATTTTAAGCAAAGATTGTTGAACGCCTTCACCAGAAACGTCACGCGTAATTGAAACGTTTTCGCTCTTTTTAGCAATTTTGTCAATTTCATCGATGTAGATGATTCCTCTTTGTGCACGCTCTACATCGTAATCCGCATTTTGCAAGAGCTTCAGCAAAATATTTTCAACGTCTTCGCCAACGTAACCTGCTTCAGTCAACGTCGTAGCATCAGCGATTGCAAAAGGAACGTTCAGCAATTTCGCCAAACTTTGCGCAAGATACGTCTTGCCGGACCCGGTTGGTCCAATCAGGCAGATATTGCTTTTTTGAAGTTCCGTATCTTCGTTCTCATCTTCAAGCATTGCGTTGATGCGCTTGTAATGATTGTAAACCGCAACCGCCAATGTCTTCTTGGCCTCGTTTTGACCAATGACGTACTGATTTAAAGTTTTTACGATTTCCTTTGGCGTCAAAACATCAGTCAATTCGCGCTGTGCAGAAACCTTGTTTTCTTCACTGATGATTGACTGTGCCAACTCAACGCATTCGTTGCAGATGTAAACTCCCGGTCCGGAAATCATGCTTTTGACCTGGTGTTCGCTTTTACCGCAAAACGAGCAGATTGCTGATTCACTTTGATCTGTATTGTCGTACATTTATTATCACCTTAGTAGTTTATTTACTCCATTTTATCAGAGATTGAGAATAAACGCTAATAGTTGGCTCAATTTTGATTGAAGCAACCAAAAAAATACGGCAATTGCAGACAAATTACCGCAATCACCGTATTCTCAATTCTGATTAACAGAAATTAATCCCTTTCGACTTGCTTTGCAGAATCTGTGATTTCATCAACAACTTTTCTGATTGAAATGTCATGGTTGAGCATATCATCTGACAATGCAGAACGAACTGCCTTTTCATCCATGCCGTATTGAGCAGCCAATTTTTTGATTTCTTTGTCAATTTCTTCTTCAGTGGCCGTTACGCCTTCAGCAGCAACGATTGCTTCAAGAACAAGATTGGTCTTGACACGCTTTTCAGCGCCTTCTTCAAACTGCTTATGAAGATCTTCTTCCGTTGTGCCAGTGAGCTTATAATACATGTCAGCACTGATGCCTTGTTGTTGCATGCCTCCGAGATATTGTTCCATTTGACGATGAACGTCTTCATCAATCATGACTGCTGGAATTTCACCGATCTTTGCATTTTCAACAGCCTTTTCGATTGCTTCGTCTTGAACTTTTTCGTGAGCAGCTTCTTTTTTGTTGTTTTCGAGTTCTTCACGAACTTTAGCTTTAAGTTCAACTAAAGTTTCAACTTCTTCATCAACGTCCTTTGCAAAATCATCGTCAAGTTCAGGCAATTCCTTAGCCTTAACTTCATGAATCTTTGTAGCAAAAACAGCTTCCTTGCCTTGAAGATCCTTTGCTTGATAGTCTTCAGGGAACGTTACCTTGACATCGACGTCTTCGTCAGCTTTATGACCTACCAACTGATCTTCGAAACCTGGAATGAACGTGTTTGAGCCAAGTTCAAGAGAATAGTTTTCGCTCTTGCCGCCTTCAAAAGGAACGCCATCAATCGTACCGTTAAAACCAATAACGACCGTATCACCTTTTTCTGCAGGAGCATCTTCTTTCAAGACAAGTTCGGCTTGTTGTTCACGCATACGATTCAATTCAGCGTCAACGTCTTCATCCGTAACTTCTGTTGATTGTGCAGCCACTTCAAGGCCTTTGTATTCACCAAGTTCTACTTCTGGTTCAACAGTAACTTTAGCAGTCAAAACCCATGCAGAATCTTTTTCCATTGATTCAACATCGATTTCAGGTTGATCAACAGGCTTGATGTCAGATTCCTTGACAGCATTCGTATATGCTTCAGGAAGAACAGCATTCAAAGCATCTTGATACAATGATTCTTCACCAAACATTTTATTGAAGATTTGACGAGGAACCTTTCCTTTGCGGAAGCCTGGAACATTCAAAGATTTTTTAACGCGATTGAATGCAACGTCCAAACCTTCCTTGATTTTTGCAGGTTCGATTTCAAAGGTCAACTTACCGTTGTTTGTACCCTCTTCTTTTTCCCATTTTACAGACATTATTTTCCCTCCGAGTAAAATAGTTTCTACAATTCTGTTATTGTAATTGCATACTCAACTAGTTTAACCTAGAAATGCCGATTTGTAAATGTTTATAACTCTAAAAATCCAAAAAAAGAAGCCGAGTCTAACCTCAGCTTCTCTCTTAACATTCGATTGAATATTAATCTTCGATTTCGGAAACAACGCCGGCACCGACAGTACGGCCACCTTCACGAACAGTGAACTTAAGACCTTTTTCGATAGCAACTGGTGCAATCAATTCAACTGTAAATGTAACGTTATCACCAGGCATAACCATTTCTACGCCTTCTGGCAATTCGATAACACCCGTAACGTCAGTTGTGTGGAAGTAGAATTGTGGACGGTAGTTTGAGAAGAAGGCTGTATGACGGCCACCTTCTTCTTTTGTAAGAACGTAAACTTCGCCCTTGAACTTCTTGTGTGTTTGAATTGAACCTGGCTTTGCAAGAACTTGACCACGTTCAACTTGTGAACGGTCAACACCACGGAGCAATGCACCGATGTTGTCACCAGCTTCACCAAGATCAAGAGTCTTACGGAACATTTCAACACCCGTAACAGTCGTCTTGATAACGTCTTCCTTCAAGCCGACGATTTCAACTTCATCGCCAACCTTAACCGTACCACGATCGATACGACCAGAAGCAACCGTACCACGACCAGTAATCGTAAATACGTCTTCGACAGGCATCAAGAATGGCTTGTCTGTAGGACGTTCTGGTGTTGGGATATATTCGTCAACGATATCCATCAATTCAAGAATCTTCTTCTTAGCATCTTCGTCGCCTTCCAATGCCTTCAAAGCAGAACCACGAACAACAGGAATGTCATCGCCAGGGAAATCGTATTCGCTCAAGAGATCACGAACTTCCATTTCAACAAGGTCAAGCAATTCTTCGTCGTCAACCAAATCACACTTGTTCAAGAATACAACGATGTATTCAACGCCAACCTGACGAGCCAACAAGATGTGTTCACGTGTTTGTGGCATAGGGCCATCAGTTGCGGCAACAACCAAGATAGCACCATCCATTTGTGCAGCACCAGTAATCATGTTCTTAACGTAGTCAGCGTGACCTGGAGCATCGATGTGCGCATAGTGACGCTTTTCTGTTTCGTATTCAACGTGTGCTGTGTTGATTGTGATACCACGTTCACGTTCTTCTGGAGCAGCATCGATTGAAGCGTAATCTTCAGCCTTAGCCAAACCTTTTTCAGCCAAAACAGTCGTAATAGCTGCTGTCAAAGTTGTTTTCCCATGGTCAACGTGTCCGATTGTACCAATGTTTACATGGGGTTTTGTTCTTTCGTAATGTTCTTTAGCCATTAATAGAACCTCCTGTTAATTTGCAAAGATAATCCGCATGACGCCGATAATCCTTTAAGTATTATTATACTACTTTCAACAAAGAATTCAAAGTATTAATTTCACTTTGAACCTCCTTCGTTGAAAACCTTGAATTATTATATATTCAAGAACACTTTTTGTAAATACCAAACGCAAAATTTGTGTTCATTTTAAACAAATTCTTATTTTTCCAGGACTTTAAGCTGTTTTTCAAACCATTCGGAACGTTTTGAAACACGTTTACCGATAAATTCAGAATATAAAACTTCACCGCTCGTTTCATTAAATTCTTGCATTTGCGGCCAGATCATCATCAGTTTGATCTTTATTTCATCAAGATACCTTGCTTTTAAATCAAAGGGAATCGTCAAATCTTCTTCAAGTCTTTTTTTCATGCTCATGTAAAGAACGCTTTCATCAATTTCACATAATTTGCTTGGGATGACATCGCAAACCTCGTTTGACAATGGACAGAAACACTGGATCTTTTCAGAATACCCAAGTTTTTTTAGTTCGCTTAAAATGCTTCCGCATATCATCGGATGCAAATATTCATCAGAGCAGGCTCTCTTGGCGGATTTGACATAAGAATTTTCATCCAAACAGCATGCCTCTTTAACCGCATCAGATTGCTCATGAAAATCCAAAGATCCGCAATGCGCAAATCTCTTGTTGACTTTTTGGAAGTTTTTTTCATTCCCTTCAAGAAACTTTTCAAATGCTTCGGAAATCTCTTGTGAAAAATATTTTTGTTCTGGTTCTTTCATATAAGGTTCCAGCTGTTTTTTCAGCTGCAGTGCCTGAATCATCCCACCGGAAAGAATCTTTTCGCTTAGATATTGGCTAAATTTACAATTATCTCTGATATAGCTTTCTAAATATTCCTCAGCTGTTTCAACTGCACGTTCATGTTCATTTAAATTTTTGAAAGAAATGAACAATAAATAATTTATCCGAAAATTTTTTTCGCCGTATTCAACATAAAGTTTTGACAATTCTTCAGCAGCTTTAAAATAGTCTTTATTAGCCAAAGACTTTTCCGCACTCTTATACAGCAATCCTTTTTCCAAATAACGTACCTCTCTTAAAAAAATGGAACCGAAGTTTTCTCCGGCCCCACTAAATCACTTACTGCTCTTTTTCTTATTTTTCTTTTCCGTTCGAGCAGCCTTTGTCTGTTTCTTTTCGCTCTTGGAGTTTGCTTTTTTCTTTTTGCCTTGTCTTCCACCGCGACGTGCGTTGATCTCCATAATTACCGGCAAAATAACCGGATGGCGCTTTGTTTGTTCGTAAAGGAAATGATTTAGCTGATCGCGAACGTCCTGTTTCAAGTGACTCCAGTCATATTCCTTGTTGTCAAGATTTTGCTGAACGACATTTGCAACAAGTTCTGAACTTTCGGCCATCAAATCCCGACTCGTCTTAACATAAACAAAGCCGCGCGTTGCAATCTTTGGAACATCGACAATCTTGTTCTTTTTGCGATCAATCGTTACAACAGCAATAAAAATCCCGTCCTCTGAAAGAATTTTGCGATCTCGAAGAACAATATTTCCGATATCACCGATTCCGCTTCCGTCAATCATCGTATTTCCGGACTCAACAGATGACGCAACTATCATTTTGTCATTTTCAAATTCAGCAACGTCGCCTTTATTGAGCAAGAAAATGTGGTCATTGTCAATTCCGATGGCACTTGCGCAATCAGCATTTGCGGACATCAAACGATACTCGCCCTGAACCGGGAAAACATATTCAGGCTCAAGCAGATTCATCATCAACTCAAGATCGTTTTTGCTTGCATGGCCTGACGAATTGAATTCATCAGAGATTGCCTTGACCGTACCGCCAGCACGATAAATCATGTCGCGCGTCTTTGCAACCGTTGTTTCAACCGCATGTGACGGCGTAGTCGTGATGAACACGAGGTCTCCTTCGTGAATGTTGACCGCACGGTGTCTTCCTAAAGCCATCTTCTGCAATGACTTAAGTGGCTCTCCTGATCGACCAGTCTCTAAAATAACAACTTCATCATCATTATATTTTTTAATATCCTTGAGCGGAACCAATAAATCGTCGCTTGGCAAATGCAGCTTATTGAGTCTCATTGCCGTTTTGACGATTTTTTCCGCATCATGCCCGGTTAAAACAACCTTACGATCGTTTGCATTCGCTGCTTCAAAAATTTGTTGCACGCGCAAAATGTTTGAGGCAACGCACGCAACGATAATCCGTCCCTTGTGATATTCGAAGGTTTCACTGATAAAATCGAAAATAACGTGCTCGTCAACTGTTTCTTTGGGATTTTCCGCATTCGCCGAATCGCTGAGAAGCGCCAAAACACCTTCATGACCGATTTCAGCCAAACGTCCCAAATCAGTCTTATATCCGACTGCAGCAGTTTGATCAAATTTAAAGTCACCCGTGTAAACAATGTTGCCTTTGCGAGTCTTGACAACAATCCCGAAACTTTCGGGAACAGAGTGTGTCGTTTTAAAAAATGATACAGTTGCGCTTTCAAAATCAATCTCCGTTTTTTCGTCAACAATGTGAAAATCATCAAAATCTTTTGCCGCATCTTCATTTGCGCACGCAATCTTGGCAAGTTCGATCGTAAGTTCCGAACCAAAGACCGGAACGTCGAATTCACTCACAAAATAAGGTAAAGCACCAATCGCATCTGCATGACCATGAGTTAAAAAGACTCCAACGATTCTTCTCGCATTTTGTCTGAGATACTCAAAATCAGGAATTACGGTATCAATTCCGAGCAATTCATTTTCAGGATATTTCAAACCGCAGTCTAAAATATAAATATTGTCATCAACTTCAACGACATACATGTTCTTCGCATTTTCTCTAACGCCGCCAAGTGCGATGATCTTAATGTCACTCATTTTTCCACCTCGATTTTTCAAATTCCCAACTGATTGAATAAAACTGATGCCTGAGCATCATCAAGCGCAAGAATCGGCAGACGGCATCCGCCGACTTCGATTCCGACATGATTCAAAGCAGCTTTTACTGGTGACGGAGACGGATGAGAAAACAAAGCCTTCATCTTTGGCGTAAGATCTCTCATCAACTCGCCGGCAAGTTCGTTGTCACCCTTTGAGTTTGCGGCATACATTTGACTAATTTCTTTTCCGAATAAATGACTTGCAACGGAAATAACGCCTTGTGCGCCAACGTTTCTGGCAGCCAAGGCATCAGCATCTTCGCCAGTAAATGCCAAGAAATCATCCGGAGTATTTGCAACGATTTCTGCCATATTGACGATTCCGGTACAATCTTTGATGCCAATGATATTTTGATGCTTTGAAAGCTCAGCAATCGTTTTAACTTCCATCGTCACGCCCGTGCGTCCGGGAATGTTGTACATGACAATCGGCAAATCAACGTTATCGGCAACAGCAGTAAAATGAGCAATCATTCCGGCCTGATCAGGTTTGTTATAGTAAGGAACGACAACGAGCGCTGCATCAACCCCATCGATTTTAGCAACCTTGTTCGTATACTCAATTGTTGTTTTCGTATTGTTCGAACCCGTTCCCGCCACAACCGGAACACGTCCCGCGACATATTCAACCGTCTTTTCAATCAATTCTATTTTTTCTTCTTCGGTCAGAGTCGGGCCTTCTCCCGTCGTTCCCGATACCAAGATCCCGTCCGTTCCAGTTGAAAGCAAATGGTCAATCAATCTTTTCAATAATTCATAATCAACGTTTCCGTCCTTGTCGAACGGTGTTACCATTGCAGTCATAATGTGGCTATTTTTTAAATCCATAGCTTATCTACCTTTCATCAGTTCTGTATTTGGCAAAAAACCAAGCTGTTTCTTTTTTTATGCAATCCGAACGTCATTCACGTTCGTCCCACATTTAAAAAAATAATGCATCTGCTAAAACCTAGTTATCGAACCTTAATTATAACACATGCTCGCTTTTTTTGCTCGTTCCAACCTGAAATTATGCTTGATTTCAAATATCTTTTCGCTTATGTCCTTTTTCTAATCAGCAAATTGTTATTCACACCGGCAATAACATTTTTTATTAAACAACTAAAAAAAGAGATCGGACATTCCGATCTCTTTTGGCAAATTAACGACGCAAGCCCAAGCTCTTGATTAATTCGCGATAACGTTGGATATCTGTTCTACGCAAGTATGCAAGCAAGTTACGACGATGACCGATCTTTTTCATCAAGCCGCGTTGTGAAGCATAATCCTTCTTGTGTGAACGAATATGATCATTAAGTTCGTTGATGTCTGCCGTCAAAACAGCAATTTGAACTTCTGCAGAACCAGTGTCGCCTTCATGACGAGCATACTTCTTCATAATTTCGTTTTTCTTTTCATTTGAAATAGCCAATGTATTTCCCACCTTTCAAAAATGTTGCCTTGAACCGAGTAAGACGTCGGTGGCCGTCGCCAAACCAGGATCAAGGTCCGTACTCTAACGTACAGTGAATAATATACTAGATATCTTTTTCAATTGCAAGAAAAATTTATTTTCACCTGAAAACACCATTGTTTCATCGTATTTTGATAGCTGTCAAGGAAATTTTCTTGACAACATTTCATTTTATTATTGCATTGTTGAATTTGCTCTTGTATAATGAAATATGTTGAAAAATTATATGATATCCGTTACGGATCATTTTAGTGGAGGTGAAAGTAGATGCCAATTATCAAATCCGCAATTGAACGTGTTAAAACAAACGAAAAAGCAAACGCTCGCAACTCTTCACAATTGAGCAAGATGCGTACAGCAATTAAGAAATTTGAAAAAGCTAAGACTGTTGGTGCTGACAACGTTGAAGCACTTTACCGCGAAGCAGTTTCTGCCGTTGACAAGGCTCAATCAAAAGGCTTGATTAAGGCTAACAAGGCTGCTCGTGACAAGTCACGCATGGCTGCTCGTTTGGCTAAATAAGCTTATTATTGAGAAGACCGGGGTTCCGGTCTTTTTTGTATTTCCAAAAATTATTAAAAAGCCTTGCTTAATCAATTAAAAGCAGTGGAAAAAAAAGCTCGTTTTCCTCTTGAATTAACCAAAACACCGAACAATGTCGGTCGATTCATACTGACTTTGTCCGGAATTTTCTTAATTTTAATAAGCAAGACTTTTTCAAAATGCATCACCTGATCAATCTTACGCCAATAATTTATTGCTGACAACGTTCTCTTCTGGACGTTTTGATACATGGAAAGCTCGATTTTTTGATTATTCCCATCATAGCAAAAGATCGTTATTAATATAATAAAACCGGATTATAAATGCAATTGCAAATAATCCGGCTTTTTTAATTTGAAGCATAGTTTTTTCCAGTCTTTTCACAATTGTATCCGATTTATTTTTATCAAGCTGCATGCTGGCAAAATTGGAGCATGAAAAGCTGAAACAACAATTCAGAATCTTGATCCGTCGACTTAAGGCGTTTTTCAACCTTTACCAAACCAAGGTATGCATTTTTTAAATCTTCCTGTTGAAATCTTTGGACGGTTCTCAAAGCCAATTTGACACGATAAGGATGGATTTTTAAAGAAGTTGTAATACTTCCTTGAGAGAAACCATGCCTTTTTAATATGGAAACTTGCAAAAGCAGTCTGAACTGCCCAATTAAAATCGCATTGATCGCAATCGGTTCTTCTTTTGAAAGCAGCAAATCGTGATACATCTCAATCGACTTTTGAGTATTCCTACTCAAAACAAGCGAAACCAAGTCGAAAACATTTTGCTCCAGACTCCTTGAAATCATTCGATCTGCTTCAGCTTCTGAGATAACTTGTTCATCCTTGCAAAGAAGAATCAGCTTATCAAGCTCGTTCATTGCCAATGATATCTCTGCATTAGTACGTTCCATCAAAGTATCAAAAGCTTTTGGCTCAATTGACAAACCATTTTTCTTAAGACGTTGATTGATTATTTGGCGTACTTGTATTTCCTTCAATGGTTGATTTTCAACCACATCTGCGACTTTTTTCAATGTTTTGACGACTTTTTTGCGTTCATCAAGTTTTTCATAAGGAGCAATAAACACAAGAGTCGTTGTTTCAAGCGGATATTCCAAATACTTCAATAATCCGTCAATATCATGCTCAACTTTGTTCTTCTTTTTTTCTCCGGTTAAAAAATACGGATTATTGACGATGACGATTCTTCGATCTCCAAAAAAGGGCACCGACATCGCATCGTTCAATGCAGATGCCAGGGGGGTTTCTTCCATATCGTAAATGCTTGAATTAAATTCTTTTTCCTGAGGAGAAAGTTTTCCAAGCAAAGCATTCTTAATCTCCTCTGAACAGTATCTTTCTTTGCCTAAAATAAGGTAGATTGAACCTATCTTATCATTTTTAATTTGATTCATAACTTCTGCAACTGTTGACAATTTATCACTTCCTTTATTGTTTTTGGCGAAATATCCTTGCTTGATTATCTGCCGCGTTAGTTCTTGCAATCTTTATTTTTTTGAATTGTGTCGCAAAGGCTACCTTAACGGCAAGTTAAGTCGACTTGCTGTACCATCACCGTACACACATATATACGGCATCTCCCCAAAACTTTTCCTTAGTTTGATCATTCCGCAATTTGCGGTTGATAAATATGGAACTCCGTTATTGTTTAGCGTTTCCAACGTTTCCTGATTTGGATGGCCGTAACGATTATTCCTGCCACATGAAATTATCGCAAGCCCAGGGTTCATTTTCCTGACAAACTCTGGTGACGTTGAAGTCTTGCTTCCGTGATGCCCTGTTTTTAAGATGTCTGCATTTATTTCCGGATACTTTGTGATAACTTCTTTTTCCCCTACTTGAGGCAAATCGCCCGTGAAAATACACTTAATACCGTTAAAATCGTACCACAAAACCAACGAATCGTCATTGGTCCCTTGACCGCTTTCAAACGGATGAAGCAATCTTAAATCATTATCAACGCCATCATCTTGAGTCGTAACGCCAATAACGTTTTCAAGATCAATTGTCGATTCTTCAAGTCTTTTTTTGAAACTTTCAAGATTTTCCATCCCTTTAGGAACAATTACCTGTTTGATTTCGATAGTCTGGCTTATGCTAGGAAAATTAGCAACATGGTCAGCATCCTGGTGAGTCAGATAAAGACGGTCAATCTTTTTGATTCCTTTGCTTAACAAGTAGTTGGCTACAATCGTTTCTCCATTCGTGCGTCCCTTTCGCTTTTGCCACTTCTGAGTATTAAAGCTGACTTTTCCGCCAGTATCAATCATGATGACTTCTCTATTAAACTGACTTCTGATTAAAGTACAGTCTCCTTGGCCGATATCAAAATACACAATCTCAGATGAAGGCGGAAAATGGATTGCCAAAAACATCGCACAATAGCACGTAAACATTACAATCCACAATTTCAGTCCGTTTTTTTGAGTTTCAGTCATCACAGCTAAAAACAGCACTATTAAAACGAATGTCAAAGAAGGTTTCCCGAATACGATATTTCCTGGAAGCCTAGACAAAAATTGCAAAAAATTTGAAATCGTTCTGAGAATCAAAGCACACGGTCTCGATAAAAAATGACCGGGGATAATGACGCCCAAAACAGTCGCAGGCAAAATCATGCACTCAAAAAGCGGCAAAATCATCAATGAAAACAAACATGTAAAAAGATTCCATTGATACGTCTGATACAAAATTATCGGCAGACTGAGAAGATTGATTTTCAAACTCGCCGCTATCTGATTTTCATCTTGCCACAAAATGATTGCGAGCGTTAACAAATAGCTCAACTGAGTTCCAAAACTCAGCAGAAGTTTGGGGCATGACATCAGATTGATTAAAAGAACAAATGACCATGCGGTTAACGATGTCAATTTAATCTTCAATAATCGATTACAACCAATCACCAGAACATTCATCATGACTGCTCTGATAAGACTGGGAGACCCTCCTCCGACAAAGATAAAACACGGTAGCACGATCAGATTTAACAACTGTCCCGTTTCATAGTCGATACCAAACTTTTGAACGAATCTACACAAAAAGTTTGACAGATAAAAAACATGCATCCCTGATAGACAAAAAATATACAGCAGTCCCAACTTTTTGATTGATGAATAAACGTCTGACAAATCATCGGTTCGCATTCCCAACAACAAAATCATCGCATACCAATCAAGCGGTTCGGGCAGTTTCTGAAAAGAAAGCGCACATTTTTTTCTGAAATCGTGCAAAAACAAAACCGGTACAAAAGATTGGAAGTTTTCAACCCTTTGCACGCTGCCCCAATCCTTGATGAAAGCAGATAAGAAGATGTTTTGTGATTGACAATACTTTCGATAGTCAAATTCGTTTTCGTTCGTTGGCTGATTGACAGGAGAAATATCGGCTTGACATTCAATCGTAAAAGAATCATCAATTGACTTAAGCTCTTTTTGCTGTTCCTTATTTTTTAAAAATGCAGTCAATTTTAATTTTTCACGCTTTTCAATCCAAAAAGCATCACACTTCATCATGTTTCCGTCAACCGCTATTTTATCTGCATAAATCAAAAAATGTTGGGCTGAATTCACCTGACAGGTTTTGATGACTTCGTGATAATTACGTTGCCATTGCTCGAACCTGAAGGCAAAAATAAAACAGCTCAAAAGACATAACAACAAAGTCCGCTTGTTTCCAAGTACGATGATCCTTATGATTAAAAGAGCTAAGACAACCCACCAAATCCGGTTTTCTCCAGCAATCGCAAAACTTGTCACAGCCAGACACAAAGCGATGAAAAAACTTTTAATTTCCGTTCTTATTCATCCGATTCAATTCTTCTCAAAACTGCATCAAGGTTTTCTAGATCAACTTCAACTTGTTCAATTTCAACATTCTTCAATTTTAATAACTTAACCGCATAAGGATCATTGTGATAATTACGCAGATAGTAGATTTTTTTTATCCCTGCCTGAAGGAGCATCTTCGTACACTGAAGACACGGAAAATCAGTTACGTAAATAACAGCTCCGTCAGTTCCGCTGCCAAATTTAGCACACTGCAAAACTGCATTCATTTCAGCATGAATTGTTCTTACGCAATGACCGCCAACTACGTAGCATCCTTCATCAAGACAATGAACGTCCCCTGACACGGATCCATTATAACCGCCTGCTATGATACGATTGTCGCGAACCAAAATTGCTCCCACTGCCAATCTGGTGCACGTGCTCCGCAAAGAAAGCAAAATTGCCTGCAACATAAAATATTGATTCCATGAAATCCTCTCTTGTGCCATTTTCTACACCTCATCTATCATTAATCTTACTATTCATTATATCAAAGCAACCAAAAAGAAAGTAATCTTTTTGAGATTGCACGTCCTTAAACCGTTATTTGTGATGAAATTTTTTCGAATGTTTTATCTCCGATGCCTGAAACGTTTTTCAAATCATCAATTGTTTTAAAGTTTCCGTTCTGCTGACGATACGCAATGATTTCGTCAGCTTTTTTATCTCCGATGCCCGTCAATTGCATCAATTGCTCCTTGCTTGCAGTATTGAGATTAATTTTACCATCATTTCCGCCTTGATCTTGGCTTGTCGAATCAGTTTGCGTCTGAGCAGAAGATATCTTTTCAGCTGCGGAATTCGCTTCATTTTGATTGCTTTTGCCATCAGAACCAGAAACTCCGACCATATTTTCAATCGGAGAACTTTCTCCGAATTTGGGAATATAGATTACCATCTGATCTTCAAGCTTATGCGCGAAATTGATTTGAGTCGTATCGGCTCCTTCAAGCGGTCCGCCGGCGAGGCTCAAAACGTCCCCCACTCTTTTTCCGTTCGGAACTTTATATACACCAGGATGCTTGATTGCTCCTTTAACGTCAACATAGATATAATCAGAATTTACCGAATTTGTTGCTGAAATAGTCGAAGCACTTGACCAGTTTGCGGAAAAACTGCTCAAAGCACTCTTTGACTGGCTGTCCATTGAAAATTTCGTCTGATTGCTTAGCAATGAACAAAGATCAGGAATCAGCAGACTTCCTCCAATAGTTGCCAAAACAGCCAAAGCCACCATTAATTTTTTGTGTTCTTCCAAAAAATCTTTCAACTGCTCAAAAAAATCCATCTTGTCACCTCCCTATTATTAAGGGCGCAAAAAGATGGAATTTTTTTCTTTAATTTCTAATTAATTTTATTTTTTTCAAGATATCTTACGGCATCATCAAAAGTTCTGACAGGAACGATTTTCATTTTAGTCTTGATTTTTTTAGCAGCGGCAACGGCTTCTTGATAATTTGTCTTTGCGTTTTTATCATACTCTTTTTCAGCCTTGGAAACAGGGTTATTTGGCGCAAAGAAAATTTTTGCTCCCGCTTTTGAGCTGGAAACGACCTTTTTATCAATTCCACCGATATCGCCGACGCTTCCGTCAGAATTCATTGTCCCAGTTCCTGCTATTTTTTGCCCTTGTCGTAAATTCAATCCCGTCACCTGCTGATATATCGCTAGAGTCATCATCAACCCTGCCGAGGGGCCTCCGATTCCCTCCATATCGGCATAAACCTTGATTGGTGACGAAACCTCAGTCCTGTCAGCTAACGTAATCCCGATTCCTGCTCGATGAACGCTGTCTAACATAATTGTTTGCCCCTTTGCCTGCTTAGGCTTTCCGTTATGAAGGTAAGTCACGGTGATTTCTTTTCCGCTTCTATATTTTGAAATCAACTTGATAAATTCTTGCGAACTGTTATAATGTTTTCCGTCTATAGCGGTCACAACGTCTCCGATTTGTAATTTGTTCTTGAAATTAGAATTTTTTGCAACCGACATGACATACATTCCGACGTATTTTCTTGATACCTGTTTGCCTGCTTTTTTCAAAGCAACATATTGTGCTTCGTTAACCGCATCATCCATATAATATTGCTGAACCATGTCGTACTCTTTTGCATTTGAGTCGCCAAGCAATTCTGATTTTGAAAGACGATCCGTAAAGGGCATGAAAAAACTTGCTAAAAAACTTGCCGGGGATGCCTGACATATTGAAACATAGACCAGCATGTATTTTCCCTTTTGCTTGTCTTTTTTACCGTCAATTTTAATATAGTCAGAAATGCTTTCAGCAGATCCTGGCATTTCAAGATAATATGGAACGGGCATAAACAAGAATGCCTGCAATAAAACAATTGCTGCAAAAATCAGCATGATTTTGGTTCTTATCTTCTTGTTCTTTGCCATTGCGATTAAACCTCTTTCAGCTTATTTTTCAATGCCAACGCAGTTTTTTCCGGAACTAAACCGCACAGGTCTCCTCCGAATCCAGCGACTTCTTTAATCATGCTTGACGAAACGAAACCATATTTTTCATCCGTCGTCAAAAGAATCGTTTCAATCTCAGGTGCCAGGTGACGATTCATCGACGCAATCGATTTTTCATACTCAAAATCGACAGCATTTCTGACTCCGCGAACAATCCCGCAAGCTCCCAGTCTTCGCGCAGCATCAACCGTCAACTCATGGGGTGATGATATGACTGAAACATTTCCCAAAGCTTTGATTTCATCTTCAATCAGCAATTTCCGTTCCTCAAAAGAAAACAACGTTTTTTTGCTTGTATTTTCAGCAAGCAAGACAATGACTTCATCAAACATTTTGCTTGAACGCACGATCAAATCAAGATGGCCGTTCGTCAAAGGATCAAACGTTCCCGGAAATATGACCTTCATGCTGTTCACCTCCGAGATAACGATAAAATGTTAATTCGGTAATCCCATAATCTGATTTTTTGATAAATTCATACCCCGTGAGTTCTTCGGGAAGATTTGCCTCTTGATCCGTTTCACAAATTATCAAAGCACCTTTATTCAAAAGCCTTAATTCAAAAATTTCACCCAAGAGCTTGACTATTTCTTGTTTTTTATATGGCGGATCCAAAAAAACATAGTCAAAACGCTTTGATTCTTTTGCAAGCTTAAAAATAACCTTATTCGTATCGCCCTTAATTATACGAAACTTTTCTTTTGACTTGGTTACTTCAATATTTTCATTAATCGTTTTGATTGCCTGATACTGTCGATCAATCAGCGTTGCGGAATCAGCTCCGCGTGATACTGCTTCAATGCTCAAACCTCCGCTTCCGCCAAACAAATCTAAAACGTTTCCTCCATTTAAATATGGCCCAATAATATTGAACATTGATTCTTTAACTTTATCCGTTGTCGGGCGAGTCTTCATCCCGGGTACGGCTTTCAAACGTCTGCCACCAAATTCACCTGCTACAACTCTCATACGATTCTACCTGCTTCGTTATTTTTTTCGCAATCTTCCTCAGTCTGTTTGAATCCAGAATCGAGATTGCTTTCGTACTCCGTTCTCAAATTTGGGCGCTCTGACAATTCAACGCCTTTGACAAAGCGAAGTTTCTCAATTTTTTTAACATTTTCCGAAACGTCTACCGAATCCATATACAAAACGACATACTTCATTCTGCGAGAAACATAGCTGATCGTACCGAATCTGCGAAGCTGTTTGCTTTGTTTGAGGTGATAAAGATAGACAAAGACGCCTTGACGACTCTTGATTTCAAATTCCAAAATAATCACTTCCTAATTCTCGACCACAATAACAACCAAAGTTTTTCTGAAAACCACGCTGATTTTTTCCGTCTTTGAGTCGCTTAAAGTTTTCCAAATATTTTCGTATAAATTATTATCAGTATAAAATAACGTATTTGTCAAGATTGGACCCGCAATGTACACACGATAATCGCTAGAAACATCCGCATCCTTCATAAGGTCTTTCGAAATATTTTTGGGAACACGATAAAATATCCGTGTATTTTCAAAAGTTTCCGCTCTAATCAGCCGATATTCTTCAAATTCTTTTTTGCTTAGATACTTTCTGGGATTAGCTTCAAGACTATTCATCAAATCCAGTGCCACACATTCGGCATTGTAGTCATACTCTACCGGAACGTTTCCTTCTTGCAATCGTTTGACGTTCAACTGACTGATCAGATCTTTGCTGAAATCACCATCATGTTTTTCCCAGTTAATTTTGCTGACATATCTCGACGGTAACGGCGTTTTTGAAAGAACCCTGTAATATTTTCCTCTCAGAAGCTCATTTTTGTCAAGATAATGAATCGCATAGATGACCTTCTTTTTTCTCGGCGTGAAATCAAGAATTGCATAACTGCCATTATCAAACGATACCAAAGGATGATTATTTAAATCATATTCTGAAAGTTCAATTTGTGCCGTTTGTTCGTTAACGTCAAATGCAAAGTTAGCATAAAGCGTTGTCTTCTTCAAAACCTGCTCCATGCTCATCCCAACGCTGAGCTGTTGCCCTAGCTTAGCACTTAATTCAATAATGTCGCAGACTTTTTTTGTATATTTATCGATTCCGACCCTCAAATAATCATTTTGATTAACATCATAATTCCACCACTCAACACCTTCAATTGAATCAATTTTTTCGTCCGGTTCTCCGAATTTATCCTTAAAATAAGAATTTGACACGCCGATATAGCGTGCCAAACCCTCTGTATGAAGCGATTGAATCTTTGGAGACGTCAAGTTTCTGATTCTTGATCGCTCAGTTTTTTCATGTCCTCCGTCTGATGAATCAAACAGAGCTGCGGCATAACTAATCATTAAAACTGCCGAAAAAACAAGCATAAATCTCAAAAGAAGCCTTTTCATCCGCAAAACCTTCTGCTTATTTTACCGGTTCCAGTTCCATCAAAAGATCCTGACTTTGCAAAAGATCTCCAGCTTTGACATAAATATGAGTGACTTTGCCATCATGCGGCGCCTTGATCGTAGTTTCCATTTTCATGGCTTCCGTGACAATCAAAGGCTCGCCTTTTTTGACAACTTGATTCTTCTCAACAAGAACCTCCGTTACAGACCCGCTGAGCGTTGCGCCGATGTGATTGGAATTCGTCGGCTCTGCCTTCGGAATCGCCTTGACTTTTGCCTTCTTGCTCTTATCGTGCACGATAATCCGCAAATTTTGCCCATTAAGCGAAAAGAAGACAACGCGATTTCCGTCTTCGTCAGCATCAGAAATCGAATCAAGCCGAATGATTACTGAACGTCCTGGTGCAAAATCGACATGGATCGTCTCGCCCTGACGCATCCCTTGATAAAAGACTGTCGTTGCCAACGAATGCATCGAACCAAATTTTTCAGAATTTTGGTTATAGGTCAAGAAAACATCCGGGTACAAAACATAACTCAAGACTTCTTCTTCACTTGCTTCGCGTCTGATCTTTTGTTCCAGCTCAGACTTAACGGCCTTAAAATCGACAGGCTCTGCCAAACTTCCCGGGCGAACCGTAATCGGCTTCTTGCCTTTCAAAACAACCTCTTGCAGTTTCTTAGGGAAACCACCGTATGGTTGGCCTAATCCGCCAGCAAAAAAGTTCACGACGGAAGCAGGAAAGTCAAGAACCTTGCCGCGTTCAAGAATATTATTCTTATCAAGATTGTTTTGAATCATGAAGATTGCACAATCACCGACAACTTTTGAACTAGGCGTAACCTTGACAATATCGCCTAAAAGTTTGTTCACTTCGCGATATTTTGCCTTAACAAGATCAAAATCCTCGATTCCGAGAGCCAAAGCCTGTTGTTTCAGATTCGAGTATTGACCGCCAGGCATTTCTGTTTGATAAATATCCGGCTGAGGAGCGTTGATTCCGTTCATGAAATCTTGATAAAACGGCTTGATCCCGGCCCAATATTTATTGACCTTTTCAAGATTTTCCATGTCAAGCTGCGGTTGGCGAACATCGCCCTCCAATGCATAATACAGGCTCCCCATGCTTGGCTGACTCGTTGTTCCCGAAAGAGCGCTTGCCGCAACGTCAACGACGTCTACGCCAGCCTTTGTTGCAGCAATGTATGTCGGTATGCCGTTGCCGGTCGTATCGTGAGTGTGCAAATGAATAGGAACGTCAACTTCCTCTTTCAAGGCAGAAACAAGCTCGAAAGCCGCCTTTGGTTTGAGAAGTCCCGCCATATCTTTGATGCCGATAATATGAGAACCGCAATCAACAAGCTGTTTTGCCAAATGCTTATAGTAATCAAGCGTATATTTTGTCTCTTCTTTGCTCAAAACGTCACCGGTATAGCACATCGTTCCTTCGGCAATCTTTCCGGCATCCCGGACGTACTTGAGCGGATTTTCCATCTGTTCGACCCAATTCAGGCTGTCAAAAACGCGGAAAACATCGATGCCATCTTCTGCACTTTTTTCGATAAAAGCCTTAAGAACGTTGTCAGGATAATTTTTGTAGCCGACTGCGTTAGAACCGCGCAAAAGCATTTGCAACAACGTATGCGGCATCTTTTTGCGCATCAATTTCAAACGTTCCCAAGGATCTTCGTTCAAGAAACGATATGCAACGTCAAACGTCGCACCGCCCCAACATTCTGCAGAAAAGACGTGCGGGAACGCTTTGTCGTAAACATCAATTACGGGAGCCATGTCTTTAGTCCTCATTCTTGTGGCAAACAGGCTTTGATGAGCATCACGCATCGAAGTATCGGTCAGGAGAACCCGATTTTGATCCTTGACCCACTGCATTGCAGCCTCTGCGCCTTCCGCATCAAAAACAGATTTGGCATTCACGACACCTTCTTCAATGTTGAGCTTATCTACAAATTTGATATCCGGAACAAAAAGCTTATCATGCCGCGTTACGCCTGGGAAACCATTGACCGTGACTTCACCGATATATTTAAGCAATTGATTGTTCGTGTTGTTGCTCTTCTTGATTTTGAACAGTTCCGGCGTATTGTCGATAAAAGTAGTATGTGCTGCCCCGGCTCTAAAGACAGGATTGTTGATAACATTGCGCATAAATTCGATATTTGTTTTGACGCCCCTGATTCTGAATTCGCCAAGGACGCGATCCATCTTATCGACGGCTTCTCCAAAGGTTTTTGCCTGAACGCAAACCTTGACCAGCAACGAATCGAAATAAGGAGTGATAACGGCACCAGCATAGGCATTCCCACCGTCGAGACGAACTCCGAACCCGCCTGGTGAACGATATGTTTCAATCTTGCCGGTATCCGGCATAAAGTTGTTTTCCGAATCTTCAGTAGTTATGCGACATTGAATGGCACAACCTCGATACTCCATGTCTTCTTGCTTCGGCAAATGAAGGTCTTTGAACAAATCCTTCCCCGCCGCAACCAAAATCTGAGACTGTACCAAATCGATTTCGGTAATCATTTCAGTAATCGTATGCTCAACCTGAATCCGCGGATTGACTTCGATGAAATAAAACGCATCATCCGTAACCAAAAATTCGACCGTTCCTGCATTTTGATAATGAATGCTCTTTGCCAAACGAACTGCAGCATCACAAATTTCTTTGCGTCGGTCATCAGAAAGAACAATGCTTGGTGCAAATTCGATAACCTTTTGATGGCGCCTTTGAACTGAACAATCTCGTTCAAACAAATGCAAAACATTGCCATGCTTGTCACCCAAGATTTGGACTTCAATATGCTTCGGATTTTCGAGATATTTTTCAACGTAAAGCTCGTCATCGCCAAACGACTGCTTTGCTTCCGAACGTGCCCGATTGTATGCATCAGGCAATTCATCATCGCTGTTGACGACGCGCATGCCACGACCACCGCCGCCCATTGCGGCTTTGACCATAATAGGATAGCCGTATTTATGCGCAAAATTCTGAACTTCTTCCAATGATTTTACCGGATTTTCAGTGCCCGGAATGGTTTCAAGCCCTGCAGCATGAGCAACTTCTTTTGCCTCAACCTTGTCGCCGAACATTTGGAGCTGCCTAACCGTTGGCCCGATAAATATAATGCCTGCATCTTCACATTTTTGTGCAAACTCTTCATTTTCAGACAAGAAACCGTAACCGGGATGAATGGCATCAGCCCCCGTCATCTTGGCAATTCTGATGATGTCATCCATATCAAGATAGGCATCAATCGGTTTTTTGCCGGCACCGACCAAATAAGCTTCATCGGCTCTAAAACGATGAACACCATACTCATCTTCTTTTGCATAGATTGCAACTGTTTTGAGATGGAGTTCATGACACGCGCGGATAATGCGAATCGCAATTTCTCCACGGTTAGCAATCAAGATTTTCTTCATCGATAACACCACTTTCAAAAAATTTAAATTAAATAATTTACATAACTTCTAAATCTTTCTGTCTCCTTCGATCTTTTTGCTTTGCTGATATCATCAGCACAAAACCCAAGCAAGCAGAAAGAATCCATACGCTGGATCCGCCATATGAAACAAACGGCAACGTCACCCCCGTGATTGGTACTAACCCGCAGACGGCGCCAATATTTAAAAATGACTGAGTAAAAAATAACGTTGCCGTTCCGTAGCAAATCAGTCTGTAATACAATTCATTTTCTTTTGCGCCGATGACAATGATTCGGATAATCAAAGTTGCCAGGGCTATCAGAATAACCAGAACCCCGATAAAACCAAGCTCTTCAGCTGTCACCGAAAGGACAAAATCAGTATAGGACTCGGGCAGATAGCCTCTTTTTTGAATGCCATTGCCGATTCCTAGCCCGAAAATTCCGCCATTGCTGATGGCAACGTACGAATTGACCAACTGTTTGCCTGAAGTCGCAACATGCCCAAACGGATCCTGATAGCCTATGAATCTTTGAATCGCGTAAGAATGAATGTTTTCTTTCATCCATGAAACAACGCTGTCCGCCTTAAGCAAAAACAACCCCATCATTACAATTAAAGAGGAAAAAACGAAAAACAAGATGTTGTTAACCTTTCCTTTTTTTCCAGAACAAAGAAAAGACACTGCAAACAAGACGAGCACAATTGAAAAATTGATGCAAAATCCGCCAAAATCAGGTTCAAAAATAATCAGCATTCCAATGACAAGCAGCGTGACAATGACGGAAGAAAGATAAAACTTATTGCCTATCTTTTTACTTCTGTGTCTTTTATTCAGTTCCCTTGAAAGCCACAAAACCATCATAAATTTGCAAACCTCTGAAGGCTGAACGCTGACTATTCCTAAGCTGATCCATGCTCTGGCGCCATTGACCGGAGCCGTGAAAAACAAAACATATATCAGCAAAAAAATCGTGATAAATTTCAACAAATTGGTCCCTAACTTCTTCAATCCATTTTCCCTGAGTACCAAAATTCCAAACATTATCAGCAGTCCTACAAAGTCAAAGATGACCTGGCGCTTAAAATACGAAGTGGTGCTTGCGTTTGAATATGCCAAATTGGTCGAACTTGCAGAATAGACCATCAAAACCCCGATTATGCACAAGACGATGGTGGGGATCACAATCAAACAATCACAATTTACAAAGGCTCTTTTTAAACGAGAACTAAATTTCATCATTCATTCCGACCTTCTTGACCTCTAAACGCCTCATCACGAATATCATCCAAGTCGTCTTCAAGTTCGCGAATCATTTTCTTTCCGTTTGCAAGCGTCAAAAAACCGCATGAGACCGCAAAATGCACCTCACAAGTGAAACCATAGATTCTTGTGTCAGCAACTTCTTCAAATGCCGGGCATTCCGTCAAACATAAAAAACTGCGTTGCTTTTTAAGCAAATACCGAATATTATCAGCATCTTTTTGGAGATTTTCCAGTGCTTTCTGTTTTGAAACAGTTTCACTCATTATATTTCCTCCTATATCCGAATTATATCATAAATGAGCCTTGATATGTTATTCTCAAACAAGTTATTTGATATTTTATCAAATCAATCAAGCCATTTTAAACAAAAAATCCATCCCGTTTTAATTATCCTTGTTTAAATAATAAAAAGCAAGTTTAATCAGTATGCAAAATTACAAATCCGTTTCATTTTGCCAAAGCCGATCCAGTGTTTTAGAAATAGAAAAAGTCTCGCTGATCAACGAACAGCGAGACTTGGCAAGACGAAACATCTTGTTTTTTTATTCTTGTGTCTGACGTGCTGCTTTCTTTGCAGCCTTTTCACGCGCATTTGTCTCAAGGATACGTTTGCGAAGACGAATGGATTCCGGAGTAATTTCCAAAAGTTCGTCTTCATTCAAGAACTCAAGCGACTCTTCCAAAGTTAAATGAGTCGGTTTCTTAATCGTAGCAGTTTGATCCTTATTTGAAGAACGAACATTTGTCATGTTCTTGCCTTTCGTAACGTTAACGGAAATATCGCGTTCACGAGAAGATTGACCAACGATCATTCCTTCATAAACTTCCGTACCCGGATCAACAAAAATCGTTCCGCGACCTTCAACACCCATGATAGCATAAGTGGTTGCTTTGCCTTGGTTGATTGAAACGAGCGCACCATTGCGACGACCCGGTTCCCAATTGCGAATAACCGGCTTGTATTCGGAAAAAGTATGATTCAAAATACCATACCCGCGAGTCATTGACAGGAATTGTGAATCATATCCGATCAAACCACGCGTCGGTGTTGAGAATTCCAAACGCGTCGTGCCATTTTGGCTAGGTTCCATATTAAGCATTTCGCCTTTGCGTTGTGCCATCGAATCGATGACGGAACCAGAATATTCATCAGGCGTATCGATAATGACGCTTTCGAACGGTTCGCAAAGCTTTCCATCAATCTCACGATAAATAACCTTAGGACGAGACACTGCCAATTCAAAACCTTCACGACGAAGCATTTCAATCAAAATCGACAAATGCAGTTCACCACGACCCGAAACGGTCCATGCGTCAGGAGAATCGGTATCTTCAACACGCAGCGAAACGTCGGTATGAAGCTGAACTTTCAAGCGATCTTCAAGCTTGCGAGCCGTAACGGAATCGCCCTCACGTCCAACAAATGGGGAATCATTCGTCATAAACGTCATTTGAAGAGTAGGCGGATCAATCCTCAGAAGCGGTAATGCTTCAGGATGATCTACAGGGCAAACCGTTTCCCCGACAAAAATATCATCCATTCCGGAAACGGCAATCAAGTCCCCAGCTTTTGCTTCTTGGATTTCCAAACGTTGCAGTCCAAAGAAACCAAACAGCTTGGTTACACGGAAATTCTTTTGTGTTCCGTCAAGCTTCATAACCGTAACCTGATCGCCGACCTTGATTCTGCCGCGGAAAACGCGGCCGATGCCGATACGACCTACAAACTCATTGTAATCAAGCATTGCCACTTGGAATTGCAATGGTTCATCAGAATTGTCGACCGGTGCAGGAATCGTATCCAAGATTGTATTAAAAATCGGATCCATCGTGTGTTCCTGCTTAGCCGGATCAGGATCAAACGAGGTCGTTCCGTTCATGGCAGATGCATAGATAACAGGGAAATCAAGCTGATCTTCATCAGCACCCAATTCAATGAACAGATCCAGAACTTCATCAACGACTTCTTCAGGACGAGCACCGGGACGATCGATTTTGTTAATGATAACGATTGGTGTCAAATGTTGTTCCAAAGCTTTCTTCAAAACAAAACGCGTTTGAGGCATGGTACCTTCAAAAGCATCAACGATAAGCAAAACGCCATCAACCATCTTCATGATACGTTCTACTTCACCGCCAAAATCGGCGTGACCGGGCGTATCCAAAATGTTGATTTGTTTTCCCTTATACTTGACAGCAGTATTTTTGGAAAGGATCGTGATACCGCGTTCCTTTTCAATATCGTTAGAATCCATTGCACGATCGCTAATTTCCGTGTGTGAATCCAAAGTATCGGACTGTTTCAACAATTCATTGACTAACGTTGTCTTACCATGATCGACATGGGCAATAATCGCAACGTTGCGAATATCATCACGTGTTTCCAAAGTTTTTTCTTCCTTTCAAACGGTATGCTCAAAAAATGTCTTCAGGAAACCACCTGTTCCGTTTTCATTTTATTCAAGAAAAAAGAAAAACATTTTCATAACGTGGCATACAAAAACTGTGACTCACTGCCACAGCTCCAAATCAACTATTCATCAATTTGATAATACCCTGATGTGCATTTTTCGTCGCTACTAATACATCACTTGATGATAGCATATCAAGTGACTCCTCGTCAATCGTTTTCACAACTAAACCCAGCGTCTCCGCCAATATTTTTCCGGCAGCATAGTCCCACGGGCGCAAATGCGAGAGATATGAAACGTTCTTTCCGGTCAAAACATGAATAAATTCAATCCCTGAACTGCCATAAATTCTAACGCCAAGACTTTTTTTCGCAGCGCTTTGAACGTTGCGGTAATTGCTCAGCAACATTTTGCCGCCCACTCCGAACAATCCCTCCTCCAAAGGAAGATTTTTCGGAGGTTCCACCTTTTGATCATTGCAAAATACACCGCATTCGGGTCCTCCCCAGTAAAGTTTGTCCTCTGTCACGTCTAGAATATATCCGAGTTTTTCAATACCGTTTTCACAAACGGCAATCATGCTTGCAAAATGATCGTGCTGCTTGACGAAATTCATTGTCCCGTCGATCGGATCGATTATCCAAAGCAGTCCTTTAAAATTATCAAGATCTTTGTCGGCCTCCCCTTCTTCACCCAGTATCTTAGAATTCGGAAACGTTTCTCTGATACGATCGACGTAAAATTTTTCAATGAACTTATCGACATTGGTGACCAAATCGCACCGACTTGTTTTTTCTTCAACGCAAAGTTCCTTAGTACGACCCTCTAAAATTATTTTGCGCGCTTGCTTCATCCATTTTTGAACGCAGACATTGATTTTTTCCCACTGCAATAAGATCACCTCCGTTTATATTTTAAATTTTCTTTATCATTTTCAAGCACGAATCGGACGGAACGATAGATTGAAAAGCCCGATTCTTTTTCATACCGTGAATCAAGCTGCTTTTGAGCCGCTTTTGAAGGCTCGATTTCGCAGAATCTTCCGTAAAGCTTCATAAAATCTGCTCGCTTGATTTCGACCGTATTGAGTTTTTCAACCGCTTCGTAAAACGCTGAAACGTCAATGATTTCTTGCGTTGACCATTCCGGCATTAACGGATAGCTGAAGCTTCCCTTCTCTTGATTCATTCAGTTCACCACCTTTTCAGCAAGGATCCAACAAGATACGTCTCATTTATCCTTAAGAATATAATCAGTACATTATAACACATCATGTCCAGAAAAAAACGCTGCAAAAAAATGAAATCTAAATTGAAAATGTGCTAAACTGTAATGTAGAAAATAAATTGGAGGGATTAATTTTGCTAACAATGGATGATATTATCCGCGAAGGCCACCCTACGTTGCGTGCGCGTGCGGAAAAAATTGCTTTCCCGTTATCTGATGAAGATTTGAAATTGGCTCATGATCTGATGGAATTTCTCGAAAACAGCCAAGACGAAAAAATCGCAAAAAAATACAAGCTTCGCGCTGGAGTCGGACTTGCGGCTCCGCAAGTTGACGCATCAAAGAGAATGACCGCTGTTTTGGTTCCGGACGAAGAAGGAAAACCGCCGTTTTTTAAGCATGTTTTGGTAAATCCGACCATTTTGAGCGAATCCGTTCAGATGGCAGCACTTTCGGAAGGAGAAGGCTGCCTTTCCGTTGATCGTGAAGTTCCTGGATATGTTCCTCGTCATGAAAGAATCAAACTTCGTTGGTATGACCTTGACGGAAATGAGCATGTCGAACGTCTGCGCGATTATACTGCAATCGTTGTCCAACACGAAATAGATCATTTAAACGGCATCATGTTTTATGACCATATCAATCAAGAAAACCCGTTCTTTAAGCCGAACGATTTGGTCTTGCTTTAAAAATTTTCAGACTGGAACAGAAGTTTCAGTCTTTTTCACTTTTCGTAATGTCGTGCAAATAATCAACCGTTGCTTGATTGATGACATGTGAAATATCAATATGAAGAACCCCTGCAAAAGTCCAAATATCAGAAGCCACGAAGCACGGAAGTCCGTTCAGCCCCTTAAGTTTGTTTCTTTCAGCATACTCATTCAATGCCTCAGCCAGCTTGTTTCTTATTGCGTCAAGTTCATTTGTCTTGACCTTAGGAGCGTCAAGGGAGTATTCAAAGGCCATGACGCCTTTTCCCCAAATATCGGAAATCATTTCCGCTTTATGGGTCTCCTTTGCATTTTTACCGTCAAATTCAGGGACGCAAATCATCGCGATTGTTTCTTTGAATGCTTGATTGGTAATCTCAAGACTGGCATTTTGCATAATCGTAAGCGCTTTGTTTCTTCTGATTCTAAAAACAGCGAATACGATTGCAAAAATCAATAGGCACAAGCCGATAATCGCAATCATCATCATCATCACTTTCCTTCCACGATAATTATACCTCATTCTTCTTGATCTTTTCAGCATATAGCTGACAATATAGCTGACATTTCCTTCTTAGAAGATTGCTTTGTATACTTAAGAATTAAAATATGGTAGAATAGTAGTAACTGTTGAAAAACAATCAATGTTCGGAAAGCTGATTTTTTGCAATGCCTTTTGGCAAATATTTAACCACTAAGGAGATTTACAATGATTTTTAAAGTATATTATCAACCAACAAAACGGATCAATCCTCGTCGCGAAAACACGGAAGTATTGTATCTTGAAGCTGCTTCTGAACCAGAGGCGCGAATTCTCGTTGAGTCGAATACGGATCATAACGTTGAATTCATTGAACAACTTGACGAAGCTGCCTTGGAATACGAAAAGAACAGCCCCAACTACAAAATAACGGAGTTTTAATAAATGAAAAAACTCAATGTCAAAAATAATGAGACTGCCGTTTTTGCACTCGGCGGCCTTGGAGAAATCGGGAAAAACACCTATGGCATTCAATTTCAGGACGAAATAATCGTTGTTGATGCTGGCATCAAATTTCCCGAAGACGATCTTTTGGGTATCGACTACGTCATTCCAAATTATCAATATTTAGTTGCAAACCAGCAAAAAATTAAAGCTTTGGTTATCACCCATGGTCACGAAGATCATATCGGCGGTATCCCCTACTTACTTCAACAAGTTAACGTTCCTGTCTACGCTGGTCCGCTTGCGCTTGCATTGATCAAAAGCAAGCTTGAAGAACACGGATTGCTTAAAACAACGGAGCTTCACGAAATAAACGAAGATACTGTTTTGAGATTCCGGAAGACAAGCGTTTCGTTTTTCAGAACGACTCACTCTATTCCGGACACTTTGGGAGCAGCAATCAAGACCCCTTCAGGAACAATTGTTTGCACAGGCGACTATAAATTCGATTTGACACCGATTACAAATCAGCCGCCTAACCTGCAGAAGATGGCGAAATTGGGCGAAGAAGGCGTTTTGTGTCTGCTTTCCGATAGTACTAACGCTGAAATTCCCAATTTTACAAAATCAGAACGTTGGGTCGGAAAATCAATTAAACGCATCTTCGAAAAAGTCGAAGGTCGAATCATTTTTGCAACTTTTGCATCAAACATCTCACGTATACAACAGGCCGCTGACGCTGCCGTCAACAAGGGTCGTAAAATTGCCGTCTTCGGAAGAAGCATGGAGGCGGCAATCGTCAACGGTCGCGAACTCGGCTACCTTAATATTCCGGAAGATGCGATTGTTGATGCAAGGGAAATCAACAGCCTTCCGGCAAACAAGGTCATGATTCTTTGCACCGGCTCCCAAGGTGAACCGATGGCTGCGTTGAGTCGCATTGCAAATGGTACTCACAGACAGGTTTCAATCCAGCCGGGGGATACGGTTGTCTTCTCAAGTTCACCGATCCCGGGAAACACGCTTAGCGTCAACAAGGTTATCAATGAGCTTGAAGAAGCCGGCGCAACCGTTATCCACGGCAAAGTGAACAATATTCACGCATCAGGACACGGCGGACAAGAAGAACAAAAGCTGATGCTTCGCTTGATGAAACCCAAATTCTTCATGCCGGTTCATGGCGAATATCGCATGCTTAAAATTCATACGCGCCTGGCACAAAATTGCGACGTTCCAAAGGAGAACTGCTATATTCTTGAAAATGGCGATGTCTTGGCTTTGACGCATGATTCAGCCAGAATTGCCGGTCACTTCAATGCTGATGATGTCTATATCGACGGTTCCGGCATCGGGGACATCGGCAACGTTGTTTTGAGAGATCGCCGAATTTTGTCTGAAGAAGGACTTGTTGTCGTTGTTGCCACGATTGACATGAAGAATCGCGAGGTATTGTCGGGACCGGATTTATTGTCACGCGGTTTCATCTATATGCGTGAATCAGGCGAATTGATCAACAAAGGTCGTAAACAAGTTTTCCGTTCAATCAAACGAACCTTGAAGAATGAGAAAATTTCAGAGACTATGCTCAAAGATGCCATCGTATCTGATTTGCAGTCATTCTTATTTGAGCAGACAGAGCGGCATCCTTTGATTATCACGATGCTCGTTACCGTTTAAAATATTGGAGGAGCCTAACTTTTTGGCTCCTTCTTTTGTTTCTTGATAAACTTAGCATAAAGTTAACTTGTATAAGTTACATTTTTGGTATAAAATTTTTAGAAGAACGTTCGAATGGAGGAAAGAATGGTGAAGACATTTTTCATCATCGTCAATAATCAAGCCTCTAACGGTTTAAAAGCCGATGTTTGGCAAAATATCAGGACGCGGCTTGATTCGCGAAAGATTTCATATATCTTCCGTAAAACAAAACAGGTTGGAAACGCTAAGTCTCTGACCAAACGATATGTTTCTCATCTTACCAAAGAAGAAGCTGATGAAACCGTTGTTATCGTCATTGGCGGTGACGGAACTCTGACCGAAGTTCTCAACGGAATCAAAGAGACTCCTTATAAACACGTTCCGCTTGCCTTCATTCCCATCGGTGAAAACAACGGCTTTGCTCAAGGAATAGGCATTGCATCAAATCCGATGACTGCTTTGGAGCAAATTCTTTCAGCAACCGAACCCGTCTATTATGATATAGGCGAGTACACGGAAACAACACACCAAAGTCACGGCTACTTTTTTAATGACTTCGGAATCGGCCTTGATGCATTTGTAATCAGTTTAAATACGCAGGCACATAAACATAAGCGCTTGCAAAAAATCTTGAATAAATTTCATCTCAAATTTCTCGCTTACATTGTCAGTGCGCTTGAAGCTCTAATCAACCAAGAGTCTTTCTCAGCAACAATCAGAATCGGTGAAAAATACGAATTTTTCAAACATGTTGCATTCGTCAACGTTGCCAATCATCCTTACTTTGATAACGGCATCGTTTTATCTCCGACCGCAAACGTCAATGATCATAAACTTGACCTGCTCATTGCTGATAATCTCGGTTTCTTCAAGTTTATTATTCTGGCAATTTCGATTTACTTCAAAAAGCAATTAAAACTGCCATATTTGCACCACTATAAGAGCGATCAGATTCACCTTATCATCAATTCCCTTGAATTTGGTCAAATCGATGGCGAAGAAATCGGAAACGAATACTTTGACATCTTCTACAAAACATCACAATACCCTTTTTGGATGAACATTTCCAGCGTTTCTCCAGCAAAAAGGAGATAAGAAAGACGAACCGGCTTTCAATCATCAGAAAATCGGTTCGTCTTTTTTATTTTTGAGAATTTTTATATCGCCCTCGAGCACAAAAAATAAGCACTAAAACCAACCATAGCCAAGTAATTGACCGATCTGTAGATGATCGGCAAATCAGATCCGTGACTTTTAGTAAGCCATACGAATAATTGCAAATAAGTCACGACAGCAAGAGATATTACCGGAAGAACCCATCCGGCCACGACATTGCCTTTTCCGGAAATAAGATATCTCCTACAACAGCAATTATATACATATTAGAAAATAAATCTCCCATGCTCAATCCCCCTAATCATAGATGCTCGTAAAGTTCGTAAACCAAAATTATGCATTGGTTTATGATGATTGTTTTTAATAGATGCTCTTTTATAATACCTGTCTACATCGCAATATGTAAGCGTTAAAATATCAAGGACAGATTCGCTTGACATTAAAAAAATCAGCAAAAAAGGCACTTTGTCCATGAATTTGAGGGAGATCTTGGATAGATTGGTGAACAGTACTGCCGCTTGAAAAAATAGTTTTTATTCATTGGAAATTAAAAAAGCCGGACAAAGTCAGTCGAAAATCGACCGCCTGAGTTCGGCTTTTCGTTTAATTCAAGAGAGAAAAGAGACTTTTTCCAAGTCTCTTCCGGCTAGACATAATTAAAAATTTCGCTGTCAGCCAAATGAAATAAATATATTTTTATATGAACTGATAAGGATCAATCCCTTCCATTCCGATTAATGGATCTATTTTCTCAATATTGTCAAAATTCAAAATCGTCTTTTGAATACTGCCACGACTAGGATCGACATCAGCAAAATCATTTTTGGCTTCAAGCTGAACCGACTTTTCCTGAGGATTCGTTTTAGATTTTTTTCCGGTAAATTGAAAAACAATCTGTTGTTTCAGCATCGTCTCACGATTCAAAGCTTCAGCACGAATACAATTGACATAAGCACTCGGCTCGCCAATCAGCATTAATTTGAGCTTAGCACGCGTCAAAGCCGTATAAAGCAAGTTTCTTGCATACATCCGCGAATATTGTCTGACCATTGGCAAAATCACAATCGGAAATTCGCTGCCTTGAGATTTGTGAATCGACATGCAGTAGGCCAAAGTCAAATTTAAAAAGTCAGCTTGTTCGAGCTCGACTTCACGTCCTTCAAATCTGACCGTCATCGTTGTCCCGCGTCCTTTTTGCGGCTCATTGATTGCAATGATCTTGCCGATATCACCATTAAAAATATTCTTTTCAGGATTATTTTGCAATTGCAAAACACGGTCACCGATATGAAATTCATTTTCCCCAGACTCTACGCTTTTAGCATTCAGTCTTGTTGGATTCATCAACGGGGCAAGCGTGCGGTTCAATTGATTGATTCCGGCGGGTCCCATGTACATCGGTGCCAAAACTTGAATATCATCCGCATTTTGTCCCTTCTTCAAGACAATCTGAACGATTCTCTTCGTCACGCTGCAGACCTGCTCGCCACTGCATTTTATAAAAGAACGGTCACCGGTTTTTTCCAAAAGATCCGATGGAACTTCGCCATTTACGATACTGCGCGACAGTTTAACGATTGAAGAACCGTCGCCTTGACGGTAAATATGCGTCAATTCTTTTGACGGGATCTGCATGCTTTCAAGCATATCGGCAAAAACTCGGCCAGGTCCGACCGAAGGAAGCTGATTTTTATCACCGCAAAAGATGACCTGCATGCTGTCAGGAATGCAGGAAAGAAGCATATGCATCAATTCCGTATCGACCATCGATGACTCGTCAATAATCAGCAACGTCCCATTCAAATAATCTAAATCATTTGCGGAAATCTCATTGCCTCCAGTAATTCCGAGCAGATGATGAATCGTCGAAGCATCCATCTCGGTCGCATTGGCCATTTTTTGCGCAGCCCGTCCTGTCGGCGCAGCCAGCTTTATCCCCTTTGCGTCTTCCCTGTCAATTTTATTGAGTTTCATATAAACTTCGGTAATCCCTCGAAGTATCGTTGTCTTCCCCGTACCTGGACCGCCAGTCAAAAGAAAAACCGGTGATTTAATGGCATCCTTGATTGCCTGAAGCTGATCTTGACCATAGGTAATGCTAAGTTCAGCCTGGACGTCTTCAAGACAACGATCAATTTCATCTTCGTCATATTCAATCGGTTCATCGCGATTATTCATCAAGCGATAAAGATCATAAGCAATCTCTTGTTCGGAATTGTAAAGGGATTTCGGATATATTCTCTTTCCTTCGATTACTACTTTGCGTTTATGTCCTGCTTCGATAATCGTATCAGCTACTTTTTCGGGATCAACCTTTTCAGAACGTGCTCCTTCCAAAAGCTGCAAGGATTTTTCGAGCAAAAGCTTATCATTGACATAAGTGTTGCCATTTGAATAGCATTCTTCATACAAGGAAGTTAAAACGGCACCAAGGATTCGCTTTTGATCATCAAATGAAATCCCCATTCCTTGCGCGATCTGGTCGATGCGCTTAAATCCCAATCCGCGAATCTCGGTTGCCAAACTGTATGGATCTTTCCGGATAACTTCCAACGATTTTTCCTGGTAACGCGAAAAGATGTCTTCGGTAATCCGACTTGAAAAACCCAGATTGTTGAGCTCGATTATCGTTTGTTCAGTCCCGTTGTTTTCAATTATTCCCTGCATCAAAACGCCTTTTTGGCGTTCGCTCAAGCCAAGCGTTTCGACCTTGTCCTCGTCTGAAAGAAGCACGTTGATTGCGTTTTTTCCTAAAACGTTCACGATATGTTCAGCTGTTTTTTTGCCGATTCCGGGGAAAATATCCGATGACAGATACGAAACCACCCCATCGGTCGTCGCAAGCGTTTCAGATTTATAATTTTGTGCTTGAAACTGCATTCCATAACGTGCATGTTTGGTTAAACGCCCTTCGAACGAATACTCGTTTCCTTCAATGATGTCAGCAAAATTTCCGACTACGGTTATTTGCTTTTCGCTCCATTGAAAACTTGCTTCCTTAATTTTCACCAAAAGAACCTTGTAAAAACTGTTTGGTGCTTCAAAAAAGATATGCACCGCTTTTCCCTTAACGTGTTCGGTCATCCTTTCCCCCCTGTTTCCCTTTGTTGATAACCTTTGAAATATCGTCCAAACGTTCAATCATCTTGGAATAATATTCCTTATCAAGCTGCTTTGCTCGGCCAAAATAAGCATCCGGAGCTTTTCCCAATCCTGTTTCAACGACGCCACGCATGAAAACCGCGTGCTTGTCATTTGGTCTGTCTTTCAGATACAGATCATAATACTCGCATGCCTGGTCAAAGCATCCAAGTGCCAAAAACGAATCTCCTAAAACGATGCAGGAATCCAGCCTCGTCTGATTATTTCCTTTTTCAAATGCGGTCAAGGCATATGCCAATGCCCTTTGATAGTTTCCGTTTGAAAGCTCAGTCTGTGCCATCATCAGCATTGCATCAGACTCATATTTCGATCCGTTAAGCATTTTAAACTCAACCGATGCTTCTTTAAATAATCCCGTCGCATAAAAAACGTTGCCCAATCCATAATGAAGCAGTGCCTGCTTGTCTTCCTGCCCTTTAAAGACGTTCAACGCCCTTTTAAACAATTCTTCCGCCTGTTCAAAACTTTGCAGTTCGGTCAGATAGCATCCCAAAGCATAATATCTTTGTGGGTCATATGGATTTTCATCAACCTTTTCGATTAATTTCTCAATCTTTACTTTGGTCTTTTCTTCCAATCGATCTCGCTTATTTTTTTCCTTGTCCAAAAAATCACCGCCTCAGACAACATCCGTTGGATCAATATCGCGTTTCAAATAATCATTCTTATTCCATTCGATGCATTTGAATGTCTGACCATTATCGGTCGTTTCAAGAATTGAAGTACTTGTATTCGCAAGGCCGCCCTTATCTCTGATTTTTGAAAGCGGAATTCCCATCAAATGTCTTATTTCAGCACATAAAGCCGCCCCGTGACTTACGATCAGAATATTTTCCTTTGGATATCTTTCACAGATTGCCTTTATTTTGGGAGTCATTCGTTCAATCACGTCTTGATAGCATTCACCGTTGATTTTAGCACCGTCGTATCGATCGGGATGATGTTTGAATGCATCAAGCTCTTCCGGAAACTGCTTAGCAACCTCAGTAAATTTCATTCCCTCCATTTTGCCTAAATCAAATTCCTGAAATGCACGATCAGATTCAAGCTTAATGGGTTGATCCAACAAAGAGACAAGCTTTTGTGCCGTGACCCGCGCCCGCTTGATCGGACTGCAATAAGCCTTGGCAAACTTGACGTTATTCAAATATTCAGCCAACAATCCGATTTCAAGATAGCTTTGCGCAAGCAATGGCGAATCACCGTGTGCTCCTTGATATCTTCCTTCAAGATTCCACTCAGTTTTACCGTGGCGAACAAAATATAATCTGGTCATCAACCGACACCCTTTTCCAATTATAGTATGCTATACAGTTATTATCTCACATTTTACGCCATTAATGAACAACGGTGTTTTTGATTTGCAAACAAAAAAGCCGGGAAATTCCCGGCTTAGTCATCATTCCTTGACTACACGTATTGCAAAAGCCGCCCATTTTGATAAGCGTGATCAATCGTTCCGCTTCCAAGGCATTCTTCACCGTCATAAAAAACGATTTCCTGTCCGGGAGTTATTGCTCTGACCGGATTGTCAAAGACTACTTCGACCTTGTTTCTTTCATCGTTGAAATTCACTGTAACGCCGGAATCTTTTTGGCGATATCTGAATTTTGCGGTGCAGTGAAAACTTTGTCCGCGGTCTTCAATCGGTGCCACAAAGCTCAGTTTCGTTGCATCAAGGCTCGTTGCATAAAGATGTTCATTATGATATCCCTGACCAACGTACAGAGTATTCGTTTTCAAATCTTTTCCGACGACAAACCACGGCTCGTTTGACTTGCCGTCGCCACCGATTCCAAGTCCGCGACGCTGTCCAATCGTATAATTCATCAAACCGAAATGTTCACCTTTATATTCGCCTTCAAAGGTCATCATTTTGCCTGGTTTTGCAGGCAAAAATTCACTCAGAAATTTGCTGAAGTTTCTTTCGCCAATAAAACAAACACCCGTTGAATCTTTTTTATCAGCCGTTGCCAAGCCTGCTTTTTTGGCAATTTCGCGCACTTCCGATTTTTGCATGCCTCCAATCGGAAACATTGCTTTTTCAAGCTGTTTGCCTGACAGTTGGCTCAAAAAATACGTCTGATCCTTATTTTGATCAGCACCTCTCATTAAATGCACGGTTCCGTCATCATCACGCTTGATTTGAGCGTAATGTCCCATCGCAATATAGTCAGCATCCAGTTCCATTGCATAGTCCAAAAAGGCTTTGAATTTGACTTCTTTATTGCACATGACGTCCGGATTTGGCGTTCTGCCGTGACGATATTCATCCAAGAAATACGTGAAGACACCATCCCAGTACTCTTTTTCAAAGTTGACTGAATAATACGGGATACCGATTTCGTTAGCAACCTTGGCAACATCTTGGTAATCTTCCGTCACCGTACAAACGCCGCTGTCTTTTTTTTCGTCCCAATTTTTCATAAAGACGCCGACAACGTCATAGCCTTGACGTTTGAGCAAATACGCACAAACAGACGAGTCTACGCCGCCGCTCATTCCGACAACGACCCGAATCCTGCTGTTATCTGTCATAATAAAAACTCACCATCGCTTTATTAAATTCTGAATTAACAATTGAAGGTTGTTTTCTTCAGTGTTTCCTATGATAGCAAAGAATTTTGGAAAACACAAGCTGTACAAAAAAGAAAAGCAGTCACCCAAAAGGTACAACTGCAATTTCCAAAAAATTTATCAATATTTCGTCATTATCGTTTATTCTTCTACGATGATGTTGTGATCCATCAAGTCTTTCAAAATGTAATTTAACTGCTCAATGTGAGTTTCAGCATTATTGCCCTTAAAAACGTTGACTTCCTTGATCCCGTTTGCGGTCGTCGTCACCATTTTAAATCCGTCCAACGCAGACGTTACAGTCATCTTGAACTTGAAACCTTGATTATAAGGAGAATTTGGATCAAGCGAACGCTCCAATGTGAATTTTCCGCCCTTTGATTCGACAAAACCAACGTCTCGCAACGAATAACGTTTAATTTCAGGCGATAATTCAAAAGTTCTCGTATCGCCTTGCAACTTTGCTTTTTGTCCGTATGCCATGTTTATTACCTGCCTTTTTTAATTCTCTTAATCGTTTTTGACAATACCTCGATAATGCGTTCAACTTCTTCTTCAGTATTGTATCTTCCAAAACTGAAACGCAATGATTCAGAAACTTTTGGACTGTCTTTTCCGTACATCGCAGTCAGCACGTGGGACGGCTCAAGCGAACCTGCCGTGCATGCAGACCCGGCAGAAGCAGCGATTCCATTTAAATCAAGATTGGTCAGCAAGGCATCGCTTTGACACCCTTTGAACCAAAGACTGACGATTTGAGGAAGCTCGCTTCCATCATGCAACCCGTTTATTTCAAAATCGATTCCTTGATGCTCCAAGCCTTCCACCAGTTTTTTCTTCAAATTCTGAAATTTTTCTCGCAGTTCTTTTTTATCGGCACTCGCCAATTCAACTGCTTTGGCAAAACCGGCAATGGCCGGAACATTTTCCGTTCCGGCACGACGCTTCAGTTCTTGATCTCCGCCGCGCAAATACGCTTTAAGATTTAATCCTTCTCGTTCGTATAAAAATCCCAAAAACTTCGGACCGTTCAATTTGTGTGCAGACGTCGACAACAGATCTATCTTGTCTTTTTGAACGTCCACATCCAAAATTCCGTAGGCCTGCACGCAATCTGTATGAAACCATGCATTCGACTCCGAAACGATTTCGCCGATTTCATGAATGGGCTGCCTGCTTCCGACTTCGTTATTGCCCATCATGACGGACACAAGAATCGTGTCGTCACGTAATGCATCTTTTAATTCATTCAAATCAATAATTCCGTTTTCATCAACCGAAAGATACGTTACTTCGTATCCCTGGCTTTCCAAAAAAGCCATCGGTTTTAAAACCGCCTCGTGCTCGATTGCAGTCGTAATAATGTGTCGACCTTCATTTCTCCGAAGAAAAGCAGTCTGCATGATGGCAGTATTGTCGCTTTCGGTTCCTCCGCTCGTAAAAACGATTTCGTTATCGCTTTTTGCGTTGATTGATTCGGCAATCACATGTCTGCTTTCATCAAGCACGCGCCGCGCTTCACGACCGAAGCTGCTAACTGCAGAAGCGTTGCCGAAGACGTTTTTCATCATCTCCGTCATGGTTTCGATTACCTCGGCAGCCATTGGAGTCGTCCCGGCATTATCTGCATAAATTCTCTCCACGAAAAACGCCCCCTAATCCGCAAGCAAAGCCATGATCATCTTGGCCGAACGCTTGCCTGCATCAATAATGAACTCGTCAAATGATTGTGCCGCGTCGCCATTGCCGTTATCAGACATTGCCCTGACGACGGCGAACGGTGTCCTAAGCTGATATGCCGCTTGCGCAATGGCAGCTCCTTCCATTTCGCAGCAAAGCGCGTCAGGATAAATTGCCTTGATTTGAGCAATTGCTTCATCGGAACTGACAAATTGGTCACCGGTGACGATTAAACCTGTTTTGACGTTCAGATTTGTTTTTTGGGCTGCTTTCTCAAGTCTTGAAACAAGTTTCTTATCGGCTTCAAAAATTTGCGGCTGGCCCGGAAGCTGTCCCTTTTTATATCCGAACGCAGTCGCATCAGCGTCATGGTACGCAGCACCGGTTGACAAAACAACGTCGCCAACATGCAGCCCGTTCCCGATTCCGCCGGCTGAGCCGGAGTTGATGACGCAATCGACATTAAATTCGACAATCATCAACGCCGTCGTAATGCCTGACTGGACCTTGCCGATTCCGCAACGTACCAAAACAACTTCTTTCCCTTTGATTTTTCCCGTATAAAATTCAGTGCCGCCGACCTTTTTATCAGTTCGATCTTCCAAATTTTCAAGCAGGTCTTTCAACTCTTCATCCATTGCGCAGATGATTCCGTAACGCATATTATCATTTCCCTTCATCGCTTTAAGCAGTCAACCACCACCGACTAAAGTCAGCAGCTTGTGAGCTATGAACCCTAACGGATTTCAGACCACAATTTACATAGATACAAACAACTTGCCTGACCAGCCGAAGCCGTGATCAAGCAGCGATCGTCTAATTACCAATGTCTTTTATGTCCCCAGGTTGCCATAGAGACAGATAAGCCAGGATAGTTTAGCTATTCCCTTATCAAGAATATTTTTAGCGGCGTTCCAGTCACAAATATGGCGAGTGCCACAGTCAGGACACGTCCGTTCACGACCAGCCAAGGTTAGCTTTTTAGTATCATTAGTCCCCATCACAAAGCCGCAGTCGTGACACGTTTGAGTAGTATTTCTTGGGCTGATTTTGATGAATTGATGACCATAAGGATCTGATTTATAAGTCAATATGCCGAGAAAGGAACGCCATCAAAGCGCTCAAAGGCAGAAGCGCCTTTATTTTATTGCGTCGACACCCGGAAATTCGGCGGTCCCAATCCTGGGATGGTCATTTATGGTCGCCTGGCTACTACATGAACACGTCAGGTAATATGAGTAAAGAAACAGTCGAGAAATATATAAACGATCAAAAATATAATGAGATGAAAAAAGCTCCTTGCAAAGTTTGATAGGGCCTATCCATCCCATGGCTAAAGTCACGGGATTTCCGGCTAGACATAATTAAAAATTAACGAATCGCATGAATAAAAAGGCCAAAATAATTGCCGCAATTAAGAAAACAATGGCAATATCAAGTTTTTTCTTCAAACTTTTCGTCTTTTTCTCAACCATGTTTTCATGATTTTCCGCCAGCACCCGACTTCTGCTCACTGAATCTTTCTGCTCATCAAAATGCTGCGACTCGTTTTGAAAATTATCTTTTTTCCGTACATTCCGGAAAGGATTTGCGAACTTTTGCCGGTGCCTTCTGTCCGATCGTCTCAAAGGTTCGACCCTGTCCTGATCAAAAAATTCTCTTTCGTTGTCTTTATCGCTCATCTTATTCCTCAATTATTGCATCAATTGCCAAAACAAAAGACCCATGATCGTCTTGCTGTCGCAAACGAGCCCTTCTTTCATCGCAGACATTGCTTCCGGCAAAGTCAGCTCAACAAGCTCAAGAAATTCATCATCATCTTGCGGAAGCTCAGTTGAAACCGGCTTTAATCCTGAAGCGTGATACAGATAGATTTCTTCATCGCTGAATCCCGGGGTAGTATAAAAAGGAGTGACCAGCTCGATGTTTTCTGCCTCATACCGAGTTTCTTCGTTCAACTCGCGAATTGCCGTTTGAAGGGGATCGCTTTCTTCTCCAGGTTCGATTTTTCCGGCAGGTATTTCAAGCGTGACTTTTCGCATCGGCTCACGCCATTGTTTAATCATTACGATTTTGTCGTCGTCAGTAATCGGAATCAGCGCAACCGCGCCATGATGTCTCACGATTTCGCGAAAAGCTTTTTTCCCGTTCGGAAGTTCAACTGTTTCTTTATCGACCTTGATAACCTTGCCATCAAAAATATTTTCAGTTGATAATACTTTTTCTTCAAAATTCATTCTGATTCCTCCAAAAATTATTCGCAAATTTTCTTGACAAATTTCTCATAGCTTGCCTGCTCGCCTGTTTCTTCCCAAGTTGCGGCCGAAAAATCGCCAAGAAGCGCTTCGTCCAATGAAACCGTGCATTTTGCGACAAAAGTCCCGTTCCCAATCAAAGACATGAAGTAGTTCCCGTCTTCTTTTCGATGAACGATCGTTTTGACCATGCCGCCAGGATTTTTTACCGACAAGGTTTTTTCAAATCCCTTTCCGTCAGTTTTTTCGAGCACATAAATCAGACTGGAAGCAGACATTGCCGTTCCGCACGCATTCGTATATCCGACTCCTCTTTCATACGTTCTAACGAAAATTTCGTTTTCCGAAAGAATTTCAACAAAACTGACGTTTACTCCGTCTGGAAATAAAGCATTTTTTCCGTCATTCAGATACGAAGCAATTCTCCCGAGATCTTCTGAAACAAGCGTTTCATGATCAACAAATGATATCAGGTGCGGGTTGGGCACGGCAACTGCACTGAATTTCAATTCACCAGACAGCATTTCCAATTTATCTTCATGCAATTCTTCTTTACCGACGTGCATCTTCAAATCATCAGCCGAAAAACTGACCGGTGAAATCTCAACCGAAAAAGTCTTTACTCCTGGTGCGAGTTCATTTGCCTGCTCGACTTCAAGATCGGCATACATCGTTGCGACTTTAAAAGATTTCTTGCCGTTTTTTTCGCTTAGATAGCGCGCAACCGTTCTGAGACCGTTGCCGCACATGCTTGCTTCGCTTCCGTCTGCATTGATGACGCGCATTCTCCCCAAAACATCGTCACGTGTTTCAGGCAAGACGCATAAGATTCCGTCCGCTCCGCCGTGAAAACCGTGCTTGCGATCACAGACTTTGATTGCTAGCCGTTTCAGCTCCGTTTCAGATATTTTTCTTCCAAGTTTTTCTTGATCCAAAATGAAAAAATCATTTCCTGAACCATGAACTTTGATTAATTCCATGGGCTTACCTCTTTTACGAAAATTCTTCTGAATATATCTTATCATCTATGTGGCTTTTCGGCAAAGTTGTCGCACATATTTTCATGTCGCACATATTTTCATGTTTTTGCAAAATTCAGCGTCAATCGCCTCGTCAGCGTAAAAAAGAAAACAGCTGAGAACAAATTTCTGATTCTCAGCTGCTTTGCTTTAATTTTTAGATTTTGATAAAATACTTGTCTGATTTCGTCAATTTTCCGACATTAACCGAAAAGCGAACTATTCCAATCCTTCAGTCAAAGCTTCAGGGTAATTTTTGGAAACAACTTTGGCACATTCATCACACAATTGCGGCAAACGTGCATCGCTTCCGACGGTTGTCGTCGTGCGACGGCAGCGTGGGCAGACTTCGCCATCGGCATGCTTGACTACTACCTTGATTTCATCGTAATCATCAGCATCCTCTGGAGCTTGGTCCTTTGGCAAAACGTCCAAAGCGGAAACAATCAGTAACTGACGAACGTTTGCATTAAGCTTTTCAAGTTCGGCTTTGACGCCATCCGAAACATAAAGTTCGACATGGGCTTCAAATGACTTGCCGATCAGCTTTTCATTGCGTGCGTTTTCCAATGACTTGAAGACGTCAGAACGAACTTTCATGAATCGTTTCCAATTTTCCAAAAGTTCAACTTCACCGTCATAGTGTGCAACTTCCGGCATTTCTGCAAGTTGAGCATAATCTTCAGGTTCTTTTAGGTATTCCCAAATTTCTTCAGTCGTATGCGGCAAAACAGGCGTCATGAGTTTCGTCAGACGAACCAAGACGTCATAAAGTACCGTCTGCATCGAACGACGCTTGTGCGAATCTTCAGCTTCAACGTAAACGACATCCTTTGCAACGTCAAGGTAAAATGCTGAAAGATCAGTTGTCAGGAAGTTGATCAATTTCTTATAGATGTCCATAAAATTATAGTTTGCATAGTCATCAAGAATTTCTTTCGTGAACTTATTGGCCAAGACTTCCATGTATTTGTCGCATGCTTCAAGATCATCATATGCAACGGTATTTTCAGCAGGATCAAAATCCGTCGTGTTGGCCAGCATGAAACGCATCGTATTTCTGAACTTGCGGTAGCTTTCAGAAATTTGCGAGAAACTATCCATCGAAACACGAACGTCAGCCGAAGTATCAACGCTGAGAACCCATAAGCGAATGATTTCAGCTCCCATCTTGTCAACGACTTCGCTCGGAACGATCGTGTTGCCAAGTGACTTGCTCATCTTGCGTCCTTTTCCGTCAAGCGTGAAGCCTTGAGAAATAATCTGCTTGTATGGAGCATGACCGGAAACGGCAACGCTTGTAATCAAACTTGAATTGAACCAGCCGCGATATTGGTCGGACCCTTCAAGATACATGTCTGCCGGATAGGTCAAATAGTCACGCTGTGCGCAAACACCCTGATGAGAAGAACCGGAATCAAACCAAACGTCCATAATATCCATTTCTTTTGTGAATTCGCCGTTTGGAGAATGCTCATTCGTATATCCTTCCGGAAGAAGATCCTTCGCCTCACGTTGGAACCAAATATTCGAACCGTATTTTTCAATCAATTTTGCAACATGCTCAATTGTTTCTTTGTCCATGATTGCCGTTCCGTCTTCCGCATAAAAAATCGGCAGCGGAACGCCCCAAACGCGTTGACGCGAAATTACCCAATCGCCGCGATCGCGAATCATGTTGTGCAAGCGAACTTTGCCCCAATCAGGCAAGAATTTGACTTCATCAATCGCATCAAGAATTTCTGAACGAATCTTGTCGACAGATGCAAACCATTGAGGAGTTGCACGGAAAATAATCGGTTTCTTCGTTCTCCAATCGAACGGATAGCTGTGCTCGTAATCCATTTGCCTAAGCAAAACGTTTGCTTCTTCAAGTTTCTTCAAAGATACTTCATTTGCATCATCATAGAAAACGCCGGCAAAATCAGGGCCGCAGTCATCCGTCAAATATCCTTGATCGTTGACAGGTGCATAAATCGGCAAGCCGTACTTCATTCCGACCTTGTAATCATCGTCGCCATAGCCGGGAGCCGTGTGAACCAAACCGGTACCTGCATCAAGCGTTACGAAATCACCGATCATCGTCAAAAGTTCCTTGTCGTCATAGAAAGGATGACGTGCCGTGACATACTCAAGGTCAGCACCCTTCAACGTTTCAAGAACTTCATAGTTTTTCCAGCCAAATCGTTCGGCATTTTCTTTGACAAGTTCTGCAGCCAAAACAAATTTGCGATCATCGCCCTCCGGTTTAACAACCGCATAGTCGAATTTGGCATCAACCGTTACGCCTTCAGAAGCCGGAATAGTCCAAGGAGTAGTCGTCCATACGACAAGGTATGTGTTCGTATCAAGAACTCCCTTGCCATCTTTGACCTGTACGCCGTAAAATGCAGATGGTGACACGACGTCGTGATATTCGACTTCTGCTTCTGCTAACGCAGATTCAGATGACCATGACCAGTATACGGGACGCAAGCCTTTGTAAATCAGACCCTTTTCTGCCATTTTGCCAAAAACGCGAATTTGCGCAGCTTCAAATTCAGGATGCAGTGTCAAATATGGGTTATCCCATTCTCCCGCAATTCCAAGTCGTTTGAAATCTTTCTTTTGCCCTTCAACTTGTTTCAAAGCATATTCGCGACATTTTTCGCGAAAATCGGCGACTGTAAGCGCCTTGCGATCAACGCCTGCTTTTTTTAATTGTTGTTCGATTGGAAGGCCGTGAGTATCCCAGCCGGGAACGTAAGGAGCTCTAAAGCCCATCATCGACTTGGAACGAACGATGATATCCTTTGAAATTTTGTTCATTGCATGTCCCATATGAATATTTGCCGTTTGCATATGGAGGTCCGTCATGTAATACGAATGAAGGCTTGCCTTCATTTAATTTTTGACGACGTTCGTAAACCTTGTTTTCTTCCCAATCTTTTTGGCGTTCTGCTTCACGAACAGGCAAATTACCGCGCATTGGGAATTTGGTCTTGCCTAAGTTCAATGTATCTTTAACTCTCATGTTACACCCGCTGTATAAACAGCCATCCTTTCTTAATCTTATTTTCCAAAACAGATTTTGATGCTTGTTTCATCAAAAAATAAAAACCCGCCCCAACAGGGACGAGTTTTCGTGGTACCACCCAAATTCAGAATCAAATCAATGACTCCCTTTGGGTCAATAACGGCACCACCCGACTCAGCTTACTTTGATTCAGCTGAGCAAAACCGAGATGATAAGCATTGCATCAAAACAATCGACCTTTCACCATTTCGTCGACTCGCTTTTGCATCTCACGCAACGCTTGCGTTCTCATAAAATTTTACATATTTTCTTCTGCTTCATCAGCAAAATGCTGACCGCCAGCATCAACGTCTGATTCTGGGAAAACGACGACAGCATCAGCTTCTTCGCTATCGTCAACTTCGCCGTCTTCAACGGCGTTTTGATAATAAACATCATCTTCACTGTCGTTTGAGAATGATTTTACTTCTTTAGCGGCCTCTTTGTCAAGAGTTTCATCGCGACGAATTGCTTCCTGAATTGCTTCGTAGCTCGTTGTTTCGCCTTGTTGCAAAATTTCATCCCATTCGCTTCCCTTAACTACTTCAAGCTGAGATTCCATCATGACTTGGAGCTTTTGTCTGAAAATTCTTGCCTGCTTGCGCAAATCATCGGTTTCAAGTGCCAGCTTCTTGGCCTTTTTTGAGGCCTCTTCGATGATGTGGCGTGCTTTATCGTTTGCTTGGTCAATAATATCTTGGCCTTGCTTTTGGGCTTCACGATTGATAATTTCGGCTTCTCGTTGGGAATTAGCTTTAACCTTATCAGCCGCTTCTTGCGCAACGATAATCGACTGATTCAATGAGTCTTTTAAATCATTGAAATACTTGAGCTTTTCTTGACTCTGCTTCAAGCTTTCAGTCAAATGATCGTTTTCTTTAAGCACAGCTTCGTAGTCTTTGATGACTTGATCCAAAAAGTCATTGACTTCATCTTTGTCATAGCCGCGAAGCTTTACATCAAATTCTTTATTGTGAATATCCAATGGGGTTAATGCCATTCCCCTTCACCTCCAAAATTATCGTAATTTTTTCAAAACAGAAACTTTTGCTATAAATTTGCCTTTTTTAGAAACACCGGTGAGTTCGTCCATCCTTACTCGCCCATATCCTCTCACGGATAAAACGTCATGGACTCTGATCTCAAAATCAGCTTTTGAAAAAATCATCCAATTTAACGACACTTTATTGGTCTGCAAAAGATCTTTTACATGTTTCCTTGAAAGATTGTACACCGAAGAAATCAGCACGTCGCATCTGAGCGAACTCAAGATAACCGTTGCATGATCCCATTCTTCAATTGGAGACACTGCATTTTGCAGTGGAATTTCCCCAAGCTTTACCTTGACCTTGCCGACTTTGTCGATATTTTCAAGCAGATACGGCTCAATTTCCTTTTCGCAAAAAAACTGCCACTTAGTGCCGTCCGTAATGATGTCGCCTATGACATCGCGTTCAAGGCCACAGTTTGCAAGCGTGCCTAAAATCGTCCGATGTTCCAGTTTGGCGAACTTGACGGGATAGTTGATTTCAAGAAGCGACATTGAAAAATCATTGTCTTGGGGTTCGTAATATTCCGGATAAAACAAAATTCTTTTTCTTTCGCTTCCTAAAAAGCCGCCAAACGTTTTCAGCTTAACGTCATCGAAACGTCCGATAAGCACGTCTGCAATAAAATGCTGCCGCGGATTCAAAAAATGAGTCAAAATCGGGCGGTATTCATCTTTTGCACGTACGATTGCTTCATTTAGGCTATCGATGACCGATGCTTCTTCCGGTCTGAAATGCTGATATATTCCATCCATTTGCTGCTCCGATCAATATATTCCAAAGATTCTCATCAAGAACAACGCGCCTTTTTCGGCAAACTCCAAAACAATTAAAGCGACAATCGGAGAAAAACTGATTCCGGCAATCGGGGGAATAAAGTCAAAGAGATCAAGATATGGCTGACACAACTTTATCAAAAGCTGACCGATCTTGCTCTCATATGCCCCAGGAAACCATGAAAGAAGGCAATATGCAACAATCAAAAACTCGTAAACTCTAAAAATATCAACTACTAATAGTGTAAGCAATTAAATACCTCGCATTTTAAATTCATCATCTTGTCTCGTATCAGTCAAGTTGCCTTCAACGATAAAATCATCAGGCGTACAAAGGAAAATCTTTTCGCCGATTCGCTGGATTTTTCCGTCAATTGCAAAAGTTACCCCAGATAAGAAATCAACCACGCGATGGGCCTGCCCGTCATCGATTCTTTGAAAATTAACGACCGCAGCCTGTCCGTCCAACAATCTTTGTGCAATTGCCTTCACATCTGAGAAAATGCGAGGCTCAAAAAGCATGATTTTTTTTTCATGATTCTTGTTGACCAATTCCATGACTTTGGAACCGTTGCCCTGGGTTTCAGCCTGTGCCGTGCGATAATCTTCTTCATCATAATCGGTTTCGTCCTCATCATATTCGTCCGATCTGAAAAATTCGCTTATTTTCATAGAAATCCCTCCTTTGATCATTTTTTGACTGAAATCAGCTTTATTGATTATTTCTGTGATTCAAAAATGGCGGCATGCTGAGATCATCGTCTCCATCGCTAAAGTCAGAATTTGAACCAAAAACGTTGAACTCTTTTTTCTCAACATTTTCAAATTCGTTCCCGCGAACCGGAGACTTGGATACCCCGTTAATTTCGCGCGTAATGTCCCAATCCCTCAAAGGATCAGATTTTTTGGCCTGATTAACGTCAGAAGGAGTTTCCTGACGAATGCCGTTTTTCTTTCCCTGCTTTTCCTTTTTATCGATTCCGGTTGCAACGACAGTCACGATTACCTCATCTTCAAGATCAGGGTTGATTGACGTTCCAAAGATGATGTTGACATCTTTTGTTGCTGCTTGAGAAACGATATTCGAAGCTTCTTCCGTTGCAACAAGCGATAAGTTGAGTCCACCCGTAATATTGAGCAAAACGTTTTCGGCACCGTCAATCGAAACCTCAAGCAACGGTGAAGAAATTGCCTGCTTCGTAGCTTCAGCCGCTGCATTTTCACCAGTTGCGGTCCCGATTCCCATCAAAGCCGATCCTTGATTTTGCATAACGGTTTTGACGTCCGCAAAATCAAGGTTGACGATTCCCGGCGAAGTAATCAAATCAGAGATGCCTTGCACGCCTTGGCGCAAAACATTATCCGCTTCTTTGAACGCTTCCAGAAGAGGGGTCTTTTTATCAACAATTTCAAGCAAGCGATTGTTGGCAATGACAACCAGCGTATCCACTTGATCTTTGAGCTGTGCAAGACCTTCAGCGGCAAAACGGGCACGCTTCGGTCCTTCAAACGTAAACGGACGCGTAACAACTCCGACCGTCAATGCTCCCTGATCCTTGGCCATTTTAGCCACGATCGGAGCAGCACCGGTACCAGTCCCGCCGCCCATGCCGGCCGTAACAAAGACCATGTCTGCACCTTCAAGCGCTTCAGAGAAATAGCTTCTTCGCTTTCTTGAGCGGCCTTATTGCCCGTGTCGGGATTTGAGCCTGCACCGAGTCCTCGCGTCAATTTTGGTCCAAGCTGAATCTTCGTTTCGGCACGTGAGCTTTTGAGTGCCTGAACGTCAGTATTGGCCACGATGAATTCGACGCCCTTAACGTCATCTTCAATCATTCGATTGACGGCGTTTCCGCCGGCACCGCCAACGCCGATTACTTTGATAGTTGCACTGTTTAATGTTTCCGTATCATCCATTGAATAGTCCATAATAAAATCCTCCGTCATTCAATCATCGTTAATCAAAGAAGCTCTTAAAAAATCCAGCTATCTTAGAGGCAAATGAGCTTTTGTCTTGATTTGAATCCTGTTCTTCTAAATATTCTTCGTCGTATCCGTTTGTCTCTTTTTCATGATATTCGTTATCATAGTCCTTATGCTCTTCAGATTCTGAAACTAAGAATTCATCCTGATCGTCAAGAGTATGACGAACGATTCGTTCAATTTCACTTTCATGGGTAATATAATCGACGATTCCGATTACCTGAGAAAATGACGGTATCCGCAAATTCATTTCTTGCGGAACATAAATCGAAACGTGCACGCCTAAAACTTCCTCTGCTAATTCTTTGATTCCCGGCAATGCAGCCAAACCACCGGTAATCACGACACCGCCTGGAAGCTGAAAAGCTTTGATCCCTTCCAAATCGTCTTTGAGCTTTTCAAAAATTTGCCGCATGCGAGCTTCAATAATTTCGGCAAGCTGCATTCCATTAACCATTTGAGGTTCCTGTTGTCCAACGACGGTTACCGGGAAGACGTCATCTGGAGATGCCATTGAAGTCGTCGCATAACCATAATTGCGTTTCAAAACCTCTGCATTTTCAATTGAAGTATTCAAAACGATCGAAATGTCGCGCGTAACGAAATCTCCGCCTTCCTGATCGACGTAAGTGTACTTCAGTTTATGATCATGAACGACTGCGGCAGTCGTCTGACCGCCGCCAAGATCAATCAAAATTGCTCCGAAATCCTGTTCCCCATCAGTCAAAGCAACGGTCGCCAATGCAAGAGGCGCAACGACCAAATCACGAACTTTGAGGTTTGCCCTTTCGACGCACTTCTTAATATTATGCAAAATAGTCTTCGGACCAGTATACATGATCCCTTGCATTTCCATTCTGACGCCAACCATTCCGCGCGGATCTTTGATTCCGTCAAAACCGTCGACGACGAACTCATCAGGAACGATATCGATCACGTCGCGTTCAGGAGGCAGATTTTGGACTAACGCTGCCTCGGTTACTCTCCTGACGTCTTTATCGCTGATTTCCTTTGAATTGCCATCATCTTTTCCAACAGCAATCATCCCCTTGCAGCGTTCAATCGACAAGAGATTCGCAGGCACGCCTACGCTTACCTCTGATATCGGGTGCGATGCTTTCTCTTTGGCCTGGTCAACTGCTTCTTTGATTACCTGGACCACCTGATCAATATCGACGACTACCCCACGATTCAACCCTGCAGAGCGGGTATTGCCATAACCGATGATGTTCATCTGGTTTTTCGCATACTCGGCAATCACCACTTTGATTGATGTTGTGCCGATGTCTAAACCGACATAAGTACCAGAATTATCCATCGATTTGCCTCCCTTTAATAATCTTGTAACATTTTAAATATACAAATCCATCCATATGGTATAATTTTACCACAAAAAATCAAGTATTTCTTGTTTGTCAATACAATTATCAAATTTTTTTAAATTAAACTTCAATTATTTTCTCTAATTTTTAGGATATGCGTAAGCTCCGACTTCTAAATCAATGATTCCTTTAAATTTCATTTTGGCAGTATACTGAGGATAATAGTTTATTTTCCTGGAAAATGTCGAAATTTGCGCAATGACTTCATTTCCGTCATTCATATAAACGTGAACCCTTTCCGGATCAACCTTGGATGGCTCAAAGTGAATTTCAGAGATGCACCCGCGGACTTTCTTGTCGATGCTGTCAACTTGAAGAGCCATGTCCTTTAGCAACCTGCGATTGTTGTTAAAGCCGTAAAATACAGGGTAGCTGCCGTCAAAATCTTCAACGCCGTAATTGACAGTCATGCCGGAACTCGAAAGCTTATAGTACAAGTTGTCTCTTTCCACATATCCGATGGTTCGATATTCCGTGATTGCTAAATTTACGTGATTGAATCGACTGATGCTAAGTTTGACCGATTTGACGTTTCCGACTTTATCCGAAATTCGTTTTTCAATTTTTGACTTATCGGGCCATATCGAAAAAAGCGATTCATAGTAGTTAAGTCCGCTTGCCTTGATGACGGCGATTTTCGTTTGCTTGTCGCCGCCAGAAACGTCTAATGACGCCAAACGGCTGATCGGCATAATCGAATAAAGCGAAATAAGCGCAGTCAATCCAAAAATCGTCAGCAGCGGAATCGTTTTTCGAAATAAACGCCTTTTTTGAATAGAGTTCGTCATCTTCAAGCCAGGATCCGGATGATATCGTCCAACGTGCTGCACTTTTTCATGCTTAAGTCGACGTTTTTCTTGCAGCTTCCTCCATTTTTTAAACTTCGACGAGGAGCTCTTGTTATTTTCTTTTTTAAACAATTTTGCTCCTCCCTAATCGTTATTATCTCACAAGAGATTCCAATACGCTGAGCAATCGATCAGCAGCATCGGGAACGCCGGCAGCTTTTGCATTTGACGCCATCTTTTCTGATAATTCTGCATCATTTTCAAGCTCAGAAACGGCATCAAACAGCTTTTGGCCATCAAGTTCTGCTTCCTTGATCATCAAAGCCGCTTTCTTTTCAACCAGACTCATCGCGTTATAAGTCTGGTGATCGTGCGTAACGTAAGGACTCGGAATCAGGATTGACGGAATCCCGAGTGCGGTGATTTCAGCCAGGCTCGTTGCACCTGCCCGTCCAACAATCAGTGAAATTTCAGGCAAAATCGACGGCATGTCGTTAACATAGGGTACGATTGCAACATTTTGCGGCAAATCTTTTGCCGATGGGCTTGCCATAATCTTGTCATAATGAACGCGCCCGGTGACAAAAAGACCCTGCCATGGCTGTCCTTTAAAATATTTGATTGCTTCGAGCGCACTCTCGTTGATTCTTCTTGCTCCGCGTGAACCTCCAAAAATCAAGACAGTCCTTTTGGAAGGATCAAGACCGAACTCTTTCAGTCGATCCGACTTTTTGATTTTGACAACTTGTTGTGCTCGAGGATTTCCCGTAAAGACAATTTTTTCCTTTTCCGGAAAATCATCTTTTGCATGATCAAAGCAAATGCAGATTTTATCGACAAAGTGTCCCAAAAATTTGTTCGTAACGCCTGCGATGCTGTTTTGCTCATGAATCACCGTCGGAATTTTCATCCTGGCAGCCGCGTAAAGAACTGAACCGCAAACATATCCGCCCGTTCCGACAACAACATCCGGTTTGAAGGTCTTAATGATTTTCTTTGAATCATGAACGCTCTTTAAAAAAAGATAAATCGTTTTGAGATTCTTCAAAGAAAGCGAACGCTTAAATCCTTGAATTTCAATTGTTTTAAAATCAATTCCGACATCAGGAACGATTCTTGATTCAAGTCCCCTGCTCGTTCCGACATACAAAATTTCAGCCGTCGGATCTTTTTCCTTCAAATCTTCAATCAATGCCAGTGCAGGATAGATATGTCCACCCGTCCCGCCGCCAGAAACTAACAAACGCATCATTTTTCCTCCCGTGTCAATTTTTCGACTTCTTCAATATATGCATCCCCGCGCGCTTCAAACGTCGGCCACTGATCCCAGCTTGCGCAGGCAGGAGAAAGCAAGATGATATCTCCTTCAGAACTCATCTCATAAGCAGCTGAAACGGCGGCTGAGGAATCTTTTGCATGCTCGATCTGACCAATGCCGGCAAGCTTGCCTGCTTCCTCCAATAAATCGGCCGTCTGTCCGAAGACGACCATTGCCTTGACGTGCTTTTTAAGATACGGAACGAGTCGCTCGAAAGTAAAGCCTCGATCCAATCCCCCGCATAGCAAAACGACCGGATTTTCAAAACCTGACAAGGCCTTCTCAGTTGCTTCCATATTCGTTGCTTTGGAGTCATTATAAAATTTGCGCCCGTTAAAGGTCGTCACGTACTGTGTTCTGTGACGAACACCGGAAAACGTTCTTAAAACCTCGGCAATATTCTCGTTGCTTTGGCCTTCAATCTTGGCAACGGAAATTGCTGCCAAAGCATTCTCAACGTTGTGTGAACCGGGAACCTTGATTTCATCAACATGCATGATCTCTTCTCCTCTGAAGAAAATCACTCCGTTTTTGACGTATGCCCCTTCTTCAGTCGTGTCTTGACGTGAAAACGGAACGATTTTGGCCTTTGTCAGCTTGGAAAGATTGCGCCATTCTTCAGAATCCCAGTTGACGACAAAGTAATCGTCTTCTTTTTGATTCTTCACGATTCTCATCTTGGCTTTGACATAATTTTCTCTCGATCCGTGATAGTCGGTATGCGCTTCATAAATATTGGTCAAAACTGCAATATGAGGTCTGAGCTTTTCAATGCCCATCAGCTGAAAACTGGACAGTTCGGTCACCATTACGTCTTTTTCTCCGACTTCTTGCGCAACCTTGGCAGCAGAAATGCCGATGTTACCGCACGTGTAAGCTTTGCCCTCTTCACGATTTTGATTGAGCATGAGCGCAATCATCGTTGTTGTTGTTGTCTTTCCGTTTGTTCCGGTAACTCCGATAAGCTGCGATTCGGTAATTCGATACGCAAGTTCCGGTTCCGTTATAATCGGAATGTTTCTTTCGACCGCAGCAGAAATCAGCTCATTTTCGTACGGAATCCCTGGATTTTTAACGATCAAATCGGTATCGTCCAAAAGCTCGAGGGGATGAGAACCCGTAACGCACTTAATGTTTCTTTTTGAAAAAGCTGCAAGCTGATCTTCGTTTTCAAGCTTTTTCTTATCGTTGATCGTAACGTTTGCGCCAAGTCTTTTCAACAAATAAGCTGCACTGATTCCGCTTTTTCCCAAACCAACGACCAAAACGTTCTTACCTTGATAATCTTTTATATCTTTCATTTTAAATGACTCCTATAAAATTCAGATTGTTGTCAGCACGCCGATCACGGCCGCTATGAGACCGACAGCCCAAAAAGTCAAATCGACGCGCCATTCGCTCCAACCGCACAATTCAAAATGATGGTGAATCGGACTCATCTTAAAAATTCGTTTGCCGGTTAATTTGAATGAAGCAACCTGTAAAATAACGCTCAATGTCTCGCAAACAAAAATAATGCCAATTAAAAGCAACAGCATCTCATGATGAACCATGATTGAAACTGCCGCCAACGCACCGCCTAACGCAAGAGAGCCCATATCTCCCATGAAAATTTTGGCCGGCTTGTGATTAAACCCAAGAAATGCAAGCAAGGCACCAATCACGGCCCAACAAAAGATGACGACGTCATATTGCCTTTGATGATAGGCAATGATCGCATAAGCCCCGAACGCAATAATTGCTTGACCGGATACAAGACCATCCAATCCGTCAGTGAGATTTACCGCATTTGAAAAGCCGACCAGCCAGAAAATAACGAATAATCCATAAACAATCAATCCAACTTGGACTTCATGTCCAAAAAAGGCCAACGAATACGGTAATTTTTCATGATGGTAAAATGCCAAAAAAATCAAAGCACCGATAATTTGACACAATAATTTCTGCCCAGGAGTAAAACCTTCGTTTTGTTTTTTTAAGAGTTTGATCGAATCATCCCAAAAACCGATCAATCCGTATAAAATCAAAGTTACGTCCAAGGCCAAAACAACGGGCGTTAAATGATCAAAGCAAAGTGGCACCCATAATCCCGTAATCAGAATCGCAATATTGAATACGAACCCGCCCATCGTCGGTGTTCCTGATTTTTTTTGATGCCACTTCGGACCTTCTTCTCTGATCATCTGTCCCTGATTTTTTTTATGCGCATAATTAATGAATAACGGCGTAAACAGAGCGGTTAAAATGAAACTTGACAACGCGCTCGTCAATATTTGAAAAATGGTCATGCTATCTTCCTTCCCTGCTGTCCAAAGCTTTTGTGGCTTTTTCAGCATCATCAAAGTGATGCTTCGTATGCCCGATAATTTGATAATCCTCATGGCCTTTGCCTGCAATCAAAATGATATCACCAGGATTTGCCGCATTTACGGCAGCCTGAATGGCCTCCCTGCGGTCAAGGTAGACCGGGACGTTTTTTTCGGGAACCCCTGAAAGCATTTGATCGAGAATCTTCTCAGGATCTTCAGTTCTTGGATTATCTGACGTAAAAATAGGATGATTGCTATATTCAACGGCTATCTGAGCCATTTTTGGACGTTTTGTCGCATCGCGATCACCTCCGCATCCGACAACGCAATAAACATCGCCTGAAGCAAATTCGTTAATTGTTTCCAGGGCATTAAGCAACCCATCCGGAGTATGCGAATAATCAACGATTGCGCTAATGCCGCAGTCAGAAGAAATCAGTTGCAATCTGCCTTTGACGCCGGGAAATTTCTCCAGACTTTCAATGATTGCATGTATGGAAACTCCGTTTGCATAGGCCGCCCCGAAGGCTGCTAAAAGATTGTAAACGTTAAACATTCCGACTGTTTTGACGTGTAAATGGTACTCATCTTCAAAAACTTTCAAATCAAAATCGGTTCCCTGAGAATGAATTTTGACGTTTGACGCTTTGATCATCGCATCATTTTTAATTCCGTAAGTCAAGACTTGAGCTGAGGTATCCTGAGCAAAATTCTTCCCCATTTCATCGTCAATATTTATGACGGCAGTCTTATCATTTCCGTAAGTGTTTCCCAACTGAGCGAACAGCAGGCTTTTAGCGTGCGCGTACTCTGCCATCGTTTTATGGTAGTCCAAATGATCCTGCGTAAAATTGGTAAAGACCGCAGTATCGACGTCAATTCCCCATACTCTCCCTTGAATAAGGGCAATTGAGGAAACTTCAATTGCAGCGGCCTTGACGTTTTCCTTTTTCATTTCTGCAAAAGTCTTTTGTAACGTCAAGATGTCAGGAGTCGTGTTCGCAGTCGGGTAAGTTTTTTCTCCGATTCTGCGATACATGGTTCCAATCAATCCGGTCCGATCTTTTTGATCTCTGAAAATTGCTTCAATCATGTGGGTTACGGTCGTTTTTCCATTTGTTCCGGTTACGCCGATGACCTTCATCGAACTTGAAGGAGATCCATAAAACTTATCGGCCAAAATAGCCAAAGCTCGATTGGTATTATTTACACGAACAATCGTTACGCCTTTGATATCGTCTATTTCTTCTTGAACGACAATTGCCTTGGCGCCCTTTCTGATTGCCTCCGGAATAAACTCGTGTCCATCCACCGTGTATCCTTTGATTGCTACAAAGATGCTGTTCTCTTCAACTTTTCGCGTATCGGATACAAGACTCGAAACTTCAAAATCGTCATAATTTTTCGGAGAAACGACTTTGAATTTTATTTCGGAAATTAGTGTGCTTGCTAACATTTTATCCCTCTTTCACTACTTCAATTCTACTGTAAGCTCTTTGATATCAGCAATCTTGGTTCCGGGCTTGACGCTTTGATTTTCGACAAATCCGGATCCCTTGAATTTGACATTGATGCCAAGCAGATTCTTCAGTTTAAACATATCTGATTTTGTCCATCCTTTCAAGTCTGGCAACGTCTGTCCCGAATCAGTCACGAGAATTATCCGTTGCCCGGGCAGCAATTCTTCGCCCGCATCAGAAGACTGCTTTATAATCTTAGCACCATTTCCGATTGCGGTCACTACCAAGTCTTTGTCTGAAAACGATTTAACGGCATTTCCCGTTTCTTGGCCGACAACGCTTTTAACATCGATTGCTTCGCTTGGTGTCGATTCGTTTTGGCTTTCATCAAGCACTCGTTTCATCAACGGGTTAAAAATCGTTGCAAGCATCTCGCTTGACGTTTTTCCTCCGAATCCCGCCGGCTGCTTCATCGTCACGTAAAGCACGTATTGAGGATTTTTGATTGGTGCCATCCCCGCAACCGAAAAGATGTAATTCGTCTCCCCGGTCAAATACCCGTTGTTTCCGGAAATTTGAGCAGTACCTGTTTTGACGCCAATATCATATCCGTTGATTTTGTAAGCATTGCCCGTTCCGTTAGGATCGTTTACGACGTCTTGCATCATGTCGCGAACCTTTTCTGCCGTTGACTTTTTGATTGGATGACCTACGACGGTCTTTTTGTCTGTTTTGATCGTCTTTCCGCTTGTCGGATTGACGATTTTTTCAATAAGATACGGTTTTACCATCTCACCGTTGTTTGCCACGGAAGAAAAAGCCTGCATCATTTGAAGGACGGTGACGTTGATGCCTTGGCCAAATGCAGTGTTGGCTTGCTCGATCGGATATTTATACTCGATGCTTCCGCTGGACTCGTTGCTGCTGAGCCCTGAATCAGTAGATTTCAAAAGGCCGAATTTCTTAATGTATTTTTCCCAAAGTTTTGCGCCCATCTTTTGCTCAAGCTTTGCCATTCCGACATTTGAGGAACGAATGAACCCTTGACGATAGTTCAAGTATCCCCAACCGGCAACTTCCCAGTCATTGACCCGCTGACTGTTGCCTATTTTCATTGATCCTGATTTAAAATATTCGTTTTCATTATAATTTCCACTGTCGATGGCTGCAGACATGGTTAGAATCTTCATGACGGATCCCGGCTCGTAAGTATCTTCCATCAAGGTATTTTTCCATTGATCTTCAATTCCTTCTCTTGTCTGAGGATTAAATGTCGGCCGTTGACTTGCTGCGAGAATTGCCCCCGTTTTGGCATTCATCAGCACCACATTCATCGATTTAGGATGATAGGTTTCCTGCGCTTTATTCAGGAGGCTTTCGAGATAGCTTTGATCCCGTGAATTAAACGTCGTGTAGATGTTGTCGCCGTCTTTTGCCTTGACCAGTCTGCTTTTCATCCCGGAAAGTTTGATTCCGTGACTGTCTGTTGAGCGCATGTCATAACCGTCTCTTCCTTTGAGATAGTTGTCATAAAGTGCTTCAAGTCCCATCGTGCCGTATAAATTCCCGCTGCTGTCTTTGGAAATGACGCCAATCAAATGAGATGAAAAAATTCCGTTTGGATACATTCGATCAGTCGATTCACTGAAATTGATTCCGGTAATTTTGCTTTTTTTCATTTCTTTAACAATTTGATTCTTTGTTGAAAGAGAAATGTCTTGTCCCTTTTTTCCGAGTTCGACCTGATACTTCGGCTGACTGAACAATGACAGCAACTTGTCAACGTCCATTCCCAAATATTCATGCAAAATCTCTGCAGCCTTTTTTTTATCGCTGTTTTTTAAATACAGCTTCTGACCGTACGCAACTGCCGTTTTAGAAAGAACGACGTAGATCGAATACCTTTTCGTATCTTCAACGATCAGTTGGCCTGAAGCATCGTAGATCGTTCCGCGGCTGGCCTTGAGCGTGCTCTTTTCATGATACGTTTGATTTGCGATTTCAACCAGATTGTTGCCGGACACTTTCTTCGTCACGGCAATATAAAGAAAACGCCCGATAAAGACCGTAAAGACAATCACTACAATGAGCGCAAAATATTTTCCGAAATCACGCTGGTTTTGTACATCCCTTTTCTCAGCCATCCGCCGTTTTCCATATTTATTCATTTATTTTACATTCCTCATATTATTATCGTTCAAATTGAGACCTGCTTTCTCAGCAATCTTCTCCAAACGCGAATTGCTCATCAGGTCAGCAGCTTTCAGCTTCAAATCTTCATTTTCATTGTTCAGTGCCTTTGTCTTCTGCTCAATCTTTGCAATTTCCGTTTGAGTCTTTGTAATCCTGTTGTTCATGCTGATAATTGTTGTTGCAACAACCAAGATTACGATTGCAACGATTGCCGACATCAAAAACATCTTGACTGACATCACGTCGATTTGATAAACCAGTTTTTGCTGATTTTTCCTTGAAGCTTGTTTAATTGATTGCTTTTTTTCTACTTTCTTGATTGCAGTATTGTTCATATGATATCTCCCTAATTAGATTACCGTTTTTTCAATTATTCGAAGCTTGGCAGAGTGTGCGCGGTGATTATTTTCCAATTCATCTTTAGTCGGAAGAATCGGTTTTTTGTTGATTAATTTAAACTCAGGCTGCATTTCCCTTGGAATCACGGGCAAACCAGGCGGCAGCTCGGGTAAACTCGTCTTTTCCCTAAACATTGATTTGACAAGCCGATCTTCAAGCGACTGAAACGTGATAACGCTGATTCTTCCGTGAAGACTTAAAAGTCCGAATGCTTCTTCCAAGGATTCTTCTAAAACTCCCAATTCATCATTGACTGCTATTCTGATCGCCTGAAAGACCTTTTTGGCCGGATGACCGCCTTTCCTCCTGGCTTTAGCCGGAATCCCTTCTTTAATCAGCTCGACAAGTTGCCCAGTCGTTTTGATTCTTTCATTCTGACGGGCCTTTTCAATCCGTCTAGCAATTGATTTGGCAAATTTTTCTTCACCGTATCTGACAAAAACCCGTACCAAATCGTTATAGCTCCACTCGTTGACGATTGTTTCCGCAGTCAAGTCATTCGTTTGATCCATGCGCATGTCCAAGACTGCATCATGCTGATAACTGAACCCCCGTTCGCCGACATCAAATTGAGGCGACGAAACGCCTAAATCGTAAACGATTCCGTCAACCGAAGGAACGTCGCGTTTTTCAAGTTCTGAAGCGATATTTCGGAAATTGCTCTTGATAAGGGTCAGCCGACCTTTTTCGATTTCATTTTTCAGCTGTTCTTCATTGTAATCAATCGCAGTCTGATCCTGATCAAACGAATAAAGCCGACCTTTCTCGGATAATTCAGACAAGATCTTCTTCGTATGTCCTCCTCCGCCCAGCGTACAGTCAACATACACTCCGTCAGGCTTTATATTCAATCCTTCGACAGCTTCATTTAAAAGAACCGTTACGTGTTCAAATCCCGCCATTCATTTTTCACCTACAATCCAAAATCAAGCAGATTTTCTGCCATATCGTCAAAATTTTCTGCTGCCTGTTCCGATGCTTTTTCCCAACGTTGTTCAGACCAAATTTCAATTCGATTCGAGACACCGATAAAAACGCAAGGTTTGACAAGTTCGGCATAATCGCACAACGTTTTTGGAAGATTGATTCGTCCCTGCTTGTCAAGCACGCACTCAGTCGCAGCCGAATAAAAGAAACGCACGAATGCACGAGCCTCTTTCCTGGCAAGCGGTAATTTTTGAAGCTTTTCTTGCAAAAGATTCCATTCGTTTTCGGCATAAACGAACAAGCAGCCGTCCATTCCGCGAGTCACGTAGAACTTTTCTCCAAGTCCCTCTCTGAATTTTGCTGGGACGATGATGCGTCCCTTGGCGTCCAAATTGTGTCGATATTCACCAAAAAACACATCTACCACCCCCATTTTTCAACATAGTTAATATTACCACAACTCACCACTTTGTACCACCAATTATACATAAGACGCCACTTTTAAATTTGAACGCCCCAAAATTTGTTTTCCATAGCTTTTAGAAGAATAAAAAAACCAAACGACGTCAAAAACATCGTTTGGTTTAAAATTTATTCATGCCGCTTTTTCAAATAACGGTATTTATTATCTTGGAAAGCTGAAGAACAACCAATAATGCATACAGAAAAATCGAAATCAAATCCCAAATATACAAGTATCGATCAAAGAACTTGTCAATCATGAATTTTCCTTCATAAAAAGCCATGATGACTATCTTCAAAAAACCATATGCTGAAAAAGCAAAAATAACGAATGGCAAAATTGAAATCCCAAAAACATTCACGGAGAGCGAATGAATCGAAAAAAAGAGAAAAGGCAACAGAAAGTCGGCCAATCTGATTTTTATTTTTTTGCCCAAAGCAAACTTTATCAAATAAAGCATCATGAAAACAAGCAGCGGCAAAATAATCTGCCCCGCCCATGAGTGAATCAAAAATCTCATTCAACCCATCCTATTCGCCTAAAAACGTCTCATGCAAAACGTTTACCGCTCGCTTGAGATCTTTGCCATGAACCAGCACCCAAATTGTCGTATAGCTGTCTGTCGTTTGCAAAATTTCAATCTTTTCTCTCATCAAAGCACCGACCATTTTGGCTGTAATGCCTGGAGTCCCCATGATTCCGGCTCCGACGATTGAAACTTTGACGCAGTCTTCGACGATTGAAACCGGAATCCCGGCTTCTGAAAGCACCGTTTTTGCAACGAGACTATGTTCACGATTAAGATTAAAAACGTATTTCTCCGGCGAAATATTGATAAAATCAACGCTCAAGTCGTTAACTGCCAACAAATCAAACAATCTGTCAGCAGAACAATCCTCAGACTTGACCGTGAACTGTGTCAATCCCGTTTGATGAGCGATTCCCGTCACCGTGCGATAATGATTGATTGCCAAATTTCTATCTGAAATAACTGTTCCGGTTTCATCAACGTCATCCCAAGTCGAGCGAATCCTTAGCGGCAGATGTGCCTGTTGCGCAACTTCAACCGCACGCGGATGAATGACTTTTGCACCTTCATGTGCCATATTGGCAACTTCTTCATAAGAAACGTTCTTTAAAAACTTTGCCTTTTCAACCAACCGCGGATCAGCCGTCATCATTCCTGAAACATCAGTGAAAATATCACAATATTCCGCTCCGAGAGCTGCTCCGAGCAACGCTGCAGAAGTATCCGAACCGCCCCTTCCAAGCGTTGTGACATGCCCTGATTTCGAAAGACCTTGAAATCCGGCAACGACAACGACATCGAAAGACTTAAAAGCCTCCATCACATTTTGTTTTTCAACGTCAATAACCTTGGCATTGCGATAGTCGTTATTTGTCTTGAATCCGGCATCAGGTCCGGTCATTGCCGTGGCCTTCAGTCCGTTTTCTTTTAACATCTCACAAAAAACTGCAGCTGAAATAACTTCTCCGACCGAAACCAGCATATCCATTTCACGCGGAGAGAGCTTCGATTTTTCGTTTCCGACAAGTTCAAGCAAAGAATCGGTAGCATAAGGAGCTCCCTTGCGACCAATTGCTGAAACCACGACTGCCGCTTTGAATCCTTTCTTAACCGCACATGCCACGTGCTTCATGGCCATATGTCTTGACTCATCGTCCTTGACAGAAGTCCCGCCGAATTTCTGAACTACAATTTTCATCAGCTAACTGACCTCCTTAAACGTCTTGATCAATCAAAGCCCTTGATTCTGCTGAATTCATCAAATGATCGGATTCAACGTAAATTTTATGCCACATCATAAACGTCAAAACCGTCCACAGCTTGCGAGAATTGTCAGCTTTCAAATTCTTATGATCTTCAAGCAGTTTCAAGAAGTAATCCTTGCGGAAATATTGATCCGTTTGTGATTCATTAATGATTTGACGAGCCCAGTCGTACATTTCATCGCGCAGCCAGAAACGAATAGGCACAGGGAACCCTAATTTTTTGCGATTCAAAACATGTTCCGGAACGACCCCTTCTGCCGCCTTGCGCAGAATATATTTGGTAGTATTATGAGCAATTCTGAGATCTGCCGGAATATGACTTGCAACCTCAAAGACTTCCTTATCCAAAAATGGCGTCCGTAATTCAAGGCTGTGCGCCAATGTCGTTCTGTCGGCATTGTGCAGCAAGTCACCATTCAGCCAATGATGCATGTCGACAAATTGCATCCTCGTAATCGGATCATAATTCTTTGAATCTGAATAAAGTTTCGAAGTCATCGTTTCAAACGGATGACTTTCATTATATTCCTTGAAGAACTGCTTTTTTTCGCTTTCATTAAAAATAAACGCATTACCGACATAGCGCTGTTCAAGCGGGGTCGTCCCGCGCAAAATAAAGCTCTTTCCCTTGACCCCGTCCGGTATCAAACGAGCAATCGCGTTCAAACCTTTGTTGATCGGCTTTAAGTAATTAAAAATCTTCAACGATTCAGGTTCGTGATAAATCGTATAGCCGCCGAACAACTCATCCGCTCCTTCACCAGTCAAGGCAACCTTAACGTGCTTTCTGGCTTCTTTTGCAAGAAAATATTGAGGGACGGCAGCCGGATCAGCCAACGGATCATCCATGCTCCAAACAAAGTGAGGAAAAGCCTTCATGAATTCTTGCGGCGTAATCACGGAACTGAAATTGTCGACGCCAAGCTTGTCGGCCGTTTCCTTGGCAACGTCAAGCTCGCTATAGCCCTCACGCTCAAAGCCAACTGAAATCGTTTCAAGATTAGGATTGAAATTCTTGGCAATCGCAACGACGATTGACGAATCAATTCCGCCTGAAAGAAATGATCCGACAGGAACGTCTGCACGCATATGCTTTTCAACGGAATCAAACAAGATTTCGCGAACTTTTTTAATGTACTCTTCTTCAGGACGAACGACGGGTGAAAACTGTGCATAGTAATAACGCTTGATTACAGGTTTTTGGCCAAGCTTCTTGACGATATAATGACCAGGTTCAAGCATCTTGATTTCTTTAGTCAAAGTTTCCGGTTCAGGAACAAACTGGAAAGTCATGTAATCTTGCAATGCATCCTTGTCGAATTTCTTATCTTCCAAAACCTTGTAAATGGCTTTGCTTTCAGAAGCGTAGTAGAAATCATTACCCGATTCCGCATAATAAAAAGGCTTGATTCCAAATTGATCACGGGCACAAAAAAGCGTTTCTTCCTGTTTGTCCCAAATTACGAAGCCAAACATCCCGCGGAAATAGTCGAGACACTTCTCCTTGTATTTGGCATACATGCCCAAAATAACTTCTGAATCAGAGTCGGTCTTAAATTCGTAGCCGTCTTCAATGAGGCCTTGGCGCAATTCGATATAGTTGTAAATTTCACCGTTAAACGTCATCCAGTAACGGCCATTGTCATAAGATAACGGCTGATGCCCCCCTTCAAGGTCGATGATCGACAGTCTTCTGAATCCCATCGTAATGTTCTTGTCTTCAAAATACCCCTCATCGTCAGGACCTCTGTGAACAATCATGTCATTCATTTTTTTAATTTTATCTTTGCAGTTACTTTCGGTATTTTTTTCAACATCTGTCAGGCATCCTACAAAACCGCACATGACATAAGCCCCCTTCATTTCTTCATAATACAGTAACACTTGTACAATTATAAGTGTTAATTTTTCTAAATTCAATTTTTTTGTGCAACTTTCAGAAACTATTAAGAAAGATTTTATGCTGATCGTCAATTTGACAGAGCACCTTAATCAAGGGTATAGTTAACTTAAAAGTCTGTTCTGAAAGGAAAATGCAATTTGGAAAAGAAAAAAAAGTCAACGTTCCAAAAAATCACCATGGTCGTTGTTTGGCTGATGCTTATTTTTACGGTCGGAGCCGTAATTTTGGGAGCCTTGGGCCAATTTATCACAGGATGATTATCTTCCTATCAAAGAAAACAACGATTGATACTGAAATCTGAATTGAAAAGTCGAGGAATCGATTCGTCCCTTGAAGTCAAAAATAAAGCTTCAAGAGTGCGTGTCAATTCCTCGACTTTTTTGTCTTAATCGCTATGTCGCGATGGTTTCGTGATGAACGATTCACGAAATCATTGTTTAATCAAGATATTTGCCAAAAAACTTCCCGACTTTCCTGGCATACTCTTTCGGATGAGTATAATAAGCATTAGCGTGACGCGTATTTTTCACGACCCATTTCTCTTTTGTCGACTTGACGGCATCATAATTTTTCTGAAGCATTGAAGTCGGCACAAAATCATCAGAATCACCGTGAATCAAAAAAATCGGGCGTTTGTTTTTCTTAAGCTGCGCAACGGAACTTCCTTCCTTAGCAAAGTTGTAGCCGATAAAAGGACTGGCAAACAAAGCCGTCGTGCTTAAAATCGGCTCCTTCGGAAGTCCGAACTGCTCCGTCAGCTGAGTGCTCAATTCATCATAAACGCTGGAATAACCGCAATCTTCAACGATTGCCTTAACTTGTTTCGGCAGTTTTTCACCGCTGACCATCATTACGGTTGCACCGCCCATGCTGACACCGAACAGTCCGATGCGCGAATCGTTTCCGTTTTTTCTGATGACTTGCCTGACCCATTGGCAATAGTCCAAACGATCCTTCCACCCAAAGGTAATAAACTTGCCTCCGCTTTTGCCAGAGGCCCTGTCATCAGGAGAAAGCACGTTATAGCCCTGGTTGTGAAACATCCTGATATAGCTTGCCATATTGTATGAACTGCCGTGATATCCGTGCGCAACAATAATTGTCTTATTCGTCTTTGTTTCAGCCGGCAAATAAACCGCTTTGAGTTTGATGTCCGTTCCGACGGCTTTTTGCTCCCAAAGATAAGTCTTTTGCTTTGAAAGCCATTTTTGGTTTTTGACCAATACTTTTGACGGTCTGTCATTTCCGTCACCGTCGCTCGGACGTACGAAAGCATAGTTGATCAGGTATGCATTGGCTGCTGCATAAACAGCAATAATCACAACAATGACTGCTAAAGCGATTTTTTTCAATATTGAACGTTTTTTCATTTATTTTTTGAGGCGAGAAGGCAACATTTTTCCATCGCCATAATCTTCCCGCTGCACCCCTTTCTATTAATTTTAATTATTTGATCAGCCGGCACGGTTTTCGCTTCATGTCCCCTGCTTTATCCGCAGGTTACGTGGCAAAACACCCGTTGGTTATAAAATTGGCGACAAAAGCCTTGAAAAATATTGTTTGAATCTCCTCCAAGCAGACTGATTCAAAAAATACTCCTCAGTCAGTTTTGTACATTTTTTTGTATCTTCATCAAAAATATCGGTTAGATGCTTTGCCAAGTCACGGTCATAGCAAAAAGCATTTCCCTCAAAATTAAGTTTAAAGCTTCTGAAATCAAGATTTGCCGACCCGACCGATGAAATCTGCCCGTCAATTACCATCGTCTTTGCATGCAAAAAACCGTTGTCGTAACGATAGAGTTCAACTCCCTTATTAATAAGTTCTCTTGCATAATATTCCGTTGCGCGATAGACAAACGGATGATCCGGCATCGAAGGAATCATGATTCTTACTTTGATGCCGGAATAAACAGCCAGTCTCAACGCGTCCATCACGGCATCATCCGGAATGAGATAAGGAGTCTGAATACAAATATATTCATTGGCCGAACTGATCATTTTCAAATATCCGAGCCTGATTGCCTCAGTCTCAGAATCAGGACCGGATGATACAATTTGAATACTCGTTTGACCCTTGCTTTTTTCAAGCGGAAAATAATGATTTGAATATTCAAGCCGATCTTTTTCACGCGTCCTGGCAATCGTCGCGTTCCAATCCATAAAAAATCTCGACTGCATAACGGCACAGGCGTTTCCAACAATTCTTAGATGCGTGTCGCGCCAATAGCCAAATTTTTTCGAAAGCCCCAAATATTGATCACCAACGTTAAAGCCTCCGATATAGCCAATTTTTCCGTCAATAACGACAATTTTACGGTGCAACCGATAATTCAGCCGCGGACTGTGAATGGGAGCCGCTTTTGATCCAAAAAACACCTCTGCCCTTCCGCCTAAACTTTCAAGGCGCTTGAAAAAGCCGCGACGTTGGCCCCTGGAACCCATACTGTCATAGATAATGCGAACTTCGACTCCGCGAGAGCATGCATCCTCCAACGAATGCAAAAGTTCCGTCCCGATTTGATCCGAAAAAAACGAATAATATTCGACATGCACGTGATCTTTGGCCTTTTTGATGTCTTCAATCAGCGCTTTGAATTTTTCATGACCGTCCGTATAAACCTTGACTTCGTTATGTTTCGTCAAAATCGCATCGTCAGCCACAAGCAAAGCTCTGACGGTCTGCCTTGCCTCATCTGTCAGCAAATCGCTTGGCATTAGCTCTTTTTCGTTCCACAGCTCCTTTTGCAAAGCAACAAGCTGGCTGATTCCGGTCCGTTCCTGAGTCCGCAAATCAAAAATCTTTTCTTTCGAAATTTTCTTTCCGGCAAACAGGTAAATCACAAATCCAACCACAGGCAAAAGATTTAAAACCAAAAGCCAGGCCCAAGTCGCTGCGATGTCTCTTTTTTCTTTAAATACAGTAATGATTGCCGCAGTCGTATTTAACAATAAAATCAAAATGATTATCCAAATTACTGTACCCACCGTCACATCCCCCTTCTAAAAAGACTATACAGTTAATTTTAGCCCAAAAATCGATATTTGTCAGTCAATAAAATTTTTCCCGAACCATTTATGATTAATTTTTTTAATCGTACCGTCCTTTTTTAGCTCTTTGAGCGCACGATTGATTTTCAATCTGAGTTTTTTATCGCCCTTTCTGATTCCAACCGCAAATTCTTCTTTAGGATAGCCGATGGAAACTTCATGATAGCTCAAAGGATCGCTTTTATGTGATATAACGTATGACGCATACACTTTATCAATCACGATTCCCGAAATTCTTTTGGCATCAAGATCCAAAAAAGCATCGTTGAAAGTATCATATTGAATCGTTTTGCGAGCATGCTTTTTAAGCAGATCAGGATATCCAACGTAACAATCGTATCCCGATGATCCGCTTTGAACGCCAATCACCTTGTCTTTCATGTCTGCCCCATTTTTGACGTTCTTTTCCTTTGTCACGAGCACCTGGTCGTTTGCAAGATACGAATTTGAAAAAGCGACTTTTTTCATCCGTTCTGAAGTTTTGCTGTATCCGTTCCAAATAACGTCAATCGTTCCGTTCATCAGCTCGGTTTCTTTCATTGACCAGTCAATCGTTTGGAAATCAGGTTTTAATCCGCATTTTTTAAAGACAGCTTTGGCCAAATCAACGTCATATCCGGCAAGTCGTCCGTTTTTTTGACGAAAATCCATTGGTACGAAACTATCGTCCAAACCGACGACGACCATTCCGTGATGTTTGATCCTAGCCCAGTTATCTACTTTTTCAGCCCTTAATTTTGAATTCGAACATCCTCCCAACAAACAAAGAGCAAAAAACAAGCATATTCCGATACGACTTTTCCTTTTCACATCAATTCACCTCTATGAAACAGGTCTGACTTTCAAAACATCATCAGCTATCTCCCTTGCAAACTTAAGATCATGAGTCACTATAATTTGAGTCATCGATTCTTTTTTTAAACTTAAAATAATGTCCCTGACCTTGTCCCTCAACCCAGGATCAAGCGCACTTGTCGGTTCGTCATAGCACAAAATTTTAGGATGCATCGCAAGCGCCCTCGCAATCGAGACACGTTGCTTTTGACCGCCTGAAAGCTGATACGGATAAAGATTCTCCTTACCCTCTAAAGCCAGCTTTTTCAACAATTGTCGTGCTTCTTTTTCAACTGCCTGCGGATCTTTTTTCAAAGCGATCTTTGGAGCCAGAGTCACGTTTTCCAAAACCGACAAATGCGGAAAAAGGTTGTACTCCTGAAAGACGACTCCAATGAGCGCTTCTTTTGAAGACATTGGATCAAACTTCTTTCCGTCAAGCATCATCTCTCCTTCGTCAATGCGTTCCAATCCGCTGATGCACCTTAAAAGCGTCGTTTTTCCGCCACCGGACTGTCCGACGATGCACATAATCTCACCATCGGTCACTTTAAGACTGATTCCGTCAAGAATCTTTCGTCCGGAAAAACTCTTTTTAATATTCTTAAGCTCAAGCATTCAAATCACCCTTACTTCCATTTTCCGTATACTGCTTCAACATTTTGCAACATCCAGGTAAAGACGGCCGTCAGCGCCAAATAGATTATTCCGACCAAAACAAGGGGAATTAAAGAAACATCCCGACTGGAAGCAACGTTCCCGGCACGAAGAAGATCGCCAAGTCCTATCACATAAACCAAGCTTGAATCTTTGATAAGATTGATTACCTCATTTCCGATTGAAGGAACGACGATTTTCATAACCTGAGGCGCAATAATTTTCCTGATGGTTTGCCAATAAGTCAGCCTTAACACCCCGGCGCTTTCATACTGACCACGATCAATCGACTGCAGACCGCCACGAAAAATTTCTGCAAAATACGCCGTATAATTCAAAACAAACGCTACCAAAGCTGCTGCATATCTTGGAAGCACGATTCCCGTTCCCAACAGCGGAAGTCCGTAAAACACAAAAATCAATTGCAAAAGCAACGGCGTTCCGCGCATCAACCAAATATAAAAACGCAGGACTGCATTTAATATCTTAAATTTTGAGCATCTTCCGAGTGCGCAAATCAAACCCAACGGCAATGAAAAAACAAGCGTCAACACGAAAATAGAAAGCGTCATCTCCGTTCCGTCCAATAAAGATGGCATAATTTCGAATATATAATTCATACGTGAACCCTCCGAAAAATTGAAAAAGCCCTCTTGGAAAATTCCAAGAGGGCGTTGTTGCGCGGTTCCACCTCCGATTTACCAACTTCTCACGAAGCCGGCCTCAGCAAGTCGATGACTTGTTGCCGATAACGGGGCATCCGAGCAAATTTCTTCGCTAACTCACGGGTGTGGTTCGGAAAATTCATCGATTCCTTTGCAGCAACAGGAACTCTCTTAGCGACTCATCAACCTACTCTTCCGCTCAACATTATTCTAAATATGAATTTTTATACAGACTAACATTCAATCATCAGTTTGTCAAATTACTTTTTTTGAAACCATGACGCTATCTTGCCAAAAAATCCGCTTTCATCGCTTTCTTTCAGCGTCATCAAAGGAACCGTCTGCCCCTCAAGCCGACGGGCTATGTTTCGATACCCTTTTGACGCCGGACTCTTTTCATTCAAGACGATTGGTTCGCCCTTGTTGGAAGTTCCGATAACCTCATCATCGTCAAAGACGATTCCAATCAATTTAATCGACAAATGGTGAGTAATCTCATCAACATCCATCATCGTTCCGTCATTAACCATTCGCTTTTTAATACGATTAATAATAAGCATCGGCGGTTCATCAAGATCAGCCTGTTCCAGCAGACCGACTACTCGATCAGCATCCCTGACAGCTGAAATTTCGGGTGTCGAAACAACGATAGCTTCATCAGCGCCAGCAACCGAATTGGCAAAACCTTGTTCAATCCCAGCCGGACAATCAAGCAAAATATAGTCAAAATCACTCTTCAGATCAGCAACGATTGCCTTGACTTCCTCCGGCTCAATCGCAGACTTATCGGTATTTTGTGCAGCCGGCAGCAAGAAAAGCTTGTCTTCAAAGCGTTTATCTTTGATAATGGCCTGATGCAGCTTGCACCTTCCTTTGGCAACGTCAACAATATCATAAATAATGCGATTGTCAAGTCCCAACACAACGTCCAGATTGCGCAAACCGATGTCAAGATCAAGCATGATAACTTTTTTGCCCATTAGAGCCAAAGCAGAACCAAGATTGGCCGTTGTCGTCGTTTTACCGACGCCGCCCTTTCCGGACGTAATTACAATTGCTCTTCCCATCAAATCAAGCCTCCATTTTGTGTAAATACTTTTGGCCGAATCGTCTTAAGTTCGGTAACATCAGCCGTATCAAGCGCGTGCAAATCATTTACGTAAATCAATTTTTGCATGTCCTCATAATCGGTTTCAGAAACGATCTCAACCAAGTCGGCAATTCTTACTTGTTGCGCATGGGCCATATTGCCGCACACGACAGCAAGAGCATCATTTTTTGCCCCTGCATGAATAACTCCTTCAACTCTTCCCAAAACAAAAATGCTGCCGGTCGCTTTTAAAATGCCGCCCTTGTGAACTGATCCGCAAAACAAAACGTCACCGTTCATTTCCTTAATCTGGCCGTTTCTGATGATCTCGCAACAAAGATGAATCGTTCTGTTATCCAAAAATTCAAGAAAGCTTCTTTTGGAAAGAACGTCAGCATTTAGTTTGCGAATTGAAAACCGCGGATAATTTTCGAATATTTCCTCAATCTCTGTTTGTTGCTCCTGATTGAGCAGCCTGTTGCCCGTGTTTAATGCAAAAGTCAGCTTGTCACCCTTTGAAGTTTTCTCATTTTGAACCTTTTTTAAAATTTCATCAATTTCATTTTTTATTTCGTTAAATGAGCTCACATCTTTAAGAATAAACTCATACCCTTCTTTGTGACCTTTTAAAATAACTGACGGCATTCAAAATTCCCCCTCATCAATTACGATATGTCCGTAAAAACCCTTTTGACAGGAACGAACAAAATTACAAATAGTGCGATATTATAGACCAGAGTCGGCCAAAGAACACGCATAACAAATTCGTCAAATTGCGTCGAAGCTTGTCCGATCAACGAAAATGCAAAATAATTCATCGCAGTCAAAATCGTAATATCTATCAGATATATCAATAGTACCATAATAAATGGGGCTTTTCCGAAAAATTGCGTCGCTTCGCGATTCAAATAAACGATGAAAGGAACAATGATGGTCATTATCCCCAAAAAGCCAGTATAGTACACATCAAAAAGCAATCCTGAAAGAAAAGCCCAAACGTAGATATGCTCGACTTTTTCATCGCCATAAAAAATTGCCATCACGAACCAAAGTAAAATTAATCGACTTTCAATTGCGACATTGGAGGTAAACATTTGACTCGCAAGAATGCTCGAAAGCGTTCCGTCAAGCAAAAATGCCAGAAACAAGCCAACAGGAAAGACGTACTTCATTTTTGACGTTTCCATCTGCTCACCCCTAATCTATCCTTTTCGCAACCGTAACGACACTAAGATCAGCCATATCAGCTGCGGGTTTGATGTAAATTTTTGAAGGCAGGCCGTAATCATCATCGGCTACTCGGACAACTTTCCCGACCAAAAGGCCCTTAGGCGTATTTCCGCCCATTCCTGACGTAATGACGCTCGTGCCTTTTTTGATTTTGACCTTTGACGTGACCTGTCCCATGATCAGCTCATTTTTTTCAGAATTGTAGCCCGTGATCAAGCCGTTTACCGTCTCGTCTTTGGAATTGATCAATTGGACGGCAAAACGATTTGCATCATCATTTTCGGTCGATAAAAGTTCAACTTTGCTGTTTGTCTGATTGACTTCAACGACGCGGCCAACAAGACCTTCCTTTGACATAACGGCCGCATTCTTGACGACGCCCGCCGTTTTGCCTTTCGAAATAATGACTTGATTTTGCCATGCTGAAGGCGTTCTTGAAAGAACGTAAGCGCTGATTTTATCATAATCAGTCAAACTCTTGTTAAGTTTCAGCTGACGCTTGAGCTGTTTGTTTTCTTTTGCCAATGTTTGATTTTCAACGCGTTGTGAGGCCAAACTGTCGACTTCTTTTTTCAGTTTCTGATTTTCTTCGTACGTATTTAACAAGTCAGATACGTTACTGCCTACTTTGGCAACACCATTAACCGGATAGCTGACTACCGTGTTGACAACTCCGGCGGCTTCGTTTCCGAACTGAACGATAAACGGCGGCATTGAACGATTATTGCGCACACTGATTGAAAATGCAATCAGCAAAAAGCTGACAATCAAGCCAAGCAGTGTCACAACAAGTTTTTTATTGAAAAAGAACTTCTGCATAATTTCACCTCATAAAAATTAAGAGGTTGGACGATCAAACCCAACCTCCTAATGAAACGACTTAATCGTCAATCCTAGTTTTTCTTCATTACATCGATATTTTTCAATGATTCACCGGTGCCAACCGCAACACAGTCAAGCGGATCTTGTGCAACGAATACCGGAACCTTTGTTGCTTCAGAAATAACATCAGGTAAATGACGAAGCAATGCGCCGCCACCCGTCAGGACGATCCCGTGATCGATAACGTCAGCTGCAATTTCAGGAGACGTTTCTTCAAGCGTTTCTTTAATTGCCGTAATGATTTCTTCAACGACTTCTTGAATGGCTTCAGCAACGTCTTCAGCCTTGATTTCAATCGTCTTGGGAAGTCCCGTAACAAGATCGCGACCGCGAATCGATTGCGAATCAAGCTGTTTTGCAGACTCGACCGAAGCAGAAGCAACGTCAATCTTAAGCTGTTCGGCCGTTCTTTCGCCAATCAGCAAATTGTAATTCTTGCGCACGTAGTAGATGATCGAATCATCAATTTTGTCACCAGCCATGCGAATCGAACGGCTTGAAACGATTCCTCCAAGCGAAATCGTTGCTACGTCAGTCGTACCGCCACCGATATCAACAACCATGCTGCCCGTAGGATCCATCACAGGAAGGCCTGCCCCGATAGCTGCTGCAAAGGGCTCTTCAATAACGTAAGCATCACGAGCACCGGCAATTCTTGTTGCATCGATAACGGCGCGCTTTTCAACTTCCGTAACCCCGCTAGGAACGCATACCATCACATATGGCTTTGACCCCTTGTGACCAAGTGCTTTTTCGATATAATACTTCATCATGGCAACAGTTGTATCATAATCAGCAATAACGCCGTCTTTCATTGGGCGAATAGCCACAATGCTTGCGGGCGTGCGACCAATCATGGCACGGGCTTCTGAACCGACGGAAACGATTTCGCCTGTCTTTGTATTCTTAGCTACGACTGAAGGTTCGCGCAAAACGATTCCCTTTCCTTCAGCATAAACGATTGTATTTGCTGTACCTAAATCGATACCAATATTTTTTGTTCCGATTCCGAACACGATGTTCCATCCCTTCATGTTTCTCATTATCTGAGCAATAATTTCAGTCTATTTCAATTGTATCATTGAAACCTATTGTTTCCAATACGTTTTCAAAATAATTCACGCGGTTTATTATAGCATAGATCCGGCTCTAATTGAATTGCTGAAACTTGAAAATCGTTCTGAAAGGCCTATCTTTAAAATATTTTAAGAAAACTTAATCATTAATGACCGTCACCATTGCTGCCTGAAAACTTTTTTTGCCTTCAACTTCGCAAAATTCAACGCGCTGTCCTTCTTCCAAAGTTTTGAAACCTGAACCGACCAACGCTGAAAAATGTACGAAAACATCTTCGTTTCCTTCGTCCGGCGTAATGAATCCGTACCCTTTCTTCTTATCAAAAAAATGAACAGTTCCTTTAAGCATTAAAATCCTCTCTTTCGCTTATCCGATAATATTTTCTTCACGCATGCTGAGATATGAGCTGTTTCCGACAATGATATGATCCAATAGTTCAATTCCCAAAAGATGTCCGCATTCTTCCAGTCTCTTTGTCAAACTGAGATCATTTTCAGAAGGCGTCGTATCCCCGCTCGGATGATTGTGCACGACGATTATGCGGGCAGTACTAAGTCTCAAAGCTTCTTTGAAAATTTCTCTTGGATGAACAGTTGCCGAATTCAGAGTCCCCTTGAAGATTTTCTTTTGCTCCAAAACCTGATTTTTGGTATCAAGAAAAAAACAGACCAGTGCTTCTTGCTTTTCATCACCCAAAACATCAATCATGTATTTTCCGACCACTGAACTTGAACAAAACTGTCCCAAAGGCAGATTAAACTGACATTTCATTCTTTTGGAAAATTCGCAGATAGCCTCCATCAAAAGCGATTGCTCGTCATTTCCAAGCAAAAGCTCCCAATTTTCAGGAACAAAATCTTTAATCTGAAATAAGCCTGAAAAGTCCTTGAAAAATGCATTGCATGCTTCTGAAGCCCTTTTGCCCTGCATTTTTACGTTGAGCAAATAATATAACAACTCCTTGTCTGACAAAGACTGCACGCCAAAACGCTTTATTCGTCCCGTTAAATACTTGCTTGAAACCTCATTGACCAAACTCATGATTATTTCCCCCTCTCAATACATAAATTCGTAAATCGAAAGGGAAATATTTTATTTATTTTCTTTTTCGATATAATTTTTCACGCAGACGAGGTCATCAAGCACCGCAACGGTGTGCTCGCGCTCGAACTCGCCGGCGGGGATGACGTCCGGAACCATGATGACGGGAATGCCGGCATTGTTGGCGGCCAGAATGCCGTTATGGGAATCCTCGATGATCAATGCCTCGTCCTTGGCCGGGCTGCCGGAAATCTCCCAGGCCGTGTTGAAGATGTCCGGAGCCGGCTTGGCCTCCACGACGTCATCGGCGGAAACGATGCGCTTGAAGTCGTCTCTCACGCCGACCTTGTCAAGATAGTACAGAATGTCCTTCCTGTAGTTGCTTGAAGCCAGCGTGAACGGAATGCCGCTTTCCCTAAGATAGGCCGAAAGCTCCGTGAAGCCCGGACGAAGCTCAAGCTCGCCCGCCTCAACGACCGGATAGATCTTGTCCATGCTGAGCCTGACGAACCTTTCCACCAGGTTCCTGTCACCGTAGTCCTCCGTCATCTTCTCAATCATGTGCTCCGTTCCGGCACCGATGAACTGACGGTAATATTCCATCGTGAAGCCCTTGATTCCAAGTTCCTCAGCCGCAAGCTGATTCGACCTGAAGTAAACCTTCTCGGAATCAATCACAACTCCGTCCATGTCAAAAATCACCAATTTTACACTCATCTGAGTCCACCTCGTTCTAGTATGTGCTTTCTCACGTCCGATATGAAATACAGCGATCCGGACGCCAAAATCAGATCGCTTTTTTGCATAAGCGCTGCTTCAAGCGCTTCTTTCCAATCATCGATTTCAATCGTCCGTGGATGATTTTCATGCAGTTTTTTCGGACTGGCCACTTGTCTTGGACCGTCAAATCCAGTCAAAATTATACTTGCTTTTGGATTTTTAAGCAATACATCAATCATCTCACCTGAATTTTTGTCAGCTAAAATACCCAAAATAACTGTAATTTTCTTGCCTTTGAAATTTGTTTCAAGCGTTTTTTCAACTTCTTCCATAGCGGAAGGATTATGCGCGCCGTCCAAAACAATCAGCGGATCTTCCTGAATTTTTTCAAATCGACCCGGCCACCTGGTATTTTCCAAGGCTTCACCAGCCTTTCTCCGATCGATTTTGATTCCTTCGATTTCTGACAAAACATTGAATGCCGTTAATGCGCAGGCAGCATTGTCAACTTGAAAATTACCGAACAAGCCCGTCCTTTGAAGCGGCCATTTTTCCTCTTCAAATTCATATGCGAAGCTTTCTCCCCAAAAATGATCGCAGCCTTCTTCAAGCCTGGCCCGATAGTCAACTTCAGGCTGATAAATGCGACTGTCTTGTTCTTTTGCTTTGCTTAAGATGACTTCAAGCGCTTCTTTTGGAAGTTTTCCGATGATGACCGGGCGCTTTTTCTTAATGATTCCGGCCTTGTTTTCCGCAACCTTTGCGATCGTGTCTCCCAAAATATTTGCATGATCCATCGCAACCGTCGTAATGACTGAAACGATCGGATCGATAATGTTGGTCGAATCATACGTTCCGCCGATTCCGACCTCAATGATTGCATAATCAACTTCCATTTTTACAAAATAATCAAGCATTATTGCCGTTAAAACTTCAAATTCTTTTGGACCGTCATTGTCAAACTCGTCATCAATCCTTTCGATGACAGGCTTGATGCGTTCGACCTCTTCAACCAGCTCATTATCAGGAATCATCTCACCGTTAATTGCGACTCGCTCGTTGAACCTGACGATAAAAGGAGACGTGAACGTCCCGACGCGATATCCGTGAGACATCAGCAACTCTCGCAGATATGCGGTCACTGACCCTTTCCCGTTCGTTCCCGTAACGTGAATCAATTTCAGTTTTTTTTGAGGATTTCCCATCAGTTCAGCCATCCTTCTCATTTTGACCAGTGAAGGATCCTTCGTAAATTTTCTTCTGCCGTGAATAAACGAGACCGCCTCGTCATAATTCATCTGTGCCATGTTCCGCCTCCGTATCTGTGTCATGGCTCCATTATATCACGTGAAATGCTGAGCCGTAACCGAAAGAAACTCAAGAAACGGGGGCCCAATCATAATTCCCGGACTGTACGAAGACGCAGATCATCCGTTTCATCTGAATGCGCATCACTTGCTTATCTCAAGTTCCGGCAGACTGTTGATAAGGTCGACCGTCTGAATGGATACGTTAATGATGCGCAGAAGAAGATTGTAAATGTACTTCGGATCATCGCTGAAGTCGTTGGGATCGTCTGTAATCCCTGACTTCCTATCAGTTTTAATCTGGTACTGGTCCACAATCCATTCAATTGCCGAGCGACCGTTGACAACATATTCATAAGCTTTTTCAGGAATGTTTCTGATGGTTATGTCATCATTGAAGATGATAGTCGACCTGTCCTTTTCAAATTTTCCTGTTTCAGGGCTTTTGACCTTGGCAAATCTCATCTTCTTGACAACATAGCTTGGATCTGACTTTTCCTCAATGTCAACACCATCATAGACAGGAACATTTTCATAATTGATGTGCAAGTCCATCAATTTTCTGCCAATATCTACAAAATCCTCCTTGTGTTTCACGTTGGGAATCCTAGGAAATTCCTTGGCTAAATCCATGGCATACATTCTTTCATATTCATTGGAACTCAGCACACCATAAACATAAGGAAGCACATCATCATCATTCAAATCATCCAACTTCCTAAGTACATCAAGTCTTATTGAGGAATACTCTCCCAAATCATCGTACAGATACTTCGGTAAATTCTGTGAACCACCAGCAAATAAATTGACATCTGTAACAACATCAGTTGTTAGTAAGGTAAATCTCTTTCCCTCGGTTTTATTTGACAACGCAATAAGAAGATTGCTTGCATCCTTTGTTGGAAATACGCTGGCCATACGATATTGCTGGTCTACTAATTCTTTAGAATAATAAACATACTTTTTTGTGAACGGGCGATACATTCCTAAATATATGCGATTATCCTTAAAATCAAGTTTCTCCCCCTTTTCGAATTCCCTCTTCAATGAACGCGTCCATGAAATTTCCTTGCTGTCTTCTGAATAAACAGTTTTATCCCCTAAATTATCATTGTAATACTTAATCGTCCCCTCTATTTTTTCTCTAACCCGTGACTTCGAAAATCCCCACGACCAGGCATCACGACCAGTTTTAATTCCACCTGTATAGTCTACAAATAAAGCTTCCTTACTTTTCTTATCCCCCAGTTTAATCAGACTGTCAAAATTAGAATTTCTCTGGTTTATCCAGTCACCCTTTTCATTTGGGATTATATTTTCAAATAAGTTCTCTTCTTCAATACTCTGGATACTTTGAAAATTCCTTATCTTTTCAAGCTTCTCCTTCTTTGACAGACCATCACCTATGTCATAATAATGCAGAGTTTCCTTTCCGTTCCTTGAATCATCCTTGACCAACAATATTATTGCCACACCGGTCATTATATCAAATATATTTTCCCCTTCTCTGGCAATTTGTTCTTTAGAACGGCGCCTGATTTGCCCTTTTAAATTAACTATATAGATATCTGCAAATTCTTCCATCAAGCTCTTTCTCATTCCATCCATTGCCACACCGTCAATATAGGAACTATTTGTAATAAAGCCAATAACACCCTTGTCAGATAATCTGTCTGCGGCCCATCTCAATGCCTTTATATAAGAATCCATCAATCCATTTCTATTAACAGCCTTCGATGTGTCAACCCACATTTTCCTTAACGCGTGTTCAAGCTTAGGATAATTGTTTCTGGTATAGTTTTTGTCTTCATTGTCTTGCTTGGCTGAATACGGAGGATTTCCAACAATTGCCGTAATCGGCTGCTCCTGCTGCTTCTTCAGGCGCTCATTGTTCTCGCCAAGCAGTTCATCCATAAATGAATTTTCACGTTCGGTGCTTTCAAAGGTATCCGTAAGAACAATGCCCTCAAACGGCTGATAGCCACGGCCAGGTCCGTTTATTTCGTCAAAGACCGATTCGATGTTGATGGCGGCGATGTAGTAACTCAGAAGCACGATTTCATTGGCGTGAAGTTCATGCATGTACTTTCTCAAAATATCATCATACGTAATTTCTCCGGCATCCATCTGCTCCTTCAGATACTGCAGCGTCCGCGTGATGAAGGTACCTGTACCCGTGAACGGATCCAGAACATGCACGTTCTCACTTGAAATCCGCTTGCCGAAATACCTGTTCAATGCATAGTCAACCGACCTGATGATGAAGTCGACGATTTCAACAGGAGTGAACACAATCCCCAACTGTTCCGTCGTACTCTTGAACCCTGTTCTGAAGAACTTGTCATAAAGAGTCACGATAACCTTCTGCTTTGCCTCGGCATTGTCAATTCCCGATGCACGAAGCCTGACTGACTCATAGAAAGGTTCAAGTTCCTTTTGCTCCTTGTCGAAGCCGAAGACGGAGAAGGCGGAAATGACGTCATTCATCGCATGAGAGACGGGATTGTCGTTGACAAAGCTGTATTCATCAAACAAGGCCGAGAAGACAGGCTGGGTAATCAGATGCTGAGCCAGCATTTCAACGGCCTGATTCCTGTCAATTGAATCATTGATATTATAGTGCAGGCTCTTCATGAACTGGTCAAATGCCATTCTGGCACCCTTTTTCTCATCAATCAGCGTGTTGATCTTGTTGATATGCCTCTTGGCAATATCGGCAACGTCCTTTGACCAGTCCTCAAGGTAGCGACGGTCACCGACCTTCTGGACAATCTTCCCGTAGAATGCCTGCTCTATGGCACCCATATCCATTCCGAGGTCAAGCTCAGTCTGAACATAGTTCGGACCATTTTCACCCTTTTCGCCTTCACCGGCTTTTCCGCCTTCTTCAGTGACTTCAGAACCAGGCTTGGTGGAAACACCGATAAGGTTGATCTTCCTGCTCTTCTTCCTGTTGAGTTCCAGTTTGTTGATTTCAGATTCAAACCGTTCGTCAATTGACCTCAGGGCGTTGAGAACCTGCCATATTTCCTGATACTTCTGGTTGTTGTCAAGCACAGTTTCCGGATCAGCATCGGCATCAATGACAACAGGCAGGATAATATAACCGTACTCCTTACCCTCATAGCGGCGCATGATGCGCCCGACGGCCTGGACAATGTCAACCTGCGACTTCCTGGGACTCATGAAAATGATTGCATCCAGATTGGGAACATCGATTCCTTCCGTCAGGAAACGGACATTGGAGAGCACACGGAGCCGTATTTTCAGGCATGTCACTTGCCAGCCAGTCCAGTTCCGTCTTCTTCTCCATGGCATTCAGACCGCCGTCGACATGATGAACGTCAACGGAAAAGCTTCCCTCTGCATACTCCCCGAGATAATCATTGACAACGTCATTGAACTCATCGGCAATCTGCTTTGAGTGCTCAATGGTGTCAGTAAACGCGATGGCGCGCTTCATCGGTGCTCCTGAAATCGCCCCGTTCATTCCATTGCGCTTCGTCATCGCATTCCAGATGCCGATGATCTTGCCAATGTCACTGGTATTGAGTTCATTGTCCTCGGAAGCCATGATATTCTGCATGTTCCTGTCAACATACTTTTCGTTGACTGCAAGGACGGAAACCTTGTAGTCAGTGAGATAGCCGCGGTTTACCGCCTCACCGAAGCCAAGGCGGAAAATTTCACGACCGTAGATGCTCTCATCATCCATTGAAGCAAGCTCGACACTGTTTGACTCAGCCTTCTTCTTGGCATCGGGTCCGTAAACCTTAGGCGTTGCAGTCTGATACAAACGCAGCCTGCCCTTTACGTTGTCATTGCCGTGAACCTTTGTGAACATACTGTCTTCACCAAGCTTGGAAGAACCTGTTGTCCTGTGCGCCTCGTCTGCAATGATCAGGTCAAATTCCGGATAGCCTGCCTCCTGTGCCTGATGAATGACGTCAATCGACTGATAAGTTGAGAAAATGACTGTCATGTCCCTGCCTTTGGAAGTATCTATGGTCTCATAGTTTTCCATCAGTTCACTGACATTTGTCGTAGCGGGAAAGCCAACGTCCTTGGCAGTCAGATTGTCATCGCCGGTCTTCTTCTTCGTGGCCTTCCTGTCAGACACGACGGAGAAGGAAATCATGTTGATGTCATCGGAAACATCGGAATTCCAGTTGAAGAGCGTCTGCGAAAGAAGCTGAATGCTCGGAACCAGGTAAAGGATGTTGTAGTTGCTGCCTCCCTTTTCCCTGTACAATGCCTCGGCAATCTTGAGACTGGTGAACGTCTTGCCGGTGCCGGGTGCCATAATGAGCTTGCCACGCTCATTATCCCTGAAATATTCAACTGATTTTTCAATTGCTTCCTTCTGATAGTCACGAAGTTTCTTGGCAGGCTTTTTGTCAATGGCATCAGCGCTGCCAAAATCAAACATCCCCCAGTCGATATCAGCGTTCTCAAGATCCGTAAGCCCGATACGCGCAATCGGCTTTGACAATCCCGCCAGCGCCCTTTCGGCATTGCGGTTCCATTCATCGGTTGTTGAGATGATGATGCCGTCAGCGTAATAGTCTTTGGCAGCTTCAGCGACAAATGAGTTGATGGTGTCCTTGCCAACCTTGTTCTTGTAGAACTTGGCCTGAATTGCAGTCAGCTTGCCGGTATTACGGTCCCTGGCAACAATGTCCACACCTGTATCCTGATGCGGGATATCATACTCCTCCGGAAGATCACTCAACATCCAGACATCGCTGTACTTGTTCCTGTAGGCGGGCTCATTCTTGAAATATGCAACGGCCAGCTTTTCAAAGGCCGTTCCCCTGTCTCTTTGATTGGTCATGTCATTATTAATATGTTCAATTAAATGATTAAATGCATTCATAATATCTGCCTTTCCCTTGAATTTCCTAAGTTCCATGCCCAAAAGGACCCTGTCCTTGAACTGCTCGCCGGCAATTATTGAGCCGCTTGCCGAAACAAGATGCGAAATAATCAAAAAAAACGCCTCACGTATCATAATATACGTGAAGCGCATCCATTGTTCATTCAGAAAGCCACTCGCCTTCAGTCATCCTCATGCTTGTGCACGGGCTCATGACCGCTCGGCTCCACACCTTGTCTAATCGGGTTGCACCTCGCAGCCTGTTCCGCCCAGGTACCCTCGGCTTGGCAGGACGAGCCCTGCCGGCGTTCGAGCAGGCCTGGTGCTCGCGGGCTGACCGCTCGGCTCCACACCTTGTCTAATCGGGTTGCGCCTCGCAGCCCGTTCCGCCCAGGTACTCTCGCTTGGCAGGACGAGCCTGCTGGCGTTCGAGCAGGCCTGGTGCTTGCGGGCTGACCGCTCGGCTCCACACCTTGTTCTTACATTTCCTTTTCCAGTTCCCCGATTCGGATCCTTGTCGCCTCGAGCTTGCTCCTGTAGCCGGCAAGTTTTTCTTTTTCGCTGTTTACGACTTCTGCTGGAGCGTTTGCGACGAAACGTTCGTTTGAGAGTTTCTTTTCACCGCGTTCGACTTCTTTTTCAAGTTTTGATGCTTCTTTTTCAAGACGGGCATGCTCTTCGTTGAGGTCAATCAGGTCGGCAAGCGGCAGATAGACTTCGGCGCCGGTGATGACGGATGTCATTGAAAGGGCAGGAGCCTCCACGTCAGCTGAAATCTCAAGCTTCTTCGGATGGCAGAAGCGGTTGATGTATTCAACGTTTGCATCGAAAACCGACTTTGTGTCTTCCGAAGTCGTCCTGATCAAAATGTCGATTGCGCTCGACATCGGCGCATTAACTGAAGCGCGGCTGTTTCTGACCGCTTTGATAAGTTCAATCAGGTTATCCATCTGCTTTTCTGCTTCCGGATTGTCGAATTCCGGATGTTCAACAGGATATGCGGCCGTAACGAGCGATTTTCCGTCATGCGGCATCGTCAGCCAGATCTTTTCCGTGACGAACGGCATGATCGGGTGCATCAGACGCAGCGTTTGATCAAGCACGTAGCACAAGATGTTTTGAGTATTGTGCTTGAGCTTTTCATCGGAACCATTCAGATTTTCCTTGGCCATTTCGATGTACCAGTCACAAAAATCGTTCCAAATGAAATTGTAAAGAGCACGTCCGGCTTCGCCAAATTCAAAGCCGTCAAACAAACGCGTAACTTCTTTGACCGTCTTGTTCAATCGACTCAAAATCCACTTGTCGGAAAGCTGCCATTCCTTAATGTCAGGTAAATCTTTTGTCGTCTCTTCATCGAGGTTCATGATTACGAAACGACTCGCATTCCAAATCTTATTGATGAAATTCCATGCGGCATCCATCTTGGTGTATGAGAAACGAACGTCTTGCCCAGGAGTCGATCCGGTTGAAAGGAACCAGCGCAGCGCATCGGCACCGTATTTGTCGATAACGTCCATCGGATCGATTCCGTTGCCGAGAGACTTGCTCATCTTGCGTCCTTGTTCGTCACGAATCAAACCATGCAGCAAAACGTGCTTGAACGGCCTGCGTCCCGTAAATTCAAGACTTTGGAAAATCATGCGGGATACCCAGAAGAAGATGATGTCATAACCGGTAACCAAAGTATCCGTTGGGAAGTAGCGCTTAAAATCCTCTGATTCGGTATCCGGCCAACCCATTGTCGAAAACGGCCACAAAGCGCTTGAGAACCAAGTATCCAAAACGTCTGTATCCTGTTCCCAATTTTCGATGTCTTCCGGTGCTTCTTCACCAACGTAAGTCTCGCCCGTCTTCTTATTGTACCAGGCAGGAATTTGATGTCCCCACCAAAGCTGACGCGAAATAACCCAATCATGAACGTTTTCCATCCATTGCGTAAACGTCTTTTCAAAGCGTTCGGGAACAAATTTAACGGCATCATCAGTTTCCTGATTTTTCAAAGCGGCTTCCGCTAATGGTTTCATCTTGACGAACCATTGAGTTGAAAGACGTGCTTCAACCTGAACCCCGGTCCGTTCCGAATGACCGACGCTATGAACAATCGGTTCGATGTTGATCATATATCCTTGATCTTGAAGATCGGAAACGATTGCCTTGCGAGCTTCAAAGCGATCGAGTCCGCAATATTTGCCAGCATTTTCATTCATCGTCGCATCATCGTTCATCGTATTGATTCGTTCCAGATTATGACGATTGCCGACTTCAAAGTCATTAGGGTCGTGGGCCGGCGTAATCTTGACCATCCCCGTCCCGAATTCGGGATCAACGTACTGATCGGCAATAATCGGAATATGGCGCCCTTGAAGCGGAAGAACGACTTCCTTGCCGACAAGATCCTTATAGCGTTCATCGCTCGGATTAACGGCAACCGCAACGTCGCCCATCATCGTTTCCGGACGCGTCGTCGCAATCTCAATATAATGTTTCCCGTTGAAAGTATACTCCGGATCAACGAACGGATATTTCACGTGGTAGAAAGCACCTTTGTCATCTTGGTGAATGACTTCGATGTCTGAAAGAGCAGTTCTTGCCTTCGGATCCCAGTTGATGATATATTCACCGCGATAAATCAAGCCTTTTTTATAAAGGGAAACAAACACCTTGCGAACTGCCTTGGATAATCCTTCGTCCAAAGTAAAACGTTCGCGATCATAATCAAGCGAAAGACCAAGTTTTGCCCACTGCTGCTTGATAATGCTTGCATATTCGTCTTTCCATTCCCAGACTTTGTCAACAAATTTTTCTCGTCCCAGATCATAGCGTGAGATTCCTTGTTCTGCAAGACGAGCTTCAACTTTTGCCTGCGTTGCGATTCCGGCATGATCCATTCCCGGAATCCAAAGAGTATCAAACCCTTGCATGCGTTTTTGCCTGATCAGCATGTCTTGCAGAGTCGTGTCCCAGGCATGGCCCAAGTGAAGCTTGCCGGTTACGTTCGGAGGCGGGATCACGATTGAATAAGGCTTGGCCTTTTTGTCGCCGCTCGGCTTGAACAATCCGTCGTTTACCCATTGTCCGTAACGTCCGGGTTCAACTTGACTCGGATCGTATTTTGTTGACATTTCAATATCTTTTGCCATTGAGTTTCTTCCTTTCCTTTGTCAAATGCAGTGCTCCTTACCAGTTCATTCAAACAAAAAACACTGCCGTCCTCTAATAGGACGACAGTGCCGTGGTACCACCTAAATTGGGCTTTAATGCCCCGCTTTAATTCATGTTAACGAACTGATATCCGGTCAGACCTACTGTTGGTTCAGTCCGACAGCTCACAAGCTACAATTCAAACGACGAGTAAAACGTTCCACCAACCCGTTTCTCTCTTCAAATCGTCATGTCTGAACCCTCTTGTTCAAAGCTTATACGAGTATTTTAGCCTTGTTGGCACAGTGCGTCAAGCTAAAATTAAATTTAATCATGCAGAATTAAAGCAATTCTGAAAATGCCTGTTCGGAATCATTTAAGAAAGAATCGCCAATTTGAATATTCGTCACTTTAACGCCGTCCAAAGCACGCTGAATCAATCCATCGACATCTAAGCGGCTTTCGTAATAGCGCGCGCGATCAATTTTCGGCTTCGTCTTCGGAGCAGGAGGAGCGAAAACGGTACAGCAATCCTCAAACGGCATGATTGACAGATCAAACGTATCAATCTTTTGAGCAATCTTGATGATTTCATTTTTATCCATTGAAACAACCGGCCGCAAAACAGGCATCGTCGTCACATCGTTGATGGCCGCCATACTTTCAAGCGTCTGGGAAGCAACCTGTCCCAAAGCTTCACCGTTAAAAATTGCCAGACCACCGCGTTTTTTGGCTAATGCCTCCGTCAGCCTGAGCATGAACCGTCGCTGAATCGTCATCAGATATCCGGACGGAACGTCATGTTTGACCGTTTCCTGAATTTCGGTAAACGGAACCTCGATAAACTGTATTCTTCCAACGTAAGGCGTCAGCTTGGCTGTCAGTTCCTTGGCTTTGTTCAAAGCCTGTTCGCTCGTATATGGCGGACTGAAGAAGTGAACCATTTCAATATCAACGCCGCGTTTCATTGCAAGATAGCCCGCAACCGGCGAATCAATGCCGCCTGAAAGCATCAGCATTGCGCGTCCGGCGGTGCCGACAGGCAGTCCGCCGGCCCCCTGGATCTTTTCATGAGACAAATAGATGCCGTCGCAACGAACTTCGACTCGCAGCGTAATATCCGGATTTTTCATTTTAACCTTGAGTCCTGGGACGTTTTGAAGCACGTATCCGCCGATCATTTCATTCAATTCGTTCGTATCATAGACAAAATGGTGATCGGAGCGTCTCGTATTTACTTTGAACGTCATTCCGTCGAAGAACTTTTCGTTGATCATTTCAACGGCTTTTTCCTTTACAGCTTCGACATCGCGTTCGACCCTGACCGATGGTGAAAAATTCTGAATTCCAAAAACCTGTTTTAAACGTTCGATGACTTTGTCGGAATCCTCACCGTTCAAATAAATGTGCATTCGATCACGATGTGCCTTGACGACCAATTTCGGAAAATCGTGCATTGCGGAACGCACGTTGAATCCCAAACGGTCGATAAAGTTTCGCCTGTTTTTGCCTTTTGTTGACAGTTCGCCGTAACGAACCATAATTTCAGTATATTGCATATTGTTTCCTTTCAATGATTTAAGAGTTGATCATCCGAAATTTTTCATATAATTCATCAAAAACATTGTTGAATTCTTCCGCCTCTTCAAGCGTATTGTTTTCATCAAGACTGACTCGAACCGCAGAAGTTGCAATTCCGTCATCAATTCCAATCGAACGGAGCGTCGATGAAACCGTATGTTTCTTAGATGAACATGCGCTTGTCGTTGAAATGTAAATGTCATTGTCTTCAAAAGCATGGACAATCGTCTCGCCCCTGACGCCCTTGATTGCAAAACAAAGCACGTGTGGGGCAAAATTCTTGTCGCGTCCGGAAAAGATGACTGCTTTGTCGAATTTTTCCACGTGATCGTAGATTTTTTCTTTAATTTTTTGCTGACGCTTTGAATATTCGTCCTCATTTTCGACCACAAGTCTCAAAGCCTTTGCCATTGCCGCAATCGCAGGCAGATTTTCGGTTCCGCTTCGCAGATTTTTTTCCTGTCCACCGCCCGTCAATAGCGGAGCAATCATTCTGCCTTCTTTTTTATACATGAATCCAATCCCGCGCGGTGCATGAAATTTGTGACCGGAAAACGACATCAGGTCAATCCGCTCATTTTTAAGCATCTTGCCAAGCCCCTTTCCGACCGCCTGAACGGCATCGACGTGAAAATGAATTTTAGGATAGTCTTTCAAAACTTCAGCAATCTCATCAATCGGCTGAATAGACCCAACTTCATTGTTGACTGCCATGATTGAAACAAGAATCGTATCTTTCCTGATTGATTTTCTCAAATCCTCGCAGCTGACTCGTCCTTCCTTGTCAACCGGAAGATAGGTCACTTCAAAACCCAGCTTTTCCAATTGTCTCATCGTATTGATGACTGCAGGGTGCTCAACGCTTGACGTGATTAAATGTTTTCCGTAAATATGCTTTTCAATGGCAGTTCCTTTGATTGCCCAGTTGTCGCTTTCAGTCCCGCCGCTGGTAAAGAAGATCTCATCTTGCTTTCTTCCGATCAAATCAGCAACCTGCTTTCTTGCCTGTTCAAGCAGATTAAAGGCATGTTCTCCCAGATTATGCAAAGATGAGGGATTGCCCCAAACTTTTTCACAAACCGTCTGATACGTTTGCAAAACTTGCGGATCTATTTTTGTCGTTGCACTATTGTCAAAGTACATTTTCTGCATACCCTCTCTTTTACATTGACATTCCTTTTAATTCTAACCAATCAACTATCAAAATACAAGCAAAAAAGGATGACGCAATTGTCACCCTTTATAAAGCAAAATTTCCGATTTTCATGCATCTAACTTTGATATTTGCTCTTTTTCTTATAGCTTGCTTCAATTCTGCGATACGAGTTTTCATCGACTTTTTCCAAAATATGCGCAATCGTGTCAAGCGATTTTATGTAATCGCACTTTTCAAACAGGCTGATTGCTTCTTTTTGTGCATTGGCCACTTCTTCTGACTCGCCTCGATATCGATTGGCATACTGGATGCACTCCTGGGCCAATGTTGACGCATCGATTATTTCCTGAGTCTTTTTCTCCAAAACGTCAAGATCGGATTGAGTATTGATCAAATCATGCTCAATCTGATCCATGTCGACTTGAATCTTGCCCAAATCGTTTGCCAAATCAACGATTTCAGCTGAAACTTTCAAGAAATACTGCTGATATTCATTGGAAAGACCAGGCAAGTTGAGGTTGTCGATTGATCGTTTCAAACGATGCATTTCAGCATCAAAATTCTGAATGGCTCGTTTTGCATCTTGTTCATCCTTGAAAAGCGATGCCACGCTGTCGAAAATTTCTTTTTGTCGCTTTTCAATATTAGCCAGATCCTTCAAATTTTCAAGCATCCGCGAGTAATATTCGGAATAACAGATGCTCATTTCTTCATCACGGTTCTCATAGCCCTGATACCATTTTTCGATGCGTTTCAGCATATCGTCCAAACTATGCGCGTTTTCGGGTTCATTGTGATTGAATACGTAATTCATCGAAAGTCGATCCAACTCTATCAGCAGTTCTCGTTCCTGTTTGCGAGCGTGTTCCATAAAGTCTTTGAAATAGGAAAGTCGCTTGTCAAAGCGAAGTTTGGCATTATATTCTTTTTCGATTGCATCATACAGTTTTTCGATATTTTCATAAATTTTGTTGTCGAGTAATTCGCAATTTTCAACTTCGATTTTTGCAAGTCCTTCATCAAGTCGTTTTATTTGGTCATCCGTTTCAGAAATGACCTTTTCAGAGTCAAACTCAAACTCATAGCGTTCTTCTTTCATCTTTCTGATGGCTTCTTTGATTTCTGTCATCTGTTCCGGATAAACGTTCTTGTAGTTCTTATAAATTGGCGGAATTTTATCAAGAGCTGTTTCAAGCACGTGCGTTTTTTGACGAAGTTCTGAGAGAATTTCATCCGTTTTCTTCAAATCGCCCTTTTCAAGCACCTTCATATAGTCTTCAAAAAGATTCTCAAGATTTTGCATGCTTGATTCCAAGGCATCAATGCTTTGACCATACGAAAAATTTTTTGTCAGCAAAATCTTTCTGATCCTTTGATACTTGTCTTTAAGTTCCTTGACTGCTTCCTGATGACTTTCGGCCTGTTTTTTAATTCGTGAAACCTTTGCTGCCAGTTCACGGTACTGAGAAATTGCGTCCATGGTCTTTTTCCTGGTTGTTTCAAGCCCCGTCTTAGACAAAAAAACATGATATCCCTCAATCTGTTCATCAATTTCATCCAATTCCTCGATAATCTCCGGCAAACGTCGATTCATCAGATAATGGTACGATTTATCCATGTTTTCAACTTCCGTCAGACTTTCGCCTGAAAGAGTCATCCGGCTGAGATTGGCAAAATCCGCATCCAATGACGCTTTTTCAATGCTTTCAACTTGATTTCTTACCTCTTCTGCCTGCATCTTATATCGTCGTTTGAAAACCATTGCTGCAGCGTAAAGCACCACCGCCAAGGCAATGATCGTCATTAAAATTGCCATCATAATGTGAATTCCGCCCCTTACTTTCAAATCATCGAATTTGCATTTAAATACAATTGCTTATATTATAACATATGATACATAAAAAATAACCGCTTGGAGGCCTCAATAATTATGACCGATAATCTGTTGTCGAAACAACTTGACGCGCTTTTGTTCAATGAGCATAACCCCGTTTCAAATCTGGCAAATGCGTCGGCGCTCCTGTACAGTAGCTTAAAAGACGTCAATTGGGCCGGTTTTTACCTTTATGACGAACAAACCGATTCATTAGATCTTGGACCGTTTCAAGGGAAAGTTGCCTGTATGCACATTAAAAACGGCACCGGTGTCTGCGGAACTGCATTTTCACAAAGAAAAGCCCTGCGCGTCGCAAACGTCCATGAATTTCCGGGACACATCGCATGCGACTCTGCCTCAAATTCTGAGATTGTCATTCCTTTGATCAAAGACAATCAAATGATTGGTGTGCTCGACATCGATTCGCCTTCAAAAAATCGTTTCAGCAAAGAAGACGAAACGGCACTTTCCGGATTTGTCGAAGTCTTGCTTAAAAACACAAAATGGTCTTGACACAAAAGATTCAATCTGATACGATGTCAGTTGTGTAAAATAATGCAGCAGCGAGCGGTAAGAACGTCAACATTTCATTGCCGTTTTGGTTCGTATGAGTAACCCTTCGGCTGCAAGGGTGAAAATCGCAAAATGAAATGCACGAATACTAAACTCGCACGGATTATTTTACTCCAAATTATTTAATTGGAGGAATTTTAAATGTCTCGTTATACAGGTCCTTCCTGGAAGGTTTCACGTCGCTTAGGCATCTCCCTTTCAGGCACAGGCAAAGAATTAGCACGTCGTCCTTACGCACCAGGTCAACACGGTCAAAACAACCGTCGCAAGCTTTCCGAATATGGTTTGCAATTGCGTGAAAAGCAAAAGCTTCGCATGACGTACGGTTTGTCAGAACGTCAATTTGCTAACCTTTTCGTTAAGGCTGGCAAGATTCGCGAAGGCAAGCACGGTGATAACTTCATGATTCTTTTGGAACGTCGCCTGGACAACGTTGTTTACCGTCTTGGATTAGCTACGACACGTCGTCAAGCTCGCCAATTGGTAAACCATGGTCACATCACGGTTGATGGCAAGCGCGTTGACATTCCGTCATACGAAGTAAAGCCTGGCCAAGTTATTTCCTTGCGTGAACGTTCAAAGAACCTTCAAGTCGTTAAGGATGCTTTGGAAGCCGTTGTCGGTCGTGCACCATTCGTTTCATTCGACGAAAACAAGATGGAAGGCTCATTGGTACGTCTTCCTGAACGTGAAGAACTCGATGCAAACATCGATGAAGCTCTTGTCGTTGAATACTACAACAAACTTTAATTTTCAAAGTGAATTTGTTGAAACGGTCCTCTTTATGGGGGCTGTTTTTTGTTGTCTGAATTATCTTCTTCATGTTACACTTTAGAATGAAAACAAGAAAGAAGGTTGAACGATGTCTGATGAACTACAAAACCATATGAACAAGGGAATGTATGGAACTCCCCAGATTAATCCTGACGAACGCCGCAAATACCTTGGAACTTTTCGCGAAAGAGTCGATGTCGTCATCACGTTTGAAGAACTAAACAACCCGGAAAGTTTGCTTGATTTGTCACAAGAAATGTCGATTCATCCGGACTTCCGCCTGATTATCAACGGTCAGGTCGATGCAGCTTCTCTTTCCAAACTGGTCAAGCTTGCAAATGATCACGGCATTGATTTCACTGCAACGTCCGATCACAATCTCCCGAATGATTCAACCGATTTCGCGGTTGTTTTTTGCGACAAGACTCAAGCCATTCACAAAGAAAAAATTGATATTTTTGAGTGCTACCCTAAGAAAACGGAGAATTCGTCTCATCCTAAGCATCGTTCTCTCCTGGAAAGACTTTTCGGCTAAAAAAGAGACTGGGAGAAAAAAGCCCCGTTTCCGGCTTGAATTAAACATAATGCCGGACATAGTACAATCCGCTTGAGACTGATTTTGTCCAGCTTTTTTCAATTTTAATACATGAAAACAAACTTTTTTGCTTATTTCCATCGTAGCATGGGAATTGTCATGAATACTAACTAAAAACCCGAATGATTGCAACTAACTGCAAATCATCCGGGTTTTTAGTTTGAGGCATAATTATTCCAAGCCTCTTTTTTACTGCATCATAACGATTTTTTTTGCGATATTTTGATTTCCAATCAAGAGCACGTTTTCGTGCATCGAAAGTTTCGGAGTTGCATGGGCACTCAAGAAAATCAATGCCTCCGGATGGTCGGCATCATATCTTTGATAGATATTTGGAATCACAATGTCAAGCGCTCCGTCATGAAGTCTCAACGCCTTGGCCAAACGGCAAAGCTCATCCAGATAGCTTGAATCAATTTCATCGAGAACTTCCAAGCTGCGGTTTCCGGTCCCGCTTGTCGCATCATAACGAAGCAAAACCTCGTTTCCGCGCCCTGGTATCGTCTCAAGCGTCACTCCTTGAACATCCATCGTTTCTTTTTCGGAAGGTCCGATGATGATTTGGTTTGTCTTGTCAGACAAATTTTTGCTGTCGATCAACTGTTTGATCGTTCTTCTTCCGTCACCGACGACTCCCGCAGGCAAGCGTTCGATTACGCTTAAAATTCGATCCTGGAAAAATAATGCCCGATAAACGGACCCTGGAACCACCAGTTCGATCATCGCCTTTTTCCCATCGCGAATGATGCGTGAAACAGCATCCCACAACTCTTCTTTAGTCGGTGCCAACCTGAACAGGGAGGCTTTTTCATCTGAAGGACCTTCAGCATTTTTGACAGAAACGGCCATTCCTTTGACGCGCGGAAAAATCTCATCAAACTTTCTGCGATTGCCGACGATGTAATCAGACAAAACGGTGAAACCGAACTGTTCAACGAATTGTTTGGCAACCGATTTTTTATCCCAGATTTCTTTCATCAGCGCGCTGTCTGAACTTGTCTGAATCCCGCTTTTGATCATTTTGGAGCCGATTTGCACGATATTTGCTTCAGGAATTACCGGCTGATATGAAATTCCGTTTAAAATTGACTCTTCAATCAAACGAGCGCTTCCGTCGTCAAATCCGGTATCTAAAACCTCATTTTGATTTTTTTGCATCAAATTTATGCCGTAATCAAACAGGCTTTGGTTTCCTTGCAGCCTGATCAGTTTTGCGGCCGGAGTATTTTCCGGTTCTTCAATCCTTATTTTCAAAGCATCAGAAACGCTTTGCATCTTTGAAAAGCCCAATTTTTCTCCAAAGCGCAAAATGTCCTGCATAAACAAGCGGGCTTTGGTAACCACGTCCGATTTAGCATAGGGACTTTCTTTTGCCACATTAAGGCTGAAACTTCTTGAATCGTTTAAAATGCTTTCATCAACGTTTTCGGTCATTAAAAAATACCCTGCCATAAGCTCTAACGTTGAAATCATGAGCGGAGTCACTCCTAAAATGCTGCGTGGATCATAATCTACCGTTTCGATCTGCAGATAATGAATTCCTTGATCCTTCATTTCGTTCAGATCTGCATAGTTTCCGTTCGGCATGATTCCGTCCGGATTTGTTCGATCAGACGTTTCAAGGTATTTTTTGAGACTCAAGTAATTTAAATTGTCCGCCTGTTTTTGGACAACAGGATTTATGTTGTTTGAAGCGGAACGTTTCGGTGAACTTTTTCCCTCGACTTCACCCGCTGCAAAATCATACGGAGTTGCTCCAAAAAGGTATTCCAAAAACCACCTTTTTGAGACAAAACCGCGCAAAACTTTCATATAAACCTGATTTCTGAAGGTCATATAAGAAATTTTGCTTCGCTTAAACTCAGATTCGTAAAGTTCCTTGAACAACCCTTCCGGAAATCGCAAAAGAATTTTAGGGTCAAGTTTTGAATCTTTTTTAATTCCGCAAGAAAAAGGCCATAAATAAGCATCGTCTCCGATTGCTTTTCTCAGCGTATGCTCTTGAAGCTTCATGTCGAAGAAAAGTTTTGATGCCGAAAGCCATGAACGAGTGGTCAGCTCGACTACCCCCTTTGAAACTTTCAAATAGGGATTGTCCTTTTGCTCAAGCTCTGCATTTCCAAGCGATCCGTCTCTTCTGACGACCTGACGCGGCCTTGAAACCTTCCATGCAATATTAAACAAAGCCCCCGTCATTTTCTCTTTTTCAATTACATTTCCGATTTCGTCAAATTTCACGATTCTCATCCTTTGCAAAAATTGTTATCTATATTATACCAAAACATGCAGTTTTCATCACTATCATGTCTCTTTAAGTTGTCTTTCGAACAAGCGTTGGCGTAAAATATAAGCATAAGGAAGTGATTCGATGAAACCACTCGCATTTCGCATGCGTCCAAAAGACATTGACGAAATCGTCGGACAACGTCACCTTGTCGGAGAAGGCAAGATTATTCGCCGAATGGTTCAGGCAAAACTTTTATCATCAATGATTCTTTACGGTCCTCCCGGAACAGGCAAAACCAGCATTGCAAGTGCGATTGCCGGTTCGACGAAATATGCTTTTCGCATTTTAAATGCAGCGACCGACTCCAAAAAAGAGCTTGAACAGGTTGCGTTGGAGGCAAAAATGAGCGGAACGGTCATTTTGATGCTCGATGAGATTCATCGCCTGACCAAGCCTAAACAGGATTTTTTGTTGCCGCTGCTTGAAAGCGGCAAAATCATTTTGATTGGCGCGACAACAGAAAATCCTTATATCTCCATCAATCCTGCCATTCGCAGTCGAACGCAGATTTTTGAAGTCCAAAAACTTTCGGAAGAAGATATTAAAACTGCCATTAACAGGGCTCTCCAAGACGATGAGCGCGGTCTCGGAAAATACCATGTCGTATTGGACGATGATGCCATGATTCACTTGGCGCGGGCAACGAACGGCGATCTGAGAAGCGCGCTGAACGGACTGGAATTGGCCGTAATGTCAACGCCAACGGATGAAAGCAATCATGTTCACGTCACGCTTGAAATCATTGAGGAATGCATTCAAAAAAAAGCGCTCACGCATGATAAGGACGGTGATGCGCATTATGACGTGATTTCGGCATTCCAAAAATCGATTCGCGGTTCCGATACGAATGCGGCCTTGCACTACATGGCCCGATTGCTTGAAGCGGGCGACTTGATCAGCGTCATGAGAAGATTGCTGACCATTGCCTATGAAGATATCGGATTAGCCAATCCCCCTGCCTGTTCAAGAACCGTTTCTGCCGTGCTCGCAGCTGAACGATTGGGATTGCCTGAAGCACGAATTCCTTTGGCCGATGCCGTAATTGAGCTTTGCATTTCGCCAAAATCAAATTCAGGAATTCAGGCAATTGATGCTGCTCTTGACGATATCAGAAAGGGCCACGGAGGTGAGGTCCCAAATCACTTGAAGGATGCTCACTATAAAGGAGCAGAAAAACTCGGTCACGGGACGAGTTACAAGTATCCACATGACTATCCGCATGACTGGGTCAAACAACAATATCTTCCCGATTCCCTGCTTGACCGCACCTACTACGTTCCAAAAGAAAACGGTCGTTACGAACAAGCTTTGAAACAACAATATTCGGCATTGCAAAATTCCAGATGGCGCAAGTGATTTGTAATTATTCAAAACCTATGCTAAGATGAAATTGGAATTCTGAAGTGTACGTGTCGTCCTATCGTATGGTTGACCGAACAACTGATATATTTGTGACCGGATCTCGAGGCGGCTGGCAGACCATTTCACGTGGCGTCCAAAAAACCTCGGTATGGACACTTTTTCCTGCATAAACGCGGGTTCAACTGCAAGGACTTAAATCGGCACCATCGGATTTTCACCGGCCAAAGTTTTTGCTTTGGCCCTTTTTTAGACAAAGACTTAACTGAGGACTTTTACAATGCAAAATATAGCAACGGCTTTATTCATCGGCCTTGGCCTAATCGTTGTTTTTTTAGGTTGGTACGTTTTTAGCCACAGAAACAAGCCCGTCATCATTTTTCATCCGGAAAAAGATCGATCGCTTTCAAAAATTATGTTGGTTTTGGGAATCGTCCTGATTATCTGTGGAAGCTTGAGTATTATTTCAGCTTTTACCACACTTGTGATTTTCAAAATCATCCTCCTGATCTGTGATGCCGTTTTTGTTTCAAGCCTTTCCTTTTTGATGCTTGCGTACTCAATCGGCAACTGATGTTTATTGGCGCTTTTGTTCACAAAAAAGTGAGCGTTTTCACTTTATTTTTCCGTATAAATAAAGTAAAATAAATATGAAAGTAAAGAAAGGGTGAGTCAAATGTTACAAAGATACAAAAACATTCTTGTTCCTGTCGACGGGTCTCGCGAAGCTGAATTAGCATTCAAGAAAGCCGTTTCTGTCGCAAAAAGAAATGGTGATGAAACGACTCTTCATTTAGTTCACGTTGTCGATACGCGTGCTTTCCAAAATATTTCAAGCTTTGACACGGCAATGGTGGATCAAGTAACCGAAACCGCCAAAAAGACAATGGAAGGTTACGTTGAATCCGCCAAAGCAGACGGTGTTAAGAATATTGACTTCACGGTTGAATATGGCGCTCCGAAAGCCGTTATCGCAAAAGACATTCCTGAAGATCAAAAGATTGATTTGATTGTTATCGGTGCTACTGGCCTGAATGCCGTTGAACGCTTGTTGATTGGTTCGGTTACGGAGTACGTTACGCGTACGGCTCCATGCGACGTTTTGGTCGTCAGAACTGATCTCGATAATAAACCGGCACTTAAAAAAGATGCCAAATAAGCTTAATCTTTGACGTACAGAACAGAAACCTTCTTCTGGGTTTCTGTTTTTTATGATATTCTTGCCTGACAATCAATCAAATGATCATTGACGATTCCGACAGTTTCTAAAAAACTGTAGATTAAAACAGGCCCGACCATGATAAAACCTCTTTCATGCATCTCATCCGAAATTTTTCTTGACAACAAGGTTTGTTCTGGAATCATCTCTGCATGAAGCCACTTATTGTCAATTGTTCTGAAACCGGTATAACTCCAGAAAAAATCATCCAATGTCTGCCCATTTGCGCGCATTTTTTGACTGACCGTCGCATTGCAAACAACGGCTGAAACTTTCTTTTTGTTTCGAATCATTTTTTTATCGCAAAGAATTCTTTCGATTTCTTCTGGTGACATCTGCGCAACTTTATCAATTTCGAAATCATGAAATGCCAAGCACAAATCATCTCGCTTATCAAGGATGGTACCGTATGACAATCCGGCCGCTAAGACGGAAAGACTCAAAAACTCGAAAAGCTTATTGTCTTCATGAACGGGTCGACCCCATTCTTCTTCGTGAAATTTTGACAAATTTGCTTTATTCAATCCCCAAGGACAACTATTCATTCAAACACCCCTATTTCAGCGTAGCGTAACTATTAATAAAACATCCTAAAGAAAAATCATCTTTTGTTGCCGTTTTTAAAAAGCGTTTAAGCTTGCTGCCGTTGTCGGTAATAACGCCATCGGCACCGATTGCGCAAGCGCGAAGACAGTCCAGCTTGTTATTGACGGTCCAAACATAGACCTTCTTTTTTTGGTCATGCGCAGCCTTGATAAATGAGCGATTCATCGTTAAATATTCGATTGAATAAAAATCAATCGCACCTTTGGGCATTGAAAAAATTTCAAACGGCAAAACGTACCCGCACTTTAAGCGTTTTTCAGATTTTTTTACGTTGGCAATAATCTGATAGTCCATCGAATGAACCATGTCGCCGTGATCGATCATCGAATCAGCATACAAATGACAGAATTCAGCAGCCAAATCATAATTATCATGTTCATCCGTTTTGATTTCGGTAATCAGCGACTGTTTGATTTGATGAGCTGCTTCAAGGTACTGACTATATCCTGAAAGATATGCGGCATGACCGCTTTCTTTTACTTTGTGCCCTATCAGATCACCCAAACTAAGATTGTTTACTTCACGTTCTTTTCCTGAAGAATTTGCCAACATTGCATCGTGAATAACGACGAAACGTCCATCCACCGTCTGTCTGACGTCAAGCTCTGAATAATCAGGAGAAAGCTTTTTTTTCGAATCCTTAAGCGTTGGAACGGTATTCGGGACACCGTTGTTTCCGTCGGACCCACGATGCGCAACTATTTTAAAATCGCTTTGAAGATTCGGAACAAGTGAATTTTTGACAAATATCAACTGCACGACGGCCGCAATCAAAAAGCAAATCGCAACAGGCCCGCTGATTTCTGAAACACGTGAATCGAACGAACGATTTCCAAAGTAAAGCTGAAAACACGCCATTTGATACATGATCAGCAAAATCCACTTAAGCATAAGAATCAATATTTCCCAAAGAAACTGCGCATTGCCAAGCAAATTCTCGCACAGCCAATATCCGATCGCAAAAAGAAACGCTGACCAAAAGATAAATTCCGTTTCCAATAATAATATGCGCAAAAAAAGACGTTTACTTTTTATTTTTTTTGAAAAAAATACCCCGACGGTTTCATCAGACACGGAACAAAAAAGCCAAATCATGCCAAAGAAACAACAGACAACTATTAAAATAAACTGCCTTCGATGATCAAAAATCGCATTTTGAATCGCAATCGGGATTGGGATTTGCGACAATGCTCGAAATATGAACGGCATCCCCCTCCAGCTCAAGCTGAGCAGACTGACACAAACGAAACGAATGAGATGCCTTCTCTCAGGTCTGACGTCGCCAAATAAATATGCCGTTGTCAAATCCAGAGCCAAAAACAAAATCAACAGCAAAACAATAAAAAACATGCCATCAAATTTAAGCGACAGCATCATAAACATCCATAATAATGACCACAATAGCGCCAATTCAGGACGTTTGTCCAATTTTGCAGTTAATTCTCTTAAAAATGCTATGCCGTTCGTCAATCGAAACACCCCTGACTATTAATTACTAATATCTTAGAAAAAAAGAGCAGTCAAGTCAAAAAATTTCCTTGAGATTTGTCAAAAAACTGTCCTTAAATGCAAAAAACTCTGGGAACCCGCGATTCTCAGAGTTTTTTGCAAATATCCGATTCTGACCACTAAAAATCGAATCGATGACTTATCTGTTTACTTTTTATCTTCGTCAGTCAAAAGACCTTTACCGAGTTTTTCTGATCCAAGTTCAACAAAATCATAATGAAGTTTGGCATTGTCTTCAAATTCATCAAAGGCCAACTGAATCAAACGGTCGAGCAGATCTTTATAGCTGATGCCGGAAACGGCCCACAATTGCGGATAAAGCGAAATATTCGTAAATCCTGGCAAAGTATTGACTTCACCGAAATAAGGCACGTCATTTTCATCAACAAGGAAGTCCATTCGTGCAAGTCCGCGATTTCCAAGAACGCGGAAAGCATCAAGTGACATCTGTTGAATCTCTTTCGTCAGCTTTTCTGGCAATTCGACAGGAATTTCGAAAACGACGCCTGACGCATCAACAAACTTGTTGTTGTAGTCATAAAACGCATCTTCTGCAGGAATGCGGATAGCTCCAAGTTTTGATGCCTTGATGTCACGATTTCCCAAAACGGAGCATTCGACTTCACGCGGATTGGCAATCGTTTCTTCAACCAGAACCTTGAAATCATAATGGAATCCGTCTTGAATCGCCTTATCGAATTCTTCTTTGTTTGAAACTTTGTAAATTCCGACGGATGAGCCTTGACGAGCAGGTTTGACGAACAACGTTTCTCCAAGTTCGGCAGCACATTTTTCATAAGTATATTCAGACTGGTTCTCCGGTGTAACGACAACATACTTCGTATTGCGAATGCCATGATACGTCAAGAGCTGCTTCGTCAGATCCTTGTCGAAGGAAACTGCCGAAGAAGCGATGCCGCTGCCGATATACGGCTTGTTAAGCAAGCGGAATAAACTTTGAACCGTTCCGTCTTCACCCATATTTCCGTGAATGACCGGAATGAACAAATCAATATCCTTGACTTCTGAAAGGCTTTGAATATTAGCCAAAGGATTTGAGAAATCAACATCTTTAATTGCTTCTGCCACAACGGCATCTTCAGGCTCGCCGTCAAAAATTCTCATAGAATCTTTGTTTCCGAGCAAAAATCCTTGCTTGGTGAACATAAATACCGAAACTTCGTACTTATCTTTGTCCAATGCATCAAAAACCGTGTGAGCGGAACGTTTTGAAACGTCGTGTTCTGATGAATTGCCGCCAAAAAGCAAAGCAATGTGTAACTTCTTTTCTGACATAATCTTAAATCATCCTCTGTAGATATAAATTTCTTATACGGCCATTTTTATTATACAATAAGTATTTGATTAAAGCACTAAAAAATTTCCATTTAACACCTATTACGATAATACATGATATCTTCTGCGATGTCACTCTTTTTGTTACCGCTTTATGTCAAAGACTTCAAATGCCCTCACTGCATTTCAAAAATTCCATTCAACTTTGCATCTTTACAAAAAAGTTACTTTATGTAATATTTTTTCTGCTATGATTAAGTAGTAGACATAATTAAATAGGGGTGATTTTGTGGCTGCAAACAAACTGTACGGCATTATTTACATGTCTCCGCTCAAATTGAAACTGAATATCATCGATCTTAAAACGCAAGAAATCATTGAAACGGCAAGCTCGGCCGTTTTCGTTCAGGAGAAGCACAAATCTTCAATTTATCGACATGAACTTAAAAAAATCGTTGCTGCTCTTGACGGCTTTTTGCAATTGCTAAAAGACTATCATGTTGCTGATTATGATTTTTGGGCCAATCAGCAGCTCGTTGACGATGTTTCCGCTCGCTATCTGAGCGACCAGATTTACGTCAGAACCAAATTAAGCGTCAAATGGCTCAATACAAGTCAGATTACATACTACAAAACGATTGCAACGCTGGAATGCTCAAAACGCTTTGAAGATTTGAGCAAAGATACGATTTATTTGATGAACATTGGATCTGCAACGATCACCCTTTCAAAATTCAGTCATCAAAAATTCCAAACCGCATGGAATATCGCAATCGGCTATCAGGAATTGGACGATATCACAAAGGAACTCCAAAATATGGCCGGAAACCCCGTTGAGGTCGTTAAAGACTATATAGACAGCAAATTTGCGTTCCTGCGCCCTGAATTTAACAAAGAAAATGGGAACATTCACGTGTTCGTTCAAGATTCGCTTGTTCTCAACAAACTAATGGATACTGATGAGGATGCCAAAGCTCTTCAAAGCATTTCCTTAAAAGATTTCAATACGTTCGCCGATGAGGCAATCGATTCTCCGGACCAGTTTCTAAGTCAGCGTCTCGGAATCGATGAAAGCCTGGTAAACAGGATTGTTCCGGATATTTTGCTTGTCAGAAAACTTTTAAAGCTCGCCGGTTCAAAAGAGCTTATTTTGACGAATATGTCCGTTCCGGACGGAATTGCCATGCAAATCAGAAATGAACTCGGATATCTTGACATCGATCTCAACGACGTAATTCTTACCTCTGCTGAAAATCTTGCCAAAAGATATCTTACAAACGAAAAACATCGCAAAAGCACCGTTAAATTTGCCCTCCACCTGTTTGACCAGTTAAAAAAGCTTCATCGTCTTGGCAAACGTGAGCGATTGCTCCTTCAAATCGCATCTTCACTGGACGACATCGGCAATTTCATCAATTCGCACGGGCATTACCGCCACTCTGCCTATATTTTACAGGCAACGAAGCTGATTGGCCTTTCTGATGAAGAAAATAAAATCATTGCGGATATCGCTCGTTACCACTCGGTCGAATCCCCTGCATTTGAACAGGCACACTATCGTCACATCGAAGCGGATTCGCAAATTATCGTCGCTAAATTGGCTGCCATTTTGAGACTGGCAGACGCATTGGATGATTCCGGCAAGCAAAAGATTCAAAAAATCTCGGTTTCTTTAAAAAAAGATTCGCTCGTTATCACGGCCTCTTCTTCACACAACCTTGCCCTTGAAAAATGGGCTTTCAACCACAAAGCCAAACTGTTTGAAGAAGTCTTCGGAATCAAACCTGTCTTGAAACAACGGAGGATTGGAAACAATGGCTAAAAAATTTTCTAAAAATTCATATTTCAAAAATCGTGAACTAAGCTGGATTGACTTTAACGGCCGCGTTCTCGAAGAAGCAAGAGACGCGGACAATCCGCTGCTTGAGCGCATCAATTTTCTTGGGATAACTCAAAGCAACGTCGATGAATTCTTCATGGTTCGCGTCGCATCGCTCAATAAGCTCGTGTCAGTCAAAATCAATGATACTGATCCATCGGGCATGACCCCGAAAGAACAAATCGATGCAATTAATGAAAAAGAACACGATATGGTCGAAAAACGCTATTCGACGCTCAATCGCTCGCTTTTGCCGCTGCTTGAAAAAAACGATATCTTTTTGCTGAAACCAACCGATTTAAATGAAGAACAACAGGATTTCATCAAAAATTATTTTGAAGATGAACTCTATCCCGTTTTGACCCCGATGGCAGACGATTCTTCAAGACCGTTCCCGTTCATCAGCAACAATTCGCTCAACCTTGCAATTATGCTGAAAAATGCAGAGAACACCGGCAAATTGTTTGCAACTTTACGCATTCCTGACGTTTTTTCAAGAATCGTCAGGCTTCCGGGTGAGAACAATGATTTCATTTTGATTGAAGATATCATCAAAGAATACATCGGGCAGCTTTTTATCGGATTTTCAGTCGAAGAAACGGCAGTCTTCAGAGTAATTCGCGACATGGATCTTGATGTCGCCGAAAAAGACTCTTCCGATTTGCTGCGTGCCGTTCAAAATCAGCTTAAAGAACGTGAACATGGCGGCGTGGTACGCCTTGAAATCGAAAATACGATCGGGGACGTTTTGAAGAAACGCCTGATCAAAACGCTGAAAGTCGACAAAACTGCCATTTATCTCATCAATGGACCAATCGATCTGACGTTTTTGAAAAAGTTGCCGCGTCTTGTTTCAGGACACGATGATTTAAAATACCCTGCATTTAAAAAGCATCTTGATCCAAGCCTGTCAATGAACGAAAATATCTTTGATTCAATCAGAAAAAAAGACTATCTGCTGCAACACCCTTATGATTCGTTTGATGCCGTAACGAACTTTATCCATCAGGCTGCCACGGATCCGAATGTCTTGGGCATCAAGATGACCCTTTACCGGGTTTCCGGCAATTCTCCGATTATCAAATATCTGGGAATGGCTGCCGAATCCGGCAAGCAGGTTACCGTTCTCGTTGAAGTCAAGGCTCGATTCGATGAAGAAAACAACGTCAGATGGGCAAAACACCTTGAGAAAATGGGATGTCACGTCATCTACGGGCTGATAGGTCTCAAAACACATTCTAAAATTGCACTCGTCATCAGAAGAGATGATGACGGAATCAGACGCTATCTTCATCTGGGAACCGGCAACTACAACGACGTTACCGCCAACTTCTACACGGACATGGGGCTTTTGACGTGCAACAGAGATATGGGAATCGATGCTTCCAATCTTTTCAACATGCTTTCAGGTTTTTCCAAACCTCCTTACTTCCACCTGTTGCGCAATTCCCCCAACAACATCCGCAAGTTTATCAATGAAAAAATAGATGATGAAATCGATGCTGCCAGGAATGGACGTCCTGCTTTCATCAAAATGAAGATGAACTCTTTGTCAGATCCCCAAATTATTGAAAAACTTTATGAAGCCTCCTCCTTCGGCGTTAAAATTCAACTGATCATCCGTGGCATCTGTTGTTTAAAAAACGATATTCCGGGCATTTCCGAAAACATTGAGGTTCATTCCATCGTTGGTCGTTTTCTTGAACATAGCCGCATCTATTATTTCTACAACAACGGAAACGAAGACATCTACCTTTCCTCAGCAGACATGATGACACGAAATCTTAATCGTCGCGTTGAGCTTCTCTTTCCGCTGATTCAGTCCGACACAAAAAAGCGCGCAATTGCAATCTACAACGAAATGTGGGAAGATAACATCAAGACTCGCATTCTTCATGGCGACAAGTTCAGCCGAATCGATCGTCGCGGACTGATTCCGAACAACTCGCAGGAAAGGTTCATTCAAGATGCAGAACAAAAAAATGCGAGACTTAAAAAAATGAAAAAGGAAGCCTTGAACGGTCAGAACGCTTTTCAACCAATGACAAAACACGAAGCAGGCCTTCCTTTTGAAAGCGAGGAAGATGATTGATGGAAAATTACGTTGTGATTGACCTTGGTTCCAACTCAGTCCGTTTGCGAATCACGAACATTGCAGATGACGGAACTCTCACCGTTACGCATCAACTAAAAGAGTACGTTCGGCTTTCGGAAAATATGGGTCAGGAAAAGACTTTAAAGCAAGAACCAATCAAGCGGACACTGCAGGCCTTGAAATCTTTTAAAGATATCTATTCAAAATTGGAAAATCCAAACGTCAATGCCATCGCAACTGCTGCCGTTCGTCAGGCAGCCAATCAGAAAGATTTCTTAGATCTTGTCAAAAAAAAGCTTGATCTTGAATTTAACGTCATTACCGGCGAACGCGAGGCCTACCTTGACTTTTTAGGCGTTACCAAAACGCTACCGGTCAAAGATTGCTTGATTATGGACACTGGTGGCGCAAGTACCGAGCTTATTTTGGCAAAAAACGGTCAGGTCCAAAACCTGATCAGCCTCCCGTTTGGTTCGGTCACTATTTCTGCCGCCCATCACCTTGACGACAAAATTTCAGCTCGCCATCTTTTTGATGCCATGACCAGTGTTGAAAAGGAACTGACCAACGTCGATTGGCTGACGGAAGCACATAAGATTCCGCTGATCTGTCTTGGAGGAAGCAACCGTACTTTAGCCAAAATTGCCAGAAGACGCGAATTTCAGGCTGATAATCTTCCCGAACTTCACGGATACCGTCTTCCTTCAGATAAAGCATTTGAAATTGTCGGTGACTTGATCGATATGGACAAGAAGCAGCGTGAAAGCGTTCCTGGTCTGGCAAAATCCAGAGCCGACGTCGTCGTTGGCGGATTAACGCCGCTCGTTTTGATTCTGAGAACTTGTCATATCGACGAGATACTCTTTTCAAATCATGGCTTGCGAGAAGGAAGCCTGTTTGAATATTTGGAAAATAAAAAACAACTATCTTGGAAAGTACGCAAATGAGGCTTGAAAAAAAGTATGTCTCAAATTAAAAACCCGGATAATTTGCACCAATTGCAAGATCATCCGGGTTTTTGCGTATGCGTGACAGTCGCCTATGGTGGACAAAACGAATCAGTAAATTTGACTTAGATTTTGACCAGATTAGTTGAGCGGCACTGTATTTGGCAAAAAGAGTCATTTCCCGCGTGTCAAAATTGAAAAAATGCCGGACAAAGTCAGTCTGCTTGCGACTTCCTTCGTTCGGCAATTAGTTTGATTCAAGAGCAAACGGAAATTTTTTTCGTCTTCATTTTCTAGCAGGTCCTCAGTTCAGACTTTCAGATAAAAAATATTTCTTTAATCCAACTCAACAATGGCGTTTCTGTTTTCGATCGTCTTCAGCATTCTGTCCGGCATATCGCCAAATTTTTCGCGTTCATGCGTAACATGGAAACGACAGATATTCAAAGCACAAAGGAACAATAGGCAACGCTGCAATCCGGACCCTGGAACCTCAAAGTCGCAAACTTTCTTGTAACCTTCGATAAAGCTTGATCTTAGTTTAGGATTCTTAACCTCATTGTAAAAAAATTTAATGAAATCTTCATATGCAACGCCGACAGAAGCCCATTCAAAATCAATCAGAACTTCAGAATCCTTATAACGCTTAATGTTTCTCAAGCTGAAATCTCCGTGCAAAACAACATGCGGCAACTGTTTATATTCTTCATCAGCCTGATCAAAATCCGGTCTCAAAATTTCCATGGCCTTTTTGACGTCTTCTTCATATTTGGTATTCTTTAAGCCGTCAGCGGCATTTAAGATTCGATCGGACAGCTTCGTCTTCGTATAGTCTGCAACAAGCACCTTGTCAGTAACTTTTTGATGAAACCTTGCCAGCATCTCCCCGTATTGAGCTGCCCGCTGTTCATCAACCGGCTCAGCATCCGTATCATGCAACTCACGATCAATTAAAACAACAATATATTTGTCGCCAAAAATCACGCTGTCAAGATATATCTCCGGACAGTAGACCTGATTGACGTTTTGTTCTGCATAAAACATTTCGCTTTCAGTGAAAATTTTTACGAACAAATCTTTGTCAAAACGAACGCTGTGCCCAACAAGATGCTGATTGCCGGCAATGTCGTGTATCTTCTTAAAATCTGCTGCATAATAGTCGTTTAAAAATTCAATCAGCATAAAAATCCCACCTTAAGATATCTTTAACTTTAATTTTAAGAAAACATCTCAGAATATGCAAGCTACTATTTGCCTTTCAGAGCCATTGCCTGCAAAAAAGCGGTCGACAAAATCAAAACGGCCCCCGCTGTCTGAAAAGCCCCCAAAGTCTCATGAAACCAAATCACCGATAAAACGTTGGCCGTCAAAGGCTCAAATGCGCTCAGCATCCCGGTCGTTGAAGCCGGAATGTATTTTACGCTTTGAAGATAGCACAAATAGGATGCCATCGTCCCAAAAATGATGATATATGCAAACGATCCCACAGTAAACGGAGTTATTGAAGGAATCTTCGTGGTCAAAATCAGCGGCCAAAACAAAACGCTGCCGATAACCATTCCCAATCCCGTCACGAGACGCGCATCAAACTGCTCAAGCAGCCGTCTTGGAATCAAAGTATAAGAAGCTTGACTGACGCCTGCCATGATTCCCCAAAAAATGCCCGCAGCGGATAATGCCAACGTGCCGATTTTTCCGTTCGTAACGATAAGAATCGTTCCCAATACCGCAATCATCAATGAAATCACGTCGATTCTCCGTGGAAGCTTGCGATACTGAATCGCAAGACAGACAATGATAAATACAGGGCCTAAAAACTGCAGAATCGTTGCGGTCGCCGCATTTCCGTATCTGATTGCCAAAAAAAAGGTCAATTGCGAAGGAACCATCCCGAAAACAGCAAACAAAATCAGCAAAATCAAATTTTTCTTTTTAAAAATTTCTTTATGCTGCTCTTTATCAGTCACAATACCCCCCCAGACCGATAGCAAAAGGTTATGCCCGTATAATGGTGTAAATTGATAAAAAAAAGAGAGCCAAGTGCTCGTCTCCCAGGTATAATTAAATCACCTAACAAAATAATACTAGGAGGACAAACAAATGGCTCAATTAAATATTACCTTAAATCAAGAGGAAATTCTACAACTTCTTTCAAAGGATCACGATCAGGCATTTCGCTAACTGCTGCGTAAAAGTCTCAATAGTATTTTGATGGCGGAATCCACTGCTCAACTCAAGGCTGAGCCTTACGAACGGTCAGAAGAACGCACGGACAGCCGCAACGGCACTCGAGAACGCGAGCTCAAGACACGGATAGGCAAAATCACCTTAACCGTGCCGAGACATCGCAATGTTCCCTTTAAGACTCTTGTTTTCGAGAACTATTCCCGAAGCGAAGCTGCCTTGATCGCCAGTATGGCGGAGATGGTCGTCAGCGGAGTAGCGACGCGTAAAGTGTCGAATATCATGGAAACTTTGTGCGGAACGACATTTTCTAAGTCCTCAGTTTCAGAAGTATGCAAGGATCTGATTGAAAAGGTCAATGAGTTCAAGGACAGACCCTTGACCGGAGACTACCCGTTTCTAATAGTGGATGCAACCTACTTCAAGGTCAGGGAAAAACACAGAATTGTTTCCAAAGCGTTTATGATCGCTTACGGTACAAATCAGGAAGGACACCGTGAAATACTCGGATTTGAAGTATATGACAACGAATCCAAAGAAACTTGGAATTCCTTTCTCCAAAAACTGAAAAAACGTGGTCTCCAAGGACTTTTGATGATCACTTCTGATGCTCATGAAGGTATTCAGGATGCCGTCAGTAAGGTATTTCCTGATGTTCCATGGCAAAGGTGCCAGTTTCATTTTGCCAGAAACATTTCGGGAAAATCACCAAAAAAATATCAGGCAGGCATCAGAGCCGAACTTCAGGAAATGTGGAACTGCGAAACTATAGAAGACGCACGGAAAAAGCGGGACGAAATCATCGCTGATTACAGAGACGTTGCTGAAGCTGCCATGTCATGCCTCGATGAAGGCTTTGAAAGTTCCATGACCGTCATGGCGCTTCCTAAGAATTTGCGGAGATATTTCAGAACATCGAACCATATAGAACGACTAAACAAAGAGCTGAAGCGACGTTCTTCCGTCATTGGAATCTTCCCAAATAAAAACTCGCTGATGCGGCTGATGGGTTCCGTTCTGTTGGAAAGAAACGATGTCGTGATCTCCAAGAAAGCCATATTCAGTCCGGTAACCTACGCAAAAATGATCAAGTCCGAGACAGTTGCTGAACTCAAAAAATTGGCAGAGGAACAACAAAAACTAAGAGCTGCGTAAGGTGTATCACTCTTTCCGAAGCTGTCAAGGGAACCTCTTCGAGGTGCGCAGATGGCGCACCCTTGACAGCTCCTTCAAGAGTGATAGTGGACAGACATGGATGCATTCGCATCCCCTGCACAACTGGTGCCTGGGAAAAAATATTTTACACACAAATTAGGACTTGACTTAGCAAAATTCCTGCTAACAACAAACGTGCACCAACCAGCCATAACGGTTTAACGTTTTGTGCAAACAATGCTTGTGCAAACGGACCCGAAATTCCCCAAAACATCGTTCCGATAATTGCAAGCATGATTCCCTGATTTCTCTTAGACATTTCTCTACCTCGATAAATTTGTTTATATGCAATTCTAACATACGATTGAAGTCAACCACCATCGGCTAAAGTCGATGGCTTGTGAACAGACACCCCTGTATTGAGTATAGGTATTGGCAATTGGTCTGATACCGCCATGCGTAACTTTTACGATGGAACTTTGGAACGCCGGTTTCATGTACCTTCCGAAAGGCTTTCCAAGCCTTGTAATAGTTTTGGATTGCATTAGCTTTTGCGAGACTGTCAATGCGCTTGTCTTCCAAAAATTGGAAATGATTCGACATTTGTCTGGCATTTCGTCGAAGCTTCAGCTGTTGGATGCGATCTTGTACCGTATCAATCGGCAGTCTGACTCGGCTTAATTGACAAAGCTCTTTGCCGATTGCGACCATTTCGTTGTAGATAAAACGACTGGCATAACTATTAACCCTGATTATTTGTTTCTGATGATCACTTGGATAAATGCGAACCTTCAATCCATAATGGCATTCCAATTGTGCCATTGATTTCATTTTATTTCACCTCCTTTATTGCTATAATAATATTATAATCATCTACCATTTAATCTGAGCAACTAAGCATCGCCACCAGACTTTTTCAACTAGGGAACTGGCAGACGAAATGAAAGACATATTGCGAATGGTTGCAAAAGATAACGAAATTGTAATCGAAAAGATGGAAGTAACGCCGGATCATGTTCATGTACTGATCAGTTTTCCACCCAGCAAGGCGCCAACCAGCGCTATCAAAGCACTAAAGGGACGTAGTGCATTCATCTTTCTCAAACGACATCCAGAAATTCGACAATCACAATATCGGGGTAGTCATTTATGGTCTCCCAGCTACTATATGAGTACGCTCGGCAATATGAATAAAGATGTAGCGGAAAACTATATCAACAATCAAAAATATAATGCACTGCAAAAGAAAAAGCGCCCAAATGGAGCCTATCCATCCCATGACTAAAGTCACGGGATTTCCGGCCAGGCATAATTAAAAAACAGGCATTGATTCAAGTTCTTTTCGATGCTCTGAATTTAAGATGACCGCATCTCAGTAAGTTTCAACGGTTCAAAAAAATACTCACTAAAAAAAGAAACCCGCTCCACGCTGATCTGATCGCATAAAAAATAATCCTTTTTACGACTTTTCGGGGTCAAATATTAGAGTTTTTTGTAACAAAAAACACCGGTTTATCGATGCTCATGTCTTATCCTCAACATTCATACGCATACTTTGGATAATTATCAAGCTCAATAGATTTGAGGATAAATCTATATGTTACAGATTCAAAATGAGTTGTCATTTCATCTGCATAATCATGGAAATTTGCGCAGACAAAAAAATTCCTCGCCGTCGGTATCAATACCAACAACGAGGAACAGTATCTATTTACAACATTTGCGGAAAACGAGAAATTGATACCGGCACGAGCTAACGACTGGCTCAAATGGATTTACAAGAAGTACCCGCAAAAGAAAATTACATTGCATGGTTTTAGACACACGCATGCATCCCTTCTATTCGAAGCAGGAGCTACCATCAAAGAAGTCCAAACTCGACTGGGACACTCCAGTTCAAAAACTACTTTGGATATCTACACTCATGTCACGCAATACAAGAAGCAGGAAGTAGCTCAAAAATTTGCCAATTATATTGACTTGTGACTGGTTGTCCCCATTTTTGTCCCCACTTTACATTTTTGATCAAATTCAAGATACAGCAACCCTTGCCATATCAAGGGTTTAGCAACCTGTATCATCCTTATCCCACAGAACCTTCCATTTGATAATTGATCAGGCGATTGAGCTCAACTGCATATTCCATCGGAAGCTCTTTCGTAAAAGGTTCAACAAATCCCATGACGATCATCTCAGTGGCCTTTTCTTCAGGAATACCGCGACTCATCAAATAATAAAGCTGTTCTTCTGAAATCTTTGAGACCTTGGCTTCATGCTCCATTGAAACGTTGCCGTTCAAAATTTCATTGTACGGAATCGTATCGCTTGCAGATTTATCATCCATGATGATCGTGTCACACTCGACATGGGCAAATGATCCGTCAGATTTGCGTCCGAAACGAACGTGTCCGCGATAATCTACGCGTCCGCCATCTTTGCAAAGCGATTTCGAAACGATTGAACTCGTCGTATTGGGCGCATTATGAATCATTCGCGCACCGGTGTCTGAATCGATGTCTTTTCCGGCAAACGCAATTGACAGCATTGTTCCGCGCGCACCTTTGCCGTCAAGGTAGACGCTCGGATATTTCATCGTGATTTTTGAACCAAGGTTTCCGTCAACCCACTCCATTGTGGCATTTTCAAGAGCTCTGGCACGTTTCGTTTCCAAACTGTAAACGTTGTCGGACCAATTTTGAATCGTCGTATAACGACAGTAAGAATCTTTCAGACAATAAACCTCAACGACCGCAGCATGAAGACTGTCTTTTGAGTAATTCGGAGCGGTGCATCCTTCAACATAGTTGATGCTTGCGCCTTCATCGACAATAATCAGCGTCCGTTCGAATTGCCCTGAATTTCCGGCATTGATTCTAAAATAACTTTGGATAGGAACGTTGACTTTAACGTTCTTCGGAACATAGATGAACGAACCGCCTGACCAGACGGCAGAATTTAAAGCAGCCATTTTGTTGTCTGACGGCGAAACCAGCTTTCCAAAGTACTTCTTCACAAGTTCTGGATATTCTTTGACGGCAGAATCGGTATCCATGAAAACAATGCCTAATTTGTCAAAATCTTCACGCATGTTGTGATAAACGACTTCTGATTCATACTGTGCGGATGAACCTGCCAAATACTTTCTTTCTGCCTGAGGCACGCCCAAACGATCAAACGTCTTCTTGATTTCTTCAGGAACTTCATCCCAATCTCTGGCGACGCCTTCTGAATCACGACGAAAATAATTGATGTGTTCAAAATCAAGCGGACTCAAATCCGGGCCAAAATCAGGCATTGAAAGATTTTTATATGTCTCATAAGCTTTCAATCTGAAATCAAGCATCCATTCCGGTTCATTTTTGGCCTCAGAAATCTTCCTGACGATTTCTTCGGTTAATCCTTCACCGGTCGTATAAATAGGCTTAATATCGTCTTTGAACCCGTATTTATATTCACCGCCAAGTTCTGGAATTTTTTCTGTCATTGCCCGTCGACCCCCTTGTTGTTTTCTCCTAAAGCTTGATAGATTGCCTTCCAAGCCAAAGTGGCACATTTAATTCGTGCAGGAAACTGTGCAACGCCTTCCAAAATTGAAGCATCGCCCAAAATTTCTTCATAATCTTCTTCAGTTTCAGCTTTTCCTGTGACCATGTTGGAAAAAGCCACAACCATCTTTTCAATCTCATTCGGAGTTTTGCCGATAACCTCATCTGTCATCATCGATGCCGAAGCTTGGGAAATCGTGCATCCTTCACCGGAAAATGCAATATCTGAAACCTTGCCGTCTTCCATCTTCAGCTGCAAAATCAAAACGTCCCCACAAGTCGGATTGCGCAATTCCAGTTGATGATCGGAATTTTCAAGCACTCCGTGGTGATGAGGATGATCCGCGTGCTCAAGGATCATCTGTCGATATAAGTTGTCCAATCTAGATAGTGCCATGTTTGAAGAACTCCTTCGTTGCTAAAATTGCTTTTATCAGTTGATCCGCATCAGCTTTAGTATTGTAAAAATAAAAACTTGCTCTGACCGTTGCCGGAATCTTCAGATACTTCATCAAAGGCTGAGCGCAATGATGCCCGGCCCTGACTGCCACGCCTTCCATATCAAGCGCGGTTGCGACGTCATGCGGGTGAATTCCGTCAAGATTGAATGAAATCACGCCGGTATGCTTATCTGGTTCCTTAGGGCCATAAACAGTCAGACCATCAATTTGAAGAAGCTTGGGCAACACGTACTCAACCAGCTCATGCTCTTTTTTTTCAATTTCCTCATACCCCACGTCTTGCAAGTAGTCGATTGCGGCACCTAACCCGATGACGCCTGCAATATTTTGGGTTCCTCCTTCAAATTTCCAAGGAACTTCTTTAAAAGTTGAATGGTCCAATTCGACAAAGTCAATCATTTCACCACCGTATTCAAGCGGACTCATTCGTTCAAGCAATTCCATTTTTCCAAAAAGAATCCCGATTCCAGTCGGACCAAGCATCTTATGACCGGAAAAAGCCAGGAAATCAACATCCAGATCTTGAACGTCAACTTTCATGTGCGGCAAGGACTGCGCACCATCGACAACCATATAAGCTCCGTTTTCATGCGCCAATTTTGCCAATTCCTTGATGGGATTGACAACTCCCATAACGTTTGACGCCTGAGCTATTGATACGATTTTTGTCTTCGCTGTAATTTTTTCCTTGGCATCTTCAAAATCAAGTTCGCCATTTTTCGTTAACTTGACATACTTTAGTTTGGCACCCGTTTTTTCGCACAAAATCTGCCAGGGAACGATGTTTGAATGATGTTCCATGTAGGAAACGACAATCTCATCGCCTGATTTGACAACTTGTGTTCCAAACGAAACAGCAACCCAGTTCAATCCTTCGGTCGTCCCTTTGGTATAGACTATTTCGCGTTCGCTTTTGGCATTAATCAAGTTCTTTACTTTAAATCTTGTCTGCTCAAATTGTTCAGTCGCGCGCTCAGCCAAAGTATGAACGCCACGGTGAACGTTTGCATTGTCTCTTAAAAAGTAATTGCTGACGGCATCGATAACCTCTTTTGGCTTTTGCGACGTTGCCGCATTGTCAAGATAAACCAGACGTTCATCATTTACAATCTGATTCAAAATCGGGAAATCTCTGCAAATTTCATTCATTTTCTTGACCATCTATCAATTTCTCCTCAATCATGTCTGAAAGTCTCTTTCTGACAGAGATGCTTGGCACCGCAGTCAAAACCGGACCTAAAAAGCCTCTGATAACCAATCTTTCAGCAAGTTTTTTCGGCAGTCCGCGACTCATCAAATAATACAATTGTTCTTCGTTCACGCGTCCAACGCTTGCGGCATGACCCGCAGAAACATCGTTATCATCAATCAAGAGGATCGGATTTGCATCTCCTCTTGCTTTGGTTGAAAGCATCAAAACGCGGCTTTCCTGTTGGGCATCTGCTCCTTTTGCTCCATGAATAATGTGACCGATGCCGTTAAAGATCAATGATGATTTAGCCAGGATAACACCGTGCTGTAAAATATGACCAATGGAATGCTTACCATAGTTCGTAACGCGCGTGTCGATTCCTTGAACTTGTTTGCCGGTCGTAATCGCAACAACCTTGACCTCTGCATGCGATCCGTTCCCAATCAAATCAGAATCAAAATCGCCAACGATATTGCCGTCGTTCATCATCCCCATTGACCAGTCGATTTTGGCGTCTTGTTCGAGATATCCGCGACGATTAAGGTACGTGGTCGTATTTTCGCCCAAACGATCAAAGCTTGCAAACTTAACGTGCGAACCAGGACGAGCGATTACTTCAACGATGATGTTCGCTGTTGTTTCGTTGTTTCCGACCGTCAACAAGTTTTCAAGATATGAAACCTCGCTGCAGGAATCAGCAATCAGCAATACATGGTGCACGTAATCCTCGGCTTTTGTCGCATCCTGAATAAAGTAGGTCGTAATCGGCTTTTCGATAATCGTGTTTTTCGGGATATAAATCAAAGCACCGCTCGTAACCTTGGCCGCGTGCTGTGCGGTTAACCGATTTTCGTCAACTTTGACCGCCTTTTGCATGTAGTATCGCTCAAAAAGATCGCGATGCTCGGTTAACGCTGCCTTTAAATCGGCAACTATCACGCCTTTTTCTTTAAGTTCTTCTGAAATTTTGATGGTATCCGTTGATTGCCCAAACTCAATCAAAAGATTTTCACTGTCGTCGATGACGGATTTTTCATTTTCGTCAAGCTCGCTCTTGCTGAAAATGAGTTCTTTTTCAAGCTGAATCGGCCAGCGATGATACTTTATTTTTTGAAATGAAGGCATGGGAAGTTCTTTTGCCTTATCAAAAGCAGCACTTCTCTTTTCAGTAAACCATCTCGGTTCGCCGGCATTTTTTGCATACGTCTCAAACTTTTCCGTTGTCATTTCGCTCATGCCAGCCCTCCTATGCGTTTTCGTCAGTCAGCTTGATATCAAGTCCAAGCTCGTCACGAAGGCCTGCGTATCCTTCATCTTCAAGCTTTTTGGCAAGTTCAGGACCGCCCGTTTTTACAATCTTGCCGCCCATCATTACGTGAACGACGTCAGGAACGATGTAATTGAGCAAACGCTGATAGTGAGTTATGATCAATGCTGAAAATTCAGAGCCGCGCATCTCGTTGACACCTTTTGAAACAACTTTCAAAGCATCGATATCAAGACCCGAATCAATTTCATCCAAAATTGCAAATTTAGGTTTGATCATCATCATCTGTAAAATCTCATTGCGCTTTTTTTCACCGCCTGAAAAGCCTTCGTTCAAGTAACGCTCAGCCATTTCATCGGTCATATCCAAAAAATTCATTATCTTTGAAAGCTCTTTTAAAAATTTGCGAATCGAAATCGGGTCCTCTTTTGGGCGACGCGCATTAATTGCTCCGCGGATAAATTCAGCATTCGTTACGCCAGGAATTTCTGCCGGATATTGCATTGCCAAAAACAACCCTAATCGTGCACGTTCGTCAACCGGCTTGTCCAACAGGCTTTCACCGTCAAGCAAAACGTCGCCCTGAGTAATCTTGTAAGCCGGATTGCCCATGATAGACTCGGATAAAGTTGATTTACCCGTTCCGTTAGGACCCATGATTGCATGGATTTCACCCGTTTTCATCGTCAGATTTACGCCCTTTAAAATTTCTTTTCCCTCAATGGTTACATGCAAATCTTTAATTTCAAGTGTTGACATTCTTTCATCCCTCCATCAAGTCGATAAATTTATTTTAAGATAATTGAGAATCATTTTCAATTATCTTAACCGGAAAGTTGTTCATAAAATTGAATTTTATTAAAAATTATGTAAGCGGTCGTTAAAACAGCGGTGTGTACACAAATAGCCCGAGATAGTATTATTATCTCAGGTTATTGCGTATGCATCGTTTTTATTTTCTTATTTATGAGGTAAGATCGATGTTCCATGGGAGAAGTTGGCGGAACCTTTCAGGATCAAATACCTCAATGTTGGTAATCTCCGTTAATACTTTTCTCAAGTATTTTTCAGGATCCAACTGATTAAGTTTGGCCGTATATATCAGCGACAACGCAACGGCATTAGCCCTTGCGCCTTCAAAAGTTGATGAAAACAGCCAGTTTTTTCTCCCCATCACGCTCTCTTTGACAGCACGTTCTGCGCTGTTGTTGGACAATTCAAAATATCCTTTTTCAAAGATGTTCAGAATATTCTTTTCTTGGCCCAAGGCGTAGTTTTTGGCTCTTCCCAATGCTGACTTGGCAGATGCGGTAACTGAAGCTATCTTGGAAAATACCCGCTTGACTACAGGAAGGAGTTTTCTTCTTCGATAGTTCAAGCGTTCGTCATCATTGAATTTGGTTGAGAGTTTTCTTTCCAATTCAAAGACTTCATCGATGTCTTTGACTATTTCTCCGCTAAAAGATTTTGAGGCTTTGTAGCTGCTGTTTTTCAAAGAATCGACAAAATAGCGACGAACATGAGCCAGGCACCCCAGGTGTCTGGTCCTGTCGAGAAAATTATATCCGGCATAGCCGTCAGTTTGGACATAACCATTAAAATCGCTCAACAATTTCTTGGCAGTATCGGATGATCTTCCGTCACTGTGAGTAAATGCGGCAATATTTTTTTCTTCAAATTTTCCACTTGTGACAACCCAATAATAAGTGTTTGCTTTTTCTGAAGCCAAAGTATTATAAGGTGTTTCATCCACATGAAGAAATCGCTGCCTTTTCAGCTCTTTCAATAAAAGATCATACAGCGGCGAAAGCTGATTGTTGAAGACGTCGATCATCCATTTTGACATTTGTTGACGAGTCAACGGCAATCCCCTAAGCTTCCACATTGCCTCCTGGCGATAGCAAGGAACTTTGTAGACGTACTTCATCGCGGCAATATGCGCAATGATCGAAGGAGATCCTGTCTTACTGTGACTGATGAGCGAACGGGGCATCGGAGCTTTTGAAATTTTCGAATGATCGTCCGAAGAACATTCAGGGCACTTGTATACTGCCTGATGATGTTCGAGAAGCCTGAGTTTTGCCGGTATGAACTTCACCTCTTCACGAATCTTAGGATTCGCGACCTGAACGAGACGGGCACAACACTTAGGGCAGGAACATTTTTCATCAGGCATCACATGATTCACAATTTCGACCGGAATTTTTGAAGTATCAATCTTCCGGTTTTTTTTGCGAATCTTTTTGGTATACGATTTTACCGAAGCCTCTTTGGAATCTTCAGTCTTTTCGCTTTGTTCTTCTTCCAGATCAAACAGGTCTAATTGTCTGTCATCTTCTTGAAGACGGCGCGTTTTTTCAGTTTTTTTTCCAAAAAGTTTGCTTGTCAGAAAAGCAATTCGTTCATTCAGTTCAGCGACTTGTTGTTCCAGCTCTTTGATACGCTTATCTTTTTCGTCCATCTCGTTCACCTCCGTTCCGTATGCATGAATTGAATTATACATGAAAACTCCTGCCAAATCCATATAAAAATGTAAGGCAGGAGTATCAATATTTAACAAAGCAGCCCTTTTTCACAAGGAAGAATGGTTTTCTTTTCCTCTACGGAAAATCCGGCCAAGAGTCTGCGCAATTGATGCGCGTTTATCTTTTTGACCTCGCTCTGATTTCTCGGCCACTGAAAGCGTCCGTTTTCGATGCGCTTGTAATACAGCACGAATCCTGTTTTGTCCCAGTAAAGAGCCTTGAAACGATCGGAACGTGTACCGCAAAACAGAAAAATCGCATTATCATAGGCGTCCAAACTGAACGCCTCGGTAACAAGAGCAGCCAATCCGTCTATCCCTTTGCGAAGATCGGTCTTACCGCAAATGAGATAGATTTTCATATTATTTATATTTGGAAACATTTTGATCACGATACCAAAGATAGTTGTTCAAATTTTTGAGAATCTCTCTCGAAGCTCCGTTGTAGATTCGGATTTCAACATCTTCCGTAATAATTTTCGCAGCCATTTCCCTGACCGGTCGATATGTTTCTTTAGGGCTTAGGTCAACAAGGTTGACTTCCACGACGTCATCCAATTTCATAATTAAACCTCCGATATACTTGATGTCTAAAGCATACCAAGATATCGGAGGTTTATGAAGAACGCTATTTTAACGACCGCTTACAAAATTATGAGAACAATGTTAATTATAACATGAAAAAAAGACTGAAAAAATTCCAGTCTCTTAACGGTTTAGTTTATATTTTCAAAATCTTTTTCGTTTGAGAACATATAACTCTTATTATGATAACGCATCGACATGATCATCCCGATTCCGATCATGTTTCCGACCAAAGCGGAACCGCCTTGGCTGACGAAAGGCAACGGAATCCCGGTCAACGGAAGCAAGCCGATATTCATCCCGATGTTTTCAAATACGTGGAACAAAATCATCATGATGACGCCAGTTGAGATATACGCATAAAATTCATTCTTAGTATCAAAAGTTATCTGAATCATTTGGAATATCAAAAGCATATAAATGAAAATCAGCAGGCAGCAGCCGATAAACCCAAAATTCTCGCCAATTACCGAGAAAATCATGTCGGATTCGCGAACCGGAACATAAACGTGCGAAACGTTGAATCCTTTCCCTAAAAGCTGACCGGATCCGATTGCCTTCATGCTTCGCCATAATTGATAACTGTCAGAACCGGAAGCAGCCGAAGGATTCAGCCATGAATCGATTCGACTAAACTGATAAGCTTTAAAGCCAATTTTCGTCAAAATATCACGATTATAAATTACCAGAAAAATTGCCGTACCGCCGACAACAGTGGCTGCAATGCCCAGGGGCACGATTATTCTCCATAAAATGCCGGAAACCAAAACAACGCCGGCAAGAATCGCAAAGAAAACAAGCATTGTTCCGAAGTCGTTTTGAAGCTTTAACAAAACAGCCACGGGAATCGTCCAAGCAAACATTTTCCCAAGCAAAATCGCATCGTTTTGAAGCGTGTGCGTCGCATATTCCGAATTGTGCGTCGAAACGACTCTCCCAAGCATCAAAATATACGCCGGTTTCATGACCTCAGACGGCTGAAACGTCAAAGGCCCGAATGCAAACCAGCTTTTGGCCCCGCTATGATTATAATAGGTCTTGCTGTACATGAACAAAACCAAAATCAGCAGCACTATTCCGATTCCATATGCAACTGGTGCTATCTTCCACAACTGTTCGGCATCAAACTGCATAATAAACCGGACGGCACCGATGCCGATAAAATACCAGATAGCCTGACTAAGTAAAACTTTTGTCGGATTAGCAATATTATCATGACTGAGAGCCACATAAAGCGCGGTCATCCCGATAACTGCCAAAACGAGCACACAGAAGATGATGCCCCAGTCAATTCTTGCATCATCATCCGTATCAGATCTTTTTAAATACTCTTTGCTCTCCATAATATTAAAAAACCTTCCTTCCAAACAAGCATTAAAACAATGGGAGTGAGACTGCATATACATTGTCCCACTCCCTCATTTTATCAATCAAAGCACGTCTAAGATAAGCGTTCAAATTATCCGTGATGAAGATGATATTCGCGCAAAATGCAGCCATATGCTTCTTCTCTGGTTGGCAACACGAAATCTTCACCCTCAGGAAGAACTGCTTTAAAACGAGCTTCATTCTCCAACACTGTCCCGATGACATCTCCACGAGCCGTGACAAGCTCTGATATAAGCTTTCCGTCAACCATTTTTTCGCGTTCGGTAATCTGAATATTTTTATCTTTTTTTGACATTATTTTTTCAACTCCTGCTGTTCGTATGAGCTCTCGTCTTTTGGATTTCGGTTTCGTCTGAGCGTAAAATGATCCGGCACCGGGTCATATCCTCCGCGAATAAACGGATTACACCTTAAAATACGACTGCATCCCATTATCAGGCCTAAAAAAGCACCATGCTTCTTGATGGCCTCAATCATATAAGTCGAACATGTCGGATAATACCGACAACTCGGAGGTAGAAGCGGTGAGATACACTTTTTATAAAACAAGATGGGTGCAATCAAAATTCTTTTGAGCATTATTTTTCCTTTGACAACTCTTCAATATGCTCAAGGAGTTTGCCTGAACCGATAGCCACGTCATCAAGCGGTGTTTCCGCAACCATTACGGGGACAGTCAAAACTTCTGAGAATCGCTGGCTTATTCCGTCAAGCAATGAACCGCCACCTGTGATGACGATTCCGCGATCAATGATATCTGATGCAAGTTCCGGAGGCGTTTCGCTCAAAACGTCATGCGCAGATGCAATCATCGAATCAATCGTATCCTTCATGGCTTCAGCAGTTTCGTCAGACGTCAGCGTGATGGTTTTCGGCAAACCGGTAACAACGTCACGACCTCTGACCTGAGTTTCCTTTTGACGATTTCCAACAACGCTGCTGCCGATTTCAATTTTGACCGTTTCAGCAGTGTGTTCGCCAATCAGCAAGCCGTATTTTTTCTTAACGTATGACGCAATATCCTGGTTAAGTCGATCACCGGCACTTCTGAGCGAGCTTGAAACCACGATGTCGCCCAAGGAAAGAACGGCGATGTCGCTCGTGCCGCCACCAATATCGATAACCATGCTTCCGCAAGGCTCAAAAATATCAAGACCGGCTCCGATTGCAGCAACTTTTGGCTCTTCTTCCAAATAAACGTTGCCGCCGCCTGACTTTTCTGCTGCTTGACGAATCGCTTTGCGCTCAATATCAGTCGTATTGGTCGGGGCACAAATCAAAATGTTCGGCTTTGCCATGAAACCCTTGACGTTAAGCTTTTTAATGAAATAGGAAAGCATCTGCTCAGTCATGTCAAAATCAGCAATTACTCCATCTTTCATCGGCCTGATTGCTCGAATGTTGCTTGGCGTACGTCCGACCATTTTATAGGCTTCCGATCCGACCGCTAAAACTTTGCCGGTTTGCGTATCAACCGCAACAACAGAAGGTTCGTTCAAAACGATTCCCTTCCCTTTAACATTGATCAAAACGTTTGCAGTACCCAAATCGATACCGATATCCTTAGCCATAGCCGTTCTCCTTTTATTTCAAATATTATTTCATTGTTTAAAAGTCAATATACAGTGATATTATATCACAATTGGCCATAGAAAAAACTGTGATTTCAAAAAAACTGGTCAGCACTGCAAATCATTGCTCAAGCTAAAAAGCGAGCCGAAAAAGCCCGCTTGAAACTCATACCTCTTCTGTTTCGTTCATAAAAAACTTTCCATTAGTAACATCATTTGCACGCTTAATTTCAGCACCAAGCGATGCCAGCTTTTCATGGAACCTGTAATAACCGCGATCAAGATACTTCAAATGAGTAACTTGCGTAATTCCTCTTGAAACAAGTCCTGCCAAGACAAGCGCTGCAGCTGCTCTAAGATCCGTTGCAGCAACTTCTGCTCCACAAAAATCAGTCGGACCATACAAAATTACGGAATTTCCTTCAATTTTGAAGTCAGCATTCATTCGCCTGAGTTCTTCAAGATGCATGAATCGATTTTCAAAAACGGTTTCGGTCAAAATACTCGTCCCGTCGGCAGCTAATTGCAAAATTGACATTTGCGGCTGCATATCCGTTGGAAAACCAGGATGCGGCAACGTCTTGATCGTCGTTGGCTTTAATTTTTCGGGCCCGATAATCCTTACTCCTTTTTCTTCATCTATGACTCTAACGCCCATTTCCTCCAATTTTGAAATAAGCGGCTTGTTGTGCTCGACAATTGCATCTTTAATCAAAACGTTGCCTTTCGTCAAAGCTGCTGCCACCATGAAAGTTCCGGCCTCAATGCGATCTTGAATAATCGTATGCTCCGTTCCGTGAAGATGATCAACGCCGACGACTTTAATTGTTTCGGTACCGGCACCATAGACTTTGGCCCCCATCTTATTTAAAACATTGGCCAAATCAACAATTTCGGGTTCACGAGCAACATTTTCGATTATGGTCGTTCCCTTGGCAAGCGTTGCTGCCATCATAATGTTTTGCGTTGCTCCAACGCTTGGAAAATCCAAATAAATATTGGCACCCTTTAAGCAGTCGGTTCTTGCTTCAATATATCCGTCATGACGTTCAATCTCGACTCCCATGGCTTCTAAACCTTTAAGATGCAGATCGATCGGTCTTGAGCCGATTGCACATCCGCCCGGCATTGCAACTTTTGCATGCCCCAAACGTGCCAGCAACGGTCCAAGCACGACAATTGATGCTCTCATTTTGGAAACATATTTAAACGGGGCTTCATATGAAAGATTTCCCGTTGCATCAAGCACCATGGTCTTCGTCGATTCGTCCAAGCCGACCTGAACGTTCAAAAATCTAATTACGTTGCTCATTGTATAGACATCAGAAAGAATCGGAACGTTTGACAAAAAAGTTCTGCCCTCGCTCGCAAGGATGCTTGCAGCCAAAATCGGCAAAACCGCATTTTTTGCGCCTTCTATCTCAACAGTTCCCTCAAGTCGATGCCCACCGTGTACAATAATTTTTTCCACTAAAAACCCTCCATGAACAAATTATTTAATCAAGTAAGTCATATTTGTCAGACTGTTCAAAAAGCTCAAAAAAAATGAGCTGACTCCATATCCTACCGCTACTGAAAATAAAACCAATGCTACTTTAAACTTGTTTTGCCTTTCTTGAGTAAAATACCGATCAAGTCTCAAAGACTGAAACGCGTTAAAACTTAAGGCAATAAAAACAAAGTGACTAATGATTGTTAAAAGCGACATTACTCCGATATCTTGCATTTATCTAATTTAAACCTTTCAATCAATTCGAACTAATCATAGCATAGTTTTCTTTAATAGTCACTGAATCTAACTGAATTTTAAATAACTCGACTTGTATGCCATTTTTTTCATAATGGTTCTCCCATGACCGAAGTCACTGGATTTTCGTCCAGTAATCATTGAATCAATCTAAATCAAGGCACTGTATTTTTTGAACAAAATAAAAAAGCCAGGTTACAAACCTGACTTCTTTACCTCTTAGTGCTTTGAAATATTCAGACGGTTCATCGCACGGCGTAACGAAACTTCAGCACGACGAAGATCATCGACATTATGCGTTTCTTTAGCCGTCGCAATCCGTTTTTCAGCACGTGCACGCGCACGTTCAGCACGCGATGCATCAATATTTTCCTTTCGCTCGGCAGATGATGCCACAACGGACAAGACGTTGTTTGAAAATTCAATAAAACCGCCGCTGACGGCAATTTCATCAAAACTGTCTTCTCCAGTCTTGACGCGTACTTCATCAATTGCAAGCGAAGCGAGCAACGGAACTCGATTCGGCATGATACCTACTTCACCAAGAGTAGTCTTGCAAACTGCCAAATCTGTCGTGTTATCATACACGACGCCATCCGGAGTAACGACATTCACAGTTAATAAGGACTTATCATCCATTGGACGCTACCTCCTTACTTGCTTGTCATTTTCTTTGCTTTTTCTACAACGTCTTCAATCGGACCGCATTGACGGAACGCATCTTCAGGAAGATCGTCATATTTGCCTTCAAGGATTTCTTTAAAGCCTTTAACAGTTTCTTCAACAGGTACGTATGATCCAGGAATGCCAGTGAAACGTTCGGCAACGTGGAAGTTTTGTGACAAGAAGAATTGGATACGACGTGCACGAGCAACGATAACTTTTTCTTCATCAGACAATTCATCCATCCCCAAAATAGAGATAATGTCTTGCAATTCACGATAGCGTTGAAGCACATGTTGAACTTCCGTAGCAACCTGATAGTGTTCTTCACCAACAATTTCAGGCGAAAGAGCACTTGAAGTTGATGCCAATGGATCAACGGCCGGATAAATACCTTGCTGCGTCAAAGAACGTTCCAAGTTGGTCGTAGCATCCAAGTGAGCAAACGTTGTTGCAGGCGCAGGGTCAGTATAGTCATCGGCTGGAACATATACAGCTTGAATAGATGTTACGGACCCTTTCTTTGTCGAAGTAATTCGTTCTTGCAATTGACCCATTTCAGTAGCCAATGTTGGCTGATAACCAACAGCTGACGGAATGCGACCAAGCAAAGCGGAAACTTCGGAACCGGCTTGCGTGAAACGAAAAATATTGTCAATGAAGAGCAACACGTCCTGGCCTTCAACGTCACGGAAATATTCCGCAATCGTCAAGCCGGTCAAAGCAACGCGCATACGTGCTCCAGGCGGCTCATTCATCTGACCAAAGACCATGGCCGTTTTTTCCAAAACGCCTGACTCTTTCATTTCATAATACAAGTCATTGCCTTCACGCGTACGTTCGCCAACACCGGTGAAAACGGAAATACCATTATGTTCTTGCGCAATGTTGTGAATCAATTCCTGAATAAGAACCGTCTTGCCAACACCGGCGCCACCGAATAAACCAATCTTGCCGCCTTTGATATAAGGTGCCAAAAGATCGATAACCTTGATACCCGTTTCAAGAATTTCAGTACCCGTACTCAATTCTTCATATGAAGGTGCATCGCGGTGAATAGGATCACGACGATGATCTTCTTCAAATTCCGGCCCATTGTCGATTGGTTCCCCCAAAACGTTGAAAACACGTCCCAAAGTATCCTTACCAACGGGCACACTGATAGAGCGACCAGTATCAACAACTTCTGCGCCACGCTTCAAACCATCCGTGGAATCCATTGCAATCGTGCGCATAACTCCATCGCCAAGTTCAAGCGTAACTTCGATGATTAAATCAGTACCATCTTCGCGCTTAACTTTTAAAGCATTGTTGATATCAGGTAAAGACTCGCTCAGAGGGAATTGGACATCGACAACAGGGCCGATAACTTGAACTACTTTACCGTAACTCATTTGTTAATTCCTCCTACTATTCTAATCTAAGGCAGCCTGTGCACCTGTGATTTCCGTAATTTCAGTCGTAATTGCACTTTGACGAGCTCGATTGAACTGCAATTCAAGTGATGAAATAACGTCTTTGGCATTATCCGTTGCGGACTTCATCGCAGTCGAACTGCATGCATGTTCAGAAGTCTTGGCATCAAGAATTGCGCCGTAAACCAAACTCTCCGCATATTGAGGTAAAATAACCTCTAAGATTGCATCCTGAGACGGTTCGGTCTCATATTCGATCTGATAATCATTTTCATCTTGTTCCGTCAAATCATCAGTTCCCATGTTTTCTGCAGAAATCGGGAGCATCTGTTCAGCACGGAAAACAGAAGTCAAAGTGTTCACAAAGTGGCTATAGCAAACGACCAATTGGTCATAAGCTTCATTGTCATACATCGAAACGATTGTCTCAACGATTGGACGAATTTCCTTAAACGTCGGTACATCGCTGACGCCACGATATTCATAAACAATGTTGTATCCACGCTTGCTGAAGAAATCAGCACCTGTGCCGCCAATAGCGATAATCACAGTATCTTCTGTGTTGTGGTTGCCGTTTTTAATCAAATCCATAGTCGACTTGATGACATTGCTGTTATAGCTGCCTACCAAACCGCGATCAGACGTGATAACGACAATCCCGGTCTTTTTGACCGGTCTTTGCTTAATCATGCTTAACGTATTGACTTTGCCATCTTGGCTCTTCCCAACCTCTCCGCTGACTGCGGAAGAATCCAGCAGGTGAGATTTTGCCAAGTGGGTGATGACACTGCGAATCTTGGATGAGTAAATCTGATAGTTGGCGGCATGCTTTTGAATCTGATTAAGCTTTGCCGTTGAAACCATCTGCATCGCACCCGTGATTTGTCCCGTCTTCTTGGTCGAAACGATTCGACGTTTAACTTCTTGCATAGAAGCAGGCATCAGTTCTCACCATCCTTTCTTATTCTGCGCTTGGTTGGAAGTTTCTGCAAATTCAGAGATAGCAGCATCAAGCTTTTCCGTATCTGGCAACTTGCCAGTTGTCTTGATTTCATCCAAAAGATCCTTGTAATTGTTATCGAAGAAATCAAACAATGAATCTTGGTAAGCCAAAATATCATCAACGGCAACGGAATCGAGATATCCGTGTGTCAATGCATACAAGATGACAACCTGTTTTTCAACGGGAAGCGGCTTGTGCAACGGCTGTTTCAATACTTCAACAGTCCGACGACCACGATTCAATTTAGCTTGCGTAGCTTCATCAAGGTCTGAACCAAATTGAGCAAACGATTCAAGTTCACGATATGATGAAAGATCCAAACGAAGCGTACCGGCAACCTTCTTCATCGCCTTGATTTGCGCATCCCCACCAACACGGGAAACAGAAGTTCCGGCATCGATCGCAGGACGAACGCCTGAATAGAAATTATCGCTATCCAAGAAAATTTGTCCGTCAGTAATCGAAATAACGTTTGTCGGAATGTATGCCGAAACGTCGCCAGCCTTTGTTTCAATGAATGGGAGAGCAGTCATCGAACCTCCGCCAAGCTCATCGCTCAACTTGGCCGCACGTTCAAGCAAACGTGAGTGCAAGTAGAAGACATCGCCAGGATAAGCTTCACGACCAGGCGGACGTCTCAAAATAAGTGAAAGTTCACGATAAGCGTCAGCCTGCTTGGACAAATCATCATAAACGATCAAAACATGCTTGCCGTTGAACATGAATTCTTCCCCCATTGCCGCACCGGCATATGGAGCAAGCCACAACAACGGAGCCGGTGAAGAAGGACCGGCAGAAACAACGATCGTGTAGTCCATTGCGCCGTACTTGCGCAAAGTTTCAACCTGCGTGCGCACGGTTGATTCCTTTTGACCAATTGCAACATAGATACAAATCATGTCCTGACCTTTTTGGTTGATGATCGTATCAATAGCAATTGAAGTCTTACCTGTCTTACGGTCACCGATAACCAATTCACGTTGGCCGCGACCGATCGGAACCAAGGCATCGATTGCTTTAATACCTGTTTGCAAAGGTTCCGTAACAGATTGACGGTCCATAACGCCGGGAGCTTTATGCTCGACTGGACGTGTCTTATCTGTCTTGATTTCTCCTAAACCGTCGATAGGTTGTCCCAATGGGTTAACAACGCGCCCGATAAGAGCATCGCCTACAGGGACTTCCATGATGCGGCCGGTACGCTTAACGGTATCGCCTTCGCGAATACCCTTGAAACTACCGAGAACAACGATACCTACATCGTTGGCTTCCAAGTTTTGAGCCATTCCGTATGTACCGTCTTCAAATTGAAGCAGTTCACCGGATAAGGCATTATCAAGCCCGTTTGCACGCGCAACACCGTCACCGACGTATGTTACGGTACCAACTTCATCAACGGTAAGCTCATCTTTGTAATTTGCTAATTGTTGCTTGATAAGAGCACTGATTTCCTCAGCCTTAATGCTCATAAAAGTCTCACCTCTTAAAAATCACTTAATTAACAGACGCTTGATGCTTTCAATCCTTGACTTGATCGAACCATCATAAACGCAGCTTTCTGATTGCATCACCACGCCGCCGATGATATCAGGATCAATCACTGAATCAACCAGGACTTTTTCGGCACCAACAACATTAGCAAACGAAGATGCAAGTTTTTCTTTTTGATCTTCATCCAATTCGATCGCAGTCGTCACTTTTACGCGTACTGTTTTTTCGAATTCGTCGTTCAATCTGTTAAATTCATCGATGACGTCTTCAAGGTTTGCAATTCGTCCATAGTCAAACAACATGTCCAAAAGATTCGTTGTAACCTCTGAAGCCCCATCTGTAATATTCTTGATCATGGCAAGCTTTTCTTCTTGTTTAATTGAAGGACTCGTCATGAACGTGATAAATTTTGGTTCTGCGTCGATAATTTTCTTGATTTCCGCCAATTCAAGAAGAACATCCGAACGAACGTCCTTTTCCTGAACGACTTCAAACAAGGCTTTGCCATAGCGCTTAGCTACTGTTTGTCTATCTAATGCCATTTTGCTTCCCCAACCCTTCGATGTATGAGTCTACCAAGGCTTTTTGATCCTCAGCATTCAATTCTTTTTGAATGATCTTAGAAGCAATTTCAATAGATAATTCAGCTACGTCGTTTTTAATTCCGGACATAGCTTCTTGACGCTGTTGCTCAATGTCTTTTTTGGCATTGTCTTTCATCGTCATGACTTCCGATTGAGCAGAATCAACGATGCTTGCCTTTTGCTGTTCGCCGTTTTGCTTCGCACGATCGATAATCTTTGAAGCTTCAACGTGAGAATCTTTCAAAGCTTCTTCACGTTGTGCAGCCAATTCCTCAGCTTTTTTGCGCGCATCTTCCGCAGAATCGATATCGTTTGCGATTTTGTTTGCACGCTTTTCCATCATCTCAGTTACGGGACCCCAAGCAAAATGCTTAACGGCTGCAATCAAGACTACAAATGTCAGCAAATAAAAGAGAAAGTCGCCCCATTGAACACCTTCAGCAGCACCGATTAAAAATGTTGCATTCATCTATTGACACCTCCTAATCTGACAATATCTAAAAACATATTGATAGAATAGGATTACTTGTTCAACAACATGAATGAAATAACAACGGCGATGATAGGAACGGCTTCAATCAAACCAACACCGATAAACATCGTCGTACGCAATTGACCGGAAAGTTCCGGCTGACGTGCCATTGATTCAAGAGTCTTGGAAATTACAAGACCGTTACCAATACCTGTACCGATAGCAGCGAAACCTGCGGCAAGACCCGCACCAAATAAAGCTAAACCTGTTGCCATAATATAAAATCCTCCTCGATTTTCCTATGTGTTATTCTTTTTCGACCTTTTGAGACATATAAACCATTGTCAACGTTACAAAGACGTAGGCCTGGATTGAACCAATAAATACTGAGAAACCTTGCCAAACCATCTCAAGCGGAAAGGCCGGAATCAATGTCCATGGTGCAGCCGCTTTTCCCAATTGTTGATAAATTACGGTCAGCAAAACTTCACCAGAATAGATATTCCCGTAAAGACGCAAAGCCAATGTCAAGAAATTCGTAAATTGTTCGATGATATTAATCGGGAACAATGCGGGCATCGGGCTGAAATAAGAATTCTTTACATAACCCTTAAACCCGAATTTCACGACACCCATCAAGTGGGACAGCAGCAATACAGCGAAGGCAAGTGTCAAAGTTGTCGCCGTAGAAGCAGTAGGACTCTTGATGTAGGTAATGCCACCAACGTTGACCTGGAAAATTAAACCAAGCTGGTTGGAGATGAAAATGAACATAAAAAGCGTAAACGCCAAAACGCCATACTTCTTGCCCTCTTCATCAGGAATTGCACTTTTGACAATTCCGTTGGTGAAATCAATTGCCCATTCAAGAACGTTCTGTTTTCCGTTTGGTTTCATCTCCACCTTTCGAGACAGCCAAAAGACTAAGAAAAATACGATAAGTGCTGCAACGAAACCTGACAGACAGTTTCCGACATTGAAAGGAATACCAAAAAGCTTCAATACTTGAGCTTCTTCACTCACAAAGTCTCACCTCTTTTCAAATGTGATCAATACGGTCAAACATCTTGGTCGAACCATAAGGATAAAGCAAGACAAAGACACAAAAATATCTTTGAATACAACTGAAATAATACCACCATTTACGTGAAAATACAAAGCAGAAAAAACAGGTTTTTCATGGCATTTTCGCGAAAAGTTGTGAAGAAATACGTATAAAGACTGATGAAAATGTGTATTTTCAAAGGCTTATAGCGCTTCCAAGGTAATTTCAAATTTATTTCTTATTTTCAGAATTTTCTGACATTTTGTTTATTTTGTTCCAAATAAACGGTCGCCTGCATCTCCCAATCCCGGAACGATATAACCGTCTTCATTCAAATGATCGTCCAAAGAAGCAGCAAAAATATCAATGTCCGGATGCGCCTCTCGCAAAGCCTTGACACCTTCAGGAGCCGCTACCAGACAAACGAACTTGATGGACTTGGCACCGCGTTTCTTCAAAGCATCAACGGCCATGATTGCAGATCCGCCCGTCGCAAGCATCGGATCGACGATGAACATGTCTCGATCACCAAGATCACCGGGCATCTTCACGAAATATTCGTGCGGCTGAAGAGTTTCCTCATCACGGTACATCCCGATATGTCCGACTTTTGCCGCCGGAATCAAATTCAATATCCCTTCGACCATTCCAAGGCCCGCGCGAAGAATCGGAACAACGACGACTTTCTTTCCGGCAAGACGCTTCTTGACCGTCTTGCCCATCGGTGTTTCGATTTCAACGTCTTCAAGTGGCATGTCTCTTGAAACTTCATATGCCATCAGCGTTGCAATTTCATCGACGACCTGTCGAAATTCGCGCGTTCCGCAATCCTTTTTTCGAATAATCGTTAATTTGTGTTGAATCAATGGATGGTCCAAGACCTCGAATTTTCCCATGATATCCACCTGTCGTATAAAATACGGACAATCATGGCCCCGTGTGGTTATTCGGCCATGCTTGAGAAAGAAAATACGACTTTTCCTTTCCTTAATTGTTTTTGCCGCAAACATCGCATCCGATATTCCGATCGAAGTCCTTAAAAATTGGTCGGAATCCGTTTTTGCATGATTGTAACCAGCAGTAATATCCACCCCGCATTCTGCTCTTTCTGTGGATATCGACTTTTTTGACTATGACCTCTTTCCGGTCCTGCTTTTACATAATAATTTTAGCCGAAACAAAACTTTTTTTCTATAAAATTATACCAAAAGAGAGTCTCCAAATCATCAGACACTCCCCCCAAATCAAATTTTGTCAAAAAAAACGTTTCCGGCAGACTTTTTCAGTCGATTCATGTATGCTTCGCCAAGTCCTGCTTCTTTCACTCCTGCACACAAAATAAAGTCGACCTTTTCTTCTGAATCAAAATAACGCAACCCGGCAAACAGGCGACGACTGGCATCAAAAACCGTGTCCCCCAAGCTATATGACAGTTTCTTTGGAAGATCTGCATTTTTTAAAACTTCATTGAATGCCATCACGCCGACTCTTTCCTGCTTGTTTTTGCGCCACAAAAGAGCCTTGTCCCAATCCCCTGCTTTGACGATCAGAACCTGAGCATCCGGAGCATAGTGCTTATACTTCATTCCAGGGGCTTTTGGAACTTCTTTCATGCCGACCTTGTGTTTGTCTGATAAAACAGTTTCCTTGAGCACTTCTTCAAGCTGCTCAACGGTCACTGCACCAGGTCTCAAGATAACCGGATGCTCCGAACTCAGATCGATGATTGTTGATTCGACTCCGACCTGAGTCGGTCCGTCATCCAAAATCCCGGCAATTCGTCCTTCCAAATCATGATAAACATGCTGTGCGGTCGTCGGACTAGGCTTTCCGGAAGAATTGGCGGAAGGACCGACAATGGGAACGCCTGCCGATTCGATCAGCTTAAGCGTTGCTTTGTTTTGAGGCATGCGAAAAGCGGCCGTTTCCAGTCCGCCAGTGACTGCTTTTGAAAGTGCCCCTTCTTTGATTTTCAAAATCATCGTCAACGGTCCGGGCCAAAAAGCATCCATCAGCTTAACCGCTCTTTCAGGCAAGCTTTCGACATACTCCTCAACCATTTTTCGTGAAGAAACCGTTACAATCAAAGGATTGTCAGAGGGTCTTCCCTTTGCCAAATACACTCTCTTGACTGCCTGCTCATTTGTCGCATCTGCACCGAGACCATACACGGTTTCTGTGGGAAACGCGATTAATTCGCCAAGGCACAGTTCATTTGCCGCTTTTTCGATTTCGTCGGTTGTATAAATTTTAGTAATCAGCATCTTTTTCCCTTTCCAAGCTCAAAAACGAACTCTGACCATCCGATCATGTCCACTTTCGTCTTTTTTAAGCGTAACTTCTGCTTTCGGATAAGCCTTTTCAAACATTTCAACCACGGCTTTTCCCTGTAAAAATCCAATTTCAAGATATAAGCTGCCACCATTTTTAAGGTGATCTTTTAGCTGGCGACAAATTTTTTGATAAATCGCAAGACCATTGTTTTCAGCAAACAAGGCCAGCGTGGGTTCATGTTCAAACACGCTCTTATCCATGTACTTTTTTTCTGATTCGGCAATGTATGGAGGATTTGACACGATGATGTCAAATTTGCCGTCAATCTCATCAAAAACGTCGCTCAATTTGAATTCAGCCTTAAGCTTCAATCGTTTGGCATTTTTTTTGGCAACCCCCAAAGCCTCCGAAGAAACATCACTAAGCATTCCCTTCCACAAAGGCTTTTCGGCCTTAAGCGTCAAACCGATTGCTCCGCTTCCGGTTCCGATGTCTAAAAATTCAGCATCCGTCCCAGGATTATCATGCAGAATCCATTCCACCAAATCTTCAGTCTCAACCCTCGGAATAAGCGTGCTTTCATTGACAAAAAAAGTCCTCTTGAAAAAGACCGCTTTTGAAAGCACATATTGCGGAGGAATCCCTTCGGCGCATTTTCCAACGTTTTGCCTGAAGACCTCAAAGTCTTCCTTCGAGAATTCATCGCGATAGTGCATCAACAAATGCGTAACGTCCCAGTCCATCTGACCGCAAATCAGCATATCGATCGTGCTGCGTTCCATTCCGTGATCGTCAGCAAAAGAAAAAGCCCATTTCTGGGCTTCAAAAACATTCATCTTATCAGCCATTTTGCAATTCTTCCAAAGCTTTGGTCTGATCATAGAGCACGAGCGCATCGATAACGTCATCCAACTCGCCATTCATGATTCTGTCGAGCTTGTTGAGCGACAAGCCGATGCGATGATCCGTCACGCGATTTTGCGGATAATTGTAGGTTCTGATTCTCTCGGAACGATCACCGGTTCCGACGGCAGACTTGCGATTTTCGTCATATTCGCTTTGTTCCTGCGATTTGTAGTAATCGTAAACGCGCGCTTTCAAAATTTTCATTGCCTTCTCACGGTTCTGCTGCTGCGAACGCTGATCTTGCATCGCAACAACGATTCCCGTTGGGAGGTGAGTCATTCGAACGGCAGAACTGGTTTTGTTGATGTGCTGTCCGCCGGCACCGGACGAACGATAGACGTCAACTCTGATATCTTTTGGATCAAGATCGATTTCAACGTCTTCTTCTTCCGGCATCACAACGACAGTTGCAGTCGAAGTATGAACGCGTCCTGCCGATTCCGTTACTGGAACTCGCTGAACACGGTGTGCTCCGCTTTCGTACTTGAGCTTTGACCAAACGTTTTTGCCATTGATGGTAAGCGCAATTTCTTTAAATCCCCCGACCTCAGTCATATTTTTGTCAATGACTTCAATCGACCATCCTTGCCGTTCGGCATATTTGCTGTACATCGAAAACAGATCTGCAGCAAACAGACTTGCTTCATCACCGCCGGCAGCACCGCGAATCTCCATGATAAGGTCTTTGCCATCGTTAGGGTCTTTTGGCAAAAGCAAAATTTTGATCTCTTGTTCAAGTTTCTGCTTTTCATTTTTTGAATCAGAAAGTTCTTCCTTGACCATTGCGGCCATTTCGTCATCAAGCCCTGTAGAAAGCATTTCCTCATCGTCTTTTATCTGCTGCACGACCTGTTTATATTTTTCATATTTCTCAACCGTTTCGCGCAAATCGGCCATTTCCTTGGACAGTTCCATAAAACGCTTGGAATCTGCAATCACGTCAGGATCCGATAAAAGTTCGCCTAATTCTTCATAGCGATCTGCCAGCATTTGAAGCCTGTCGAATAGTTTATCCATTTTCATTCTCCTTTTCAATAATATGTGCGTTTTTCATTGGCGGAAAGAAATAATGCTTGCGACAAACCGGATAATACGATTCGTTTCCGCCGATTAAAATCTGTTCTCCGTCATAAACGGGCTTTCCATCATTAACACGCAGGTTCATTATTGCTTTCTTGCAGCAAAACCAGCAAATCGTTTTCATTTCTTCTATTTTGTCTGCATAGAGCAATAAATATTTTGATCCCTCAAACAATTCGTTTCTGAAATCGTTTTTTAATCCAAAAGTCATTACGGGAATCTTTAGCTCATCAACGACTTTCGTCAATTCCAATACATGGTGTTTCGACAGAAACTGGGCTTCGTCCACCAGCACGCACGATGCGTCGGGATTGATCGAAACGACCTTTTCATACAGATCGTCTTCGTCAAACACCGGAACTGCTTTGCGTTTCATCCCTATTCGACTCGAAACGTATCCGACCGAATCGCGGTCATCGATTCCGCTTGTCATGATGATGACGCTCTTGTTTTGTTCCTCATAATTATGAGCAACTTTAAGGATTTCTATCGTTTTGCCACTGTTCATTGCGCCGTAACGAAAAAAAAGCTGTGCCACTTGATAAGCCCCCATCTGAAAAAATTCGTTCCTTTCAAGTATATATTATTCGCGCAAAAATTTCATCACTAAAAATTTTTTGTCCGAACAAAATACGTGCCTTATGCAAAATTCATGGTAAAATGTTTTTGATGTATCTAGAATTGGAGGAAGTAAAATGTCTTTCAGAAGTTCACTTGCAATTCTAGCCGGAAAGTCTTCCCGCTGGTTTTTGCATAACTTTATGCACGGAGGAACCTCTCTTCCCGGCAAATTGACCCTCAAAATTGATCCGAACGTGCTTCAAACCCTTGCCAAAGACTACGAAATCATTGTCATCACAGGCACGAACGGCAAAACTCTGACCACGGCTTTGACGGTCAAAGTCCTTGAATCAAAATTCGGTCACGTTCTGACCAATAAGAGCGGTTCAAACATGAAACAAGGTATCGTCACTGCATTTTTATCGGATAAAGTTTCAGAAAAATCCGGCAAAAAGCTGGCCGTCCTCGAAACGGACGAAGCTAATGTTCCGATTATCTGTCGCTACGTAAGTCCTTCAATTTTTGTTTTGACCAATCTTTTCCGCGATCAGATGGATCGCTACGGTGAAATCTACACGACTTATGATAAAATTCTGACCGGAATTCGCATGCATCCTGATGCGCTCGTGATTGCCAATGGAGATGCTCCGATCTTCAACAGCAAAGAATTGAAAAACAAGGTCGTTTACTACGGTTTTGCAGACAAAGAAGAAGAAGATCAAAAAGCTCCCGCAAATACCGATGGTCTGCTTTGTCCGCGCTGCCACCATATTCTGCATTTTAAATACAGAACCTACAGCAACCTTGGCAAATATTTCTGTCCCGAATGCGGTTTTAAACGACCTGAACTGACGTATTCGCTAAATCAGATCAGTTCTCAGTCGCCACAATCATCTGTTTTTGAAATTGACAGCGCAAAAGTCGAGCTGCATATCGGCGGAACCTATAATATCTACAATGCCCTGGCAGCATATTCAGTCGGCCGAACCCTGGGACTTTCAGGAGATGAATCCGCACGAGCTCTGAGCGATAACGATGAAAAAGTCTTTGGCAGACAGGAAGTCATCAACATTGACGACAAACAGACGACTTTGATCCTGGTCAAGAACCCGGTCGGGCTCGACCAGGTTCTTGAAATGATTTCAACCGACAAGGAACCCTTTTCACTGGCAGTCCTGCTTAATGCCAATTATGCTGACGGAATCGATACAAGCTGGATTTGGGACGGTAACTTCGAAGGACTGCCGTTTGACAGAATTCCTTCCGTTTTAACGGGCGGAGAGCGCTATAAGGATATCACTTTCCGTTTGCGAGTTGCCGGCGTTCCTGAAAAAAACTTCAGTCAGCGCGAAAAGCTCGAAGACGTTGTTTCGTTTATCAAACAGATGCCGACTGATCATGTCTACGTTTTGGCAACATATACTGCCGTTTTGCAGTTGCGCAAGCTTTTGAGCGAACAAAGATATATCAAAGGAGGGATGGACTGATGGGCTACTCGCTTCATTTGGCACACTTATACGGCGATCTTTTGAACACTTACGGAGACATCGGCAATGTTTTGGTGCTTGAGTATTATGCAAAACAAATGGGCATCGAGTTTACCAGCGAAATCGTCTCGATTGAACAGGACTTCGATGAAAAAAAATTTGATCTTGCCTTTTTCGGCGGCGGTCAGGATTTTGAGCAGGCAATCGTTTCAAAAGACATTCAGCGCATGAAGGAATCTTTGACGACATTCATTGAAGACGATGGCCCGATGCTTGCCATCTGCGGTGGCTATCAGCTTCTTGGTCAATACTATATCGGTGCTCACGGTGAAAGAATCGAAGGTATTCATGCCTTGAGCCATCATACTGAAAGTCAGATCAACCATCGTTTCATCGGTGACATTACGATTAAAAACGAAGAAACCGGCGAAACATACCATGGTTTCGAAAACCACAACGGATTGACTTTTCTTGGAGAAGATGAAAAGCCGCTCGGAATCGTCATTTCAGGAAATGGCAACAACGGAAGCGACAAGACTGAAGGAGCCATCTACAAAAACGTCTGCTGCTCATACTTCCATGGACCGATTCTTGCAAGAAACGGTCTTTTGGCCAAGCGTTTGCTGCTCGCTGCGTTAAAACGCAAATATCCGAATGATGATTTTTCAAAACAGGAAGCGTTGGAAATCAAGGCAACTTATTAATGGAACGTAAACGTTTCGGGGCGAGGAATTTGTTTTCTCGTCTTTTTTGCGTCTCTAAATGCTAAAAAGAGGCTGCAAAAGTCACGTTTCCTCTTGAATTAAATGAAATATCGAACAATGCGGTCGGTTTCTGACTGATTTTGTCCAGCATCCCCTTAATTTTGATGTATAAAACTACTCTTTTTAGTTAAATACAGTGCCGCTCAAACAATCCATCCAGGATTTCATTCAAATCTACGGACACGTGTTGCTTTGAGTTATTTCCATCATCACGGACAATTGTCAAGCATACACAAAAAAACCGGAACAGATTTGCAATTGATTACAAATCATCCGGTTTTTAAATTTGAGGCATAGTTTTTCAAGCCTGTTCAAATTCAAATATTTAAATTAAGCTTTTTGACCAGGTTCAGAAGCGATAATCATGACGTTGCCTGAAACGGTCCATTCCTTAACATCAAATGGAAGAACGAAGTGAACGCCTTTTTCAATTTCATAATCCTTGCCGTCAACCGTCAGCTTGCCTTTGCCGTCCAAAACGGATACGAGCGTATAAGGTGCTTCTTCGCGCTTGAACGTTGCGCTGCCGCCCTTAAGAACCCATCTGTAGACGGCGAAGAAGTCAGTCGAAACAAAACGCGTAACCTCAGCATCGCCAACTTTATATTCCTTGCGGTCAATCTTTGGATCCACATGCGGAACGTTCGTAACGTCGATTGATTGCTTAATGTGAAGTTCGCGCTTTTTCCCCGTTGTTGCATCAACGCGATCAAAATCATAAAGACGGTATGTCGTGTCAGAGCTTTGCTGCGTTTCAAGCACCATGATACCGGCACCGATTGCATGAATCGTACCAGAAGGAACGTACAAAAAATCACCAGGTTTAACGGGAACTTTGCGTAAAAGCTTGTCCCATTCGTGATTCTCAATCATTTCAGCTAATTCTTCACGACTATTCGCATGATGACCATAGTACATCTGCGCTCCTTCATCAGCAGCCAAAACATACCAGCATTCCGTTTTGCCGAGTTCGTGTTCGTGTTCTTCGGCATAAGCATCGTCAGGATGGACTTGAACGGAAAGATCTTTTTTGGCATCCAAAATCTTTGTCAAAAGCGGAAAAACGTCACCTTCAGCATTCCCGAATGCTTCGCGATGCTTATTCCAAACTTCGTCAAGAGTCATCCCTTTGTATGGTCCGTTAATGACCGTTGCAGGGCCATGCTTGTGTGCTGAAATTGCCCAGCATTCACCCGTATGATCACTTGGAATGTCGTATCCGTAAACAGTATTTAAACGATTGCCGCCCCATATTTTTTCCTGGAAGACAGGCTTTAAAAACATTGGTTCCGTCATCAAAATCACCTCTAAAAATGTATATACATATTATAGCATGGCTTTCTTGTTTTTGCACAAAATATTTGTAAACATTTTCATCTACTTTTATTGATTTTCTTTTAAATAACACTCGATGATCTTATCGCGACAATCAAGAAATTTTTGATTGTCCGAAGTCGGATGCACGCGGTTGGTCAAAACAATCAATGCTGATTGCCGTTTCTTGTCAATCAAAATAAACGTTCCGGTAAAGCCGGTATGGTAAAGACAAGGTGTTCCATCATAAGAAAAACGCAGATCCCATCCTAAAGAGCGGCCAAGATGTCTGTTTGGAGTATGATCTTGGAACAGGCTCCTGATCGTTGCATCAGACACGACCGGCTTGTGCGGATCATTTTCAAGCATCCAGTTCGAAAAACGCACCAAATCATTGAGACTCATAAACAATCCGGCAGATCCGCAATGTTTGCCAAGAATAAACGCCTTTGGATCATGAACGATGCCTTGAATCAATCCACGTTTTTCAGTGTATTCCGTCGGTACGCATTTGTCGCTTGAAGGGGTAAAAGTACTTTCTTTCAATCCGAGCGGTTTGAGAACTTCTTGTTCAATCGCATCCTGGACCGGCATCCCGTATATTTTTTCAATAATCTGTCCCAAAAGAATCGGACCGATATCTGCATAGACGACTTTCTTTTCGAACCAGTCGCCGACTTTTAACGTATATAAAGCATCCATCAGCTCGGTTGCAGAAAGTCCATTGCGATTTTTGATATATCCGGTAAGCGCCGACGTATGAGTCAATAAATGCCTGAGGGTGACTCTTTTGTCACTGAATTTTTCAAGATAGTCACATACCCGATCATCAACCGTTAACTTTCCAATCTCCTGCAAATGCAAAATCAAAGTCGTCGTCCCGATGACTTTGGTCAAAGATGCAACATCATACAGCTTGCCATACGTCAATTTCTTTTTGAACGGAACCACCTGTTCCATTCCAAAAACTTCGCTTTGAACGTATCCGTCCTTGATCATAGCATACGAGACGCCAGGAACGATGCCTTCCTCAGCCAATTTATGAATCAAGGACGTTGTTTTTTCATTAATCAATCTTTTCACTCTCTTGCTTAATCTGGTTTACATATTTTATTTCGAAATTGCCGTTTTTGTAATCTATCAGGCTGGCTCGCGAATTATCGACCAAAAATAACGGCACCTCGCCTTTCAAACTTTCAATGAAGTTGGAAAGAATCAGGCCATGCGTAACGATCAAAATATTCGCATTCTGATCAGGATATTCTTGCGCAATCGTTTCAAGCGCCCGCCTGAAACGTTTTTCCAAATGAACCGAGGTTTCGATTTCTTCTTCGCCATCCATTGTTCTGAACAGCTCGGTCAGCTCTGCCACGTGCTCATCATTTGCAAAAGCACGCAAAATCCTGCGCAATCCAAGCGTTCTGAGCGCAGTCGGAATTACCGTCATGTTGTTTGCTTCTTCAAATTTTCCAAAGCTCAGTTCACGCAAGTCTGGATCACGGTATACGGGCGGACATCCTCGCTTGTTTTCCGAAAGGATCAATTCGGCAGTTTCATGAGTTCGCTTAAGATCGCTCGTATAAACGGCCGTAAATCGAATATTTTGCAACTCCTTGCCAAGTCGCTTCGCCATTCGTTTGCCTTTTTTGGTCAACGGCGAGTTGGTTGTTCCTTGGAGTCTTCTTGAGCGATTTAATCTCGTTTGTCCGTGACGAACCAAATAAAAATGAATCGTAGCCATGAATCTTCTCACCTCATTTCTTGGAATCGTGTCTAATTATATTATAGTACGACATGCAAAACGTTTCATTCTTTTTTCAAAATCCAGTGCTTGCGGCATCAAAAATTCAATTTTAAAAACAGCGCATCCGAGTTGATTCGAAATGCGTTTATCAAAAAAAAGGCTGGAAAAAAAGTCCAGTTTTTCTCTTGAATTAAATGAAATACCAAACGAAGACGGTCGATTTGCGACTGCTTTTGTCAGTCATTTTTTAAATACAGTGCTGCTCAACTAATCTAGTCAAAATCTCATTCAAATTTGCCACCGGCCTCTTTTCGGCTGTTTCCATCACGGAAAGCGATTGTCATGCATACAAAAAAACCGAATCAGACTTGCGATTGCTTGCAAATCATCCGGTTTTTCAATTTGAGGCATAGTTTTTCCCAGCCTCTTTTCAGATTGAAACGTCAACGATCGAAGTCGAAAAAACGCTTATCAATCTTATTCTATTCATATGACAGCTCTACAAAATACGCGGCCCGCTTTTTTAAGTGTGAAGTCGTTGCCCAAATTTCGTGAAAGCCGATGCTTTTTTTGCCAAGCTGATTCCAATAATAATCAAGCAGGCTTCCATGCTGCTCTAAAAAACTGTCTTCCAAACGATTGACCATCAGCTTATTGTCCGGAAAATAAATATCCGCATCGGAAACTTTGACGGTATCTTTGACAAAAATCTGAACCACGTTCGTACAATGCGATTTGACAATATATCGTTCCTCTGGATGTCGCTTCAAATACGAAAGAAGATTGAAAATAGAATCTGAATTGCTTGCCATGTCTGCCCTTCTCTCTTAAAAAACATGCTGAATCTCAAAATGGCCGCTTAATTTCAAGCCATTTTTCTCACTGAGAATACGATCAAAAAATCGATGAAAACAAAAATTGACGTTGCCAAAAAGACGCTCTGATAACTGAATATGCTTGAAACCGCAGAACCGATCATTGGTCCAAACATCCCTCCTGCCGCTTGAAACGACTGATTCCAACTGAATATTCTGCCAAACGCCTCGTGCGGAACCGAGATCGTCAAAACGGTCTGAACGGCCGGAAGCATTGCTGCATTCGCCATGCCTAAAGCAAAGCGTAAACCTCCGAGCGAAACCGGACTCGATGCAAAATACATCGGAATAAACAAACAAGTTGCCAAAATCAAACCAAGCATCAAAATTTTTAGCGGTCCGACCTCATCCATCTTGTTTCCTAATCTCGATGCAACAAGCAAAGTGCCAAATCCGGGCATTGCAGCAACGATGCCGCTAACAAACGAAATATTGCCGACGCCATGCATTAATTGTTTGACCAATAAGCTTATGATTGGCGAAATTGACATCAATGACATTTGAACCAACAGCGTAGTTGCAAACATGAAGAAAATCAGGCGACGATTTTTCAAACCTGCAAAAACTTCCTTCATCGGCTTCATTTCTTTAGCAGGAATCGGCGTAAAGTGCTCTTTTGTCGTCAAAGTCATCAAAAAGACGATTCCCATCAAGACGCCAAATATCATAAACGGGGCACGATATCCGAAAATACCAGCAATCGCGCCTCCAAACATTGGACCAAGCAAGTTGCCGGTCACGCTGGCAGTCATCATTTGCGACATGATGGCCCCAGAATGTCCCTTTGGAGCTTCACCGGCCATAAAGGCCGTCGAGTTGTTGATGTAACCAGAAAAAGCTCCCTGCAAAAGTCTCAAAAAGATAATCATGTAGACGTTGGTTGCAAGCCCGGTCAAAAAAACGGTAAACGTCATCACGCCGGAAGCACGCAGGCACATCAGCTTGCGTCCTTTTCGATCTGCCAGATTGCCCCAATAAGGAGAAACAACGGCCTGAGCAAAATAAGTAACCGAAAATGCCAATCCGGAATAAAAATTGATTTGCGTCCGGCTGTAATGGCCGAAACTTTCAATGTAAAGAGCCATAAACGGCATTGTCATCGAAAAACCAAGTCCAGTGATGAAACACCCTAGCCAAAGAGTCAAAAAAGTTCTTCGCCAAGAAGCCGGCATATCCTTGTAAATCAAAAAACATCACTCCTCGCTAGATACTTTCAATTATCACTCTTACTCAAAAATTTTTCAATATCCAATCTCTTGTGCAGCGCTTTCTTATTAAGATTAGTTTTCCTTTAACATTAAAATTCTAATCATCAAGATCTTCTTCAATGTTAAGTCCGAAAATTTCAGCTTCCGGGGAATCGCTCGGTGCAGGATGAACTACTAAAATTGCAATTGCACCTTTTTCCGAAACGTATCCAGCAAACAGGCAGACTTCTTCAACAACGTATGCCAAGCCGTCGGAATTGTAGATATACTGTCCTGCAACAGGCATTGTCTCAAAAGCAGTCTTATTCATCCGATAAAACGAACCGGATGAGTCATGCATTACAAGCAAAACTTTATTCATTCAAAAACCCTCCTTGACTTGAAAAAAGAGCCGCCTCTTTATGAAACGGCTCATGAAGCCGCTAATATCCTAAAAGCAGCTAGACATAATTAAACATTGATGACTTTTTCCAAAAAAGATTTCGTCCGTTCGTTTTGCGGATGATCAAAGACCTCTTCAGGCGTTCCTTCTTCGACAACGTTTCCATCAGCCATGAAAACGACTCGATCGGCGACTTCTTTTGCAAAACCCATTTCGTGGGTAACAACGACCATCGTCATTCCTTCTTTGGCCAATTTCTTCATTACGTTCAAAACATCCCCGACCATTTCAGGATCAAGTGCTGAAGTGGGTTCATCAAACAACATGATATCAGGTTTCATTGCCAAAGCACGAGCAATTGCAACGCGCTGCTTTTGTCCGCCTGAAAGCGAGGCTGGCATTGCATCAAACTTATCTTCCAAACCAACAGTTTCAAGAAGATTCCGTGCCTGTTTTTCTGCTTCCTCTTCAGACATTTTGCCAAGTTCAACAGGTGCCAGCGTAATATTTTTGCTGACGCTCAAATTGTTGAACAAATTGAAATGCTGAAAAACCATGCCGATGTTTTCACGAGCCTTATCGATATCGGTCTTCGGATCACTGATGTCCTGACCGTCAATCACGATTGTTCCGGAAGTAGGTTCTTCAAGTTTGTTCAGACATCTTAGAAGCGTACTTTTGCCCGACCCGGAAGGCCCGATCAAAACAACGACTTCATTGTTTGCTACTTTAAAATCAATTCCTTTTAAAACATGATTTGATCCATAGTTTTTAACAAGATTTGTAACGTTAACTTTCAATTCTGCCATTAGTCTTTAATCCTCCGTTCTACCCACTTTGATAACAGCGTCAACACTGTGATGAGAACCAAGTAGATTACTGCAACGATCGTCCAAACACGGAACCCTTCAAGGTTACGTGCAATAATAATCTTGCCGGTCTGCGTCAGTTCAAGCAAACCGATAACAGAAAGAATCGAAGTATCCTTCAAGGTAATGATAAATTGATTGATAAATGAAGGTATCATGATTTTGATTCCTTGAGGCAAAACAACCTTGCGCATCGCTTTTCCAAACGGAAGGCCAAGACTCCTGGCAGCTTCCATCTGTCCTGAATCAACGGCTTCGATTCCGCCTTTGACAAATGCCGCAATATATGCGCCTTCATTCAGCATCAACGTAATCACGCCCGCAACGAATGCCGGAATCTTGCTGCCGGTCAAACTTGGAATTCCGTTATATATGAACAACGCCAAAACAATCAACGGCAAGCCACGGAAAATATAAATAACCGCCCCTGAAACTCCTTGGGCAATCTTATTCGGAACAACTCCTAAGAAACCGATCAAAATTCCGAACAGCGTCGCACAGATAATTGAAATAACCGTAAGCTTGATTGTTTCAAACAAACCAGAAACGATTACTCCGCCGTTTTCTTTAAGCAATCCGATAATCGTATGACTGTTTGCAGCTTTTTCCTTTTTGGCATGCGTAGCCTTTTCGCCAGTGTAGCGTTCGATGATCTTGTCGTATTCACCGTTCTTTTTAAGTTTGGCCAAACCTTCGTTGAACATTTTCATAAGTTCTTTGTTATGGCCTTTCTTGACCGCAAATCCGTAATCTCCAATATTTGTCGACTTGGTTGCAATTTTAAGTCCCAAACCGGTTTTAACTCCATAGGCCAAAACGGCGCTGTCTTCAAAACATCCAGCCGAATTTCCGTTTTTGACATCGTTGTACATATTGTCGGAATCATCAAAAGTTACGACCTTGAATCCGTATTTGTCCTTGATTGAGTTGGCATAATCAGCACCGGAAGTACCGGTTTTTACGGCAACTTTCTTGCCTTTCAAATCTTTTAAGGATTTAAAGTCGCCATTAGGCTTGACGCCCATGACGATTCCCGATGAATAATAAGGATCGGAAAAATCAAATTTGGCTTTGCGTTCGTCCGTAATCGACATTCCGGCAATTACGCCGTCCGCCTGGCCGGAACTGACCGATTGAACGGCAGCATTGAATCCGACAGGACGAATCTTAATTTTGAAGCCTTCCTCTTTCGCAATCGCACGAATCAAATCCATGTCAATTCCGACGTATTTATTGTCTTCGTTGGCATAGACAAATGGGGGAAAGGTAACATCAGTATCAATAACGTAAGTCTTTTCAGATGCTTGCGCAGTCGAAGACGGCTGGACCGTGAACCCTATCATGAACAACCCTAAAAAAGCACATAGCATTGAAACAATTTTTTTCATTAGCGAACTTCCCCTTCTCTAAAAAATGGTATGGTCTCAGTATAGCATATGATTGTCACAAAATGCTACATTAAAGCATTATAATCTTTTTTTAATAATCTACGGAACCCGCTATCTTTTCATGTTTGTGTGATTTTTTGCATCTTTAAAAATTTTCTTCTTGAAATCATCGAGCTTCTTTTTGGACTATTCAAAAATTGAATTTTTATTAAACACAGCACGAAGTCTTTGCATGCTGCATGAAAAGCAACTGCCGACAAGGCGTTACTTTTTATGACATTTAAAAACCGTTTCGAAACTGTTTTTCTTTTAAATTAGTCATTTTTTGCCTAACTAGCCTTGAATTAATCTATATATAATTTAGTGCAAAACAAACAGTTTCATACTTCATCGTTTTGTTCGTTGATTTTAATTAGCCATTTCAAATTTTCTTTCAGAATTATTAATGCAAATCTTTTGATCATCGATTTTGTCAATTTTAATAAATTGGTTGTCTGAGAGTTCCTCAACCAATTTATCAATTGCTCGCGTCGATCCTTGTACCTGCATCTCGACCGTTCCGTCTGCAAGATTTTTAACCCATCCGGTCAGTCCAAGTTCGTTTGCGAGCATCGTCGAACGATACCTGAACCCCACGCCTTGAACTTTTCCGTAAAAAATCAAATGAAGCCTTACTTTATCGCAATCTTGATATTTTGCGCTGAATTTTTGCAAAACTGCCTTTTCTTTTTGAACCGGCTCAGACAGTTGTCCGAACCACTTTTTAATTCCATCAAACATTTTGATTACCTCGCTTTAGAAAAATGCCATTGAAATTATCTCAATACCGGCAAGCACGCTCAGAACTATGACGACCTTTTCTTTTATTTCCAAGCGTTTTCCGTATTCTTTTCTCGCATATGCATAAAGTGCCAGTCCTGGCAAATACAGTACGAACAGTCCCAATGCCTGCCAATATCTAAACATCAAAAGTGCCCAGATCTGCGGCACGATGACACCGATCCCAATCAACAAGTTCCCATATTCCTCGTGCTCGTAGCTGTATTTAATTTGGTCCAGTCCGACAAAAAGAGAAGCCCCCTTCAAGTCCGTAAAATGCCCACACCATCACCATTAAAGATGATGAAATCTGCTTAAAAACACTTGTTGACTGATATGTACCAGAAATAGTGCGGCCATTGACTTTTCCCCAAAGATCCGCTGTTAAGATTCCTGCTTTGAAACTGACTGCCATTACAACGATAAACAAGGTCAAAGGGATGACTTTGGCACAAGTCACGATCGCATTTATGAATGATGCGGATTTTATACCGCGATTTACCAAAAAAGACAAAAACCACAGGATAAAAATTGAGCTGACGCTTTTTAAAAAGTTGCCCATCCCCCTCAATTCAGGCATAAAAAAACCGATTGCGCTCATCAGAATCATCGCATAAGCAACGTTGCCCATCCATCCCGATATCCAATAGGTCCATCCTGACATGAATTCTCCCATTGGCCCGAAGCATTTGCCTGCATAGCCGAAAATCCCTGATTCAGATTGTTTTTGTCCCAAATTATTCAGCGAAGCAACCAGGCAAAACGTCCCGGTACCAACAATCAGCCACGCAATTAATGCTGGTCCCGGTGCCGCTGCCTTTGCCAAATCGTTGCTAAGTCCAAAAATACCGGTGCCGATTGAAGATCCGACAATGCTGGTGGTCAAATCAAACTTTGTTTCTTTTTCATTACTTCAAGCAAGACGCATAAAAGATCAAAAGACGTCTCGATGCTCCTTTCTCAATATTTTCCAGCTGTCGCAGGCCTTTTTTTGCATACGCTCCTGCTTTTTTCAGCCGACCGCTTTCTTGATATTTTATATTATGTGAACGGAACTCGACACTAAAGTACCGAGCTTCCTAGTGGCAATAGCTACTTTTTAGCTATTATTCCTAAAAACGTTTAGGCAATACGTATTTAAAATACGGTAGTCATTTAAGACTCTCCAACGATATATCGCACTCGTTTCGCAAGCTCAGAGTGATACGCCTACATCAAATCTTATAGCCATTTAAGACGACAAGGTTCTGTCTCGCCTATATTTCTAATTAACAGTAATTAAATTCAATGGTTTAATTGCTGTTTTTATTTTGCCTTCTTTGTATAATTTCAAGCTTTCTTTATATTTGATATGTTCTTTGGGATTTAACGCCCATGCTAAAATATTCCTGCTTGCATTTAAATCCCGTTCGATAATTGCTTCAGTATGCTTCGACACCCATTTTCCATCATTTACATCATGTTTTTCCTGGTATTTGGTCCCGTATTCCGCTTGACTAGTTTTGTAACTGTCAACTAAGATAACCGTTTTCCCTAAACGGTTAGCCATTTGAATCAGTAATCGTCCCATTTCATACGGCTTTATCTTCGCTAATTTACGATTCTTAGCTTTGTTTTGCTTAACGTTAATTTGATTTCGCTTCCTCATTTTCTTTGCGTTTAAATTTTCAATCGCAATTAAATCATTTTCAGCAAATAGTTCTTTTGCCATTCGCTTATATTCTGCAGTTGGAATGTGACTGCGTTTGCTGCTTAAATATCGTATATCTTCGTTTAATTTAGTTATCCTTTGGGATTTTTGGGACAACCAAGTTATTAAATCTCTTTGAGATTTCAACTTGTTGATTTCAGCTTCTAATTTGTCAGCTTTATCCGATACGTTCTTACTAAGATACAACTCATCATTATCAGATGTATGCCAAATTTTATTATTCTTCATATTCCAATCGGCACCAATCATATTAACAATTCCTTTACGTTCATTAATAGTTTTGAATACAATCTGAAGCTCAAACTGCCCGTTAGCTTTGCGTTTGATTTTAGTTGTGACAATCTTGGTATTTTTCATATTTTTAATGTTCTCAACAACTTGAATAGTGCCGTAATCTTGAATTTTAATAAAATGTGCTGAAATAATCTTGGCTTGTCCGCTTGAAGGGAGAGATACACAGTTTTTACTTTGATTGGGGCGCAAATAATTCAAAGACCTTTTACGATACCATGATTTATGTTTAGGATTATTATCATGTAAATTATTTTGATAATCCTTTTTAATTTTGTTTAGACATCTTAGACGCAGATATTAAATTTTTTCGGTATTCACCAAAGTTAGTTAAAATAGATACTAAGTATTCGTCTCTTAACGCTCGTGAGTGAATCCCGACTTTTTTGCCATCCCATTTGGATAATCCATATAAGTCTTTTAAGATTTTCGGAATCAAAACATCTTTAGCTAAAAATAACTTAGCTTTTTTGTTGTTCGGATATGGTCGTTTTAAATTTTTAACACCATAGGTCTTCTCTAAGTATTTAAGTACGTAATTGTATATTTTGTTTTTCGCTTCAATATTTCTTTCAAATTTAGCTGTCAAATCATTAGTGGCAACTAAACGATATCGTCTTACTCTAATATATTCAGTTGTCTTTGGCAGCTTTAGCATTTTATATCTTCCCTTTACTTTACTTTTCTTTTGTTTTCTAATATATTCTCTAATCATATCTTCAGAACGCTCACTCACAGTACATGCGAAATAGCTTGGTTGCCACAAATGACCTCCACATAATTTTTCTTTTATTTCCGGGTGGTGCATAAACAGCATTCTGGCTGAGACTCCCTTATATCCTTTCATCATTGAAGAAATGGAATGTTTAGGACTCGCATCAATTAACATATGCACATGGTCGGGCATGATATTGATTTCTATTATTTTACCCGAAAATTGTTCTGTCATACTCTTCAATAATTCTTCTAATTCTGTTTTTATATCAGTAATTAAGACATCGCGTCTATATTTCGTGACTAAAATCAAATGATATTGTAAAGAATAAACGCTACTTCTAGCATAATTTAATTCGCTGGAATGCTTTTGCATTGTCATCAACCTTATCATTGTTTATTATAACTTATAATTAATTATTTGCATTGTCAATTATTGAGCACTAAAAAAAGGCGCGTTCCTCTCGGTAATAAGTTACCGAGTTTCCACGCGCGCTACGCGAAAAATATCTGGGAATAATTCCAATTTACCATTGACATTTTTTCGCCATTTTTATATACTATAGAAGTTGGTTGATTTATTGGGCATTCGCCAAATTGGTAAGGCAGTGGACTCTGAATCCATAATTTACAGGTTCGAACCCTGTATGCCCAATCTCTTTGATATTTTTAAAGTCAGGTTTATGCCTGGCTTTTTTTGTATAGTCCGCTTAAAAACAAGGCGCCGTTTCATCAACAACGCCTTGTTTTGACATACATGTCATTCATTCGCGAAATTTCTGGGTCTATACTAAATGGTGTTGATGATGATTTTTCAACACCATTTTTTGTATTCACAAAATATCTTCGCAATGCTCTAAAATGAAACTATACAAATGCAGCTGAAGCGAAGCGTCCTGCACATGGCACGGGAGGGAATCACTGCGACAAGCATCGCCAGAATCTGTCACTGTTCGCCTTCAAGCGTCATCAGAATAATTGACGAAGCCGTTGAATTGAAGTCAAGAGTCGCAAGACTGCCCGAGAATCTCTGCTTTGATGAATTCCGTTCCGTGAACAGCACCATGTCATTCACCTGCTGCGACACTGAAGGAAGTCATGACATCGTGGCTATTCTTGAAAACAGATTGACGAAGACAATCAGGGAGCACTTCATGAACCGCTATACGAACCGGGAAAGAGCTGCGGTGAAATCCGTAGTTGTCGACCTGAATGCCCAGTACATCAAGTTCATCAAGGCATTGTTTCCGAATGCCCGGATCATCATCGACCGCTTCCACATCGTACAGCTGGTCGGAAGAGCGCTGGGCAATGCAAGGATAAGCCTGATGAAGAAGATGAACGACTGCCACTGCAGGGAATACAAGATACTGAAGGCACACTGGCGGCTGTTTCACAAGGATTCCGCTGACCTTGAAGCTGCCAGGTCGGTTTATTTACGGGGAGTCAATGAATACATGACGCAACAGAATGCCCTTGACCTGATTGTCAAAAATCACCCGCAGTTTGAAAAGGTCTACGATGCGTATCAGGATGTATTCAATGCACTGAAGGAAAAAAACAGGGAGAGGCTCATTGATGTCCTGGAAAACTACCGTCGTTCGGGTCAGAACATGGACACAGCCATTTCCACCTTGAAGAAGAACATGACAGCCGTTCTTAACAGCGTCGAGTATTGATTTCTCCAACCGGTCCGGTTGAAGGAATAAAACGCAGAATCAAGAGTCTGAAGCGCAGTTGCTTTGGATTCAGGTATCTTGATAACTTAAGGAAACGCATTGCGCTGATCAGAAGCTGACGCTGGAAGTGTTTTTGAGACAGCCTCTCTGAATACACTTCCTCCAGCCGTAGTTTCCGGCGGGTAAGCATTGTGATGTCAACCGCAACCGGGAAAAGTCGTGGAGCGCGCGACAGAGACAAGGTGTGGAACCGAGCGCTTAGCCCGTGAGCACCAGGCCTGCTAGAACGCCAGCAGGCGATCCTGCCAAGTGAGAGTACCTGGGCGGAACGGGCTGCGAGGTGAAACCCAGTTAGGTCGCAGCGCGTTCGAGCTTTGCGAATCAACGGCAGGAATTCATACATGAATCCACGCCGGCGGAAACGCAGGCGGTGTTGATACGTAACTGTACCAATTTGAAAAAACACAGAAGAAACCGACGGGAACAAAAAAACTCCACTCCATTTCTGAAGTGAAGTTTTCGAGGTCATCAACACCATTTGACAAAGACCCACTTTTTTCTTATTTCCATCATAGCAAGCGATTGTCATGCATACGCAAAAAAACGGATGATTTGCAAATAATTGCAAATCATCCGTTTTTTCAATTTGAGGCATAGTTTTTTTCCCAGTCTCTTTGTTATTTTGAATATTTCCAAAACCGTTCGGTACTAGGAATTTTTTCCCGCCTTTTTGTTTCCTTGTTTTTTGACATAACGATCGGCATGTTTTTCCAAGTACTGCAACAACTTTGCTTCATTTGCAAATTCACGCGGGTGCTTTTGACCGTGCAAACGCAACGTAATCTTATTGATTTTGTCGCGACCGGTCCATGTATACGAATGTTCTACGATGAAACGATTCAAAAACTCGCCGTCACGCTTTCCAAACTTCAACACATAGACTCTCTCAGGCACCATCAACGGATTAACGTGCTCTTTTTCATACTCGACACCATGAGCATTTAAAAAATTTTTAGTTCTTCTCAACATTAGCATGTTTCCTCCTTTTTGACAGTTTTCCGTGTTTTTCTTTGCTTTATTATAGCATTTATCTCAAAAATATCAATCCTGAAAAAGCGTTTTGCTTTTTAAGTCCTTGAACACATCCTTTTCATCAAAGAACGTCCCCAGACTTTAAACATCGCTATAATAACAAAGGCTGGGATAACCTTCCCAGCCTCAATATCACCCGTACGGGGATCGAACCCGTAACTCCGCCTTGAGAGGGCGACGTCTTAACCAATTTGACCAACGGGCAAAATAACTTACTTTTTTTATTATACTCTGTTAATTTGAAAAGTCAACTATTTTTTTAAACGATCAAACGCCTGAATCGCATATCCGACGAACAAGATGAACACCCATATGGTGCAGAACACGAAAACCAAAGATATCAGCTTTGAATCAAAAAAACTTCTCGAAACGAAAAGCAAGACGTCAATCACGCTCCAAACTATCAGCTTTTCCAAACTACTTTCCACGTTCAAACACGACCTTTAATTCTTTAATCGGTTTCATGTCACGATCATAATACTGGATTCGATAATAATCCTCATCCGTTTCAAGAAGCGCGTACGTTCCTCCGATTGATGCGTATTTTCCTCTTGGAAAACTGATGCTTCCCGGATTGATCATCAAGCGTTCATCATTAAAACTTGCGCCCAACTGATGAGTGTGACCAAAAAATGCAATTCCGCAGCCTTCCTCTTGCATTTTAAAATCAAGCCGATTCAAACCAAAGCCCACGCCCAAAAGATGTCCGTGAACAAGCAGCATTCGATCGGGGCCGACCTGCTTTACCGCTTGTCCTAAAAATTCAGGATCATAGTCGCAATTTCCCCCGACGACGATCATTTTATCAAACAGTTCGTCGTCAGATTTGAGTTCTGAGTCGCCGCAATGAAACATCGCATCAACTTTTCCTGTATAATTTTTAACAAGTTTGCATAAAATATCGCGATCTCCGTGACTGTCGCTTACGATTAAATAAAGCATCTCCATGCCCCCTATTCGTTCCACCATTCGTCAAACTTTTCCAACAAATTTTCGGTTGCCTTTGCACGATGACTGACCTTATTTTTTTCTTCCATCCCGATTTCGCCAAAAGTCTTGCCAAATTCAGGATAGTAAAACAACGGATCGTAGCCGAAACCGTCTTCGCCATGCTTTTCATGCGCAATCAGGCCATAGACGTCACCGTTTGCCTCCAACGGAGTCTTGTCAGGCGCAGTAGCCACGATTGAACAATGAAAATGTGCCGTACGCTTTTCGTCAGGAACTTTCTTCAATGCTTTCAAAAGCTTTTTGTTATTAGCTTCATCATCATGATCACCCGCATACCTTGCAGAATAGATTCCAGGCGCTCCATTCAGCGCATCGACGACCAATCCGGAATCATCAGCCAAAACGGGAATGTTGAGTTTATCAGTCAGCGTTTGTGCCTTAATCAAAGCATTCTCTGAAAAAGTTTTGCCATTTTCAATGATTTCAACTTGTTCATTCAAGTCTTTCAAAGTAATAACCTCAATCCCTTTTGGTTCAAAAAGTTTGCGATACTCACGAGCCTTGCCGGCATTTTTGGTTGCTATCAAAATCTTAGTCATAAAACTTTACCTCAATTTTTTATTTACGTTAATTATGCTCAATTTTTACGTCTTTTGCAAGCTGACTTTAATCGCTGCAAAAATATTCGAAAATCACTCTGTTACAATGTATAATGTTATGTAGAGACTTCAATAAGGGAGAACAAATCTGACATGCAGGAAAATTTTTACAATATCGCATCTTCAAAGGGAAAATTTTCATCAGAACTTTTAAGAGATGCACTTTTGCCGGAACTTTTGGGCAAAGAAAACAATATTTTATATTGGTCAGGAAAACGATTGGCGCGAATCTTTCCGCTCGCAAAAGATGAAGACCTTCCGATCTTTTTTGAACAAGCAGAGTGGGGAACGCTCAAAAGAACAAAAGCTAAACATGACAACCAGTATTTCGAACTCAGCGGAGAACCCGTTGCCTTGCGAATGCAATTAAACCCCAAGGCTGATTTCTTGCTCGAAGCCGGCTTTTTGGCTGAAACGATTCAATTGCAGCTAGGTTTCGTAACTGAAGCAATCATCGAAAAACAAACAAGCAATACCGTAACTTTTTTGGTTCAGGTAGATTCGAAAGACCCGATTGATTTTGCGGATTACGAACAAGAAGCGGCATCTCCTCTGCATTTGAACAAAGACTAAAAAAAGCTTCCTCATTAAACGGGGAAGCTTTTTAAATCATCATTTTTTCTGATTAAAGGTACTTTTCGATGATTTTCTTCAAAGCATCTTTTTCGTGATATCCAATGACCGTGTCGACCACTTTGCCGTCCTTTTGAATAATCATCGTCGGAATGCTCATAACGCCGAATTTTTCAGCAGTTACCTGATTTTCGTCAACGTCAACTTTGAAAAAGGAAACCTTTCCGTCAAGCTCTTCTGACAATTGTTCGACAACCGGTCCTTGCATCCGGCAGGGTCCGCACCATGTTGCCCAAAAATCAGTAAAAGTCAATCCTTGAGCCGTTTTTTCCGCAAAATTGTCATTCGTCAAATTTTCAATCATTATTCGTTTCTCCTCTCAAATTTGGTGAATCCTGATTCATGAGTTCATTGTAACACAGTGCCAAAAAAGGTGCGAAGTTTTTGCTTACTTAAAATAAACAACGGTTGCACCGTTTCCGCCGTTGCTTGGAGAAGCGAATTCAAAATGCTTGACGGTACGATGCTGCTGAAGATATTTGATGATTCCTTGGCGCAAAGCACCAGTCCCTTTGCCATGAACGATCGTAACCGATGGATAGCCTGCAAGAATTGCAGCATCCATATAGCGGTCAACGTTGACCATCGCTTCTTCGTATCGCTGCCCCCTGAGGTCGAGCTGCGGTGAAACGTGACTTGACCCGGACGACTTAAGAACGGTTCCGGCTCCACGCCTGTTATTTTCTTCAACCTTTATCTTCTCAAGATCGTCTTCATCGATTTTCATTTTTAAAATGCCAAGCTGAACTTCCCATTCGTGTTTCCCGAGGCGTTTCGTCAACACACCGCGTTGACCATACGTTTTGACGAGCACGTCGTCATTTTCATGAAATTCCTGCTGTTTCTTGGCACGCTGCAGCACTTTGTTCTTTTTGAGCATTATCGGCTGCTCAAGGTCATTCAAACGCGATCTTGCATCAATCAGCTCATTTTCTTTGATTAAAGACGCCCCGCTTTGTTTCATCTTGTGAAGTTCAGAAATTATTTCTTCTGATTTCTTTTGAGCATTCTCGATGATTTCGTTAGCTTTCCTTTTAGCGTTCTCAATCATATTGTCACGTTCGCGAACATAGGTTCCGTAGCCTTTTTCCAAATCAGCATGAAGCTTTTCTGATTCATCAAGATACTTTTTAAATCTTGCCTTCTCCTCTTCTGCTTCATGACGTTTCTGAACAAGATCGGCAATCATTTCGTTCAAATCCTGACTGTCCTGATCCGTCAGCTTCCTTGCTGCCTCCACAATTTCATCATCAAGTCCAAGTCGTTTGGAAATGTCAAAAGCATTGCTTCGTCCCGGAATGCCGATCAGCAGATGATACGTTGGCTTGAGCGTTTCAGCATCAAACTCCATTGAAGCATTGATCGTTTGCGGGCGCTCATAACCATAGGCCTTAAGTTCCGGATAATGAGTCGTTGCAACAACATAGCTGCCCTTGGCACCGACCGCATCCAAAATCGCGATTGCCAAGGCCGCACCCTCTTGAGGATCTGTCCCGGCTCCAAGCTCATCAAACAAAACCAGTGAACGTTCATCAATGCTTTTCAAAATTTCGACGGTATTCGTCATATGTGACGAAAACGTCGACAAGCTCTGCTCAATCGATTGCTCATCGCCGATATCCGCAAAAATATCATCGAATACGCCAATTCGACTATTTTCAAACGCAGGAATAAACAAGCCGGACTGTCCCATCATGCTGACCAATCCGAGCGTTTTGAGCGTAATCGTCTTGCCACCGGTATTTGGTCCGGTAATCACGATTGCCTGGTAATCTTTGCCGATTGCAACATCGTTTCGAACGGCCTTTTTTGAATCAAGCAAAGGATGCCATACTTGTCGCAGGTAGACGTCATTTTCTCTTGAAATCAACGGCTGAGTTGCTTTTAGATCATGCGCAAGTTTGGCCTTGGCATTTATAAAATCAAATTTGCCCAAAATTTTGGCGTTGTTTTCAATTTCTTCAGTATAAGGAGCAATCAATTCGGATAATTCTTCAAGAATCCGCTTGATTTCTTCTTTTTCAGCAATCTGCTGTTGACGCAAACGATTATTCAGCTCAACGATTTCTTTCGGTTCGATGAACAACGTCTGCCCGGAAGAACTTTGATCATGAACGATTCCGCCAAAAGCATTCTTATATTCTGCTTTAACGGGAATTACGTAGCGTTCGTTTCTGATTGTGACCAGCGAGTCGCTCAAATATTTTGAAGACTTGCCCCGTACGAAATTACCAAGCCGATTTCTGATTTCTCCTTCCGTTGTCGTAATCTGACGTCTCAGACTTGCCAAAAGAGACGAAGCCTCATCAGTTACGTGCCCGTCATTTTCAATCGACATCAACAAACGTCTTGATACGTCAGGAAGCGTCTCCAACATGTCTGCTTCGTCATAAAGATGATTCAGTTCGATTTCATCCGCTTCAAGATCTCGAAAGAACCGCTTCGTTTCATTCGTAACGCGCAAAACACGTCCTATTTCCGCAAGTTCTTTTGCGCTGAGCGAAGCACCGATGTCAAGTCTTTTTAAATGTTTTTTTACGGATTCAAGTTTCGGAATCGGAATTCCGCCCTTGAGTCTCAATATGTCAGCCCCATCCTTTGTTTCATCCAACGCTTGTTCGATCCATTCGTAATCAGATGACGGAGCCAACTCAAAAACCATGTTTTTCCCCATTTCGGTCGTTGCATACGCCAATAGCATATTCTTGACCTTATCGTATTCAAGCGTTTTTAAACCCTTTTCGTTCACGGCAAACTCCTTTCATAAATCAGACGTCTTTTATCGGAAGCCAATCGGAAATTATTTTTTCGGACAGACCAGGCGTCTTGTTCAAAATAAACCTTGCGATCGTTGAGTCATCGATTGAATTTCTCACCCTTGCATTTGGCCAAGAAGCAGCGAAAAGCAATGCAAAAAAGATGACGGCATACATCATTAAAAATGATGCCAATCCGCCCAAAATCCGATTAACCGATGAAACGACCGGTATTTTCGCAAAAATTCCGATTGAACCAGACATCATACGAAAAACGATTCCTAAACCGATTGTAAAGATCCAAAACAGCATAATCTGATAAAATGAACTGTTGAGATTAATCCCGGCAACTGCTAAAAAACCGTTTCCTTCATTAGCAATCTGAGGCATTTTTTCTGCAAAACAGGGTCCGTACTCATGTGCTAAATAGCCGGCAGCAAAGGCGACCGCAACGTAACCGACGACATTCACGATTGTTTGAACCAATCCCCTCCTGGCTCCTGCACGATATGCGATTATCAGCAATAAAACAATAATCAGCGAAACGCTCATTTGCTTCCTTTCTCTTCCCTTAATCTATCAAGTTCTTCCTGCTTTTCAAGACAATCTGACATTGCATTGATTGCCAAAAGTATTGCCGCTTTTTCAGTTGATAATGACGGCATCTGTTTGGAAATCTCTGCCAATTGCTCATTAAGCAGTCTGGAAACCGCATCCATCTTTTTGGGGGTCGTGTTTCCGATAATCGTATATTCGTTTCCGCCAAGCTTAATCTTGAACCGTCTCTTCATATCAGACATCGATTTCACCTCATAAAATATTATCACAAAGCCCTTCAGGCTATACCACTTTTAATTTTATCACAACCACTGTGCGAATGCGAAATTCAATGCCCGTAAAAAAAGCGAGTGCCAACATTGACCCTCGCTCAAATTTTTATTGCATGTTCTCGTCATTCAAAAACGTGTCCAAAACACCTTCGACCATGTCCCATTCTTCATCGCTTTCGATTTCATTCAAATCAACATCTTCGCCTTCTGCTTCGGAATCAAAGGAATAGGCAAGAACGTCAACCTGATCTCCCGGCTCCGAACCGGCAGGAATCAACAAAATGTATGACTTGCCGTAATCCTCAGAATCAAACGTGAACAAAACTTCGTAAAGCGTTTCATTGCCGTTGTCATCTGATACAGTAATATATTGTTCTTCATATGCGCTCATGCACGTTACCTCATTTCTTAATTTCTGCCAAAAGTTTTCCGGAAGCATCCAAATAATTTTGCAAAATAAGACTTGCTGCCAGCTTATCGATAACTTTCTTGCGTTTTTTTCTTGAAGCATCAGCTTGCTCAACCAGCATCCTTTCGGCTTCGACGGTCGTCAATCGCTCATCTTGAAAATCAATCGGCAAGCCGAACGTTTCAATTAAAAGCTCTCCGTATGCCTTTGAAGCCTCTGCCCGCGGACCGAGCGTATTGTTCATGTTTTTCGGAAGTCCCAAAACAAAACCGCAAACATCATATTTTTCAACAAGTTCTTTGACTCGCTCAATCCCAAAAATTGCTTCTTCCTCGTTGATTTTGATGATCTCAACACCTTGCGCAGTCCAACCAAGCTCATCGCTGACGGCTATGCCGACCGTCCTCGAACCAACGTCAAGTCCCATTAGTCGCGCCACTATTTCTCCTCCTTATCAAGGTATGAACGTACCAATTCTTCAATAATCTCATCACGCTCATGTCTTCTGATTAGATTTCGGGCATCATTGAGCCGCGGAATATAGGCCGGGTCACCCGAAAGAAGATAGCCGACGATCTGATTGATCGGGTTGTATCCCTTTTTTTCTAAAGCATCATAGACGGTTTCAAGCGTCTCACGAACATCTTTTTGATTATTATCTTCAAAATTGAAGTACATTGTCTTATCCAACGAACTCATCTTTAACACCTCCGCGGATCTATTCATCAATTATATTTTACTAAACAATTCAGAATGTCACAATCAATAAATCTTATTGTAAACGAATCGTAATCAGAATTTTGGAAAGCACTTACATAAATATCACAAAAAAGGGCCAGGTTTGACCCTGTCCCTTTAAATGACTATTTTTCAGCAAGCCACTTTTCTGCTGCCTTCAACGCTTCAGGCAATCCTTCAGGCTTCTTGCCACCGGCCTGTGCGAGGTTCGGACGACCGCCGCCACCACCGCCGACAAGCGGAGCAATCGCCTTAATCAAATCACCGGCCTTGATTCCGGACTTGATGGCATCATCAGAAACAGCAACGATCAAGTTGACCTTGTCACCGGATGCAGAACCTAAGACAAGAACGTCTGAAAGACTCTTTTCTTTCCATTGATCTGCCAAAGAACGCAACTGGTTCATGCCGGAAACTTTAACCGTAGCAGCAATCAGAGTCTTGCCGGCAACCGTTTGAACATTCTTGAAGACATCTTTTGCCTGTTGACTTGCAAACTTGTCTTCAAGTGCAGACACCTTATTTTCAAGCTCTTTGATTTGCTCCTGCAATCCTTGAACTTTGTGCGGAACTTCCTTGATTTGCGCAACTTTCATTTCAGCTGCGGTTTCTTTCAGAAGAACGTTGCGACGTTCCAAATACTCAAATGCTTCTTTTGACGTCACGGCTTCGATTCGGCGAACGCCAGCGCCAACTCCTGATTCGGAAACAATCTTGAACAAACCGATTTCGTTCGTATTTTCAACGTGATTGCCTCCGCAAAATTCCATTGAATAATTGCCTGCTTTGACAACGCGCACGGTGTCCCCGTACTTTTCGGTAAAGAGTGCAATCGCGCCAAGCTTTTTGGCCGATTCGATATCCGTCACGACCGTTTCGACAGGCATGTTTGCCCAAATTTTTTCGTTAACGATTTTTTCAACTTTTTCAAGTTCTTCAGGAGTCGTTGCTCCCATCTTGGTGAAATCGAAACGCAAATAGTTTGGCTCAACAAGCGATCCGGCCTGATGCGTGTGTTCGCCTAAAACGTCCCTCAAAGCCTGATCAAGCAAATGAGTCGCCGTATGATTCTTCTTGACCTTGTCATGGAATTCAACGTTTACTTCCAGGCGATATTTCGCATCTTTCTTCATTTCTGCCAAAACCCTGAGCGTGTGCATGTTTTGACCGTTAGGCGCATGCTGAACGTCCTTGACTTCAGCCACGACTTTTCCGTCTTCATTTTTGATGATGCCTTTATCGGCAACCTGTCCGCCCATTTCGGCATAAAACGGCGTCTTGTCAAAGATGACTTGTGCTTCTCCCTCAGAAACGACGTTAACAAGCTTGTTGTCAACGATAATATCTTTCAAAATTCCGTCTGCGGCAAGTTTTTCGTAACCAACGTATTCGCTTGGCGTTTTAATGTCGGTCAGCAATCCGTTTTGAACGCCCATCGACTTTGCATTGCCACGGGCAGATCTTGCACGCTCCTTTTGTTTTTGCATTTCTTCGTCAAAGCCTGCTTTATCGACATCAAGACCTTGATCGGCTGCAATTTCTTTTGTCAACTCCAACGGGAATCCATAAGTATCATAGAGTTTGAAAACGCCCGCTCCGGCAAGTTTCGTTTCGCCCTTTGCCTTTGTTTCAGAAATAAGGTCTTCAAGCAGACCAACACCGTCTTTGAGCGTTTCATTGAAGCGATCTTCTTCGTTACGGATGACTTTTTGGATATACTCGGACTGTTCCAAAACTTCAGGATATGCGGATTCCATGATTTTGCCGACGATTGGAACAAGTTTGTAGAGGAATGCTCCTTCAATGCCAAGTTTTTGGCCGTGCATGACGGCACGACGAATCAGACGACGAATGACGTAGCCGCGTCCTTCGTTTGAAGGAAGCGCGCCATCACCGATTGAAAACGTCACGGCACGCGCATGGTCTGCAATAACCTTGAACGAAATGTCCTTTTCGGCATCGTCGCCGTAATGAACGTCTCCTTTTGCCATCTTGGCCGTCTCATCGATAATCGGCATGAACAAATCCGTTTCAAAGTTTGTTTTGGCATGTTGGAAGACGGAAACGACACGTTCAAGCCCCATGCCCGTATCAATGTTTTTATGCGGAAGCGGTTCATAGGTTCCGTCCGGTTTATGGTTAAATTCAGAAAACACGATGTTCCAAATCTCGAGGTAGCGTTCATTTTCTCCGCCAGGATAATTTTCAGGATCATCTTCTGAAACGTTGTTCATTTCTTGACCGCGATCATAGAAAATTTCAGAATCAGGACCTGATGGGCCTTCGCCGATATCCCAGAAGTTGTCTTCTGCTTCATAAATATGACTGTCTTCGACGCCGACTTCTTTCCAGCATTCACGAGCAGCGTCGTCCTTTGGATAAACCGTCACATAGAGTTTTTCAGGATCCATGGCAAACCATTCTTCGCTTGTCAAAAGTTCCCATGCCCAAGTAATGGCTTCTTTTTTGAAATAGTCACCAACGGAAAAGTTTCCGAGCATTTCAAACAGCGTATGGTGGCGGGCAGTATGCCCGACGTTTTCAATATCGTTCGTTCTGATTGATTTTTGCGAGCTCGTGATGCGATGGTTCTTTGGTACGACCGTTCCGTCAAAATACTTTTTCATTGTCGCAACGCCTGAATTGATCCAAAGAAGCGTCGGATCGTCATGCGGTATGAGCGGGGCACTTTTCATCACATCATGACCCTTGCCCTTAAAGAAATCCAGATACATTTGACGCACTTGTGCGCTAGATAATTCCTTCATCGTTAAAAAATCCTTTCTGAAAGCAAAAAACACCGTTGCCAACGGGGACGCTGTCTGCGCGGTACCACCCCGATTGCAACGATGCTTAATCGTTTACCTCTTAATTGCTCAATTAACGTGAGCACGTTTTATTCGTAATTCATCATCGGGGAGCATCCAAATGATTCAGACGGACTTTCACACCTCCCAAGTCCTCTCTTAGACGTGAAATGCATTCAGACATATCCCGATTACTTTTCAAAGTATAGAAAATATTCGCCAAAATGTCAAGTAACGTTTAAAACTACCTGTTTCCCCTTCTGGCATTGCGCATTTCTTGTCTGCGCGCAAGTTTGCGTTTTTGCTGCTCATCACGCTTGATTGCGCGTTTAATCTTGTTTTTATAGCCAGGCTTGCGTTTCTTCTTTTCTTTTTTAACCATTCCGACAATTTTCGGATCAAGCTTATTACTCCTTGTTCTGCGCTTGAAACGACGATTGCGATCATAAGAAGCGACGAGTTCTCCGTTTGAAAGTTTCTTTTCTTCAAAAGAAATGCCAAGGTTTTCCAATTCGGCAATCATCTTGTCTTCACTTGGAGCATACAGCGTAATCGCCGTTCCTTCCATGCCGTTGCGCCCCGTTCGGCCGACGCGATGGATAAAGAATTCAAGATCTTCCGGAATATCGTCATTGATGACTTGAGAAACTCCTTCAATGTCGATTCCGCGAGCCGCCAAATCCGTTGCCACTACGAATTGATATTCCATATTTTGAATTTCGCGCATGGTTCTTTTGCGTTCTCTTGGCGGAATTCCGCCATGAATCTTTGCAACTCGCAATCCTTGCGAACGCAAATATCTCGTCAAGTCATCCACGCGTTCCTTGGTATTCGCAAAGACCAGCGCCAAATAAGGCTGACCCATCGTCAAAAGCTGATAGATCAACTGATTTCTGTCGCGCCCCTTGGTTGAAATCAGCCAATTGTCAATTGTCGGACTGATGACGTTTTTATTCTCAACGACTTCAACTATCGGATCCGTCATGTACTTTCTCAAAAACGGCTTGAGCTTATCAGGAATCGTTGCTGAAAAGACCATCATCTGCAACTCTTTTGGCATCGCAGAAGCTATTGCGTCCGTTTCCTTCAAAAAGCCAAGATCAAGCGTCATGTCAGCCTCGTCAACCACCAAAACGGAGGCATTATGAACGTCAAGTGCTTGTGATTTCATCAAATCAAGCACGCGTCCAGGAGTTCCGATGACGATTTGCGGCTGCCTGTGTTCAAGTTTTTCGATCTGGCGCTGTTTATCCGTTCCGCCAACATAGTTGTGAACCAGTATTTCTTTTTCGCTGTGTTTTGCAATTTGCTTGGCAGCATCATAAATTTGATATGCCAATTCACGGCTAGGAGTCGTAATGACTGCTTGAACTTCCGTCAGTTCCGGATCAATCGTTTGAAAAATCGGCAACAGAAAAGTGTGCGTCTTGCCGCTTCCCGTTTGAGACTGTCCGACAACGCTTCGCCTTTTTAAAATCATCGGAATCAGGCGTGCCTGAACTTCTGTCGGTTCTTTAAAGCCGATTTCCTTCAAAGCCGCATTGATAAACGGCTTAAACCCAAATTGCGCAAATGTTTGTGTCATTATTTTTCCTCCGTGTATTTTGCGGCCACGTCATCAAGCTTTTCAACAAATTCCAAAATTCCGCTTGCATCTTCCAACCTGGCCCCGCTTGCCAACGGATGGCCTCCGCCGCCGTATTCTTTGGCCAGTTCATTGATTACGGGTTTTTTGGAACGAATTCGCAATCGATACGTTCCGTCTTCCTGCTCGACAAAAATCGTCCAGCAGGCAATTCCTTCAATTCTCCCAGGAAGCGAAACAACGTGCGCAGTTCCGCTGTCCTCTGCACCCAATTCTGATAAAACCGCATTTTTAATGATGACGTATGCGGCGTGATGTTTCGTGATTTGAAGGTTTTGGTAGACATAAGCTGAAAGTTTTGCTTCAGCTTCGTTGATTTCATCCATTTTACGGTTCACCAGCGCAGCATCGATTCCTTGTTCCAGCAATTGAGCCGTAACCCGCATCGTGTGCGGCGTAGTACAATCATACATGAACCTGCCCGTATCGCCGATAATGCCCGCATAAAGTCTCCTTGCGGCTTCTTTCGTCAAGCTGAGTTCGCCGTCAGAAGCATTGACTAGATCAACGATGATTTCGGAGCAGCTGGATGCCTCGGGTCTGACCAAAAGAATATCTCCGTATGCATCATCATTTGGATGATGATCAATCTTGATCAGGCATGTTCCTTTATCATATCTTTCATCGTCAATCCGCGGAGTATTTGCGGTATCTGTCACGATTACCAGCGCATCCGCGTACTCCTCGTCCGAAACTTCGTCTTCAGTCAGGATCCACTTTAGTCCTTTGACGTCTTCACCAACGACTTTGACCGATTTTTGGGGAAAAGCCGCTTTGATGACTTCAGCCAATCCACCTTGAGATCCCAAGGCATCAGGATCTGCATTTTGATGCCGATGAATGATTATTTTGTCGAATTCTTTAATTTTATTGATAATTTTTTCTTCGATTGTCATGATTACGTTCCTCGCATTCTGTTGCCAACTATTCAGTATAACATGTCTTTTAGTCATTATGCACGTCGTTTCGGCCAAACAAATCCAAAGCGATGTTTTCATACTCGATTGAATCGATTGACGTCATCGAAAGTCCCATCAAACGAATTGACTCGCCTTCAGAATAAAGTTCGTCAAGCAATTGGCGCCCGTAATACGCAATCATCGTCGCATCGTTTTGAAAGTAATCAGCCAAAGTCAGCCGCTTGGTTTTTGTTTCAAATTCAGAGTTTCGAACCTTGACTACCAATGTTTTGCCATGTTTTTGCGCCCGTGTCAGATCATCTGCCAATTTTTGCGCCGTCCATTTGAGCTGCTCATCTATTTCTTCATTTGAAACAAGCGGCATGTTAAAAGTCCGTTCAACTCCAAAAGATTTGCGTTCTCTTTGCCATTCAACCTCTCTGTCGTCAATTCCTCTGACCTGCTCATAGAAAAAATGTCCCATTTTACCGAAATAGTGAATCAGATCCAGTTCCGAAAGCCCGTAAAGGTCATAACCGTTATAAACTCCCAGCTCATGCATTTTGATCACGGTTTTTCTGCCGACGCCTCTGAATTTTTCAATTTTTAACGGCAATAAAAAATCCAGTGCCTCATCTTCTCTGACAAGCGTCATCCCGACCGGCTTGGCATAATCGGAAGCAAGCTTGGCCAAAAATTTATTATAAGATATTCCGGTCGAACAGGTCAGGCCTGTCTTTTCAAAAATTTCTTGCTGGATCCGGTGCGCGATTATCGTTGCCGATTTAAAGCCAAGCTTGCACTCCGTCACGTCAAGATACGCTTCATCAAATGCAATTGGCTCAACCTTATCAGTATATTCATGGAAAATTTCATGAATCTCTTTTGAAACCTGGCGATATTTCTTAAAGTCCGGCGGCACGAAAACGGCATCCGGGCAAAGATTCAATGCCTCGTTCGCATTCATGGCAGAATGAACTCCAAAAGATCTTGCAACATAATTAGCCGTTGAAACGACCCCTTTGCCGCCTGAATGTCTAGGGTCTCTTGCAATCACCACCGGCTTGCCTGCCAATTTTTGATTGTCTCTTACTTCAATCGAGGCATAAAAACAATCCATATCGACATGAATGATTTTGCGAGCCATGAAAATCCCCCCTGTCCGTTATTTTAATTATACATTAATTCCGCTCAAAAAAGCAAACATATGTGCCGGATCCTTAAACCGAGTCTAGCCTGGGGAAACGTCCTTCTCCCCGCCGGAATTAAACGAAATACCGAACGAAGACGATCGATTTGCAACTTGCTTTGTCTAGCATTTTTTCAATTTTGATACATGAAAACAAACTTTTTTTGTCAAATACAGTGCTGAGCATTTCCTGCTCAATCAATATGCCAAGCCATCAGTTACGGGCCAAACGGCGATTCTTGAAATTTGTCCGTAAAAGCCTGAACAGTTTAGGATAGCAGATAGACAAAAATGAGGCATTTATCCCAGTTTTTATCTACTTTCGAGGCTGCGCTAAATCATAGTCATGGGCAAAAGTCTGATTTTTGAGATCTGCCCGTAAAATGCAGCTCCCCCTCAAACTTCCTTCGATTGCATACAGAACGTTTTGATACACGAAAATGAAAACAGACTCTTTCTTATTTCCACCATGGCAGACGATTGTCATGCATATGCGAAAGCCCGGATGAGATTTGCAATTGGCTGCAAATCATCCGGGCTTTTAAGGAAGAGTTTTTCCAAGCATCACCGGCCACAAATCCGATGTCTCTTGTAAACTATTTTTAGCTGACTGAAAGAACTGTTAAAATTCCCAATGATTTCCGTCTTTTTCAAGCAATTCGTCGGAAGCTTTCGGTCCCATCGTCTTGCATGCGTAATTCGGAAAAGCGTCAACCGAAAGATCTTCATCGTCCCAAGCTTTTCTGATCGAATCAAGAAACTTCCATGAATATGAAAGTTCGTCCCAACGAGCAAAATTCATCGTTTCGCCGCGAAGGGCATTCAAAATCAAACGTTCATAGGCTTCAGGCATCTCCGCTTTTTGCTCATCGCTGAGACTGTATCCGATGTCAATCGATTCAGTATCAAAGTTTTGTCCGACCTTTTTGGTATTCAGCTGAATCGAAATTCCTGGTTCGGGATCGACGTTGATCGTCAAAACATCGCTTTTAAGACAGCTGTCTTTGAAAACTACCACCGGCATCTGCTTGAAGACGACATCGATTCTGGTTGCCTTTTCTTTCATGCGCTTGCCTGTTCTGATATAAATCGGCACACCGGCAAAATCCATGTTCTCAACTGCAAGCTTGCCGGCAACAAACGTTTCCGTCATCGAATCAGACGCAACCTGATCTTCATCTCGGTATGCTTTCAATCCAGCGTCACTGCCGTATTGTCCCCTGACAAAATTTTTTTTGACCTCATCAGCATTGTAAACCTTCAAGGATTTTAACGCATTGATCTTTTCTCTTGAAATATCTTCTGCAGAATAAGAAACAGGCGCATTCATCGTCAAAAGCGTCACAATCTGCAAAATATGATTTTGAACCATATCGCGCAACGCACCGGATGTTTCATAATACCCGGCACGTTCCTCAACGCCGAGTGCTTCGCTCAAAGTAATCTGAATATTGCTGATATAACGATTGTTCCACATCGCATTGAACATGCTGTTTCCGAAGCGAACCGCCAAAATATTTTGCACCATTTCCTTGCCGAGATAGTGATCGATTCGAAAAACGTCCCGTTCAGGAAAAACGGAACCAATTTCATCGTCCAAAGCCTTGGCGCTTTCATAATCATGACCAAACGGTTTTTCGACAACAACTCGATTATAACCGTTCTTCGTAATGATTTCCTGCGTTTTCAAGTGCTCGCAGATCGTCCCGAAAAAGCGCGGCGACATTGCCAGATAATACAGGCGATTTCCACATAAGCCGTATTTTTCATCAAGCTTGTCTGCCAGATCTCGAAGCGTGACATAATGATTCGTATCATTTACGTTATGCGATTGATAATAGAAATGACTTGCAAAATCATTGGCCTTTTCTTCATCATCTGACAAATCTGCGATTGATTCTTTGATTACTTCATGATAATGTTCATCCGTCCAAGGGCGGCGGGCCGTTCCGATAACGGCAAAGTGGTTTTTCAAATAGCCGCGCTTATACAAATTAAAAAGCGACGGGTACAATTTCCTTTGTGCCAAATCCCCCGTTCCGCCAAAAATGATAAACAGTGCCTGTTGTTCAGTATTATTCATTGATATCTGGGCGAGATGCCCCAATACGAGGCGTGGTGAACCACGGTATCCCGCGCTCCCTTCTTTCAAAATTTTGACTTGAGTCCTTCAATCTGCCTTTTTGTTTTATCTCAAGGTACCACAATCTATATTTTACTAATCTGAACAGATTTTAACAAGGATTTTGCCTTTCGATGTTCAAAAAAGAGCCAAGAAAAACTCGGCTCCGCATGCAATTCTGATTATCTGAATCATTTTATCAACCACCACCGACTTAAAGTCAGCGGCTTGTGAGCTATGAACCCTAACGGATTTCAGACCACAAATTACATAGATACAAACAACTTGTCTGACCAGTCGAAGCCGTAATCAAGCAGCGGTCGTCTAATTACCAATGTCTTTTATGTCCCCAGGTTGCCATAGAGACGATACAGTCATAGACAGCCAGCTCGTACATGATGCAATTGCCAAGCTGTTCGCTGTCTATAATTATTAGAACACATTATGTCTATCCATCCCATGACTAAAGTCACGGGATTTCCGGCTAGACATAATCAAATCAAATGAACGCCCTTATCCACGTATAATACGTCTCCGACGACGCCTGTCGAAAGATCGCTCATCAAAAATGCGCACATCCCGCCTATTTGCGACGTTGTCACTGAAACGCAGTCAACTGCGCGATTTTGCGACATATCGAGCAGTTTTGAATGGTCTTTGATGCCCGTAACGGCCAAAGTCTTAACGGCTCCCGCCGAAATCGCATTGACCCTGATTCCTTGCGCACCGAGATCGCGTGCCATATAACGCATTTCAGCCTCAAGAGCAGCTTTTGCGATTCCCATCGTATTGTAGCTTGGAATGGCACGAGTCGAACCCATGTACGTCAAAGTCGCAAGGCTTGCATTTTCATTAAGAAGTTCTTTTTCAACCGCAAACTTTGCAACGGCCAAAAAGGAATAGCTTGAAACGTCCAATGCTTGAGCAAAACCAGCACGAGTGGAATTCAAAATGTTGCCTTCAAGCTCCTGTTTAGGGGCAAATGCAATCGCATGAACAATGCCGTCGATCGTGCCGAAACGTTCCTTGACGATTGAAAAAGCCGCCTGAATGCTTTCATCGCTTGAAACGTCGCATTCAACCAAGCGTTCTTCATCGCCAACAAGTTTGAGCAGACTCTTTTTCAAACGTTCGTTTTGGTACGTGTAAATTAATTGAGCGCCTTGTTCCTGCATGACTGAAGCACAGCCCCATGCAATCGAACGACGATTTGCAACGCCCATCACGAGAATTTTTTTGCCTTCCAACAAATTTCCCACTTTAACTCATCTCTTTCTCTAAAATTTCCGGAAACGCGAATGCCTCTTGCTGAGCAGCTGTTCCGGCGTTAATTTTTCAAGTTTTTGCAGTCTTTCATCTAATACTTTTGCAATTTCGGCAATGGTTTGACGATGGCTACGGTGTTCAGGAATGATTCCTTCAATCACGTCATTTTTAAGCAAAGATGCGGGCGTAAGCTGCATGATTTCACAGGCTTCATCGCTTCTCCTACTGTCTTTCCAAAGAATCGAGGCAAAACCTTCAGGAGACAAAACGGAATACATGCTGTTTTCAAGCATCCAGACCTCGTCTCCGCAAGCAAGGGCCAATGCTCCGCCGCTTCCGCCTTCGCCAAAGATAACCGTGACAAACGGTACTTTCAAGGTTGAAAATTCCAGCAGATTGCGTGCAATCGCTTCACCTTGCCCGTGTTCCTCTGCGCTCCTGCCCGGATATGCACCAGACGTATTGACAAATGCAATCACCGGTCGATTAAATTTTTCTGCCTGTTTTGCCAAACGCAGCGCCTTTTTGTAGCCACCAGGAGACGGGCAGCCGAAATTTTTAGCAATGCGTTCCTTGGGAGAAACGCCTTTATCGGTCGCAATTATCGTCACCGGCTTTTTTTTGAACGTTCCGATGCCGGCTACGATCGCCTGATCATCTTGATAATTGCGATCACCGTGAAATTCGATAAAATCTGCAAACAAGCCCTTTATCAGTTCCGGAGTCGTGATTTTTTCCGGTGCTCTGGACAAGGCAACGATCTGAGCGGCCGTTTTATCTTTTTTTGATTTCAATTACTCACCCGCTCTCTCGTGCATCATCAGAATCTTTTCAAGCAGCTGTTTTTCATCATGCCGTTTGACGATGGCATCAACAAAGCCGTTTTTTTGCAACGTTTCAGCGCTTTGAAGATCATCGGGAATCTTTTGGTGCATCGTTTGCTCAATTACCCGCTTGCCGGCAAAACCGACCAAAGCATGTGGCTCAGCCAAAATAATATCGCCTTGCATCGCATAGCTCGCCGTCACGCCTCCCGTTGTCGGATCCGTCAGCACGCTGACATACAGCAAGCCGCAATCGCCGTGTTTTTTAACTGCTTGGGAAACTTTTGCCATTTGCATCAAAGAAAAAATTCCTTCTTGCATCCTGGCACCGCCAGAGGCCGTAAAAACAACCACCGGAAGTTTTTGTGAAGTCGCGGTTTCAAACAAACGCGTCAATTTTTCGCCGGCTACGGTCCCGAGCGACCCCATTACGAAGTAAGGATCCATGATTCCGAGCGCAAATTTTTGCTTGTTGATTTTTGCGATTCCGCTCAAAACAGATTCATTTATCCCCGAATTTTTCTTTCCCTTGGCAAGCTTTTCGTCATAATCAGGAAAATCCAACGGGTCTGTCGTTTGCAGGTTGCCATCCGTTTCCTCGAATTCATCAACCAGCCATGACAGCCGTTCTTTGGCCCGCATTCGAAAGCCGTAGCTGCATTCCGGACATTCTTTGTAACAGTCAAAATCTTTGTGGTAGATCGGATGTCCGCATTTGGGACATTCGATCCACATCCCGTCAGGAACCTTTGCCATTGCCTTTTTATCAGCCTTGACGTGTCTTTGTCCCAACGTCTTTAATTCATTAAACAGTTGCATTCTTTTCACTTCGCTTCCATTTTGGCAAAAAGACGCGTTCCAAATAATCGGTCGTCGTCTTTCCGCTCAAAAATTCAGGGTCCTCTAAGATTGCCAGATGGAAATCGCGGTTGATCGTGATGCCTGAAATAATCATTTCCGACAACAGGCGTTTGACTTTTTCGACCGCTTCATGGCGATCATGTCCAAGAGCAATCACCTTGGCAATCATCGAATCATAATAAGGAGAAATTTCTGTCCCGGCATAAAGGTCGGAATCGATTCTCATCCCCAGGTTTCCGACCGGGAAGTACAAGTAGTTGATTCTGCCGATCGACGGCATGAAATTTTTAGCAGGATCTTCAGCGTTGATGCGGCATTCGATCGCGCTGCCCAACAGTTTGATGTCTTCTTGCCTGAACGGAAGCGGTTCTCCCGAAGCAACCCTGACTTGTGCCTTGACAAGATCAACGCCTGTCACCATCTCGGTTACGGTATGTTCAACCTGAATTCTGGTATTCATTTCCATAAAATAGAATCTGTGATTCTTGTCCATCAAAAACTCGATTGTTCCGGTATTCCTGTAGTCGATCGCATCGACCGCACGAACCGCAATCTCGCCAAGCTGTTTTCTTTGCTCGGGCGTAACGAGAGAACATGGACTTTCTTCAATCATCTTTTGTTTGTTTCGCTGAATCGAACAGTCGCGTTCCGGGAAATACACGGAATGACCGAATTCGTCTCTGAAGACCTGGACTTCGATATGCTTGACGTTTTCCATGATTTTTTCAAGATACATCCTGGAATCGCCGAATGCGCTCAAAGCTTCACGCCGTGCCTCTTCATAAGCATTCGTAAGCTCTTCTTCATTATTGACCCTTCTGATTCCCTTGCCGCCGCCACCGGCCGCTGCTTTCAGCAAAACCGGGTATCCGACTTTTTCGGCGATTTTTCTGGCTTCTTCAACGTTGTCGATAAAGCCTTCGCTCCCCGGAATAACGGGAACGCCGCTTTGCTGCATCTGGATTCTGGCATTGGCCTTGTTCCCCATCAGTGAAATTGTCTCTGATTTTGGACCAATGAAAGTAATTCCGCAGCTTTCACACATCTCGACAAAACGGCTGTTTTCAGAAAGAAAACCAAATCCGGGGTGAATTGCCTGAGCCCCGGTCCCGATTGCCGCCGCTAAAATATTCTTCATGTTCAAATAAGAATCTTGCGGTTTGGCCGAGCCGACGCAAACGGCCTCATCAGCCAGCTGAACATGCAGGCTCTCACGGTCAACGGTTGAGTAGATTGCCACCGATTTTATCCCGAGCTCTTTTAAAGAGCGAATGATCCGAACCGCAATTTCGCCGCGATTGGCTACTAAAACTTTTGAAAACATCGCTTTACCTACCTCTTGTTATCCGATCATAAACGTCAGCTCCGCGCTGCAGCACTTTTTGCCGTCAATCGTTGCTTCAGCCTTGCCCGTCCCTATGTTGTTTCTGATTTTGTCTAGCGTAACCTCAAGTCTCAGCGTATCGCCGGGACGGACGACCTTTCTGAACCTTGCCTGACGAATGCCGCCAAAATAAGCCGTCTTGCCCTTGAATTCAGGCATCGAAAGCAATGCAACGGCTCCGGTCTGGGCAAGCGCCTCAACGATCAATACGCCAGGCATGACCGGATTGTCAGGAAAATGCCCGTTGAACACTTCTTCATGAATCGTCACGTTGCGCGTTGCGACCGCCTTTTTACCAGGTTCAAGCTCATCGACGCGGTCAATCAAAAGCATCGGATATCGATGAGGGATGATTTTTTGAATTTGTGTTGAATCTAAAACAACCATGCCTATCCCTCCGTAACTTTAAATAATGGCTGATCGAATTCGACAAGATCTTCGTTTTCGACCAGAACTTCAGAAATAACTCCATCAAGGTCGCTTTTGATTTCGGTCATCATTTTCATTGCTTCGATGATGCAGACGATGTCACCCTTGTGAACGCGCATTCCTTCAGTCACATACGGATCTTTGTCCGGTTCTGGTTTAAGATAAATCGTCCCGACCATTGGGGCCCTGATTGCTTTTACGTCATCTTTTTCAGACGCTTCGCTTTTTTCCAAAGCGGAAACGTCCTCAACAGCTTCGATTGCCGGCTTTTCGCTGCTTTCTTTGGCAATCACAGGTTTTTCGAAAGAAACTTCATTCTTGCTTAAATGAATGTGAAACCCCTCGCTGGTGATTTCCAGTTCACGCATGTCAGAACCGTTGAATTCATCCATTAATTTTTGAATATCATTAAAGTCCAACAAAATTATTCACTCCATTTTCTGAACGCCACAACGGCATTGTGCCCGCCAAAGCCTAATGAGTTGCTAATCGCATACTCAAGATCAGGGGCTGATTCTTTATCCTTTGTTACAATGTTAACTTTACACTCTTCGTCTTGAGTCGTCATTCCTATATTGACAGGTAACCTGCCATTTTGCAAGGAAAGAATCGTTGCACAGGCTTCAACTGCACCAGCGGCACCAAGCAGATGCCCCGTCATTGATTTGGTTGAACTGACGGGAACCTGATAATCCTTAAAGACCAGGTTGATTGCCTTGGCTTCGCCGGCATCATTTGCTTTGGTTGCCGTCCCGTGAGCATTGACGTATCCGACGTCTTCCGGCTTGATTCCGGCTTCATCGATTGCCTGCTTCATCGCGCGTGCAGCCCCTTCCCCGGTCGGATCGGGCGCTGTCATGTGATATGCGTCGCAAGTGCTGCCATAACCGACCATTTCGGCAATAATTCTCGCACCACGTGCTTTTGCGTGTTCTAATTCTTCCAAAACAAGACAGCCCGAGCCTTCGCCCATGACAAATCCAGAGCGTTCCTTGTCAAACGGAATTGAAGCCTTGGTCGGATCGACTTGATCAGACAGTGCCGTCAATGCCGCAAAACCGGCAATTCCGATTTCATTTACCGAAGCTTCGGCGCCACCGGTCAGCATTACCTTGGCTCTGCCTTCTTTAATCTGACGATATGCTTCGCCAATCGAATTCGTTCCGGAAGAACAGGCCGTCACGATTGACGTACAGATATTCTTTGCCTTGACTCTAAGCGCAATGTTTCCCGCAGCCATGTTTGCAATCGCTGTCGGAACAAAAAGCGGCGAAACTCGTTTCGGACCTTTTTCATGCATCTTGATGACTTGTTCTTGAATCGTCGTCAGTCCCCCGATGCCTGATCCAAAAATAACCCCCATATCTTCAGATGCGGTATTTTCCTCCGTTATGCCCGCATCCTCAATTGCTTGAAGCGCGGTGTCAACCGCATATTGAGAATAAAGATCCATCCGTTTGGCGGCCTTTTTGCCGACTCTTAACGTTGGATCAAAATTTTTGACCTCACCGGCATTCGTAATCCCCGTTTCGGATGCGTCAAATTTCGTAATAGGAGCAATCCCGAGCTTTCCCGCAAACAGATTTTCCTTAAATTCGACAACATCGTTTCCCAAAGGGTTAACTGTTCCCATTCCGGTAACTACAACTCTTGTCATGGACTAACTCCCTCCTAAATCGTCATTCCGCCGTCAACCGGAATTACCTGGCCCGTAATATAATCATTTTCGGCCAAGAAAACCGCCGTTTCAGCAACTTCTTCAACCTTGCCGAAACGTTCGAGCGGAATGTCTCGCAATGTTTCTTCCTTAACCTTATCGCTTAATACACTGGTCATGTCGCTTTCAATCATTCCCGGCGCAATCGCGTTGCATCTGATGTTGCGCAAAGCACCCTCTTTTGCGCAAGTTTTGGTCAAACCGACTATGCCGGCTTTTGAAGCCGCATAATTTGCCTGACCGATATTTCCGTGCAATCCGACGACTGATGCAAGATTGATAATCGCTCCGCTCTTTTTTTTGTACATTTTCTTCAAAAAAGCACGCGTCATCAAAAACGTTCCGCGCAAATTGACGTTGACAACGGCATCGAAATCTTCGTCTTTCATGCCGATTAAAAGCTTGTCGTTCGTAATCCCGGCATTATTGACCAGAACATCAATCGTTTCAAATGCCTCATAGGCCTCTTTCGTCATCCTCTTGACGTCTTCTGCAACGGAAACGTCTCCAATGATCGTTTTGCAGACGACGTCGTTTGCTTCAATTTTTTTGACCAACTCGTCACTTACGCCGTGACGCCCGTTAACGATAACGTTGGCACCCTTTTTAGCAAATGCTTCCGCACAAGCAGCACCGATGCCTCGAGAAGATCCGGTTACAAAAACCGTTTTTCCTTTAAGATTCATCTTTTTCCTCCTCGTTAAAGCGAAAATTTCTGCATTTTTTCAAGCGTTTCAACCGAGGCGCGTCCAACGTTTCGATCAATTTGCCTGACGAATTTCGACAGCGTCTCGCCGGGTCCGATTTCAATAAAAGTTTCAATTTCACAATCTTTGATCATTTTTTCAACGCAAGCAGCAAAATGTGTTGGCGACATGACTTGTCGCTGCAAAATTTCGGCTGCATTTTCTTTCGTGAACGGAATCTTGTCGGTATTGCTCTCAATGACAAATTCAGGATCCTTGAACGAAACGGCTTTTAAGACTTCGCCAAGTCTTTGAGAAGACGTCCTGAACAAAGGCGTATGAAACGCGCCGTTGACGTTTAACTCGACTACGCGCATTTTGCCTTCCTCAGACAGTTTCTCTGATGCTTTTTTTACGGCTTCATCATCGCCTCCGATGACGACTTGTTTTGGCGAATTATAGTTGGCAATCGAAACCGGCTTTTCGTCCGTCGAAATTTCGGCACAGATTTTTTCAACAAGCTCGACGTCAGGTTTCAAAATTGCAGCCATTGAACTTTGATGACGATCGCAGTCTTCCTGCATGAACTCTGCTCTTTTCGACACGAGTTTCATGCCGGTTTCAAAATCAAGCATTGAAGAAGCAATCAAAGCCGGATATTCGCCAAGCGAAAGTCCGATTCCGCCGACGACGTTCAGATCCGGTGCTGCATTTTTCAAAGCTTTAAAAACCCCGTAAGAAAATGCGCAAAGCGCCGGCTGAACGTACTTCGTCTGCTTGAGCATTTCAGAACTTCCAAAGCACCCCGTCAGATCAAAGCCGCAAATTTCTGAAGCCTGGTCGATCGTTTCGGCAAAGACCGGAATCTTCTCATAGAAATCTTTTCCCATTCCCGGAACTTGTGCGCCTTGTCCGCTGAATAAAAGTCCGACTTTTGTCAAAAAAACACCTCTTAATCCTTTGATTCCAATTGCTTTTGAACATAGTCAACGACATCACCGATCGTTTGAATGCCTTCATCGGCATCAAGCTGAATATCGAAACTGTCTTCAAGTTCGTTCATGATTTCAAAAACATCGAGACTGTCAGCATCAAGATCATCCTTGATATTTGCCGTCAGCACGATTTCTTCTTTGTCGACGTCCAATTGTTCTGCTGCGATTTCTTGTACTTTTGCTAAAACTTCTTCTTTTGTCATGATAATTTCTCCTTAAAATAATGTGTAATTGATTTAAAATTCAGTAGCGAATCACGCAGGCTCCAGCACAAAGGCCACCGCCAAATCCGCAAAGAAGCATCGTTTCACCGCGAACAAGTTCTTTTTGTTCGGAAAGTTCGCTTAAAAGCAGGGGGATGCTGGCCCCTGACGTATTCCCGTATTCCGAAATGTTTTCAGGAAATTTTTCCAACGGCTGATGCAGTTTTTTGGCAATCACTTTGATGATTCGCGCATTTGCCTGATGCAAGACGAAACGATCGATCTGATCCAACCCGAGTCCGCTGTCTTCAACGGCAGCTTTAATCACCGTCGGAACGATTTTGGTCGTAAAATTATAAACCGCTCTGCCGTCCATTTCAAACGGAGTTGCCGTTTTCTTGTTCGATTCGGGCGGAAATTTTGCAAGCGGCAGCGTCTTTTGACATGAAAGCTTATCGCTGTCTTCGCCGAAGCTCTTCAAACTGTAGCCAAGCAAAGCGGAATCTCCGTCAAAATCGCAATTGATCAATGCTCCGGCCGCTCCGTCACCGAACAGGACGCATGTCGTGCGATCGCTCCAGTCAAGCGATTTTGAAAGCACCTCTCCGCCAATTACCAAAGCTTTTTTGGCATGCTTTGAATCAAGCATCGATGCTGCCGTAACCAATGCATATACAAAACCTGAACAAGCAGCTGAGATATCGAAGGCAACCGCATTTTTGGCACCGATTTTGCCTTGAACGATTGCAGCCGTCGAAGGCGTTGCACTGTCAGGAGTCATCGTTGCGACGATAATCAAATCAATTTCCGAAGCCTCCGTCGACGTTTTTGAAAGCAGCTCTTCTGCCGCTTTGGCACAAAGATCGGACGTGTTGTCGCCAAGACTGACTCGTCTGGTTTTAATTCCTGTTCTTTGGCTGATCCATTCATCTGACGTTTCGATAAATTCTGCCAAATCGTCATTTGACACCCGCATTTCGGGAACACTTTTTGCCAATGCCTCAATTTTCAAACGTTTCATTTCTTAAACACCCTGTTCTAAGAATTTTCATTCAGAAAGTCTTCAAGATTTCGAATCGCCTTTTCAACGATTTTCATTTCTTCGGGACTGATATCTTTCAAAAACCCCTCAACCATCTTATGGTGAAATGCATCGTGAGCACGATACATCACTCGCCCCTTTTTGGTCAGTCCGAGTCTGATCACGCGTCTGTCGTCCAATCCGCGGATTCGCTCAACATAACCCTTTTTAACCAATCGGTCAATCGTCGACGTCAAAGTTCCCGGGGTCAGGTGCAGCTCATTTGCAACCTCTGTCGCCGTTTTGTGATCATACATCGAAATGGCGTTGATCGCATGCATTTCCTTGATCGTCAAGTCGTTAAACCTGCTTTTGCGCAGCTCTTTTTCTTCAATCCATAAGATATCACTGTAGATTCGAATTAGGGCATCATTGATATATTGACTGCGTTCATCCATAATTCATACCGCCTATCTTTTTGCTTTCCAAATATTTTGACTATCAAAATAATAACAAATAAAAAGCGGTCTTTCCACTAAATCTTTTCATCCCTGTCATAAACAGCAAACATCAGCTCTGCAGTGCAGGCCTTCTTGCCGTCAACGAGCGCGGCAGCCTTGACGATGCCCATGTTGGACTTCTTCTTTTCCATCACGATGTGAAGCTTCAAGACATCACCAGGGCGAACTACCTTGCGGAATTTTGCCTGATGAATGGCACCCAAATAGGCCGTCTTGTTTTCAAATTCAGGAGATTTCAAAATCAAAATCGACGCTGCCTGAGCAAGCGTTTCAATGATCAAAACTCCAGGCATGACTGGATTATTCGGAAAATGTCCACGGAAAAAGGATTCATTGATCGTTACGTTTTTTGTTGCCGTGATTTCTTCACCAGGAACGAGTTCATCGACATAATCGATGTAACAGATCGGATAGCGATTTGGAATCATGTCCATGATCTCTTGTGCATCCATTACCTTCACGCGTGTCACCTCACTTAATTCAAATTATTTCGAATATCAAACTATTCGATGAATGAATCATATTATATTTAATATTCAGTGTCAAACTAAACTAATTCTACGATTAGAGTTTCCTCAATTTTATATTTGCTCAGTTGCCTCAAAATTTCGCAAAGATGCTTTGACTATTCAAAGTATCATGATAAATACAGTATTGTTATGCATTATTAAGATTCATTTAGAAAAAGTATTGATAGTGAAAAAATTATGGATAAATAAGCTATAATTTAGACAACAGATTCTCGCTTTAGAAAAAAGAATTTTTAAGCTATTTTGATATTCAAAATTCTTATCTGTTTTTAATCAAAAGGGCACTATTGTATATATGTTTTAATTATGAAGTTTATGCGAAAATAGATGTTCATATGTAAACATAGCTCATGATGCAAGACCGGATTTTTTTATCAACGGTCAAAAAATGCTTTTGCAATATACTCTCCCCATAACAGTAGACACCGTAATTTCACAATCCATTGTTTCAATCACGTTTTTTAGTCATAAAAATGATTGTCCCATTTTCATGGACAAAGGGAATTTGGATAAAATATTCTGCCCCTGCACCATGAATGAAACACATTATTAATAAAAAACAGGTTGTCCAGATTAAAGAGTTAAGAAATATGCATTGTCCAAAAACACGGAACGAAAATTTTTAACTTCCAAATTATTGTGAAAAAACATTTTACGGTGTCCTTGACAAGGGGGACAATTCACAAAACGCATGACAAAAAGACCTCGCCTTCTGACAAGACGAGGTCTTTTTGCAACCAAGAATTACTTGGATTCTGATTCAGTTGTTTCTTCTGTTTCAGGTGCTTTTTCTTCTTCAGCAGCTGCTGTCGGTTGGCTTTCAGCCTTCTTAGTCACGCGTGCGATCGCGTTTCTTGAGAAGTCCAGATAAACGCCGTCGCAATCAAGCGTGACAAGCGCTTTTTCCTTATCGATTTCAGAAACGACAGCGTGAAGTCCGCCGATTGTCGTGATTTCATCGCCAGGCTTAAGCTCAGACAACATTTTTTGATGTTGTTGCTGCTGCTTTTTTTGCGGCTTGATCATCATGAAATACATCAAAGCAATCAAAACGACGAACATAACGATTGTTGAAATTGAAGATGACAAATTATTCACTCCTTAGAAAAATACTACAGTACACTGTATCAAAAATAACGAATTTTTTCCAGTCTTTTAATGGCTTTTACCAAAACTTAAAAGTTCTTCGGATTAGCCACGTTCAACCCGTAGCGCTCGAAGAAATCCTGCCTGAATTCGAGCAGATTGTCATCCATAATGGCTTGGCGCACCTGTTTCATCAGATTGAGCAGGAAATAAAGATTATGATAGCTCGTAAGACGCAGTCCAAACGTTTCATCAGCCTTGAACAGATGACGAACGTAAGCACGGGTATAGTTTCGACACGTGTAGCAATTGCAGTTGTCATCAATTGGCGAAAAGTCGCGCGCATATTTTGCGTTTTTAACCACCAAACGGCCGTGCGAAGTCATGCATGTTCCGTTTCTTGCAATTCTCGTCGGCAAAACGCAGTCAAACATGTCGATTCCGCGAATCGCACCGTCGATCAAAGCGTCAGGAGAACCGACGCCCATCAGATAGCGCGGCTTGTTTTCAGGAATGAGCGGCGTCGTGAAATCCAAAACATGATTCATCTCAGCCTTTGATTCGCCAACGGAAAGACCACCGATCGAATATCCCGGAAAATCAAGCGAGACAAGGTCTCTTGCGCTTTGTTCACGAAGTTCCTTGTGACCTCCGCCTTGAATGATTCCGAACAAGGCTTGCGTCTCTGGATTTTCATGAGCGCGGAGCCCGCGTTCGGCCCAACGACTCGTACGTTCGATCGATTTTTTGATGTAGTCGTATGATTCGAAAAACGGCGGACATTCATCAAAACTCATCATGATATCAGATCCAAGGTAATTTTCGATATGAATTGCCTTTTCAGGTGACAAGAAGAGCGGTTCTCCACTCAAATGACTTCTAAAATGAACGCCTTCTTCCGTAATGTTGCGCATTTCAGCCAAGGAAAACACCTGGAATCCGCCCGAATCAGTCAAAATTCCCCGATCCCAGTTCATAAACTTGTGCAGACCGCCGGCTTCTTTGACAAGATCTTCGCCTGGACGAAGCCAAAGGTGATAGGTGTTTGACAAAATCACTCCGGCACCCATTTCTTTAAGTTCCTCTGGCGACATCGACTTGACGGTTGCCTGCGTGCCGACCGGCATGAACATTGGCGTCGGGAAAGTTCCGTGCGGCGTGATCAATTCTCCCAAACGTGCCCCTGTATGCTTTTCTTTTTTAATCAGCCGATATTTGACAGCTGGTTCACTCATATGTTAATTCCTCCGTATCAATAAATAAACATCGCATCGCCAAAACTGAAGAAACGATACTTCTCTGAAACGGCATGGCGATATGCGTTCAAAATATTTTCGCGTCCCGTAAATGATGCAACGAGCATTACCAAAGTCGACTTCGGCAAGTGGAAATTCGTAATGAATGCATCAACGACCTGCCATTTATAGCCTGGTTTGATGAAAATATCAGTCCAACCGCTGTCGGCACGAATTTCACCGTTAAATTTCGTCCCGATCGTTTCAAGCGTTCTGATTGAAGTCGTCCCCGTTGCAACGATGCGGCCGCCGTTTGCTTTGACTTCATTCAACGTTTTAGCGGCATCCTCCGTCAAACGATAGAATTCGCTGTGCATCTTGTGATCTTCGATATTTTTTTCACTGACCGGACGGAACGTGCCAAGACCGACGTGAAGCGTGAGATAAACGAGTTTTACGCCCTTGTCTTCAATTTTTTTTAGTAATTCCTTTGTAAAATGCAGTCCGGCAGTCGGCGCAGCAGCAGAGCCGATTTCTCTTGAATATACCGTCTGATACATTTCAGGGTCGTCAAGCTTTTCCTTGATATAAGGAGGAAGCGGCATTTCTCCTAACTGATCGAGAATTTCCATAAAAATGCCGTCATAATGAAATTCGATCATCCTGCCGCCATGCTCCAGTTCCTCCGTTACGGTTGCAGTCAGCTTGCCGTCGCCAAAAGAAATTTCCGTACCGACTTTTGCACGTTTGGCAGGCTTGACGAGCGTTTCCCAGTTATCTCCGTCAGTATTGTTCAGCAACAAGACTTCAACGTGTCCTCCGGTCTCAGGCTTGACTCCGTAAAGACGGGCCGGCATGACGCGAGAATCGTTCATAACCAGGGCATCTCCCGGATTCAAACGATCGATGACGTTATAAAAATAATCATCCTGATATTTGCCCGTCTTTGAATCAAGCACGAGCAGACGCGATTGATCTCGTTCCTTTAAAGGAGTCTGCGCAATCAATTCCTGCGGCAAATCATAATCAAAGTCTTCAGTCGTTAAGTGTTTTTCTGACAAAATAGTCACCCTTCTCAATTATTATCAATTTTCAAGTTCAAATGCTTGTATGCGAGTGGCGTCACCATGCGACCTCTTGGAGTTCGCTTGATGAAACCGCGCTGCATCAAGTATGGTTCGATCATATCAGCGACCGTTTCCGTTTCTTCGCCGATATTGGCGGCCAAAGTCGCCAGTCCGACCGGACCTCCGCCGTATAATTCGATCATTGTTCTCAAAAGTCTGCGATCCGTGTCATCCAGACCGCACTGGTCGACTCTAAGCAAATCCAGAGCATAGCACACGATCTGCGTATCAATCTCATCTTTATGCGCAACTTCGGCAAAATCTCTCACGCGTTTCAAAAGCCGATTGGCGACGCGCGGAGTCCCGCGCGAACGTCTCGCTATTTCAAACGCTCCGTCAGCACTGATCTGAGCCGCAAAAACAGCTGCTGAACGCTGAACGATCCGCGTCAGCTCATCGTCTTCGTAATAATTCATGTGACCGACGATTCCAAAACGTGCCCTTAGAGGTGCAGAAAGCATTCCGGCTCTCGTGGTTGCCCCGACTAAAGTAAACGGCGGCAACGGAAATCTGACCGGATGAGCCGACGAATCCTGTCCGACGATAATATCGATGTAGAAGTCTTCCATCGCCGAATATAAAATTTCCTCAACGTTTTTGGGAAGACGATGAATCTCATCGATGAACAAAACGTCACCAGGCTCCAGTTCATTCAAAAGCGCCACCAAATCGCCAGGCTTTTCAATTGCCGGACCGGTCGTCGTTTTGATGCCGACCTGCATTTCATTGGCAATGATGCAGGCGAGCGTGGTCTTGCCTAAGCCGGGAGGACCGTATAAAAGAACATGGTCAAGCGATTCTTCCCGTTGTTTCGCTGCTGCAATATAAACGGAAAGTTCGCGTTTGATTTTTTCTTGTCCGATATATGTTTTCAAAGTCTTTGGACGAAGCGTCAAGTCGGCTTGTTCGCTTGCGTCAAGATTTTCTCCCGAAACGATTCGCTTGTCTTCAGTCACATGGACTCCTCCCGTTAAAATTATTTGTTCATCATCAACCGCAACGCTTGTCTCAAATATTCATCGGTTGAATCACCCTTAAAGTCCAACAGCTTCCTGCCGGTCTTTTTGACTTCCGTTTTCGTATACCCTAATGCAAGCAGCGCTTCCAGTGCCTCTTTCAAATATGGGGATGTCTGCTCTGCAACGATTTCCAAATCTTGTTGTCCCTTAAGCGGCTTGCCGCTTTCAAGTCCTCCAAGCTTGCCTTTGAGATCCAAGATGATCTGCTTGGCAGTTTTTTTGCCGATTCCGGGAAACTTGGTCAAGTAAGCATCGTCATCGTTATTGACCGCTGAAACGAACCCGTTGTGATCCTCATTGGCTAAAATCGCAAGTGCGCTCTTCGGCCCAATGCCTGAAACGCTGATCAGTTTCAAAAAAAGCTGTTTTTCATTGAAATCAGAAAAACCATATAGCACGATTTCATTTTCGCGGACAATCTGGTGCAAATAAATTTTTTCCTTTTTAGTTTCGTCTGATTTGAACCTGAACGGATTGGCCACATTGATCAGATAACCGATGCCGTTGTTTTCAACAACGATATATGCGGGAAAAACTTGCGTAATCGTGCCTATCAAATATTCATACATTGCATATCCTCACTTCTAAACTTGCGCATATAATAGTAACATATTTTTGCATTTTTTGCTTATAATTCGTCATTAAATCCCGTTTGATGCGGGTCCTGAATTCTCTTAAACATATGCTCCATGTCCTTTGAAGTAAAATGAACCAAAACAGGCCGTCCGTGCGGACAATTGAACGGATTTTCACACGTTGAAAGTTTTTTGAGCAAAACTTTCGCCTGTTCTTCTTCCAAATGATGATTGGCTTTGATCGAACGTTTGCAACTCATCATGATGGCGGTTTTTTCCCTGAATTTTGCCACTGTCAATTTGTCGTCGTTTAAAAACATGTCAATCATCTCACGCACGATTTCTTCTTCTTCGCCTTGCTTGAACCATGTCGGATGCTGCCTTAAAATATACGTGTTTTTTCCAAAATCTTCCAATTCAATGCCGAGATTTGCAAGCTTATCAAGATTTTCCTCAATTTTTAAAGCATCGGTCGTCGGGTAGGTCAACACGATCGGCACCAGCAGACGCTGCTGATTTGAAGAAACGTTTCCGATTTCAGTCCGGTAATACTCATACTTGCAACGCTCTTGAGCGGCATGCTGGTCAATGATATAAAGTCCGTCTTCTGATTCTGCAAAAAGATACGTTCCGTGCATCTGACCGATATAACGCAATTCCGGAAACCTTTTTTTGGAAGATTCCGCAGAAATTTCCTGGTCTTTTACGGACGTTTTCCTTTGCATGTATTTTTGATCCCAAATCTTCAATTCGGCTTTTTCAAGGTCGGTGCGCTTTGAAATCACGATCGGCCTAACGTCTTTTGCAAGCACGTTTTGCTTTCCATCAAGTTTATCATCAAGACTTTCCCCGACCAAAGCTGCCGTAACTTCAGCCGAAACCGGACCTTTATACTTCGGAGATTTCTCCAACAGGTCTGTCTGCTCGCCTGAAAATCCGGTTCGCTTAGAATGATTGAGATTTTTAACGGCATTCGGAATCAGATTTTCCTGTGACAAACGTGCAAAAATTCCTTCAGAAATCAATTTTTCAAGCTGAGGTTCCTTGCTGATTCTGACTTCCTGCTTCGTCGGATGGACGTTGACGTCACAAAGAAGCGGATCAAGCCTGATATTGATGACAGCATAAGGAAAGCGCCCGACCATCAGCTTTGATCCGTAGCCGTTCAAAACTGCCTTTGTCAGCTTGAAATTTCTGATATAGCGTCCGTTGATCATCAGACTGATGCCGTTTCTGTTCGACCGCGTCAATTCCGGATATGACACCATTCCGTCTACTTCAAAATCCAGGTCTTTGGCATTAAAATAAATCATCTTTGCTGCTGACTTCACCCCGTAAATTGCGCTGAAAGTCTGCTTTTGATTTCCGTTCCCGGCTGTTTTGAGCAGAGTCTTGCCATTATTTTTCAAAACAAATGCCACGTCCGAATGGCTCAAAGCCAGGCGATTCACAATATCCGAAACGTGCGAAAGCTCCGTCGCAAGCGAGCTAAGGTATTTCAAACGAGCCGGCGTGTTGAAAAACAGATCGCTGACGGTTATCTGCGTTCCGTTTCTGAGCTGACTTGCATCGTTTGAAACGATTTTTCCGCCCTTGATATGAATCGTCGTTCCAGTTTCATCGCCTGCATGAGCGGTCATCAAAACAACGTCCGAAACGGATGCGATTGAAGGCAGGGCCTCGCCGCGAAAACCTAACGTGGCCACCCTGAAAAGATCTTCTCGACTGGTGATTTTGCTCGTGGCATGCCGTTTAAACGCCGTTTCGACATCGTCTGCCTCGATTCCTTCACCGTCATCAGTCACTCTGATCATTTCAAGGCCTGCCTCTTTTGTTTCAATCGTAATCTGTGCCGCTTTGGCATCAAGGGCATTTTCAACCAGTTCTTTTACAACCGAAGCCGGTCTTTCAACGACCTCGCCTGCGGCAATTTGATCTGCCAAAACGGCAGACAGTTCGTGAATCTCTGCCATTCGTCATCCCTTCTTCAATTCTTGCTGCCATTTGTGAACCATCAGCATCACATCCATCGGCGTTAAAGACATCAAGTCCGCTTTTTCCAATTCTGAAACGATCTTTGACTGTTTCCTGCCTGTTTTTGTGCTTTCCTTTTTTTCAGCCGGTTCTTTGAAAAGCGAAAGCTGAACGTCTCCTTCAGAAACGCTGAGTTCCTCAATCGGCTCGGTTTTGGTCGTCTTTTGAGTTTCCGCGTGCGTTTCAGAAGTACTTTCAAGCTTCTTCAAGATTACATCGGCCCGTTCAAGCAGCTTTTCCGGCATTCCGGCAAGTTTTGCAACGTGAATCCCGTATGAACGATCGGCCGGACCTTTCTTCATTTTGTGCAGAAAAACAAGCTCACCGTTTTTTTCGACGGCTCCGACATGAATGTTCTCCAGATGCTCAAGTTCTTCGTCAAGCACGGTCAATTCATGATAATGCGTCGAAAACAGCGTTTTAGCCTGCACGTTGTCATGAACGTATTCGATAATTGCCTGAGCCAACGCCATGCCGTCGTAAGTTGCCGTTCCGCGTCCGATTTCATCAAATAATAACAAGCTGTTCTTTGAAGCGTTTTGCAAAGCTTCATTCGTCTCTTTCATTTCGACCATAAACGTCGATTCACCTGAAATCAAATCATCGGCTGCACCGATGCGAGTAAAAATCTGGTCAAAAATCGGCATCTTTGCTTCCTTTGCAGGTACGAAGCAGCCGATCTGAGCCATGATTACCGTCAAAGCCAGCTGTCGCATATACGTGCTCTTGCCTGACATGTTGGGTCCGGTAATCAGCAAAATATCGCGTCCTTCCGGCATTGAAACATCATTCGGCACATAGCTTTGCTTGCCCAAAACGCGTTCAACGACGGGATGCCACCCTGCTTTGATTTCAAGATCGTGACTGTCTGAAACAAGCGTCGGACAAACAAAATGGTTATCTTCGCTGACGCTTGCGAAACTTTGCAGGCAATCGAGCTCGGCAATGGCTGCTGCAAGTTTTTGCAGCCTCTCAATCTGCTTTTTGACCTTTTCCCTGACTTCGACGAACAAACGATATTCCAGTTCAAACGTCTTGCTTTCCGCTCCAAGAATCAGTGCCTCTTTTTCTTTTAATTCGGGCGTGATGAATCTTTCGGCATTGACCAGAGTCTGCTTTCTTTCATATCGACCTTCAGGAAGTTTCGCTACGTTTGCTTTCGAGACTTCGATATAATAGCCAAATACACGGTTGAACCCGATTTTGAGGTTATGAATGCCAGTTTTTTCACGCTCGCTTGCTTCCAGTTCAGCCAGCCATTGCTTGCCGTTTTTCATTGCATCCGTGTATTTATCAAGCTCTTCATTGTATCCAGGCTTGATCACGCCGCCTTCCGTCACCGAAATCGGCGGTTCTTCATCAATTGACCGATCCAAAAGCTCAAAGACGTCTTCGACAGGATCAAGGCGCGCTAAAATCCCGTCATAGATTCCGTGCTCGTTGAGCTCTTCCAAAACGTACCTGATCTGCGGAACGTGGGCAAGAGATGTCTTGAGCTGAATCAGATCTCGTCCGTTGACGTTTCCAAAAGCGATGCGTCCTGCCAGTCGTTCAATGTCATAAACCTGTTTTAACTCATCCTGCAGACTTGAACGTTCAAAATAATGTTCCAACTGATCGTTGACGATCAGTTGACGCTCCTTGATTTGTGCCGGATTGATTAAAGGACGAGAGATCCACTGTTTTAAAAGTCTGGCACCCATGGCCGTTTTGGTTTCGTCCAACAGCCACAAGAGCGTGCCGGATTTTTTCCCGGTCCGTGCGTTTTGCAAAAGCTCAAGATTTTGTTTTGCATAACGATCCAGTTTCAAAAAATACGCCGGTTCATAGTGAACGGCTTTTTGAAGATGCGCAAGCGTTCTTTTCTGGGTCTTTTTCACGTACGTCAGCAGATGATTCAAAACTTCTTTTTCAAGATCCGATTCAACGTCTTGAACTGCATATGATAGTTCTGACGCCGGTTCAACGCTTTCTTGACTGGAAACAAGCACGCGAAGCTTCTTGATTTTTTCAACCGTTTTTTCAGAAACGCTTTCATCAATCACGATTTCCTTTGTTTTCAAACTGATCATTTCATTGAGCAGACTGTCGTCATCTTCTAAAATAGAACATCTCAACTCACCGGTTGAAAGATCGGCATAAGCAAACCCATATTTTCCGTCTTGTTCATGAAGTGCGGTCAGATAGTTGTTTTCCCCCGCTTCTCCGGTTCGCATGTCAATATTTGTCCCAGGGGTCACCAACTGGATGACCTCTCGCTTGACCATGCCCTTTGCCAGTTTTGGATCCTCCATCTGTTCACAGATTGCGACCTTGTATCCCTTGTCGATCAGGATATCAATATAGTTTTGCACGGCATGGTGCGGGACGCCGCACATCGGGATCGGATTTTTTGATTTCTTGTTTCTCGTTGTCAAAGTAAGCTCAAGCAATTGTGCGCCTTTGACCGCATCCTCATTGAACATTTCATAAAAATCGCCTAATCGGTAAAACAAAAAAGCATCCGGATACTGTTCTTTAATTTCCAAATACTGTTTCATCATCGGTGTTTCAGTTTGAGTTTTAGCCATTAAAAATCCTCCGTCCGTTTTTACTGGAAAAACGGATGATCGTCATTAATCAAAATGGGGGTAATCCGTTTTGCTTTATTAGAACGATCATCCAAATCAATCACACAAGCGCCAAGCGTCTGACGCCCATCTTCGTCAACTTCAAACCGCGTCGGCATCTGCGTCAGAAAACGCTCGATCACGTTTTTTCGTTTCATCCCCAAAATACCGTCATAAGGACCGGTCATACCGACGTCAGAAAGATATGCTGTTCCGTTCGGCAAAATTCTTGCATCATTGGTCTGAACATGAGTATGAGTACCGATTACGGCTGAAACTCGTCCGTCAAAATACCATGAGAAGGCTTCTTTTTCGCTCGTCGTTTCTCCGTGAAAGTCAACAAAAACGTAGTCGACACAAATCTTGTCCAAAAGTTTTTCCATTTCCGCAAACGGATCGTCTGAAGGGTTCATAAATACTCTCCCCTGAACGTTGACGACAGCAATTTTCTTGTCATTGACCCGTTGAATCATCCAACCTTTTCCCGGAACTTTTCCTTTTGAAAAATTCAGCGGTCGAATCAAATTCTTGGCATCTGAAATAAAATGTTGAATTTCAAGGTTGTCCCAAGTATGATTTCCCATCGTAATCACGTCGGCTCCGGCCTTCATCAGTCTTTTATAAAATATTTCATTAATTCCGCGACCCCTTGTCGCATTTTCACCGTTTACGATGGTCAGCTGCGGTCGATACTTGCGTTTCAACTGCGGTAAATATTCTTCAAGCATTTTCGTGCCTGAGGTTCCAACGACGTCGCCAACAAAAATAACTCGCATCTAAAATACGTTCCCTTCTAACGTCATTTTGACTGTACAGATACTTTTATCTTAACATTAATCACCATTCAAAAAAAGTGGTGCTAAAAGATCCGGGGGAAAACTCATCCCGAAATTAAAAAGAGGATGAGAAAAAGTCCGTTCATCTCTTGAATTAAATAAAATGTCGAACGAAGGCAGTCAATTTTCGCTTGAATCCGTAAGACGTTTCTTTAATTTTTTGCGTAAAAAACCATTCTTTAAAAGCAACGATGCTCAATAAATTCCGCCAAGATCTCACTCAAATTTACGGACAATCCATTTTTTATCGATGTGTCCGTAAACGGCAGTGATTTTGTCAAATGCAGCGCCTGATAAATCAGCACACCGAGCTCTCAGTCAAATTTATCGCCAAACTATTTTTGGTTATTTCCATCACGAAAGGCGATTGTCATGCATACGCAAAAAAACCGGATGATTTGCAATCAATTGCAAATCTGATCCGGTTTTTTAATTTGAGGCATAATTTTTCCCGGCCTCAAGGAATTCGCATTCAAAAAATCGAATTACAAAGCAAAAAGGTTTTTGGAAAAATTCCAAAAACCATAAATTATCTTTCTTCAATCATAACTAATCTTCAGCAGCATCAATTGCCTCTAAAATAACCCCCAAGTTATCGCGCTGAAGTTCTACGCTTCTAAGTTTCTCATCGTAAGCAGATTGCAGATGTTGAGTACGACCGCCGTCATGCAGCTTGGCACAAACGCTGCTGAGTTCAGCAGCTTTCTTTTCCGCAACTTGGTAATCGTTTAAAATATCAAGCTTGTTGCCCATGATAAAAGCCTCCTAAAAACATATAAAAGTCTTAACTTGAACAATTTAACACTTTTATCCTTATTTGTTAACCCCTTTCTGTTACGTTTCTGTTACAAATTGGTTACTTTGTTTCGATGGAAACTAAGCTGACATATCTTTGCAAATTAACAAATAGTTATTATAATTTTCAAATTATACTCATGAAATATGAGGGTTACAGTTGCGAGTGCGAACGTTTTCATGTATAATTAATCTAATTGGTATCAATTTAATTAATACCATTTTTAAAAGGAGGTTCCTTTGGCACTCAAATATCAAGAAGTCGCACTGAATTTAGCCGACAAAATTAAAGCCCATGAATATGATAAAAAGCTGCCGAGCGAAGGAAAACTGATGGAAGAGTATTCCGTCAGTCGCAATACGATTCGCAATGCTTTAAACGTTCTTTACAATCAGGGACTTTTGCGCAGAATTCAAGGAAGCGGCTATTTCATCAATCACCCGCTTCATAATCAGGCAAACATTGTCAACATGGCCAACAAAAACGGTCTGCACGACTTAGAGGAAAAAGATGCGATTCTAAGCGAAATTTTGGTTTTTGAAACGATTCTTGCCGGCGAAACGATCGGAAGCTATCTTAAAATCGATCCAAAAGATCCCGTTTATCACATCAAGCGCATCAGAAGACGCAAAGATGAACTCGTCAGCCTGGAAGAATCATTTTACAGAAAAGACGTTGTTCCTTATCTGACGGAAGAAATCTGCAACGAATCAATCTCTGCATTTATCAAGAAACACTTCCAGGTTACGAGCAAAACAGCTGACGAGTACATGTCGCTTCACCGCTTGAACGAAGAAGAAGCCGAGCTGACCGGAAAAGACGTTGGCAGTTCTGCCTTCATGATTGAAGAAATCAACTGTCAAAAAAACGAGCAGCCCTATGACTACTCAAAGACGCTGTATTTCTTGCCGGATTTAACGTTTTACAGCCATATTAGCAATTACTTGGATTAATAAAAAACCTTGTCGAAAAACGACAAGGCTTTTTATTAGCACTTACTTTTTTTGCTTTTCAGTTCCATTACGTCGCGCGCAATCATCAATTCTTCATTTGTCGGAATCTTCATCATCGTAATCGCTGAATCTTCACCGGAAATAACGGTTGCGCCGTCTTGCTCTTCATTTTTCTCATTATCGATCGTAATGTTCATGAAACTGAGTCTTTCCATGATCATCTTTCGGATGACGGCAGAATTTTCGCCAATTCCGGCTGTGAACACGATTCCGTCGATTCCGCCCATCTCAAAATAATACTGTCCGATATATTTGACGATATCCTTGACAAAAATATCGATTGCAAGACGTGCGCGATGCTTGGCATGGGATACCGCCAAAATGTCGCGCATATCGGATGAAACTCCTGAAATTCCAGCAAGCCCGGATTTCTTGTTCAAAGTATAGACCATCTCGCTGATCGAATTGATTCCAAGCTTATCCATGACAAAAGCAATCATCGAAACATCAACGTCACCGGAACGCGTGGCCATCGTCACGCCGGTCAGCGGCGTGAATCCCATTGACGTATCAAACGATTTGCCATTCTTGATTGCGCAAAGAGAAGACCCTGCCCCAAGGTGACACGTCACGAGCTTTAAATCTTTTAATGGACGCCCCATCAATTTGGCAGCCTCGCCCGCAACGTAGCGGTGACTGGTTCCGTGCGCTCCGTAACGTCTGACGCCGAGTTTTTCGTACCATTCATAGGGAACGCTGTACAAAAAGTTCTCTTCCGGCATCGTTTGGTGAAATGCAGTATCGAAAACCACGACAGAACAAGCATCGGGCAACATTTCCTTAAACGCCTGAATCCCGATCAAATTGGCCGGATTGTGCAAAGGTGCCAGTTCTGTAATGTTCTTTATTTTTTGAATGACTTCATCCGTCACGACGACTGATTTTGAGAAGTACTCGCCACCGGCAACAACGCGGTGACCAACCCCCGTAATTTCAGAATATTTCTCGATGATTCCTAAACTTATCAACAGCTCCATCAGGTTATTGACCGCTTCTCCATGATTTTTGACGGTTCCCTGATGCTTATAGACTTTGCCGTTTCCATACTTGATCGTCGTTTGAGATCCAGGAATCGCAATCCGCTCGATTAAACCGGAAGCAATTACCTCTTCGGACGGCATTTCAAAAAGTTTGAATTTTAAACTGGAGCTGCCAGAATTAACTGCTAAGACCTTATCCATAATGTTAGCGTCCCCCTTTTGTTAAGAAATTCACTATCTCTACTATAACAAATTTTCGGCCGCTTGACACACTGAATTTGTGAAAAAATTCACTGATTTTTTGAATTAGCGTTTTCGCTAAAAAAAGGGACCTGACCTTCTTCATTTTTGTTAAATTCTCGCTATTGGACTGGTTATTTAGACAAAACCTCGTTAAAATAGTATAGAGAGAATGGAGGAACAATGATGGATCATCAACAACAATTAATTGACTGGATTTCACATGATAAAAATTTCACGGAAATTTTCAATATTCTTGACAGATATCATTTGACAGAGGCAACGCTGTGTGCGGGCTCAATTCGCGAACTCGTTTGGAATAAACTGGAAAACAAGCCTTCTTCTATTTTGCGAAACAACCTTGATGTCTACTACAACGATCCCGGCGAATCATACGAACATTACCTGACGATTCAAAGCACGCTTAATCAGCGTCATTCCAAGTATCTTTGGGACTTGCGAAATATTCGTTTAAAAAAGCGTCACTCTGACAAGTCTCCTGATGGTTCAACGATTGAAGCAGCAATTGCCAATTTCCCTGAAAAATGCAGTGCGGTCGGCGTTTCACGCGAATTAGGCGGAAGCTACTCGATAATTGCTCCCTATGGACTGGACTATTTGTTCACTGAAACGATCGTCCCTACCGGAGCAATTGATGAACTTGCATTCAAGCGCCGAATCGAACGAAAAAAATGGCTGACAAATTTTCAAAATTCGAAATTAGGCTAACTTGCCGATTGACGGTCGCACTTGCCCGTAACCCCGACTTAATCAGGCGATGCACAGTGCTGAATTTAGCAAAAAATCAATCATTTACTAAGAAAAAATCCGCGCCGCCATGAAGTGCCCTATAATTGTTAGACAAAGTAGTCTAATGATTGTGGGGTATTTTTATGGCCAAGTACAGTTATTTGAAGACATTACTGCATTTCAAATGATGGTTCAAGACTATATCCATTTCTTTAATTACGAACGGGTTTCTTTAAAAACAAAAGGCATGACTCCGGTAGAGTACCGAAATCATGCCCTGACAGCTTAATTGTTTAATTTTGTCTAACTTTTTTATTGCACTTCAATGATGGCACGGATTTTAATCATTATTCGGTTGCGTACGGGCTCATAAGCGCTCGCTTCCACACCTTGTCTTAATCGGGTTCCAGCTCGCATTCCCCCTATCGCAACCAAGGACTTCCTAGACGAGACGAGCTCGCCTTCGGTCGCCCAATGCTTGCGTACGGGCTCATAAGCGCTCGCTTCCACACCTTGTCTTAATCGGGTTTCGCCTCACAACCCCCTTGTCCCAAGCACCCTTGCTCGGGCAAGACAAGCTTACCCGTCGCAAGCGCAACTTGGATACGCGGGGGCTGACCGTTCGGCTCCACACCTTGCCTTAATCAGGCTCAGACCAGCAACAAGGCTCATGATAAGTTCGTGCCGCGTCGTGACTTCGCTTGCGCTGATCACTCGCGCCCCTCCTTATCTACCGCCTTGTTGAGCGGCTGGTCTTCACACCTTGCTAATTACGCCACTTATTCGCCTTTACATATTTGAATTCGCTTGCCTTGCTGAACAAATCCGGCAAATCATCACCGATAATCAATGCATCAACGTTTTCTTTTGGCATAAAGCCCGTTTCGGCAGAATGCTTCAAAAAATTAATCAAATCATTATAATAGCCATCAATGTTTACCAAGATAATCGGTTTTTGAACAATCCCTAATTGAAACCACGAATACGTTTGAAAAAACTCTTCCATCGTTCCAAGTCCACCCGGAAATACTACGAAGCAATCAGACAATTCAATCATCTGCTTTTTTCTGTCGGACATGTCGGATACGTGAATCAGTTCCGTTTGACCCACCGGATCAATCGCATGATCTTCCAAAATCTCAGGAATTATGCCGATAACCTTCCCGTTTCTTTTTGAAACGTCTTCATAAAGCATGCCCATAAGCCCCAGACGCCCGCCTCCATAGACAAGCGTATCGTCATTTTTAACAAGGTACTCGGCCAAAGTCTTCAATGCTTGCTGCGTTTTTGAATCTGCTCCTGCATTTGACCCGCAAAAAACACAGACTTTTTTATTTGCTAAAACTGACATGTCATATTCCCCCTTTAATGATGATACAATTATTCTAACATTTCCGAGACAAAGCAAAAACCCCGTTTCATTTCTGAAACGAGGCTTTTTTATGCCGATTCGTAATTGACCTTGGACCAGTCAATCGCCAAATCACTCATTTTACGCATTTCATCAATCTCTTCCGACGTGAATTCTGCACGATATTCATCATCAGCATCCGATTTGCTGCCAAAATGAAACTTAGCCAAAAATTCGCCCTTTAATGCCAACAAGTAAGCATTGTCGTCATCAGGTATGACGTGAACATATTTCTTTTCCGTTTCGCCATCCCCTAAATATGTAAAACGAGGGTTGCTCATCAAATCAATCAAAATTCTGACGAAAGGAACATTAAATTCGCTATTTGCGCCCTCTATGTATTGCTTGACCGCCTCACAGATGAAATCGCTTACCAAATCCTCTGCCGGAAAATCATCCCCATACAAAGAATCGTGAAACCTTCCCTTCGGATAAAAGAAATTGAAATAGTTGCTCTCCTCTGGCTGAACTCCTAAACCAACCTCTTTGAATCCTTTTACCGTCGTGCAGTATGCTAAACCTTCCAACGGTGCGATCAATTTCTGAATCTTACCTTTTGACCAGGCATGGTTGACAAAATCATAAGCTTCATTAACATATTTCACCAATAACACCTCTCATAACCTGTTAATATCAGCATAGCACAGATTGAGCAAATTCAGACGAATTTAACCATTAAATTCCGACTTTTTTCATAAAAATATCTAATATCCAATCACATATAATAGAAAGCTAATGCAAACGTTGTAGTCTGAAGTTATTTATCCAAAAAACTTATTCGCAATTTGTTAAGCAGCCGGTCTTCGCACCTTTATTCATACAAAAAAATTCAGATACCCTTCTAAAGCATCTGAATCTCTCAAAAATTATAATTGCTGTCAATTCTCAGTCGAAAACACAAAACAACAATCTGCTTTTCAACTATCTTAACAGCAGCGTCTTGTCCCTAAGGACCACTATGCCGCTGGCAGGAGTCGAACCTGTACTTGGAAACCCAAACAACGACCTGAACGTTGCGCGTCTGCCAATTCCGCCACAGCGGCATCTGATAAGTGACTACTCTTATCATTATACACTTTAACCCAAATTAATCAAGCATTTTTTTGTTACTTTCTCGGAAATCCGATAACGGTCCCGTATCCGTGAAGCATCAAATACTTCGGACCAACGGAAACTCTTACCACTTGCGGCTCAAAGCGGACCGCAATAATACCTTCACCGCCCTTGGCTACGGCACGCTCAATCAGTTTTCCTTTGACCTCAGTATACAAATCATCAAATTCATCGACTTGATCCAACTGATCCGATGTCAGTTCTTTTTTGACCGTGGCGTTTACGATTCCTTTGATGGTGTACGTTCGATTGATTTCACCTGTCGTAAGAAACATGGACATCCCCCTTTAAAGAAAGATTCTGTAGTTGCGTTTGTTAATATTGATTACTTCGCGCTTGTTTTTAGCTGAACGATTGCGCAACAAGTTCCGCAACATCTTTTCAAGCTTGGCATTTCCGTTTGAAAACTTCGAAAGAAGATCGTTATCAACCCTTAAAACCAAATTCTCACGCTTGCTTGGAACACGAAAAGTCGTCTGTTCGTCATCTTTTTCAATTACGTTGTCCACAAGCTCTTCTACAAATCCTTTCGCCATTTTATGATTCCTCCTTAGGATTAAGATGGAAACCCTTCCTTGTGTTTAATTATATTCTACACCTTTTTTCATAATTTTTCAAAACACATTGAAATTAATGAACGCTGTATTTCATATCATCCGCTTGTTGAATTTCCCTTGAAAATAAAGTATGATGAAGGCAACACTAATGTAAGCGCAACCACTAAAGGAGGGACTCCCTATGAAACAAACAACTCCTTATCAGCTCGAACGTGCCCGCACGTACCGTGCTGAAGCTCAGCGGGCAATTGAATACATTCTGTCAAACGATGATTTCAATAAGGCCAAGCTGATTTTGAAGTCACTCAAGCGCTCGATTAATGCGGAAATAAACATGTCTAATGACGAGGATTCCGCCTATGTAAAGCTGCTTGTCACCATCAACCAAGAATTGGACGGCAAAAAGGATGCTTTTTTTCAGCTTGAAATAATCCGCAAAGGTTTCTTCAGATTCATCGTCGCACAAACCGGTTCTTCTGACGCAAATCGATAAAAATGTTATAATGAATCTGGAAGAAACCTCTAAAAGGAAGTGGTCAATATGACAGAACAAAAGTATACGACAATCCTGGTACCCGTTGACGGATCAAAGGCAGCAAAGCTTGCTTTTGACCGCGGGGTTGAAATTGCCAAACGAAACCATTCCCATCTTGATGTTTTGAATGTCATTGACTTAAATCAGTTTACCGTCAGCTTCGCCGGTATGGTTGATGCAGGCGGAGACGTTGTTTATCAAGCATTTGAAGATGTCAGCGACTACTTGAATGATCTTGTCGAATGCGCTCATAAGGCCGGATTGAATGATGTTTCGATGCACGTCCGTTATGGTTCTCCCAGAAGCGTTATCGCCAAAGAATTCATCAAAGATCACGGTACCGATTTGATCGTCATGGGACCCACGGGCACAAATCCGGTTGAAAGACTCTTCCTTGGATCAGTTACCGACTATGTTACAAGAACGGCTCCATGCGACATCATCATTGCCAGATGAGCTCTTCGAAACTGGAATCTTAATTCCAGTTTTTTTATATTTTGCAAAACTTGCTTTAATTCTAAAAATCAGTTACACTTCTCTACAAGGATTTTTGATTAGTTAATGAAAGGAACGATTAGTTTGTCACTTGATCCGATTTCGACGCTCGTATACGTCGCGCTTTTAATTTTAACAATCTATAATATCAGACTAAGCTGGAATCTGGCCAAACTCAAAAGCTCGGTTGCAGTCAAGCCGTTTGAATCTTTGTCATCTCTTGAACTTAATGAAATTGAAAAAATAAACCATGACAGAAGAAAATGGAGCATCGTCGGAAATATTTTTTTCGTGCTCTCTTTGGTACTTGCTTTTGCAGGAACGCTCAACCAATTGGCATATTTCTTAACGTTGTACACCGTTTGCAATATCATTGTCGTAAAGTACAACACCCAGACGTTCAACGTTATCAGAGCGGACAGACATAGTTAAAAAGAGCCTGGGAAAAAAAGTCCCGTTTTCCTCTTGAATTAAATGCCGAACAAAGGAGGCCGCAAGTCGACTGATTTTGCCCTGGCATTTTTTCAATTTTGCTACATGAAAACAATTTTTTGTCAAATGCAGTGCTGAGCATCTCCTGCTCAATCAATGCGTCAAGACTGTCTTACGGGTAAAACGTCGATTTTTGAAATCTGCCCGTAAAAGCCAGCCCTCGGTTACGGGCAAAACGTCTTTTTTTAAGATTTGTCCGTAAAGGCCGGTCTTCGATTCCTTTTACTATTTCCACCACGTCAGGCGATTGTCACGTATACACAAAAACCCGGATCAGGTTTGCAATCAGCTGCAAATCATCCGGGTTTTAAATTTGAGGCAGAGTTTTTTTAAGCCTCTTTTCAGTCCGTTTCCTACTTGATAAGTTCGTAGATTGCTTCGGCATAGATTGCGCAAGCCTTGACCAAAACGTCGACCGGAACGTATTCATTGGCTTGGTGCATCGTATCCGGCGTATCAGGGAACATGGCGCCAAATGCAACACCGCGTTCCATCAAGCGTCCGTATGTCCCGCCTCCGACAACTTTGCCGGTTTCCTTTGTTCCCATTTGCCGGTTATAAACGTCAAGAAGCGTTGAAACCAACGGATCGTCAGGTGAAACATAGTGCGGAACCATTACGCTTCCTTGTTCCAAAGAAACGTTCATCGGAGCAACGACTTTTTCAAGACCGGCTTCGATCGTTTTTTCGTCCATTCCTTTAGGAAAACGGAAGTTGAGCGTGATTTTGCCGCCTTTTCCTGCTTCAAATGAGAAGATGCCGGCATTCATCGTCAAATCGCCCATCACGTCATCCGTGAAATCAATGCCGAAATTCTTCATGCGCGAATCCTTGTGCAAATACTCTGCAGTAAATTTGACGAAGTTTTCGGCATCGCCGCCAAAATTGAAACGTTGCAAGAAGTCTGCCATGTAAGTGCCGGCATTTTCACCCTTGCGCGGTTCTTGAGCATGGGCAGCTTTTCCGATCATGTGCAAGAACAGCGTTCCGTTTTCCATGAAGGCAGTTCCGACAACCGGATGCCCTGCAACATACGCATCAAATGCCTCAATAATCTCTTCTGAATTCTTGGCATTCAGTTTGACTTCGCAATCGCGCGGAACCATATTTTCACGCAAACCTGATTCAAAGCTCAAAAGCTCAACATCGCCGCCGTTTGAACCCTCAAAGTTCAAGAAGAAACTGACATTGCCTTTTTCACCGTTGATAACCGGGAAAAAGGCATCCGGAGAAAATCCAAAATCAGGTTGAGGCATCTTTTCAAAGTAATGCGTCATTCCGCGCCATTGGCTTTCTTCATCCGTTCCCAAAATAAAATGAACCTTTTTAGAAACCGGAAGGCCGAGTTCCTTGATAATCTTAAGACCATAGTAGCAAGCCATCCCGGGTCCCTTGTCATCTTGTGCGCCGCGCGCATAAAGATTGCCGTCTTTGATCACCGGTTTGAACGGATCCGTATTCCAGCCTTTGCCGGCAGGCATGACGTCAACGTGTGCCAGCATCGCCATCGTTTCATCGCCTTCACCGAATTCGATGTGACCGGCCAATCCGTCAAGTTCAAGCGTTTCAAAACCGTCGCGTTTCCCGATTTCCAAAAACTTGTCCAATGCTTCCTTTGGTCCGGGACCAAGCGGTGCTTCAGGCGTTCCTTTTGATTCGTCTCTGACGCTTTCGATTTCAAGCATCGTCTTCAAATCGGCAAGCATTTCATCCTTGCGATTCTCAGCTTCCTTTTTCCAATCAATTGACATTTTTATTCCTCCTAATAGAAATACATACGATAATTTTACCATATTTCTGCTTTTTGCGTTTGCTTTTTGATTTCAAAAGAATTATGTTATAAGAAAACGAAAAAGGGCTGATGTAAAATGCATGTCATTACGCAAAAAGATGTTGAAAACGTTATCCAAAAACGAATCGAGACAGGTCACAAGGGAACCTTTGGCCGTGTTTCAGTCATCGGGGGCAATGCCAATATGGGAGGAGCGGCAATTATGGCCGTGCAGGCTGCCGTCAAGGCCGGAGCCGGACTGACCACCTGCATTTCGCATAAAGCCAATCTCACGGCGCTTCATGCGCGCGTTCCTGAAGCAATGTTCATTGATTATTTCGACAATGACGCCTTATGCAAATCCGTTTTCCAATCAAACGTCGTCGTTGTCGGACCGGGTCTTGGGACGGATGAAACGGCCAAGCAGGTTTTTTCTTCCGTCTTGAAAAATGCAAACCAGACGCTGATCATCGACGGCTCAGCCATCACCATGCTTGCAGAAGACGATCAGCTAAAAAAATTGACGCCAAGCGCAAAAATCATCTTTACCCCTCATGAAATCGAATGGCAGAGGCTTTCCGGCTTAAGTCAAGCAGAACAGACTCCTGCTAAAAATGCAGCCAAAGCTCTTGAATTGAATGCCGATGTCGTTTTAAAAAAACACGGTACGGAAATTTACCACCTTTCAGGAAAATGCTCAAAGCTCACGATCGGCGGTCCATACATGTCAACCGGCGGAATGGGAGACACGCTTACCGGAATCTGTGCGGCCTTTTTGGCTCAGTTCAAGGGTGATCAGGATCAAATCCTGGACGCCGCCGTCTATACACATTCCGATATTGCGGATCTGCTTGCAAAAGAGCGCTACGTTGTTTTGCCAAGTGAAATCGCCGATAATTTGCAAAAATACATGAAACATAGATGCAATGGCCAGATTTTATGAAACTTAATTCATGTTTTTGAAAACATATTGATTCTGACTGCAAAAAACCACCGCCAAATTGACGGTGGTTTTTTTATCAGTCTCTGATTTTAAGTTCTTCAATCTCCGTTTGAGTCAAGGCTCTGTATTTCCCGGGATCAAGTCGATCGTCAAGTTCAAGCGATCCCATCTTAAGCCTTTTAAGTTCCAGCACGTGCATCCCCGTGCTGGCAAACATCCGCTTGATCTGGTGATACTTGCCTTCAGAAATCGTAATCTCGATTTCTGACATACCGGCATCTTCATCAGCCTTCCTGACGACAAGCCTGGAAGGTTTGGTAACTTCGCCGTTCTTCAATTCAATCGGCTTTGAAAAAAGCTCGACTTCAGCCTCGGTCACGATTCCTTCAATCTTTGCCTCATAGACTTTTTCAACATGCTTTTTTGGTGCCAGTAAATCATGCGCAAGCGCCCCGTCATTCGTCAAAAGCACCAATCCCGTCGTATCCTTATCAAGTCTTCCGACTGGAAAAAGTCCTTTGATGCGATCTTTTTTGTCAATCAAATCAAGCACGGTCTTTTGAACGGAATCTTCCGTTGCAGTGATGACGTTCTTTGGCTTATTCAGCATATAGTATACAAAACTTTGATACGTCAGCTTTTTTTTATCAAGACAAACAACGTCTGAAAACTCGTTTATTTGTCTTTTTCCTGAATTTTCAGTCACGCCGTTGACCGTTACTCGTTTGCTCTTCAAAAGAACTTTGACCTCGCTTCTGGTCCCCTGATTACATTCAGCTAAAAATTTATCTAGTCTCATTTTCACTGTCCTTTATGAAAAAATTGTAAACCGCTCCCAGACATGCAAACCAGACAAGCGAAAACAGCAAAGACATCAGCGTGCTTTTTGAAAATGCCAGCAAAATCAAAACTGCCAGGAAAAAGATGATCGTGACCCAATTCGAAACGGGGAACAGCGGCATCGCAAAAAGCGTCTGTTCGCCTTTGCAACGTTTCTTATATTTGTAATGACAAACAACCAAAACGATCCAGATGAAAACAAAACTGACCGTTGCAATGCCTGAAATGATTTCAAAAATTGCGGCCGGCAAAAAGAAGTTTAAGATTACGATCACAAACAAAATAACAGACGAAAAAACCAAAGCATTGACAGGTACGCTGCGATTATTGCTTTTGCCTAGTTTTTTTGAAGCCTGTCCGCTGTTTGCCAAAACAAACAACGTCCGACTCGTGCTAAAAATCGCACTGTTGCAAGCGGACAAAGCGGCCGTCAAGACAACGAAATTAATGACTCCGGCAGCAATCTTGATGCCAATGCCGCTGAACACCTGAACGAACGGACTTGAATTTGTTGCAATCTGATTCCAAGGATAAATGCACATCAAAACAAACATCGAACCGACGTAAAAAAGTCCGATTCTGATCGGCAAAGTATTGATTGCCTGCGGAAGATCACGTTTCGGATCAGCCGTTTCGCCAGAAGTCAGACCAACCATCTCAATTCCCGTAAAGGCAAAGATAACCATCGGAAATGCTGCCAGCAACCCATTGAACCCCTTCGGGAAAAAGCCGCCGTAACTGACGAGGTTGCTTAACGAAACGTTGTGTCCTCCGACCTTGGCATTCATCGCAAGCAAAACGACGCCTGTTCCGATCAACGCCAAAATTGCCAAAACCTTAATGCTTGAAAACCATGTTTCCAATTCTCCGAATGCTCCGACACTGAGCAAATTAAACGCCAATAGCAAAACGATTATCCAAAATGCCGTCAACCACTGCGGAATTCCCGGAAACCAATACCTGATATAAATCCCGCTTGCGGTCAAATCTGCCATTGCCAAAGATTCCCAACAAAGCCAATATGTCCATCCGACAATAAATTCGAAGCGCGGACCCAAATATTCGCGTACGAATTCGATAAATGAATTCTTCGAAAGATCCGATAAGATCAATTCGCCAATTGCGCGCATCATGAAAAAACAAAATATGCCGGCAATAAAATACGCTAAAATAATTGCCGGACCTGCCTTTTGAATTGCTGTTCCTGAACCCAAAAACAGTCCTGTTCCGATTGCTCCGCCAATCGCAATCATCTGAACGTGCCTGTGCGTCAGTGATCGTGATAGTTCGTTGTTCAAATCCTTACCCCCTATAATTGTTATCATTATAGTAAATATTCATGCATTAATCAAGGAAAGAAGGTTAATCGACTGCCTGTAATTCTAATTTTGTTCGTTTTATGGCGAAAATCGGCTCTCTAAAACTCAAATCCTTCTTTTTTGATATTCAAAATAAGTATTATCAATTATTAAAGTTCGTTTTTAACAAAGAAGGCTGACAAACTCTGTCTCAAATTAAAAAACCGGATGATTTGCAATCAATTGCAAATTTAATCTGGGTTTTTGCATATGCATGACAATCGCTTCTTGCTATGATGTGAATAAGGAAAAAGTTTGTTTTCATGTAGCAAAACTGAAAAAAATGCCGGACAAAATCAGTCGACTTGCGACTTCCGTTGTTCGGCATTTAATTATTTCAAGAGAAAAACGGGACTTTCTTCTCAGGTTCTTAACGATATTGATTATTTTACGACAATATTGACCAGTTTGCCCGGAACGGAAATGACACGAACCACATTCTTGCCTTCAACGAATTCCTTGACATGTTCATCTGCCATCGCAAACTTTTCAAGCTCTTCTTTTGAGATGCTGCTTGAAACCTTCAAGTGTTGGCGAACGCGCCCGTTAACTTGAACGACGACCTCGACTTCATCTTTAACAAGTTTCGATTCGTCATATTCAGGCCATTTTGCATAAGCGATGCTCCCGACATGACCAATCTTTGTCCAAAGCTCTTCAGCCAAGTGCGGAACGAGCGGAGCCAGAAGCTTGACGAATCCTTCAACGTATTCAAGTGGCAAAGAATCTGCCTTATAACAATCATTGACGAAAACCATCATTTGAGAAATGGCCGTATTGAAATGCATCTTCGTAAAGTCTTCAGTAACCTTCTTGACCGTCTGGTTGTAGGCAAAGTCAAGCTCGCCTTCATTGATCGTCGTAATTCGATCGCGCATGTTGTCATCTTCATCGATGATCAAATTCCAGATACGATTGATGAACTTGTAAGCACCGTTTAACCCGTCTTCGCTCCATGGCTTGGATGCTTCCAAAGGTCCCATGAACATTTCATAAAGGCGAAGCGTATCTGCACCGTATTGCTCAACAATATCATCAGGATTGATGACGTTGCCCTTCGACTTGGACATCTTTTCATGGTTGTTTCCAAGAATCATTCCTTGGTTGACCAGCTTTTGGAACGGTTCTTTCGTAGGAACGACACCCAAATCATACAGGAATTTATGCCAGAATCGTGCATAAAGCAAGTGCAAAACGGCATGTTCGGCACCACCGACATAAAGATCGACCGCCATCCAATGCTTGAGCTTGTCATAATCTGCAAGCTTTCCTTGGTTGTGCGGATCAACATAGCGCAAGAAGTACCATGAACTGCCTGCCCATTGAGGCATCGTATTCGTTTCGCGCCTTCCTTTGCGCCCGTTCTTGTCGACGACATTTACCCAGTCGTCAAGATTTGCCAACGGACTTTCACCGGTGCCGGATGGCTTGATGTCCGTTGCTTTTGGCAAACGAAGCGGAAGCTCGTCTTCAGGAACAAGCGTTGTTTCACCGTCTTCCCAGTGAATAACTGGAATCGGTTCTCCCCAGTAGCGTTGGCGAGAAAATGTCCAGTCACGCAAACGGTAGTTGACTTTCTTCTTGCCGATGCCTTTTTCCTCAAGCCATTCAACCATTTTGTCGATGGCTTCCTTTTTGCCGAGTCCATCCAAAAAGCCGGAATTGATATGCTTGCCGTCACCCGTGTAGGCTGCTTCTTCAACGTTGCCGCCTTCAATAACCGGTTTGATCGGCAAATCAAATTTTTTGGCAAATTCATAGTCACGTTCATCATGAGCAGGCACAACCATGATTGCACCGGTGCCATAAGATGCCAAAACGTAATCGGCGATCCAAATCGGAAGTTTCTCACCGTTTACAGGATTGATGCAGTAGCTTCCCGTAAACACGCCGGTCTTTGTTTTTGCAAGATCGGTACGTTCAAGATCCGATTTATGAGCACATTGATCAACATAAGCTTCAACGGCCTCTTTTTGCTCAGCAGTCGTCAAAGAACTTACATATTCATGTTCAGGTGCCAAAACCAAAAGCGATGCACCAAAAAGCGTATCAGGACGAGTCGTGAAGACTTCGATCTGCTTGTCGTCGTGGCCGCAAACGCTGAATTTTACGGAAGCGCCAACGGAACGACCAATCCAGTTGCGCTGCTGATCCTTGATTGCTTCAGGCCAGTCAAGGTCATCCAAGTCATCAATCAAACGATCAGCATATGCGGTAATTTTCAAAACCCACTGGCGCATCGGTTTCCTGACGACAGGATACCCGCCGCGTTCCGTCTTGCCGTCGATGATCTCTTCATTGGCAACGACCGTTCCGAGTTCCTGGCACCAGTTGACGGGAATTTCTGCTTCGTATGCAAGGCCTTTCTTGTACATTTGTTCAAAAATCCATTGTGTCCACTTGTAATATGACGGATCAGTCGTATTTACTTCACGATCCCAATCGTACGACAAGCCCAATGACTTGATCTGACGACGGAAATTATTGATGTTCTTCTTCGTAAACTCACGCGGAGAGTTTCCCGTCTTCAATGCGTATTGTTCAGCAGGAAGTCCGAAAGCGTCCCATCCCATCGGATGCAAAACATCGTATCCCTGCATCCGTTTCATGCGCGAAATAATATCCGTTGCCGTATATCCCTCCGGGTGTCCGACGTGAAGTCCTTGACCAGACGGATAAGGAAACATGTCCAGTGCATAAAATTTCTTCTTGTCAGGATCTTCGCTTGTCTTGAAGGTCTTGTGTTCTTCCCAATAATGCTGCCACTTTTTCTCGATTGCTTTGTGATCGTAAGCCATTTTGAAACTTCCTCCTTGTAATAAATAAAAAAGCCCTACACGAAGTTTTCACTTCATATAGGACGAATAAATCGCGGTACCACCTATGTTCCAGCAATTGCTGACGCTTTTTCTCGTAACGGGAGATACCGTCCTTGCCTACCTCTCCATGTTCAGCAAGAAACTCAAAGGCGAGTTCGAAGTACTAAATTTGCATGTTCACACCAGCCACACGCTCTCTGACAAATCTCGTCCTTCTAATAATCCTTCTTAGCGTTCAAATATTGTTTTAATATTAGCAAAATCGGACTCTTTTTTCAAGTCTTTAAACCGAATTGACAAAACCTAATTTAAATACAGCGTCTGACCCACGTAAATCGTATCGCTTGCCAAGTGGTTTACGGCCTTCAAATTATTGACGGTCGTCTTATTGTCAGCCGCAATTCGCCATAAACTGTCGCCGGCTTTAACCGTGTATTTTTTCTTGGACTTATCAGAAACATTAGTCGTCTTAGCATACGTTTTCGCATTTACGGAAGATTTCTGCGTCACTTTAAGCCTTTGACCAACATAAATCGTATCAGAAGACAGCCCGTTGATTCGCTTCAATTCTGCAACCGTCAACCCTTGCTTGTTGGCTACTGCCCATAAACTGTCGCCTGATTTGACGACGTATGTCGCACCCGCTTCTGCCGTTTCCTTTGAGCTTGTCTTGATTTTTTGCTTGGTATCTGAAGAAGTTCCCTTAATCTTCAAAACCTGTCCCGGAATAATCAGGTTGTCTTTTAAGCCGTTCAGCGACTTCAATTCATCCATGCTCATGCCATGTTCATGCGAAATCTTCCAAACGCTGTCGCCTGATTTGACCGTGTAAGTCGAAGGCTTGGTTACCTGATTTTGTGACGGCTTATTTTGATTTTGTGACGGTGCGCTTTGCTTTTTCTCGGATACGACCAATTTTTGTCCGACAAAAATCATATCGTTGGAAAGCTTGTTTAAATTTTTAAGCTGAGATACGCTCATGTTATGATTCGTCGCAATTTTCCAGAGACTGTCGCCCGACTTGACCGTATAAGTTTCATTGCCCGTCGTCTGCTGAGGTTCTTTTTTTCCTTGTTGCTGCTGAACGGTCGATTTTTTCTGACCAATGACGAGTTTTTGCCCGACATGGATCAAATTTGATGAAAGATGATTCCAGCTCTTCAAATCATTTACGTTGCAGCCGTGTTTGGTTGCTATGCCCCACAAGCTGTCGCCTGACTTGACCGTATATGTCTCGGCACTCGTAACCGTCTGCTGAGGACGATCATTATTGTTGCCGTTCGAATTCTGATTTTGATTCGTTTCGTTATTCGTATTTTGTTGAGCAGACTTTCTGACCTTGAGCGTCTGACCCACGTAGAGATTGTTGCTCGTCAAGCCGTTTGCCTTCTTCAACTCATCAAGCGTCATCCCGAATTTGTGCGCAATCCCCCACAAGCTGTCACCGGCAACGGCCGTGTAAGTTCCGTTCGTGGCAACGCTTGTATTTGAATTATTGTTATTATTGCTGTTCGTATTATTCGAAACTGGTTTCATAACAGTTCCGGTATCATATTGCGTCAAATTGTATCTTTCAATCACGGAAATCAGCTTTGATGCATAACTCGGATCGGTTGCATATGTCCCATAGACGCCGTTGCGCAAATTTTGCGCGGCCACGGCGTAACTCGAAGCCTGAGCCTTGGTCGAACGCGGAAAATGACTGCAAATCAAATCGGCATAAGCATTCAATGATTCCGTATAGCTTGAATAACGCTGAAAACGTGCCATTACCGTATGGTACGCACCGCCATAATATTCTTGCGTCGACAGATTGATATACGCACCGGATCCGTTCCACTTGACGCCAAACAAATTATAAGCAGCAGTCGACAGATAGCTTCCGCCCCACCCGCTTTCAAGGGCCGCCTGCGCAATCATCAATGATGCATACAAGCCTCTGGCGCTTGCAACTTGACGTGCTGCCGGAGCAACGTTGTTTAAAAAGCTCTGCACGTTTCCTGAATAACTCGTATTCGCCTGAACCGCCCTTACCATCGGAACGTCGGCAACTGCCTGTTGGGTGCTGACGTCGGCCTGAGTCTCGGTTTGAGGATCCTGCTCTGTTTGATCTGTCTGAATCGATTGCTGCTGGGTCTGTTGGTTTTGAGCAGCAGGCTGCTGAGTTGTCTGCTGTGCTTGCTGTTCGGCACGCTGCGTTTGTCCGACCGTATTATTTTGAGACTCTGACGAAGATGACGCTGATTGCTGCGTATCATCAGAAGATGACTGACTTGAAGCCTGCTGATTTCCGTTTGTTTGACCGTTCTTATCAACTTGAACCGTATCAGCCGAAACCTTGGTCCTGCTGCTTAGCGCAAAACCGGCGGTCCCCATCAAAACAGTGGTCCCAATATAGGTCGTAGCCTTTTTTACAGATCGGATATTCTGCAATGCCTGGACCTGCTTTTCACGTTCGATTCGCTCTTTTCTTTTTTTCATTTGAGCCCCACCTTATTTTCTATCGTTCGTAAATAACACTACAAAAAGATTATATCAGATTTTTAAGCATCAAAGTAAAAAAAAAAACTGCTTGACTTTATATTCTTTATAATTTAGACATAACTTCATAATTAGCTCAACTATATTTAAAGCAATTAAATTAATTCACAATTATCTATTTTTACTTCTAAAAAATAAAAGAGTCTCAACATGAAGCCAAGACTCTTGAACAAGCATTATTTATTTTAAATTCAGTGCTGCTTTCAATTCGTCGACCTTATCGAGATGTTCCCATGGAAGGTCGATGTCAGTACGTCCAAAATGACCATAAGCAGCTGTCTGCTTATAAATCGGTCTCCTCAAATCAAGCATTTCAATGATGCCGGCCGGGCGAAGATCGAAGCATTTTCGAATTGCCTTAATCAATTCGTCATCGCTGACGCTGCATTTTCCAAAAGTGTTAACCGAAACAGACACTGGTTGTGCCACACCGATCGCATATGCAAGCTGAACTTCAACCTGCGGTGCAATTTTGGCAGCAACGATGTTCTTGGCAATATAGCGTGCAGCATAGCTTGCGGAACGGTCGACCTTAGTCGCATCCTTGCCTGAGAAAGCACCGCCGCCATGATGTGCAAATCCGCCATAAGTATCAACGATAATTTTGCGCCCGGTAAGTCCGGCATCGCCTTGCGGACCGCCGATTACGAAACGCCCTGTCGGATTGATGAAATATTTCGTCTTATCATCTAAAAGATCTTCCGGAATCACTTTGTTGATTACGTGTTCCTTAATATCTTTTCTGATTTGATCCAACGATACGTCTTCCAAGTGCTGGGTCGACAAAACCACCGTGTCTACTCGCAAAGGCTTATTATCTTCATCATACTCCACCGTAACTTGAGCTTTAGAATCTGGTCCAAGATATGGAAGTTCACCGCTTTTGCGAACCTCGGCTGTTTTCCTCATCAAACGATGACTGAGCGCAATCGGAAGCGGCATAAATTCAGGCGTTTCATCAATGGCATAGCCAAACATCAAGCCTTGATCTCCGGCACCAATCTGATCCAACGGATCGACCTCGCCGTTTTTGATTTCAAGTGAAGTATCAACGCCCATTGCAATATCGGCCGATTGTTCGTCAATTGCAGTCAAAACAGCACAATTGTCGCCATCGAAACCAAATTTTCCGCCAACGTAGCCGATACCCTTGATCGTGTCACGAACTACTTTTTGAATATCAATGTAGGCACTTGTTGAAATTTCTCCAACAACAACTACCAATCCGGTTGTTACAGTTGTTTCAGCTGCGACCCTGGCATTAGGATCCTTTTTAAGCAACGCATCCAAAATTGCATCACTGATCTGATCGGCAATTTTATCCGGGTGTCCTTCTGAAACTGATTCTGACGTAAACAAATGTCTTTCTGACATAATAAAATTCCCCCATTCATTATATTTGTGGTTACAAGGCATCTTCACTAAAAGCGTGAATCCTATCGGGAATGAGTTGTAACGCTTAGATTATACCATAAGTATCGGAAATTAGTAAAAAAGTTTAAGTCTCAAACGGGATATTTAAAATAACTTTCATCAAAAATGATTCCGACATGCATTGTTCAGAAGACAACAGGAGGACAACAAAATTGCAACAACTTCACAGTTTTTAACGAAAATTAACGCTAACTATAAAACAAAAACCCCGTCAAAACGGGGTTTAAGCAATTTAACGATAAATTTTGATACCGGTGATCGGGGTCGAACCGATACGTCCTCAACGGACACTGGATTTTGAGTCCAGCGCGTCTGCCAATTCCGCCACACCGGCATAATACTTGAAATTGCCACATCAGCAAGGGCGGTAGGTGGGAATCGAACCCACGCGTGCCGGAGCCACAATCCGGTGCGTTAACCACTTCGCCACTACCGCCATCATCAACCAAATGTTAAATAATTCAGCTGAATCACTTAGCAAATATGGAGGATACAGGGCTCGAACCTGTGACCCTCTGCTTGTAAGGCAGGCGCTCTCCCAACTGAGCTAATCCTCCATAAAAGGTCATCAAAATGATGACCGAAATTTTAAAGTCACAACGGTCCTAACCGGATTTGAACCGGTGATCTCCTGCGTGACAGGCAGGCGTGATAACCCCTACACCATAGAACCAAATTGCGGGAGCAGGATTTGAACCTACGACCTTCGGGTTATGAGCCCGACGAGCTACCAGACTGCTCCATCCCGCGATAATAACTTAAAAAGATGACCCGTACGGGATTTGAACCCATGTTACCGCCGTGAAAGGGCGGTGTCTTAACCACTTGACCAACGGGCCATACCAACTAACGGAGAAAGAGGGATTTGAACCCTCGCGCCGTGTTACCGACCTACACCCTTAGCAGGGGCGCCTCTTCAGCCACTTGAGTATTTCTCCATAATGGGCCTAAATGGACTCGAACCATCGACCTCACGCTTATCAGGCGTGCGCTCTAACCAGCTGAGCTATAGGCCCATCAATAAAAAAAGAGCGGGTGACGAGAATCGAACTCGCGACAACAGCTTGGAAGGCTGTGGTTTTACCACTAAACTACACCCGCATGGTAATGGCGCGGGACGGAATCGAACCGCCGACACAAGGAGCTTCAATCCTTTGCTCTACCGACTGAGCTACCGAGCCATGAAATTATATTCAAACGGTCCTAACCGGATTTGAACCGGTGATCTCCTGCGTGACAGGCAGGCGTGATAACCCCTACACCATAGGACCAAATTGCGGGAGCAGGATTTGAACCTACGACCTTCGGGTTATGAGCCCGACGAGCTACCAGACTGCTCCATCCCGCGATAATAAAAAGGAGGATAAGAGATTCGAACTCTTGCGTGGTTTTACCCACCTGACGGTTTTCAAGACCGTTCCCTTCAGCCAGACTTGGGTAATCCTCCGTAATTGCTTTCATACTTTAATCCATAAAGCATATGGACCTTGTAGGACTCGAACCTACGACCGGACGGTTATGAGCCGTCTGCTCTAACCAACTGAGCTAAAGGTCCGAGACGTTAAGTACGAAATATCGCGGCGGAGGGGATCGAACCCCCGACCTCCCGGGTATGAACCGGACGCTCTAGCCAGCTGAGCTACACCGCGATTCTATTGAAGCAAGAAATTTACTCCTATCGGGAAAACAGGATTCGAACCTGCGACCCCCTGGTCCCAAACCAGGTGCTCTACCAAACTGAGCTATTTCCCGATGATGCACCCAGTAGGAGTCGAACCTACAACCTTCTGATTCGTAGTCAGACACTCTATCCAGTTGCGCTATGGGTGCATATTAACTTTTAACCATTAACTGGTTAAGCGGAAGACGGGATTCGAACCCGCGACCCCCACCATGGCAAGGTGATGTTCTACCACTGAACTACTTCCGCATATGCCGACTAGAGGATTCGAACCTCCGACCCTCTGATTACAAATCAGATGCTCTGCCAGCTGAGCTAAGTCGGCATGTCTTGAAACAATTTATAATCGACAACTTCTTAAGTTTATCAAATCATTCAAGAACTGTCAAGCATTTATTTATTAGATGAGTCGTGACAGGCTCGAACTGTCGACCCTCTGATTAAAAGTCAGATGCTCTACCGACTGAGCTAACGACTCATAAATGGAGGATACAGGGCTCGAACCTGTGACCCTCTGCTTGTAAGGCAGACGCTCTCCCAACTGAGCTAATCCTCCGCATGGCAACGTCCTACCCTCACAGGGGGCGATCCCCCAACTACTCTCGGCGCTATGGAGCTTGACTTCTGTGTTCGGAATGGGAACAGGTATATCCTCCATGCCATCATCACCACACTATTTTCCTTGAGAAAACCTTGTTCTCTCAAAACTAGACAATATTCACTTCTCTTTTCAAGAACCTGCGTTTTTTTGGTTAAGTCCTCGACCGATTAGTAATGGTCCGCTCCATGCGTCGCCGCACTTCCACTTCCATCCTATCTACCTGATCATCTCTCAGGGGTCTTAACTCCATAAAGGAGTGGGAAATCTTATCTCGAGGTGAGTTTCGCACTTAGATGCTTTCAGCGTTTATCTCATCCATACATAGCTACCCAGCGATGCCCTTGGCAGAACAACTGGTACACCAGCGGTATGTCCATCCCGGTCCTCTCGTACTAAGGACAGATCCTCTCAAATTTCCTGCGCCCGCGACGGATAGGGACCGAACTGTCTCACGACGTTCTGAACCCAGCTCGCGTACCGCTTTAATGGGCGAACAGCCCAACCCTTGGGACCGACTACAGCCCCAGGATGCGATGAGCCGACATCGAGGTGCCAAACCTCCCCGTCGATGTGGACTCTTGGGGGAGATAAGCCTGTTATCCCCAGGGTAGCTTTTATCCGTTGAGCGATGGCCCTTCCATGCGGAACCACCGGATCACTAAGCCCGACTTTCGTCCCTGCTCGACTTGTAGGTCTCGCAGTCAAGCTCCCTTATGCCTTTACACTCTGCGAATGATTTCCAACCATTCTGAGGGAACCTTTGGGCGCCTCCGTTACCTTTTAGGAGGCGACCGCCCCAGTCAAACTGCCCACCTGACACTGTCTCCCGCCGTGATTGCCGGCGTGGGTTAGAGTGTTCATACAACGAGGGTAGTATCCCACCGATGCCTCCGTCGAAACTAGCGTCCCGACTTCTACGGCTCCTACCTATCCTGTACAAGTTGTACAAACACCCAATATCAAGCTACAGTAAAGCTCCATGGGGTCTTTCCGTCCTGTCGCGGGTAACCCGCATCTTCACGGGTATTATAATTTCACCGAGTCTCTCGTTGAGACAGTGCCCAGATCGTTACGCCTTTCGTGCGGGTCGGAACTTACCCGACAAGGAATTTCGCTACCTTAGGACCGTTATAGTTACGGCCGCCGTTTACTGGGGCTTCAATTCTGAGCTTCGCTTGCGCTAACCCATCCTCTTAACCTTCCAGCACCGGGCAGGCGTCAGCCCCTATACTTCATCTTACGATTTTGCAGAAACCTGTGTTTTTGATAAACAGTCGCCTGGGCCTATTCACTGCGGCTGATCTTGCGATCAGCACCCCTTCTCCCGAAGTTACGGGGTCATTTTGCCGAGTTCCTTAACGAGAGTTCTCTCGCTCACCTTGGTCTTCTCGACCCGACTACCTGTGTCGGTTTGCGGTACGGGCGGTCTGATTCTAACTAGAAGCTTTTCTTGGCAGTGTGACGTCGCTCACTTAGAACGATAAATCGTTCATCCCCGTCACAGCTTGTCCTTGAGCCGGCAAGCATTTGACTCGCCGACAGACTTGCTGCTTGGACGCACATCCAATAGTGCGCATCGTTAGCCTCCTGCGTCCCTCCGTTGCTCAAACAAATCAGACCGGTACGGGAATATCAACCCGTTGTCCATCGCCTACGCCTCTCGGCCTCAGCTTAGGTCCCGACTAACCCTGGGAGGACGAGCCTTCCCCAGGAAACCTTAGTCATTCGGTGGACAGGATTCTCACCTGTCTTTCGCTACTCATACCGGCATTCTCACTTCTAAGCGCTCCACCGGTCCTTACGGTCCGGCTTCACCGCCCTTAGAACGCTCTCCTACCATGCAGCAAAGCTGCATCCACGATTTCGGTAATGTGTTTAGCCCCGTTACATTTTCGGCGCAGGATCACTCGACTAGTGAGCTATTACGCACTCTTTAAATGGTGGCTGCTTCTGAGCCAACATCCTAGTTGTCTGTGCAATTCCACATCCTTTTCCACTTAACACATATTTAGGGACCTTAATCGGTGGTCTGGGCTGTTTCCCTTTCGACTACGGATCTTATCACTCGCAGTCTGACTCCCGGATATAAATCAGTGGCATTCGGAGTTTATCTGAATTCAGTAACCCAAGACGGGCCCCTAGTCCAAACAGTGCTCTACCTCCACGATTCTCAACTCCGAGGCTAGCCCTAAAGCTATTTCGGAGAGAACCAGCTATCTCCAAGTTCGATTGGAATTTCACCGCTACCCACACCTCATCCCAGCATTTTTCAACATACACGGGTTCGGTCCTCCAGTGCGTTTTACCGCACCTTCAACCTGGACATGGGTAGGTCACCTGGTTTCGGGTTTACACCAACGTACTCGTTCGCCCTGTTCAGACTCGCTTTCGCTGCGGCTCCGGCCTTTCCGCCTTAACCTCGCACGTTAGCATAACTCGCCGGTTCATTCTACAAAAGGCACGCCATCACCCGTTAACGGGCTCTGACTACTTGTAGGCACATGGTTTCAGGTACTCTTTCACTCCCCTCCCGGGGTGCTTTTCACCTTTCCCTCACGGTACTGGTTCACTATCGATCACTAGGGAGTATTTAGCCTTGGGAGATGGTCCTCCCGGATTCCGACGGAGTTTCACGTGTTCCGCCGTACTCAGGATCCTGGACTGAGGAAACAACGTTTCGTTTACAGGGCTGTTACCTTCTCTGGCTGATCTTCCCATATCATTCGACTACGTTATTTCTTGGTAACTCAGATGTCCAGTCCTACAACCCCAGAGAGCAGGCTCTCTGGTTTGGGCTGTTCCCCGTTCGCTCGCCGCTACTTAGGGAATCGAATTTTCTTTCTCTTCCTGCGGGTACTTAGATGTTTCAGTTCCCCGCGTCTACCTTCAGCTCAACTATGAATTCATTGAGCGATAACAGGCAAAGCCTGTTGGGTTTCCCCATTCGGAAATCTCCGGATCACAGTCTACTTACGACTCCCCGAAGCATATCGCAGTTAGTCACGTCCTTCATCGGCTCCTAGTGCCAAGGCATCCACCATGCGCCCTTAATAACTTAACCTATAATATTTATCTTGCGATAAACGGTTATGAGTTTTGCGATTAAGAACTAATTTCTTGTTTTAAACTCTTTAAAACGCGGTGTTCTCGGTTATAAAAATTAACAAAGAAATAAAATATTATCTAGTTTTCAAAGAACAAGTTTTGAGGAAACAAATCCCTCAAAACTAAACAAAGTTTCGAATCATGTGCAGATTCCGTAATTCATTCCTTAGAAAGGAGGTGATCCAGCCGCAGGTTCTCCTACGGCTACCTTGTTACGACTTCACCCCAATCATCTGTCCCACCTTAGGCGGCTGGCTCCAAATGGTTACCCCACCGACTTTGGGTGTTACAAACTCTCATGGTGTGACGGGCGGTGTGTACAAGGCCCGGGAACGTATTCACCGCGACATGCTGATTCGCGATTACTAGCGATTCCGACTTCATGCAGGCGAGTTGCAGCCTGCAATCCGAACTGAGAACGGCTTTAAGAGATTAGCTTGCCCTCGCGAGTTAGCGACTCGTTGTACCGTCCATTGTAGCACGTGTGTAGCCCAGGTCATAAGGGGCATGATGATTTGACGTCATCCCCACCTTCCTCCGGTTTGTCACCGGCAGTCTCGCCAGAGTGCCCAACTTAATGATGGCAACTGACAATAAGGGTTGCGCTCGTTGCGGGACTTAACCCAACATCTCACGACACGAGCTGACGACAACCATGCACCACCTGTCATTCTGTCCCCGAAGGGAACGTTCCATCTCTGGAATTGTCAGAAGATGTCAAGACCTGGTAAGGTTCTTCGCGTTGCTTCGAATTAAACCACATGCTCCACCGCTTGTGCGGGCCCCCGTCAATTCCTTTGAGTTTCAGTCTTGCGACCGTACTCCCCAGGCGGAGTGCTTAATGCGTTAGCTGCAGCACTGAAGGGCGGAAACCCTCCAACACTTAGCACTCATCGTTTACGGCGTGGACTACCAGGGTATCTAATCCTGTTTGCTACCCACGCTTTCGAACCTCAGCGTCAGTTACAGACCAGAGAGCCGCTTTCGCCACTGGTGTTCTTCCATATATCTACGCATTTCACCGCTACACATGGAGTTCCACTCTCCTCTTCTGCACTCAAGTCTTCCAGTTTCCAATGCACTACTTCGGTTAAGCCGAAGGCTTTCACATCAGATTTAAAAGACCGCCTGCGTTCCCTTTACGCCCAATAAATCCGGACAACGCTTGCCACCTACGTATTACCGCGGCTGCTGGCACGTAGTTAGCCGTGGCTTTCTGGTCAGATACCGTCAATACGTGAACAGTTACTCTCACGCACGTTCTTCTCTGACAACAGAATTTTACGACCCGAAGGCCTTCTTCATTCACGCGGCGTTGCTCCATCAGACTTTCGTCCATTGTGGAAGATTCCCTACTGCTGCCTCCCGTAGGAGTTTGGGCCGTGTCTCAGTCCCAATGTGGCCGATCAACCTCTCAGTTCGGCTACGTATCATCACCTTGGTAGGCCATTACCCCACCAACAAGTTAATACGCCGCAGGCCCATCCAAAAGTGACAGCAAAAGCCGTCTTTTACATGAACATCATGCGGTGTTCATGGTTATGCGGTATTAGCACCTGTTTCCAAGTGTTATCCCCCTCTTTTGGGCAGGTTGCCTACGTGTTACTCACCCGTTCGCCACTAAGCTTCTTTCGGTGAATGCAAGCATTCGGTGAAAGAAAGCTTCGTTCGACTTGCATGTATTAGGCACGCCGCCAGCGTTCGTCCTGAGCCAGGATCAAACTCTCAATTTATAGTTTGTGACTCAAAATTTACTAGCGAATTGACTTCGCAAATATTGTCGCTCTTGTTTGAAACAAGAAGCCCTGCACATTTGCTTATCGAAACTTTGTTCAGTTTTCAAAGATCCGTTTCGTAAGTCGCTCGTTGCGACTTCTTAAGTATATCATCAACAAATTATCTTGTCAATAACTTTTTAAAAGTTATTTTCGATTCGATTTAACAAAATCAATTTGCCGACCAAATTATTATCGCACCTTTCAAAAGAAATGTCAATAATAATTTTACTTAATTTTGCGTTGCTCAATTACAACAACTTTAACATCTTACCACGTTCAAACATATGCGTCAACATCTTTTTGAACCAAATATTTTAAAAGTTGATTGCTCAATCGGCGACCTTTTTAGTATACCACGTTAAGAAAAAATAACAAGGCATTTCTTCAAAATAATTTATCTACTTGAATATTTATTTGGAATTATCCTTAATTCCTAAAATAGTTCGCATTTTTAGCACTGCATTACAAAAAAAGAAGCCAAGAATATCATTCTTTAGCTTCCTTCCAAGTTATTTTCCCTCAGCGATATCCTCTAAGGCACTTTTGACCCATCCGTCAATTCTGCTTGCAATCGGCGCAAAACCTTCATGAACGTGACGATTCGTCCAATATTTTTTATGCGACGAATGTGTTGTCGGGACTTCAAAATCAAAAGGCTTCTCTAAGCATCGCATTGACAGCGAAATCTTCTGGGTGTACTCGTCAATATCAATGATCATGACTTTAACACGCTGACCGACCTTGAGATAGCTACGGATATCATCGATAAAGCCATGCCTGCACTCTGAAATGTGAATCAGGCCTTGCGTCTTATCATCCAATGCGACGAATGCACCGTATGGCTGAATGCCCGTGACTTTGCCATCAAGGACCATCCCAATACGATAATTCACACGCATTTCCTCTATTCTTCACTCTCGACGCTGACAATTACGACATCATCTTTCGGCTTGTCTCCAAACGTCGTTTCAACTGCTGCGATCTTGTCAACGACATCCATCCCTGAAATAACCTGTCCAAAAACAGTGTGTCGATGATCAAGCCAAGGAGTACCACCTTCTTTGTAAGCTTCGATGATTTCTTCGGGGTAGCCGGCTTCTTTCATTTGATCGAACATTTCGTCCGGAATGTTTTTAGCCTGGACGATAAAGAATTGACTTCCGTTAGTATTCGGACCGGCATTTGCCATTGAAAGGGCACCGCGAATATTGAATAATTCATTTGAAAACTCGTCTTCAAAACTCTTGCCATAAATGCTTTCGCCGCCCATGCCCGTACCGGTCGGATCTCCGCCTTGAATCATGAATCCGTTGATAACACGGTGAAATATTACGTTGTCATACTTTCCTTCCTTTGACAAACCGATGAAATTATCGACCGTCTTCGGAGCTTGTTCCTTGAACAAGGCCAGCTTGATATCGCCCATATTGGTCTTGATCGTTGCCTTGATTGTGGCGTTTTCTGCATCTAATTGCGGAAATGAACTCATCTTGAACCTCCTGTTTCTACTTTATAATATATACTCATTATTAAGTATAATGTCTGCTGTAATTATTATCAATAGACGTGGTGAACTTTCGCACCGATTAAAGCAGTGTTTAAAAAAACTTTAATTGATAATCAATTTATTTTCGCGTTAAATTATGCTACCCTAAAGCTAAGACTCAATTAATGAAAGGAAATACAAATGACTGAACAAGAGTATTATGATTTAACGATTATCGGGGGCGGTCCCGTCGGAATGTTTGCGGCAACCTACGCACGCATGCGCCTTGCCAAAACGCAGATTATCGAAAGTTTGGACTCACTCGGAGGACAGGTCAGCGCGCTTTTCCCATCAAAAAAAATCTATGACATCCCTGGATTCGAAGGAATCACCGGGGCAGAACTGATTGCGCGCTTGGAAAAGCAAACGATGGCTTTTTCTCCTGACGTTTTCTTGGGCGAAACTGTCAAAAATTTTGAAAAAAACGAGCTCGGCTTCAAAATCGAAACAACGAAACGCATCACTTACTCAAAGGCTATTATCATTGCGGCCGGAGTCGGTGCTTTCGAACCGCGCCGACTTGCAGCCAAGAATTCTTCTGATTTTGAAAACAAAAACGTTCATTATTTCGTTAAAGATCCGCAGAATTTTGTAAAAAAAGACGTTGCCATCGCAGGCGGCGGCGACTCTGCCGTTGACTGGGCCTTGGAACTCGAACACATTGCAAAGAGCGTGCATATCATTCACCGCCGCGATCAGTTCCGCGCAATGGAAGGAAACGTCGAGAAGCTTCGCCAAAGCTCGGTTTCAATTCATACTCCGTACACGGTTGACTCTCTTGACGAACTTGAAGACGGCAAGCTTGGTCTGACGCTCAAGAAAGCCAAATCAGACGAAGAAGAACAATTGGCAGTCGATGATCTGATCGTTAACTATGGTTTTGTTTCGGATACAAAAATTCTGGCGTCCTGGGGACTTGAAATGAATCGAAAAACTCTCGTTGTCGATCAAAATCAGCAGACTTCGATTCCTGGGGTGTATGCCATCGGTGACATCGCGTCTCGTCCCGGAAAAATCAACCTGATTGCTACCGGCTTTGGCGAAGCTCCAAACGCCGTCAACAACGCTTTGGTTCAGATTTATCCGGAAAAAAAGCAGCCGACGCACAGCACTCAACTGATTAAGAACTTTGAATCCCTTAATAATTAAAGTAAATTTATCGTAAACTTTTCACCAATATTCCCGATATTGCTTGCTTTAACGCCAAATTGTTTGTAAACTAATGTAAGCGTTCGGTAAATGCGGTATACTCTGCATTTATCAGCGTATATAATTCGTATATAGCACAAAGGAGAAAAAAGTGGCTTATTTAATAGATTTTGTTTTGCATATCGATTCGCATCTTGTAACCATCGTCAACACGTTTGGCAATTGGACGTACTTGATTTTGTTTGCCATCATCTTCATTGAAACTGGAGCCGTGATCATGCCTTTTCTTCCTGGCGACTCATTGCTTTTCGCCGCATGCGCAATGGCAGCAAACCCCAATTACAACCTTAATATCTGGTTTTTTGTAATTTTGTTTTTGCTTGCACCGTTTCTCGGTGATTCGCTCAATTTCTTCATCGGACACAAGGTCGGCAAATCATTGACAAAGAACTCGTTTTTCGGTCGTTTCATTAAAGAGGATCATTTGAAAAAAACGGAAGCATTCTTTGAAAAGCACGGCGGAATGGCCATCTCGATGGCACGCTTCATGCCAATCATTCGCACGATGTCACCGTTTGTTTTCGGTGGTTCCGGTGGAAAGTACAAGACTTTTCTGCCGTACTGCCTTGCCGGCGTAGCTGCTTGGGTTACGCTTTGCTGCGGGTCGGGATACTTCTTCGGGAATTTTCCTGTCGTCAAACAACACTTCTCGCTGATTATCATCGGAATTATCGTTGTTTCCTTGATTCCTGCCTTGATTGGCGCATTGAAGACAAAATTTGGCAAACATGATGATGCTGAAAACTAATCTTTAAATGACTGCATAATCTCCTAATCAAACATACGAGGTTATGAACATGAAATTTAAGTTGACGCCGCTCGAAAAAAAGTGGATTTTATATGATGTCGGAAACTCTGCATTTGCCATGCTGACCGCAACGATTCTGCCGATCTACTTCAATTATCTTGCCAAAAAAGCGGGACTTTCTTCAGTCGACTACTTGGCGTACTGGGGATATGCCGTTTCAATCTGCACGCTGCTCGTTGCAATTATGGGACCGATTTTGGGGGCCATTGCAGATGTCAAGGATCTGAAGAAAAAACTTTTTGAACTTTTTCTTTTGCTCGGAGTATTCGGTTGTGCGATGCTCGGTTTCGTTCCGTCATGGTTTTTCTTTTTGATTGTCTTTATTTTGACAAATACAGGGTATTCAGCCAGTCTGATTTTTTATGATGCCATGCTGACCGACGTGACTGAGCCCAAACGTATGGATACCGTTTCTTCTCAAGGATTTGCCTGGGGATACATCGGAAGCTGCGTCCCTTTTACGATTGGGCTCGCATTCGTTTTATTTTCTTCAAAATTAGGCATTTCGCTTCAGAAAGCCATGACGATTGCATTTGTCATCACTGCTTTTTGGTGGCTTTTAACGACGCTTCCGTTATTAAAAGCATATCAGCAGCGCTATTATGTCGAAAAAACGGAAAAAATGGTTTCCAGCAGCCTGAGGCGCTTGACAACAACGATTAAGAACGTTTGTAGCAATAAAAAAGTTTTTACGTTCCTTTTGGCATATTTTTTCTACATCGACGGAGTCTTTACGGTTATCGATATGGCAACCGCATATGGCCAGGCGATTGGTCTTGACAGCAGCAGTCTTTTGCTTGCGCTGCTCGTCACCCAGATTGTTGCATTCCCATCAGTGCTGCTTTTAAATGAATTGGCTAAAAAAATTTCTTCGACGACGATCATTACGATTTGTATCATCGCTTATCTTGGAATTTCTTTTTACGCCTATATAATGAAAACGCAGCTTGATTTTTGGATTTTGGCAATCGCCGTCGGAATGTTTCAGGGTACCATCCAGGCCCTTTCGCGTTCTTACTTTGGCAAAATCATCCCGGCTGAAAAATCAGGCGAGTATTTCGGCCTTTACGATATTTTTGGCAAAGGCGCCTCAATTCTCGGCACGATTATCGTTTCGCTCGTCAGCCAGTTGACCGGAAATCTCAACCTAAGCGTCAGCGCCCTTTCGAGCCTGTTTTTAATCGGCTTATTTCTGTTCAGAAAAGCAGTCAGACTCAATCAAAAAAATTCCGAGTGCGGTCAAACAACAAACGTCTGAGATGCAAAAAAGTCCTTGCCAAAACGGCAAGGGCTTTTTATCAATGTCTGATTTCCCATTTTCCGCGTCCTAAAAGAATTACTTGGAAAATGACGAACAATATTATGAATAAAATAAAACACGCCATGAAAAATTCAGCGGGCAACGCCAAAATAATCGGGTCAGTTTCCGGATCAAACATCCAATCGGAGTTTCTAAACAACATCTCATGAAATTTGACAAAAAAATCTTCAAAATCCGTCACCAAAAAAAGTCCAAGCGCAAACATAACGACGAAACACCATCTGATTGGATTAATCAAGCGCCACGTCTGTCTTTTTTTGACGAGCTTTCTGACATAAAATGTCGCAAAAGGAACCGTTAAAAGGCAAACCGCATAGTCAAACACGAATAATATTTTGCAATCGGCAAAGTGCTTCATCCCACTTTGAGACATCGGAATCGAAAGTTGCAAATGCTTGATCCACGGAAAGTTAAGGTAATTCAGAAGCGTACCGTATTCAGAAAGCAGCTGTTTTTTGGTCAATCCGACCTCTTGATACAAATGATAGCGATTGACAAAAAAAGCATACAATGGCCGAAAATTGATGGTGATTGCAACGCTCAGCGAAACGATTGCCAAAAGCAGCACTGCATTTTTCAGATGAAATTTTAACCTACTTTCCATTCATCCAAAGACCCCAATTCAATCGTCGGAGCAATCTCTTGCTTTCTGACGAGTTCGCGAGTTGAAACACCGGTATAGACCAGCATCGTATCAATTCCGAAGTTGATGCCTGCCTTGATGTCCGTCATATAGTTGTCGCCGACCATGACAACCTCATCTTTTGGAAGTCCCAAACGTTCAAGCGCCTTTTCCATGATGATCGTTTCCGGTTTTCCGATATATGTTGCTTTTTGCTGCGTCGAACATTCAACCAAAGCAATCACCGAACCTGCCCCGGGAACAAGACCACGTTCATTTGGCAAATTGGTATCGGCATTCGTACCGATAAACTTTGCCCCGCGCTTGATTGCAAGAGTTGCCAGCTCGAATTTATGATAGGTAACATCGTAATCAAGGCCGACGACGACATAATCAGGATTTGTTTCTTCAAAACGAAATCCCTTATCCAAAATAGCCTGCTTTAACCCCACTTCTCCGATTACGTAGACGCTGCGCTTATCCTTGTTAAGGTCAGCAATGTAATCAGCCGTTGCCAAAGCTGACGTATAGACGTTTTCTTCTTTCACGTGAATGTCAAAATTATTTGCAAGGTTTTCAACGACCTTGATTGGTGCCTGCGTGCTGTTGTTTGTAACGAACAAAAACGGGATGTCATGTTCTTGCAGGCGTTCGATGAATCGTTTTGCTGCAGGAATCTTCTCTTTGCCGCGATAAATCGTTCCGTCCAAATCAATCATGTAGCCAGCATACTTCTTCATTTCAAATCAACCTCTTAATTCTTAATCTTTCTGTCTGATCGTAAAATGGCGAATGCGCGAGTTTTTGCCCACGGTCTTTGCCTTCATTTTGTTTCTCTTGTCACTGTTGCGATTAGGTTTTCTGCTATGAACTTCATAGACTTTTTCCTCATAAACATTGTTTTGACGTTGCCGTTTGCGTTTGCGATGCTTTGAGCTGACACGATTCTTGCGCCGCTCCTCTTTGGGAACGGGGGTCGGTTTTTGAACGTCAAGATTATGCAAGACAAAATAGGCACAGCCAAAATTACAATTTTCATAGAGATAGTCCATCAAGCGATCAATGTTTTGCGATGGTGTCCCCTTTTTGCTTCCTGATTCGTAAAAACCACGCAGCCTGAGCTGATTGTATCCCCAATCTCCAACGATATAGTCATATTTGGTCAGAATTTGGCTGAAACGCTCTTTCAGCTTGTCTGTTCGAAAGCCGTCCCGATAGTTTTTGACCAAAACGTACGGATGTCCGTCTATCAGCATTTGCGTATCGCTTTGCATCACGATTTCGCTTGCGTATTCGGCTAATTTTTCAGCCTTCTTCATCAGCTGATCTTCACGTCGTTCGCGTTTGCTGCTGTTCAAAAAAATTCCTCCCGTTCCAAAATAGTATCACTTAATTATACCACACGAACACGCCTATCTCTTTCCGAAATCGTCTCTCTTTGCTTTAATCATCTTCAAAATCTCCGTTTCAGAAAAAGGCTGTCCAAATGGGCGTTCGCCCATAAGGTAATCTGCTTCAGGCGAGTCGATGCCAACGTTTAGGCATGTCGATAAGTTGACGGTGCTTCGGTGAATATGTCCGTGAAGATTTATGCGATTTCCTTTGTTTCCGACAATCAGCGGATAATGCGTCAAAAAAAACTACTTCTTGTCAAATTTCAAAATCAGACCAACATCATTGAACAGATACTTTTTGCGCTCGTTCTTCAATGTTGCGTTATGCTTTTCAAGATATTTGAACATTGCGCGCGAATCGTGATTTCCCTTGACGAAAACAATTTGACCATTCAGTCTCTTCAACAACTGGTCAACTTTTTCGTATGCTTTGGTTTTTCCGTCAACCAAAGCAATGTCGCCCAAATGATAAACCGTATCTTGATCACAAACGACTTCATTCCATGCGTCCATGATCTGCTCGTTCATTTCTTCAACGCACAAAAAATCTCTGTTTGAAAATATTCGATCGTGAATCAGGCTTTTGTGAAAAAAGTGCGTATCGGCAGTAAAATAGTTCATATACCCTCCGTCAAATCCAGTGCTCTGCATTTAAAAAAGGGCCTGAAATCTGCTTCCAGGCCCGAATAAAATCCTAATTTTTATTTTCCGGAATCACCGTAATTCTTAAGCACGCGCGCGCTTGGATCGTCAACGTCACAGTTTTCCCAATTCTTGTTTGGCATCCAGTAATCCTTGATCCAGGCTGCTTGGCCCGGATAGTATTCTTCGAAAATATCACGATAAAGCAACGATTCCTTCGTAAACGGCGCTTTATACGAATATTTCTTCTTTGCTTTTTCCAAGTCCTCATCAGAATACAACCCTTCGGCATATTCCTTCAAATCATCAACCATGCTGTGACCGACAGCATCACTGAAGGCGGCTTTTTCACGGAACAGGATTTCTTCAGGCAGATAGTCCTGACCGTCAAAAGCATGACGCAAAAGATATTTGCCTTTGCCATAAACGTTCATCTTTTTAGCCGGATCAATGCTCATCGCATATTGAACGAAATCGGTATCAGCAAACGGAACGCGGCCTTCAAGCGAATTTGATGAAATGCAGCGGTCAGCACGCAACACATCATACATGTAAAGTTCGCGAACACGCTTTTGAGACTCTTGCTGAAACTCTGCGGGAGACGGTGCAAAATCGGTATATTTGTAACCAAACATTTCATCAGAACATTCACCGGTCAAAATAACTTTCAAATCCGTGTTCTGATGGATGTACTCGCAAACGATGTACATCCCGAGCGAAGCACGAATCGTCGTAATGTCCCACGTTTCAAGTTTTCTTATGACCTCTTTCAGATGTCCCAAAACGTCTTCTCTCGTCATAATGACTTCCGTATGGTCAGTACCGAGGTAATCAGCAACTTCTTTGGCATACTTTAAATCAATCGGATTTCTGTCCATCCCGATTGCAAACGTTTTGATCGGCTTGTCCATGATTCTTTGCGCAATTGAACAAACAAGTGCCGAATCCAAGCCACCGGAAAGCAAAAAACCGATGGGAGCATCACTTTGCAAGCGTTTGTCGACGGCTTCAACCAACTTTTCGCGCAAGTTGACACCAATCAAATCCACATCATCCTCAACGTATTGCTTAACATCGCCCAAATCGTTGTAACGAACGATTTTTTCTCCGTCATAATAGCATCCCGGAGGAAACGGCTTGATATCGTGGCAAACCGGAAGAAGAGCCTTGGCAACTGAGGAAAAAGCAACCTTGCCCTTTTCAGTATAGCCGTAAAACATCGGACGAATTCCCATCGGATCTCGACCGGCAAGCATTTTGCCGGTGTTGCCATCCTTGATTGAAAAAGCAAATTCACCATCAAGCATCTTGCACATGATGTCCAAGCCATATTTTTGATACAAAGGCAACAGCACTTCGCAGTCGCTGTGACTTTGACATTCATAGTCATCTGCCAGATTTTCTTTCAAGGCAGGATAATTGTAGATTTCGCCATTGCAAACCAGTGTGCAATTATTATTATTAAATGGCTGCATCCCCTTTTCTGATAAATCCATAATAGACAATCGATTGAAGCCAAAGACCGCTCCGTTTGCTTCTTGCGTTCTGGTCATGTCAGGACCACGATCGTCTAATTCATGTAAAGCTTTTTCAAAGATCGCCATTGGGTATTCACTGGAATCAATGCTCAAAAAACCACACATAATTAACTTCCTCCTTCTTGAAAAAATATCTTTATTCGCTAACTATGAATCAATTTTAACAGTTAGTGTTTTTATTTTACCACATTTTCTGTCATTATTGAATGACTAATTAAATTTGGATTAAAAATTCACAGAAAATACTCAAAAAAACATTTCCTGTCTTTGCTCGACATTATTCTTTCAACTCTAATCAAAAAGAGGTTGAAAAAAAGTCCAGTTTCCATCTTCAATTAACTGAAATGTCTAACGGGAAAAAGCGCAAGTCGACTGATTTTGTCCTGCATTTTTCAATTTTGATACATGTATTTTGCCAAATGAAACAGAATTTTTTGCTTATTTCCGTCATTACAGCAAATTATCCTATATATACAAAAGTCCGGATGATTTGTAATTGATTGCAAATCATCCAGGGCTTTTATTCGAGACATAGTTCTTCCCAGCCACATGACAAAAAATATTTTATTTGCCTTGAACCGTCAGATGATGATGTTTCCTGATCAAAATCAGTACGACAAACCAGGAAATCGATGCACCCAAAGCAATCAGCGTTGTTTTTTCAAGACACATAACAACGCACACAAAAGCCAAGAATGCCAAAACCAGATAATCAGACAACGGATAAAACGGCATCTTAAAGTTCGCTTCGGAAGATTTTTTTGTCTCTTTCAAACTCTTTTTGTATTTTAAGTGCGCAACGACAATTGCTCCCCAAATGAACAAGAAACATGTTGTCGCAGCGCTTGAGATAAATTGGAAAAGTGCTGTATTCGGAACCACGAAATTTGCCAAAACAGCAATCGCAATTACCAAAGTTGAAAACTTGATCGCATTTGCCGGCACTTGTCTTCTCGAAAGAGTGCTCATCTTTTTTTCAAATTTTGAGCTTCCCTTATACGTCAATGAAAACATCATCCGTCCCGTACTGAAAATTGAACTGTTGCACGCCGATGCAGCTGCCGTCAAAACGACAAAATTGATAATGCCTGCCGCCGCTGCAATTCCGACGTTTTCAAACACTTGCACGAACGGACTTTGAGAAATCGTAATCGACTTCCACGGATAAATCGACATCAAAGCAAGCAAAGATCCAACATAGAAAATGATGATTCTGAGCGGAATCTCATTGATTGCCTTGGGGATGATTTTTTTAGGATTCTCTGTCTCAGAGGCAGTCACGCCAATCATTTCAATCCCGATAAATCCAAACGTAACCATCTGAAACGACATGATGAACCCTTTGATTCCCTTTGGAAAAATCCCCGCCGTAATCAACCAGGTTAGTCAGTGAAGCATGTCCTTGCGGCGTCTTAAAACCAATTGCCACTAATACTATTCCGACCAAAATCAGCGCAACGATTGCAACGATTTTAATCAGTGCAAACCAAAATTCCGTCTCACCGAACAAAGCAACGGTAATCAGGTTCGCAAAAAGCAGCACCACCAGGATAATGAATCCAGGGAGCCACTGCGGAACGCTCGGAAACCAGTATTTGACATACAGCCCGCTTGCAGTAACGTCCGCCATCGCAATCGTTACCCAACAGATCCAATAAGTCCATCCGGTGACAAAGCCAACGTCTTCGCCAAGATAGCGAGCAATAAAATCAATAAACGAGTGCGTACTTAGATCCGAAAGAAGCAATTCTCCCATCGCACGCATCAACAAAAAGCAGATCACTCCCGTAATCAGATATGCCAAAACAATCGAAGGACCTGCCGAGTGAATCGACTTACCGGATCCAAGAAAAAGTCCGGTTCCAATCGTTCCACCCAACGCAATCAGCTGAACGTGACGCGATTTCAATCCACGTGAGTATTTGTCTTTTTCAGCCATTATTAATTCTCCAATCAAAAACTGAATAATACATCTATTCAGTATAGAGCAATTTTTGGTTTTAGTAAAATTCAACTTACTCACTTATTGATGAACATAATTCACGCTAGAGCTTTCTCAGAAATTCTTTTCTTTCCAAACAGCAACCTCAGCCATGAATTTTTCAAAATTCTTCGTGTCTTTGACGAGCGGAAATTCGCCTAACAAAACCGGATTTGCCTGCTTGCTTTTGGCACCCTTTTTTTGCAGAATCAAAAATAGCCTTCTCAGACTTTTTCGACGCAAACATCGCCCCTGGCAAATTAATCAAACTTTGCAGATAGCCATTTTTTTGAATAAACTTCAGCAAAGGAAGCGACTCTTTTGATTCAAACATGGAGGAAGGAATCAAAAACATCCCGATTCCTCCTTCTTTCAAATTGTCAAGTGCTTGTTCGATCAAAAGAAAATGGACGAATGAGTGACCTTCTTTTGCATGCGTTTCATACCCTTCGGCACGTTCGTCAAGCGGATACCAACCGACGGGCAGATCGCTTACGATCACGTCTGCCTGAGGAATCAAACTTTTATCCAAAGCGTCTTGATGATAAAGATTCAAATCAAGGTCGCAAAGCTGAGATTCAATGCTTGCGATTGTCAGCAGCGTGTCATCGTTGTCTATGCCGAACCCATGAATGTTTTTGAAGCCGTTATTTTTCAATGCATTGATAACGACTGCCGCCAAGTTTCCCGTCCCAATGCAAAGATCCAAAAAATTCGTTTCATCTTTTTTTTCGTAAACCTGCTGCAATAAATAAGCCGTTAAAAAGCCGATCGAATCAGGCGTCATCTGATGATTGGCCTGAATCTTTTCCTTGCGGTATGCCGTAAGCAGACTGAGCTGCAACAATAGTCTGCGATCTTCCGTGCTGATTTCATCCAAATGAACGGCACGATAAATCTCAGCTAATTTTGAAGCAGTTTTTTCATCAGGAATGCCGTCTTCGACATGGACTTTTCCGTCATTCAGAAGATTGTCAAAATTTTCAATCAAAGCATCCAAGCAATCGTCTTGCAGTTTTGCTTGCAGCAATTCGCAAGCTTCATTCATCAAATCATATTGTTTTTCGATATCAGCCAGTGCCAAAATTTATTCCCTCGTTCCTTCAAACATAGTTTCTCACTCGATACAGTTTAACTATTTGCAGTCCAAAATGCAACCAAAACTACTTTTTGAAGTTGGCAAAACGCGTTGGCACGCTAAATTGGTATGTCTTCTTGTCATTCAGTTCTACCGTAAGCTTTAAATAGTTTCGACTGACGGTTCCGGTATTGAAACGAAAAATCTGATTATGCTTTATCTCGTTTGCCAAAGCCATTTTAGCCATTGCTCTTGCTTCATAATAGCTTGCCTGCTCTTGATAATCATGAATGCGTTCCCGATAAATTGTTGTTTTGATGCAAAAAACGCTTGCTATCAAGACAAACAAGATCAGCGCGGTCGCAAAAAACGTTCCATCAATCCGTCGACTTTGTTTCATCAAAAAAATCCTTCCCGTCTTTTGAACATTTTGTCGGAAGCATCAGTACGTGTCTGAAAACATTTCCGTCTTTCATGGTCAAAGTAAGCACAGGCCACTTTCCCTTAGATGCATCCGTTTTGAAATTTTCAACATCATACATCAAGGGCATTTTGCCTGAAGATTCATCATAAGCCTCCATCACCAGCGCGCTTCTTAATGAATAACGTTCAAGATCATAGTACTTTTTTGTTTTAGAACTATAGTACATCACAGTCCATCTTTTCTGCGAATCCTGCAGCAGCAATTCCGTCAAATCAAGCTGACCCGAGTAAAGAACGTTCAAAACTCTGGAATACTGAAAGCGATTGGTCATCTTTTTTTCGTCCAATTGCAACTTGCAGGCTCGCATCACTCCGAATAACAAAACGACCCCAGAAAGAGTCACCAACAATGCCATCACTGTTTCAATCATCGTGAATGCCGTTTTTCTCTTCCAAAACAAGCATTTTGTTACCCGCTTTGATTTTTTTAAAATCACAATCATCCGCCTCTCCGCAATCGTAACGATACAAATAGCGCGATTCCAAGCGATTGCTTTGTTTAAGCAAAGAAAGCGCCGTTTGCATTTCTTCATATGCCCGATTTTCCTGCTTGATGCTTATCGACTGACAGTAGCAAAAAAGCCAAACGCACATTGCCGTAACGCTCAGTCCAAACAAGGCATCAATCATCAAAAATCCTTCTTTTTTCATCTATTTTTCTGCGAGACCTGTTTTTTCATCCGGAAACTGCTCGCCATCCCTTCCTCAATATTTAACCTGTTTCGTGAACTACTCGGCCATAAATGACCGAGCTTCTGGGAACACGAAGTAGTATTCAGGATGTTGCGCTGGTATTCCAGCCACCTGACTTACAGAACTTCGTTATTTTACCAAGGCCAGTCCCTGGCCAATGGCTTTTAACCCTTTGTGCAGGATGTTAACTGCCGCATTAACATCCCGGTCGTGGTGAATGCCGCACTTCGGACACGTCCATTCGCGGACTTCCAGCGGTTTTTTTCCGCTGCTAAAGCCACAGTTCGAACAGGTTTGACTGGTGTAGTCAGGCTTCACTACAACTAATTGTCTGCCGTACCAGGCGCACTTGTATTCCAGCATTGCGCGGAATTGATGCCAAATTGACCTGGCCATGTGGTGATTCTTCTGCAGATTCTTGGTTTTCAAATCTTCGATTACAATCACGTCATAGTTCCTGATCAAGTCAGTTGTCAGCTTATGAAGGTAGTCTCTGCGCTTATTGGCAATCCGTTTCTGGCAGCGGGCTTTATTGACCCTTGCACGCTGCCAGTTGGAATAACCATCAAGCTCTTCCAGATGATCAAAGCGGTTATGATTCCACTTCCACACCTGGCATTGAGCAAGGTAACGACGTCTGGCATACTTACGTTGCCACCTAACGGCTTGTTTTTCCAGCCATTCTGCGTTAAAGGTACCGTACTTGACACCGTCAGAACTAATCACCAGATCGGCGAGGCCCATGTCCAGTCCGACCGACTGATGAGTCTCAGGCAGCTGATTAACCTCAGTTTCAACCTGCAATGACAGATAGTAACGGCCTGTCGGTTCATAGCTGACGGTGTAACGCTTGATTTTAGCATCACCGACAAGACCTGTCCTGCTTGTACGAATGCCGCCCAGTTTGGGCAATTGCATTCTTCGCCGGGCGAGCACCTTACAGGTCGAACGTCCTGTATAGGACTGGCGTAAGGAGTGCCGGTTCTTGAAATGCGGATAACCGCCCCGATGCCTGAACAGCATTTTGAACGCCTGAGCGAGATTGTGGTTCACCACCAGGAAACTGGTGGAATCACTTTCCCTGAGAAAAGCATACTCGCACTTGAGCTGTTTCAGAAGATAGTTCATGCCATACTCATTGACGAAAAGACTGTTTGGATTGTTCTGATAGCGTTCCTTAGCCATTCCCAGCATCTGATTCCAGACAAAACGGTCGTTGCCGAACATTTGCCATAACTGTTCCCGCTGGGATTGATTGGGGTACAATCGCAGCTTAATCCCCTTAATGACTTTGTTCATTTCAAGTTCACCACTTTTCGACGCTGGTCATCAATGTACTTGGCAACAGCCTGTTCATTAACTGTGCCGATGCTTTCAACATAGTAACTCGGTGACCACAGATGACGATCCTGCTTCTTCCGGTGACTGGTTTGCAATTCCGGACATTTCCTGAACAATTGCCATGCTGAAATTTCCTTCAGCCAGCGCATAATATTCGTTACCGACAATTCAGGCAGTGCGCTCACCAATAAGTGAATGTGGTCATCTTTTCCAATCTCCATGTGAGCAATCGTAAAGCCGTATTTTGAAGCAATTTCATATAAGGTTCGCTTCACTGTTTCGACGTGTCCTTTCAGCAATTTATTGCGATACTTAATTCCCCAAATGAGATGATAATTAAGATTGTAAACCGATGTTCTACCATACGTAAGTCTGTTTATATCAATCATTACAACACATATGTTCGTATTCGTGTGTCATAAGGACAAAAAAACAGGCAATTCATCACGTCCTTAAAAGAACGTGTTTCCTTGCACACTTTCAAAAATTACCGACAAATTTTGCGTCAATTTTTGCTTCTCACGGGCGTAATTCGGTATTGTGCGCCAAACCCCAACTGAAGCGTCAACCGATATGAAGTTTTGGTCAAGCTGGAAGAAAAACGCACGGTTGCCGGCGTAAGCGAACCTTTGTCAGAAATGCCGCACACTACGTTTTTTGGTTCGTCAAATCTAATTGTTTCAGGTAATTTCACGATTACCCGCTGTGATTTTGACATTTGACCGCATGAAAATACGATTCGTTGCGGCTCATCAACCATAAAGCTGATTTGACCTGGAGTTCCTTTGACGGAAGCTTTCATTGCCACATAAGAAAAGCCGTTCTTTAATTCTTCATAAAAAATTTTCTCCTGATGCCGTTCAACAGTCTGCTTTTGAGGAAAAATTCCGATTGCAATGACCATTGCCGCAATCAAAAGCACCAAACATGATTCAATTAAAGTAAAACCGGCTTTTTTCATTTGCTTTCGCTTTTTCCGTAGGTTTCCGGCTCTAAATGCTTAGCCTGCATTTTTTCAGCCTGCTTTTCTGTCAAATATTTATCATTTTCAAGCATTTTAACGTTGACTGTTTCAATTGCGACGTTCTTGTCGTCGGCATAAAGCTGAGCCTGCGAATTAAGCTCGGTCTGAAGTGCTTCGGTATTGACCTTGTCGGCATGCGTTCTTTGCTTTGAAAGATTAGGAACAATCAGCAAAATCAATAAACTTATGATAAAAAGTACTATTGCCATTTCAACTAACGTAAATGCAGATTTATTTTTGCTCTGATTTTTTTTAAACATTAATACATTCCCCCTAAACTGGAATACAACGGCAAAAGCATCGACAAATAACATCCAACAATAATGAGCGCGATCACAAGAAATAAAACCGGCTGAACAAGCGATATCAGACCATCAATCTGGCGAACCAGTTTCTTATAAGCAGCTTCAGAATAGACCAAAAGATTTGTGCTGATCTCATCTTTGGTTTCCCCGGAAGCAAAAAAAGCGCTCAATTCCTTTGGCATGAACGGATAGGAAGAAACAATCTCATTCAGTGATTTGCCCTGATTCAAGAACAGATCAATCTGTTCTCCCAACTGATAAAGCAGCGTTTTTTCTTCAAACTGTCGCAACAAGTCGCAAATTTCTCTGAAATCAAGACCGCTTTGAAAAAACATCCCTAAATTAAATGAGAGATAATAGTAGCAATATTGTCGATAAATTTTGCCAATCAAAGGCAATTCGCAATACCAATGGTGTCTTGTCAAAGCCTTTTGTCTGCTCCACCAATAGAATGCCTTGGACAAATATGCGATCAAAAGCAAAATCAGCGCCAAAATCCCACATTTCAAAAAAATTTGCCAATCAAAAACCGTCTCGTTTCCTCCGGATGCTTCAAATCGCTTTAATTCGGGCATCAAAAACAACTTCATGCACGCAAAAATTGCCGCTAAGAAGACGAACAAAATTATCGGATAAACCAAAATCCCTCGCAGACGCGCTTGTTGTTCTACCCGGCGTTCAAGGCATGCCCCAAGCTGCCTGATGCTTTTTTCAACATTCCCGTGTTTTTCAGCGATTGCCAACTGAAAATATGCCGAAACGTCAATCTGATCTTTCAAAGCCTCTGACAATGCAGAACCTTCAGCAAGTTTTGCTTCAACAAGACCGATATCATCATTTCTTTTTTCAGCCATCATGCTGAGACATTTCAGGCACTGCTGCATTGAAAATCCTGAAGACAGCATATCTCCCAAAAATCTGAAGAAAGCTGCCTGCTCTTTTGATCGCCAACGTTTAGCCTTGTAAAAACATGCTGGCCGTTTCCTCTGCGATCTCACCATTTTTGACACAGATTCCAAGTCGTTCCCCCCATTCTTTAGTCATTTGCCGATTTTTGCCTGAATTTTCGCGAATGCTTTCTTCAAGCTCATCAATATCCAAAAAATCAAATAGTACGCTTGAGCCGCCGTTTTTCCTCGGAATCAGACGCTGATAGCTGGCCAAGCGCATTGTCTGTTCCAATTCTTCCGGACTGATTCCAAGATTTATCATTCGTTGCCAAATGCCGTAAACGCTCGTCGCATGCACGGTACTCAACACGAGATGCCCGCTTAATGCGGCGTTGACAGCTGTTTTGGCAGTCAGTTCGTCCCTGATTTCGCCAATGATGAAAACATCCGGATGATGTCTCAAGGCAACTTTCAGCAAGTCATAATAAGACATCTTGGCTTTTTCGTTAACCTGAACCTGTAAAAAACGCGGTTCGGCAATTTCAACCGGATCTTCAATGCACATGATTTGCTTGTCGGTCATTTTTCTTGCAAGCTCATACATGGTCGTCGTCTTTCCGCTGCCCATCGGACCGGACAATAAAATCAACCCTCTTTTCTGACACGCCGAAAACAGTCTGTCCCATTGATCGATATAAAAGCATTTTTTTGTTTTCTGCAATTCCTCTTGATAAATCAAACGCACGACCAGCGATTCTCTATTTAAAAAATCACCCACCGTTGATAATCGACAATAAACCGGCTGACCATTATGTTCAAGCTCCCAAGATCCGAGCTGAGGCCTTCTTTGTTCAGCAAGCGACATGTCGGCTCTGTATTTCAAAAATCCAATCCATTGACTCGCCCGTTCAAGATCAAATTCGTCATAAGCTTCAAACCTGCCGGCAACGCAAAACTTGACGATATAACTGTTTTTTTGTGGCAAAAAGCTGACATCGCTGGCCTTTTTATCCATTGCATCCGTTAAAATCTTATGAAGCACGCTGTCCATGTTCTTTCCCTCCTTCCTAATAAATAAAGACGCAAATCATCCTTAAAATTTTGCAAAAAACAGAAGCCGGGAAAAATTATGCTTCAAATTGAAAAACCGGATGATTTGTAATCAATCGCAAATCTAATCCGGTTTTTTTGTGCATGCATGACAATCGCTTGCTTATGATGGGAATAACCCGAAACAAAACGTGTCGGTAATTTTGACTGATGGCTCGGCAGGCTGATTGAGCAGGCGCTGTATTTAGCAAAATCACTGCCTTTTACGGACACATCAATGAAAATTATCCTCTGTCCGTAAATATGGATGAAATTTTGACTGAATTGGTTACGCAGTGTCACCTTTGAAAAGATAGTTTTTTACGCGTAAAAATTAAAAAATACCGAACAAAGTCAGTCGCACATCGACCGTCTTCGTTCGGTATTTCATTTAATTCAGGCAAGAAACGGGACTTTTTTCCTGGACTCCTGATTGCTGATTATTTCAAAGCATCTTCAACTGCTTTTTTTGTCGGAATCGACGGAATCGCACCCAGTTTTTGAACGGCTAACGATGAAGCTCTGCTTGCAAAAACGATTGCCTCTTCAATATTTGAAAAGTCCTTCTTAAGTTGCGAAGAAAGTGCCCCGAGGAACGTGTCACCTGCGGCAGTCGTATCGATTGCACGAACTTTAAATGCCGGGACGAATCCTTCTTTTTCACCGACTCGATAAAATGCGCCCTTCGATCCCAACGTGATAATCACGTTTTTTGCGCCCAGTTCTTGAAGCTTGACGGCAGCTTCGTGCTGCGAAGCCGGATTATCCACGTGAACGCCGGTCAAAATTTCAGCCTCGGTTTCGTTTGGAGTAATCAAGTCAGTATGCTGCAAAAGCTCTTGCGGAACCTGTTTAGCCGGAGCGGGATTAAGAATCGTCACGACTCCGGATTCTTTAGCAATCTCGAATGCTTTGGCAGCAGGCAAAATCGGCGTTTCGAACTGAGTCACCAAAAAATCTGCCGAACAGATGACTTCACGCGCATTTTCAATATCTTCGTCAGAAATTGTCTGGTTTGCACCTCCATAAATCAAGATGCTGTTCTCACCTGAATCTTGCAGCAAGATGAAGGCCTGCCCGGTTCCTTCGCTTGAAGTTTCGACGTATTCAGTTGAAACGTTGCTTTCGTTCAGCAGCCCAAGCATCATTTTCCCGTTTTCATCGTCTCCGATTTTGCCGATAAATGCAGTGGATGCTCCGCAACGTGCAGCGGCAATCGCCTGATTTGCGCCCTTTCCTCCACCAGCATTATTTTTGTCAGACATCGGCATCGTTTCACCGGGCTTAGGCAAGCGAGCAATTCTCAATATCGTGTCGACATTCAGACTTCCCAAAACCGTAACGTTATTCACCATCTTAATTCCTCCGTTAATGTTAAAACCTTTTACTAGCATATAACATTTTGCGTTATTTGGCAAAGCAGCATTCACGGATCTAAACGCTGCTTTAAACAAAAAAGCCGAGGAAATCCTCGACTTTTTATTATTTTTATTAATTAGTCTTCATCCGGGAATTCGGCAGAAGTGAAGACTTCAGAAACGTCGTCTTCATCTTCAAGACGATCGATCAGACGTTGAAGCTGTTCAACCTTGTCTGCCGGAACCGGTACCGTATTTTGCGGAACCATCGTAATTTCAGCCGTATCAAGATCATATTTGTTTTGAAGTTCGTTGCGAACGTCTTCAAAGGCTTGAGGATCCGTATAGATTTCAAAGACTTCTTCTGAAGCTTGAAGATCATCGGCACCGGCATTGAGAGCATCTTCGAGCATTGAATCTTCGTCGACGTCAAGGTCTTCGCGATCAATCGCGATGTATCCCTTGCGATCAAACATGAACGCAACGGAGCCTGTTTCGCCAAGATTTCCGCCGTTGCGGTTGAAATCTGCACGAACTGCAGAAGCTGTACGGTTGCGATTGTCCGTCAAAGCGTGTACCAAAATGGCAACCCCTGCAGGACCATATCCTTCATAAGTAATTTCTTCGTAGTTTGCGCCGTTTGCACCAGTTGCCTTGTCCAAAGCACGCTTGATATTGTCTTTTGGCATATTGGCGGCACGGGCCTTATCCATAACTAAGCGCAATTGCGGATTAGCGTCTGGGTCAGGACCGCCACTCTTTGCCGCCATGTATATGTCTCGTGATAACTTTTGGAAAATCTTTCCACGTTTTGCATCTTGGGCGTTTTTACGGCCTTGGATGTTATGCCATTTTGAATGTCCTGACATTTGTAATACCTCTTTCCGAATATATTAAATGGTGCCTATGCACCAAAGTAATCTTACCAAATCATCATCATTGGCGCAACTCAATTCTCTTTTCTTTTGACCCGTAAATAGATGAGCTCACATAAAATGCAGAGCAGAATGCCGCATAAAGCCCCGGTTCCGTCAAGCATCACGTCTTGAAAAAGCGGTGTTCTGTCACCGGTAATCATTTGATGAAATTCATCGGTTGCCGCATATCCAAGGGAAGCCAACACGCACAAAAATGCTGCCAACCACTTTACGTTCATGCGATCTTTGATTCCCAGATAAAGAAAACTTCCTAAAAGAAAGTACGTTCCGAAATGTGCTCCTTTTCTGATGAAAAATTCAAGAAACTTATAATAGCCGACTGCTTGAATGCTGATTTCAGAACCGGAATAATCGAGCGAAAAACGTTCCAAAAAAGTTTCAAAAGGCTTTCCCGTCAAATACTTCTCTAAAAACGGCACGGAAGTCTGCTGATGATAAGTCATTGATGATGAAATGAACAAAATCAGCATCATGACGAATGCAAGAATGATGAACGCGTCTTGTTTTTGCACTTTAATTTTCATTACTTTCACCGTTCAAAAACAAGACTGGAAAAATTTCCAGTCTTGAACTCTTTGCTCAATCACTTCGTTGATGCGCGTTTGATGAAGCCGTAAGGAAGCTCGACAGTCTTTTGTGCTCCTTCTTCTTCTTCGTTGTTCATCATCTTCGTCAACAGACGCATGGAAACGGCACCGATATCATAAAGCGGCTGCGTAATCGATGAAAGCTGCGGACGAACGATTTCCGTAAGCTTGGAGTTGTTGCTCGTAACGACTTCAAATTCTTCAGGAACTTTGACGCCGGCATCTTTTGCACCGTTCAAAACGCCGCAGGCAAGTTCATCGTCGCCGACAAAAGCAGCCGTTACGTTTGCAGAAGAAAGCGCTGGCCACAAAACTTCACCGGAACGATAGCTGCTGTCAGTTTCAAAAACAAGCTCTTCGTCAAATTCGATGCCGTTTGACTTCAAAACGTTCTTGTACCCTTTGAGACGATACTCACCGTTAATCGGTTCGTCAAGCGGACCCGAAATAAATGCGATTCGCTTGTTGCCGTGATTTACGAGATCGTTGACAGCCTCTTCGACTGCAGCAACGTAGTCGATATGAACGCTTTCGACTTCTTCTTTCGGATCGACCGAACCAGCCAAAACGATCGGTGTCTTTGAGCGCGCAAACTGCGTGCGGAGTTCATCAGTCAAATTATTGCCCATGAAGATGATGCCGTCGACTTGTTTTGCAAGCAAAGTATTGAGCATTTGAATCTCTTTTTGTTCATTGCCGTCAGAATTGGCAAGAATAATATTGTACTTGTACATTGCAGCAACGTCATCGATGCCTCGTGCAAGAGAAGAGAAATAAACGTTCGTCACGTCCGGAATAATCACGCCGACCGTCGTCGTCTTCTTGCTTGCCAAACCGCGTGCAACGGCATTGGGACGATAATCCAAACGATCGATTACTTCAAGAACTTTTTTGCGAGTTGCAGGCTTGACGTTGGGATTTCCGTTAACGACACGTGACACTGTTGCCATCGAAACGGCTGCTTCGCGAGCAACATCATAAATTGTAATTGTTTGCTTTTCCATGGTGAACCCTTTCCTTAAATATATTTTCATATATGTTTTCAGTCTAACGATATTTAATTTAACAGAGTTTTGTTATAATTGCAAGCGTTTCAAAGATGTTTTTCATAAGTTTTCATTATATTTTCACCTGGTTTTTCTGAAATCGTCCATACGCTGTTTCAAACTGACCGTTTAAAAAAGCACTGTATTTTTCTGAAAAAATCCGCGCAAAAAGTCCGTGCTTGATGCTTTGAAGAAAGCCAGCTGTGCTATAATTAGGTTGTTTATATTTAAATTTTAAGGGAGAGATTTTATGTCACACATCACAACTGTTCAAAATTGGTTGGCACAAAACAACTATGACATCGCTTATGTCAGCGACTGGAAGAACGTTGAATATTTTTCGGGCTTTTCAAGCGACCCGATTGAACGTGTTTTGGCGCTGTTTATTTTCCCGGATAAAGATCCGTTTATCTTTGCTCCGGCACTTGAAGTCGGATCAGTTAAGAAAGCCGGTTGGAAGTACCCGGTTTACGGCTACCTGGATCATGAAGATCCGTTCGCCCTTATTAAAGGACACATCGAAGACCTCGGCAAGAATCCGAAGAAATGGGCAATTGAAAAGAGCAATCTGACCGTTGCGCGCTATGAAGCAATCAAGACGCAATTTAATGAAGCAGAATTCGTCGGTGACCTTTCTCCGTTGATCGAACGCGAAAAACTTATCAAGACGCCTGACGAAATCAAAAAGCTGCACGTTGCCGGAGACTGGGCCGACAAAGCATTTGAAGCCGGTTTTGCCGCACTTTCGACCAAACGAACGGAACAACAGGTCGTTGCCGAAATCGAATATGCGATGATGAAAGCAGGCATCATGCATATGAGTTTTGATACGATCGTTCAAAGCGGTGCAAATGCTGCCGACCCTCACGGAGCTCCGTTAAAAGATCTGATCAAGCCAAACGAGCTTTGCCTCTTTGACCTTGGCGTCGTTTCTGAAGGCTATATGTCAGATGCTTCAAGAACCGTTGCCTTTGGCAAAATCGATGATCGTTCGAAAGAAATTTATGACGTCTGCTTAGAAGCTCAGCTTGCCGCACAAGATGCCGCTAAACCGGGCATTACTGCTGCCGAATTGGACAAAGTCGCACGCGACGTCATCGACAAAGCCGGCTACGGTCAGTACTTCATTCACCGCTTAGGACACGGCATCGGACAAAGCGACCACGAATTCCCGTCAATCATGGAAGGAAATGATCTCGTCCTGGAGCCTGGGATGTGCTTCTCAATCGAACCCGGAATTTACGTTCCCGGATTTTCGGGCGTCCGCATCGAAGACTGCGTTCACATTACGGACACCGGTTGCGATCCGTTTACGCATACGTCAAAAGAACTGCGCGTCATTGAACTTGACTAGTCAAAAAGAGCTTGGGAAAAAAGTCCCGTTTTCATCTTGAAGAAGAACATGACAGCTGTTCTTCGAGTATGATTTCTCCAACGGTTCGGTTGAAGGAATAAACCGCAGAATCAAGAGTCTGAAACGCAGTTGCTTTGGATTCAGGTATCTTGATAACTTCAGAAAACGCATTGCGCTGATCAGAAGCTGACGCTGGAAGTGTTTTTGAGACAGCCTCTCTGAATACACTTCCTCCAACCGTAGTTTCCGGCGGGTAAGCATTGTGATGTCAACCGCAACCGGGAAAAGTCGTGGAGCGCGCGACAGAGACAAGGTGTTGAACCGAGCGCTTAGCCCGCGAGCACCAGGCCTGCTAAAACGCCAGCAGGCGAGCCTGCCAAGTGAGAGTACCTGGGCGGAACGGGCTGCGAGGTGAAACCCAGTTAGGTCGCAGCGCGTTCGAGCTTTGCGAATCAACGGCAGGAATTCATACATGAATCCACGCTAGCGGAAACGCAGGCGGTGTTGATACGTAACTGTACCAATTTGAAAAAACACAGAAGAAACCGACGGGAACAAAAAAGCTCCACTCCATTTCTGAAGTGAAGTTTTCGAGGTCATCAACACCATTTTGACAAAGACCCAAAAACCCGGCTGATTTGCAGTTAATTGCAAATCAGCCGGGTTTTAAATTTGAGGCAGGGTTTTTCCAGTCTCTTTTTTAATCTTTTTTGTGCGGATAAAAAGTTATCGTCGCATTTTCATCGCCGGCTTTTTTAGCCTCGCCAAATGCAGAGTCCGTATTGCCGTTGATGACGATATCGTCGTTCCAGTCGTCTTCCGGCTCGTCATATCCGATTTCAACGTCTTCTGTTTCAACGTCGGCCAAATCTTTCAAATTTTTGCCGGTTTCTTCAAGATGATCTTTCAGATCTTTCGTGGCCCTTTTCAATGATTCAAGCGCATCATCGACCGACTTGTTGTCGCTTGCGTACTTTTTGGTCTTTTCGATGATTCGATCCTTCAAACCGCCAAAATCATTTTCTTTAATGAATTCGCGCGCATAGCAGTCATACTTGAGGGCCTTGTCGCGCCCGTCCAAAATGATCTCATCGACTTTCATTGCAATCTTTTCGCGCTGTTCTTCAGTCAGTTTTTTGGAAACCATGAAACAAGCGCCTGCAACCGCACCGAGTCCAAGCAGCATTTTTTTACCCATATGAATCGCTCCTATTCTGAATTAATCTTTGTTGAGGTGACGAGAAACAAAGCCTAACACCGTTTTGCCCATTTTAAATGCAGAGGCTACTTTGCCGGCACCAGATGCCGATTCAGAAATTTTTTCCGCAGTTTTTCTCGTGGCCTGATTAAGATCAGCGATGCTTTCGCTTAGTTCAGCCGCAGTTTGGAAAAGCGGATCAAGTTTCTTGGACTTTGAATTTACATCTTCCATCAACGTGTTAGTCTTATCCATAATTCTGTCAACGTTGTTGGCAAGCTTGTCAACGTCCTGCGTCAAAAGTTCAACGGTTTTATTCATTTCTTTTACGGTCTGAACCAAGTGCGCCAGCACGCGACACATGAAGACAACTAAAACGGCAAATGCAATTGCGGCAATCAAACCCGCTATTTGCCCAAATGTAATCGCCATCACAAACCCTCCTTAACATTTCTTATGTCTTTAGAATATCATTCATTGGTCAAAACTTCAATTTATTTGGGCCTTGCTTAGGTTTAACTTAACTATTTTTGATATAATGGCTAGTGAACTAACTTGAAATGAGGTGCACGTGATGTTTTCCGTTTCTTGCAGACATTAAACTTACGAATTCTGCTGATAAAAATACGCATATTCTGACAAACTACATTGAAAATTTCGACTGGAACAAGATGATTTCAAGCTTTCTTTCAACCATTTTCTCCCTCGCTGTAATTTCGGTTTTGTTCTTCTTGATTCATTCAATCGGCAAAAAGCTGATCAAAAGAAGCTTTGCCGGAGCTCGTGCCAAAAGCAGCACCGTTTCTCGAGGAAGACTCGAAACGATTTATACTCTCAGTCAAAATATTTTCCACTACTGCATTTTATTTTTCTACCTGTATGCAGTTTTGTCCATCTTTGGCGTTCCTGTCAGCACGCTTCTAGCCAGCGCCGGAATCGTCAGCGTTGCCTTGGGCCTTGGCGCCCAAGGACTCGTCAGCGATGTCGTCACTGGATTTTTCATTTTGCTTGAACAGCAATATTCAGTTGGCGATGACGTCAAAATCGGCACGATTGAAGGAACTGTTTCAGCAATCGGACTCAGAACGACTCAAATCATCGGCTATGACGGAACGCTTCACTTCATCCCAAACAGAAGCATTACCATTGTCAGCAACATGTCTCGCAATGACATGCGCGTTTTGGTCGATATTCGGCTCGATCCTTCAAAAGACGTGAACGAAATGAAAAAAATCATTGCGGATGCAAACGAAGAACTCGTTCCGACACTGGAAGATCTGACTAAAATGCCGCAAATTCTCGGAACAGTTGACCTCGGCTCCGGAGATCTTGTCCTGCGCGTCGTCGCATACGCCAAAAATGGTGCCCAGTATGCCATCTCACGCACCTTGCGCGATCGCTATCTCGACGATTTGAAAGAACATGGCTTCAATATCCCGACGTCACCGCTTTCTTTGACAAAATAGCTTTTTCTGTTGAAAAACGATGCCTCAATCGAAAAACCGGATCAGATTTGCAATCAATCGCAAATCTGATCCGGTTTTTTGCGTATGCATGACAATCGCCTTCCAAGATGAAAATAACCCCAAAACAGTTTGGCGGTAAATTCGACTGATGGCTCAGCGTGCTGATTTATCAGGCGCTGCATTTGGCAAAATCACTGCCGTTTACGGACACGTCGATAAAAATGAGCATTTGTCCATAAATGGCTTGCTCATGGCGATTACGGACAAAATGGGCAAAACCAGCCGTTTGTCCGTAAAAATTCAGACGTTTCGGACCGATTTTACGGACAAATGCTCCAAAAAGCGGCTTTTTTCCGTAATTTTGCATGAGATTTTGGCTGGATTAGTTGAGCAGCACTGTGTTTAAAAAATGCCGGACAAAATCAGTCACAAATCGACCGTATTGTCCAGCATTTAATCAAAAGCCTATTTTTATAATTGCCGCTGACGATCTTCAAGAAAACCGATCATGGCACTGACGCCTTTTTGAATCGCTTCTTCTTTTGGCGCAAGATGTTCTGAATGCAGCGAATAAGGCGAATCTACGCCAAGCCAAAACATCGTTCCCGGAATCTTGGAAATCAAAAAACCGAAATCTTCGCCCGTCATGGCCGGCTTTGTTTCGATGAATTCAACGTCTTTATTTTCTTTCATGTATGAAATAAAGTTTTTCGTCGTTTCATCGTTGTTTTCAACCGGCAGATATCCGCCCTGATGCAGATCAAGTTCAAGCTCGCAGTCAAAACTTTTGGCCACGCCTTCTGCAATCGCGCGCACGCGTTTTTGAATCTTCAAATTGTTGACTTGAGTCAAAGCGCGAATCGTCCCGTCGATTTGACATGATCCGGCAATCACGTTGCCCGTCGTTCCCGCTTCAAAGTGACCAAGAGTCACGACGCCCGATTCAATCGGATCAATGTTGCGGCTGACGATCGTTTGAATCTGATTTACGAACTGAGCGCCGCAAACGACCATATCGTTTGCAAGATGCGGAAATGCAGCGTGTCCGCTCTTTCCGATGAACTTGGCATGAATTTCGCAGGTTCCGGCAAAAAGAGTCCCCATGCAGCAGCCGATTGCTCCCGCCGGAAGCTGCGGGTTGTCATGAAATGCGTAAATTTCATCAGGCATCCATTCGTCAAGCGCCCCGCTTTCGTAAAGCTGCTTGCCGCCGCTTGCATTTTCTTCTGCCGGCTGAAAAATAAACGTCATGTCGCACTTCGGCTGATGTTCTGCAAAATAGCTCAAAATACCCAGGCAGACGGTCATGTGAATGTCATGTCCGCAAGCATGCATCCGCCCCTTATGCTTTGATGAAAACGGCAAGCCGGTTTTTTCTTCAACCGGCAATCCGTCGATATCCGTCCGGTATCCGATCGTTGTTTGTCCTTTTGATCCTGTCAAATGCACGATAATCGCTGTTTTCCATGTTTTAATTTTCATGAAATCATGTGGAAATTTTTCAATAATTGCCAAAAGTATTTTTTGCGTTTCAAATTCTTCCATTCCGATTTCAGGAATCTGATGCAATTTTCTTCTGATTTCAATTAATTCTTTTTCTGAAAGTGCCATCTTCGTCACCTTTTCCGTATAAATATCTAAAAAAGCCCCATTGCAGGGGCCGCATTTCAAAAATATCAGAGCTTGCGCAAATCATCGACAAGTTCGATCTTGTCTTCTTTAACTTCGGAAACGTCCTTGACTTTCCTTGCGGGCATCCCCATTACGACCGTATGCGGCGCAACGTCTTTCGTCACGACGGCACCGGCACCGACAACGGCACCTTTGCCGACGCGAACGCCTTCCAAAACAACCGCATTGGCACCAATCAAAACGTCGTCTTCGATAACGACCGGTTGAGCAGAAGGTGGTTCGACCACGCCGGCAAGCACGGTTCCCGCACCAATGTGGCAGTTTGCGCCAACGATTGCGCGTCCGCCCAAAACGGCACCCATGTCGATCATCGAGCCCGGTCCGATTTCTGCGCCGATGTTGATTACGGCCCCCATCATGACGACTGCATTGTCACCGATTTCGACTTGATCGCGAATAATGGCGCCCGGTTCGATTCGAGCGTTGAATTTTTTCTTGTCAAGCAACGGAACGCCGGTATTGCGTCCGTCGTTTTCAACGTGATATCCGGTAATTTCAGAATGATTCTTTAAAAATTTTTCCGCATCTTTCCAGTCGCCGAACAAAACGCCGGCCTTGTCGCCAAAATAAGCATCGAGCTCTTCAGGAACCTCAAGCGAGGCCAGGTCACCTTTGACGTAGACCTTGACGGGAGTCTTCTTTTTTGATTCGGCAATTGTTTTGATGATGTCACGTGCATCTAATTTTGGCATCAATTCCACTTCCTTTGCATCATTTACTTATCATTATAACTTAAATCTGCTTTTGTGCCTATTTTTTCATCAACCAAATATTGTTTTTCAAGATTGTGAATCATGTAGTTGACGCTCTTCATGATCTCACGACGGGTTACGATTCCGGTAAAGCACCCTTCGTCATCAACGACCACCAAAAAAGGTTGATCGATGAGAAGATGCATGATTTCTTCAATGTTATAAGGCAAGGTGATTACCGGAACGTCTTTTTGCATCACTTCTTTGACTTTCATCCTGCTGAGTCTGCTCGGATCGATTCCGTTGAGTCCAAGCATCGTATCCGTAATCATTGCCAAGGAAAGCAAGCCCTTGAAGTGCTGTTCGCTGTCCAAAACGGGAATCTTGGCATATTTGACCTTGGTAAGCACGAGAAAAGCGTGATCCAAGTGATTGTCTTCCTGAACGTTTGCAACGATTTCAGAAGGAATCAGGAATTTGGATTCACGTTCTTCGATCATCCTCTGTGCAGCTTTTGCGATCATAATTTCACATCCCAAATTCGTTTATATTACCATTGTAGTTTATTTTGGCGAAAATAACATCAATAACGAGAATTCTTAGTAAAGATATAATTTTAGTGCCTTTTTCCTTATGCAAAAGAGCCGGCAATCTTATTGCATATTAATTATGCTTTTCCGTTTTCTTAAATTTTTCGCCAAAAATTGTTGAAAATCATTGAAAACCTTATTGACAATAGTTTTTTCTATGATTATTATTGTTAGAGTGTATCACTTATTTTTTATAAATTTTGGAGGATGAAATGACTTTTTCATTAGCAACAAGACTTGCCGCTGAATTTTTCGGCACGGCTATCATGATTATTTTGGGCAACGGTTCGGTTGCCGACGTTGAGTTAAAGGGGACGAAGGGAACAAAAAGCGGTTGGATCACGATCTCTGTCGGTTACGGTTTTGCCGTTATGATTCCTGCGTTGATGTTTGGCTCTGTTTCAGGCAACCACATCAACCCGGCATTTACTCTTGGCTTGGCTTTTGCTGGCGCATTCCCGTGGCACGAAGTACTTCCATATATCGCAGCTCAATTAATCGGGGCTGCAGTTGGTCAATTGGTCGTCTGGATCTGTTTCAAGCCTCACTATGACATGACGGAAAATTCCGATGCCATTTTGGGCACGTTCTCGACGAGCGATGCTACGGGCAACAAGCTCAACGGTTTTGTCAACGAATTCTTTGGAACGTTTACCCTGGTCTTCGGTGCTCTTGCAATCACGCACGCGCCAATCTTCGAACACGGCAACCAAGGCGCTGGCTTCATCGGCATCGGACTTTTGGTAATGGTTATCGTTACTTCGTTCGGTGGCCCGACAGGTCCTGCGTTGAACCCTGCTCGTGACATTGCGCCGCGTTTGGTTCACCAATTCCTGCCTATTCCGCACAAAGGCAGCTCACAGTGGGATTATTCATGGATTCCGGTCGTTGCGCCTATTTTGGCCGGCATCTGCGGTGCATTGCTTTATAAGGCTATCTTCGGACTTTAATGTTAACATTCAGACATCTGGGATCGAGATTTTTTCTCGGTCTCTTTTTTTGTTAAATGCAGTACTGCCGTTTCTCTGCATTTCAACATGGTGATGATTGGGTTTTGCTATAATTTCTGTTAAAATTCTGCTACAATATTAATATGATTACTGAAAGTGAAGGTGATGACCGTGTCAATTCGTTATGGTATCCTGGGTCCAATTGAATCTTCGAGCTGGTTCGTCAAAGCGGTAGCGTCGAATCCGAACAGTGAAATTGTTGCGCTTGCCTGCGAAAAAACAAAGGCAAAGCAAAATCTCATCAATGTCCCGGTTTTTGAAAGCTATTCGGAACTTTGCCAAAATCCCGACGTTGATGCAATTTTTGTTCCGACATCAAACGCAAATCACTATGAAGGAGCAAAACTTGCGCTTGAAAACAAAAAGCACGTTTTGATCGATAGCCCATTCACCAAACACAAAGTCGGGTCAAACGAATTGTTTCTGCTTGCTGAAAGACAGCGCTGCTTTTTGATGGAAGCACAACAGACAGTTTTTCTGCCGGCTTATGCCCGCATCAAAGAAATGATTGCAAATGAAGAAATCGGAACAATCTGCTACGTTGAAAGTCGCACCCACCTTCCATATGATGCTGCTTGGACGCGCTCGCTTGAACGAGGAGGCGGAGCATTAAACCTCGGAGGAGCTTATCCGCTCACCTTGATTCCGTTTCTCTTGGAGACTGAACCGACTGACTGGTCAGGACTTGGCGTCAACAAGGTCGGCGAAGCAGATACCCGCTGCACTTTGAACTTTCGTTGCGGAAACGTTTTGGTCAACAACGTCATCAGTCTTGACTTTGACCTTGACGACAAATTGACGATCGTCGGTACAAATGGCAAAATCGTCATTCAAAATTACCTTGATCCGGACGCCGTCATCGTGATGACGCCAAACGTAACCAAACGCTTGACGAACCAAAATGAGCTTGATGCAGGCATCAACGTGCTTAACCACGTTTCGGACTGCATCTCTTCCCAAAAAACGTCAAGTCCGGTTCTCACGAAAAAAATCACGGTCAAAACCGTTGAAATCATCAGCAGCCTTTATAGTCAATGGTATGGCGATCCGCTTAACTGATTTTAATTATGCCTATCCATCCCGTGACTTTAGTCATGGGATGGATAGGCTCACTATGATATAACACTTGTAGCTAGTAATTGACTTAGTAACTGCATCACTAAGAACCAATATCTAACAACTATTGATATATCATTCCTATGGCAACCTGGGAATGTAAAAGGCATTGGTAATTGGATAGTCACTGACCAAACAACTACGGCTGTTTGGTCAAACCATCTGTATCTATGCAAATTGTAGTTCAGATACTCAATATAAGGGTGTCTGCTCACAAGCCATCGACTTTAGCCGATGGTGGTTGACTGAATGCCGAACGAATGCAGTCGACTTTGACTGGATTTGTCCGGCATTTTTTGATACATGTATTTTGCCAAATGAAGCGCCGCTAAATCAGTGCTCCAAGAGTTTGCCGACAGACTCTTTTTAGTTGATTCCATCACAGAATAAAAATTGGGATGCATACGAAAAAACCGGATTGAATTTGCAATTAATTGCAAATCATCCGGATTTTCAATTGAGACATAGTTTTTTCAATCTCTTTTATTTCAGCATCTGATGCAGACTGGACAACAGAAAAACGATTGACGGAAGCAAATTGTTTAAGAAATGCAGCGAAATATTGGCTGCCAGATTTTTTTCCTTGTTGTACGTTGCCGCCAGAATAATTCCCATCACCACGTACATCAGCCAGCTGATGAAATTCGTCGATGAATGAATCGATCCGAAAATCAATCCGCTCAATAAAATTGCAAAAATCGGCTGATCGGTGAAGAAATAATCCATCAAAAATCCCCTGAACACCAATTCTTCAACCACCGGAGCAGCAATAGCAGTCATAAAGAACATCACAAAACTCGTATTCACCGAAATTTTGAACAGCTTTTCAATTGCTGCATCGTTTGCGGTTTGCTGCGTCATAAAAGATCCGATGATCATCTTGGCAGACATCAGAACGATGAATCCGATGATGATCGTGTTGATTTCTTTTCCCTTTGGTCTCCAAATGATCTTTCTTTCAGGATGTCGTCGTTGCAAATACGTAAACAGAATAAACGTCACTGCGACGTATCCTCCGATAAAAATCATCCAAGTCAAAATATAGACGATTGGCCCATTGACGTATTTAAGCAATAATTTTGGCAAAGAAAGCGCAAATTGCGGCAGCTCGATCAATCCTAACATTAAGCATAGTTTGATTGCGCGCCAACCATAAAGTTCTATTTTAGCCACTGCATTTTTCAATCGCATCACCTTTTTCCAATCAGATTTGATGTTTCTTTCAATTATATCATATCGCTTGATATGTAGCGAACATGCTGCCAAATTTACGTAAAATACCAATTTTTTCCGGTTTGCCCGTAACCGCGCACAAAACAACAAAAAAACAACCAAGGTCGAAACCTTGGTTGTTTATCTTAGTCATTTTTGAACAAATGCTTATTTATCCAAACGAGCATTGAGTTCTTTCGTCAATTCTTCATAGCCGGGACGACCGAGCAAAGCAAACATGTTCTTCTTGTATGCTTCAACGCCTGGTTGGTTGAACGGATTGATCCCGTTCAAGTAGCCGGAAATGCCGACAGCAACTTCAAAGAAGTAGATCAAGTAGCCAAGCGTGTAGGCAGTTTGATCAGGAATATTGACGATCATGTTAGGAACATTGCCGTCCGTATGTGCCAAAACAACGCCCTGCATAGCTTTGTCATTGACAAAGTTCATCGTGCGTCCTTCAAGATACTTCAAGCCGTCAAGATTTTCTGCTTCTTTTGGAACGTCCGTATCATGCGTCGGGTTGTCAACGTGAATAACAGTTTCCATCAAATTGCGACGACCTTCCTGGATGTATTGTCCAAGCGAATGAAGGTCCGTTGAGAAGTTTGCTGAAGAAGGATAGATGCCCTTTTGATCCTTGCCTTCTGATTCGCCCATCAATTGCTTCCACCATTCGGAGAAGTATTGCAAAGATGGTTCGTAGTTTTCAAGGATTTCTGTCGTGTAGCCCTTGCGATACAAAATGTTGCGGAATGCGGCATATTGATATGCTTCATTCTTTTCAAGGTCGTAGTCTGAATAGTCGGCACGTGCATCTGCAGCACCTTTCATCAAATCATCAACGTTTGCACCGGAAACGGCAATCGGCAACAAGCCAACCGGAGTAAGAACGGAGAAACGACCACCGACGTCATCCGGAATTACGAAGCATTCGTAGCCTTCTGCGTCCGCTTCCGTCTTAAGAGCGCCGCGAGCGCGATCCGTAGTTGCGTAGATGCGTTCCTTTGCGCCTTCCTTGCCATACTTTTCAATAAGCTTTTCCTTGAAGACGCGGAATGCGATTGAAGGTTCCGTTGTCGTGCCGGACTTGGAGATAACGTTGACGGAGAAGTCTTGGTCATCAACAAGATCCAGCAAGTCGTGAACGTATGAACCGGAAATTGAGTTGCCGACAAAGAAAATTTGCGGTGCGTTGCGCTTTGCAGCAGGAAGCAGGTTATAGAATTGATGATTCAAAAATTCAATTGCGGCACGTGCACCCAAGTATGAGCCACCGATGCCGATAACGATCAAAATCTCGGAATCGGATTGAATCTTCTTGGCAGCTTTCTTGATGCGATCGAATTCTTCCTTGTCATAATCAACGGGAAGATCGAGCCAACCGCGAAAATCTGCGCCGGCACCCGTGCCTTTGCGTAATTCTTCGTCACAAGCCGTGACCATTGCCTGCATTTCGCCCAATTCATTATCTTGAACGAACTTCTTCAAATTTGAACTATCAAATGAAATATGTGCCATTATCCAGTCTCTCCTTTTAAATTTTATCTACGCTTACAATTATACTATATTATTCGATTTTTAAAAGTAAAAATCGCCGATATCTTAAGATTTTTACTTAAAAATCCTTATATTTTTTGTAAAGTTTATGTCAAATCCAGTGTTCACATATCCAGCATAAAATTAAAATGCCATTATTTAAGCATCCCTAAAATGATGCTTCCGATGATTACCAAAATCGATCCAATCGTGACATAACCCATTTCTTTTTTGGTCTTCTTTTCGCCAAGCAGGAAAATCGAACCAAACGTCGAAATTACGATTCCGGATTGGGAAAGCGAAAAACTGATCGCAAGTCCGACCAATGTCGTTGCCTGGAACATGCAAAAGTTGCCGGCACCCCAGAAAAGTCCCGTCAGCATGTTTTTGTACATCGGTTTTTCAAACGAGTTCTTGCGATATGAAAAGATGAAGCCGCCAAGAACCATTCCGACCGCTTGCGGCAAAATCATTGCCTGGGTATTGACGCTAAAAAGCGTTACCACAACGGTATAAAGCAAAAAACCGATCGTCGAAATGATTATGGTCTTTGCCCCTTCCGTTCGATCTTCTTTGATTCCGTCATCGTCAGCTTTGCTCTTGTCGCGCAAAGACGTAAATACGACGCCCAAAACCAAGAACAAAAGCGCCAAAAAACCGAATCCGAGCTGTCTTGTCGTCGTCCATTCATGGAAAAAAATAGCGCCTGCAATTGTCGTCGTCACAAGCTGCGCACCGGTCGAAATCGGAACTGCTTTAGAAACCCCGATGGCCTTCATTGCCTTAAATTGGTTGTTTTGCCCCAAGCACCAGCAAAGTCCGGAAACGATTCCGACGGCCCAAAGCTTAAACGAGTTATATTGCAAAAAATGCTGAAATGAAAAAATCGTCGTGACGATGGCAAAAATCAATGCGCCAAACGTCATTCCGAGCGTCTGCTGATGAGCGTCGCCGCCCATCTTTCCGCTGACAAGTCCTATGCTTCCCCATGCAAGCATGGGAACAAGTGCAATCCACATTATTCTCTTTACCTCTCTTATATAAAAAATTCTCTTTGCTATAACATTTTAACAATAACATCTATTAATTTTCAAGATTATGTTCTTGAAAGTCTATGTGCTTTTGATGAGTTTTCCTATCATCAACTTTTCCTGGCTGATTTTAAAGTTAACTATTTTCTAAGATATCAGCGTTTGATTGACTATCCCGAAATATTAGGAGTAAAATTGTATCTTAGGTTTAGACTCAAAGAAAGGACGGTTTGCGTTTGTGAGCTGGACAAAATTTAGAAATTTCATGAATACGCGCTGGGGCTTTTTTACGCTCTGCGCATTCCTGTTCTGGGCCAAAACAATCTTTGTTTACTTGGTCGACTTCCACTTAGGGGTCAGCGGAATTTATCAATATTTCGTTTTATTGATAAACCCGATTGCGACGACTCTGCTGATTTTTTCGATTGCCCTTTACATTAAGCGAACATTGCCGGCATATCTGTGTTTGTTTTTGCTTTATACGGCAAATTCAGTGCTGCTTTTGATTTCCGTTATTTATTACCGTGAATTCACCGATTTCATGACCATCAACGTCATCTTCGGCTACTCATCCGTTTCTCAAGGCTTGAGCACGAGTTCATTTTCAATGATTAAACCACAGGATATTGCCATTATCGGGGATCTGATCGTTGTTTTGATCTTGCTCCTGCTTAAAAAAATCAAACTTGACGAACGCCCGATTGTCCGCAAACAGGCTGTCGCCATGACGTCGTTTTCATTATTCTTTTTGATGCTGAACATTACGCTTGGAGAAATCGATCGTCCGCAGCTTCTGACGAGAACGTTCGACCGCAACTATCTTGTAAAGTATTTGGGAATCGATACTTTTACCGTTTATGACGGACTTAAGACAGCCAAAAACAACCAGGCAAGATCAAATGCTGACAGCTCGGATTTGAGCAAGGTGATTTCCTATACGCAAAAAAATTATGCGCATCCTAACCCAAGCATGTTCGGAATTGCCAAAAACAAAAACATCATCGTGATCCACCTTGAAAGCTTTCAGCAGTTTTTGATCAACTACAAACTCAATGGCAAATCCGTGACGCCGTTTTTAAACAGTTTGTATAACGGAAAGGAAACCTACAGTTTTTCAAATTTCTTCAACCAGGTCGGTCAAGGAAAAACTTCGGATGCGGAAACGATGCTTGAAACGGGCGCATTCGGGCTGCCGCAAGGATCGCTATTCTCTGCTTTGGGAACGGACAACACCTTTGAAGCGGCACCAGCCATCTTGAACCAGCAAAGCGGCTATTCCTCCGCTGTATTTCACGGAAATTCAGGCTCGTTTTGGAATCGCGACAACGTTTATAAAAACTTTGGCTACCAAAATTTCTTTGATGCGAGCTATTATGATACCGATTCGGAGAATTTGACCGAGTACGGTGTCAAAGACAAACTGCTTTTCCGAGATTCCGTTAAATATCTTGAACATCTGCAGCAGCCGTTTTATGCGAAGTTCATTACCGTTTCCAACCACTTTCCGTTCGTGATTGATTCGCAAAACAAAACGTTCAAGGCTGCCGATACCGGTGACAGTTCGGTCGACAATTACTTCGTGACTGCGCATTATCTTGACCAGGCCGTTAAAGAATTCTTCGATTATCTGAAAAAATCAGGCCTGTACGAAAATTCCGTCATCGTCATTTACGGCGACCATTACGGAATCTCCAATTCGCGCAACTTGAAACTTGCTCCTTTGCTTGGAAAATCCAGTTCGACGTGGAGCGACTACGATAATGCTCAGCTTCAGCGCGTGCCGTTTATGATCCACATTCCCGGCATGACGGACGGCAAGGTTCTTGATACCTATGGTGGTGAAATTGATGTTTTGCCGACGCTTCTTCACCTTGTCGGCATTGACACCAAAAAGTACTTGATGTTTGGTTCCGACCTGTTCTCAACCGATCATAGTCAAACGGTGGCCTTTCGCAATGAAAACTTCATTACTCCACATTATACCGTTATCGGAAATACCATTTACGAAAACGGAACCGGCAACGTCGTCACCCACCCGACTGATGAAGTCAAAGAAAAAATTGACCGAGCTCAAAAGAAAGTCAGCGAAAAACTCGCGCTGTCAGACTCGCTCAACAATCAAAATCTTTTGCGTTTTTACGTTCCTGAAGGTTTCACGCCGGTAAATCCGGCAGACTACAATTACAAAAATTGCTATGGCAAGCTTTTAGATTTGGAAAAGACTCTTGGCAACAATTCCAAGAGCTTATGGCATCAAAACGGTGACAAATCTACTTTAAACGATTATGAAACCGATGCTCCGGAAGTCGATAACAGCGATTTTGAAAAAGCCAACCTTGAAAGCGCAAATAAAAAAGCATCATCTGAGGATTTGCCTTCGGCGGCATCATCTTCGTCGTCCTCGGCATCATCAGACACGAGCGTTGCAACCTCAACCAAATAATTTGACAATAAAATATGCCTCAGTTTAAAAGAGTCTGGGAAAAAAGTCTCTTTTATCCCTTGAGTTAAACGAAAAGCCGGACGAATTCGGTCGATTTGCGACTGAATTCGTCCAGCTTTTTTAAATGCAGTCTGTTCCCAGATATCAAAATTGAAAAAAATGCCGGACAAAAGCAGTCTTAAATCTACTCCCTTGTCCAGCGTTTCGTTTAATCAAGAGGGACTGCCTCAAAATCTCAATCGCGACTATCGACAACGACGCTGCCGTCATCTTGCGGCTGATCGCTGCCATCGCTTGCAATCGCCTCACCAGGAAACAGCAAGGTAAACGTTGTTCCCTTGCCCGGTGCGCTGTCAACGCATACTTTGGCATGGTGAAGCTGTAAAAGCTGGTGAACGATGGCCATGCCGATGCCTGATTCGCCATATTTGGCAACCTTTCGAGACGGATCGGCCTTGTAATATCGCTCCCACATATTGCTGATTTCCTCATCGGTCATCCCGATTCCGGTATCAGCAATGCTGATCATCGTATCGTTGCCATGCTTCTCTCCGGAAATCGTAATCGTGCCGTCTCTTGTGAACTGCACGGCATTCTTTCCGATGTTCGTGATGATTTGAATGAAACGATCCTTATCGGCATAAACGTTAAGCAACGGAGGAAGTTTGACGATGAACCTGTCGCCAACGTCTCCGGCCATTTTATGCAACTGACTGACAACGTCATTAATGGCTGACGTCGCATCGAAATTGGTCTTGGCCAAAACAAGCTCGCCTGACCTGCTCTTTTCATAATCAAGATTTTCATTCACAAGCCTGATCAAACGCGTCGTTTCTTTTCTCATCAAATTAATGCATTGTTCTTGATCTTCTTCCGGCAATGCGCCATATGCCATCCCTTCCAAAAGACCATTGATCGTCGTCAGAGGCGTCCTCATTTCATGAGCTGCATTTGCCATCAGTTCATGTCTTCGTTGTTCCTGACGCTCGATTTCGACTTGAGATTCTTTTAACGACCGGGTCATCAGGTTAAAGTCTTCAGCCAAATCATCCAACTCATCATGATGACATGTATCAATCTGCACATCAAAATCGCCGTTGGCAACCTGTCTTGTGGCTCGTTGAATCTTAGTGATTCTGTTCGTAAAATAATGCGTCAAGACAAAAATGACAATCGTTCCCAACACGACTGCGGTAAAGAACGCATATAGCAGATTCCGTTTGATTTCTTTTAAGTTTTCCTCAATCCCATTCATCACGGTTCCAACCGAAACGACCGCCATCAAATTTCCTTTGATATCAAGATACGGTTCATAGATGTTTGTCAGCTGACGATTTGAGTCCTTGAAAAATCCTCGCGAATCGCTCGTTTTTGCTCGAACGGACTGGCCTCTTTTCAATTTGGACCAGCATTTAGAACTGATCTTGGTCGTTGCTTTCTTGGAATCAGGAAAAATGAGCTTATCAGGTTCCGTATAGATCCTGATTTTAATGTGACGCCCGGAAAGCATCTGTTCCGTAATCACAAGTTTTTTCTTATCGACAACGACTTTCGAATCTTTTCCCTGTCTGATGTCCATTGCTTGAGTCTTGACCGCATAAGCATAATCTTGTAATCTGTCCCAGGTATTCTGATAAAACATGGAACGAGAAAGCCCCAAAAAGGTCATGCCCAAAGTAAGCAGCGTAATGGTAATCATTAAGAAGAATGCCAAGAACTGCTGATAGAACATTTTCATTTATCAGATACTCCAGAATCATCAAATTTATATCCGACTCCCCATACCGTTTGAATAACTTGCGGACCAGCTTTTTCAATCTTTTGTCTCAGTTTCTTGATATGGGCATCAACCGTTCTTTCATCCCCATAATATTCATAATCCCAGACCAATTGAAGCAGCTGATCCCTTGAAAATACCTGACGCGGCTTTTGCGCAAGCGTCTTGAGCAGATCGAATTCCTTTGGCGTCAAATCGTTGATTGGCTTGCCGGAAAGATATGCTTCGCGTGTTTTTGAATTGAGTTTGAAATGAGACGTCACAACATCGTAGCCGTCATTGCTTTCTTCAGCCACGATGCCGTTCTTTCCAAGCGGTGGCATCTCTGCACGACGATGAAGCGCTTTGATTCTTGCAATCAGCGTAATCGGTGAGAACGGCTTGACGATATAGTCATCAGCGCCCATTTCAAGTCCCAAAACCTGATCCGATTCGGAATCCCTGGCGGTTAAAATAATAATCGGAACAGTTGGCGAAATCTTTCGTAATTCGGCATTGACCTGAAGTCCGTCCATTCCTGGCAAATTAAGGTCAAGCGTTATCATATCCCAGCTTTCCGGATCTTTTTTGAAAATGTCAATTGCCTCAAGTCCGTCATAAGCATATTCAACGTCCCACTTCTCCTTTCGGAAAAACATCGACATCATTTCTGACACTGACTTGTTATCTTCTATCATTAACAATTTCATAGATAAAACCGCTCCCCACGTGTAAAAATTTATTATTGCACACTTTTTTAAATAAAAACGACGACAACATACAGTCAGTTGCACATCGTCGACGTTCGTCATATGGAGATGGCGGGAATTGAACCCGCGTCCAAGCATATCGCAACTCAAGCTTCTACGCCCATAGTCACACTATTTAAGTTTCATCAATAGCAAAGCCGTGCAACCAGGCACACACGATTGACTAACCTGATTATTCTCTTCTCTTGGCTTCAGATGGGAGCCTTGAGCGTAAGTCCACTTAATTTAAGACTCGCTGACAGCACATGGACGATGTTGGGCGAATCTACGCCCGCTGTTTTTTAGGCAGCTAAAGCGTAAGAATAGTTGTTATTTTTTGCAGTTATATTTAACTGAGCGTTTTAGGGTAGACGCAACCTACCAGACGCAACTTGAGCCCGACCTATACCTGTCGAATCCTAAACATCCCCATTGATTAACTTCATCATAGCATAAAATGTCAATAAATGAAAGCTATTTAAATTCAAAAATAGCATATTTATACTTAAAACTCAACAAAATATTTCCACGAATTTCCCAAATTTCAAAAAGAAGATAAATCATCTTCATTTTCATAAAAAAATTATCAAAATAATTACTTATTCTTTTACATTGGTTCAAACAACTACTTGCGCCAACAGATATCTTTTAATCAAAAAAGAGGCTTGGAAAAAATCTGCCTCAAATTAAACCCCCGGATGATTTGCAATTAAGCGCAAATCTAATCCTGCGTTTTGCGTATGCGTGACAAGCAACTGACATGATGGAAATATCCAAAAATAATTTGGTGGTAACTTTGCCTGATGGCTCAGCATGCTGATTGAACAGGAGCTGCAGTTGGCAAAATCACCGTCGTTTACGGATACATCGATGAAAATGGAGCCTTTGTCAGTGATTAGCTTGCTCGAAAAAAGGCGATTACGGACAAAATGGACAAAAATGGCCGGTTGTCCTTAAAAATTAAGACGTTTCGTTTCGGACCCGGTTTTACGGACAAACGTTCCAAAAAGCAGCTTTTGTCCGTAAATTTGAGTGAAATCTTGGATAGATTGGTTGAGCAGTACTGCCGCTTGAAAAAAGCAGTTTTTTCGTTGAAAATTAAAAAAGACGAACAAAGTCAGTCGCAACCCGACCTCCTTCATTCGTCTTTTCGTTTAATTCAAGCGGAAAACAGAACTTTTTCCCCAGCCTCTTTTCTTTTTGCTTATTTCTGACGTCGCCATGAAATCTTCGCCAAACGTCCGAACGATTCATCAAAATTTTTTAGTACACGATGACCGGTTCTTTAACCTCCAAGAGATTATAGATTGGTGCGGCCTGATCAGCCTTCAGATTTACGCAACCGCCCGACCCGTCATTGATATAGGCTTTCTTATCCCAGTTCCTGCGCCACGAAGCATCGTGGAAACCGCAGCCGCTGCTGGTAAACTGTGCCCAGTACTTGACTTTGACCTCATAGTTTTCTTTTCCGGATTCGCTGCCCTTGAGAACCGACGGGCTTTGCTTGTACATTATGTACCAGACGCCGCGCGGAGTCCCTTCGTTAGCGCTTTGCTTGCCCGTCACGCAGTCCGCTGAATAAACCTGCTGACCGTTTTTGTACAACCAGACCTTTTGTTCCGAAATCGAAACTTCGGCATATGTTCCGCCAATTCCGCCATTTTGCGTCGTCGCATAGCCCGTTCCGTAAGTATAGTATCCTTTGCCATAAATGTCTTTTTCGGCCTTGATTTCTTTGGTGCCGTTTTGCCAAGCAGTTTCAATGCTGTCGACCGCATCATCCTTGCCGATTTCCCAGCCATAAGTACCGGCCGGAACGCTGACCGTGCTTCCGCCGGTCGTTTTAAACGCCAGCGGCTTGTTGAGCGTTGCCTGTGCCGCATTGATTTCATCAATCTTGTTTCTGAGTCCCGTGTCGTCATAGCTGTATCTTCCGTTGATGACGCGTGCGGAATTCAACAGCTCGGCAGCCTTCATTTCGTAAGTCTTGCCCTGAACGTTATAGGTCGTCTCCTTTTTGGCAAGCGAATCGAGCTTTTGCTTTTCTGCTTGAACAACCTTGCTTGATGCCGCCAATGGCTGCAAGATTCTTTCTTTTAAATGCAGAGTCGAATCAGCAAGATGCTTGTCATACTCCTTCATGATTTTCGGCACGTCGTACTGCGTTCCTTTTTCTGCCGGAACAATCGAAACCTTGCCGTCCTTCATGACGGCATATGCGTCGATCGCGGCTTTTCTTTTCAAGTTTGCCTTGGTCAAAGCGTCCTTGACTTTCTTTTTCAATTCCTTCTTTCGATAATCGCTGACGTTGCTTGGGGCAACCTCGTAATTTTTTTGAACCGAAGACGGAACGAACGTAAATTGTTTCTTCAAAATTTTTTCGATCTTGCCATCGTCTTTTGAAGAAAAACCTGCAGAAGTCTTTTTGCCGCGATAAATCACGTCATTTCCAACATAAACCGTGTTATCCAGCGTAACGTTTTTCAAGTGATCGGCAGCATCTTTTGCCGTCATTTTTCCCACGCTGATGCCGTTGATCGTCACATTCTCATTGAAATGATGCGCCTGATAATACCACATGCAGCAAAGGCCGACCACAAGCGCTGCGACAATCGACCACAGTCCTATCTGGAGTTTTTTTGTACTCTTATCCATATATATCTCCTTAATTATTACAGAAATATTACAAGTACCATAATATAACAAACACACATTCATATCAAGTTGCAGGTTTTCATTAAACAAGATAAATTTGAATTAATGCTTGACATTGTAATTTAACCAAACTATAATTGAACCAACATCAACGGAAAGGAAGAACAGTTATGACAGAATCAGTAATCAACTTGAATACTCGTTGGCAAAGCCGGTAATTGAGGTTGCTTCTGTCTGTGCAGATACGACCTCGTCAGATCGTATCTGTGCCGGTTTCTTCAGCATAGCCTGCATGGATTGACACGTTCATGCAGGCATTTTTTTGTCCCTGCATGGAAAATGCAGGGTTTTATTTTTTTCTGCAGACCGATCTGACGAACTGAATTTTATCAGGAAAGGAAAAACAATATGAAAAGACTTATCGCAGCAATTTCAGCACTCGTTATTTTTTTAGGCTATGCCTTCATTTACGAAAGCAAGCAGGAAACCAAACAGGAAAAACCGACCGTTGCCATCCTTCAGCTGATGACGCACCCCGCCCTTGATTCGATTCATCACGGCATCGTGGACGCCTTGAAGGAAAACGGCTACGTGCCCGGCAAAACGATCAAGCTCGATTATCAGAATGCAGAAGGAGACCAAAGCAGCCTGAAAACGATGAGCGATCGTTTCAAAAATGAAAATTCGGCCGTCATGATCGGCATCGCAACTCCGGCAGCTCAATCGCTTGCCAACGTTGCCAACGGCAAAACGCCCGTCGTCATGGGCGCCATCAGCGACCCGATCGGTGCCGGCCTCGTTAAAAACATCAAACATCCCGGTGCAAACATTACGGGCGTCATTCACAGGGAACCGGTCAAACAGCAGGTCAAACTTATCAAGACGATCATGCCAAACGTCAAGGTCATCGGCGGTCTGCATACTTCAAGCGACGACTCGTCGACTGCCGAATTCAAAGAATTCAAACAATTGGCCAAAAAAGAAGGTATCAAGGTCAAGGACTACACGATCACTTCGACAAACGACATCGATCAGGTAAGCTCGACCATGGCCTCTGAAGTCGAGGCCGTCTATATTCCGACGGACAACACCGTTGCCTCCGGCTTTTCGACCGTCGTCAAGAACACCGACGCCAAAAAAATTCCGGTCTTTCCTTCAGTCACGTCCATGATCAAGCACGGAGGCATTGCCACCGTCAGCGTCAGCCAGTACGAATTGGGCAAACTGACCGGGCAGATGGCTGCGGAAATTCTCGATGGCAAAAAGCCTGGCAACATGGCGCTTCGCTATGTCAAACTCGGACAAACGCACATCAATTTGAAGCACGCTAAAGAACTCGGCTTAGACATTCCCAAGACGGCTTTGAATCAAGCACAAAAGAAAGGAAGCATCATCAAATGACATTAATCGTATCAGCAATCGGACAAGGCCTGATCTGGGGTTTGCTTGGAATCGGCCTTTTCATCACATTCAGAATCTTGAACTTCCCGGATATGACGGTCGAAGGAACCTTCCCGTTTGGTGCTGCCGTTTGCGTCAGCGCGATCACTCATGGCCTTGGCCCGGCCGAAGCCACCTTGCTCGCCTTTTTGGCAGGACTTTTGACCGGGCTTGTCACCGGATTGCTTTATACTAAGCTGCACATTCCGATTCTTCTTTCGGGAATCCTCGTCATGACGGGCATCTACTCCGTCAACCTGCGCGTTTTGGGCAAGGCCACGGTCGGCTTGCTGCACAAGAAGACGCTTTTTTCCTGCAGCTTCTTGACCAGCCTTCCTGAAAACTTCCCGTCGGTCCTTGTCGGCACTGCATTTTCCGTCATCGTCATCATCTTGATTGCCCTCTTTTTAAATACAGAGCTGGGACAGTCGCTGATCGCAACCGGCGACAATGAAAAAATGGCACTTTCGCAAGGCATCAATACCAACGACATGAAAATCCTCGGTTTGATGATTTCAAACGGCTTGATCGGGCTTTGTGGCGGCATCATCTCGCAAAACAACGGCTATGCGGACGTCAACATGGGCATCGGAACGATCGTCATCGGCCTTGCCGCAATCATCATTGGCGAGGTCGCATTCGGAAACCTCAGCTTGACGGTTCGCCTGATTGCCGTCGTCATCGGAAGCATCTTATACCGTTTCGTTTTGCTGATCGTTTTGAAACTCGGATTCGGCACGAACGATTTCAAGCTGATTTCCGCGCTCGTGCTTGCAATCTGCCTGTCGCTTCCGTTATTTGAAAAGAAATTCAAAACAAGCATCATTTTGAAAAAAGGAGTCGAGCGCCCATGAGCGAAAATATTTTAGAAATGCAAAACGTCACGACCTGCGTCAATGAAGGAACTTCCGAAGAAAAAGAAATCTTAAAAAATATCAGCCTAAACGTCAAAAGAGGCGACTTCATTACTTTATTGGGAACGAACGGGGCAGGCAAATCAACTCTTTTAAACGTCATCAACGGTTCGCTTTCCCCAAGAAGCGGCTCGCTCAAAATTGCCGGAAACGACGTCACGAAACTTTCAGTCGTCAAACGCGCCCGCTTCATTTCGCAGGTCTTCCAAGATCCCAAAGCAGGCACGGCACCACGAATGACGGTGGCAGAAAATCTTCTTTTGGCAAAGCGTCGCGGCCAAAAGCGCCGCTTGAAACTGCGCGGTCTGAACAATGCGCTCCCTGAATTTAGCGAACTGACCAAAAAATTGCCAAACGGGCTTTCAGAAAGGCTCAACACTTTCACCGGCGACCTTTCGGGCGGACAAAGACAAACTTTGAGTTTTTTGATGGCCACGATGGGCAATCCTGAAATTTTGCTGCTTGACGAGCATACGGCAGCGCTTGATCCCAAAACGAGCCAGCAGCTGATGGAGCTTACTCAAAACACGATCGAAGAAAAACAGCTGACATGCATCATGATCACGCACCACTTAAAAGACGCTTTGAAATACGGCAATCGCATGATCATCTTAAAACGACGGCAAAATCGTGCTTGATAAAAGCGGCAAAGAAAAAGACAATTTGACGGAAGATGAGATTTTGAAATTTTTTACTAATTGAATCGACTGGCAACGGGCTGAAAAAAGCCACGTTTTCCTCTTGAAATAAATTAAATGCCGAACAAAGGAAGTCTGTACTATGTTCTGTCAAGTATACAGTTCAAATATAAAATTTTAACTAACAAGATACGGCTTGATTGCGGAACTGTTCTGCGGTCAGGCCGTTTTTTGACGCATAGGCACGTTTCCTGTTGAAATAATCTATTGCGCCTTGAACTAATGTTTCAAGCTCTTCAAGGTTGGCAGGCCGTGGATGATGATCCATCCAGATGTGCTTGAAATCGTTCCACCAGCGTTCCATAGGCGAATTCTCCCATGGATGCCCGGGATGAGACATACTGTGAACACATTTATTCTCTGTCAGATAATTATTGAAATCCATTGAACAGTATGCTGCTCCGCGGTCCGTGTGAACCATCGGATGAGCGTCCGGCTCGTCTTCAAACGCCCGCTTGAAGGTGTCGATTACAGCCGACGATGTCTCTGTTTCCGAAATGTTGTAACTTAATGCATAACGGCCGTATAAGTCCAGAACAACATGCACTCTTGCCTTGTGACCGGAGTTGCCGTACTTGATTTCAGTAGTGTCAGTAACCCAGACTTCATTTTTGCCTTTCCTGTCGAACTGTCCCTTCAACAGGTTGTCATTGATGTATTCTTCGCGTCTCTTGATACGGTTGCGTTTCTTTCTTCTCACGTTGGATGTGATTCCGTTGCTTCTCATGCAGTTGGTGACGCGCTTGAGACCGGCCTTGAAGTACAGCCTGTTTTCCGAGGCAAGCTGCGTGGTCATTCCCAGATAGCCCAGAGTACCCTTGTGTTCCTTCTCCAGATCCATAATTGCTGAAAGAAGGTCTGACTGTTCCTGTTGATGCTTACTTGTTCCACGTTTGAGCCACTTATAGTGTGCATCTCTGGTTATACCGACTGTTCTGCACAGTTCACTGACTGACCAGCCGTATTCCTCGTTCAGTTCCCTGATGGTCTTCTGCCTAATTCCTTTTTCGCCTCCCTGTTGCTTATTTCGACTAATTTTTTTGCGAAGGCTATCTCCATTTCCTGCTGATGAAGTCTGGCCTCGAGAAGTTTGTTTTCCCTCTTCAACCGGTCCATTTCAGTGAGTTCTGATTCCGGTTTGGCCTTCCCCCTGCGGTCACGCAGCGATTCCGGATTGTTGCCGCTTCCGGTGTACTTCCGATACCATCCGTAGACCTGATTATAGCTGACATTGTAATGTTCAGCCGCCCAGTTGTAGTCAACATCGTGTCTTATCAGCTGTTCAATGATTTTCAGCCGTTCGTCAAAAGTTGTCTTTCTGCCCTTCATTCCTGAATCTCGCTTTCCGGATCTGTGATCCTCTAAGATAGATTCATTATACCTCATAATCCATTGACTTAGCTGGGTACGGCCTCTCAGCCCGTGGCTGATGGCGAACTCTTCAAGCTTCTCATCTGACTTCTGATATTCTTCAACCAGTGATGCCTTGTATTCACTGGAATATGTGTTATTTGAACGTGTGGGTTCCAGGCCCTGAATACCCTGATACTTATAGATGAGCTTCCAGGTTCTGATGGTATGGTCTGATATGGAATACAGCCTTGATGTTCTGGTGATTCCCAATGTTTCTGCTTCATGAATGATCATCAGCTTAAAATCAGCAGAATATTTCGATTTTCTTCCCATATGAAAATGCCCTCCAAGCATACAGCAAATTTTCTTTTTTACCTGTATACTTAAAGGACATTATAACCGTCGCAAGACGACAGATTTTGTCCGGCATTTTCAATTTTGATGCATGAAAATAAACTTTTTGTCAAATACGGCACTGCGTATCGCTTGCTCAATCAATGCCTAAGACTGGCTTACTGGCTGCCCGCAGATGCTTGTCCCCGCGCCTCCCAAAGTAGACAAAAAACGGGCTTTTCTACCGAATTTTGTCTACCACCGACTCAAAATCCGGCTCCCGCAACGCCACAAGTAGACAAAAACAACGCCTTTCTCTCAATTTTTGTCTACCGCCGACTCAAAATCCGGCCCCCGCGACGCCACAAGTAAACAAAAACTCAGCCATTCTCTCAATTTTTGTCTACCACCGACTCAAAATCCGGCCCCCGCGCCTCCCAAAGTAGACAAAAACGGGCTTTTCTACCGAATTTCGTCTACCACCGACTCAAAATCCGGTCCCCGCGACGCCACAAGTAGACAAAAACTCAGCCTTTCTCTCAATTTTTGTCTACCACCGACTCAAAATCCGGCTCCCGCAACGCCACAAGTAGACAAAAACTCAGCCTTTCTCTCAATTTTTGTCTACCGCCGACTCAAAATCCGGCCCCCGCGACGCCACAAGTAGACAAAAACTCAGTCCTTCTCTCAATTTTTGTCTACCACCGACTCAAAATCCGGCCCCCGCGACGCCACAAGTAGACAAAAACTCAGCCCTTCTCTCAATTTTTGTCTACTCCCACGCCTAAATCAAACCCGCACGGAACCGAAATCAGAACAAATAATGCTTTCCACGTTCCTTCTCCCGATGCAATGCAACGACATCGCATCAACCTGCTCTGCATTTTTAATGCAAAAAAGCGGAATCTCCGCTTCATCCGCGAAAATTCCGCATTGATCATCCAAATGTTCCTTATCTTACAACGATTACGGAACAAGGAGCATTTTGAGACATATAGCTGGCTTGTGATCCCAAGAAGACCCTCTTGCGACCTGTAAGAGGCTTTGTCTTGGAACCACAAACAAGCAAATCAGCATTAACGTCCGGCAAAATATCATTGATGATGACGACGCCCGGTTTGCCTTCGCCCGAATATGCCGTTACGTCTTTGACGCCAAAAGAGCGTGCCTTATTGACGTAGCCAGCAAGGTCATCAGCAACCTGTGCGCGTCTTTCGTCCAAAACTTCAGGACTCAACGTATCAAAAATGTTGAAATCACCGACTTCAAGAATCGAAACGATTCCCAAGGGAACATTCAAGCGTTTAGCCGTTGTCACGGCATAGTTGAATGCGTTGATGGATGATTGCGAATCATCTTCGTCAACGGCCACCAAAATCTTGGTAAAGATTTTCGGTTCGATTTCAAAATCACCATTCAGCTTTTCGCCCATAATAATCACTCCTTAAATGTTTGAATACGATTTTATTATAGCACAAAATCAATTACATTCTATCCATTTCTTCGTTCAGCAGCCGATCAACTTTATTGTTTCCGTAATTGTCTGCATGGCCTTTGGTCCAGACATACTTTGCATTCTTGAACTTTTTGAGCAATTCCAGGACTTCTTCCCAAAGTTCACGATTTTTGACAGGTTCTCCTGAGGCTGTTTTCCATCCCTTTTTGGCCCATGAAAAAAGCCAGCGTTTCGTCACCGCATCGAGCACATACTTCGAATCAAGCACGAAAAGCAAACGTTTGTCGTTTAATCGATAATAATCAAGCCACATCAGCGCGTTTCTGAAGGCCATGATTTCCATGCGATTATTCGTCGCACCGTATTCGCTGCCAGATTTTGCCACTTCCCGCTCGCCTTTTACAGCCAAAAAAGCCCACGCGGCCTTGTCATTCGACTTGACGTGCTGACCGAGCCTGTTGCCGTGATTCCGGGAACCGCCATCAGTATAAATTACGATTTCCGGTTTAAATCCAGTGCTGGCTTCAGCACCTGATGTTTTTAGCTTCTGCTCGGATTTGCCGTCAACAAACCGCTGTGCCTCTTCCAAAGTTTGGAAGCTCTTGTATCTTGCACCGGAAAAACCTTTTACCTGAGCCTGACACTCGGCCCAAGTCTTAAAAATGCCGGTCTTTCTGCCTGATGCAACTGCATAAAACTTTCCTGCCAAAAAAATTCCTCCAAAAAAAGCAGGGCAAGACCAAATCTTGCCCTGATGATCTATTCTTCCGTAATTTTCGTCCTCAAATCATGAATCACGGTTTCAAGCCGGGAAAGCGGCTCATCCAGTGAAACGAAGTACACGCTTTGCAAGCCGTTCTTCTTAAAATTAACTAAGCCTGCCTCGCGCAAAATTTTCAAGTGATGGGACACAGCCGGCTGAGTGATCGACATTCTGTCCGTAATCTCAGTCACAGTCAAACCATCCTTCAAATTTTCACACAAAAGAACGATAATCCGTTGACGATTGCGATCCGCCAATGCGTTGATTACTTCAAACTCATTGGTAAAGTTATCTAAAGCAACACTTTGGTTGGGCGTTAATTGCACTGTTGGCATAGAAACCACTCCTTTCAAAGGGCACTTCCCTATCTCTTCATCCATATATAGAATAACATTAAAATAAAAGAATAGCAAACGTTTACAACCCTTTTACATCAACCTTTTGAAATTTATTTATTCCTGTTGATCATAAGTAAAAATAAATTGACAAAAACATCAATCCGGAGCCGATCATTACCAGCATATGCCACCAGACATGTGCATATTTAACGCCCTTTATACTATATACCAAAGCCCCCAGCGTGTAAACTATCCCGCCCAAAAACAGGAGCAGCAATCCGTTTTTGCCAAGCGACAGGTACATCGGTCTGAAACCGCAAACGCACATCCATCCCATGACGACGTAAATGATCGTTTCAACGACCTGCTTACGGTTTCTTGCCAAAATATGATAACCGATTCCTGCGAGCGCAAGCACCCAGACCGCAAACAACAAAGCATACCCCAAGCTGCCCTTGATTGCAAGCAGACAATAAGGCGTATAGGTTCCAGCAATCATCAGGTAAATTCCGCTGTGATCGAATATTTGAAAGACCCGTTTTGCTTTCGTAAAATACAGACAATGGAACAAAGTCGAAAATAAATACAAAAGCAGCATGCTTGTTCCGTATACGATAAACGCCATGATCGTCTTCAAATCATGCGTCGCAGCCCCTTTCAAGATCAATAAAACAAGCATCCAGATTCCAAGCGCAGCCCCCACGCCATGAGTAATGGCACTCCATACTTCATTAATGACCCGTTGCTTTCTTTCCACTGTCATCACCCTTTCTTTTTCACAAATTTTCAGCACAATCATAAACTATAAATCGATTATAACTAGATTAGCATTCTAGGTCAACTTCTGCTTCCATTAAAAGATCTCAAAAATCATCCAAAACACGTCCCCCAAAAAAGATCAGCAGCCTCTCTTCACTGCATTTATCAAGAACAGAACCTTAAATTCGGCTGACACCAAATTCCCGAATATGATATAATTTCCATTAGGCTCATATGCCAAACGAGAGGTTTTAAAACGATGGAAAACTTTGACATCAAACTTTGGTTGTCCGATCTTGACGACCATCATCTGCCCAAATGGGAGGAATTCCCGGACTTCGAGCTTTATATGGAACAGCTCGTCAGCCTCGGCAATAGCTATCTTGCGTGTTTTTCAGAAACGCCTTTGACCTCTTCAATGATCAACAGCTACGTCAAAAAAGGACTGATGTCTCGTCCGGAAAAAAAGCGTTACAGGGCTGAACACATTGCTGAACTGATCGTCATCAGCCTTTTGAAAACGACCTATCCGCTCGAAACGATTCGAAACTGTATCGAAAGAGTCATTCGTGATGAAGAAAGCGTTCAAATTGCCTATGACAATTTTTCCGATCGATTCAATCAAACGCTGCATGCGCTTTATTCAGGAAACGATTCGATTTCGATCAAAATGCCGGCAACTAAGCTTGAATGTGTTTCAATTTCAGAAGAACTGGCTGTCAGAGCCGTTATTTACCGGTTGGTCAGTCAAAAAATCATGTCATCAAAAAACGAATAGCTCCGTGCTCGAGGCACAGAGCTATTTTTTTGCACAAATTCTTTGGCTCGAAAAATTTTTAATCCGCCAGTTTTCCGACCTTTTCTAATTTATCCAAAACCTTTTTGCCATGCGGCGATTTCTTGATGATCTCGCTTAAGTTTTGGCCAGCCTTGTTTCCGTGATGCACGCCGTCCTTCCAAGCCGAAACGTTAGTCACGTCGTACACGACTCCGTCAATTGCTACGTATGCGGGATTTCCGTTTTGCCCGTCATATTTTTCAAGCTCTTTTTCGGTGAAAATTTTTTCTTCCATAATATTGCACCTCTATGCGTCAATTTCAGGAGCTTCATTCAATTCGGCCTGAATCATCCAAATCTTCTTTTCAATCTCAGTCTTGAATCCGATGAAAATGTCTTGAGTGCTGTAATCTTTTTCCTCATCAGAAACTTCAATTCCCTTTTGATAAAGCTCTTCCAGATAGCGATAATCTTTGACAAGCGTTGCCAATCGCTCCGGCGTTCCTTTTCCAAAAGTTCCCTTCTCATCTTTGATTCCCGTATGATCGGCCATTTCTCTCAAAGTCGAAAACGGTTCTCCGTCAAGCGTAATCAGTCTCTCCGAAATCACGTCGAGCTGAGCGTTGATTTCATCCATGAACTCATCCATCAAAGGATGCAGCTTCAAAAAGTTCGTCCCGCGCATGTACCAGTGAGTCTGATGAATGACCATTGCCATCTGACTCAGATCGGCCACTAATTGATTCAAAACTTCTTTTGTTTTTTGATACTTCATCTTAAACACCTCATTTTTTGTGACATCGGTTACAACTACACCTTCATTATAATTGTCAACCGCTGGTCTAGCAAATATTTTGACTTTCCGTCTGTAAAATGCAGAGTCTGAACCATTTTCAGTTTTGACAGTAAATGCATGTTTATCAACAAAAAAATCCCCATTCAACAACGAGGATTACAATCAACTTAATTCAAATTGACAAAAATTTGTTTTGGATAACATCTTACTACAAGTCGGTACTTCAATTTGGAAGCATTTTTGAAATGATCATTTGTCATCAAGGACGAGGGAATTTCGTAAACATACGTTGAAATATCTTTTTTGGTTTGGTTAAATTCGATTGCCGATGCATTTTGAAAATTTCCGGCATTAAGCTGCATCTGTTTCAAATCACCTGCTCCAGAAATTTTTCCGTGCTCTTTGACTTTGACTAAAATGGCCTTAACGCCCTCCTTGCCTTCAACTGTTTCATTCGGAAAATTCTTCTTAATGTAGCGTTCATATTCTGCAGTATTCAAAAATTTAAAAGATTCAACCTTCATGCTTGCGCCGTTTTCCAATGAAACTTTTTCGTTCAGTTTATAGTCAAGTCTTTGCGGTTCTTTATACGAAAGATTGACGCGCAGGATATTTGCAAAAATCATACAGAATAACACAAGCAGGCACCCTGCCATTATTTTTTTAGCTTTCATTTGTCTGACCTGCCTTTATCTTGCCGTCTTTTAACTCCAAAACAACGTCCGATAAATAATCAAGTTCTTCTCGATCATGAGATGCTACAATAATCAAGCTGCCGTCCGCTCTGTATTTTTTTACAAGTTCCAACAACAGCTGGCTGCTTTGCTCATCAAGCGCATTAAGCGGCTCGTCCAAGATAATCAGCTCCGGATTTTCAAACAACGCCATGATGATGCCAAGCTTCTGCCGCATCCCAAGCGAATACTTCTTGACTTTCTTCTTGTCTTTTGGATCAAGTCCAAAATATTGCAGCAAAGATTCCATCTGTTCTTGAGTCGCAATCTTCTTGATGGCGCCAAGTGATTTCAAATTTCCCATCGCCGTTTGATTTTCAATCAGGCTCGGGCTTTCAATCAGTGCCCCGACGCTTTTTGGAAAAGATATGTCTTTCCCGAGAACCTGGCCGTCAATTCTGATTTCGCCCTCGGTCGGCGTATCGATTCCACAAATCAATTTCAACAGCACGCTCTTTCCGGCACCGTTTTTGCCACGTAATCCATAAATATTTCCGGATTGCAGTTTCAAATTTATGCCGCGTAAAATTTGTTGTTTTTTTATTGTTTTGGTAACGTTTGACAACTCTATTTCCATCTTAATCCCTCTTTTTTTCTTTTAAAATCTCCAATTTATCGGCAAATATTATCAACCCGACATAAATTACACAAAGCGGCACGATAAATACCCACGATTTTGTAAAATTCACTCCTGAAACTGATACGAACGTGCTTCTTTGCAACATGAAAAAGGTAAACGGGTTCCATTCAGAAAATTTGAAAAATGACATTATTATAATCAAAAACATTATCATCAGCGATGAAGCAAAATTAATGAGATAATATGCCAAAATTCCGATTGCAAGCAAAAAGCACAAGCAGACAGGAACCGTTATAAAAAGATATTTGATAATTTCTGGTTGCGGTATCGCTTGAGCCAAATTACCTTGAGAAATCCTTTTGGGGAAAAGAAAGGAAAAAGAAAACAATCCCAAATAAATCATCGCCAAATCGCCAAGCGCATAAATTGTCAAACAAAAAAGCTTGCTTTCAATCCAAATTTTCTTGCTTGAAAAATGCAGCAAGACGTTTGTTTTGCTGTCGTTGCTTTCCTTTGCCAAATAAAGCACTGCCGAATATAAAATGAGATAAAAAGTTAAAATCAAACAGAACGGCAGGTCATTTCTCCAGTAGATTGGTATTCCTCTGAAAAACTCAAGAATTGCCGCCGTTCCTTTGTTGCCGTAATCATCGAGCGAGACCAAAAAAGTTATCATCAACGTAATCATGAGCCACTTTTGATTTTGCAAAAAAATACCTCTCAAATCATATGTAAACTTCTTGATCAACAAAGTTCCCCCCTGTTAACGAACCTCGATTTGCTGAAGAAAAACACGCCCATCATCAATACTGACATTAAAAACAACCATTCCGCCATCATCATGAACGGCTTATTCCAGCTTGAGTAATAAGAAACCAGCTTCGTTGCCGAAAAAACCAAACGATCTTTTTCGATTACGATAGAATCATATGCAATCATCATCAAAAAAATCAAAAATCCCCAAAGATAATTTTTGAAAATCCAACGCAACATCAAAAATACTGACAATAATGAAAAAAGCACCACAAAATAACAAAAAAAGGTCATCACCAAAACAAGCAAGAAATCTGCATGAGAAACGTGTTTGATCGTTGCGTAAAAAACGCTTGACCCATAGCTCCAATCGATCAGAACGTTGCTGTAAAACAAATAAAGCAAAATTGTTGCCGCATAGACCGCAAGCGTTGAAAAGAAACTGAACCAAAATAATCTTAAAACCTGTTTCAAAAATATTTTTTGCCGGCTCTTGTTTCTGATTGCATAGTTTATTTTGAAATCATTTTTAAAAATGACTATCTCAGCAACAATCGCTGATAAAATCCCGCACATGCCGATAATGCGGACGTTCAAACATGAAACGAGCCCATCCGCAACACTGTAGCTCAATTCATAACTTTGAAAATTCTTGATACTGTTTAATTCAAAAAAAATCGTCAAAAGGACGTTCAAAAAAATAAGCAACGTCTCTGCTCTGCATTTTTTCAAAATCAATCATCCCCCAACCTGAAAAAAACGGGAAGAAGGGTGATCAATAAGAATAATATCGTCATCACGTTCGTGACTAAACCTATGGCCCCCGTCCCACCTGGCTGAATATATGCCGTAAAGCTTTTTTCGTACCATCCGACTGATTTGAATACGGTCAGTATTGCCAAATTCAAAACAAACGGCAACGTCAGTGCAACCGCCCGATACTCGGAAACATATGCCGTTATTAACGACGAAGCTGCAAACAAACCTGATATCATGAATATCAAACATAAACTAAACAACGTATAAATCATCGGGTGCTCAGGGAGAAGAACGTTCGCAATCGCATCGGTATCCGATATCCCCAACATTAATGCCGCCGTTCCGCCAGAATACATTTTTGTGACCGGAAAAAAACTCATATACAGCAACAAGCTCAATAAAAGCGGCAACGTTACGGTAACAGCTCCCGAAACAAAAGCAGCCAGCCACTTAGCAAATAGCACCTGTTTCCTTTTGACTCGAAGTTCCAATTGTTTTAAATAATCTGTTTGAATATCTTGATAAAGATTGCTCCCGATCGGAAGCACTGCAAGAAGCGGTAAAATCAAAAAAAAGTAATTGTTCTGAACATCTCCGCACGCCGCGCCAAGCCAACTGCCATAAAGCACATCGGGCGAATCATACCCTGAATTTCCAGAAACAACCTGTTTCATAATAAACAACATGCTGGGAATTCTTTCAGCAAACTGCCAGACGCATAAAATGCATCCACCCCAAATTGCAATCAAAAACCCCCTGGATAAAAATGCTCGCTTTAAATCAACTTTAAAAATTGCTCCCAAAATACTACCCCTTCACCTTGTCAATTCTCAAATCAACTTCCGTTAAATGCTTTGAGTCCCCTATCAGCTGGCCTTTTCCGTCAATCAACAGACACAACCTGTCATGATAATCTTTCAACTCGGTATCCTTAACGACAAATGCGATATAAAATTTTCTTTCCTTGCCGTGCTCAAGCTTAAGATGTCCCATCTCATCAAAAGGATTCATCAACATTGCCTCGTAATCTTCTATTGTGTCCTTACCGCCTTTGACCCTTAACTGCGCACTAGGAAGATGAAAAGTATAATCACGATTCTTTTTATTTTTAGCTAAAATTTCCAACGTTACGTATGAATCATCACCAACCAAATTGTTATTTGCATCCATCGAAATTTTCTCATCATAATAATATTTCCTGTCCGTTCGTTCGATGTTAACTAATTTTTTGCTGGATACAGCCGAAAGAACTCGGTATTCTACACCGTCATTTTGATAAGATTCATTCATCTTGACGGTTTTCATATCATCGGTCTCAACTTCAAGAAAATCCCCTCTTCTCTTTGACCTGACATTCTTAGAAAGCTTAACTTTTTTACCATAGCTTGCCTTGCTTTCAGGCAACAAATCATTCAAAAAGTTCCCGTTTCTGACAAAAGCAAATGCCAAAACGAAAACCGACAAAGCTATGATGGCAAAAGTCGTGTATTTTTTTCTCACAGGTATTCCCCCAGTGCGATTAAATTTCAAATAAATGTTAGGTGTATCTCTTGCTGATTACAAGTGAACTAAATGCTATCCGGACTCCAAAGCATATTTACATGTCCACAATATGGCGAAATTAACAAGCCACCATATCTATACCCATTTTCGTAGACTAAATTTTTAACATACACACGTTGTCCTTTTCTAACTTTGTATGCCTTATAAAATCCTTTAGCCTTATTAATATCCCGAGGTCCACGAGCTGCATATGCCATTGCAACATATGGTCCGTCAGACCTGTCATTGTAAGTATACATTGAACTTGCATCCGTTTTTTTACGCGCTCCAGTAGCTAAATTGCCGCCATCACCAGGATTATATCTGGAGAATCGAGTATCAGAGTGATTATTAGCAGAAATCAAATCGCCTGCGCTAATTCGAATGCCGCAACCAACATTGTTAGCAAAATCATTAATTTTAAACCTATTTTTTTCATTTCAATACATCCTCCAAAAAAAGAAATACACCTAACACTTGAATTATATTTCGATTAATTTATGCTGTCAATATCAAATTTTACTAATTTTCCCCACAAAAAAAGAGCCGCCCCAAAGGCGACCCTTTTCCTCATATCAACTAAAGAATTAGTCGATTGATGGTGTACCCATCCAGCCGATGATTTCTTCAACTGTATCTGTGATAGCTTGTGTGCCAGGTGCAAGAAGCTTACGTGGGTCGTAACCCTTGCCTTCTTGATCCTTGCCAGCTTCGATGTACTTGCGTGTAGCATCAGCAAATGCCAATTGGCATTCCGTGTTGATGTTAAGCTTGGAGATACCCAAAGAAATAGCCTTTTCAACTTGTTCTTGTGGGATACCAGAACCACCGTGCAAAACAAGTGGCATATCTGGAAGTGCATCAGCAATTTCCTTCAAACGATCGAAGTTCAAGCCAGCCCAGTCTGCTGGATACTTGCCGTGGATGTTGCCAATACCACATGCAAGGTAATCAACGCCTGTAGCAGCCATCTTTTTAGCGTCTTCAACGGAAGCAAGTTCGCCTGCACCAGTGATGCCGTCTTCTGTACCACCGATTGAACCAACTTCAGCTTCAACGGACATGCCGTGAGCGTGTGCCAATTCAACGATTTCCTTTGTCTTAGCCAAGTTTTCTTCAAGCGGAAGATCATGGCCGTCGAACATAACTGATGAGTAACCAGCTTCGATACATTCCTTGGCAGCTTCGTAGTTACCATGGTCCAAGTGCATAACAACAGGAACCGTGATGTTCATAGCTTCCATTTCGTTTGCAACCAAGTCGCGAACAAGCTTGTAGCCGCCCATGTACTTAGCAGCGCCCATAGAAACTTGAATAAGAACAGGAACGTTCTTTTCTTGAGCACCCTTGAGAATAGCACGTGTCCATTCCAAGTTGTTTGTGTTGAAAGCACCAACACAGTAGTGGCCTTTACGAGCTGCACCAAAGATTGCGTTACCGTTTACGAATGACATAAAACAGCCTCCTAAAAGATTTCAGTAAAATTACTCTTCTGAGTACAATCTCATTTTAACACATTTCCCCTTATCAAAGCACCTGTTTTTATGAATTTTCACTGATTATCATTGAAAAGCACTTACAATTTTCAAACTGTCAGAATCATCTCACAACCTCCCGATTTTGGTCGCACTTGTCAAATTCAGAGCTTCTGACCAAAACAAAAGGCTGGAAAAAATTATGCCGCAAATTGACCCCCTGGATGGCTTTGCGGTTAATCGCAAATCATCCGGGAGTTTGGATATGCAAGAACCGAATTCTTAAGAAACGGTTTCCATACATGCCAGCGTCCAAAAATGAGGCGCTGTCCGTAATCACGTCTTGACGCGCTGATTGAGCAGACACTGAATTTGGCAAAAGCTCCGCCGTTTACGGACAAAATGTTCAAAAATGGCCGTTTGTCCGTAAGATTTCAGCCGTTTCGAACCAGGTTTTACGGACAAATGGTCTAAAAATCCGATTTTGTCCGTAAATCCCCATCATAATGGCCAAAAATTTACGGACAAATCATTGAAAATCCCCTGTTTGTCCGTAAAATGAGTTTTGATTACGGACAAATCATCAAAAATGAGGGCTTTGTCCGTAAATCTGAATGAGGTCTTTCCTCAGATTGTAGTTATGCATCACTGTATTTATCAAAAAGGCCTGCCCGATTTGCAAGCCTTTTCCTTAAATATCTTTTTTGCCTAATTCAACGATCTTTCCGCGTTTCGTGTAAACGATCCACTCGGCAATATTCGTAATGTAGTCACCGATGCGTTCAAGCCTGTTCGCAATTTTCAGATAATCGATGCCTTCGCCCGTATTTTCCGGGCTTGTTTGGAGCAGCTTGACGGATAAGGTGTTGACCTTTGAATAGATTTCGTCGTTTGTCGCATCCCTCTCGGCAATTTCGACGGCATGTCCGTCATCGACTTCAGTATACGCATCCAAAATATCCTGCAGCATCTTGGCGACGTTTTCGCCCATCCTCGTCAACAGCTCGTCAATTTGTTCGTTTCTTTCGTGAAGCTTCAGATCAAGCACCGTTTCAGAAATGTTGACGGCATGGTCGGCCAGACGTTCCAAGTCGGCGCTTGCTTTCAAAATCGAAATGATTTCGCGCAGATCCATCGTCACCGGCTGCTGCAAGGCAATTACCTGAGCAGATTTCTTTTCAAGGTGAGTTTCTTTGCCGTTGATGACCTCATCGTGGTCGATCACTTCCTGCGCAAGTTTTTCGTTGCCTTCTTCAAAAGCCGTAACCGTTTTTTTGACTGCTTCCAAAACTTCAAGACCCATCGTGATGAATTCTTGTCTCAAAGCCATGATTTGAGTGTCTATATGTCGCATATTTTTCTCCCTTCCTCAATTATTATCCGAAACGTCCGCTTAAATAATCATCGGTCTTTTTGTTGTCCGGCGTCACAAAAATTTTCTTGGTCAGCCCCGTTTCGATCAGCTCGCCGTTCAAGAAAAATGACGTCGTGTCAGAAATTCTTGAGGCCTGCTGCATGTTATGAGTCACTATGATACAAGTATACTCTTCTTTGAGCTTCAAGAGCATCTCTTCGATCAAACTGCTTGAAACAGGATCAAGCGCGCTCGTTGGTTCGTCAAGCAAAATCACTTCAGGTCTGACGGCAAGCACGCGTGCGATGCAAATGCGCTGCTGCTGCCCGCCTGAAAGAGCCATGGCGCTTTTTTTCAGATCGTCTTTGACCTCATCCCAGATTGCCGCCTGTTTGAGACTTGTTTCAACGCGTTCGTCCAAAACCTCTTTGTCCTTGATGCCTGCAATCCTCAACCCGTAGACAATGTTTTCATAAATTGAAAACGGAAATGGATTTGGCTGCTGAAACACCATGCCCACGCGCTTTCTGAGCGTAACCGTGTCGGTTTGCGGCGAATAGATGTCATTTCCGTCAAGCCTGATGTCGCCAGTGATCTTGACGTTTTCAATCATGTCGTTCATTCGATTCAAGCAGCGCAGATACGTGGATTTGCCGCAACCGGAAGGACCGATCAAAGCGTGAATGCCGCCTTGCGGAAAATCAAGCGTGATGCCTTTCAGCGCTTCTTTTTTGCCATAGTACAGATGAACGTCTTTTGTCGTAATAATTTCGTTCATAATTCCACCTACCCGAAGTTTCCGGAAACATAATCTTCAGTCGCCTTGATTGCCGGATTCGTAAAGATATGCTTCGTCTTGTCGTATTCGATCACGTGTCCCATATGGAAAAATGCAGTGTAGTCGCTGACCCTTGAGGCCTGTTGCATGTTATGAGTCACGATGATGATCGTGTATCTTTCCTTTAATTTCAGCATCGTTTCCTCAACTTTTAAAGTCGAAATCGGATCGAGCGCGCTGCATGGCTCATCCATCAGCAAAATATCCGGTTTCATCGCAATTGCGCGTGCGATGCACAAGCGCTGCTGCTGCCCGCCTGAAAGGGCCAAGGCGCTTTTGTCAAGATCGTCTTTGACCTCATCCCATAAAGCCGCACCTTTCAGGCTTTCTTCAACGATTCGGTCTTGTTCGACCTTGTCTTTCAAGCCTTTTTCCTTCAGCGCAAACGTGATGTTGTCGCGAATGGATTTTGAAAAAGGATTCGGACGCTGAAACACCATGCCCACGTGTTTTCGCATTTCGTAAACGTTGATGTTTCTTGAATTGATGTCGATTCCGCGATACATGATCTGACCTTCGACGCGCGCCACGTCGTCGTTCATTCGATTGAGGCTGCGCAGGAACGTGGATTTGCCTGAACCGGAAGCTCCGATCAAAGCAGTGATCCTGTTTTTCGGAAATTGCATATTGCCGTCAAAGAAGGCCTGCTTATTGCCGTAGAAAACCTGCAGATTATTCGTCGTCATCGCAATTTCGGTTTCTTTTTGATTGAACCGCACAATATAGGTATCTTTTAAGTCATATTTCAAAGCATCCATCTTCTCACCCCTGTTTTGCCGCCGTCAAATGCTGATAAAGCTTTTGTCCCAAGAAACGTGCCGATAAGTTGAATATCAAGACGGCAATGATCAAAACGGCCGAGGATCCGGCCGAAATCTGTTCCGCATCCGGCATGATGCCTTCAGAATTGATTTTCCAGATATGCACGGCCAAAGTTTCCGCCGGTCTGAACAGATTCAGAGGACTTGACGCATCGAACGGATTCCATTTCGTAAAGTCGACGCTCGTTGCACTTTGTCCTGCCGTGTAAATCAAAGCCGCAGCTTCGCCAAAGATTCTGCCGGCACACAAAACGATGCCGGTGACGATGCCGGGAATTGCTTCCGGCAAGATGACCTTGATCACGGTATGCCATTTTGACAGGCCAAGTGCAAGCCCTGCTTCACGCTGAAGCTTCGGCACGGAATTCAGAGAATCTTCAATATTTCGCGTCAGCAAAGGCAGATTGAAAAACGTCAATGCGATTGCACCGGACAAAATCGAAAAGCCGAGCTTGAACTGAACGACAAACAGCAGGAAGCCGAAGAGGCCGACCACGACCGAAGGGAGCGAGCTTAAAATTTCGATTGCCATGCGAATGACGTTCGTAAGTGCATTTTTCGGTGCATATTCAGCCAAAAAAATGCCAGCGCCAAGCGAAATCGGAAACGAAATTATCAAAGTCAAAATCAGCAGATAAAACGAATTGAACAACTGAATGCCGATGCCTCCCCCGGACGTAAAGGCCTTGGATGACGTCGTCAGAAACTTCCAGGAGATGTGCGGCAGTCCTTGAATCAAAATTCTTCCTATCAAGAATGCCAAAATCACGACGACGATTACTGCGATGATGCGAATCATCAGCAACGCAAGCGTATTTGTCTTTTTTGGATTCAATTACATTCTCCCCTTTCTTGAAATCATTCTTACCAAAATATTGAAGAACAACGACATCAAAAGCAAGACCAAAGCAAGCGACCACAATGCGTTGTTTGCGACCGTTCCCATGACGGTATTGCCGATTCCCATCGTCAGCACGCTGGTCAAAGTCGAGGCCGGATTCGTCAGACTCGTCGGCAAAAGCGAGGCATTGCCGATGACCATTTGAACCGCCAAAGCTTCACCGAATGCGCGCGCCATCCCAAACACGACGGCCGTCATGATGCCGGGAAGAGCCGCCCTCAAAATAACGCGCCAGATCGTCTGCCACTCGGTTGCACCAAGAGCAAGCGAAGCGGATTTGTAATGCTTCGGCACGGCTTTCAAACTGTCAACCGTCATCGACGTGATCGTCGGAAGAACCATTACGAACAAAACGAACGCCCCCGACAAAATGCCGTAGCCCGACCCGCCAAAGTGACTGCGCACGAACGGCACGACGACGGTTAAGCCGATAAACCCGTAAACGACGGAAGGAATGCCGACCAAAAGCTCAACGACGCTTTGCATAAACGCGCGACCTTTGCTTGACGAAAGTTCCGTCATGTAAAGGGCCGTCCCGATTGCAAACGGTGTTGCAAAGAGCGCCGCCAAAAGCGTAACGGCAAACGATCCGACGATCATCGGCAAAGCCCCGACAAGCGGCTTGCCGTCTTCGCCTTTGATGTTCGGATTCCAGTCGGTTCCCGTCAAGAAGTCCTTTAAACTCGCATGATTTTCCGTAAATGTCGCAATTCCTTTTGCAAACACGAATGCAAAAATTGAAACAACCACCACTAAAATCAAAATGATTGCCGCATAACTCAAAATCTTTCCTATTACATCCTGGTTCGATTCCTTCGAACGCTTCAATATTTTATCTCTAATCGGATCCATTCCGTTCACCTTCTTTGACCGGCACGACTTTGCCGTTTGAATCTTTTTTGACCTTCATCTCAGAAATCGACACGTAGCCCAGTGCCTTGACCAGATTCTTCTGCACGTAATCTGATTTCATATAACCAAGCAGTTTCTTTGTTTGTTCATTTGGTTTGCCGTAAGTATACATATGTTCATACGACCAGATTTTCCATTCACCCGTCTGAACGTTTCCGGCAGTCGGTTTCACTCCGTCAATTGCGATTCCGAGCACGTCTTTTGAAATATATGAAAATGACAAATAGCTGATTGCTCCAGGCGTGTGCGCGACCATCTTTGAAACGGTCCCGTTTGATTCCTGTTCCTGTGCCTTGGCCATCTTTTCATTTCCCATCACTGCGCTTTCAAACGCTGCTCTTGTTCCTGAACCTTGCGCGCGATTGATCAAAACGATTGCCAGATTTTTACCTCCGACCTGTTTCCAGTTCGTGTATTTTCCTGAAAAAATCCCGCGAAGCTGCTCCATCGTAAGTTTCGTGATGCCTGCTTCCTTATTCGTAACAGGTGCCAGCCCCATCACGCAGACCTTGTGATCAACCAAGTCCTTGCCCTTGATTCCGGGCTGCTGATTGGCAAAAATATCCGAATTCCCAATCGAAACCGCTCCTGCCTGAACTTGTGAAAGCCCAGTTCCGGACCCTCCCCCTTGAACCGTAATCGACACGTCGTGATTATCTTTTTGATATTCTTCAGCTGCCATCTCGACCATCGGCTGCAGCGCCGTTGATCCGACAACCGTAATTTCTCTTTTTTGCTGCGCTTTCGAACCGCATCCGACAAGCACAAGTGCCATCAGCGATACAAGGCACAGAATCCGAAAATTCTTTCTCATGACAATCGCCCTTTCTTTATTTTCATTACAATTGTAAAGTTCCAATGTAAAGGTCGTTGGGTCGTTTTGTAAAGGATATGTAAAGAATGTAAGTTATGTATTGATCGGATTGACGCTTGCTGCAACAGCACTGTATTTCGCCAAATTTTCACGGCAAAATGCAGTGCTCGCGGCAGCCAAAGTCTGCTTTTATACTCGTTTTTGCCTGCTCACACGGCTAAATCCAGCGCCGCGGAACTAGAAGTAGACAAAAACGAAGCAAAATGATCGTATTTTGTCTACCGCTGCCTTCAAAAGTCCCCCGTGCGGACCTCAAAGTAGACAAAAACAAAGCAAAACGACCGTTTTTTGTCTACCGCTGCCTTCAAAAAGCCCCCGCGCGGACTCAGAAGTAGACAAAAACAAGCAAAACGACCGTTTTTTGTCTACCGCTGCCTTCAAAAAGCCCCCGCGCGGACCTCAAAGTAGACAAAAACAAAGCAAAACGACCGTTTTTTGTCTACCGCTGCCTTCAAAAAGCCCCCGCGCGGACCTCAAAGTAGACAAAAACGGAGCAAAACGACCGCATTTTGTCTACCTCCGCTTTCAAAAAGCCCCCGCGCGGACCTCAAAGTAGACAAAAACGGAGCAAAACGACCGCATTTTGTCTACTCCCGCTCCCCAAAAGCCCCCGCGCGGACCTCAAAGTAGACAAAAACGGAGCAAAACGACCGCATTTTGTCTACCTCCGCTTTCAAAAAGCCCCCGCGCGGACCTCAAAGTAGACAAAAACGGAGCAAAACGACCGCATTTTGTCTACCTCCGCTTTCAAAAAGCCCCCGCGCGGACCTCAAAGTAGACAAAAACGGAGCAAAACGACCGCATTTTGTCTACTCCCGCTCCCCAATCCGGCTCGCGCGGTCCCGAAAGTAGAACAAAATCCCTAAAAATTGCAAAAATGTTCTGCCGCTTCCCGTCCGCAATATCCCCTAACCACAACCACCCTCAACATCCGCGCCACCCCCATTCCGCGAAAAAAACCGCAGCACCCAACGGCACTGCGGTTTTTCAATAAATTTTCAGATTTCGACGCTTTCCCAAGCACCAAACTTCTTATTGGCAAAAGCCTGACACAGCTTGGCACCAAGCCCCGCCTCGTCATGGAAACTTTGCAATTGATCCGGGTTAAATTCTGCTTCGCAATCGGACGCATTGACCAGATATGCGACTGCTTCATCGCCCAAAAAGCGACCGATGCCAAAAAACGTTCCGCTAACGAACAAGGATAGCTCACCGCGACTCAGCACCTGCGACGCCCGGCGCTTTGAAATTAAGCATTTCATGAATTGCAGCATCTCTTGATTCTCGTGCCCCCATGGGAAGAAACGGCGGTTGTCCGGATCGGAATCACCGACAAGACCAGCTTCATCCCCGTAGTAAACGCAAGGAATCCCAGGGAACATGAACAATAGCTCCCATGCAGTTCTGACAAGCTGCATCTTTCCCGAACACGCCGTAATGATGCGCTTGGTGTCATGCGTATCCAAATTGTTCAGCGAATTGAAGAAGAAATCTCGCGGATAGTTTTCGCGAAGCTGCATCAGTTCGTGCGCAATTTCAAGCGGAGATCTAGAGCTTAACACCAGATCAATGATGCACTTTCTCAGCGGATAGTTCATGACGCCGTAAAGACCGTTGCCATAAACGTAGCGGCGCCGCTTGGAGTAGGCAACCTTGTTTGAAGCATCCTCCCAGACTTCGCCGATCAAGACGCGCTTCTTATAATCATCCAAAGTTTTGCGGATGTTTTCAATAAAGTCATCCGTCAATTCGTCCGCAACGTCAAGCCGCCAGCCGTCAACGCCAAAGCTCGTCCACTTGCTGATGACGCTGTCTTTTTTGCCGTAGATAAACTGCTGATAGTCCGGATTTTCCTTATCAACGGTCGGCAAGTCGGACACGCCCCACCACGAATCATAGGAATCGGGATAGTGAATGAAGCGAAACCACGAATAATACTTGCTTTCCTTGTTGCGAAAAGCGCCTTCGTCATCGCCGTAAAGTCCGCCTGCATTGAAATAGCGGCTGTTTTTGCCGACGTGATTGAACACGCCGTCCAAAATCACGTGAATCCCGTTTGCATGCAGCTTTTGCAAAAGCTCTGCAAAATCATCTTCTGTTCCGAGCATCGGATCGATTTTCATGTAATCGTTGGTATCGTATCGATGGTTGCTGGTCGCCTCAAAAACGGGATTCAGGTAGATCATCGTGATGCCAAGCTCCTTTAAATAAGGAATCTTTTCGATGATGCCACGAATGTTGCCGCCGTAAAAATCCCAGCGATCAATGCCGCCGTCCTTGTTTCTGATGTACATCGGCAGATCCGAATCCGTCCCGTAAATGAAACTGTTCTGCTTGCGACCATCGATTCTGCCATCGGGATTCCCGTTTGCGAACCGATCCGGAAAAATCTGGTAGCAAACCGCATCCTGATACCAATCGGGGGCTTCGACCCCGTGCTCATACACCGTCAACTGGTAGGAATGCTCGGAAAGTTCGCCCTCATTCTGCGTGACGCCAAGTCCCAAACAGTAATAATAGGTCTGCTCAGAATTATTTTCGTACAAAACGAGCTTGAAGTAATAAAACAAAAGTCCGGCAGAGCCTGCCGTATACGTGCAGCAATAGCGTCCGTCATGCTGATCTTCCATCTGTAAAATGCAGGGCGTTGATTCGCCGTCGCGATAAATTTCCAGCTCAACGCTTTTAACGTAAGCGTCATAGACTTCAATCATGAATTCTGCTGCCTGACCTGCTTTGATTGCGCCAAAGGGTCGCTTGTACTCTTTTCTCCAAGGATTAAAGCGGATATTGGCCATTTGCTCCACAATCCTTTCCGTCTAACGGGGCAGAAGGGGCAACGTGCCAAATTTCGTCAGCGTACTTTTGAATCGTATAATCAGATGAGAAGTAGCCGGCATTTGCAATGTTGACGAGGCACTTCTTGTTCCAAAGCGACGGATTGCGGTACGTCTTTTCGACCTCGCTTTGTGCTCTCAGATAATCTTCGAAGTCGCGCAAAACAAAGTATTCATCTTTGTCACGCACGAGCGAATTGAAAATTTCCGCACCTTCTGCGCTGATTGAAGGAATCGTTCCGTCGACAAACGCATCAAGCACACGATGCAAAATCGGGTCGTTTGCGTAATAGTCGCTTGACTGATAGCTGTGATCGGCTTCGTATTGCAAAACTTCTTCTTTCTTCAGACCGAAGATAAAAATGTTGTCCTCGCCCACGTAATCCTTGATTTCAATGTTGGCACCGTCAAGCGTTGCAACGGTCAAGGCTCCGTCGAGCATGAATTTCATGTTGGACGTGCCGGATGCTTCCTTTGTGGCCGTTGAAATCTGCTCGCTGACGTCCGCAGCCGGAATGATCTTTTCCGCAAGCGATACCCCGTAGTCTTCCAGGAAGACGACCTTGAGCTTGTCTTTGATCGTTTTGTCGTTGTTGATCAGGTTGCCGACCTCATTGATGCATTTGATGATTGATTTTGCATAATGATAGCTCGGAGCAGCCTTGGCACCAAAAATGAAGACGCGCGGCACGACGTCTTTTTTCGGATCATCCTTCAGATCAAGGTAATATTTCACGATTTTCAGCAAGTTGAGCAATTGACGCTTGTATGCGTGAAGACGCTTGACCTGAACGTCAAAGATCGCATCCGGCGAAACGACGATTCCCGTCGTCTGTTTGATATATTTTGCAAGATCGACCTTGTTTTGATGCTTTGCCTTGCCGATATCGGCAAGCAGGCGCCAATCGTTGAGATGCGTTGCGAGATTGTGCAGCTCTTTCGGATTGCTGCGCCACTTCGTTCCGATTGTCTTGTCGATAATCTTGGCAAGGCGCGGATCAGCGATTTGAAGCCAGCGTCTGATCGTGATCCCGTTCGTCTTATTATTGAAACGTTCCGGATAAAGATGGTAGAAATCCTTCAAAACGTCTTGTTCCAAAAGATCCGTATGCAATTTAGCCACACCGTTCGTGCTGTGCGACCCGATGATTGCAAGGTGTGCCATATGCACGATGCCGTTGTTCACGATGCGCGTGCCAGAAATAAGGTCGGTCTCTGCTCTTTTGGCAAGTTCAAGCGCATAGCGCCGGTCAATTTCCGCAATGATTTGCATGATGCGCGGCTGCACGCGTTCAATAAAGGAAACCGGCCATTTTTCAAGCGCTTCCGACATGATTGTGTGGTTCGTGTAGCTCATCGTCTTGACGGTCTGATCAAAGGCCTCGTCCCAGCCCATCTTTTCATCGTCAAGCAGAATGCGCATAAATTCAGCGACGCACATTGCAGGATGAGTATCATTGATGTGCACGGAAATATGATCTGAAATTTCACTCATCGGCTTGCCGTACTTCTTGTAATGGCGTACGATACTTTGAAGACCTGCCGAAACGAAGAAGTATTCCTGACGGAGTCTCAACAAACGTCCTTCTTCGTTTGAATCGTCCGGGTAAAGAACTGAGGTCAGATCTTCGACTTTTCTTCTCGATTCAATGGTCGGAAACTTGACTTCTTCTGAAGCAGGAATTTGCGCATCCCACAATCTCATCGTGTTGACGTGATTGTTTTTGTAGCCGACAATCCCCGTATCGTAAGGAACAGCCCGAATGATATAAGAAATTTTTGTAAACCGGCTGAAGCACGCCGTCAACTTCTTCCAAATAGACCTGTCCGCCGAATTTGACGTCAACGGCCTTGCTTTCGCGCGCAACTTCCCAGACGTTTCCTTGATTGAGCCATTCGTTCGGAAGTTCGACCTGATAGCCATCAACGAACTTTTGCTTGAACAGGCCGTACTTGTAGCGAATCCCGTTGCCGTTGACCGGGAGTCCGTCGGATGCGCTCGAATCCATGAAGGCGCTCGCCAAACGACCGAGTCCACCGTTTCCCAAAGCCATGTCGCGTTCTGCTTCGGCAATCTCATCCAGACTGAGTCCCATCTCTTTAAAGGCCGAATCAACCAGTTCGTACCAGCCCATGTTCAAAAGATTGCTCTTGAGCAGCCTCCCTGGCAAAAACTCGATTGAAAAATAATAGACCTGCTTTTGGTCTTCTTTGATGTAATTCTTCCACGTCTTGCGCCAAATGTCGGAATAACCGGACTTGACGACTGCCGCCAGCGTCTGATACAGCTCTTCCGGCGTCGCATCCTTGACGTCCAAAGCATATTCATCGGTCAAACGCCGCTTGAATTCCTTGATAAACTGTTCCTTAGTGATTTCCATACGCTTACCCTCCTTGAAAAACGTAAACTAACGTAAAATTTGCTCATACAAGTCAAGATAATTCTGACTTGCACTGTCCCAACTGAAATCAGAAGTCATCGCCGTCTTCATCATGCTTGCCCAGACTTTTGGCTGCTTGTTGTAGACGTTTAGTGCCTGCTTGATTTCCTCCATCATCCAAAACGACCCGAATTCTTCGAAGCCAAATCCAGTGCCGACTCCTTCAATCGGATTATATGCCCATACCGAATCTCTGAGTCCGCCGATCTGATGAACGATCGGCAGCGTGCCGTAACGCATTGAAATCATTTGCGAAAGCCCGCACGGTTCAAATGCGGACGGCATCAAGAACATGTCGCATCCGGCATAGATCTGCTGTGCAAGCTCAACGTCAAAGTCGATGCAGGCGCTGCATTTTTCAGGATAGCGCCCTGAAAAATAGCGAAAATCATGCTCAAAGTTGGCATAACCGGTTCCAAGCACGACGAGCTGAACGTTGAACTGCATCAGATTCGACATTTCCTGAGAAACGAGCTGGAATCCCTTTTGATAGGTCAGGCGGCTGACGATTCCAATCAAAGGCACGTCAGGCTTGACCGGAAGACCGAATTTCTTTTGCAGAGCCTCTTTGTCCTTTTTCTTGCCGGCAAGATTTTTGACGGAAAAATTATAAGGAATTGCCGGATCTTTTTCCGGATCGTTCGTTTCATAATCAATCCCGTTCAAAATTCCCGACAGCTTGAAACTGCACATTCTCAAAATGTCGTCAAGACCGCAGCCGAATTCTTTCGTTTGAATCTCTGCCGCATAAGACGGGCTGACGGTATTGATGCGATCGGCATAAAAGATGCCCGCTTTCATAAAGTTGACGGCGTCTCCCATCTGAATCGTGCCGTCATCATAGCGATCGGCGCTCATCCCGAACAATTCCGACATGACTTCTCTGCCGTATTGCCCTTGAAATTCCAGATTGTGAATCGTCAAAACGGTCGCAACGTGATTGAAGGCTTCGATCCAGCCGTACTTTTCGCGCAGCAAAAACGGGATGAATGCCGTGTGATAATCGTTGCAGTGCAAAATATCCGGAATGTAGCTGATGCGCTGCATCAACTCGATCACCGCCTGCTGGAAGAAAGCAAAGCGTTCGCCGTCATCATAATACCCGTAGATTCCCGGCCGATCAAAATAGTACTTGTTGTCCAAAAAATAATATTGAACGCCATCCATCTTCAGCGTTTTGACGCCGCAATACTGCATGCGCCAACCGACGCTGACGTAAAAATTGAACAAATCGGTCAGTTTGGCCTGATATTTTTCAGGCATCGTCGTATAAAACGGCAAAACGACGCGGACTTCGTTGCCTTTCTTGGCGAGAGCTTTCGGCAAGGCTCCCGCAACATCGCCCAATCCGCCCGTCTTAAAGAACGGAGCGCATTCGGCAGCCGTAAACAGAATTTTCATTTGTTTCACCCCCCGATAACGTCAGCGCAAACATGCTCATGCTTCTTGATGACAACCGGATTTTCAGGCGTGCCTTCGATTCTGACGCTTGGTTCGACCGTCACGCACTTGTCCAAAATCGCATATTTGACGCTTGCGCCTTGCTTGATATTGGCGTTTGCCATCACGATCGATCCGATGACTTCCGCATCTTTTTCAACCGTCGTACACCGCGAAATCAGACTGTGATCAATTTTTCCGTCAATGATGCATCCCGTTGCCAGCTGACTTGCGCTGACCTTTGAACCCTTTGAAAAATACGTCGCAACTTCATTTTTCGTTCTCGTGATCACCTTTTGACTTGAAAACAGCAGCGAATTGAAGTTTTCAGGATCAAGCATGTCCATGTTCGCATCGTAATAGCTCTTCATGTTGTAGATGTTGCTGAGATACCCGCTGTACTCATAAGCATAAGTATCGACCCTGCCGAGCTGTTCAATCAAAAATTCCTCGATGCTTGCCGGCATCCCGATGCTTTCGCCTTCCTTCAAGGCTTCTATCAGCCAATCCGTCTTGACCATGAAGATGCTCATCGACAGATTGTACAAATCTTGATTTTTTTCAACGTTGCCGAACCTGGTGTGGCCCGTCACGCGATTGTCGGAACTCAGATCGAGAATCTGGTCGTCGTTTGCGATTTTTTCGCAAGAAACGCGCTTGAAAACTGCCGTCATCGTGGCATTCTGTGACTGATGAACGTTGAGCACGGTTCGAAGATCGATGTTGCACAGCATTTTATTGCCGATAAATACAGTGTATGCGGACTTCGACTTGCGCAAGAAATCAATGATGTTGCAGTAATAATCTTTGCCTTCGGCCTTTTTGCGCAAAATATCCTGATAAAAGCTCAGGTACTGATAGCTCCCGATGCTGTCAAGTCCCCATTCGCGACCACCGCCCAGGTGATCAAACACGGATTTCACGCGACCTTCGTTCAAAATAATGTAAACCGTTCGAATATTGGCATTGGCGGCACTTGAAATCGCAAAATCCATAATTCTGTATTTGCAATCAAAATAAAGCGTTGAAAGCGGACGATTTTCCGTCAACGGCATCAATCCGCTGTATTCGTGTTCGTTGCCCAAAATGGCACACATCTTGTTAGCCTTCATCTACGGTCACCCCTATCACTTCTGAATTCCCTACGACTGCAACCTCATCTGTTCCGTCAATGACCGCACCATCTCCGATGACTGCATTTTCACCGATAATCGCCCGGTTGATCTTGACGTTTTTGCCGATTGAAGCACCGGTCATGACGACCGAATCCTTGATTGAAGCACCCTCTTTGACCTGAACGCTGGCCGCCAGGATGCTGTGCTTGACTTCCCCTGAAATGAAGCATCCGTCAACGATCATCGAATTTTCAACGTCAGCTTTTTCGGTAACGAACTGCGGCGGCGCAATCGGATTTTTAGAATAGATGCGCCAGTTCTTATCGCGAATGTCAAGTCCGCCTTCGTCATCGATGAACTCCATGTTTGCGCGCCACAAGGAATCGATCGTGCCAACGTCTTTCCAATAGCCTGAAAAATGGTAGGCGTAAACGTTGTCACCGCTCTTGATGTAAAACGGAATGACGTTTTTGCCGAAGTCGTACATGTCGACGTCCTTTTGGAAGCTGTTCATCAAAACGTTTCTGAGTCGCGCCCAAGTGAAGATGTAGATTCCCATCGAAGCGTGGTTGCTCTTCGGTTCGGCCGGCTTTTCTTCAAATTCAGTGATCCGATCGTTCTCATCGGTGTTCATGATGCCAAAGCGGCTCGCTTCATCCCATGGCACGTCGATTACGGCAACGGTCAAAGCCGCATTGTTTTCCTTATGCTGATTGAGCATGTCCTCATAGTCCATCTTATAGATGTGATCGCCTGATAAAACAAGCAGGTATTCCGGATCCATCATATCGATATAATCGATGTTTTGGTAAATGGCATGTGCCGTTCCCTCAAACCACTTGCTGCCTTCATTGTTCGAATAAGGCTGAAGAATCGTGACGCCGGAATCAAAGCCGATCAAGTCCCCAGCTTGCGCCATTGCCGATGTGATTGTTCAAAACAAGCGGCTGATACTGTGTAATGACGCCGATGTTCTTGACCCCGGAATTCACGCAGTTGCTGAGCGTAAAGTCAATGATGCGATACCTTCCGCCAAAGGGCACAGCCGGCTTTGCGATGTTCTGCGTTAATTTTCCCAGGCGAGTCCCTTTGCCCCCCGCCAGAATCATGGCAAGCATTTCATTTTTCATTTCACCAGATGGAAAAACTCCATCCTTCACCTTCCTTCCTGCTGTTATTTTTCGCTTGTGACCTTTTTAGTCTTTCCGGATTCCGTTTTTACGGTAATCTTCGTCTTCTTCTTCCGCGGGCTTCGCTTCTTCCTCCTGCCTGCCTTCCTTTCATCATCCGTCATCCGATAGAGATGGTTGACGTAGCGCGTATTGACGTCGACCGGCTTCAGAATCAGCGTGCCGAATGCCGGCACGTTCGTCTTAATGCTCTGATCGTAATTTTTAAATGTTGCGTCGTTGGTCTTCTTTTGCGGATTGCGTCGCAAAAGCGTGCCGCCGAATTCCTTTGTTTCCGTGTTCAAAATTTCCTTGTACGTTCCGGGATAAGGAACCCCGATTGAAAAATCATTTTGCTCGACTGCCGTCAGGTTCATGATGATAATCAAGAAGTCGTTTTTCTTCTTTCCGTGGCGAACAAAACTCAAAATCGTCTGTTCGCGATTGTCGGCATCGATGACCTCGAGACTTTCAGGTTTGTTTTCGGTTTCCCAAAGAGACCTTTCTTCCCTGTACAGTTTATTCAGCGTTGCAGTAAAATGCTGCATTTTAGCATTCAATTCGTCTTCCAGATCTCCGAACGGAAGTCCTTCATAATATCTCCATTCAAGATACTGTCCCCATTCGCTTCCCATAAACAGGAGCTTTTTGCCCGGATGAGTCATCTGATAGGCATAAAGCGTGCGCAGCTGGGCCAGCTGGCGATAGCGATCGCCCCACATCTTGTTCATCAGGCTCTTCTTGCCGTGCACGACCTCGTCATGCGACAGCGGCAAAACGAAATTTTCGGACATCCGATACATCCAGGAAAAAGTCAGCATATCCAAATGATCGCCTCTAAAAAGAGGATCCATTTGGAAGAAGTTCAAAACGTCGTTCATCCAGCCCATGTTCCACTTGTAATCGAATCCGAGCGAATCTTCTTCAAGCATTCCCGTGACCTTGGTACCCGCTGAGCTTTCTTCAGCAATCAAAATCGTCTTCGGATGGGCAAATTTGACGACCTTGTTGAACTTGCGCAAAAAATGCCATCCTTCGAGGTTGCGATTTCCGCCATATTTATTCGGTTTCCAAGGCTTGTCGCCATAGTCCAGATAAATCATGTTCGACACCGCATCGATCCGAAGCCCGTCCAAGTGGAATTTTTCGATCCAAAAGAATGCGCTTGAAATCAAAAACGCTTGCACCTGCGGCTTTCCCAAATCAAAATTCAGGGCGCCCCATTCCGGATTCGATGCGCGATCATGGTCCTCGTACTCGTATGTTGCGGTTCCGTCAAAATAAGCCAAAGCATCATCATTGATGCAGTAATGTCCGGGAACCCAGTCAACAATCACGCCGATGTTTTGATTGTGGCATTCATCGACGAAGCGCTGAAACTGCTCCGGCTTCCCGTAAGCCTGACAAAACGCGAAATACCCAATCAATTGGTATCCCCATGAAGCATCAAGCGGATGCTCCATCAGCGGCATGAACTCAACGTGCGTATAGTTCATTTTCTTGAGATACGGCACGAGTTCTTCCGTCAGATCGTCAAAATCATACGGTCTGCCGTCATCATGATTTTTCCAAGATCCGGCATGTACTTCATAGATGTTCAGCGGTCGCTCAAAGTAGTTGGAGCGTTTTTGGCGACCGCGCCAAAGACCGTCGCTCCATTTAAATTCAGGGATCGTATGGATGATTGAAGCATCGTTTGGACGCTCCTCAAACCTCATCGCATACGGATCGATCTTGTAGACTATTCTCCCAGTACTTTGCTTGACCTTAAACTTATACAGCTGCCCTTCTTTTGCATCATTAGTCAATACGCTCCACACGCCGTACCCGTCCTTTTCCATCGGAAGCGTGTCTTCCCAATCGTTAAAATCCCCGACAAGCCAAATCATTTGCGCATTCGGTGCCCAAACTCGAAAAAGATAACCTTCCTCAACTCTATGCGGTCCAAACAGCTGCTCGGCATGATAGTTTTCACCGGCAGCAAAGGTTTTGAGCGCATTTTCGAGATTAAAATCCGCTTTTTCCATAAAAAGTCCCCCTTTGCAAAATTCGAACAGCAGTATCTATTAATTATCTCTCTAATGACATCATATCACAGTTGCATAAAAATTAGTTGATATTTTCTCATTTTTATCCAAAAACTTTGATTGCGTTTACAATTACCGCTTTAAGCCATTTTCGCAACGATAAGTCAACGATTTTCCAATGAATAATTTAAGAATTTTATTAATGATAAATGAGCTTCTGTATAGTTGTTGCGACCAGATTGAAATTTTGCCAAAATATTTTCTCTCATCTTTGACAAACTAGATGAAAAGCTCATTAATTCCTTGCTATTATTATATTTTGGCAAACTATACTTCTTTTAAAGACAACATTATTCTTCAAACATTTAACAAAAAAGAGCCCTGTTTTCTCACAAGGCTCTTCTTCATTTTATTTTAATCTATAAACTAAGCGTTGGAATTTTATGCAAATTTATTTTTTACAGTTTAATTTTTGAACGTTGCCAAATATTGCTTTTTCAGACAGCTTGCTGCCTTCTTAACCCCTGTCGGCATCCGAACATTTTTATCGCCAGCGGTCCAAAATAAAATTCGAATTTTTACGCAATATGATTTTCACGCAAAATTTTCTCAACGATTTCCTCCATTTCGGGTGTTCGTTTCCATTCCTCAAAATGGTCAAAATCTTCTTTTGGCATCTCAAAATTTTCGTTGATGTAATTTTCGTATGCGATCACGTTTTTTGAACGCGGAATGTTCAGCTGCAAAATCCGCACGCTTTTGATAAAACCGCGAATTGCCGCAAGTTCTGCACGACCGTTTTGCGCAATGTCCGACACTTCGTAATACTTGCTGCCGTCATTTCGCGTAATTTCTTCAATCAGATTCAAAGTCTCGTTGCTCTTCATAATAATCACTCCCGGTTCAATTATATCTTAAAATCCGTTCAGACAAAACAAAAACCACCGTAATCACATAGGTTACAGTGGTTGGCATAAGAGAGAAAGAGAATTGATTAGAAGGTAAACTAATTAATACCTTACCCGTACATAATAACGCTTACAGAAAGCGTTGTCAATAATAAATAAGAAAAAATTAAGCCGCGAGATAACGGTAATCCCGTCCTTATTTTCCTGTCGCTTTTCCTAAGTGATTGCACAATTTTTCCGTTGACCCGAAACTGGATTTTGCCATAAAAATTTCCGTGAAGCAATCAGAAACTGCATGTTTCAGTAATCACTCCTGATTTTAGCTAAAAATTGGCATATTTTTGCGATCCATACTATAATAGGCAAGTGAACTCAACGAATTGCGAGGCATTTTCATGATTAACAAAAAACAACTTGCACTGAGTCTTTTCATTGGGGCGGGACTCATTTTAATCAAACTCGTCACATTGGCACTTGCTTCACCGAACGATACGCAGCTCCAGACCGTTTTCTCGCTGTTTTCCATGGGGATGTGGTACGTGCCCTTATTGTTTGTTCTTCTCTACTATTTCGTTTATTCCTCAATCTGCTATTTGGTTTTGCGCGTAATCACGTACACGTTGAATAACGTTTTTCATAAGTGATCAGAGGCTGAGACAAAAGTCCCGTTTTCCTCTTGAAATAAATTAAATGCTGAACAAAGACGGTCGATTTGTGACTGACTTCGTCCGGCTTTTTTAATTTTGATAACTTTTTTGTCAAATGCAGCGTTGAGAATCGCCTGCTCACTCAATGTCCAAGACTGGCTTAAGGGAAAAACGGTGATTTTGGAGATTTGCCCGTAGATGCCGGTCTTCGGTTACAGGCAAAACAATGGCGATGGCCGCACGGACACTAGGGCAGACAAAAACAACGCCTTTCTGCCAAATTTTGTCTACTCTTGCGTCCAATTCTTCCGACCGCGGGCTCCGAAAGTAGAACAAATTTTCAAAAAATTGAAAAAATGTTCTACCGCCGACTCCAAATCCGCCCCGCGCGGCTCCGAAAGTAGAACAAATTTTCCAAAATTTGAAAAAATGTTCTACCGCCGACTCCAAATCCGCCCTGCGCGGCTCCGAAAGTAGAACAAAATCTCCAAAATTTGAAAAAATGTTCTACCGCCGACTCCAAATCCGCCCCGCGCGCCTCCGAAAGTAGAACAAATTTTCCAAAATTTGAAAAAATGTTCTACCGCCAACTCCAAATCCGCCCTGCGCGGCTCCGAAAGTAGAACAAATTCTCCAAAAATTGAAAAAATGTTCTACCGCCGACTCCAAATCAGGCTCACGCGGGCTCCAAAGTAGAACAAAATCTCCAAAATTTGAAAAAATGTTCTACTGCCGACTCCAAATTCGCCCTGCGCGGCTCCGAAAGTAGAACAAAATCTCCAAAATTTGAAAAAATGTTCTACCGCCGACTCCAAATCAGGCTCACGCGGGCTCCGAAAGTAGAACAAAATCTCCAAAATTTGAAAAAATGTTCTACCGCCGACTCCAAATCCGCCCCGCGCGGGCTCCAAAGTAGAACAAAATCTCCAAAAATTGAAAAAATGTTCTACCGCCGACTCCAAATTCGGCCTGCGTGCCTCCGAAAGTAGAACAAAATCTCCAAAAATTGAAAAAATGTTCTACCGCCAACTCCAAATCAGGCTCACGCGGCTCCGAAGCAGACAAAAAATGAGATTTCCTACCGAATTTTGTCTGCCGCTGCGACCAATTCCGTCTCACGCCGCATCCAAATCAGCCGACCACATCAGACACCCCCCTCACCCCCCATCCCAAAAATCCGCACAAAAAAGACCGGACAACAGTAAGCGGTCGTTAAAACAGCGGTGTGTACACAAATAGCCCGAGATAGTATTATTATCTCAGGTTATTGCGTATGCATCGTTTTTATTTTCTTATTTATGAGGTAAGATCGATGTTCCATGGGAGAAGTTGGCGGAACCTTTCAGGATCAAATACCTCAATGTTGGTAATCTCCGTTAATACTTTTCTCAAGTATTTTTCAGGATCCAACTGATTAAGTTTGGCCGTATATATCAGCGACAGCGCAACGGCATTAGCCCTTGCGCCTTCAAAAGTTGACGAAAACAGCCAGTTTTTTCTCCCCATCACGCTCTCTTTGACAGCGCGCTCTGCGCTGTTGTTGGACAATTCAAAATATCCTTTTTCAAAGATGTTCAGAATATGCTTTTCTTGACCCAGGGCGTAGTTTTTGGCTCTTCCCAATGCTGACTTGGCAGATGCGGTAACTGAAGCTATCTTGGAAAATACCCGCTTGACTACAGGAAGGAGTTTTCTTCTTCGATAGTTCAAGCGTTCGTCATCATTGAATTTGGTTGAGAGTTTTCTTTCCAATTCAAAGACTTCATCGATGTCTTTGACTATTTCTCCGCTAAAAGATTTTGAGGCTTTGTAGCTGCTGTTTTTCAAAGAATCGACAAAATAGCGACGAACATGAGCCAGGCACCCCAGGTGTCTGGTCCTGTCGAGAAAATTATATCCGGCATAGCCGTCAGTTTGGACATAACCATTAAAATCGCTCAACAATTTCTTGGCAGTATCGGATGATCTTCCGTCACTGTGAGTAAATGCGGCAATATTTTTTTCTTCAAATTTTCCACTTGTGACAACCCAATAATAAGTGTTTGCTTTTTCTGAAGCCAAAGTATTATAAGGTGTTTCATCCACATGAAGAAATCGCTGCCTTTTCAGCTCTTTCAATAAAAGATCATACAGCGGCGAAAGCTGATTGTTGAAGACGTCGATCATCCATTTTGACATTTGTTGACGAGTCAACGGCAATCCCCTAAGCTTCCACATTGCCTCCTGGCGATAGCAAGGAACTTTGTATACGTACTTCATCGCGGCAATATGCGCAATGATCGAAGGAGATCCTGTCTTACTGTGACTGATGAGCGAACGGGGCATCGGAGCTTTTGAAATCTTCGAATGATCATCCGAAGAACATTCAGGGCACTTGTATACTGCCTGATGATGTTCGATAAGCCTGAGTTTTGCCGGTACGAACTTCACCTCTTCACGAATCTTAGGATTCGCGACCTGAACGAGACGGGCACAACACTTAGGGCAGGAACATTTTTCATCAGGCATCACATGATTCACAATTTCGACCGGAATTTTTGAAGTATCAATCTTCCGGTTTTTTTTGCGAATCTTTTTGGTATACGATTTTACCGAAGCCTCTTTGGAATCTTCAGTCTTTTCGCTTTGTTCTTCTTCCAGATCAAACAGGTCTAATTGTCTGTCATCTTCTTGAAGACGGCGCGTTTTTTCAGTTTTTTTTCCAAAAAGTTTGCTTGTCAGAAAAGCAATTCGTTCATTCAGTTCAGCGACTTGTTGTTCCAGCTCTTTGATACGCTTATCTTTTTCGTCCATCTCGTTCACCTCCGTTCCGTATGCATGAATTGAATTATACATGAAAACTCCTGCCAAATCCATATAAAAATGTAAGGCAGGAGTATCAATATTTAACAAAGCAGCCCTTTTTCACAAGGAAGAATGGTTTTCTTTTCCTCTACGGAAAATCCGGCCAAGAGTCTGCGCAATTGATGCGCGTTTATCTTTTTGACCTCGCTCTGATTTCTCGGCCACTGAAAGCGTCCGTTTTCGATGCGCTTGTAATACAGCACGAATCCTGTTTTGTCCCAGTAAAGAGCCTTGAAACGATCGGAACGTGTACCGCAAAACAGAAAAATCGCATTATCATAGGCGTCCAAACTGAACGCCTCGGTAACAAGAGCAGCCAATCCGTCTATCCCTTTGCGAAGATCGGTCTTACCGCAAATGAGATAGATTTTCATATTATTTATATTTGGAAACATTTTGATCACGATACCAAAGATAGTTGTTCAAATTTTTGAGAATCTCTCTCGAAGCTCCGTTGTAGATTCGGATTTCAACATCTTCCGTAATAATTTTCGCAGCCATTTCCCTGACCGGTCGATATGTTTCTTTAGGGCTTAGGTCAACAAGGTTGACTTCCACGACGTCATCCAATTTCATAATTAAACCTCCGATATACTTGATGTCTAAAGCATACCAAGATATCGGAGGTTTATGAAGAACGCTATTTTAACGACCGCTTACGGACACAATGCCCGGCCTCATTTCATATTCAATTAAACGCCCATTTCCTTCTTAACGACATCCACGATTTCCATTACGTAGTCATGAACGAGCTCTTGCGTCGGAGCTTCCGCCATGACGCGCAGCAAATCTTCGGTGCCGCTAGGTCGCACGAGCACGCGACCTTCGTCTCCCATCTTGTCTTCAACTTTGGCAATTGCGGCTTTGATGACCTCGTTGTCCAACGCCGCCTTCTTGTCGGTCACGCGAACGTTGACGAGTTCTTGAGGATAAGTCGTCACTTCCGCAGCAAGTTCGGACAATTTCTTCCCGGTCTGCTTGATGACGTTCAAAAGCTGCAGCGCCGTCAACATCCCGTCACCGGTCGTGTTGAAATCAAGAAAAACAACGTGGCCGGATTGTTCGCCGCCGACATTGTAGCCGTCTTTGCGCATCTCTTCGACGACGTAGCGGTCGCCGACTTGAGTCTTGACGGAATTAAGGCCATTTTTGGCCATCGCTTTGTACAAACCGATGTTGCTCATAACGGTCGTCACGATCGTATCCTTCTTCAATCGGCCGCGTTCGCACATATACTTGCCACAGATGAACATAATCTTGTCGCCGTCGACGATATTGCCAAGCTCGTCAACCGCGATGCAGCGATCGCCGTCACCGTCGAAAGCAACACCGACTTGAGCACCCTGTTCAACGACGAACTTGGCCAAAGCTTCGGGATGAGTCGAACCAACGCCCTTGTTGATGTTGAGTCCGTCCGGATTCGTTGCCATCGTGTCAAATTCAGCGCTGAGATCCGCAAAGAGTCGTGAAACCAAATTGCTCGTCGAACCGTTGGCACCATCAACTGCGATGTGCATTCCTTCAAGATCATCCGGAATCGTTTGTTCAAGGAATTGCAAATACTTGAGCGCGCCTTCGCGGTAGCTGCTGACCGTTCCCAGGCCTTCTGCAGAAGGACGCGGAAGATCATCAGTATTTTTTTCAAGCAAAGCTTCGATTTCTTCTTCTTGATCGTCCGAAAGCTTGTACCCGTCACCACCGAAGAACTTGATGCCGTTGTCTTGAACCGGATTGTGTGAAGCAGAGATCATGATTCCTGCATCAGCATCCTGCAAACGAACGAGATAGGCAACGCCAGGAGTCGTCATGACACCCAAAGTGAACACTTCGATTCCGACTGAAAGCAAGCCGGCAATCAAAGCCTGTTCAAGCATTTGCCCTGAAATGCGTGTATCGCGAGCAACCAGGACGCGTGGCTGCTTGCCTTCAGCATGCTGTGTCAGCACGTAACCACCGCAGCGACCTAGTTTAAATGCAAGTTCAGGAGTCAGTGTCTCGTTTGCAATGCCTCTGACACCATCTGTACCAAAATATTTCATTTTAAAAAATCCTCATTTCTGTGTTTATCTAATCTTCAGAAGAAGATGAAACTGACGACGAGCTCGAACTATTAATTTTGCTGCTGTCATCATCTTTTTTGTTATCCTCGTCATTGTCAGTCGTCGTCTGCTTATCCGAACCGGAAGAATCGTTTGAACCGGTCGATCCGCTCGACTGAATCTGGCTTCCTGACGACTGAACTTCAATCGTTACTTGAACCGAATTCGGCGAAACGGACGTAACGCCCGCTTCGGTCGGAGAAATTTTAATCGTCTTCGTCGTCGTGCTGTTAATCCCGACAATCGGAACCTTTAAGATGTATGAAGAAATCGACTTGAGAGCCGTCTTCGTTCCGTGGAGAGTGATCGACTTCGTTGACGAAGTGAAATTATAGCTTTTACCGGAAACTCCGCCAGCGCCAGCTTCAAGCAGCAATGGCACGGTCTTCGTTGACGTTGCCGAATTAATCGGAACGGTCACATGAACCTTTTCCGGACTGATGACGACGTCTGGAACCGGTTTGCCGTTTTTGTCGATTGCTTGCAAAATGACGTTTTTTGAATATGCGGAGTTTGTTCCGTCTGGCAAATTCACATTCGCAACCACGCTGACGATTTTTTTGATAGACTTCTGTCCGCCCGTAATGCTTACCGTCCGGCTGCTCAATATCGGTGTTCCGGCAGCGTATCCGCTTGAAATCTGTCCAGTGTCGTAGCGTGTCTGAATCGACATCGTGATCGTCTTGCGACGTTCGATCTTGATGACGGCCGAATCGGGATCAATCGAAGCCGTTACTTCTTTGCTGAGTCCGGAAGTCTTGAATTTGACGGTATGAGTGCCTGATTTCAGCTTCGACAAATCCGCATAGACTTCAAAATTGCGCGTATTGTCCATCGCCTTGACCATCGCGCTCGGACCTGAAAGTTTGACCCGAACCTTTTCCGGATATCCGGTCACGAAATACTTGTCGTTGTCAACGTTGACTGCAAGCGGCATCGTCATCTTGAACGTTTTGTTCGTCATCAAAACTGCCGGCGCCTGAGGCTTGTTGTCAGTCGTTCTCGTTGAACCCAGGCGCTGATAATTTACGTAGAAAAACAAGAGCAAGGCAAACAACAGCGAAACAAGCTGATACAAAAACTTCGTATTATCAATCTTAGGGAATTTCAATGCTTGTGCCCTCCTTTCCAGAAGGCTTGGGCAACTCTTTCAAAAAAGGACTGCTTCTTGTCCTCTTCCTTTGGAACAAGCTCGTTTCTCAACAGCTTGAGATAATCCTGACGAGCAAGATCGCGAATCAGTTCGTTGTTCTTCGTAATCGTCACGCCGCCGGTTTCTTCTGAAACGACAATCGTCAACGCATCCGTAACTTCACTGATGCCAACGGCCGCACGGTGTCTTGTTCCGAGCTCTTTTGGAATCAGGTTGCTTTCGGAAAGCGGCAGATATGCGGCGGCAACTGCAATCTTGTTATCCTTGATGATAACCGCGCCATCGTGAAGCGGCGTATTCGGAATGAAAATATTGATCAGCAAAGCGCCCGTAATATTGGCATCCAGCTTGATACCGGTTTCGATATAGTCTTCAAGGCCGGTATTCATCTGAATAGTGATCAAAGCACCGATTCTACGCTTTGACATGTACTGAATCGCCTGATCCAAGGCCTCGACCATCTTCTCTTCGTTATTTTCTTTCTTATTATATGACGTAAATAAGGAACCGCGCCCCAAGTGTTCAAGACCGCGTCTGATTTCAGGTTGGAAAATCACGATAATTGCAATAATCCCCCAGTTGATCACCTGGTCCATTATCCAAGAGAGCGTCTCAAGACCAACGTACCAACTGATCAATTTGACGACGATGATGACGACGACACCCTTGAACAACTGAACGGCCTTGGTCCCGCGAAGCAGCATCATCAACACGTAGATCACGTACCAAACGACCAAAACGTCCAACACGTTGACTACATGCTGCAAAGTGAAGATACTTCCTAAAACCTGCAACAAAATACCCCCCTCAATGTTTATTTTTACAACTATACATTATATCACGTCCACCGTAAAAATGTTACTTGACAAAAGACGACGTTAAAATCTAAAAATTTTACAACGATTGATGCAAAACCCAAAAAAACACACCGGTTTTTGATACAATAGAATTATCAATAAAAAGGTGGTGGAAAAAGTGTCTAAAAGATTCAAATGGGTGGTCAGAACTGCATTTTTCATCTACATCATCTATGCGTATCTGACACTCTACCGCCAAGGGAACTTTTTCAGTTTCCTTGCGCTCAACACGTTCCTGGCATACCTCCCAGTCGAGATTTCGTTTCACATGAACGAAAGTCAGTCAAAAATCATCTACTGGCTCCTCTTCGTATGCTGGCTCCTCTTCTATCCGAACGCCCCGTACGTTTTGACGGACCTTTTTCACCTTGCGCGCGTGAATCCCTACGATGCCGCAACCGGCCTGATGAAGTTTGACCTTCATCTCTGGCTTTATTTCACAAACCTTGTCATAAGCGCTTTGTCCTGTTGCCTGATGGGCGTCTGGAGCCTCGAATACGTCACGCAGACGATTCAGATCAGGTTCCGCAAGCCAGGTCTCGGTTGGCGCACGATCATCGTGACTGTCCTGACGATTTTCTCATCAGTCGGTGTCTACGTTGGCAGATTCCTGCGCCTGCACACGGCCTACCTCTTCTTTGATCCCGGTTTCGTCATCAAAGAACTTATCACCATGTGGAGTCCGCGCATGCTGGCCTTCGTTTTCATGATGTTTCTCCTGCAGATGACGGTCTGGGTTTCGATCACGATCGGCCGCATCACGATTACGAACCTCGATTCAAAATATAATCTTCAATGAGTCAGACGTTTGTCTGGCTTTTTTGTTAATCGCAGTCCCTCTCTCGCTGCAGACGCTGATTTGAAACCGAAAAGCGCCCTCTTCGGTCAAATCCAGTGACCGAAGCCGCCAAAGTAGACAAAAAACAGGAATTTCTACTCATTTTTGTCTACCGCTGACTCAAAATCCGGCTCACGCGGACCCGAAAGTAGAACAAAATCTCCCAAAATTGAAAAAATATTCTACTGCTGACTCAAAATCCTGCTCGCGCGGCTCCCAAAGTAGAACAAAAATCCCCAAAATTGAAAAAATATTCTACCGCCGACTCGAAATCCGCCTCGCGCGGCTTCCAAAGTAGAACAAAAATTCCCAAAATTTAAAAAATATTCTACCGCCGACTCGAAATCCGCCTCGCGCGGCTCCCAAAGTAGAACAAAAATTCCCAAAATTTAAAAAATATTCTACCGCCGACTCAAAATCCTGCTCGCGCGGACCCGAAAGTAGAACAAAAATTCCCAAAATTTAAAAAATATTCTACCGCCGACTCGAAATCCGCCTCGCGCGGCTCCCAAAGTAGAACAAAAATTCCCAAAATTGAAAAAATGTTCTACCGCTGCTCCCAAATCCAGTCCGCGCGGCTTCCAAAGTAGAACAAAATCTCCCAAAATTGAAAAAATGTTCTACCGCCGACTCAAAATCCTCATTCACCGCCTGAAGACAATGCTTTCACCACCCCTCTGCCTCAATTCACCCCTCTGCCTCAATTCACGCCTCCGCCTCAGTCTAAGATAACGCTTTCGCTTCCTCTACACGCACCTATAACATCCCTCACCACGCACAAAAAAATAGCGAGAATTTCCACCCAGAAAATCCTCACTATTTCGTCTCTCGATCACAAAACCAAATCTTAGTCAAAAACCTTAAATCTCACGTCGTCTTCCAAAAATTCCTTGTCGTCCGCAGGAGCTTCAATCGAGCCAAACGGCATTTCGGCACGCAGTCTCCAGCTTTCCGGAAGATCGAATTGCTGCTTGATCGCATCATCGATCAACGGGTTATAGTGCTGAAGCGAAGCACCGAGGCTATTTGCTGCCAAAACTTCCCAAACGGCCTGCTGTGCACCGCCGATGCCTTGTTCCGCCCAATCGGCAAAATTGTCGGCGTAAAGCGGAAAATCTTCTTCCAATTTCTTGACGGTTGCTGTTTCCGTAAAATACAGTACCGTTCCGAAACCTGCCTTGAAAGTTGCGATTTTTTCTTTCGTCTTCAAAAAAGCATCGTCATCTTTGACGACTTTTCTGAGTTCATCCAAAACAATGTCCCAAACACGATCCGAAGATTCGCCGAACGTAATCACTGCACGGACCGTCTGACTGTTGAATGCGGTCGGAGAATTTTTGACTGCTCCTTCGATCAGTTCGGTAATCTGCTCATTATTCAGTTCGATGTTCTTTCCGATTGCGTAAATCGAGCGCCGTTTCTTTAAAAATTCAATTGCGTTATTCATGTCTGATCAGCCTTTCTTATTGCTTACTTTACGTAAGTATAGCGTACAATCGAAGCAAAGTAAAAAATTATGCTCACTGCTTTCAAATCCAGTAATCATCGTCACCCATCGCCTCAACGCTGCCAAGCAAATAACCGTTTCCGACCTGAGAGAAGAAATCGTGATTTGACGTTGACGTCGAAATGCCGTTCATGACGACGGGGTTGACGTCTGTGGCCGTTTCTTCAAACAATGGCTCAAAACCAAGATTCATCAAGGCTTTGTTGGCATTGTATCGTAAAAAGATGCCGACGTCTTCGGTCCATCCGAGTTCATCGTAAAGTTCATGCGTATACTTCTCTTCGTTTTGATACAGATCGTAGAGCAGATTGACGATTTCAAATTTCAATTTCTCCTGTTCTTCTTCTGCCAAAGCCCTGTATCTTATCTGAAACTTATATCCGATGTAAGTTCCGTGAACCGACTCGTCCCTCAAAATCAGCTTGATTATTTCGGCCACGTTGTTAAGTCGATTGTGTCCGAGAAAATAAAGCGGCGCATAAAAGCCTGAATAAAACAGAAACGACTCCAGGAAAACGGAGGCCGCCTTCTTCATCAAAGCATCGTCTCCGCGATAAATCGCACAGATCTTTTCTGCCTTGTACTGAAGATACTCGTTTTTTTCCGTCCATTCAAAAATCTCTTCAATTTCTGTCGGCGTATTGAGCGTCGAAAAAATCGACGAATAGCTTTTGGCATGCACGGATTCCATAAATTCGATATTGTTCAGCACGGCCGTTTCATGCGAGGTCAAGGCATCCTTTTTAAGCGCGCTCATCCCGTCAACCGACTGCAACGTGTCAAGCAAGGTCAGCCCTCCGAAAACTTTTTCGACTAGCGCATGCTCTTCTTCTTTCATTTTCTTCCAATCGTTGAGATCGTTTGACAAGGGAATTCTGGTATCAAGCCAGAATTGCTCCGTCAGCTTTTCCCAAACCGCCTTGTCCAAGGCATCATCCAACACGTTCCAGTTTATGGCACGATATGTTTTTTCCATTTAAATCACACAACTTTCGCATTCGGCAAATTTGTCTTCTTCATCCTGATCGGTAAACGTTCTGACGTAATAAATCGATTTGATTTTCTTTCGGAAGGCATAGTGCCTGAGAATCGTCAAATCGCGCGTCGTCAATTCCTCTTTGTGACCTTTTTTCCACTCGTAAAGATCAGCAGACGGCTTCGATCGCATGAACAAAGTCAGGCTCAGCCCTTGATCGACGTGCTTTTGCGCCGCCGCATAAGTGTCGATGACGCACCTCATGTCAAGGTCATAGGCGCTCGTGTAGTAAGGCAGCGTTTCTTCGGAAAGACCGGGCGCCGGGTAGTAGATCTTGCCGATCTTCTTTTCCTGCCGCTCTTCCACGACCCTGACGATCGGCTGCAGGGATGCGGTCGTGTCGTTGATGTAAGAAATCGATCCGGTTGGCGCAACGGCGAGTCTGTTTTGATTGTACAACCCGTGTCTCATTACGTTTTGGCGCAGTCTGCCCCAGTCTTTTGCGCTCGGAATGAAAATTCCTTTGAAGAGTTCTTTTGTTTTTGAAAAATGCAGTGTCGAATCAGCATTTTCATATTCTTCGAAATAGCTTCCGTCCGCATACCTGCTTTCTAAAAAACCATCAAACATCTGCTTCTTCTCAATCGCAATTTCGTTTGAAGCAACCAGCGTCCAATAGTTCAGCAGCATGAAATACGTCGAAACGAATTCCAGGGCTTCTTTTGACCCGTAGCGAATTTTGTTTTGCGCAAGGAAGGAATGAAGACCCATTGCCCCCAGTCCGATGGCATGCGCCGTTTCGTTTCCGTGAGCTACGGAAGGAACGCTTTTGATGTTTGATTCGTCGGAAACTTCCGTTAAGGCTTTCACCATCGTTTTGACGGAACGTCCAAAGTCAGGTGCTTTCATCAAATTTGCAATATTCGTTGACCCAAGGTTGCAGCTGATATCACGTCCAAGCTTGACGTATTCCTGCTCGTCATTGATGACGGACGGCTCCTGCACCTGCAAAATCTCTGAACAAAGGTTGCTCATGACGATTTTGCCCTTGACCGGACTGCTGTCGTTGACCGTATCGATATTGACGATATAAGGATAGCCCGATTCTTGCTGAAGCTTTGAAATCTCTTCTTCAAGCATTCTCGCAGAGATTTTTTTCTTCTCGATCCGAGGATTTTCGACCATCTTCTCGTATTCTTTGGTCAGATCGACGTAGGAAAACGGACAATGGTATTCTTTTTCGACCGTGTAAGGTTCAAAAAGGCACATCTCCTCGTTTTTGCGCGCAAGCTCATAAAACTTGTCCGGAACGACGAGTCCCAAAGAAAGCGTCTTGACCCTGATTTTTTCATCGGCATTTTCTTTTTTGGTCCCGAGAAATTCCAAAACGTCCGGATGAAAAACGTTCAGATAAACGGCGCCCGCACCTTGTCTTTGCCCCAACTGATTTGAATAGGAGAAACTGTCTTCAAGAAGCTTCATCACGGGAACGACGCCCGAAGCCGCCCCTTTGATCTGCTTGATGCTGGCTCCCCGCCCGCGCAGATTGGAAAGGTTGACGCCGACGCCGCCACCGATTCTTGACAGCTGCAGAGCCGAATTGATCAGCCGTCCGATCGAGTTCATGTCGTCGGTCGTCTGAAGCAAAAAGCATGACACGAACTCACCGCGTCGTTTTCGTCCGGCGTTCAGAAAACTCGGCGTTGCCGGCTGAAACCGCTGATGAATGATTTCTTCTCCGATCATCTCCGCAAGTTCTTCATCACCGTCGGCAAACGTCAGCGCACATGCCAAAACCCTGTCGCAAAAATCTTCGAGCCAGATTTTTTGATCATTCGTTTTCATGGCATACTGCGCATAAAACTTGTAGGCAGACATGAACGTCTTGAATCTGAATCCTGCTTTTCGCAGCCTTTCATCCAGTCCGTCGATGAACTCAGAAGTGTATCTTCCGAAGACTTCCTCATCGTAATAGCCATTTTCGACCATCCATTTCACGTGCTCGTGCTTTTTTTCAAACCGCTTGATCTTTGGCTTGACTTCGTCTTTCAAAAACAGCTTCAACGCCGCCTGATCCTTGTCCAGTCTGATCCGCCCGTCTTCCGGCAGATTCAGTTCATTGTTGAGCTCGAACCATGGTTGTTTTTCGTTCAAGTTCTCTCACCTCTTCTTCAAAATTGTCAACGTCTTCCTTCGTTCCGGAAAACTCGAACGCATATATCAGCGGAACGCCGTACTTTTTGGCAATCTCCTTTGCGGAAAAAACAAACAGCTCGGCAAAGTTTCGATTGCCCGATCCTGAAACGCCGGCCAAAAATTTCTGATTCTCACCGGTTTCAAGAAAATCAAAAACGGGCGCGATAAACTCTGCTTCATAGGTCGGAACCACCAGTACGTACGGATCTTTCATCTCCAGCTCAGCGGTCGGATCGATTTCAATCGTCTCGTAAGCGTTGAGTTTGGCCGCAAACCGTTTAGTCTGACCAGTCACGCTAAAGTACACGACCTTCATAGGTTAAAGGCCTTTTTCATTTTTTCCTGGTCAAATCCAGTGCAGACGACTTTGTTCGAGTCCTCAACCACCGGCAGAATTTTGACTCCAAGCTTGCGCAGCCTTGCCATTGCGGCTTCATCTTCATCAACGTCGACTTCTTTAAAATCAAGGTTATGTTCATTTAAAAATCTTTTGGTCATCATGCACTTCATGCAGCCTTTGCGACTGAATACGGTTATGTTCATAATATCAATCCCTTCGTTTCAATTTATAATGATTATAACCGCTTGAATCCATTAGCACAACATATCGAATGCATTTTGTTTCACGCACAAGATGTTGTATCAATTATTAACCTGGCTTAGAATCTTTTTAAACTGGCATTTGGCAGGCTTTTTATGTCCATGAAACTTTATCAACTGAAGCCCGGAAAAACTATGCTTCAAATTAAAAATCCACCCTTGACATCAATTTCAAATCGGCTCTATTTTTGTGACATTCGCAACAATATCTCAAACATAAGCAGCAAAAACTTCAAAATCATTCATCAGCCGCTTGTTGTCAAAAAAGAGTTTTGATGTTACAACGAAAGTTCAGAAAAGCCTTACCGGTTATTCGCCAAGACCTATGCAAGTCGTTTCACAGTGACGACCTTGAATTATTGCATTTAGTCGCCCCTGAACTTTGGCAGGTTAAGGCGACTATTTCTTTTTGACGTCAAAAGCATGTCCGATAGTGAGCGTGCTTTTTATTTTTTAGCAGCTTCCAAGCCATCCTTGCAAAGCATTGTGTCAAGGCGGGCCTTACGGGCAAATCTTCGTTTTTGCAAATCTGCCCGTAAATGCCTGTCGATTACGGGCAAAACGTCGATTCCTGTGATCTGCCCGTACCCCCCAAAAACCAGACCAACGACAAGCCCGCCCCTTTCGCTTCTCTTTTCTGCACATCACCAAGCGCTGCATAAAAAAACCGGATGATTCGCAATAAATCGCAAATCATCCGGTTCTTTAATTTGTGACTGGTTTGTCAAAACTTCTTGACAAATTATTTATTAACGCTCAATTTGTCCGTTTCGTTCTTCAAGTTGTCTGCAATATCGCGCAAGTCGGCAACGTGCTGCGTGAATTCGTCCATCGTTGCCAAAACTTCTTCGGAATTTGCGGAAACCTCTTCCGTTCCAGCTGCGTTTTCCTGCGTTGAAGCAGAGATGCTTTCAAGTCCTTCGAGCACTTTGCCTTGAACTTCTTCGATCTTGTCTGAAGATTCGGCAACGCCTGCAACTTTTTGTGCCATTTCCTGATTGCGCTTGAAGACTTCCATCGTCGATTTGATGGCTTCTTGAATCAGCTTGGACTGCTTTTGACCGCCTTCAACGGAACTGTTCGTCTTGTCGACCATTTCAGTTGACTGATTCTTGATGTTGTCGATGATGTCTTCGATTTCCTTCGTCGAGGCCGCGCTTTGTTCGGCAAGCTTGCGAATTTCTGCCGCAACGACTGAGAAGCCTTTGCCGGCTTCGCCTGCGCTGGCGGCTTCAATCGAGGCATTCAATGCCAGCAGGTTCGTCTGACGCGAAATCTCGTTGATGACGTTGATGATCTTAGTAATGTCTTGAATATCCGCATTCATGTTCTGAACACTCTGAGACAGAGCTTTCATATCATCGAGTTCAGCCACCCAGTTACTGTTGACACTGTCCATCGTGTTCATATTGTCCTGATTGATTTTGGCAGATTCGTCGGATTCAGCATGCATGGCCTGAACACTTTCGTTCAACTCATCGATAACCTTGGAAAGTTCTTCCAGTTTAGTTACGCTTTCCTGAGTTTCCTGAGCCTGTGAACTCGTAACTTCAGCAATGCCAGTAATCGTTTGGGCAACTTCTTCCGTTGCCTTGCCCGTCTGCTTGGAGAGTTCAAGCAATGAAGCTGATTTTTCCGCAACGTTTGCCGACTGTTTCTTGACGTTTCCAATCAATTCACCGACGGCATTGATCATTTTATTGTAACCGAAAGCGATTCTGTTGAATTCGCTGCCATCTTGTTCAGGATTTACGAGTTTTGCCGTGACCTTTTCAGCAAAGTTCTTGGCCTTGCTGCGATCAACCTTGATTTCGTTCAGATTGCCGCTTTCTGCTTCCTTAAAGTAATAAAGCAATGTTTCGGAAATTCTTCTGAAGATGCCCTGGATCGTCATTGCAGCAATGATGATGACAATTGCAACGATAATCGCAATCACGCTGGCCGTCTTGATCATTGTCCGACGTTCGTTTTGAAGGTCGTTTTTCATCACGTACGAATACGCCCAGTACTTGCTGCCGTTTTCGCCCTTGTTAAAGTAAATATCGGTAATCTTTGATTCGCCCTTCAAATGAACAAATCCTTTGCGCTTTGAAGAAGCCTTGATTGCCTGATACATCTTGTCGTTTTTCAGACTGTTGCCGCGACTGTAATGACTGTCATCAATTGCGCCCTTTGAGGCAAGCACAATTCCGCCGTTTGAAACAAGCGTCACGCGACCCGTCCGACCGATCCTGACATTGCCGATTGGACGTTCAATCGCATTGAACGAAACGTCGGTGCTGACAACGCGAATCTTGTTGTTGTCTGTCTCGTAGGCATATGCTGCCGTGATGACATACATGCCGGTTTGGACATCTTTATAAGGAAGAGTCCAGATTACGCTGCCCATGTCGGAAACAGCTTTCTGATACCATTCACGTGTCGTCGGCTTGTAACCTGCAGGAAGCTTGTCGGAGCTTGCGTAGTTGTCATCCTGATCGGCAACCGTTGCCGTAAGGAGTGAGTCATTTGCATTGCAGAGCTTCTTCATTTCAAGCTCCAGGTTCTTCTTGTCGAATTTGCTCTCTTTAAATTCAGGGTAGGTCGCCATTTTCTTCAGCATCTTTTCAGAAGTCGACTGAAGATGATTGCGCTCTTCCTGAATAAGATCAACGGCACTTTCCTTGGACAAATCGTTGCGTTCAATCAGGACATCAGTTGTCGTGCTGATCGAACCGATTAACATAACGAGCAACGGAAAAATGCCCACTACAACCAAAATTCCGGTAATCCACTTGCCGATTGAGCGTTGCCCTTTCTGTGATGTGTTCTTTTTCATGTTGATACGTCCTTTCGATAATATTTTGTTGAACTAATCCTCATAGGGTTTATCGGACAAATAATTATGCTATTTTATGCAAATAACATGAAAAAACATCGAACATAAAATGAACACCGTCATTTCAATTACAAATATCACTCTTTTTTAGCTAACGTACAGTTATATATACATAAAAGGCGACAGACGCCATGCGCCTGCCGCCTTCGCAGCTGCCGTTTCATTCCTTTTTCAACTTACCGTATGAATACTTCAACCAAAGCTTCTGTCTGAACTTGCCAAAGCGCGTATTCAGTCTCAACTCAAATGTCCTCATCAAAATCCCTCCCAGCAAAAACCAGTGACAACAGATTTTGACTCATCAAAAGCAATGTCGTCCTGTCTCCCCCAAAAGCCAGGCAATCAATGCTTTACATCTGAATCATTTGTAGGCCTACAAATATAATAACGAATGGGGGAAGGAAAATTGAACGGGAATGTGGATATTTATCACTTAGATTTTCAAAAAAGGGACATAATTTCCCGAAATTGTTAAAACTTTTAAGAAATATCAAAATTACTTTTAACACGATGTTACATTCAAGCCAACCATGTAATATCTTTAAGATCAATTATTATTTTCACGTTCCTTTTTTTTATTCTCAATTTCTGAATAAAATTCATTTAAATCAGAAGAGCAATCGCTTATTTTACCTTCCAATAGTTTTTTATACAATTTTCTATCCTCATCGTCGTTTTTAATATCAAATACACGAGTATACTTAAATTCACTCGGATTCTTTCTAAAACACCAACAGTAAATATTGTCGAATATCTTTTGACATAAAACTCCAATATCTATAATCCTGTATTCCGTATACTCTAAGGATTCTCCTCCAAGCAAAAGATATATTTCTTTACTAACTTTATCAGAATCATCCGGATTATCGTCATCACCGACAGGATCATTATCAATCATATTTACAATTCCGTCATGGACAAAGTCACAACGAAAACTATACAACACTTCTGGAAAACTATTGCCAAGAACTGCTTTTATCCATCCATCGTGTATAAACTTTCCACAAAAATCAGTATAACATTTTTTATCTTTCCAACTTGTATATTTTTTTACTTTACCATGGCCTGTCTTATCAATCCATTTATAATTCTTGTATCTATCTCCCTCATCTGCAAATTCAATCCGAGAACAAATACTCGGTAAAGATAATGCCACAGATATTGCACTCCAATAATTTTCGTCCTCTAAAGCCTTTCTTCCAGCCTCAATTAAATTCACAATGTTGAAATAACTCATGTTACTATCCTCCTAAAAATATCCTCCTAAAAAATATTGAATTTCTACGAAACTCACCTGTGAAATTTCATGGATTTGTAGTTTATGTAAAAGACGGTTGTAAAATGTAGGAAATCGGTGGTTTGAAATTATCTATTTTTATGCATTTTTATATACTCATTTTCTAGATAATTTGAGGAATGAGTACATTGATAAAAGATATTATTAAAGCAATGCAGGGGTTCACAACCTGTTGCCAGACGTTACGGGATGAATCCCAACCATCAAAACTGCCTACCAAAAACCGCTTGAAATCATTAAAACGAAATATTAACAAGGATATTTATGATTTTATCTGTGGAAAAGGATTCACCGAAAAATAAATAATCGCAAAGGACTTCTGTCTCGATTTCAAAAAAGAAGAAACCAAGAAAGAAAAAAACAGAGTCGAACATACGATAGAATTGATTGCTCAGGTCAACCGGGAAGAAAAAGTAACTTCGTGCTATAAAAACGTCATTCCGAATCAGTTCAGCATTTTTATGTATGTTCCTCTCTATTCAAAGAGAAAGTATCTGAGGATGACGATAGACCGAAAAAAAGACGCTCTTTTTGAATGTTTGTACAAAAAGTTCGAATATATGAGTGGGTTTCTCAAAAAATATGGTTCGATAACATGTTGAACTTTGTCAACCATAGAAGAGTCGAATGTGATCCAAAGCACAAAGAACTTTTATCTTCTTTTACGCATGATGCCGATTTCAAACTCAGACCGCAGACTAAATCTGTCAAGGATAATGAGTAGAACAACTCCTTATGACGGTGGATTTTCAACCGTCATTGAGCTATCTCAAATCGTTGGTGATATTTGTGATTGTCTCAATCACGATAAGTAACAGTCAACCAATCAGGTTATAAAAAAAGATCATCCCAAACCTTGAATCCATCTCTTTCCTAACAATTTACACATATCAAAATACGAAAAGCATCCAGAGATTCCATAATCAGATTGAAGAATCGTCAATACTCTGTCTCCCCTAATTATATCGGAAAAGAGGCTGAAATTAAATCATCTGACGATAATAAAGGACACGAAATAAGAAAACACTATCTGACCAACAATCCTTTCGTCTATAATTATGACGACCACCGCAAAGTGTTGATTTCTGATTTATTTGAGGAACCGTCGGAATATTTCAATAAAATCAACTCGTATGATATGAGCTTCACAAAAGAATTGACAACGTTAACAAACAAAGAGACTAAATATCGTAACGAACAGAAATCATTACCATAGCACGTTTCTCAATCGTCAAAGAAATACACGTCCTTCATTTTACGTTTCAAGAGACAATCAACAAATCAGAAATAATAGAGATTACTGGTAAGTACCGGTGTCGTAAAAACGCATATTGAGATAAGTATCAGTGTTGATTCATTCCAATAGAGAATCAAGAACATTCTTAATAAACTGCCGCAAGCTGATATTGAGATTATAATAAACGCCGCAAATCTGTTGCGTTGGCTAATTAACAACAGATACGAGAGATATCACGATCAAAGTTCTGTTGCCAAGTTGGGAGAAATTCTGCCTAATCAAATTGCGGCAGAAACAATTTTGTATCGTTTAATTCATCACTCAAAGATCATAAAAATGAATTGAATATCGTACATGGTTGCGTCATCACTCAAAAAACGCAGAAATCATACAATTTTAAATTGTCCTTTTCTGATGTCAAGGGTGGATTTAAATTGTCGTTTTATGGCGGTTTAAAAATGTATGATTTGGGCGGTTTAAGAACTGACCGATGCTATATAACTTTCCCTTGAGCTTAATCACGTGTGAGTGATAATAGACAAGGCGGTCTAAAATGGCTTCTGCGGTTGCCGTGCTATTAAGGACGGTTCCCCAACTTGATAATGGCACATTGGTCGTTATAATCGTTGATTTGCGTTCATAACGGCCATTTATTAATTGAAACAGCAGCTTGGATTCATTCGCCGATATCGGTAAATACCCGAGCTCATCAATGATTAACAGATCATACCTTTCGTATCGACGCATTACTCGTTCCAAATGTTGCTTTTCTTGAGCTGACTTCAATCTGAGAATTAATTCGTGACAGTTTATGAATAATGTTCGCACGCCTTGCCGGCATGCTTCGATGCCAATTCCGATGGATAGGTGTGTTTTGCCCACGCCAGGACTGCCAATAAAGATAATGTTCTCTTGATTATCCAGAAATGACATGGTCGCAAACTCGTCGATTTGCTGCCGATAATCCGCAATTGATGCGGCCATATTATTTAAATTCAGCTTCGTTAAATTGTCGATTAGTCTTTGATATTGATTCATTTTATTCCCCTATCTGATCATAAATGCTGAGATTATTAAGCATATACTGATCGATTTCTTCATCCGTTTTGCCTTCCATCAAATCACTTTTAAAAATGGCATGTTTATCACGAGAATCGTAATTAAACTGTTTATTGGTTAAATCGTGTTTCTTGATTTCAGATCCTTGATAGAAGATACGGATAGATTTACCATCAGTATCCGGTTTGATTTCAACCTCTTTTCCGATATAATTAGGGGAGACAGAGTATTGATGGTTTTGAAATCTAATCATTGAGTCTTGCGATACTTTTCTGGTTTGGACGCTGTCGAAGTATCTTGTGAGATCGTAATTGAGAGGCCGGAAATGCTCTTTTTCTTTTGCCCATAATTCAACCGGCTTCCGGTTATTGCTTTGTGACTTCTCGTGATTTAGGCGTTTGGCTAATCGATTAACGATATCATTCAAGTCATTAATGGTACAGAACTCTCCATCGTAAGGCTTCAGTCGTCCCATCGTTCTTGCCAATGCTTCAACGCAGCCTTTGGTTTGCGGCCTAAATGGCCGACAAGCGATTGGATGAAATCCCGCATCATGACTAAATGATAAAAATCGTTCGTTAAATCGATGATGGTGAAAGTCAATTAATTTATGGTCAACGACAGTCGACATATTATCAAACCAAATCTCTTTGGGAATTCCACCGGTAGCCTTAAAGGCTTCAAATAAACATTTGAATAAAGTATCCTGTTTCTGATCCAGGGTTAGTTTTAAAAACTTGAATTTGGAATAAGGCAAGACATATAAGAAAATACTGAATGTATGTGAAACACCGTTCCGATCGGTCATTGTGACCTGTTCTTTCCAATCAACTTGAGCACTTAATCCAATTGTATGCTCAACTCTAATCGTTGCCTTTTTTGTTTGTGCTTTACGAAAACGACGACCATAATCTTTAACGATTGTGTACTTGCCGGTAAAGCCTTTTTCAACGATAAAGTCATAAATCGATCTGGCAGAACAACCTGCAGCGTATTTGTCTTCAATGATGTCTTGATATCCGTCCAGCTTACTGCGACGGCTACGACGCTTCCTGACAACTGATGTTTTATCGCTCTGAGCTCTTAAATATGCCGCTTTGACGGTTCTTGGATCAACATCATATTGTCGTGCAACAGCGGAGTAATTTGGTTTTATCTTCTCTAACACAAAATATCTCATCCTTTCGTAAACGTCTTTTCGCATACTCACCACTTCCTCAAAAGATTAATAAAGTGAGTATACAAAAAATGCAGGAAAACCGACAATTTTAAACCGCCGATTTCCTACATTTTACAACCGCCCTTTACATTTTCTTGAAATCAATCACAAAAACAACAAAAATGAAGCTGCCGCTTCACGAATTTTCATTCGTTAAAGCGACAGCCCCTTTTTTCTTAAAAATTGACCTACACATCCGACATATCATCTAACCCATCTTCCAAACCTGTCAGTTTTTATTTTTCCCCTCTTATTCTCTTTTCCTTACCTCTTGCTTCAAATGTATTTACTTCCATTTTCTTCCGTTTATAATGGCAGCTATGGAGGTAATGATTATGAATCAGAAAGAAAAAGTATTTTCAAACAGTTTTATTTTAGTTGTCATCGGACAAATCATTTCACTTTTCGGAAACAGCATTTTACGCTTTGCTCTTCCACTTCATCTTTTAACCGTAACCGGTTCTCCGGCTCTTTATGGAATTGTAACTGCACTTGCTTTTATTCCGATTATTTTATGCGCTCCAATCGGAGGCGTTATTGCTGATCGTGTAAACAAGCGAAATATTATGGTTTGTCTGGATTTTTCCGTTGCAGGCATCATGCTTGTATTTTCTCTTTTGTACGGCAAAGTCAATGTTGTTATTTTGTTAACCGTCGTATTGATGTTGCTTTATGGTATTGCAGGTGCATATCAGCCATCCGTACAAGCCAGTATTCCATTTCTGGTAAAAGAAGACGGTATTATTTCCGCAAACGCTATTATTAATATTATTTCTTCGTTATCCAGTTTAATCGGTCCGGTCATTGGCGGCATTTGCTACAGCTTTGCGGGATTGACTCCAATCCTTATTTTAAGCATTCTGTGTTTTTTTACTTCTGCCATTATGGAATTGTTTATCAAAATGGATTGTGTAAAACGTCCGTTTGACGGAAATGTACTTTCTGTCATCTTTCATGACATGAAAGACACGGTCATTTATATCAAAAATAAACAACCAATTATTTTTCGGGCACTTATCATGTGTGCGCTCGCAAACTTTTTATTCTCTTCCTTTTTAACCGTCGCGCTTCCTACTTTGATTACGCAGACGCTTGCTTTTCCTACGAATGAAGCTTCCAGACTCCTTGGTTATACAGAAGCCGCTATGGCATTCGGAGGACTGGTTGGTGGACTTCTTGGCGGAAAATTTTGTAAAAACTTTAAAATCACAAACATCTATCAGTTTTTGTTTGCTTTTGCTGTATTTTTATTGCCAATCGGAGGTGTACTCTTACTTCACGCACCTTCCTATGTATGCTATTTCACCATTACAATCTGCTGCTTTTTTATGATGATGTTTTCCAATATTTTCCTGATTATATGTATGTCCTATATACAGATTTACATTCCATCGGATAAAGTAGCAAAAACGATTTCTCTCGCAATGATGATTTCGCAATGTGCCCAGCCTTTGGGAAATAGCTTTTACGGCTTACTCCTACAGTATTTCATAAATCACATTGGTTTTATTACCATTCTCGTTGCATGCGCAACTGCAGCGCTTGGAATTCTATTTTCCAATGGGCTAAAAAAAGACTTTAAATCACGCTGACTTGAAAAAGTAAATTCCAGTGCAGGGGTAAATTCCACTACGCTTTAAAATTCTTTGATTTTTGGGGATTGTGGGAGGCTAAATCCTTGTAAAACTGTTATAATTAGATTAACTTTCCATAAAACATCTTAATTTCAGGCATGGCAAACAAGCCTCTGGATAGTTTATGTGCAAAACTAAATTCCACAGGCCACATTCAAAAAATGTGAATTGTTAAGTTCCAGTCTGACAGCAGGTTTTTATGCTAAGTTAGTGGTTAAAGCGTATCAGCTTAGGCGTCAGATTGACTTTATCGGATGGAATCGACCTAAGCTGAAGTGCTTTTAAGATGTCTATGCCATAGTTTTCAAGTGCTACGTCATACGGTGTTCGACCACCAAGACTTTCTCTCGGGGTTGAATTTATGTGATCTACGATAGTTCTTAAATCCCACTGGGTGAGATATTCAAAGCTGGTCTTTTTAGGAAGAATCATTCGAAGCATGGTATGAGCCTGCTCGATGCCGCCTTTTTGACCGCTTCTCATCGGATCACAGTAATAGATGCTTGACCGCATAATGCCATGAATGCCATTTTCGAGAGACTCCGGATCTCCGAATTCAGATCCGCGATCCGTAAGAATCGTGTTGAACAAGGTTAAAAAATCATATGTGCCAAGCTGGTGCTCCAACTTGTTAAAAACAAGTTTTACGGCGCCTTTGGTGCATCTGTTCATAATGAATGCAAGAAACAGTTTTTCACGGGTTAAGAAGAATGTCAGGATGACACGCTTTGAGTCCTGCGATGAGTGAACGGTATCCATTTCAGCAAAGTGGTCAAGCCCAAGGGCTTGAAAATCAGAAAACATACGTCTGATAAAAACAGACCTGTCTTTGATCTGGGTCTTGTGTACTTTGCGGGGGTTGAATTTTACCTGGCGTTTCAGGTCGATGTTCCTTGCAGACAGAATTCCTTTATCAAGGTAAGAATACAGGGTCCGCACAGACAGATCGAGTTCTGGGTGATTCGTTATAATCTGATACGGAGACTGTCCCTGAAAAATCAGAGGCGTGATGACCATATCTTTCTGATGCAGTTCATGTCTGGTCATGTTTATACCGGCTCTGGACTGTGAGAGACATTCTTTGTATTTGCGATCAGCAAAAATAGCATCATAGCGGTATTTGTGGGCAATCGTGCAGTGACTGATTGCTTTTGGACACCCGTTACACACATAAGGTGCTTTATCAAGTCGGTTACATCGTTCTTTGATAAAGTCCGGACATGTCTGGTTGCAGGTTGGACAGGTGGTACATTTGACACCACAGAGAATGATCTTGCCACAGGCATTGACTTTTTTGCAATGATATCTATGGATGCAGAAGTTATGTGCATTGTTAAAACAGCCTTTGTGATACCAGTCGCTGAGCCTGTGCAGTCTGATTTCTTTTGAGATTGTTGTTGGATCTTTACAAAGATATCTTGCAATGTCCTTAAAAGAACAGCCAGTATTTAGGGATTTTTCAATATATTTGCGATCTTCGAGAGTAAGATGCTTTTGATTACCGGGAATATATTTGCTCATGCTAGTTCTCCTTCTACTGCTGTCAGAAAGCCAACCTGAGCATACCACTTATGATGTGCAAGGTTAAATTCCACTTGTGCAGAAGAGAATTCCACCGTATAAATGGATGGTGGAATTAAACTTTGCAATTTTCAGACTTTAAATCACAACAACTGGAAATGGAGAGTTCAATATTATGAAAATGTAAAGGGCGGTTGTAAAATGTAGGAAATCGGCGGTTTAGAATTGTCGGTTTTCCTACATTTTTTGTATACTCACTTTATTAATCTTTTGAGGAAGTGGTGAGTATGCGAAAAGACGTTTACGAAAGGATGAGATATTTTGTGTTAGAGAAGATAAAACCAAATTACTCCGCTGTTGCACGACAATATGATGTTGATCCAAGAACCGTCAAAGCGGCATATTTAAGAGCTCAGAGCGATAAAACATCAGTTGTCAGGAAGCGTCGTAGCCGTCGCAGTAAGCTGGACGGATATCAAGACATCATTGAAGACAAATACGCTGCAGGTTGTTCTGCCAGATCGATTTATGACTTTATCGTTGAAAAAGGCTTTACCGGCAAGTACACAATCGTTAAAGATTATTGTCGTCATTTTCATAAAGCACAAACAAAAAAAGCAACGATTAGAGTTGAGCATACAATTGGATTAAGTGCTCAAGTTGATTGGAAAGAACAGGTCACGATGACCGATCGGAACGGTGTTTCACATACATTCAGTATTTTCTTATATGTCTTGCCTTATTCCAAATTCAAGTTTTTAAAACTAACCCTGGATCAGAAACAGGATACTTTATTCAAATGTTTAGGCGTGCGAACATTATTCATAAACTGTCACGAATTAATTCTTAGATTGAAAGCAGTTCAAGAAAAGCAACATCTAGAACGAGTAATGCGTCGATACGAAAGGTATGATCTATTAATCATTGATGAGCTTGGGTATTTACCGATATCGGCGAATGAATCCAAGCTGCTGTTTCAACTAATAAATGGCCGTTATGAACGCAAATCAACGATCATAACGAACAATGCGCCATTATCAAGTTGGGGAATCGTCCTTAATAGCACGGCAACCGCAGAAGCCATTTTAGACCGCCTTGTCTNTCTATCACTCACACGTGATTAAGATTAAGGGAAAGTCATACCGTTTAGCATCGGTCAGTTCTTAAATCGCCCTTGACACCCTAAAGAAACATATCGACCGGTCAGGAAATGGCTGCGAAAATTATTATAGAAGATGTTGAAATCCGAATTTACAACGGAGCTTCGTAGCTTCAGTTACCGCATCTGCCAAATCAGCATTGGGAAGAGCCAAAAACTACGCCTTGGGCCAAGAAAAGCATATTCTGAACATCTTTTAAAGTGGAAAGAAGTTTTGGGATTTTTTTGCACACAAAAAAATAGAACCGAAAACACATGCACATTTCCGGTCCTATAAACAGGAATATTTATTGCCCCATAGGGGGTAGATGTGGTATAGCACTTGGGATATTAAAAAACAAGTGTAAATAGCAACAAAATGATTGATAATAGATTTGGTATTAATTATTCTTTGTTTAATGTATATCAACTTTTTCTTGGATGACAAGAGGAATTATCAATGGAACTTTGAATATGATGCTGAACTCACTTTGCATCGAAAAATATTATTTTGTGCTTAGGCAGCTTAGTTGCGAAATTTTTCCGTAGTTAAGCTGTTGTAAAGGGCGGTTGTAAAATGCAGGAAATCGGCGGTTTAAAATTGTCGGTTTTCCTGCATTTTTTGTATACTCACTTTATTAATCTTTTGAGGAAGTGGTGAGTATGCGAAAAGACGTTTACGAAAGGATGAGATATTAATCATTGACGAACTTGGGTATCTGCCGATATCGGCGAATGTGTTTCAACTAATAAATGGCCGTTATGAACGCAAATCAACGATCATAACGACCAATGTGCCATTATCAAGTTGGGGAACCGTCCTTAATAGCACGGCGACCGCAGAGGCCATTTTAGACCGCCTTGTCTATTATCACTCACACGTGATTAAGATTAAGGGAAAGTCATACCGTTTAGCATCGGTCAGTTCTTAAATCGCCCAAATCATACAATTTTAAACCGCCATAAAACGACAATTTAAATCCGCCCTTGACAAGGGCTTCGGTCAACAAGGTTGACTTCCACTACGTCATCCAATTTCATATTTAAACCTCCGATATACTTGATGTTTAAAGCATACCAAGACATCAGAGGTTTATGAAGAACGCTTATTTAACGACCGCTTACTTTTAAGCTAACGTACAGTTATGTATATACATAAAAGGCGACAGACGCCATGCGCCTGCCGCCTTCGCAGCTGCCGTTTCATTCCTTTTTCAACTTAACGTATGAATACTTCAACCAAAGCTTCTGTCTGAACTTACCAAAGTGAGTATTCAGTCTCAACTCAAATGTCCTCATCAAAATCCCTCCCAGCAAAAACCAGTGACAACAGATTTTGACTCATCAAAAGCAATGTCGTCCTGTCTCCCCCAAAAGCCAGGCAATCAATGCTTTACATCTGAATCATTTGTAGGCCTACAAATATAATAACGAAACCGGTCTACGAATCTGAACGCTTCTTCAGAAAATTTCCCGCATCCTTGAGAAATCTCACGACGACTATCAGTAATACTGAAACTTAGGGATAATGCCCGGAAATCTGCCGTCTAGATATCAACTCTTAACAAAAAATGACGCAAAAATCAAATCAACGGTAGCGGTAGTTGACATGCTCGAAATAAGGTGTATAATTTAACAAGATTAAGATATAGCCGAGCTTCGTTCTGCATCATCTTATTTTAACAAAATATCTATGAAAGGATTGTTCTTAAATGAACTTACTAGAAAAAATCAATTTTTTACCAACATTATTTACCAGCATTATAAGTATTACATCCAACTTTTCATCTGCTTCTATAAACCGCAAATCACAAAATAAACGTTTCTTATATGGGGACCGAAAAGCAATTCTGATTACCCTACGTGAAATGTTGGAAGCTTATAGCAATAACCGGAATGCCCTCAAGAGAGACATCGAATCTGATAATATATACTATGCACCTGATTACCTTCTTGTCGCTTTAACCGAAAAAAACAACTACTTCAATCTTTCAGACATTCATAGCATTAGGTTAGAATGCATACCAAAGATACATCAGAGCAATGAAAAACTTTCTACAGATATCAGGCTTGCTTTCTCAGATAAATATATCGATACAGTTATATCATTCATGACTAAATATGTCGAGGTTGTTGATATTGTTTTTAGTGCATACATTTATTGCCTGAGACGACAATCTAAAAGATATTATACACCTATAAAAACAAATCCAAAATTGCCCGAGTTGATTAAATCACTTGACAACGACTTTGAAAAATTAGAGCATGAAAAAATTTACGATAGGTTAATTGATAAAACCGCAATTGAGAAACCGAAATCAAGTCAAAATATCTGATTTCTGACTTTCTCCCATGAAAAACAGGAAACGCAAGTCACCACTGCATTACAACTTAACTGCTAAATTCAAAGTAAGGAAGTGCTTGCGCTATAAAAAATATTGTATAGTGCTCTGACACAAGGAAGTAATCGCTCCTATATCCTCTTCACACCATTGCCACCATAGAAGTCATCATACACCTTGCTTATCTCCTCCAGCACCTTGTCACTGGTATAGTTGATTGTCTTGCCACGATTTATTGCCCGTTGGAAGTTGACCAGTTCATACTTGAATCCTTCTCCTTCAAGTTCATAGAAAAACCGCTTGTTTCTGTTCTGGTCCTCGTATCTTATCTCAAAATAGTCCGTCTTCCACCAGGGAGACGGAACGTATACATAACCCTTTGTACCAGAGATTATCATCTCTCCTTCGGACTTTACACCTTTTCCTACCTTGGCTGTAGCAACGGCATTACCGTAAACAAAGTCCATTCTGGTGAAAAGGTCAAAGTAGCTGTCGGTTTTCCTCGTAATTATCTTCTTGTCAACATAATCCGTCCCCAGAATCTGAAAAACAGGCATCAGAGCCGTTGCCCCCCAGGCATCCATGGAGTTCCAGATATTGTTTGATGCATACTCCGAAAGTTTTGAAATCTCATCAAGACTTGTACATGTCGTTTCAACGGAAACCACATCCCCTATTTCACCGCTCTTGACCATAAGCAACAAACGGTAATATGCCGTAGAATAGGCTGTCTTTATACCTGACATTAAAACGCAGTCATTCTTTCTGGCGTTTTTCAGAAGTTCACGTTGCTTTTTTGCGCCAATTGCCATCGGCAAATCACACAGGACGTGCCGTCCGTGATTAAGGGCATAATTAACCTGTTCATACCTGTCCTTCACGTCAGATTCAATGAAGACCGCATCAGATTTATCAATAATCTCTTCAAATGAATAACCGGGAAGTTCATCAAGTCGATTGTCATGACCTTCACCGCTCGTACCAACAATATTGATTCCATTGATGGCAACAGCCTCATTGGCCACTTTCCACAGACGTTTTACATTACCCACAAGTCCCAGATTAAGGTGATTATGCTGCGTCCTGATCTGCGTGCTTGATATTCCCTTGGTACGCTCAAGATACACAACCTGGCAGAATTCTGACAGGTAGTCAAATTTCCCTTTCCAGTCCGATCCGATTGCAAAGACATCAACGCCCAATCTGTTGATGTCATCAATCTTCTGACCTTCATATTCTTCGATGATAATCTGATCGGCAAGTCCCGTTTCCTTGACTCCCTCGACGCGTTCCATCATGGACTGCTGGACATTGATTTTTCCTCTTCTTGAATCAAAGTCATCGCTTGTCACACCGACAATGAGATAATCACCAAGCTCCTTGGCACGTTTCAGGATATTCAAATGTCCCTGATGGAGCATATCAAAAGTTCCGTATGTTATAACCTTTTTCAAAATAGTGCCCCTCCCTTCTTAAAAGGCATGATTAACAAAATTACACAATCACATAAAATTCATTATCAAAATGAAATTTCATTTAACATATAATCATTAATCTTTATTCCGCTATTTGTCGCTTTGACACAGCTCCCATTCTTCAATTCACCATTACCATAAATAACATCTATCATATTCTCAAGGGAAACCTCAGGCTCATTAACAACATTCGTTTCCCTTAATCTTGCCAACAATGTATTCTCAGACATATTTGATTCAACTCGTACAATCTTTGGTGAATCTTTCAAGACAATCTTTCCAGTATACTTGTACAATTCCGTTAAGCTTGAACTTCTGAACCCGTAGTATGCATCCGACCAGAAAATGGAGTGATTCATACTTGCATTAATATCCAGAACACCGTAATCATCATCCATGAACGCACGCATGATTTCATCATACTCATCCAGAAGGTGTGGCAACATTGATTGCAGAGTCTGCCTCAATAAAGGATGTGGTCGCCAGATAACAAAAGCACGGTTCTTCTGCCTCTTGAATATTTCCAAAGTTTCCTTTACTTTATCAAGACTTTTTGCAACAAAGATTTCATCAATGGTTGTGTTATACAAGACATTGACACGTGATTTAATGACCCTTTTCTTCCATTCCTCAGGCATTTTTGCCGTTTCCTCATCCAATGAGACAATTTTGTCAACCTCAGGACTTCCAAGATTAATCAGTTTTTCTTCCATTGCATTTCTGACTTCAACGTTTTCCATACCGAGTAACCTGGCATAATCCGGTGAAGCCTCAATGCATCTCTTAACCGCGTCATCTGAACTCTGAACTGTGTAGTCAGCATAATACATTGCAGACCTGAAAACGGTCGATGAGACACCGTCAATCCACTTATAATACGGAATATATACAAGTCTTTCACAGTACTTCTTCAGATTCCAGGAGTAATATCTACTTTCAACACGTGTAACAAGATTGGTATCATCATAAGGGTTATGGATGTAAATAATGTCTGGCCGGTCGTTCTCCAAGTCATATTCTTCATCATTGACAACCGGGACATATTCAGGGAATCCTTCACGCTCATTGACCTTTTTGGCGGGATTCCTGTTGCTGTCCAATTCATAATATGTAATCGGAACGACAAGTGCCTCACAACGCTCATCCTTGTCTGCAGCCATCCAGACACTTTCCAAAGAATCCCACATTGATGCCTTGTACGGCATGAAGACAACTTTGTAAACAATGCTACCTGAAATCAAATTCTTGAAATCATCAGCTGTTTTCTTTGCACCCTCAATCTCAGAAGATTCAATTTTCTTCTTGAATTCATCTAACAATTCAGAATACCTCTGTCCCGCATCTTTTTCGTTTTCTAAAACTGCCATATTATCGCTGTAAACATTCTTGACCTTAGAAACCATGTAACTGTTCTCTTTAAATTTCGTTAGCATTTCCATACTGGACAGAATATCATCAACACATTTAACTAGTTTCTTTGCTGTTCTCTTTCGCATAACACAACTCCTTAGAGCAGATTTCTTTTCTGCATATCTTCAAAAGCCCCAATAAGCCTGTCATTATCTTCAATTGTCAGACAACCGATATGCCCGACACGAAATACCCTGTCGGCCATTTCTCCACCATTCGGGCATACCCAGATTCCGTATTCATCCTTAAGACAAGTGAAAATATCGTAGGCCGACACGTTCAGCGGATGAAGGGGGGTAACTGCATTGGAAAGTGATTTGGAAACTATCTCAAACGGAAGATGTCTGATTTTTCTTCTGAAATCTCCTGCTATTTCTGCAGTATGAGCAATTTCCGCTTCTACGCCACCCTCACTTTCAATCTGCTTCAACCTGGCATTAATCTGCAACAGTATTCCAACTGCAGGTGTAAAGGGTGTTTGTCCCCGTTCACCATTCTTCAGCGCCGACTTCAAGTCAAGATACATGCTGCGAACTTGTCTTGAACAAACACGTTCCATAGCTTCCGGACTCAGTACAATCACGGAAATCCCCGGAGGACATGCAAGTGCCTTCTGAGATCCCGTAATCATGACCTGCACATTCAGTTTTTCCATATCGAATTCATCGCAAAGAAATGAACTGATTGAATCCACGACCAGAAACAGGCCGTTACGATTACAGAAATCACTGATGGCATCAATGTCGTACAGAACGCCCCTTGAGGTTTCATCAAGATTGACCAAAAAGCCCGTGAATCCCATACCGTCATATTCTGCTAGCTGTTCAGGCGTCACGCTGCATCCTTCTTCAGGAACAATCGTTTCATATGGTACTTGGTGTATATTACACAACTGAACAAAACGATGTCCGAAACTGCCGCCATCCACAATCAGAACCTTGTCATTTTCATCGAAGACATTCATGACAACAGCTTCCATGGAAGCCGTACCAGACCCTGTAATGAAAACTGCACGCGAATTATCGGGGGCCTTGGAAAACTTCTTCATCAGATTTTCGTTTTCACACATTATCCTGGAAAACTCAGGTGTCCTGAAGTATGGTACCTGTTGCGCACCGATACTCAGAATCTCCTGATTGCTCATTACGGGGCCTACTGTAAAATTAAGCATAGTGACATCTCCCATTAAATACCAAATTCTTCAAATCTCTTTTTTTCCTTATAATATTCTTCTCTCAGAGACTTCCACTTTATTTCATCTTCCTTGTTTATTTCTCTCAATACTCTTGCAGGATTTCCTGCAACTATGACATTGGATGGTACGTCATCAGTAATGACAGAACCAGCCCCTATAACAGACCCATCGCCTATTGTAATACCGGGGAGAACAATTACATTGCCTCCTATCCAAACATCATTACCAACTGTAATAGGTAACGTAAATTCGAAATAATCGTTATCCTGAGATCTCACACCACCATAAATCGGGTGTCCTGCACAATAGAAACAACACCTTGGCCCCACGATTACATTGTCCCCGAACTTAATGGAGCTGGTATCCATAAAGATACAGTCCTTGTTAGCATAAAAATTTTCTCCAACTTCAATATTGGATCCATATGACACATATACAGGGGGCGTAATATATAACTCATCGCCTGATTTTCCGATCATTTCCCTTTCAAACCTGACTATCTCATCTCGGTTTTCAATGGCAGTATTATTAATTTCTTCTGCTTTTTTCTTGCCTTTCAATGAACTGTTTTCCTTCTTTATACCTTTTTGCAGATATAACTTTCCAAGTTTCATCTGCTCATAATCAAAATCCTTCAAATCACTCTTCCTTCCCAAATATGTCCCCAAATGACAATTCGGAAACGTTAATATGCGGTTTTCTCTTTTCCACAGATGGCAATTCCATGTAGTGATTTCCATATGCATACTTCAAATATGAATCATAGTCATCAAAGCACATGAATTTATGATTTTCAAATTTTATATCGCGATATTTTTTATAGCATTTGGTTGGTACTCCCCATCCACTTGCAGGGGTATATGTATACACTCTGCATAATTCAGTATCTTTCCTGTTATTAATTCTCTCAAATGAATATAATATGGAAAAAACTGCATTTCGTGGAATGAGCATCAGAAGTTTACTTCTCAGCCTCACTATTGGATTATTGCTTTTAATATTCAACTGTGCATTCAAAATGGTTTTAATAATATTGCATATCTTTGAATGAATAATCCTGCTAATATGATGATCGGGGATATTATCCAAGATAATTATGTCCATGAATATCTCATTACGTTGAGTCAGAGTCTCGTGACCGATCTGTCTGAAAACAGTTCCTAATCTCCTCAACTTACTATACCCGAAAATATATTCCGAATCATTTTCATGACAATCCAGGAAAAACCTCGATTTATCGAGATATTTATCACAAGCAGCGAAAAACTTATTATATTCAGCACGCGTCATGGATACATCCACATCATCATCCCATGGAATGAACCTGCCATCCCTGACTGCTCCCAATAGAGTACCCGATTCTATTGAATATTTTATATTCTCTTTTCGGCAAATACGGTCAAATTCAATCAGCATTTCCAATCCAACCTTGTGCAGTTTCTCTATTTGATCATCAGTCAAAATTAATTTATCCAAGTCAAACAGCCCCCGATTATTGATATAATTTCAAGAATTCATTTACAGACATATCCATATCAACGGTCTCTTCATTTGAAACCAAATCGCGATACCAGCTCCATATTTCGTCCATCGTTGGAGTATCTACATTAAAGATGTCTGCAATCTTGATGATTACGTTAATACCATAAGGAAAATCGGTTCTAAAATATCTTGAATTAAAATTGGGAATCCATCCTCCTTCAACCTCTGTCATTGGTGACTTCAAATTCTTTACGGCATCCAAACTGCTGATTTTTCTTTGCATATCTTCTGCTGTATAACTCTCATAGTAATCCTTCAAAGAGTGTACATTATCAAGATTCATCGGAATTGTCTTACATAATAGCTGTAACTCGTCATCACATGATATCATCAGTTTTGATGCTTCTAGTGACCATTCCTTATAGAAAAGAAAGTTCCTGTCGTATTTTTTACCAGGTGTATAATCTTTGAACATGGAATATAATCTGGAAGTGTGCAATATTGGATTTGATGGTGTAAGAGAAACTGAAAGATAATTAGGCAAGGAAACACATGGAATATTGAAGATTTCTTCTATAAAATCACAAATATCTGAAACATTGGAGGCGGGTATCGAACCTATTTCGATTTTATGTTTCCGTCCCAACTGATACACCGCCTTACCGTATTCCTTTAGTCTGGCAATACTATGAACACGCTGGAATCCATACAATATACATCCCTTGTCTATCAACTTCTTAAATGCAAATTCCGCTCCGCCAAATCCAGGAATAATTCCTATCTTCTGCCCTTTTATCGCATAAGGAAGCATTCTGGCAGCAATATCCATGAATGCTTCCCCCGGAACGGTCACCCAAATATGATCAGCGCCGCTTACTGCATCTTTCATCGAACTGGTAATTTTTGAAATTTGTGTACTAATTAACAGATTATCGTCTGAATCATACACTTCTATTTCTTTCTTCCATAAATCAGGCTTTGATGTACAAACCGTAACAGTATGACCCTTATCAGCAGCCTCTGCTGCCATCAAGGTTCCGATATTTCCCCCACCAATAATCGTAACATTCATTAATGTCACCCCACAAATCTATTTATACAAAATCTGCCAGTCTCCCACAACTTTTCTCGGCTCATAATCGCTGAGCGGCATTTCCTCTGCCGTATGAATTGCCAGGGAACCGCCATCTTTTAAACGTTCAAGCAGCTTGAGCAACAACATTAAATCAAGCAATTTATCGTTGGTCTTTTCCATCACGATATAATCAAAGCGAGCATTCGGGAAACATTTGTCAAAGTCTTTATCCCAATCAGAAATGAATCGACTCTTTTTGGAAATTGTCTCAAGATCGCGCTCATAGGCTTCTTCTTCATTGAGACTATAGATATTTGTCCGAAGATTTTTTGATTCTTCTCTGACACGATCTTGAATCGCTAACAGATTGATTCCGAAGCTGCTGTTGATTCCTAAAATATCGACTCTTTTTTCCTTATTTTTAAAATCAAGTCCAGACAGCAAATCTTGATCAACATCTTGTTCAAGCATCGGGTTGATTCCCATGATTCGCTCAAATTGCTTGATTCCTTCCAAAACGATGTCTTCGTCCTTTTCCTTATGAACTCTGTATGCCAAAGCATCCCCAGCCTCATACAGAATTTTCCCGTTTCTTCGACCAATCAAAGACATTGCCTTGCTTGAAAATTCCGTATATCGTTTTGCCATAAACGGGAAATATGCTCCAAGCATCGTCGGCATCAAGATTTCGCTTGATGGGGCTAAAACAACGTCCGTGTTCAATTCTGATTTTTGATGCCACAGATACTCATTGCTTTCGGTATCATCAAGTTTGTCTTCTTCAACGAATGCAGGACAGACGGCACCGATTTTTTTATCCGATGTCAAGCATTTCATCATGTTGGAAACTGCCGTTTTCGACAAAATATTTTCTGTCGTCAAAAACAAGACGTCTTTGCCTTCAACCAGCTGATATATTACGCTCGGAGCGTTTGTTTGATACTTATAGTTAATGACCTTGACATTCTTATCCGCAAGTCCATCGAAATACTTTGCAACTTTTTCCCCTGCACCGTCATTGAACAAAACGTATTCGCATCTCAATTCTTCAGGAACTGCGGCATTTAAGGATTTTAGGCATTTTTCAACTTGTTCGACCTCGGTATTTGCCATCACTGCAACAGACAAATCATAACGATAGCGACCTTTATCTGTTTCTGGTGAAGGATAAAACTCTTTCATCTGATTGTTGTAATATTCAAACATTGCGTCAGGGTCAGGGAAGCATCCGCCCCAAAACAACAAATCAACGTATGTTTCACCGATTTCAGGAATCAGTTCATTTTTGATTATTCCGAGTTTTCTCTTTTTTTCGCTGATTTCACCAAGTTTTTCCAACGTGTCCAAAGCGTTGTCAACTAACAGATTACATTTTAGTGCTGGTTCTTCGACAACCAAACCGGTGACGTTTCCCTTGATTCCGATCAACAGTGCCTGCATCGTTTTAACGAAATCATCTAACCTTTCGTTATCATTTAAAACCATCGAATAAAGCTCGTAAGCTGCTTCGTTCAATGTCTCGATGCTTTCTAACAGTTTTTTCCCCATCTCTTTGTCTTTGATCATTTGATTTCCTCCGTACCATCAGTTTGCGTTAACTATATTGTCTGATAAAATTGTTAATTTTCTAATCCCTGTTTATGTAAAACTCTTAACCATTTTATGTAAATTAAATCATTAAGAATTCAAACATAATCTAAACAAAAGACGGAAGAAAAAAATCTTCCGCCCTTCTCTTATTTAGTAATCTGCTTCCAAGCATCGAGCAGCTCGTTCAACATCGTCAACGCAATTTCAAGATGATTTTTGTCTTTATGAATGTTAGCCTGAATCAATTCCTGCTCAACAACATCATATGTTGAAATCAGCTGTTGCGGAATGTCACCTTCAATTTCTTTATTAACGCTGAACTTTAATTCATCCACAATGTCTTGCGCATGAACGATTTCATTGTTTGCTGCTTCGATTTTTTTATCCTCGATTGCCATCTCAGCTTTCTTGATGCTTTTGATCGCACCCTCAATCAGCATTTCGATCAGCTTATTAGGAGAAGCACTCATCACCTGATTTCTCAGATAATCATTTTTATGACTAGCGTAAGGATTTGTCATCTCTTCCTCCTTGTTTAATAGTAAAGTTCAATTCTTGAAGAAAGTTCTTTATCGTCAACGTAACCCTTTGCCAACTTTTCTACTTGGGTTAATCTTCCGATTTCACGCGATACGTCAACTTTTTGATCTTCAGTCCAAATCATTAATTCCTGATATTTGGCATTAATTTTGTCAACTAATTGAGCTTCGTCGGAACTTAATGCAGAAAAATCAAGCGCTTCTCTTCTCTCAAGAAGTTTTGCATTCTTTTGAATAACATCTTCAATTGAAGAAAGCTTTTTGTCGCATTCTTCAAGATTGTCAAGGACTGCTTGAAGAAAAGCCATCGTTTCTTTTTTATCCGCCATAAATCAACACCCTCTGACTGACTAACTATTTCTTGATGAGTTTTGAGACTGGAAGTAAGAAAATTGCGACTGCAAGTTTCCGATTGCTGCATCCAGATTGGTAAACATCGTGACGTAGCGTGCACGCTTTGTTGCAATCTGTTCCGTGATTCGTTCAATCTGCTTGTTGTAGTCCTTGATTTCACTTTGATACGATGACTTGCGCAAAGAAATGACTCCTTCGCTGCCTGACTTGGTTGAAGTATACCGATCAATTACTGCTTTGAAATCAGCCGTATAACCTGTCCCGGTTTTTTCAGTCGAATACTTGCTTGAAGTATCAACAAAGAAGAAATCTTTGACGGCATTAGGATTCTTGGCAAGCTGTGCCTTGAATTTCGTTTCATCAAGCGAAAGCGTGCCGTTACGATCAACGCTCAGTCCTAGCGTTGATGCACTGACGCCATTGACTGACTTACCGCCTAGAACCGTACTTTGCAGCTTCGATTGAAGCGAAATCAAAGTTGAATCCCCGGCCAAAGCACCGGTCGTATTATCAGATTTGGAAGGATCGCCAACGTCCATCTTCTCGCTAAGAAAACTCATAACGCTGTTATACTGGCTGACGAAATCTTTGACGGCAGATAATTCCTTATCCGTATCATTCGTCAAACCAAGCGTAATCGTTTTAGAGGCATCAGCTTTTTTGAAATTAAGCGTAACACCATCGACAACGTCAGTCGGACTGTTGCTGTTTCTTGTCATGTCAATGCCATCCAGCGTGAACTCTGCACTCTGTCCCTTCGTCCTCTTCACGACATTATCAGCGAATCCTAGCTTGTCCTTGAGGTCACCGCCGATTGTCAATTTCCTGTCACCCATCTCCTCCGATGTGACGACAAGCTGGTTGTTGACAATCGTAGCCTTGAGCCCGGCACTCTTTGTTCCTTCCTTGTCTGAAGGATCCTTGGCATTATTGATGGCATTTGCGATGTCTTTTAAAGAATCCGTAGCTTTAATATCTAATTCAATCGTCTTAGATTCGCTTCCGTCGGCTGACGCATTCGTAATCGTCAGCTTGCCGCTATAACCTAACGCATCTTTAGTCGAAATTTTAGTCGTCCCGTCTGCCTTTGAAACAACGTCGCCCGTAATTTTACTTGCAGTTGCAAGCTGCTTAACAACAAGGTCGTATGAACCTTCCATTGAATCTGAAGTTCCTGAAATAGTTGCTATCGTATCATCGCTTGAAGTGACCTTTTTCGTTTGATAAGTAGCTTCATCCTGCAAAACATCAAGCTTGCTTGTTAAATTGCTTAAACGCGTACTGATGTCGGTCCATGCTTGAGACTTGGTATTAATCTTGTCAATCTTGTTTTGAATAACGGTCTTTCTGAGTTCGTCTGATTGAAGCAATTGATCAATTGTATCAGAAGTAATCCCGGTATATTGACCCATGTAGCTTGAAGAACTGATGGATCCTGCCGTTGTAGAAGTCGTAATGCTGCTCATGATATTCACTATCCTTTCTTATCTATTGCAATTCCCATTTCATCCCAAATTCTGCCGATCATGTCAAGCATCTTTTTGGAAGGAATTTCCTTGATGACTTTTTTAGTTGTCTTATCTACCATTTCAACGTAAATTCGATGCGTTCTTTGATGCATCTTGAATTCCAGATTGATATTTTTATTCGTCAATCTGTCATTCATTTTCTCAAGTTCTTCGCTGATTTGTTCCTTGAACAAGTCCATTTCCTCATCCAGATTCATATCATCAGAACTATCTGACTGAACGTTTTTGGCTTGTTGTTTCTGCTTGGATGTTTCATAGCCGTTCAAATGTTCTTGATCGCGACTGACATTCGTTTTGATTGAATTCTCAGCAGGATTATAGACGTTGGTATTTATTTTTTGAACACGATCAACCCCGGACATTGGTTGAAGCGGCTGAATTCCTTGCGTTCCATCTAAGTTCATATTCTTACCCTCTTTCAACATAACCTGAGCAGTGCTGGACACGACTCCGAATCCTTTTACCACTCTTTTATATCGACAAAACATGAGGGATTTTTAATGCTTGATTTTTTAAATTTTCACAAAAACGCCAAAAAACAAGCGAGGAAAGTTTACATAATTGTGATTTATGACTGACATAATTTTTCAAGCGTTGCCAAGTCAGGATCTTCCGGAGTTATTTGTTTCAATTCATTCAATAAGCCAGCTGCAACTTCATTTTGACCTTGGGAAATCAATGCTACGATCTGTGATTTGACCTGATTGCCAAGTCTTGCCATTTCATTATTTACCGCTACACGCTTTCTTTGCTCGAGTTCAATTGATTGAATTATCCGCTTAATCAAAGATTCGGAATATTTGAAAACTTCAAGAGCTTCCTGAAGATACGTCAAGCATTCTTTCAAATGATTATCTTTCTTAAGTTTCAATGCCTTTCCAAATAAAATGGCAAATCTTACTTCCGATGGCAGCAATTCTGATGCGGAGTCACAAAGTTCGGGCAAATAAATATTGTTAGCGTATTCAAGCATATTTTGGCAATATTTCTCGCTTTCGTCCATAACTTTGGACAAAGCCATTGATTCTTGAAAAATATAACGTTTTCTAAGATTAGCCAACAGATAGTTTCTTTGCACTGTACTTTCCCAAACGGATTCGATCCTTGATGCAAATCCAGGAATTCCATCAAGATGCATCGATTCTTTCGTGACAATTGCACTGACCGATTTTGAAACATCTTCAAATGAAACATTTTCAACATACCTTTGTGGGGAATGTCCGTTTTCAACGCAAATTCTGATAAGATCTTCATTCGGATACTTGAATGTTATTCCATCGCACAATGAGTTCTTCAATTCATCATCTGAAACTTCTTTTCTGGCATGCTGCTTAATCCAAAGAGAGTCGCTTTTGGCATCTATCATCTCAATCATCTGATCAAATTTCTCTTGAGCAGTATCGGATTCAATTCCGATATCGATTCGATCAAGTTGTTTTACAAATTCATCACTTAAGATTCCGTCAGTCACGAAATTTTCACTCAAAAATTCTACAATTGCATTATCTTCCTCATTAATCGCATATTTCAAACTTGAAGCTAAAACATTGCTCCTTTTTTCATCAAAAATATTCCAAGGAACATCCAGAATCATCTTCTTGATTTCTTCATACGCATCCTGACTTTCTTTTGAACAAAGATTAAAATACATCTCGACAGCATCATACATTGTATCCTTGCTGATATCATGGCCAAAGAAATAGGACATTTCTTCCGAATTTCGGTTATTTTTCTCGCAATACTCAACCGCATCAAAGTAAATGTGAATCCATTTGCTTGCTTTTTCAATGCCGATTTCATTTAAATCTCGACTGAGTTCAAATTTAGCTGCTACCCCTCTGAAAAAGGGATTCTTAACATGTTCCAAAAACACATCCACATTAACATCTAGATCAGACCACATTTTTAGACGAGCATATCCACGCATTCTGTAAAGAAAAATTTCGATCCAATCAGTAATATTCCAATCATCAAGCTCACGGCTTTTTAGAGTAGAAATAGCCCTTTCTGAAAATTTAAGCATTTCTTTTTCATCATCACCTGCACCAGCTATTTGTTGAAGCCACAGATGGAAGTTCCCAGGATTTTTTTCAAGCTCTTTATTCATAATTTGCTGATTGCGTTTGGCTTTCTTATTGCTTAGCTTTCCGATATAGCCGACGTGATGCACAAACGTTTCTTTGAGATAATATTCGTTTCTGTAGACAATCCCCTTTAACAGCTCATGAACTGGATCAACGAATTTAGACCCTGGAACTATTGCACTGATTCTTGAGAATTTATTGCTGACATAATCAATTTGGGATGCAGAAGTATAACTATGTTCCATCATTGAAATGCGATCATAATTTTCGTAAAGCTCTGGTTTGGAGAAAAAATCGATCAGCGGACCTGCATCATCAAACCATTCATCATCATCCAGATATATCAGCCACTTTCCACGTGCTTCCTTAAGGCCGGCATTTCTTGCCGCCGCAAAGTCGTCACACCATTCGAAATGAACTATCTTATCAGCATATTTTCTTGCAACGTCAACCGAACCGTCAGATTTTTCATCACCTACGGTATCAACAGCAATAAACTCACTTGGAATTTGTTCCAACAATGGTCTGAACGATTCAAAGCACTTTTCAACCGTATCGATTCGGTTCGAAACCAGCATCGAAATCGTTACCAGACATTCTGTCGTATTTACTCTGGAAAAGAACTTTTTCTTAGGTAATTCTTCAACCCATGTCTCCAAACTAATCACCTCTTCTCTTACTGTATCGAAAAAAAGCCGGCATCCTTAAAGGAGGATACCAGCTTTTTCTAAGTTATTTCAAGTTATCTTCAATTTTAGCCTTGAAGCAAGCTCAAAACTGAGTTTGGCATTGCGTTTGCTTGCGCAAGCATTGATGTTGCAGCTTGAGAAAGAATGTTGCTCTTCGTGAACGTCATCATTTCTTCAGCCATGTCAACGTCACGGATACGTGAGTTGGCATCTGCCAAGTTTTCGTTCGTTGCCGTCAAGTTGTTGATCGTATGTTCCAAACGGTTTTGAACGGCACCAAGATCGGCACGTTGATCTGAAACAGTTGCAATAGCTTTATCGATTGCGCTAATCATACCATTTGCCATACGAACATTTGTAGCAGCGGCATTGATTTGGAACGTTGCATCTGTCGATCCAAGCAACGTCGTACCATCCATCGCACCAATTGTAACCGTCAACGTTTGATTTTCATTTGCACCAATTTGGAATGTGAATGCATTGTTTGCTTTACCCAACAAGTTCTTCGTGTTGAATTCAGTTGTGCTAGCAATACGAGTAAGTTCTTGATGAAGAGCCTTTAATTCCTTGTTGATGGAGCCACGATCCTCTGCCGTCAACGTATCGTTTGCGCCTTGAACTACCAAATCACGCATACGTCCAAGAATGCTGTGAGTTTCGTTCAAAGCACCTTCGGCTGTTTGAACCAAAGAGATGCCGTCTTGGGCATTGCGCTTTGCTTGTGTCAAACCACCGATTTGTGACTTCATCTTTTCTGAAATTGCCAAACCTGCAGCGTCATCGCCGGCCTTGTTGATACGCAAACCTGATGAAAGTTTTGCCAATGAGTTTGATTTTGCGGTATTTGCAGCTGTCAAACGGCTGTATGTGTTCATAGCTGCGACGTTTGTGTTAATACGCATGTTAAATTCCTCCATTTCTCTTGTATCATTAACTGATTACATGATTATATATCGGCAACACGACAATTTGTTTAAGCATCTTTCGGTGATTTATTCAGAGAAATTTTCATTTTACATAATGTTTCTTTATAAATCTTCCATATTGCATTGTTATAATCGAATCATCAATAATGGAGGTTTCAAATCTTAATGAAAAAATTACCGTTTTCAGTTTGCATAATTACAAAAAACAACGCCAAAACGCTTGAAAGACAATCATCATCAAATTACTTTGATGAAATCGTCATAGCGGACACTGGACCAAGCGATTCAACCAAAGAAATCGCACGTTGCTATACGAACCGGATCTTTGACTTTACGTGGAACAATAATTTTGCGGATGCAAGAAACTTTGCCATAAAAAAGCAACAAATGATTTTATCTTTTCGCTGGATTCAGATGAGGAAATAAGCAAAATAAATTGCCGACAACTGCTTGATTTTTCAAAAAAAGTGCGGAAAATATCGGCAGAATCGAAATTTTGAATCTTCAAAGCAATCATTCCTTTGAAAAGGGATACGTTTCAAGAATCTTCAACCGCAAATTTTTTCACTTTGAAGGATCAGTTCATGAACAGCTCGTTTCAGCAAGTCAAATCAACCGTTCAATGGTCGATTTGGAAGTTTCAATCATTCATCATGGCTATGCAAATGAAAACCTCAATCAAAAAAAAGCACAGATATATCGAGAAATGATTGAAAAAAAGCTCAAAGAAACTCCAGATGACAGTTATCTTTTATATCAACTCGGCCGAACATACGATATTCAAAAGGACTTTGTCAACGCTTCTGAAGCCTATCTGAAATCATTGCAGACTTCTCCCAGGCATGATTTTGAATATTTTTGGTCTGCACTTGACGATTTATGTTTTGACTATCTCAACTTAAATGAAGCAAAAAAAGCAGCTGAAATAATTAACTTTTACGGCTGCCCTACGAAGATGCCGATGGATACTTTATGTTTGGCCATGTCTACATGAATCTCGGAAATTTTGACGAAGCTGTCAGATGCTTTAAAAAAGCCACTGAATTCGCTGATTCAAGCCGTCCTGGCGCAAACAGCTTTGCTGCTTGGTTTAACATCGGCGTCATTTATGAAGTTTTAGGCTTTAAAGAAAAAGCAATCAAAGCATATAAAAAGTGCAATGATTACGATCCAGCAAAAGAACGATTGAAAAATCTAAGGTAATCGATGATTTTTATTTAAATCCTTTCAAAATAGTTCGATATAAATATCACGTTCACGAAAAAAGGAGATGAGTATTTTTATGAACAAACATAAGTCGGACATTTTAGAATTGTTATTGAAAGATTCAAAACTTACGCAGCGTCAGATTTCTGAAAGATGCCAAAAATTTCTTAAAATAATAAAAAAGCGACAACCGAATCGATTGTCGCTTTTTTATCAGCAAACTTTTTTTTAGCCTTGAAGCAAGCTCAAAACTGAGTTTGGCATTGCGTTTGCTTGCGCAAGCATTGATGTTGCAGCTTGAGAAAGAATGTTGCTCTTCGTGAACGTCATCATTTCTTCAGCCATGTCAACGTCACGGATACGTGAGTTGGCATCTGACAAGTTTTCGTTCGTTGCCGTCAGGTTGTTGATCGTATGTTCCAAACGGTTTTGAACGGCACCAAGGTCGGCACGTTGATTTGAAACAGTTGCAATAGCTTTATCGATTGCGCTAATCATACCATTTGCCATACGAACATTTGTAGCAGCGGCATTGATTTGGAACGTTGCATCTGTCGATCCAAGCAACGTCGTACCATCCATCGCACCAATTGTAACCGTCAACGTTTGATTTTCATTTGCACCAATTTGGAATGTGAATGCATTGTTTGCTTTACCCAACAAGTTCTTCGTGTTGAATTCAGTTGTGCTAGCAATACGAGTAAGTTCTTGATGAAGAGCCTTTAATTCCTTGTTGATGGAACCACGATCTGTTTCTGTCAACGTATCGTTTGCGCCTTGAACTGCCAAATCACGCATACGTCCAAGAATGCTGTGAGTTTCGTTCAAAGCACCTTCGGCTGTTTGTACCAAAGAGATGCCGTCTTGGGCATTGCGCTTTGCCTGTGTCAAACCACCGATTTGTGACTTCATCTTTTCTGAAATTGCCAAACCTGCAGCGTCATCGCCGGCCTTGTTGATACGCAAACCTGATGAAAGTTTTGCCAATGAGTTTGATTTTGCGGTATTTGCAGCTGTCAAACGGCTGTATGTGTTCATAGCTGCGACGTTTGTGTTAATACGCATGTTAAATTCCTCCATTTCTTTTGTATCATTAACTGATTACATGATTATATATCGTCAGCATCTCAGATCTTTTAAGCTATTTATTAAAATTTTTCGCAAAAAAAAAAAACGCCGTCCAAAACGGACGGCAGCTTTAGCGTAATCAGTTAATAACATTCATGCCTGATCAAAACGAATCTTCGCGCTTGAAGCGACGTCTGAACCAGCGCATGATTAAAGAGGATTCTTTCATAAGCATCTTATATTCGAAAGATGAGGCGTTCGGATTTTCAATCCCGGATTCGCGGAGCAGATCCAAGACGACGGGTCGGCTGTCGCCAACAGTCAAAAGAATGTCCAGACGACTGAGACGCTTTTCTTCATCGTATTCTTCGACCAAGCGATAATTGAAGTTTTCCTTATTATCTGCAATTACGGAGAAGAAAGCAGCATCTTCCCGTTCCGCTCCGAAGATTGAAACGGCTGGATGCGAGATGAAGTAATAGCGTCCGAAACATAAATCGCATGCCTGCGCCAGAACGCTCTCCTTAACTTTTGTACCCGTTTTCATACCTTTGACCTCATTTCCTTTTGATGATTATTGAGCAGAGACCCCCATCGCTGCTCATCTAATATTTTACATAATTTAATTAAAAAATTCCAGTATTTTTTCACATTTCATTCTAGCTTTTATCAAATATTTCACAAGCTATCCGTCTGATGCTGTTGCGCGCACGATAAACTTTGGTGTGCGTCTGTTTCAGATGCCGCGAAATCTCCATTTCGGTGTATCCTTTCAATTTATATTCAAGATATTCGCGTTCAAAATCATTGCATCTTCTGAACAGTTCGCTTAACTGATCCCTGATGGTGACCAGTGTTTCAGCATCAACGTCATTGTCCGGAAGCTTGGCAAAATAATCATTGGATGTTTCATCGACGACATCCGTTCTGTGTTCTTCTTCACGCTTTTTTCTTCTCAATTCGTCCAAAATACCCCATTTTATCTTTTGATACAAATATGCGTTGATCCTGTTTTCTTCTGCGTCAGGATCCCTGTTAATTAATTCGACGTAGCCTTTGACGAACAAAATCATCCCCAACACGACGTAATCATCATAGCTGCTTGAATACCTGCTTATGCCGAAGCGCTTGATGATTCCGTAGATCATCCCTTCATGATTTTTTTCTTTCATATATTCGACTGCTTCTTCTTCATGTTCTCCCATAAACATCCCCCGTTTTTCAAGATAGTTGTTATTTTAAGGGACTCTTTGATCTGAATAAACCTGTAATCTCATTTTGGCGCATTTTTTTAAACAAGCTGTCTTTAAACGAAAACGGTTGTCATTTGTGTTAAAAAGAGGCCTTTAGTCCACTTTGCTTGAAACGCACCAAAAACTAATATTACATTTATGTTAAAATAAAGAAAAAACTTGATTTAATTTAAATTACATTTTAAACTGAAATTGTTCTTTTTCCAAAAGAACGCCAAAATTTAACTGTTACTGGGGGAATTATATGAACAAAAAACAGGAATCAAACTGCGCTTGTTGTCAGGTAGTTGATTTTTCAAAAGACGGCTTCAAGCATTTGATGCGACATGCCGTATTTGAAAGAGAAGCAAAGATCGATATTTACAAAACCAATCTGATCCTGAACTTCAAACCAAACGAGGATGAATACCCTGAATTTGCCAGGATCAATGCCATGCTCGTTGAAGCTGACCGCGTGATCGTTACTCAAAAACAGACCAAGCGCCTGATCAACGAATTGATCGAAGCGCAAGGAATCGGGCTTTTCGTCGACCGTGCCTGCCTTGGGCTTAAGCAAAAAAAGCGCATCGCTCCTTTGAGCTACGTGTGGGGGGAAATTGAGCTTATGCCGCTTGGCGGAACATATCGTCATTCAACGAACTGGATCATGCTGAACAAGGTCAAACTCGACCTGCGTTCCGGTGAAAAAACGATGGCCGTCACGTTTTGCGACAGTCAAACATGCTATCTCTTGCCAACTTCACCGCAAATGTACTTTGAAAACAAGAAAAACTGCAGATATATCTATGAAAAAGAACACCAGGTCATCGGTGAAGTTTTGAACGTGTTTAATTTGAACAAAACGATTGAAATCTATGAGAAATTTTGCCAAACGGAATTTAACAAAGATGATACTCCGATTGCTGCGCTCAAGCAAAGCGCACGCAAGCTTTTGACGGATTCGATTTTAAAAATGCTTTTTAATGAAGAAGAAATCACTGAGATGCTGTTTGCTGACGTCATGAACGGAATCAGCAGCAGGTACGATAAGCTTAATTCGTAGAAATGAAAAAAACTTGGAACTCGCTTGAGTCCCAAGTTTTTTCTTACATATAATCAAGTACCGTCGTCTGCATAATCTTCGTGCCCATCGCAAGCGTTGACTTGTAAGCAAGCATCTGGTTTTGATATTCCATGTACTTTTGCGCAATATCAACGTCCTGGCGCGTCGACAACGTGTTCTTCAGCGTTATCTTCTCGCTGTCATTGCGATCTTTGGCCGCATCGATTCGTTTTTCGATAGCCCCGATGCGAGTATTGTAGTTGACGATGTTGTTCTTGAACACGTCAACTTCGCCGAGCTTCTTCGACAAGTCTGCAATTGCTGCTTCGTCATGCTTGTCAAAGTCGGCAACGAGTTCGTTAAAGAACGTTCCCAAATCTTTTCCGGCACCTTGGGCGTTCATGACCGAATTGCCGTTAGTCAGCAAGTTGATCGAAACACCGTTGGAAATTTCACGCGCAAGATTGGTTTCATCGCCGTTATACTTCAAGCCGTTGACTTCGCCGTTTGCATCCTTAGTAATTTCAAACGGCGGTTCCGTCGTCTTCGATCCGCCAAAGATGTAGCGACCGTCGTAATTAGTGTTCATTGCGTCGACGATCGTGCCGATCTCCTGCTGAAGCTCAGATCTGTATGCCTTAAATTCGGCATCGGTCAAAGTCCCCGAGTTGTTGACGGCAACGATAATGTTTCGAATGTTGTTCATTGACTTCTCAACCAGCTGCAAAGCACCGTCCTGAGTCGTTGTCCAGTCCTTGGCATCGCTGATTGTCGTTGCATATGAACTGTTTTGTGAAATAGACACGTTCAAGTCAAGAATCTTCGAAACAAGCAACGGATTGTCGGAAGCCTTGTTGACTTCCTTCAGACTTGCCAGCTGATTCATCGTACTTTGAACCTTGTTTGTCGTTGTTGCCAGATTATTCAAGAAATCGGCATTAACCATATTAGTCGAAATTCGCATCTAAATCACACCCCCGTCTTGTTGACAAGCGTATCGAGCATTTCTGCAATTACGCTCAGCACTCTGGTATTTGCCTGGAAACCTTGTTGGAACTTGATCACGTCGGACATTTCTTCGTTGATGTTGACGCCTGATATTGATTCGTTCTTGTTTTCCAAGTTGTTCAGGACAACCTTCTGTGCAGCAGCCATGTTGTCTGCCTTTTGCTTTGAAATCCCGTTTTTCGTCACGATATTGTTGAACGTTTCGGCAAAAGTCTGACCGTCCTGGCTTTCGTTAAATTTCATCGTTGATTCGTTGTAAGCATCAAGATCGGCATCCCTGACCGGTGTCTTGAACTTCGTCTTCATTGCCCAGGAAACGGCCAACGCTCTGGAGCCGTCGCCGGCACTGCCCGTGCCGTCAAGCGCCTTTCCGGCCGGAATCTTTGAAGGATCCTTCGCAATCGCATCGTTGACCTTGAAATCAAGCGCATATCTTGAAGGATCATTTCCCAACGTGAAGAATCCATCAAGCTTGTTTTGCCCACCAGTCATGACCATGTTGGTGACCTTGCCGATTTTTGCGATGAAGTCGTTCAATTCGTCCAAGTGTTCAAGGATTTCCTTGGCAGATTCCTGATAGCCGCCCATGTCGCCTTCTGACGTCTTGATTTCGGAATAAGCCGTGTTGCCAGCATCATCTTTCTTCGTCAGCATGACCGTGCCGACTTCGGCCTGACGACCCAAAGCAACGTTTGACTTTGATGAATCGCCGCGATCGGAAACGAGCGCATTGCCGTTGGCATCAGTTCCGACAACGACGCTGAGCGTGTTGTGCGTTTCATTCTTGAAGTCAAGAATCGTTTGACCGTCAACGGAAAGCGTCGTGCGTCCGTATCCGTCAAATTCGGTATTGATGTTGACGAGACCGGAAATATCCTTCAACAGGGTATCGCGCTGATCAAGCAAATCGTTTGGCGTTTCGCCACGAGACGTCAACGTGAACACTTTCTTGTTGATGTCTGCCAATTGATCAATCTTTTCATTGAAATCAAGCACTGATTTTTGCAGATTCGAAATCGAATCCTTGTACAACTGATTAATCTGCGTTGCCATTTGGTGAATCGAATCAGCAAACGAGTTGGCATTTTCAACGACCAAAGTCTTGGAAGTCCCAAGTTCAGGGTTTTCTGCCAATTTTTGCCAACTGTCGGTCAAAGTGTTGAGTGCCTTGATCACGCCGTCGTTTGACGGTTCATGCAAAATATCTTCCAACTGACCGAGCGTGTCTGATTTTTGCGTATTGTAAGTATATTTAGAATTTGCTTCACGAATCTGAGAACGAACGAAATCGTCAACCACGCGTTCTACGCCGGTAACGTTAACGCCCGTTCCGATTGTTCCGGTTCCCGCAATCACGTATGGAGGCTTCGTCGTCATGTGGACACGTTGTCTTGAATAGCCATCCGTATTCGTGTTCGCAATATTATGTGCAGTTGTCTGAAGGGCAACCTGATTGGCAGTGATGCCGCTCGTGGCCGTGCCCAATGTGCCAAATAAACCTGACATGTTTTCTCCTCCTCTTAAGCCTGCTGATCAACCAGAGACACCGAACTTTCCTTTGGCATCTGATTGTACTTCGAATACGTTCCGCTCGGCTGTTTCAGATTGGCTTGAATCGCATCCATCAATGTCTTTTGAAAAGCAATTGCTTGATTCGTCAGCATCAGGTTGACTGATTGTAATTCCTGAATCTCATCAATCATTGCTTTTGTTTTATCAGAAACGGGACCGTCATAGTTTTCAAAAATCGGAATGAACTTCTCTTTTTGAGAAACCGTTTCGGTCACCTTTTCACCGTCATTTTTAATCAGATAGCGCTTTTCGCGCTTCAAAACAGCTTTGAATCTCGTTAAATTGCGTTGAAATTCGGCCTCGTTCATGTTTATGCCCTCTCTTCATCGACGGCATCAAGCATTTTATCAGCAATCTTTTCAGCTGATACTTGGTATGAGCCGTCGTTAATAGCGGCCTTCAAACGCGCAACCTTGTCGGTATCGATGCCTGAATGAGAAGACTGGACTTCAGCACGGCAAAGAAGCTTCTTTGCCGTGTATGAAAGATTGATCTTGTCATTTGAAGCATTGATTGCTTGACTTTGCTTGGCAACATTCTTAGAACCCTTAACGGTCGGTAAGTTCGTATATTCTGTATAACTTCTTTGGATCTTCATGGAAGTTCGCCTCCTTAAACGATTTTTCTGCTCAATACATTATATCGACAGGTAGAAAAAAAGTTAAACCTCAAAATTCGATTTTTTCAAAATAATGAATTTTTTGGGGAGGCAAAGCGAAATAAAATCCTTAAATAAAAAAGAAGCCGCTGACAGGCTCCTTTTTTATTTAGCGCATGTTATTGATTCTTTGGCTCTGTGACAAAATATTCGTGATGCGAACGCCAAAGTTGTCATTGATGACGACGACTTCGCCTTGAGCGATCAATTTGCCGTTGAGCAAAATATCAAGCGGCTCATCGGTCAGTTTCTCAAGTTCGATAACCGAACCGGTGTTGAAACTGAGAATCTCACGCACGGACTTCTTGCTTGTTCCGAGCACGACGCTCAAGTTAAGCGGAATATCCATCAACAGGTCAAGATTGTCGCCTTCGCCCTGTGCATGACCATCGAGCGTTTGGAACGAAGGCTGACTGACTTCAACAGGCGGCTGCTTCGGTTGCGGTGCCGGCTGTGGTGCTGGCTGAGGCTGAGCTTGCGGCTGCGGTTGAGGGGTCGGAGCAGCAGCCGGTGCCGTTTCAGGTTGCGGTGCGGCCGGTGCCTTCTGCTCTTCTGCAGGAACCTCGCGATCGTTAACGACCGTTGCCTTGTCGGCCATCATTGCGGCCGCAATATCGTTGACCATTTTCTTCGTGAAAATCTGCATGATTTCACTTTCAATCAGTCCTTCAACGTCCAGATTGAACGAAATTCGATAGACGATGCTGTCGGGATTGATGCCGTCATAGCTGATGTTGTCCGGTTCTCCCCAAAGTTTGACCGTTGGCGGCAAAATATCGACCTTGCGATTGATCATCGTTGCCATGGAAGTTGAAGCAGAACCAATCATCTGGTTCATGGCTTCGGCAACGGCGCTTAATTCCAGATCCCCGAATTCGGCATCATCTTTGGCATTTCCGGGACCGCCCATCATCAGGTCGGCAATGATCGAAGCATCTCTGACCTGTAAAAGCATCAGGTTCGTCCCGATCACGCCTTCCTTATATTCAACCGTCGTTGCGACCTTAGGCGTTTTGATTCCTTCCATCAAAGAAGCGAATCTGATCTTCGTTACTCTTGGCGTCGTAATCGAAACGCGGTGATTAAGAATCGAAGAAAGCGTCGTTGCCGCCTGCGACATCGAGATGTTGCCGACTTCCCCGATCAGGTCCATTCGAGACTGTTCGTCCATGCCGGCGATGATCTCATCGTCAACGTCAAGCGTTGCATCTTCCACGGCTTCTTTTTCAATCTCTGCTTCAGATTGTTCCGTCTTTTCTTCTACTTTTTCTTCTTTGCTGTCATCTTCTGCTGCGGCTGAACCGCCATTCATCAATGCATCAATTTCTGCTTGTGATAAACCGTCGCTCATTGATCTTCTTCTCCTTCCATCTTATCCAGTAATTCGATTGCCAACTGTCCATCCTTTTGACCTGGCTTGACATAAAAGAATGGTTCACCTTCAATATAAGTTTCCAGCGGTGAAGTCGTCTTCTTATCCAGTCGAATGACATCCCCTGCTTCCAAGTTCAAGAAGTCCGCAAAACTCATTTGCGCATCGCCAAGTTTCGTCTCGATCACCATCTCGACGTTGTTCAATCCGCGTTTGATTTCAAGTGAATCATCTTCATTGTCGTCTTTGCTGGAATCAAACCAATTACGGATACTTAATTTGTCCAAAATACCTTCAAAGAAGACATATGGAATGCATAAGTTGATGAAAGTGCTGATTTCAAACACCTTGACTGTAAAGGTTACTAACACGACTGGTTCATTTGGCGACATTGCCTGTGAAAGCTGCGGATTCGTATCGATCGTGTCAAACTTCGAATTGAGCTCAACGATATCTTTCCATGACGTCTTGTAAACATTCACAATTTCCTTGAACAGTTCACGCATCAATGCCAAATCAATATCCGAAAACGATTCAAGCGAAGGAATCTTTTCGTCCGGATGCTGCGTCCTGACGTCGAGTCCCCCGCATAAAAGTTCAACCATCAAGCTGCATAACTGGGGATTAATTTCCAACAGCTGCGTACCTTTTAAAGGCTCGGAGTGGAACATCCCAAGCAAGGTCACTCTTGGAATCGAATGCATGAATTCGTCGTAGCTGATTTGTTCGATTGCGGCCAGATCAACGGACACATTCGTCCTGAGCTGAGTTGACAATACATTACCGGTCATCTTGGAAAAGTCCTCGAAGATCATGTGCAAGGTATTGATATATTCTTTTGAAAGGCGCGTTGGGCGTCTGAAGTCGTATTCTCTGACTTTAGGCGCATCGTTTTTTTCCTCTTCGATTGTATCTTCGCTGATCTCACCGGTGTTCATTGCGTTGAGAAGAGCGTCGATTTCTTCTTGCGACAGTACCTGATCCACATGTATCCTTCCTTTTCCGATTTAAATTCCTGATCAAACAACTAACTGCTGACTGTTTTTATGCCTTTGCCGTGTTTTCTTCAAAAATCATTTTTGAAACGTTGACGACATTGGCAACCTTGTCTTCGAACGAAACGACTCCGACGTAAGACGTCTGATCCGACTTCTCAGGCGGAAGCTCGATGTCTTCTTCGTTGATGTCGACGACTTCGCTGACTTCTTCGATCAGAAGTCCTTTTCGCTCTTCTTCATTTTCTTCATTTTTCATAATGAGGATGTTCATGCATTTTTCAGGAGAAGGAATCCCGATCAGCTCGGATAATCCGATTACGGTCATCACGTTGCCACGAAGGTTGATCAACCCCTTGACCCAGTTCGGAGCAAGCGGAACGTATGTAATCGGAACCGTATCGATGATTTCTTCAACCGACTTAGCTGAAATCAGATAATACTCATCGCTCATTTTGAACATGATCATCTGCATAATATCATCTCCAAATTATTAAGAAAGTGCTTTGTCCAAGGCCTGGATAACGCGTTCCGTATCGAACGGCTTAACGATGAAGTCAACGGCACCGGACTTGATTGCATCCATAACCATACCTTGCTGACCCATGGCACTGCACATAACGACTTTGGCGTTGGCATCTGCCTGCTTGATCATCTTCAAAGCTTGAAGTCCGTCAACTTCAGGCATCGTGATGTCCATCGTGACAAGATCCGGCTTTTCAGCTTGATACTTGTCAAAAGCTTCTTGACCGTTTTGTGCTTCGCCGGCTACTTCATAGCCGTTCTTTTCCAAAATGTCCTTCAATTTCATACGCATGAAGACCGCGTCGTCTACGATTAAAATTCTTTTTGCCACTGTAGTTATCTCCTCTCAAATTCCTAATGACTTAAACATTCTGTCAAGCATGCCGACTTCAGGTATCAAAAACAACGATGCATCCAACTTGTCATCCATATACAAGAACTCGTTTCTGATTACCATCACCTGCTCGTCATACTGATCCAACGCCATATATGCGCTTGAAATTACGGCACCGAAATAATCATATGAGGTTGCAGGCAACGAAGTAATCAGCTGGATGTTAAGCATCGTCCCGATTGCCCGAAGAAACGAGTTTGCCACGATGTTCGTCAGTTCGCTTACGGCTGAAGCCTTGACTTCTCTAGAAACTCCTTCGACATCGCTTCCCATCATCAGTCCGGCAAGCTTGTCTGCTGCAGCGTCAGAAAGCACGAACAACAATGCTCCTTCAAAATCGCCCACGAATCGGCTTAAAATCGCATGCACTTCGACATCATCGGCTATCACGCGCTTGTATAAATCTCCGTATGACAAAATTTCCACGCTCGGAACCTTCATGTCGATTTTGCTGTTCACCATTTGCGAAATGCTCGTTGCAGCATTTCCGCCGCCGATATTCATGATTTCTTTCAGTCCGTCAAGTTCTAAATCAGTGTATCTCTTATCCATGGCAATGCCCCTTACTGTCGACTGTTGCAAATTGCATTTACGTCAAGAATCAAAGCAATTGAGCCGTTTCCAAGAATCGTTGCGCCCTGATACTTCTTGATCTTTTGAAGCATCGGATCGATCTTTTTGATCACGATTTCTTGCTGTCCGATCATTTTGTCAACCAGCACGCCGTAGTATTGCTTGCCGATCTTGACGATGATCGCATACTTCTTGTTGGATGAAGAAGACGGCACCTGAAGCAGCTTGTCCGTTCTGATGATCGGAATCAAGCCTTCCTGGAACTTGCATACTTCTTGATTGGAGGTTTGCATGATGTCTTTTTCGCGAACCATTACAACTCGTTCAACAACATCCAGCGGAATCGCAAAACTCTCCTTACCAATTTGTACCATTAAAGCTTGAATAATTGATAAAGTTAATGGTAATTTTATGATAAATGTCGTTCCGACATCAACTTTGCTGTCCATTTCGATGGATCCGCCAAGTTCAGCAATCTTTGCCTGAACGGCATCAAGACCAACACCGCGTCCTGAAATGTTCGTAATCTTCTTGGCAGTCGAGAATCCCGGGTGGAAGACAAGCATCTGAATCTCACGATCGGTCATTCCCGTCGTATCGATGCCCTTCTTTTCAGCACTTGCCTTGATGATTTCAGGTTTCAATCCCTTGCCATCGTCAGACAGCGTGATCAAAACCTTGTTGCCTTCTTGATAAGCTGCAAGGGTAATCGTCCCGACTTCAGGCTTACCGAGCTTCTTTCTTGTTTCAGGATCTTCAATGCCGTGATCCGCTGAATTCCTTAGCAAGTGAATCAACGGTTCTGAAAGTTCAGAAACGACCGTCTTGTCCAATTCCGTTTCTTCACCGATGATTTCAAGCTTCATTTCCTTATTCAACTGGTTGGACAAGTCGCGCACCATGCGCGGGAAGCGAGAGAAGACGACGCTGACTTGCTGCATGCGGATCTTCAGCACAAGATCCTGCAGTTCTGAAGTCAGTCGTGAAACCTGTTCCAGGGAATCGCGAATCTCGTCGATGCTTTCGCGGTTCGTTGCATCTTCCAGTTGATTGCGGTAGACCACGATTTCTGAAACGAGGTTCAGGAAACGGTCAAGCCTTGTCAGATCGACACGAATCATCTGATTCTTGGCCTTGTGCGCCGTTGCCTGAGTTTTGGCTGCAGGCTTCCCTGCAGCCGGCTTCTTTTCTTCGGCAGGTTTTGCTTCTGCCTTCTTTTCTTCTGTTTCAGACTTTTCTTCGGCTTTTTCTTCTTCAGCAGCGGGTTCCTTGAATTCCTCAACGATATAGCTGTCGATTTCCGTATTTGATTCGATGATATGCTTGACGTCGTCAACGCTGTCCTTGGTCAGATAGATCATTCTGAAATCAGTATCGAAATCTCCGTCTTCAAGCAAGTCAGCTGAAGGTTCCGTCCTGATGATCTCGCCGTCTTTTTCGAGATGTTCCGTAATCAAGAACACGCGCGGACCTTTGAGCATCGTATCCTTGTCGAGACGGATCGCGATCGCATAAGCGTTCATCCCATCGGCTTTGGCACCATTGACAACGTCCGTATCGGCATCGTCATAATATTCGAATTTCGTTGACAAGGCTCCTTCGTCATGTTTCTCAACCGGAGCAGGTGATTCGGCTTCGGGTTCGCCTGCGCCCGCAGATGACTCGACGCGGTCAAGCTCGTTCCAAAGATCCGTAATTTGGCTTTCTTCAAGCTCTTTATCGTCGCGCAAATCGTCAACAAGTTCCTGCAACTTGTCCAAGCACTTGAAAACAAGCGAGATATGATCCGTGTTGACCTTCATTTTGCCAGTTTTGAAAAGGTCGAGCATGTCTTCCATTTTATGCGTAAGTTTGGTCATAACGTCATATCCCATCGTTGCGGACATGCCTTTTAAGGTATGTGCAACGCGGAAGATGCTGTTGATCAGGTCAATGTTGTCCGGTTCCTGTTCAAGTTCAAGAATACTGTCGTTTAATGTTTGTAAATTATCATCACTTTCTTCAAAGAAGAGATCGCGATAAACACTGTTGTCATCAGCCATGAATTTTTTTCCTCCTTCTCTTCAGCTTATGCCTTTTGATAGATGAATGAAGCAACTTTCTTCAATCCAAACTGTTCGGGATTATTAATCGTTTCCGTTGCACCGGTGAAGAAAATTCCGCCCTTGTTGAGCGCATCAGCAAAATTTTGATAAACTTCGTCACGGGCATCAGGCTTGAAGTAGATTGTCACGTTCCGACACACGATCACGTCGCAACGACTTTCGTAGCGATCCTTCAGCAAATCGTGTCGTTTGAAAGTAATTTTTTGTTTCAAACTAGGCTTTACTTCGTAATCGCCATCTTCTTTTTTTGAAAAATAATTGCTGATATCTGTTTTTGAAACGTTCTTAAGCTCGTGCAAAGAATATCTTCCGCTTTTCGCCTTGTCCAGGATAACCTTGTCGATATCCGTTGCGACGATCGAACCGTTGATTTTGTTTTTGTCAAGAATCATTGCGAGCGTGTACGGTTCAGCCCCGGTAGAGCAGGCTGCGCTCCAAATCTTTGGTCTTGACGTATTCTTTACCACAATTTTGTTCAAAACGTCTTCGAACTCGTCGAAAATGTCTTTGTTTCTGTAGAATTCAGTCACATTGATTGTCAAATGCTCGATAAACTCTTCGCGAGCCTTGCTGTCTTTTGAAAGAATCTTCGCATATTCTTCCAAAGTCTTGGCTCCCGTCGTCTGCATAATATTTCCGATTCGACGCTGCATTTGACGTTCCTTATATGCTTCCAAACGAATGCCCAAATTATCCTGCACCCATTTGTTGAAAAAATCAAAGTTCATTGCCATCTTGATCACCTAACAATCCGATTTACTTTAGTTGCAATCTCATCTAGTCCGAGGACTTCGTTTACGACGTCTTTTTCAATTGCGGCCCTCGGCATTCCGAAGACGACGCACGTTTCTTTGTTTTGCGCAAAATTATAACCACCGTTTTTAGCAATCTCGACCATTCCGTCAGCACCGTCATGACCCATGCCGGTCAAGATGACCGCGACCAAATACTTGTGATAAGCCTTAGCTGCGCTTTTGAACAGATAGTCAACTGCAGGTCTGGTTCCGTGAAGCTTTGGTTCCTGATTCAAGTAAATCTTGATGCCGTCCGTCGTCATATGATAGTCGCCAGGAGCCAGATAAACCGTATTCGGCTCGACCATCATTCCGTCCTGTGCTTCAACGACGTGCGGTCCGCATTCGGCATCGAGCCTTTCAGCAAATGATTTCGTAAATCCTTTCGGCATATGCTGAACAATAAAAATCGGAACCTTGGATTTTCTCGGCAAAGCCTTTGCCACAGTCAAAAGCGATCTTGGTCCGCCGGTTGAAGAACCAATCACCAAAGCATGGACTCCGCGGTTGAGTTCCACATCCGTCTTCTTTTCTTTGAGCGCAACTTCCCGACGAAGTTTTTTGTCTCGTTCAATCGTCGGATGAAGACGCTCGTTTTTTTTCATCTGCGAGCCTTTGATCTTTCTTTCCAGATCTCGCGTCCAATCTCTTTCGATTGCAGTCAGGTTAACGGGCTTCGTTACGAAATCCGTTGCACCAAGTTCCAAAGCTTCGATCGTAATTTCCTTGTTGCTCAATGCGCTAAGCATAATAACCGGAGTTGAGTATTTCTGCTTGATTTGTTTTAAGGCTTCGATACCATTCATGATTGGCATTTCAATGTCCATCAGCACAAGATCGATGTCATCGTGGGCTGCCAAGTAATCAACCGCAGCCTTGCCGTTTCTGGCGATATCAGCCGGTTCAACGCCATTCATCTTTTTCAAAAGGTCAGTGATTACTTTGCGCATGAAAGCTGAATCATCAACTATTAATACTCTTATCAACGAGGTATCTTCCCTTCTAAATATAAATCACATCTTGATGCACGATCCTCACCATGCAGGTGAAGTCATCGAGGTCAACAATCATCGTCCTCCCCGAATTTCCTCCTGTATGCGATGCCACGACCGGAATACGCAGTTCCTTTAAAACCTCCATGACGGCTTCGGCATTTCGCTGTCCGATATTGCCGGTTCCTGACGTTGCGGATTTGAAAGAAAACATATTTGCCCCGCCAACGACTTTTGCCTTAAAACGTCCGTTTGGCACCCTTCTTTTTAGCTGCTGATACATCAAGGGAATTGCCGTATCGGCAAATTTGGCCGGATTGACGTCAGACTTGGCAGAAAACGGCTTGCTATCCGGCAGCATGATGTGGCTCAATCCGCCGACTTTGCTTTTTTCATCATAGATGATTGTTCCGATGCAGGAACCAAGCCCGACCGTCATGATGCGATGCGGAGCCTGTCCGATTTTGTAATCGGCAATTCCGACCCTGATATCGTCGCTACTCATTTTCCCCGTCCTCAGAATCACTGGATTTCAAAGCCTGATCAGCTTCCAAATCATCAAGTGACTCCACAAGTCCATCAGCTTCATTGTTATCGAATAAATAATCAAGTTCAAGTGAAATGACGACGTCGTCTTTCATCTTGAGGAACTTGCCGACATAGCCCCGCTTTAATTTTGCCTTTTCAAGTTCTTTTTCATTATCATTCGTTTCGAGATAAACGATTCCGACAATCTTTTCAACGTAGATTCCAAGCGCTTGTTCTTTCCAGTTGCACAAGATGACCTTGGCCTCTTGCGTCTGTTCCGTAAAATCATTGAAAAGCTTGCGTCCCAGATCAATAATCGGAAGCATTTGTTCTTCATATTCGTAAACGCCCAAAACATAATCTGCAACTTCCGGAAGCGGAATGAATTTGTTTGTCTCAACAACACGACGAACAATAGTTACAGGCAATCCGAAAAGCTGATCATGACTTTTAAATACTACATATTGTTCCATTTTGCCGCCAATCCCTTTCATCGTTTAGTTTTACAGTTTAAAAGCTTCCTGTTGAAGTTTCTTGATGTCAGCATCTTCTTGCAACTCATCAACGCTCTTTTCAAATTCAGAGATCAGATTGCGCACGTCTTCGAAGCTTGCGGCAACCTGTTGCGTTCCGGCTGAAGTTTGGCTGATTTCTTCTGCGATGTTCATATAAGCATCCGTTACTCGATTCTTGACGTCAACAACGCCTTGAATGCTTGTCTGCATCTCTTTGATACCTTGCGCGAATTCGTAAACGATGTCAGAAATGTCGCGTGAAGCAACCATTGCTTGACCGAGTTCTTCGTTTTGTTCTTCGCCGTTGTCATAAGCAGCGTTCAGATCGCTCGTGATTCTTTCAGACTTGTTTCTGATTTGTTCGATGATTTCACGAATGCTCTTCGTGGAATTGCCTGACTGTTCAGCCAAAGAACGAACTTCTTCGGCAACGATTGCAAAGCCCTTGCCGGCTTCACCCGCTCGTGCAGCTTCAATGGAAGCGTTCAAGGCAAGCAGGTTTGTTTGTTCCGAAATGTCGTTGATCAAAGAAACGATGTTGCCGATGTTTTGGATGTCCTTGTTCATTTCGCCCATTTCCTTGACGAGACGTGCCTGGTTTTCGCGTTCTGCGCTCCATGACTTGGATACGGCACCCATGATTTCAGTGTTGCGCTGATTCGTTTCCTGGGACTTGTCGGCAGATTCTCCGAGACGTCCGATCACGTCATTGATATTTTCAATGTCTGAAGAAAGCGAGTCGATGTCTTCCGTTGCCGTTTGCGCATGCTGTGCCAAAACCTGTGAAGTATCGGAAAGCTTTTCAAGCGTGTCGCCGACGTCTTCTGTTGAGGTTTTGGCCTTGTCGCAAGCAGATGACAGCGTTGCAATCCTCTTTTCGTTCTCCTTCGTATCTTCGCCCCATTGAACGGCAAAGCCTTTGAACGTATTACCGACCGCATGAAGAGCCGTTGCGATTCGACCCATGTCCGTAATGTCGTCTTCTGTATCGGCCAATTCGTCAACGCTTCTCAAATCACCGTTGGCAATTTGTTCCATGTGTTCTTCAATGAACTTCAGGTTCTTGCCGACGCCCGTTTGGCCGGCAATCTTGCCGCCGAAAACGAGATAAACAACTTGCGCAACAATCAAAATAACTGCTAATACCCAGTATGCGACAACGTTTGCCGGCGCGCACAGGAAATATCCGACAATTGCCGCTATGATCGTAACAAATACCGGCACTAGTTTTTGTACAATATTCTTTGTCTTGTTATTCATGATAATTTTCCTTTCAAACTGAAATTAATCCTAATTGACCTCTGTGTAGATTAAGCAAAAAAACCACTTTCACCTCACAAAAACATATTAACCTGACAGCGATCCCATGCTATTCATATCGGTTGATAATGAAGCGATTTTAAGTAAACTACGCGGGTTACTATGCGGAGTTTCTGTGATTTTTAGCCTAAAATATAGAACGATTTATCTGAAATTTGTAATTTTTGTGACTTTTTCTTTAAAATGCAGAGCTTATATTTTGAACTGAATTTAAAATCAATTTGTAACTCCGGTATAATGCTATGATTATTTCAAATATCGGTCAGTCTCTTAACCTTCCGATCGCGTCTACCATACATACACGTTTTTAGGATCATTCGTTGCCGAATACCCGCCTTTTCTGTCATCCCTGATCAAGTTGCCGTAAGAAAGCTCCAACGTTCGCCGACGCAGCGTATTCACCATCGTCGAATCATGCGTCGCAAACACGACCGTCATTCCTTGCCGGTTGATCTTGTTAAAAAGTTTCATTATGTCCATCGCCGACCGGTTGTCCAGATTGGCCGTTGCCTCATCTGCGATCAAAACCGGAGGCGAAGTCACGATTGCCCTTGCAATCGCAATTTTCTTCTGTTGTCCGATTGACAACTCATATGTACGATGCTCGCGAAAATTCCACATGCCAACGGTCGTAAATGCATCCAAAATCCGCTTGTCCCATTCTTCTTTTGGAACATCGCACGCACTCAGAACATATTCGACGTTTTCATATGCGCTTCGATTAGGCAAGAACAAATCCTTTTGCCGAATTACGCCGACCTGGCGTCTCAACTTATAGACCTGATTGTTCTTCAATCTCGAAATCTTGACGTTTCCCATCAAGATTTCGCCGGACGTCGGCATTTCTTCACGATTGAACATTTTGAGCAGAGTCGACTTGCCTGCGCCGCTTTTTCCGACGACGTAGACAAATTCCCCTTGTTCAATCTTAAAGGAAACATCTTTTAGACCATAATTTCCGTTGTCATATTTTTTGCTGATATGCGTAAATTTAATCACGAGACATCATTCCCCATTATTATTCCGTAAACTTGTTGATCGTCTGCAGCATTTCATCCGTCGACTGCAGGGCCTTGCTGTTCATCTGATAAGCGCGCTGGGTGATGATCATTTTAGACATCGTATCAGCAACGTCAACGTTTGACAGTTCGACCAAGCCTTGATTGATCTGACCGAACCCGGCGTTGTTATTTGCCGACGAAATCAAGTTCCCGTCGCAACGGTAAAGATTGTTCCCGATGTCGTTCATATCGATCGAATTTTGCGGACGAAACAGCAAGATGCGCCCGACCCTGACGTTTCCGATCGAAACGTAACCGGATGTCGAAATGCTGACCTCGCCGTCTTTCGGCCACTGACTTGAAGGAACGTTTGATTGAACCTCAACCTTCATTCCTTTGCTCGTCACAAGGTTTCCGTCGGCATCGCGTCTGAAGCTGCCGTCTCTTGTCAGGTACAGATTGTTTGCACCGTCCCTGACCCCGAAGTATCCTTCGCCGTCAATTGCCAAATCATAAGTTCCGGCAGTCGATTTGAACACTCCCTGACTTAAATTTTCGTTGACCTGTTGCACGTTGAGTCCGGCATTGATGGCAACGTTGCCGGCATTTTGCGACAGACCGACCTCGTTTGCGTTGGTTCCGTTGTTCAAAAGTTCCTGAAACGTTGTTCGTTTGTCCTTGTATCCAAGCGTATCGACGTTCGCAAGGTTGTTTGCAACGACGTCCATTTCGCGTTGATAGGCATTAAGCCCCGAACGACTGATGGACAAAATCTGACTCATGTTCATTGTTAAATCCTCCGCTAAATCTTGCCAAGCTCATTTACGGCTTTGCCGAGCGTTTGGTTGGCAGTGCTTAAAACTTTTTGGTTGGCCTCAAATTCACGTGAAGTCTGAATCAGATCCACCATGTTTTGTGCCGTATCCGTATTCGATCCTTCAAGCATACCCTGCACGACTTCGCTTCTGATCTGCGTTCCTGCGGTATTGCTCGTATAGATTGTATTGCCTTGGTTTTGCAAAGCGGACGCATTGTTGAACGAAACGATCATAAAATTCGGATTGGCTTCATTTGCTTGGATCGCCTGGCCGTTTGCCCCAAGAACAGCATATCCTTCCTGAGTTACCAGCTGTCCTTGACGATTTTCGGTAAAGTTGCCGTTTCTCGTATAGCCGATCTGACCGTTGTTCATGCGAACCGTGAAGTAGCCTGCTCCGTTGATTGCAAAATCAGTTTTCAAGTCCGTTTCATGCATCGAACCGGATTGGGTATTCAAATATGAACCGTCTATCTGATTTCCGAACGTGAAATTTCCGACGTTGACTCGTTGTTCATTTTTTAATCCGCCCATGAAGTTGTGCAGCTGAACGTTTTTCAGCGTCGACTGGAACAGTTTCTTTTCTTGATAACCGTTCGTATTTACGTTGGCAATATTTGCAGAAATTGCTTCCTGCCTCTTTTGCAGTACTTCAAAATTGCTTTTCAAGGTATCAATTGATCTGATCATTCCTGATTTGCCTCCTCAATATAGCCTCTGATCTTGGCAATCGCCCGGCCGTGAATCTGTGAAACGCGGGCAATCGAAACATCCAAAATCGCGGCTATTTCTTTTAATGTCGCATCTTCTTCGTAATACAGACTCAAAACGAGCTGTTCACGTTCCGAGAGACGCTTGATTGCTTCAACCAGTTCTTTTTTTCTCTCTTGCTTCATTAATTCCTTCTCTCCGCTCGGAGCCTTGGAATCCCTTAGCGTGTCTTGAACCATGACCGTTTCGTCGTTATTTGAATAAAGCGTGCTTTCAAGCGAAACCGATGAAAGGTATTGAATGCTGTCATAAATGTCGCCCAACTGGGATGAGGTGATTCCCATCTTCTTCATGATTTCCTTGTCGGTCACTTCGCGTTTCATTTCCTGTTCAAGTTCTTGCTTAGCCTGATAGAAGCTGTTGACGTTCCCCATTTTGTAACGAGATATTTTTGAATGGCGTCTGACTTCATCGATGATGGCCCCGCGAATTCTGATGGTCGCATAGTTTTCAAACGGAACTTTCTTTGACGAATCAAACTTCTGCATTGCATCAATCAAACCAATAACGCCGATGTTATACAGATCATCATATTCATATTCAGTATTTTTGATGGAGATGCGGTTGGCAACACGTTCTACCAAGGGCAAGTATTTCAATATTTCTTGTTCTCGATCAACCTCGTACATGAAACGGCACTGCCCCTTTCTTTGATTAATCCGCTGCATCAGATTTCAATGTTCCCGATTGATTCAATTGTAATTTCATTTGGAATTTCATTCAATGAAAGCACTGCAACGTCAGGAAAGTTGAATGCAATCAGTTTTCTGAAGGCCAAACGAATCTTTGGCGACGTCAAAATGACGTAGTTCATGTTTTGTGCCGCCATTTGTTGTGAAATGTCGCCGATTGCGGTCAAAATCTTGTTGACGGAATCAGGCTTCATTACCGGATATGATCCGGTTGCAGTCTTTTGAATGCTTTGCGAAACCATCTCTTCGACTTTCGGATGAATCGTGACCACATTGATACGATCGTTTTCATCCGCATATTTATTGGCAATCGTTCGCCTGAGTCCTTGACGGACATACTCGGTCAAAACTTCGGTATCTTTCGTAACTGTTCCGTAATCGGCCAAAGTTTCAAGAATCGTGGCCAAGTCGTTGATCGGAACGTTTTCTTCAAGCAGATTTTGAAGAACCTTTTCGACTTCGCCCAAACGCATGATGTCAGGAATCAATTCATCGATGACGACGTTGTTGTTGGCCTTGATGCCTTCAAGAAGCTTTTGCACTTCCTGTCTGCCAAGAAGCTCCGGCGCATGCGCATGAATGATTTCTTTAAGGTGCGTTGCAATGACCGTCAGCGGTTCTATCACCGTGAAGCCTTGCAGATCTGCATTTTCCTTATCCTTTTCATCAATCCAAAGCGCATCGAGCTGAAAGGCCGGTTCCTTGGTCGGAATTCCTTGGAACGGGAAGCTTCCGTCATCAGACTGGCTGATGATCATGTATTTGTCAGGATAGATGTCTCCGTGCCCGACTTCATTGCCGCGAATTTTGATCGAATAGTCATTGGCATTCAGATACAGGTTGTCGCGAATGCGGACTGGACTGACCAAAATTCCGAGCTCATGAGCCGTTTGCCGTCTGATGGCAGAAATTCTGTTCATCAGACTGTTGTCGATCGTGCTGTCGACTAGCGGAATCAGGCCATAGCCGATTTCAATTGACAACGGCTCGACCTGAAACGATGCCACGTCGTCGTCTTCTTCCTGCTCTTCTTTTTTGCGCTGCAATGCAAGCGTCTGTTCTTCTTTGATTCTTTCTTTGATTCTTTGTTCTTCTTTTTGCTTGACCAAAACGTTGGCGGCAAACATTGCCATTGACAGGACGATGAAAGGAATCTTGGGAAATCCAGGGACGAGCGCCAAAACCAGCAGGATGATCCCGACGACTTTGAAAAGCTGCGGATTTCTCAATGCGTCGCTTGCGATATCAGTCCCAAAAGTGCTGTTGTCTTCAGAACGCGTTACGATCACGCCGGTTGCCAGGGAAATCAGAAGCGACGGGACGGAACTTACCAAACCGTCACCGATCGCCAATTTTCCGAACTGGCTGAGCGCATCTGTAATCGACAAATCTCCTTTGGCAGTGAAAATGATGGTTCCGCCGATCAGATTGACCAGCACGATGATGATGCCGGCGATTGCATCACCTTTAACGAACTTTGAAGCACCATCCATCGATCCGTAGAAATCAGCTTCGCGCTGTAGATCCTTGCGACGCTGTCTTGCTTGTTCTTCAGTAATCGCCCCTGAATTCAAATCAGAGTCGATCGCCATTTGCTTGCCGGGCATCGCATCCAAAGTAAAACGAGCAGAAACTTCGGAGACACGACCTGAACCGTTTGTCACGACGACCAGCTGAACGATCATGATGATCACGAACAAGATAATGCCGACGATGTAATTTTCGCCGGCCACGACATCGGCAAAGGCCTCAATCACGTGTCCGCCGTTTCCCGTCGTCAGGATGGAGCGCGTCGACGACATGTTCAAACCGAGTTTAAACATCGTCGTAATCAGCAAAACAGTCGGAAACGTCGAAAACTCCAAAACTGATTTGGTAAACAACGTAATTAGCAAAATATTAATTGCAATCGTCAAGTTCGTAACGATAAAAATATCAAGCAATGACGTCGGGAGCGGAATGATGATCAATCCGACGATGCCTATGACAAGAAAAGAGATTACAATTTCAGCGGGCGTCAACCCGCCCTTTTTTGCTTTCGCTTTATTGTCCAACTTACTTTCTCCTCCTGATTAAATCTTTCCTTTTGCTTCTTGCTCAAGCTTGTAAACAAGAGCAATGACTTCTGCGATGGCTTCATAAAATTCGACCGGAATAAAATCGCCGGCATCGACTTTAGGATAAAGCGCTCGTGCCAACGGTTTGTTTTCGATGATCGGCACGTTTTGCTTTTTGGCTTCTTCCTTGATTCTCATTGCCACGTCATCGGCCCCTTTGGCCAAAACCTGGGGAACGCCGGCACCTTCCGCATCATATTTGATCGCGATTGCCAAGTGCGTCGGGTTGGCTAAAACAACCGTGGCATCTTTGACCTGTGCGACCGCATTTCGAATCATTTCGCGGTGCTTGGCTTTGCGTTGGGCCTTGACCTGAGGATCGCCTTCCATTTGCTTCATTTCATCTTTGATTTCTTGTTTTGACATCTTCAAGCTCTTCATATGCGTGTAGCGTTGAAAAGCATAGTCAAAAACAGAAACAACGACAAGCAGGATGCCGATCTGCATCGCAAGATCCTTGCAAATGTTCAGCATGAACAACAAGACCTTACCCGTTCCGACTTCAGACAGGCTCGTCAGAGTCGGAATCGTTTCAACGTATTTCTTGTAGCAAAGGTATCCGACGATAATCAGCTTGACCAACGACTTGGCCAGATTCTGCAATGCTCTCAGACTGAACATCTGCTTAAGGCCGTTCAGCGGATTGAGTTTTTTGAAATCCGGCTTGATCGGAGTCGCCGTAAAGAGCAGTCCGACTTGAACGATGTTTCCGACGATGCCGATCACGATCGCAATCAGCATGAACGGCCCCGTCATGATAAAAATCATCAAAATTGCCTGAAACGCAATTTTTCCCAAGCTTCCAATCATCTGATCGGGATTTGCCAGCATCTCAAGATAATTGACAAAATAAGGTGAGAAGTGGTTTATGGAAAATTCGCAAAGTGGAACAAATAGCATCGCAAAGACAAACAACGCGACTGCCGCAACGACATCCGGGCTCTTTGCTACCTCACCGCGTTTCCGTGAATCACGAATCCGCTTCGGGGTGGGTTTTTCTGTTTTTCCATCCTTGTCTCCCATATCACTTCTCACCTGCCTCTCCTAAGCGATTGATTTGATAAAGTCGGCCATATTTTGAATCATCTCTGAAAAGTTGCTTGCCAAAAAATCGACCATGTTCGGCAAAACCAGCACACAGACAATAAAACTGACTGTCGTCTTCACGTTCAACGACAGCATCAAAACGTTCAGCTGCGGAATCGAACGCGATAAAATTCCAAGCACGATATCGATTACGAGAATCGAAATAATAATCGGTGCTCCCATGTTGAAGGCCATCTCAAACGTCTTGGCAAACAGCTTGACGATTCCTCCGATCGATTCATCCGTCAAAGTCGGATATCCGAGACTGACGATGTCAAACGATGTCATCAGACCTCTGATCATCTGCCTGTACAACCCGCTGGCAAAAAAGACCATGATTGCAAGCCAATAGTACATTTTGCCAAATTGCGAGGTTGATGACTGCATCGTTGGATCGTATGCCTGAGCCATGATGAAACCGTCCTGAAAATCAATGAACTGGCCCGTAATCATGACCCCGAAAAAAACCAGTCGGCATAAATATCCCATCGCCAAGCCAAAAATCGTTTCCTTGACTGCCATCAAAATGAAGACGGCCAAGGCAACTTCTTTTTCAAAGGCTGCTGCAAGCGAAAATGCCGACAGAATCAAACCGCCTCCAAGAATCAGCTTGCAAAGATTCGGAAAATTCTTTTCAGAAAGAATCGGGGCAACTGACATGAACGAAAACACGCGGCATGCAATCAAACCTAATATTTGGATCTGCACCATGCTCATGCTTTTCACCTCACAAGTTGCTGATCATTCTGAAAATATGCCGAGTAAATTCAAGCAAAATGTTAATCATGAAATTTCCCGCTATAATCAGCGTGACGAAGATTGCTGCAAGCTTGGGAACAAAACTCAACGTCTGTTCCTGAATCTGCGTTGTTGCCTGAAAAATACTGATGATCAAGCCGACGATCATTGCAACTAAAATGACAGGTGCCGAGACGATCAAAACGCGAATCAACGCGTCACGCATCACATCTGTTACGACTTCAATACTCATTTGCCTGCCCCCTTAATTGAAACTTTGAACGAGCGATTCGACCAAAAGGTACCAACCGTCGACCAAAACAAACAGCAAAATCTTGAACGGAAGCGAAATCATGACCGGGGACAACATGATCATCCCCATCGACATCAGGACGCTAGCCACGACCAGGTCGATGATCATAAACGGTATGAACAGCAAAAAGCCGATGCTGAATGCGGTTTTCAACTCGCTTAAGATAAATGCCGGTGCCATTACCGTAAACGGAATGTCCTTATATGTACGATATTTGATCTTCTTTCGTTCGTTTTTTTGATCCAGATCTTTGAACAGCTTGACGTCTTTTTTGTTGGCCTGCTTATACATGAATTCCTTCATGCGGTTTTCAGACCTGTCGAACACTTCTTGCTGAGTAATCTTGTTTTCATTGTATGGCTGAATCGCATTATGATAAATATCGTTATAGACGGGGCGCATCGTAAACAGCGTCAAGAACAGCGCCAGCCCGATCAGAACCTGATTGGGAGGATTTTGCTGAGTTCCAAGCGATGACCTGACAAACGACAAGACGACGATGATTCGCGTAAACGAAGTCGTCATGATCAAGATCAGCGGAATGATCGACAACAGCGTCATGATGACGAACGTATCGACAATCTTGCTCGATGAGCCCTGATTATTTCCGTTAATCAGCTTATTGACCGTATTCGTCACGTCGCTCGTGCTCACTGCGGCAACGTGGTCAGGCATCCTGACCACGATCAAAAAACAGGCCATCATTCCGAAAAGTACCAGTGCCGCAATTTTGATATTCTTTTTATTGAACTTCATCATTACTTCCTCTTTGCTTTCTCGAAAATTTTTTTGAAGTTTTCAGCCATTTCGAGCTGCCTTTCTTCATTTTGCCTGTTTTCCTGAATCAGCTTTTCTGCTTCTTCCTTTGACAATTCCCTTATGATCTTGTTTTCCTGTTCCGAAAAACTCATCACGTAATATTTATCGATAATCAACACGATTGCCAAAGATGACGATTTCGTGACCGCAATCTTTTTCATGACGCGAAAATTTTCATTCGCCTGACTTGTGAAGCGATTCAGATACTTCAGCGTCAAAACGATCAGCAATAAAACCGCCGCCAATCCGGCAATCATTTTGACCAAGGCCAAAATCCCGTCCATACAACAAAACCTCCAACTAACTGACGCGGACTAAACCGCAGAATTCATTAATTGAGTGTATTTTACATAATGCTTAAAACTCAATCAACAGAATTACATCTAACTTTTTAAGAAGTTTTATTGAACAACCAAATCCGTTACGTAAACCTGAATTGCCAGCGTTTCGCCGAGCTCTTCGTTGATTCCGTCTTTTAATTCGTTCTTCAAAGCCGTTACGCTACCGGAATTGCTCAAAATATCCGTGGCCTTTTTCTTCTTCATGACATTGATAACGGCGTCACGAATCACAGCCATGTTTTTCTTGGCTTCAGCGGCCTTGTCGCCATTTTCGACCAAGATTGAAATCTTCAGGCGCGCATACTGCGTATTGGCCGAATCGTCCGTTGCAAGGTTGACAACGAACTTCGGCACGCTGACCAGTTTTTCGTCATCGGAAATCTTGCCTGTTCCGGCGTTGCGCTTGACGGAAGAACCTGCCTGTTCGGTCTTAGGCGCAAGGAAATGCGTTGCGAGAACCGTACCACCGACACTGCCGCAAATCGTCAAGATCACGATCAAAGGAATCAGGATTCCCCACTTTGGACCTTTTTTAACTTCTGTTTCTTCAATTGCCGCAGGCTTTTTTGTCTTTGCCTTTGGTGCTTCTTTTTTATTATCCATTTTCACCCAACTCTCTATCGTTTTCTGAGGATTTGTAGTCATCCTCCGTTGCATTTGCGTCTAACAATCCGCTAAAAACAAGGCGGCGATATGCAGTGATTTTTTCAACCGCTTCTTTTGCGGTATTTTTGACGACGATCGGCGTCCCGTCCGTCAAAGTAATCACCGTGTCCGGTCGTTCGTCGATTCTGACGATCATGTCCGGATTGAGATAAAATTTTTCGCCGCTCCATGCTGTTAATTCAATCACGCTACCACTCACTTTTTATTCATTTCGCAATTAGTGCTTCAGGTTCAGCAACTCCTGCAACATTTCGTCCGAAGTCGTAATACTGCGCGAGTTTGCCTGGTATGCACGACTTGCGATGATCATTTGCGAGAACTGATCGGCCAAATCGACGTTTGACATTTCCAAAAATCCTGATTCCAAAGTACCGGTACCGCCAAGACCTGGAGTTGCAAAGTTCGGATCGCCCGAGTTGTTCGTGACGGAGAAGTTGTTGCTGCCTGATTTTTGCAAACCGGACGGGTTGTTAAACTTGGCAAGTTCAATCTTGCCCATTGCATAGCGCGTATCACCGTATTTTGCAACGACAAGACCTGAATTATCGATCGTGACTGATTCGAAACGCTGACCGTTGACCTTTTCAGGAATATTGATGTCAGCGAGATTTGAACCCGTAGCGTTCGGATTACCGAAATAGTTTTCACTCTTGAAATTGTTGTCCATAGGGGCAGGGATGTTTCCCTTTGTCGGTTGCCCCTTGACGTGATAACCATTGGAGTTGACTAACAACCCTTGGCTGTCGCGCTTGAAGGCACCGTCACGCGTGTAGTATGTCACGGCATCGGAATCGGCCGTTGCTTCCTTGCGCACGACGAAGTAGCCTTCGCCTCGAATGTAAAGGTCCATGTCCTGACCGGTAGATTCCATGTTGCCACGGCCCGTCATCGTATCAATGGCACCTGTCTGCATCCCAAGTCCGACCTGCTTGCCGTTGACACCGCCAAGGCCCAAGCCGGGCTCTGAGGCTGACGTCGTATTTTGGCTGACCATGTCTTGGAATAAAACACGACCTGCTTTGAAACCGTGCGTATTAACATTTGAAACGTTGTTGGCGATAACGTCCATTTGAGTCTGAAAACCTTTCATGCCGCTAACGCCTGAGTAAAGAGATCTTAACATTTAAAAATTCCTCCTGTTAAATGATTGCATCTTTTTCAGTCGTTCAAAAGATGCAGCAGCTTCCTTTCGGTCCGGCTGCTATTTGATAAACTTGGTACTGTCGATGTTCGTGACAGTCCCGATTTCGTTCATGTCCATCGCCGTAATAATCGTTCTGTTCTGAACGTTTGCGATGAGTCCCATATCTTTGTACAAGAGCAAAGACTCCCGACTTCCTTTTTCTTGAAGCTCAGAGACTGCTTTTGAAATTTGAACATAATCGTCATCCGCAAGATTTAATTTTCTGGCACTCATTCTCTTTTGAGCGTGATTAGAAATTTTCAATTGCGCTTTTTCAAGTTCATTTCCAAAATCTTGCTGATTCCTCTTTTTTTGCGCCTGGATCGTTGCGTGATTTTGATTTTCCAAGCCAACTTGGGAAATGCGCATCATTTATTCACCAACCCCGCTAAGAGAACTCATGTCATAATACTTGCCGTTGACGCTGATCTGAGCAAACCCGTTTTTGAACGAAACGCGTTCGACCTTGCCGGTAAAAGGCTGATTCTTCTCATCAACCATGTCAACCGTTTTGCCGATCAATGAAAATGCCTGTTGCTGTTGTGAAATCATCATTGCCGTCGTAACGGTCTTGTTCAGCTCATTTAAAGTTTCCATCGTTGAAAATTGAGCCATCTGCGAAATGTAGTCAGTCCCGCTTGAACCTGACGATGACGAATCGCCGGAAATCGAAGGATTGCTCATAGCAGTCGAAATAATTTTCAAGAAGTCGTCAATCTTGATCGTCGAGTTGTTGTTCCCGATGTTTTTTAACGTCTGGGAATTAGCCGCACCGGCAACCGCCTTGGAAACGTCGGCCGTTCTCAACGCTTGACTGATGGCCGTATTGTTAACTACTTCTGTCATCTCTTTCTCCTTTCCTATGCCAAAATGCTGATCGTGCTCGTCGGCACTTGTTCTTTTTTGTCCTCGTCTTCCTGCTTTGTCTCAAGAACCGGGGCTTTGCGATAGCCGTTGACCGTTCTCATCTGACGCATGCCGTTTTGATTGAACTGTTGAGATCCGTTTTGATTCGAATTCAGCAGACTGCTCGTATCCTGTTCAAATTGCGGCGCCTTCGTCACGGTTTCAGGCTGATCGGCTTTTTGAAGATTGAAACTTTGCGTTGTGCGCTGCGTCGCGTTGACCTCTGCATTTTTCAAAATCTGCTCAAGCTTGCCTGTAACCGACTGCAGCAGCTGTTTTGCCTGATCGGTTTGAACGTTGAACTTGAGCGAAATGCCCTGCTCGCTGACGTGCATCACGATGCGCACGTTTCCGAGCTTGGCCGGTGTCAGCTGCAACGTGATCGTTTTGAGTCCGCCGTTTGGGGCGACCGACGTCGAAACTTTTTCAACGATCGGCTGAGCGAGTTTTTCAGCTGCTCTCGTTGTCGCAACGTTCATCTTAGCTGAAAATGCAGCCTTCGTATCTGCTGGGGCTGTTTGAATCGCCTGTGCCTGATTGTTGAGCGTTGCAAGCTCGTTCAAATCGACCTTCGCATCGCTTGCTTGAGTCTCAACGTTTTGAACCGTGCCGACCTCTTCGACTTTGACGGTCGATTGAGTCTGTTGCGGCTGATTCGTCGCTTGCTGAACCTGATTTTGACTCGTCTGCTGAGTCTGTGCGACGCTTGTGGTCTGAACCGCTTGCGTTTGCTCCCGAGACGTTTGAACATTGTCTTTTGTTTGAACGTCAACGGTTTGCCCATTCTGTGTCGTTGCAGCGGACGCTTGCTTTTTTTCGTCTGCATTTTCCGACGGCTGCGCTTGAGCTTCGTCAGTTTGAACATCAATCGTGACCGTTTGCTGAATCGTTGCCAACTTTTGATTGGAATCCGATTTCGAAACTTCTGAAACCGTCACTGCATCAGACGGTTGGTTTTCAGTCACTGAAGGCTTCACGTCAGTTTCAGAAATTGCTTTGACTTCTTGTACCTGGACCGGCTGAATCTCAGCCTGAACAGTCGCAGTTTGATCTTTTTCCGTTTGCTTTTCATCAGACTGCTGATCTTTGACCGCAACTTTTTTGTCATCGGCATCTTGCTTGGAATTGTCGGAAACTTTTTTCCCGTCATCTTTTCCGTCATTGTTTTGATCGGCATTTTCTTGATTGACTTTTGCCTGCGTTTTCGACTTGCTCTTGTTGACAAGCTTGCTGAATTCGTTTTTGTCGCTTGCTTTGACTGTTTTTTGCGATGTGATTGAAACGGATTCGACCGTGACTGAACCGACGTTCGGCATTACCTTTTCCATTTTTTCACCTCCCTTCAATTTCATGATTCTTACGCCATTTTATACTTGGGGCGATTGGCCATCTCATCAAGTTGTTTTTGTTCTTCATGATTTGCTTCAAGCTGATAGTCTTCTTTTTGCTTATCGCGCAGCTTTTCCAAGACTTTGCGCTCTTTTTGCGCTTCGACGTATTCGTTCAAAGCTTTTTGATGTTCGGCATGAAGATCTCTCAAACGGCTCTGTGCCGCCATTATTTCATTATCAAGCTCGGCCAGATACCTTCTTTGCACTTGAAGTCTGCCAAGATTGAATTCGCGAACGTCCATCATATCGCGTTTTTCATGACCAAGCTCAACGATTTCCTGTTCGGTCTGATTGATTATCCTTTGAACGTTTGCAAATTTGGCCTTTGCCTGATCTTCCAGCGTCATTCGATACTCCAAAACTCTTTGCAAAGAAAATTGAAATTTCTTCATTTAAAAATGCCCCTCTCCTTTGGCTTGTCAGCCGGACCATTGCCCGCTCGGAACTTCTTCAAACAACCCGTGCAATCTGCTTTCCGTTTCTTCAAAACTCGAATATTCTTCAACGCGCTGCTTCAAAAAATCTTCAATCGGCACGTGCAGCGAGACCGCGTAATCAATCACTGCATTCGACCCTTTCTTGTAGGCCCCAATATCGATCAGATCCTTTGAATCGTTGTAAACGCCCATGTTTTCGCGTAACTCGCCGGCATCTTTCGTATGTTCTTCCGAAACGAGCTCCTTCATCAGACGACTCAGACTGACTTGGACGTCGATTGCCGGATAGTGATTTTGCGAAGCGATTTTTCTTGAAAGAACGATGTGTCCGTCCAAGATACCGCGAACGGCATCGGCAATCGGCTCGTTCATGTCGTCACCTTCGACCAGCACCGTATAAAATGCAGTGATCGAACCTTTCTCAGACATCCCGCTTCGTTCCAAAAGCTTTGGCAATTCAGCAAACACTGACGGCGTATAGCCTTTGGTTGTCGGCGGCTCACCGGTCGAAAGCCCGATTTCGCGCTGTGCCATCGCAAAGCGAGTCACGGAATCCATCATCAACACGACTTTTTTGCCCTGATCCCTGAAATATTCAGCAATTGCAGTTGCCGTATGCGCGCCTTTTAATCTGACAAGCGGCGGCGTATCGGACGTTGCGCAAACCACAACCGATTTGGCGTAGCCTTCTTTTCCCAAATCTTTTTCAATAAATTCCATCACTTCGCGACCACGTTCACCGATCAGTCCGATCACGATCACGTCTGCCTGACAATATCTCGCAATCATCCCAAGCAAAGTACTTTTGCCAACACCCGAGCCGGCAAAGATGCCCATGCGCTGACCTTCGCCAACGGTCAAGAGTCCGTCAATCGTTCTGACCCCGGTCGGCATGACGTTTGAAATCCGCTTTCTTCTGAAAGGATCCGGTGAATCTTGAATAACGGGATAATCGACCAGCTTGTCGGTATCGATGTCCGAATCGTCAAGTGGTCTGCCCAAGCCGTCAAGCGTGTGACCCAAAAGCTGAGGTCCGACTCTGACCTGCAGAGTCTTGCCTGTCGGTTTGACGACGCACCCTGGTCCGATTCCTTCAAGTTCGTCCAAAGGCATCAAAAGCACCGTTTCTTTAACGAAGCCGACAACCTCTGCCAAAGCGACCTTGTCAGAACCTTTGATGGCCACTTCGCAGATTTCACCGACGAACACGCTGAGTCCTTCAGCCTTAATGACCAATCCGACGACTTCGCTGACTTTGCCATAAGTCGTATAAAATTTGTGATGTTCGGCTTGATATAAGTAATCTTCGGCCGAAAAACTCAAATCAATCATGCTCATTCTGCTCACCCAAACTCTTTAAGAACTTTTCCAAATCTTCTTTGATATCAACCGTGATAAACGACTCGTTTGACTCGATTTTCACCGTGTACGGCTCAAGGCCTTCATCTTCCAACACCGAATAACGCAGATTCGGAACTTCTTTGTGCATTTTGTCCAACCGATCAATCAACGGCTGCTTGTAGCAAGCGTTTGCTCTGACGATAATCATTTCATCAGGTTTTTCCAGTTCAATGAAGACGGGAGCCAAAATGTTGGTAATCGTCGAAGCATCGACATCAAGCTGCTTTTTGATCAGAATCTCCGCTAGCTTGATCGCAAACTTTCGCAAATCTTCTTCTTTTTCTTTGGCGAACTTTTGACAATCTTCATTTGCCTGATTCAAATTGCTTTTTTCCTGCTCGATGACTTTTTGCGCAATCTTCAATCCCGCTTGATAACCATCCTGGTAGCCTGATTGCTGACCGTCGTCATAGCCTTTTTTTTGAGCATCTTCTCTAATTTGTTCAGCCTCTGCATTTGCCTTCGCGATGATCTCTTGTTCCATCTGCTCAAGCTTTTTGCGATGCTCTTCACGTTCTTTGGCAAGTTTTCTTTCCGTCCGACTGATCAGGAGCTGTTCTTCATTTGGCAAATTGTCCTCAGGTTCTTTTTTCTCAACAATCTTCGTGACGATTTCCTTTTCTTCTCCTTTGGTTACGGACGATAATTTGACTATGCTGCCTCTTTTACTTGACCACTGCATCTTGCTCGCCTCTTCCGATGTAAATCTCTCCTGCATCGTCTAAGCGACGGATAACTGCAACGACTTTTTGCTGTGCCTCTTCGACGGACGACAAACGAACCGGTCCCATGTACTCGAGATCTTCTCTGATGTTGTCGGCTGCACGTGTCGACAGGTTCTTGAAAATGAACTCTTTGATATCTTCTGCAGAACCTTTGAGCGCAAGTTCCAAAACGTCGTTAGGCACATCGCGCAAGACCTTTTGCACGTCGCGACCTTCCAACGTGATAATGTCGTCGAACGTGAAGAGGTTGGCCTTGACTTCTGCGCCAAGTTCTGGCTGACGTTTTTCCAAATCGTCGATAATATTCTTTTCCGTGCTGCGACTTGCAGAGTTGAGAATATTGACCAACGCGTTGACGCCGCCGACCTTTTCCGTTTCGGATTCGTCGAAGCTCGTGAACTTGCTTTTCATTACACGTTCGATTGCCTTGATGACCCAAGGCGACGTTGATGAAATCGATCCGATTCGCTCTGCAACTTCTGCTTGAAGCTCTGTCGGAAGCTCCGCCAAAACGCTTGCCGCCTTATCCGGCTGAAGATAGCACATGATCAGCGCGATCGTTTGCGGCTGTTCTTCAAGCAAAAGATTCAGCAGCTGCTTTTCATCAGCCTTGCGCGCGATGTCGAACGGACGCTCGCGCAGCTGAATCTGATTCAAAACATCGATGACTTCTTTTGCTTTTTGCGGTCCCAACGCCTGATTGAGCAAGTTTCTGGCGTATTCAATCCCGCCGTCAAGCACGTATTGACGTGCCTGAGCAGTGTTGACGAATTCGTTCATTACCTCATCGCGTTCTTCGGGAGAAACGTAATCGGTGTTGGCGATTTCGTAACTGACCTGCTGAATCATTGATTCAGGAAGTTGCTTCATGATTTTTGAAGAAGTTTCCGAGCCAAGTGCAATCATTAAGATTGCTGCCCTTTTTATTCCGCTTAATTCTGCCATTTACTCAAAACACCCCAATCTACTGCTTTTTCCCTTTTCCGCCTTCCTTGACCCATGCTGAAATCAAGTCAGCAACGACATCAGGATGCTTCGTAGCGTATTCTTTTGCCCTTTGTTCGGTTGAAACGGCGATTTTACGCTTGGTTTCTGTTTCTTTTCTTTGACGTTCCTGTTCTGCCAAAATTTCCGGATCGAGTTCCTCAGCGCCTTCTTTTGCCTCCTCCTCTTCTTCTCCTTCATCGGTTACGTCAACGTCATAATCATCATCATAGTATTCTTCTTCCTCTTCAGCCAAACGACGGCGGCGACGGATTACGAGGAAAATGATCGTTCCAAGCGTAAGAACGCCTGCTGCAATCAATGCTCCAATCAATACCCAGTTCGTCTTCTTGGCCGGTTTCTTGGCAACCGTCTTCTTCGTCGACTTCGCTCTTGCAAAGTTGACTGCCTGAACGGAAACGGTATCACCGCGCTGCTTGTCGTACCCGAGAGCTCCTTGAATCAGCTTGCGGATGTTTTTGGAATCTCCTGCCGAAAGGTCCCCGTTGATGACGACTGAGCTCGTCATACGGTTGATCGATCCCGGTGCATTGATGATCTTCGTCGTCTCAGTATTCAGCTCGTTGTTGACCGTTCTGTTGTACGAAGCATTGTCATTGTTGGCATCGCCAGTAACGTTATCAACGTTGTCGTTTACCTGACCGGTTTGTGCCTGCTTGATTTCGGCCTGCTTGCCGCTTGCCTGAACGTTTTCGCTTCTGATCTGAGGATTGCTGTAATTCGTAATCTTCTTTTCCACTGCGTCAAAATTCAGATCAACGTTTACGGAGGCCTTGACTTTGCCCTTGCCGACAACCGGTTCGATCAAGCCCGTAATCTTCTTTTCCATCTGTTTTTCATACTGACTCTTGAGTTTCATGTACTTGCTTGTCGCGCTGGAACTGTCGGAATCATCGTCTTCTTCATTTTTATTCAAAATTTTTCCGGTCTGATCGACGACTTTGACGTTCTTTTTGTCAAGTCCCTGAACCGCACCGGTCGTCAAAGCAACGATTCCCTGAACCGCATCCTTCGAAATCGAAGTCCCCTTAAGCGTTAATACGATTGATGCCTTGGCTTTTTTTGAAGTCGAATTGTCAAACACGTTGTCTGATTTTGGAATCGTCAAATTGACTTTTGCCTTGTCAACGTCATCCAAAGCAGCAATCGATTTTTCCAATTCTCCTGTCAAAGCCCTTTGATACATGATTTTGCGATCTTCATCAGTCGTCATCATGTTCGCCGAGTCAAACAGCTCAAACCCTTTTGAACTGCTTGGAAGCTTGTTGTCGACGGCCAGATTGATTCGATACTGATCGACCTTCGTCTTGTCGACCATGATCGTTTTGCCGTCGTCTGCCAGCTTATATTTGATGTTTTGCGAATCAAGATCCTGAGAAATCGTCCCAGCGTCTGCTTCGCTCAAATTTGAAAACAGCACGCTGTATTCAACGCGCGTGTTCATGTAGTAAACCGTGCCGATTATCGCAAAAAGGCTGATGATTCCAAGAACGATGGCAATCTTGACAAGGCGGCTTAATTCACTCCATTTTGCCTTCAAGGCTTCTAAAGCGTCCTTTACTTTATCCACTTGATTTTAACCCCCTGCTACTAACTAAAACTGCATGTTCTTGATATCGTTGTATGCTTCAATCACCTTGTTGCGCACCTGGACTGCGGTTTCCAATGATAATTGAGCTTCCGTCATGTTGATCATGACTTTTCCCAAATCGCTTTCGGTTCCGGAAATCATTCCGTTCGTTCCCTGATCCAGGGTGTTCATGTTGCTGTTCAAGCCTGCAATGGCTTTTTCAAGAACCGATCCAAAAGACTTTGCATCAGTTTTTGATATTTGATTTTGTCCATCAGACAATCCGGTAATCTTGGACAACTGATTCTGATAGTTCCCTAATCCTGAAATTGAATTCATAGCTTATCTCCTAAATTAGTCCTTTGAAATCTCAAGTGCTTTCTTCAAAATGTTCTTGTTTGCTTCAGTTGACGAAACGTTTGCTTCATAAGTACGCATCGCTTGAATCATGTCGACCATTTCATCAGCCATGTTGACGTTTGGCATTTCAACGTATCCGTTTGCGTCAGCATCTGGATTCGTCGGATCATACGTCAATTTGGTCGTATTGTCTTCAGCAATGTTCGTTACCTTGACGCCTGCACTTGTAATCTTGTTCGTTCCTTGAGCCTGGCGAAGATTTTCGGAAAACTCAACCTTTTTTTTCTTATAGGGACCGCCCTCGGCCGTTCTTGTCGTATTAACGTTTGCAATGTTTGTTGATGCCACGTCAAGTTTCATTCTTTCAAGCGAAAGTCCGCTTGCGTTGATCTGAAGTCCGTTAAAAATACTCATAATCTACTCCCCTCAGTGATTAATTACATAATTCATCATTTTATATCGTCCGTTCAGTTGAGAAGTAATCGCACTGTAATACAAACCGTTTTGTGCTTGATTTACCATTTCGGTATCAACGTCAACGTTATTTCCGTTCTTTTGAAATCCAGTATTGCGAGATGTGATGTAAGGACCGCTCGTTCCACCGATTTGCATGTGATTCTTATGAGTTTCCGTCAGATTCAGATTGCCCATCGCTTGACTCAGCTGACTTTCGAAAACGACGCGTTTTGCCTTGTAATTTGGCGTATTGACATTTGCGATATTGTTTGAAATAAGCTCTGAACGCGTTTGCGATACGTCCATTGCCGTTTTTAACAAGTTGTATGTATCCATTTTCTATCCCCTCCTCAATCAGAATACGAAAAAAGCCAAGCAATTGCCTAACGTTGACTGCATCCAGCTTATTCAATTGCAACTAACTGCTTAAACTGACTATTTTCTTACTTTATAGTTAAATTATGACATAGCGATTATAAATTCATTCGTCTATTGCTTGAAATATTACCTAAAATAATTATATTTAAAATTATTTTTTTTGTTAATTTAGTGAATTTTGTTCGATTTTTAAAAACAATAATTTCAAAAAAAATCCACACATTTATTATATCGAGACCGATCGCAGCATTTTCATCTCTTTTCGGTTCAATTTAGTTGTGTTGCAAACGTTTCAATATAGGCTTTCTTCACTGTATTTTGCCATAAGCTGCATTTCTCGTTTCTTTCATATTTTTAATGATACGAATAGTTTTTGTTATGCTTGTCCAACAATATTCAAATGAATTGATATTCACTCATCTCAAAAAAACGATTGCTTCAAAAAGCGGCTGGAAAAAACTCTGTCGCAAATTGAAAAAACGGATCAGTTTTGCATACATGACGCTTGCTATGGTGGAAATAACCCGAAATAGCTTGGTACGCTGATTTATCAGGCCCCGCATTTGGCAAAATTACGGACACATCGATGAAAATGAGTTTTCTGTCCGTAAATGTCCTGCTCCAAAAAAGGCGATTACGGACAAAATGGTCAAAAATGGCCGTTTGTCCGTAAATTTGAATGAGATCTTTGATAGATTGGTTGAGCAGCACTGCACTTAAAAAAGCCGGACAAAAGCAATCGCAAATCGACCGCCTTCGTTCGGCATTTCGTTTGATTAACTGTTTATTTTTCGAATTATAATCTCAACGCGACGGTTTTGCGCCTTGCCCTCGTCAGTATCGTTTGAGGCTTTGGGCTTATTTTCGGCATAAGCCTGAACGGAAACGTTGCTTTCGCTGATGGCGCCTTTTGAGACGAAGTAGCGCATCACGGTTACGGCACGAGCGGAACTTAATTCCCAGTTTGATGCGTACTTGCTTCGTTTTGAAACCGGAACGTTGTCGGTATAGCCGGCAACGATGACGGGATTGCTGCTGACCTGCTTAAGATCCGGAACAAGCTTGTCCAACATTTGCTTGACCGCATCGGAAAGATCTGCCGAACCCGAATTGAACATAATGCTTGAATCAAGATTCAAGTGCACGCCGTCGCTCTCATAGCTGACGGTCGTATTGCCGGCACGTCCGGTATTTTGGATGTCTTGCTTAAGTTTTTCAGCAACTTCTTTTAACTGCTGCCGTTCTTGAACACGCGCCTGCTGTTTGCTGAGACTGTTTTGAACGCGCTGCTCGCTTGCCGCGGCCTGATTTTTGGTCGAGGCGGATGATGCGCCCTTGCCCTTCGCGGCTGTTTCACCCATGTCAATCACGTTGTCAACGGCTGAATCGTTCTTGATCGGGTTAAGCGACATGACTTGACTGAATTCGTTTTTCAAAGCATTGAATTTGTTCGAATCAACGTTGGACATGGCAGAAACAACGATGAACAGACCCAGCAGCAAGGTCAGCATGTCCGAATACGGCAGAAGCCAAGCTTCACTGGCCTCTTCTTCTTTTCGTTCTTTCTTTCTTCTAGCCACGTGCTCCCCTCCTATTCTTCAGAAACTTTGCGCTTTTCTGGCGGAATTTGAGCGTAAAGCTTTTGTTCGATAACTTTTGCGGAATGTCCCGCCTGAATGTCCATGACGCCTTCGATAATCAGCGTCTTAAGCAAAACTTCTTCTTCGTTTTTGGCTTCCAAACGCGTTGCGAACGGAATCATGACCAAATAACCCATGAAGATACCAAAGATCGTCGCAACAAAGGCCGAAGCAATCATCGGTCCTAATTTGTTGATGTCGGAAAGATTGCCCAGGGCACCGATCAGACCGATTGCGGCACCCATAACGCCCAATGTCGGCGACGTTGCACCGGCTGTTTTGAACAAGCCCGACATGCGGTGATGTCTCGTTTCCATCGCATCAACTTCTGATTCCATCAAATCTCTGATCTGTTCTGCCTCGGCCCCGTCAACGACGAGCTCCAGACCTTGTTTCATAAAAGGATCGTCAAGTTCGTTAACAGGTGCTTCAAGAGCAAGCAGTCCTTCGCGACGAGCAATGTTTGAAAGTTCGACCATTTTCTCGATTGTCCCGTTCAAATCAGGCTCTTCATTTGACATCAACACTTTCATGACCTTCGGAAGTCGCTTGATGTCCGCCATCGTATAAGAAGACAAAACAGCAGCAATCATACCGCCAAAGATGATTACGGCAACTTCACCGTTCAAAAGCATCGCTATGCTGGCACCCTTCAAAATCAGGGCCATCACGATACAGATTGCTCCAAGAACAAGCCCTATTATCAAAAATATATCCATTTCGTTCCCTCCGTAACTAACTGCTATATATGTACACATCTGTTATATCGGTAAAATATGTTTAAAATTAAGCCGTCCGATTAAGATGTATAGTTGACCTTTTTGAGAGTAATTCTTGAATATTTATGAAAATGCGAGGGACAGCACTACATTTGACAATGATTTGAAGATGTGGCCGGTTAGTTCGGAAAGTGCAGAGCGCTCGTTGGTGAAAGCAGGACAAAACATCCAATAGTCTACCGCCGCCTCCGAATTCGGACCGCACGGATCCGAAAGTAGACAAAAAACTGGGTGAATGCCTCTTTTTTGTCTACCTGCCCCTCAAAATCCGGATCGCACGGATCCAGAAGCAAAACAAAATCTCCAAAATTTGGAAAAATGTTCTACCGCAAAGGCAAAACTCAAACCACGCTGGAAAAAAGCTCCAACATCCCGGCGAACGCTGCTAAGTCGTAGCCATCAATTGACGCGGCAGCACGCACGATCTGCATTTGACAAAAAAGAGGATCTTCCCCCTCATCTCTTCCGGGAAAAATCCTCATGCTAAATATTACTTGAAAAGTTTCGAATGCTTGGCCAGCTCATCAGCCGTATCGCTCAGTTCGCTAATTGCGACTGCAAGTTCTGACATCGAAGCCGAAACTTCTTCCGCATTTGCGGAAACTTGTTCCGTTCCTGCAGCATTTTCTTCAGACGAAGCTGAAATTTTGTCGAGGCTTTCGCTTACCTTGGTTTCGATTTCGTTTAACGAATCATTGCTGTGCTTGATTCGCTCAGATGTTGAAATAAGCTGCTCGGTATTCTTGTAAACGGCCTCCGTCGACTTGATTGCAGAATCAATCAGTTGCGTCTGGCGCTTGCCGACTTCTTTTGAAATTTCGACTTCATCCGACAAGCGATCCGACTTCTGTTTGATTTCTTCAATGATACCGACAATCTGATTGGTCGACTCCTTGCTTCTGACCGCAAGCTTTCTGATTTCCTGTGCAACGACCGCAAATCCCTTGCCGGAATCACCGGCACTTTCCGCTTCAATGGATGCGTTCAAAGCCAACAGGTTGATCTGGCGCGAAACTTCATTGATTACGCCGATAACCTGCGTGATGTTTTGAATGCTGTCACTCAAATTCTGCATCTCGTTAACGAGGCGTTCCGTTTGTTCTTGCGAGCTGTCCCAGTTGGTGCTTACTTCGGTCATCGTTGCCATGTTTTGCTGATTCAAAGAAGCCGTCTGTGTCGAAACGTTGTCCAACACGTCGACGTCCTTTGCAAGCTCATTGGCAATTCTTGAAAGTTCTTTCATCTGCTCATCGCCATGAACGGTTTCCCGCGCCTGGTTCTCGGTGACGCTTGCCACGTCAGTGATTGTTTGCGACACTTCGTCAACTGCGCTTGCCGTCTGTTCAGAAGTTTCGCGCAGTTTCTCGGCATTTTTAGCCGTCTTGACGGCACTTGATTTCACGCTTTCGGTCAATGCAGAGATTGCATCGATCATTTCGTTGTAAGCAAGCGACATCTCATTTAATTCGCTGCGATCTTTTCTTGGCTCAACTGCCATTTTGGCAACCCTGGCCTGAAGACCGTTTCCAAAATCATCCGTGTTAATACGTTCCAAATAACCGTCCTTGCCGCTATTGAATGCTTCCGTAAAACCGCCGAGCATGATTTTGACTGCCTCGATCACAAACATCGATGCAAGCACAACCAACACGACCATCACGATCGAAACAATCAAAGATGTCGTGGCAAGCTTGCCCAATTCTGCGCTGAGGTCGTTTTGAGGAACAAACGCAAAGGCCCATGCCTGACTGTTTGCACCGCCCTTGTTGTAGTAGATTTCGGAAACTCCCTTGATTCCTGAAACCTTCAAAGTCCCTTTCGTTCCCTTTGCTGCCTTGATTTTCTTGTACACATCGCTTGATGAAATATCCTGGCCCTTCTTGTACATTTCTTTCGTATCGCAAGACTTGGTTCCCATTACGGCCCCTTGCTTTGAAATCATGGCAATCGTCCCTTTTTTACCAACGTTCAAAGGCCCGATGGCAGCTTCGACCTCGTCATATTCGACACGCAATGCCAAAACACCGCGCTGATTGCCGCTGTTTTCAACTGCGCCTGACACGATCGAATAATACTGTCCGGTTGATTCGTCATATTCCGGTTTCGTCCAGTAGACGTTGGACGTGTCGCTCATGGCACCTCGATACCAATCCTGAGTTCTAGGATCGATTTTTTCCGACAAGCTGTTCAATGCGTAAAGCTTTCCGCTTTGCGTTCCGAAATAGACGTTAGAATAAACGTCGTCTCCGGAAAATGAAGTCTTCATCGTATCAAGTATCTTATTTCCCGTGAATTTTCCCTGCGTAAATCCAGAGAGCGAAGTTCCGGCATTGACCTTTGCTTCAGCATCGGATGCGATGTCTGACAACGTTTTTTCCATCACTTGAGCAGCCGTTTCTTTGGAAAGCCGGTTGCGCTCATTCAACAGATGCTTAGTCTGAATATATGATGACGAAAACATCACAACGATCGACAACAATGCTGCGATAATCATAAATAACCCCACAAATCGTCCTAATGATTTGCGATGCTCCTTTTTCTTGCTGCTTTCGACTTTGCCCTTTTTTTTAAACAATGTATGTATGTTTTTTTTCAATTCTCATTCCTCCGCAAGATGCATATATTCTTAACAATCGGATGTTTTACCTAGTTTTAAACAGATAAATAGTATAATTTTCCAAAACATCTTAAAACATCATAAAAATATGATATAATGTTAACTATATGGGGTACAATTTATCAGCTTTACTGTATTTCATTCGGATTTAATCAAAGTTATGAGAAGGATTTTTTGCCATGACCAACAGAGTTACGATCAGGGACGTCGCACGTTACGCTGACGTTTCAATGTCAACCGTTTCGCAGATTTTAAACGGAAAAGCCAACCGTTTTTCGAACGATACGCGCCAAAAAGTACTTTATGCGCGTGATGCTTTGGGCTACGTTCCTGACTTCAATGCGCGAAATTTGATTACTAATTCGGTCAAAACCATCGGCGTGATCGTTCCTGACATTGGCAATCCGTTCTTCAGCACGTTCATCAAAAGCATCGAGTTTTTGGCAATGGAACAAAACTGCATCTCGCTGATTCTGAGCTCAAACGACAATCAGGAACTCGAGCGCAAGCACCTTGAACAACTGATCAATCGCTCAATCGACGGCATCATCATTGCCAGTCCTTCGATTGGACAGACCGAAATTGACAATCAGCTGAAGAAAAACCGCATTCCATATCTTCTGATCGATCAAAATCCGATTGCAGACGGCGATCGCGTCATGACGGACGATTTTAACGGTGCCGAGCTTGCCGTCAATCATCTCGCTCAATTGGGTCATCGCAAAATTGCCATGATTATGGCAAAGAAGCCTTCGGACAACCTCAAGCGAAGGTTTTTAGGGTACAAGCAGGCACTTAATTCAAACGGGCTTGAGTTTGACGAAAAGCTCGTCATTTCGACCGAGATGAGCAAAATCGGCGGGATGAACGCTGCAAACAAGCTGATCAAAACTGATGCCACCGCCGTTTTGACGGTCAACGACGAGGTAGCCATCGGACTTTATCACGGGTTGAATCTTTTAGGCAAAAGCGTTCCGGACGACTACTCGGTCGTCGGCTACGACAACATTGACCTTGACGAATATCTTGCACCGCCTTTGACTTCGATTTCTCAGCCGATTCATGAGCTTGGCGCAACTGTTTTTAAAAAACTCATCGAACGCATCAAGAACCCTGATCTGCCGCAAACCGAGATCATGCTTCCGGTCAAACTGGTTAAGCGCAACAGCACAAAAAAATTATCTTAGAATTTTTAAAAATGCAGAGCACGAGGCAACGACTTGCTTGAAAAATCCGCGCTTTTTTTTGCGCGGATTTTTTCGTCTCATTTTTTGGAAAATTCAGCTAAAGCAAGATGAACGTGCAGCGTGTTGGGGCTTTTTACGGGCAATTCCCTGGTTTCGTCATTTTGCCCGTAACCGCACGCATTGTTTTACGGGCAATTCCCTGTTTTCGATGTTTTGCCCGTAACCGCCCGTCTTGTTTTACGGGCAAATCCCTGGTTTCGTCATTTTGCCCGTAACCTCCCGTCTTGTTTTACGGGCAAATCCCTGTTTTCGTCATTTTGCCCGTAACTGCCCGTCTTGTTTTACGGGCAAATCCCTGTTTTCGTCATTTTGCCCGTAACCTCCCGCATTGTTTTACGGGCAAATCCCTGTTTTCGTCATTTTGCCCGTAACCGCTCCCATTGTTTTACGGGCAATTCCCTGTTTTCGATGTTTTGCCCGTAACCGCACGCATTGTTTTACGGGCAATTCCCTGTTTTCGTCATTTTGCCCGTAACCGCCCCCATTGTTTTACGGGCAAATTCCTGTTTTCCACGTTTTGCCCGTAACCGCACGCATTTTTTACGGACATAACAACACTGCCATCCACTGCAGCAAAAAGTCCACGCACCCACACAAAAAAAGCCCGGACAAAATGTCCAGACTTCATTTTATATTCAAAAGTACAAAATACGCTCTGCATTTTTATTGATCATCATAATTATCCAGTGAAAAATTCCACGCAATTTTCTTGATCAAGTCAATACTGAGAGGTTTTATCGCCGTTTCAAAAGTTACAAATGGGGTTATCCCACTAAGTATATATTTTCTATACTTTTCAACGCATTTGTTAGCATATTTAGGATTATCAATCATCCCAAAATGTTCCCAATAAACTATACGATTACGATTAAGATCGTAAATCGTATAATCAGGATAGACCTTGCCATATCTTCCAAGATCTAACGGCTTTTCATATTGATTTAAAACATTCGAGTTCTCCAAAACATCGCCTATCATCATCTCCGATTTGGAGCGAACTCTTCTTCCATCGCTTGTCAAAAACACAGGATAACCCAAAGGAAATCCTAGTCCTTCGTACTTCTCATTTCTAATACGCTCAATCAACTGCTCCTTGGTTTCGGTCACAGGACTAATCATCTTTTGAATCCGCGAATCGAAATCATTATAGATATCATCAAAATCTTTATCACTGTCAAATTTCAAAAATGACTTGGTAGCCTTGAGCCTTTTCTCATTAGCCTTCATGCATTTTTCATCATAATTTTTTTGCAATAACGATGCAACTATCTCAGAATCTCTAGCTAGATACGTTTTATTTCCGAAGTCATCCCGAATGTAATACTGCAACTTTCCATGAGAATTAGAAGTGTAGACATGACCATCAGGCGCGCCTCGCGAGTCTTCCCTCCAAAATGGCGGCTAACTGTCGTCTTTTTTCAAATTCTTCCGACATACGACGATGGATTGCATCCATATGATTTCCTCCCTTTTTTTAAAATTACTTAACTTTAACATTTATTTCGATTTTTTTCAATTGTTTTTAATATAAAATACAGTGCACGTACTACCTATATTTTTGGAACAACAACCCGTAACCGCACGCATTGTTTTACGGGCAAATCCCTGTTTTCGTCATTTTGCCCGTAACTGCCCGTCTTGTTTTACGGGCAAATCCCTGTTTTCCACGTTTTGCCCGTAACCGCCCCCATTGTTTTACGGGCAAATTCCTGTTTTCCACGTTTTGCCCGTAACCGCACGCATTGTTTTACGGGCAATTCCCTGTTTTCGTCATTTTGCCCGTAACCTCCCGTCTTGTTTTACGGGCAAATCCCTGTTTTCGATGTTTTGCCCGTAATCCTCACGCTCGCCAATCCAAACATCAGATTGATCAAAATCCCGACGCCATAGACATGCAAAAAACAGGACTTTTTAAATCACGCATAAGAAGTCCTGTTTCTGCATTCTTATTTCGTTACGTATACTGCCTGGTTGCCCATCTGCTTATAGGCGGCAGCAAAATCATTCCAATCGACCTCACGATTTTTATAACCATAAGGATCATTGACATAGATTACTCTCTTGTCTCGATCAAATCCCGTGATGCAAACGCTATGCTCGCTGTAGGTCACGTCGATTTCCCCGTCAGGAGTATCCCAGGACTCAAAATCACTGACCGGAGCAAATGCAGTCGTCGTAATCGTCCAAACCGGATGACCTTCTTCGACCTTATTGACGACAGTATCAAAATTTGAACCTGTCAAATCATAAACGTTATCAGCATATTGTTTTGCAAGATTATAGATGGGCCCATGATAAACGCCAAGTCCAGGGGACGTGCCCCCGGAAACGGAACCGACGAATCCGTCATTAGGGTTACCGTGTTCCCCGTTATCATATTGAAACGGAACCGTTTCAATATTGTCTGCAAGTTCTGACTTGGTAACGCCAATTCCGTTATAATTCAAAACCATCGCCAAGGACGTTACTTCACACCCGTTATAAAGCTTGGGATCGTCCATCTGATCAATCAACGGAACATTCAACACCATGCGTTTTTTATGAACAACCTTTATGGCACTTTCGGCATCTTCTTCGTTAAGCAGTTCTGATGCTTGATCTACAATATTTCCCGGGTTATGTTTACAAATCACCACAACTGCTCCGATTAATAAGATGCCGGCAACCGCTAAAAAGAAAGGTGCCTTGGATCTTTTGCGATAAACTTTACGCCTGCCTTTTTTTCTTGAACCAGAATATTTCCCCCGATTATTACTTCTCCTAGAAGTATTAGGCATAATTTGTCACCTTTCCAAATCAAGAACATTTATCGATTAGTTTTCGTCGTCATGCTTTACAAGCGACATGCCGCCATTTTGTTCAGAATCGTCTTCTTCTGCAGGACCGATGCCAAGCGCTTGCGAGAAGGTCGCATCAACGATTGCAATGACGTTTTTGGCAAAATCCTCATCATCTTCCGCATCAATGTCGACTGCACGCTGATCGTAGTGCGGTCCAACGGTATCTGACAGAAAATCGATCAGCTTATTGTGAACGGCAACGACCAATTCCCAATTGCCCTCATCGTTGTAATCGACCTCTTCCTGACCGTTTTCAAGCTCTTCATTGGTCAAACGCATCATCGCATACATGCCCGCATGCTTTGAGAGCGTGAATAAAGCATCTGACAGCAGCAATGGCAACTTGACATAGTCGCGATAAATATTGTCAATTTCTTTATAAACGTTGTATTGATCATTGATAAAATTCATGAATTGCTGTTCTTCTTTTTCAATATCGTATTTCATTAAAATTTCTCCCTAAAAGTTCATTGTTTCAAAACTCTGCATTTTTCTTCATTATTAAGCAAATACGTAAACGTAAAATAAATATCCTCCTAAGCTCATGCAACACAGGCCGATTACGAACAAGATCAATCTTGTCATCCATGAATCGCGTTCGTGCATCCCGATTGCGCTGACGATCATCAGCAATCCGAAAAAGGCAAAAAGCAGGATAATCAGTATTATTGACAGCCGCACCTCTTCCACCTCAGTTAAAGTATTATCATTCAACAATTATAGCATAAAACGCGTGGCTTGTAATGCTATTCCTGAATGCAAAAAACGCCGCAATGCTTTCAAAAAAGCCGTGCAGCGTTTTAATATTTCGGCCGAAACAATCAGTTAGACTCGACCGTTTTGTTCATTAATCTTCGTTTTTTAGTACCAACCGTTTTGCAACCAGTGCGACTTGGCATTTGCCCATGAACCATAGCGGTTAAGCACGTAGCTGTTGGCAACGCGTTCTTGGTTTTCAGCAGAATAGTCGCCACCCAAGTATGCGCTTGAAAGCTGATACTTGCCATAATAGTTGCCGTTTTGAGCAGTATATGAACCGCCTGATTCGCGTGAAGCAATCCAATCGCGCGCAGCCTGTTCGCTTGATGAAGCAACTGCTTGCTGTGTTGTCTGCATCGTTTGTTGCTGTGATGCTTGTTGCGTCGTTTGAGCGCTTTGTTGCGTCGTTTGAGCGCTTTGTTGCGTTGAAACGGCAGCATCGCCATTATTCGCATTGATCACGAGTTTTTGACCTGGGAAAATCAAATGAATGTTTTGCAACGAATTCAATGATTGAATTGAAGAAACAGTCGTATTATTCTCATCGGCAATTTGAGATAAAGTATCGCCAGCTTTGACCGTAACCGTATCAGCGTTTGCTGCGGCTGCGCCTGCAACGGTAAAACCTGCAGCACATGCGATTGATAAAGCAACTTTGTTAAATTTCATAAATAAATTTCACTCCTGTGTTTTATATCAAACCTATTGCGTCTGTAGTAAGCATTATTCTTACTCTGGTGAAGATCCTCACGCTCGCTTGCCTCACGAGCTAACATGGAACATTATATGGGAGCAATGTAACAATCAAGTACCAGGACAATTACAAGAAAGCGTTTCCTTGAAATTTTTGTTACATTCTGTAATATTTATAATGTGATTTTTTTAAATATATTTACCTTGAAGCCTTGACAGCACTGAATTTTTTAGCTTAAAAATAAATCTATCCTTATACTAAATTACTAACAATCCGTTTCCACGATATTTTTGCGAAATTCCCGAAATTTTTTTTGAAAAAAATAATCCCGGCTTTCTTTTGCTAAAATACAGTAAAGAAACCGAAATTTGTAATATTTTTGAAATATTGTAAAATCCAATTTGAACATTAGTTCGCGTTAAACGTTATTTTTCCTTTGCTTACGCCATTTTCGATAGATGAAAACAACTGAAAATAAGATTACAAATCCTGCCAAAGCCACGATTGCAAGGGTTTTGCTCCCTTCAAAGATTGCGTTTCCGCCAAAAGCATAGATGAAAGACGTCGGAACCATCCCGATTACGATACATGAAATTGCGGTTGAAACAGAAAGTTTCAGATGAACGCTCACATAGTTGACGATAAACGAAGGAAACATCGGCATCATGTATCCTGCGATGATTCCATAAATTTTTTGCTTGTGCTGTTCGATTTCCGCAATGAACTCTTCGAGCTTTTGAGAACGTTTTGGCAGATCGTAGCGCGTAAAAAACAGCCACATGCACAGATTTCCGAGCGAAGTGCCGCAAAGGTTCATCAAAAATCCGATGCACGGTCCGAAACATGCACCGTTGAAAATGCAAACGACAGAACTGGAAAAAAACGGAATTGCATTAGTCGTTATCGTCAGCAATAATAGAAAGAACGCATCTTCTATCCCATGATCGCGAAAAACAGTCTTGAGCAATTGGCGATTGACGTCCGGATTCAAAAAAGCAAGCAACTGACCGATGTAATCATGGAAAACGAACCCAAAGGCTGCAATCAAGATTATCAGGTCGACCAGACAAAGCACATAGATTAATCTTTTGTGTTTCAATTTCCTTCTCATCGCCAAAATAATCACCTGCTTTTGAAAATTTTCTACCTATTAAGTATATCCCAAATCATGCACGGATGAAAATCAAAAGAAGATGACGGGAAAAACTATGCTTCAAATTAAAGGATGAGGCTTGGAAAAAATCTGTCTCAAATCTAAAACCAGGATGATTTGGAATTAATTGCAAATCTGATCCGTTTTTTGTATGCATGACGCCTTATGATGGAAATAACCAAAAATAGTTTGCGGTAAATTTGCCTGATGTCTCAGCGTTGATTTATCAGTCGCTGCATTTGGCAAAATCACTGCCGTTTACGGACACATCGCTGGAAAATGCAGGTTTGTCCGTAAAATGCGTTTTGCTTACGGAAAAACCGGCAAAAAAGGGCACTTTGTCCGTAAATTTGAGTGAGATCTTGTCAAGATTAGTTGAGCAGCACTGCATTTAAAAAAACCGAACAAATTCAGTCGCAACAAGACATCCTTCGTTCGGTATTTCGTTTAATTAAAGCGGGAAAAAGGACTTTTTACCCAGCCTCTTCTTCTGTTCAAAAATTTCTTTTTACAAAAAACACGTTCTTTATTAATAAATCCCTTGCGCTTCCATCGCCTCTGCAACTTTTTTAAAGCCAGCAACGTTTGCGCCAAGCACAAAATCATCTTCGTGACCGTATTCTTTTGCGGCCTGGCTGATGTTTTTGATAGATATTTGTCATTATGTCTTTTAATTTTTGATCGACTTCTTCAAACGTCCAGCTGAGTCTTTCAGAATTTTGACTCATCTCAAGTGCTGAAACGGCCACGCCGCCAGCATTTGATGCTTTGCCCGGAACAAAGAGCACGCCTTGTTCTTGCAGATAATTCGTTGCCTCGAGCGTTGTCGGCATGTTGGCACCTTCGCAAACCGCGATGACGCCGTTTGAAACAAGTTTTTTGGCATCGTCCAGGTTGAGCTCGTTTTGCGTTGCGCATGGCAATGCAACGTCTGACTTGACGCTCCAAACGCCTCTTCCTTCATTATATTCAGCATTTGGACGTGCTTTTTTATATTCAGTCAAGCGCACACGCTTGACTTCTTTGACTTCTTTTAAAAGTTCAACGTCGATTCCGTCCGGGTCATAGATCCAGCCCGTTGAATCAGAACACGTTACGACTTTGCCACCAAGCTGTTCGGCTTTTTCGATTGCATAAATCGCAACGTTTCCTGCTCCCGAAACGGTGACCGTTTTGCCTTCGAGGCTCTTTCCATGAGCTTTCAATAGTTCGTCCGTCAAATACAGCAATCCGTATCCGGTCGCTTCCGTTCTGGCCAAAGAGCCGCCAAACGTCAGCCCCTTGCCGGTTAAAACGCCTTCGTATCTGCCGGTCAGACGTTTGTACTGTCCGTACAGATAGCCGATTTCACGACCGCCGGTTCCGATGTCTCCGGCCGGCACGTCGACGTCTGCACCGATATGCTTGTAAAGTTCCGTCATGAATGCTTGGCAAAAGGCCATGATTTCGCGATCGGACTTGCCCTTTGGATCAAAGTCGGATCCGCCTTTGCCTCCGCCGATTGGAAGTCCGGTCAGCGAATTTTTAAAAATTTGTTCAAAACCTAAGAACTTAATGATGCTCAACGTGACCGAAGGGTGTAAGCGAAGCCCGCCCTTATACGGTCCAATCGCATTGTTGAACTGCACGCGGTATGCGTTGTTGACCTGAGTCTGGCCTTTGTCATCGACCCAGGAGACACGGAATAAAATCTGACGGTCCGGCGTCGTCAAACGTTCAAGCAGTGCTTCCTTCCGATAACGCTCTTCATTTTGCTCGATTACCGGGCGCAAGGACTCCAAAACCTCGGTAACGGCCTGATTGAATTCCGGCTGATCCGGATTCTGACTTGCGACTCTGGTTAAAACGTCATCTACATAAGACATTAACATCCATCCTTCCATGTTGTGTGAGGTTTGCTATTCGACGTTTTTTATTGTAAACTAAGAATGTTAATGAAATCAAGTTTCATATCGTCATCTCTTTAATTTTGCAGTATTTATTTTTGTGATTTATTTTTAAATAATCATTTTTTTAGTTTTGCAACTCTTTATTTTCAAGCATCAGGAAACTTTAATCAAACAAATTTGACGATTTTGTCTACAAAAGAAGCAAAAAACCGGATCAGCAAACGACTAATCCGATTCCAATTTTATTTTAATCTTCTTTTTCATTTCGTGCAAACGTCATCATCAAAATCGTTCCTGAAACGGAAATGAAACATCCGACGAGCAGCATCACGTGAAAATTCGTTGCTTCCAAAACGAATCCGCCCAAAAGACTGCCAATCACGCCGCTGACGGTCGTCGTTCCAACCATCAGTGCCTGCCCGGTATAACGATGTTCTTCGTTCATGACTTCGTTCACGTAATAAACTGAAGCGGGCGTGATGATTGCAAATGAAAACATCTGCAACACCATTGAAGCATAGAGTTCGAAGATATTGCCTGCAAAATAAGTCGCAAAAGCCTTGATCGAAAAAACAATCGTCGCAAAAATCATCAGTTTGGCACTTGAAAACTTTCTGGCAATCAGCGAAAAGCCAAACATTGCCGGAAGCTCGCAAACAGCAGCAATCGTAAGCGCCGTTCCCATTTGGGTCGACGTTCCGCCGATTCCCTTCACGACCTGAATCAGGTAAGTGTTGTACATGTTATGGAAAATAAACACCAAAACGGAAGAAAAAAGTACCATCGAGAAACGTTTGTAGTGCATCAAAAAAGAAACGATACCCATCTTTTGCTTGCTGCTTTGAGCCTTATCCCGTTTTTGCTCATCGCAGGCTTTGATGACCGGCATCGAAAAAACCAGGCAAAAGACCGCGAGCAAAAGCAGGATGGCTGAAATCATCGAAACGTTCGCGCCGAATTTGTCGCACATGAATCCCAAAACGGACGACATGACTGCAAACGAAAGCGAGCCCATGCCGCGAGCAATTCCGAAGTCGACGTTGATCCCTGCATTTACATAATAGATGCTGAGCGAATTAAGCAACGGCTGCAAGACCTGCAAAAGCGCATCCGCTATCACGTAAAGCAAAAAAATCAAAACGAACACGTCCGGCAAAAGCAGCAACAAAAGAATTGCCAAAACCATGATACCGATCAGCACTTCGACAAGATAGTGCAGCGTCAGATTTTGAAAGCGATCGGCCAGCCCGCTGATATAAGGCTGCAGCACGAAACCAATCAAGTTGCCGCAAGCAACGATGATGCCGATTTTAGAACTTGTCAATCCCTTGCTCAATAAATAGACCGTCGCAAAAGTATAAAGACCGCAAAAAACCATCCAATATGCAGCTTGCGTCAGGGCATATTGAGCAGTCAGTTTTTTAGCACTGTATTTCATGGTTATAATAAAATCCTTTCAAAAATTAATGAACCAACTACTAGTTTATATTGATTGGTATTAATTTTCCATACTTTTTTATTCAGGAGGAATTTTTTATGAAAAAAAGACTTGTCAAAAATCCGTTTTTTAGGGCCCTCATCTTCCTATTCGCCCTTGAGCTCGTCGCAATCTCAATCAACTTTTTCTATGCACCGATCAATATCGCTGCCGGCGGCGCAACGGGCATGGCCGTCCTGCTCGAAGCAGCCTTTGGGTTCAACCGTTCGCTTTGCGTGCTCGTCATCAATACCCTCATGCTGATTTTGGCCTGGATATTTATCGATTGGAAGACCGTTAAAAAGTTCATCATCGGGAGCTACCTCCTGCCCGTTTTGATTTATGTCACGCCAAGCTTCGAGATTGTTTCGGACAAGCTTTTGGCCGTCATCTTGGGCGGCGTTTTCTCAGCAATCGGCGTGGCTGCGCTGTACCGCATCAATGCGGCCAGCGGTGGGACGACCGTTCCTCCGCTCATCATTGAACGCTACTTCCACGTCAATCCGGCCGTTTCTTTGCTCGTCATCGACATGATCGTGACGCTGTTCAATATTCCCGTTTCAGGCATTGATGCTTTCTTTATGGCCGCTTTTTCATTGTTCGTTTCCCTGTTCGTCATGCGCTACATGGAATCAGGTCTCGATCACAAATATCAGATTCAGGTCATGAGCAACGACAAGCTGCCGGAAATCCGCAAAATGCTTGAGGACGCGGACAATTCACTGACGATTTTTGACGTTCGCGGCGGATACTCACTCAACGACAAAAAGCTGATCATGGCTGTCGTCGACAATGATTCGTATGGCAAACTTTTAAGCAGAATCCACGATATCGACCCGAACGCTTTTATCGTTGCCTCAAACGTCGTCAAGGTCCACGGTGGAACGTTTGGCATCTAGATTAGAAAAGGTCGACGATTTTTTTAAATACAGTGCTGCTCAACCAATTCACTCAAATTTTACGGACAAAGTGCCCATTTTGGCCGATTTGTCCGTAAGCAAAGCGCATTTTACGGACAAACATGCATTTCCCAGCGATTTGTCCGTAAATTTTTGGCCATTATGCTGAGGATTTACGGACACAAGCCGCTTTTTGGAGCATTTGTCCGTAAAATCGGGTCCGAAACGTCTGAATTTTTACGGACAAACGGCTGTTTCTGACCATTTTGTCCGTAATCGACTTTTTTCGAGCAAGCCATTTACGGACAGAAGACCCATTTTATAAACATGTCCGTAAACGGCAGTGATTTTGCAAAATGCAGTGCCTGATAAATCAGCGCGCCAAGCTCTCATTCAATTTACCGCCAAACTATTTTTGGTCATTTCCATCATAAGGCGTCATGCATACAAAAAAGCCAAATGATTTGCAATCAATTGCAAATCATTTGGCTTTTCGATTTGATGCATCGTTTTTTAAATTCTATTTTTTGTGCTGCTGATTTTGGACCGCATCATACTGTGCATCCGTTACTGGTTCACACCACTCGTTTGAAGTCTGCTCGCCCGGAACTTCGATTGCCAAATGGCTGAACCAACTGTCCGAAGCCGCACCATGCCAGTGCTTGACCTCAGCCGGAATATTGATGCAATCGCCCGGTTTCATTTCAATCGCAGGCTTGCCTTCTTCTTGATAATAACCGCGCCCGGCAATGCAAATAATGATTTGACCGCCACCTTTTTTGGCATGATGAATGTGCCAATTGTTGCGGCATCCTGGTTCAAATGTGACGTTGTAGACGCTGACTTGACTCGTCGAAACCGGAGCAAGATAGCTTTTGCCGACAAAATACTTTGCAAACCCACCGTTTGGTTCGCCAATCGGGAAAACCATCTCTTTGGCATGTGCTCTCATCGCCGGATCTTCATAAGGAAGATCTCCTTCGCCGTCATTCCAGACTTCCTTAGTCAAGTTAAACACTGCCCAGCCTTTTGGCCAGCCTGCGTAAAATGCAACGTGCGTGATGATTGCGGCAATCTCTTTTTGCGTCACGCCGTGTGCCTTGGCATTTTCAAGGTGGAACTTCAGCGAAGAGTCCGTGATTCCAGAAGACATCAAAGCGACAACCGTGATAATGCTTCTCGTCTTGACGTCGATGTCTTGATTGTTCCAGTTTTCACCAAAAAGAACGTCGTCATTATAATGGGCAAATTCAGGGGCGAATTTGCCAAGTGCGTTTCTGCCTGCTGTTTGAACTATTTTTGACATGATAAAATTCCTCCTGTTACTTGTTTTTTCTAAAGCTCGCCTTTTCTTCTTGAAAATTATTTAGAGCAGTCTTATACTTGAGATTATCATACAACCTAAAGCTAACTTTAAGTCAACATTTTTTTGGAGGATTTTTGCATGTACACGATTGGACAAGTTTCGAAAGCAACCGGTCTGCCCGTTTCAACCTTGCGCTACTATGACAAAGAAGGTCTCTTTCCTCACTTGGAACGAAAAGGATATGTCAGAAAATTCAGCGATACGGAATTGGAAGAAGTCAAAATCATTGAATGCCTCAAAAAATCGGGGCTTGAAATCAAAGATATTCGTCAATTTTTCCAGTGGGTTTCCGAAGGCAGCAGCACCTACAAAAAACGTCGCGAACTTTTCGCTAATCAAAAAAAAGTCATTCAAAAAAAAATCGAATCACTTGAAAAAACAATGGCCATGCTCGAATTCAAGTGCTGGTACTATGACAAGGCTCTTCTAGACGGAAATGAGGATAAATTGCATCAAATGCTGCCAGACAAGCTGCCAGAAGAGATTCAAAAAATCTATGACAAGGCTCATGAGTAATGCCGATTACGGGCAAAATGGTCGATTTCTTGAGATTTGCCCGTAAAATCCAGTCACCCGTTACGGGCAAAACGGTGATTCCTGGGATTTACCCGTAAAATCCAGTCACCCGTTACGGGCAAAACGGCATTTCCTGGGATTTGCCCGTAAAATCCAGTCACCCGTTACGGGCAAAACGGCAATTTTCTGGGATCTGCCCGTAATCGGAAGATCTGCTGCAAATCTAATCAAAGAAAGTGATTCACGAAGCCAATTGCTGCCGTCTGCGCTGCATTTTCCTAAAACTGATTCGACAAAAAAATCCTCGTTCCAAAAAAACGAGGATTTTTTAATTGCTGCTAAGCCTTTGCTGAATAGTTAGGTGCTTCTTTTGTGATTTGAACGTCATGCGGGTGCGATTCACGCAAGCCAGCTCCCGTAATCTGAACGAATTGAGCATTTTCGCGAAGAGCCTTCAAATCTGGTGCGCCAACGTAGCCCATGCCGGAGCGAAGACCGCCGTCCATTTGGTAAACGATGTCGGCTACGCTGCCCTTGTAAGCAACACGACCTTCGATTCCTTCAGGAACGAGCTTGTTTGCTTCGTTGACGCCGCTTTGGAAGTAGCGGTCTGCTGAACCATGCGTCGAATCCATGGCGCCAAGACTGCCCATGCCGCGATATGTCTTGAAACGACGTCCTTCATAAATGATCGTTTCGCCAGGGGCTTCGTCCGTGCCGGCCAGCATTGAACCAAGCATGACTGCATAGCCACCGGCTGCAAGTGCTTTGACGATATCGCCGGAGTACTTGATGCCGCCATCGGCAATGATCGTCTTGCCATATTCGCGCGCAACGCTTGCTGCATCGTAAATGGCCGTAAGCTGCGGAACGCCAACGCCCGCGATGATGCGGGTCGTGCAGATCGAACCAGGTCCGATGCCGACTTTGACAACGTCAACGCCTGCTTCATACAAAGCGCGAGTTGCTTCGGCCGTTGCGACGTTTCCGGCAATCAATGTCGCATCCGGGAAATGTTCTCTGATTTCTTTGATTTTTCGCAAAACGCCTGCGGAATGTCCATGTGCCGTATCGATTACGAGCGCATCAGCGCCTGCATCAAGCAATGCGGCCGCACGTTCAAACGTGTCGCTCGTAACACCGACTGCAGCTGCAGCCAAAAGGCGGCCATGCTTGTCTTTGGCGGCATTCGGGAATTCAACGACCTTTTCGATATCCTTGATCGTGATAAGACCAACAAGCTGACCTTCGGCATTGACCAAAGGAAGCTTTTCAATCTTGTTCTGCTGCAAGATTTCTTCTGCCTTTTCCAATGAAGTGCCTTCTGGCGCAGTAATCAAGTTTTCCTTTGTCATGACCTTGCCGATTTCAACGGTATGATCTTCAACAAAGCGGATGTCGCGGTTCGTAATAATGCCGCAGAATTTGCGATTTTCGAGAGTTTCAACGATTGGAACACCACTGATTCTGTATTTGCGCATCAAACCGTCTGCTTCAAGCACGGAGTTTTCCGGCGTAAGGTAGAACGGATCGATGATAACGCCGCTTTCGGAACGTTTTACTTTGCGCACTTCATCAGCCTGCTGTTCAATCGACATATTTTTGTGGATAACGCCAAGACCGCCCTGACGCGCCATTGCGATTGCCATGGCCGATTCCGTGACCGTATCCATGCCGGCACTGATGATTGGGATATTGAGCTTCAAATTATCTGCAAGTTGAACGCTGAGGTCAACATCATTTGGTAAAACATGGCTTTCAGCCGGAATTAATAAGACATCGTCAAAGGTCAGACCTTTTTTGACAAATTTGGTATCCCAATTGGACATTTTAAGAACTCTCCTTTAATATAGTTATTTTTGTTTGTCTTATAATGTACAAAAAATTTCTAAGGATTGCAAGGAATCTTAGTGAATTCTTAGCATTATCATCAAAATTACATCATTCGCTTTGGGAATAGTTCGTAATTTACTCTCTTTAACGGCTTAAACTGTCTGGAAATACACTCAATCATTCGTTATATGCAATCATTCCAAATAATTCAACCGCATTTTTTCATAATCATCTTTGCTGACGTTCAGATATTCGAAACAAAAATCACGGACGCTGCCCGAAAGTATCTCAACCGTCTTCTCCAAAATCAAAAAATGTTCTTTTCTCACGCCCAAATACGAATTGAGCCGTTCAGCCAGCTCGTCGCCCTGAGCATTTTGCACAATGGCATTTTGCTCTTTGGCGGTTTTTTCTGAAAAAGCCAGGTTGGTCAACATAAAATCTTCAAGCACGGTCTGCCTCTTCACGCCAAGCAGCCCCAAAAACAAAAAGGCACCGATTCCGGTTCGATCCTTGCCGGCAACACAGTGAAAGGCCAGGCTTTTTCCTTCTTCATCATTTTCGACAAGTGCTTGAAACATTTTGCCGTAAGCTTCTCTTGCATGCGGATCGACCAGCATTTTGACGTATGTTTCTTCGGCAAACCCGAGACCATTTTTGGACAACGCACTGTATTTGGCAATACCAACGTCTTCCAGAAGCGAATGCTCAAGCGGATAGACCGATGCCAAAACATGCTTGGTCCCTTCAGGAAGCTTATCCGGGCCATAATTGCGCTCGCTCTCAGACCGCAGATCAACGACACAGCTCAGCCCATATTCAGCAAGTTTTCTGAGATCGGATGTGCTCAAATAAGACATGCTGCCGCACCGCAACGCCTTGTGCCACTTCGTCGTATGGCCGTCAAGCGTTTGATAGCCGCCAAGCTCGCGGAAATTAACGCCGCTTTCCAAATTTAAAAAGCGTTCCAAAAATTTCACCTTCCTTGCAAAAAAACGGGGCAGACTGCCCCGTTTTGCTTACTCTTTTTCTTCTTGATGATGCGAAACTTCCAACCATTCGATATAATTGCGATTAAATTCAGTGATTTTAATGTCAAACTGGCCGATCGTAATGACCAAACCGAGCTTAATCTTGTAATTTTCAAGCAAATAACCTGCAATCGTGACGCTTTCCGACTCCTGGAAATCCTTATCGCGGAACTTGAAGTAGCGCTCAAAATCGTAAAGAGTCGTTTTGCCTGAAACTTTGTAAGTTCCGTCTCCGTTGTCGATAATGTCTTCAAGCGAAACATCGTCGGCCTCATCCTTGACGGTTCCAAAAAGTTCTTCATAGATATCGCGATCCGTCACGATTCCGCTCGTGCCGCCATACTCATCCAAAACAACCACGATCGGCGTTTGCTTTTGGACCATGCTCTGCAGCAGTTTTTGAATCGGCGTCACTTCAGGCACCGTAATAATCGTCCGCATGACCTTGCTTACCCGAACGGAGTCATCAACCTGAGCCTGACGAATCATATCGTAAATGTAGACATAGCCTAAAATCTTGTCCTTATCGTTGTTGGCAACCACCGGAAAACGCGTAAACTTCTTTTGCAGATATTTGTTGATTACGCCGCGAACCGTGTCGGTCACGTCGACGACTTCAAGGCTCGTGCGGTCAATCATGATATCCTTGGCAACTTTGTCATTGAAATCAAATGCGCGCTGCATATAAACGAAATCGTCCTTGTCGATTGCGCCGCCGTGCACTGCATTTTTCGAAATATTAAGAATTTCATTTTGCGACAAAACGTCTTCTTCTTCTCCTGCCGGCTTCAGTCCGACAAGCTTGACGATTCCTGATGCCGAAACATTCAAAAGCCATACGAACGGGTAAAAGACGACGTGAAAATAGTGCAGCGGCGTCACAATAAACATCATGACCTTCATCGGCATGTCGATGCTGATGTTTTTCGGCACGATTTCAGTAATGACGACTTCAAGGTACGTCAAAATAACAACGCCCAAAACGGCACTGATTGCCACGATGCTCGTCTTGTTCAGAGGCATGAAGCCAAGCAGATCGGTCAACAGCGTAGCCAGCGTATCGGCGCCGAGCCACCCCAAAATAATCCCAGTTGTCGTGACACCAACCTGCGTTGTGGAAAGATACTCGTTCATATTCGACACCATGTTGAGTGCGAGCTTTAGCTTGCGCCTGTTCCCTTCACCGGCTTCAAGCGCACTTTCGAGCGCACTCTTGCGGACTGAAACAATTGCAAATTCTGCCGCAACGAAAAATGCAGCAAAATAAAAAACAACGAGAATTATGATCAGATTGGTTAACGCCTGACCATTAGACATATATCACATTCCTCATTTCTTTAGTTAATTTATCTCTATTAATATCTTATCATATTTTAGAAGAGTTGATATATAAAAGTTGCTTAAGCAAAAAGCCCCTGCATGATTCAAAAAAACAGCAGAGACTTTCTTTTTAAAAGTTATTTTTTGTTGCCGACAGGAAGAACTGCACCATTATACTTGTTGTTGATCCACTTTTGAGTCGACTTGGACTTCAAGACCTTGACAAGCTTCTTGATTGCAGGCTTCTTTTGGTCGCCCTTTTGAACGGCAATCAGATTTGCATACGGCGAAGACTTCTTTTCAAGCGCAATTGCGTCTTTGGCTGGCTTGAGGCCTGCTTGAACGGCATAGTTGGAGTTGATGACCGTTGCGTCGGCTTCGTTTGATTCGTAAAGCTTAGGCATCAATTTTGCTTCAAACGTATGCTTGAACGTGATGTTTCTCTTATTCTTCTTGATGTCATTGAACGTTGCCGTTTCAAGTTTCGTACCCTTCTTAAGCGTGATCAGGCCGGCATCCTTGAACAGTTTGAGAACGCGACCGTAATCGGAAACGTTGCTTGAAACGTAGACCTTGGCATTCTTTGGCAGTTTCTTCAGACTCTTGTACTTCTTGGAGTAAACACCGATCGGTTCCAAGTGGATGTTGCCGGCATCGACCAAAGTACCGTGATTCTTTTTGTTCCAGTCTTTCAAAAACGGAATATGCTGGAAGTAATTGGCATCGATTTCACCGTTTGCAAGCGCCTTGTTTGGCATGATGTAATCATCGAAAACCTTGATTTTAAGGTTGATGCCTTCTTTTTTCAATTTTGGCTGAACGTGACGCAAGATTTCAGCGTGCGGTGCTGCCGAAGCACCGACAGTAATCGTCGTATCGGCGTTCGCTACTGTATTTGCACCAAGAAAAAGAGCTGCTGCTGCGATTGTCGTAGTCAAAATACCTGCAAGTTTTTTCATAATTTCTCACCTCATAAGATTTTTATTAACGTTTATCAATTCGTTTAACGGCAAAATCGCCAAGATACTGGAAAGCAAACACGATAATGACGATAACGACCGTTGCCGTCAGCGTAATTGCGTTGTTGTAGGACTGAAAACCGTCCGTGTATGCCAACTGCCCGAGACCACCGGCACCGATTGCACCGGCCATTGCGGTATACCCGATCAAGGAAATCGCCGTGACGGTAATTCCCGAAACAAGCGCCGGCAGACTTTCCGGAATCAGCACTTTAAAAACGAGCTGCCATTTGGTGGCCCCCATTGATTCGGCTGCTTCAAGCACTCCGCCGTCGACTTCGTGAAATGCGATTTCGACCAGTCTGGCGTAAAACGGCGCAGCTGAGAAAACAAGCGACGGAATTGCTGCCTTTGCTCCGGTAATTGCACCGACAAGCACCTGTGTTACGGGCAAAAGCAGCACGATCAGGATAATGAACGGGATCGACCGAAACACGTTGACGAACAAGGCAACGACCCAGTTCAGCGCCTTGACGGCCTTGCTGTTTGAACCTGAAGTTTCATACAGCAGCAGTCCAAGCAAAAGTCCGAAAACCGCAACGATCAGAATCGAAACAATCGTCATCCAAATCGTTTCAAACGCTGCAGACCAAAGATTAGGCCAATTGACGTTCTTAAATTGAAAATATGATGCCAAACCGTTGTTATTCATGATCAATCACCTTCGTTTCTACGCGCAATTCATGGAACAGCCGAATCGCTCCGTCAATGTCTTCTTTTGTCCCCAAAAGCTGAATGAACAGTGTCCCGATCGTCGAATTGGAATCGGCCAGCTGATGAATCGATCCTTCCAAAATGCTCAGTTCAAGTCCCGGGAACTGCCTGATGACGCTCCCGACAACCGGCGTTTCCACCTGGCCGCCGTGAAATCTGAGCTGAATCAACTGTCCGTTCGGGTAGCGCTCAAGCAGATCTTTGACAACGCTTTGCGTATCCTTGGTCTGGTTTGCGTCAACCTCCGCATTTACGAAGCGTTTCGTCAAATCTTCCTTCGGATGCGTAAAGACTTCTGCAACCGGTCCTTCTTCGATTACCTGTCCGTTTTCCATCACGGCAACCGTGTCGGCAAGTTTACGAATGACGTGCATCTCATGCGTGATGATCACGATCGTCAAGTTGAGTTTCTCGTTGATCCTTTCAAGCAGATCAAGCACTTCGTCCGTTGTTTGCGGATCAAGGGCGCTCGTTGCTTCGTCAGAAATCAAAATATCGGGATCATTCGCCAATGCTCTGGCAATTCCGACGCGCTGCTTTTGACCTCCGGAAAGCTGTGCGGGATAAGCATGAATGCGCTCGCCCAATCCAACGACTTCTGCCAAATGCTTAGCCTTCTTTTCGCGCGTTTTTTTATCGACGCCCGCAAGTTCCAACGGAAATTCGATGTTTTGCAGAACAGTTCGCGACCACAACAAATTGAAATGTTGAAAAATCGTGCCGATTTTTTTGCGCTGCTCGCGAAGTTCGGCTCCCTTGAGTCCGTTAATCTTTTTACCGTTGATGATGACTTCGCCTGAAGTTGGCGTTTCAAGTCCATTCAGCATTCTGACCAAGGTACTCTTCCCGGCGCCTGAAAAACCGACAATTCCGAAAACTTCGCCGTCATTAATTTTTAAGTTGACGTTTTGAACCGCTCGCACGGGTCCGTCATCTGTTTCAAACGTCTTTGAGATATTCTTAAATTCAATCATTCCGTTACCACTTCCTAAAAAATCGTAAAAAAAAAGCTCTCATCCGAAAAAAGGACGAAAACTCGCGGTACCACCTTAATTTGCCCGAACCTTTCGATCCAGACCTCACTGACTACTGACATAGCCTTAAACTTTATCGCATTTCTGCGGACCGCAAGCTTGCACCGACGATCTAACTCGGAGTTCATCTTCAGCATGGCTTTCCGACCTTCCTTCTCAACTCCCGGAAGTTCTCTGTAGAAGTACTCACCATGCCTACTCTTCTCTTCAACGTCATTATACTGTTGTCTTAGATACTACAATTATTTATGAAATTTGTCAACACCTTTTCTAATTTTCCATTCTACAATTCTTAATCCGTAAGAATCTTCCGGCAAAATGCAGAGCTTGAAGTCTCTTGGCAGTGATAGGCTTCTGAGGGGGAGCGGCGGTTAGCAAATGCTCCGGTTTGATCGACTTTCGGAGGTACGCGACGTGATTTGGTTGCACGCGGTAGAACATTTTTTCATTTTTTGAGATTTTTTCTACTTTCGAAGGCGCTCAACGTGACGGTAGACAAAAATTGGTGAAACAGCGGAAATTTTGTCTACGATTCTTCATTGGCTCTTTTTCCTTGAAAAATCCAGTGTCGTCAGCCGCATTCGGACCCATCAATCCTTTTGACTAAGCAAACTCCTGCCGTCATCCTTTCGATTACGGCCATATCCCAGAAATCAACGTTTTGCCCGTAACGAGAATCTGCATTTTACGGGCAAATTTAAGAAATCGAAGTTTTGCCCGTAACGGGGGGGCTGCATTTTACGGGCATATTTCAAAAATCGACATTTTGCCCGTAACGGGGGGCTGCATTTTACGGGCATATCAAAAAATCGCCATTTTGCCCGTAACGTGTGACTGGCTTTTACGGGCAAATCTCAAGAATCGCCGTTTTGCCCGTAACGGGTGACTGGGTTTTACGGGCAGATTTCAAAAATCGAGGATTTTGCCCGTAACGGAGTGCTGCATTTTACGGGCAAATCCCAGAAATCGAAGTTTTGCCCGTAACGGAGTGCTGCATTTTACGGGCAAATCTCAAGAATCACCGTTTTGCCCGTAACGGGTGACTGGATTTTACGGGCAGATTTAAAAAATCAACATTTTGCCCGTAACGGGGATCTGCATTTTACGGGCAAATCTCAAGAAGCGGCATTTTGCCCGTAATCCGCGGCAGCCATTTAAGCTCATCACAAAAATCCCCCAAATTCTCATCCGCAAACACAAAAACAGAACTTTTGGAGCATTCAAATTTTCCCAAAAGTTCTGCGTTTTTGCTTGATCATCCCGCAATCAAACGGGTTATTTTTTCAAAAGTTTTTCTCTGATTTCATCCAGGTTCGGTGCTTCCAGAAGTTTCATCTTAGGGAAGCTTTTGAGCATACGGCGCTCATTGAAATTAAATGAAGCATCGAGTCGATGCAAAATCGTTTCGTGCCATTTTTCAATATAATTTTGAATGGCCAAACTCTTGCTTTCAAAACTGGCAAGTTTGAAGTATGGGCGTTCTTCAATGATGCGCTCAGCTTCATTTTTCAAACGCAGGCGCTCAATCTGAATCATTTGCTCAAGCACGAGGGCATGGGCTCTGAATTTTTGCATATTGAAAATAGTAATTGCCGCATCGCTGCCCATGACGACGATTACGAACAAATCAGCGAGCATGCCCATCTTAGCCTCCAGAAAATCAACGAAGCTCATAACGTGCGGCTGAACGAAGGCAGTCAAAACAACCGTGCTGATGCCCCAAAACAATGAGATGAACGGGGCAATGCGTCCTTTGACGTTGCCGGGATATTTAGAATAGTCCCAAAGCTTGAGATGAAAGATGTTTTCCAAAAAAGCACCGGCAAGATACTCGAACACGGTTGAAACAACAGTGCCGACCAAAAACAGCAGCACAAAATCGTCGGCAAATTTCTGCGTAAAAAGAAGCACCGAACTGACTGCAAAGCCGTATACCGGGCAATACGGTCCAAACAAAAAGCCGCGATAGACAAAATGACCTTCTTTACTTGAACAATATACCGTTTCCCAAAGCCAACCAACGAACGAATAGATAAAAAACAGCAAAATAAGATCATTTATCGTATACATGCCTATTCCTCTTTTGCGGATTCACGATTGGCAAGAATCCGATTCAATGCGTCGCTTGCGGCCAAAGCCACCGTTTTTTGGCCGTGGTCTTTGATGAACTCGGAAGCAGGAGAGACGCGCATGATCTTGAAGTCGGACTCGTTTAGCAAACGTCCCTTTGCGATAAAATACACGATGACAGGCACTTCTGCTTCAAGATCATCGAAGAAATTGTCCACGCGCTTGATATTTTCAAACGGCAAGTTGATAATTCCGGTCTCAAGCATGATGCTGATGCGATCTTCACCATCTCCGATCACCAATTCCGTTTCGGCAAGCTCTTCTTTACTGATCGCATCAACCATCTTGTCAATCAGCGGGAAAACCGCTTGATCGACGTTTTGGAGCACGTCTTCTTCCTTATCGGCCAAAATAGTTTCGTGCCGATAAGCCTGATTTTCAATTTTTTCAATAAAGTCCTTGACTTTAATCTGCATGACTTCACTTCCTAATAACATCAAAGATTAATATCCATATTAAATGTCAATTTGGAAAGCGTCAAGCCTTCAGTAATGAAATTGCCGATTTGACTCATCGTGCGTGCCTTCATGTCGGCAACCATTTCGTGATTTCTCTTCGTTAAAAATGCAGTGAGTTCAGCTCCGGAGTAATTCCTGGCATCCTGAATCGTTTCTTCTACCAAGCGGTGCTGCTGTTCTCTTGCCTGAGTCAAATAATCGCGACATTCCTGGACAAATTTGCTATAGTGAGATTCCGCCAGCATTGATAACGTGCGATACATCCAGTATGCGCTGTTGATGTCATACTCAAGCGGCGTTTGACTGTAGCTGTCGTCCGTATCCTCTGCATTTGTAAAGAACGGCACATACGGTGTAAACGACGGGATGCCAAAGCAGATCCACATGAGTGCGGAAACTTCTTCCGGCACGTCGTTTCTGATCTGAAGAACGTGAGAATTTTGCGTTCTGTTGAGCGAAATCGGTCTGAACTTTAATTTATCCTCATCCGAACCGTGTCCCAGCGGATCATACTTCGTTTCATTATAATGCGATGCAAGCACGTATTCCAAATCTTCAACCGAAAGCAGACGATTGGCCTTGCAGATAAACGGCAGGTCGCTTGACTGCGGATCCTGCAAAACGTCAGGCGTAAAGCATCTTTGACCATACCAAACACGCGGCGTGTTGTAATGGCGATCTTTTTCGTTGTCGGTGCCAAAAATTTTTCTGAAATTGAACGTTTCAGGATGCGGATTCAAGTGATGCTCTTCTACGAATTCCTGCAGACCATCAGACCACATGTAGTTTTTCGGATCGTCAAAATCGATGAAATCCTGTGCCACTTGGTTTGCGGCTATCGCATAAGAATCGTCCGGAATTCTCGTTGCTGCCCAATGATGTCCGGTGACGATTTCCATGTACCAAACATCGTCTCTGTCAGAAAACAGGACTCCGTTTCCCTCAGGAGAACCGTACTTTTTAATCAAACGTCCAAGATATTCGACGCCTTCTTTTGCGGAGTTGATGTACGGAGCCACCATGTTTTGGAGCGAGTCTTCAGCCAAGCCGTCCTTGACCCACGGATCATATGCCAATGCATGCTCGTTTCCGTAGACTGATTCAGTTGCAGACATCGCAACGTTTTTTTCATTGATCGAGCTTTCGCCGAACACACCGCACTTGTCCACGTCGGCATTCGGCGTCATCGTCGTTTTATAACCGTTCTCAGGCAACGGGGCCTGAAAGCCGTTCTTGTTTGATTTCCAAATTTCTTTTTTGCCAGAATATGCCTGTTGCATTTCAAAGCGCTGCGGGGTAAGCGGCAAAAACGTATCGTCATTGCGCGCAATCATGGTCGAACCGTCAATTGTTGCCTTCTTGCCGACCAAGATCGTCGTGCATGCCTGTTCCATCATTTGAATCACCTCAATATTTTCTACATTTTACAGTTTACGCCATTTCTAAAAATTAGCAAATATTTTATAATTTTTCAATTATTTATTGCACTCTCCCTTCAAAATTATGTATGATTGATTTTGGAGATTATATGGAACAAAGGAAGCATTCAGCATGAATAACAAACAACTCCCAAAGCATGGCAAGAACTCAAACAGGAATTTTTTCGCATTTCTTGCACTGGTTCTTGTCATTGGGGCAACAGGCATTGCCTATGTTCAGCACTTAGACGATGCAAACCTGCAAAAACTCGAATCCAAAGCTTCGTTAAAAAAGAAATCGACAAGTTCTTCTCATCAAAACTTGTTCGTCAAAAGGAAAAGCAGTTCGACTTCAAAAATCAAAAGCAGCTCCACAACTGAAAAATCAGTCATGCGTACTCCGATTGATTGGCAAAAATCGTCCGAGACGGTCGATTATCCCGATTTAAACAAGGTCGAAAACCTATGGATCGAAGTCCGACTCAGATCAAACCGAACGCTTTTAAAAGACGGTGACAAAACTATCTATACCATGTATTCATCGGGCGGAAAGTACCACGATGTTGACGGCAAGCAGGTCAGCTACACTCCGACGGGCACGTATTACATCGAAAACGAGCGCGGAAAAAGCTTCTTCAACAACAACCTCAACGAAGGCGCCAGATACTACATTTCATGGCTCAACCATGGCGAGTATCTTTTCCACACCGTCCCGACGAACATCCAAGGCGAGTATGACGTCGAAGAGTGCAAAAAGCTTGGCAAACAGCCCGCATCCCACGGCTGCATCAGACTTTCCGTTCCCGATGCGATCTGGCTTTACAATAATCTGCCAGTCGGAACGAAAGTCGTCATCAACAACAAATAATCACAGAAGACTGGAAAAAGTCCCTGTTATCACTTGCCGAACGATGGCGGTCGATTTGCGACTGCTTTTGTCCGGCATTTTTAATACATAAAAACTATTTTTTAGCAGCAGTAATGCACAACTGTTTCAAGCAAGATCTCATTCGGATTTACGGTCAAAGTGTAATTTTTGATGATTTGTCCGTAAACGGCAGTCATTTTGCCAAATGCAGCACGCGCTAAATCAGTGCGTCAAGCTTTCAGTCAAATTTACCGCCAGACTATTTTTTGTTATTTCCGTCATAGCAAGCGATTGTCATGCATACGAAAAAAACCGGATCAGATTTGCAATTTGAGACTTAATGACACAAACGCAGCCAACTGCACTGCATTTTCATGCATAAAAAAACTCGCCCGAAAACGAGCGAGAATCACGTTACTATAAACGATTTTTTCTTTCTTTCGTATCCTTTCGATAATACGGCAGACTGGCCATCACGCCCAAAAAGAGCACTACCGCAGCAATCGTCGTGTTTCTTGAAAAGCAATAGATCAAAAACGCCAACAGCACGCCGCCATAGCACAAAATATCGCCCTTGTCCCTGGCGCTGATCGAGCCGTTTCTTCGTTCTTCTCCTTGATAAGTCTGCGTATCTTCAGAAATAACGTTGCCTTCGATCAGTTCGGAACGCAGTCTTTTCGGATACTGCGAATTGATCAGCAAAACCGCAATCAAAGCTACGGCGGCACCGGCCAGTGATGATATTCCGCCATTGAACTTCAAGGCAACGGCCAAAAACATGCAGATTCCGGCCGCGGTCGCAAAGAATCCATAAAAAATCGCCGCCATGGAAACGCCCCAGATATTCGTCGGCAGCATGCGCGGCTTCTTTTCATTGCCGATTTCGATGATTTTCTTCGGGTTTTCTTGCGCCATCTTCTTGATGACGCCAAAAAGCATCCTGGCAAAGGCCAGAAGCAAAAGACCGCTTGGCAGACAAAGACCAAGATAGGTTGCCGTAACGTCGACTTTTTTAGTCAGTCCCATCGTAAACAACAATCCATCAATGATTGCAATGAATAAAACGACAACGATTCCGCCGGCATAAACCAGAATCGAGGCATCTTTTTCGAGAAATTTTTGTGCAATTGTATATTCAATAACCAAAATTGATAATGCAAATAATATAGCTAAAAATATCATTTCTAAAACCCTTTCTAGCATTAATCACAATAGTATAGTAACATTTTTTTACAGCGCTATCAAACGCAGTGCTGCGCATCGTCTGCTAAATCAGTACACAAGCCATGATTACGGGAAAATCCTCGTTTTTCCAAATCTGCCCGTAAAATGCAGATCCTCGGTTACGGGCAAAATGGCGCTTTTGGGGATTTGCCCGTAAAACCCAGTTCTCGCGTTACGGGCAAAATGGCGATTTTTTAAATCTGCCCGTAAAATGCAGATCCCCGTTACGGGCAAAATGGCGATTTTTGAGATTTGCCCGTAAAATGCAGATCCCCGTTACGGGCAAAACGTCGATTTCTTAAATTTGCCCGTAAAAGCCAGTCACACGTTACGGGCAAAATGGCGATTTTTGAGATTTGCCCGTAAAAGCCAGTCACACGTTACGGGCAAAATGGCGATTTTTGAGATTTGCCCGTAAAATGCAGATCCCCGTTACGGGCAAAATCTCGATTTTTGAAATTTGCCCGTAAAAGCCAGTCACACGTTACGGGCAAAATGGTGATTCTTGAGATTTGCCCGTAAATTTTTGCTTATTCCCATCATAACGGGGAATTTGTCCCGCATACGCAAAAACCCGGATGAGATTTACAATTAATGCAAATCATCCGGGTTTTAGTTCGAGGCCTGGTTTTCTAACCTGCCCTTGATTTAGTCTACTTTGAGATATTCCCATGCATCCCGCTTGTCATCTTGCGAATCAATCACGACGCGCGTTTTTGCCGGGATGTTTTCTTCGATCCACTGAGCATCCGGAACCGACAGGCGAATTGAGCCATAGGCTTTGATGTTGTGCTTTTTAGTTACCTTTTGCCCAAGTTTTTCGGCTTCTGCTTTGATTACCTTGCCGTTTTCGTCAAAAGGAACCGATTCAAACCGATAGAGTCCGTCATCCTTGAATGCCGTCCAATATCTGGCACCATAACCGCGCGTTGGATCATAATACGAAACCCCGCGCCGCTTTTCAATTTTGAAATGTCCGATCGGCGTGCACTGATAAGCTTTGGTTTTCTTGTAATTTTTACCAACGGATGCGTACATCGTATAGAGCGTGTACGGCCCTCTTCTGATATAAACACGCTGCTTGCGCAAGTTGACCTCGATCCAGATACGTTCTTCCTTCTTTTTGGCATGGGCATATTTGCTGATATCAGGATAACCGCCGCTTAAAGTCGGCTTGTCCCAGGATGCCGGTTTGATCAGACGTTTCTTTTGATCGGCCAAAAGGCGCTTTTGCTGTGCATCTTCTTCGGCTTGTTTTCGTGATTCGGACTGCATCTTGACGTCATTCACCTGTCTTGCGTTGTGGACATGAATCGTGCTGTATGCCGTCACCAGAACCAAAACGAGCGCAACGGCCCAGTAGATGATATTCTTCTTTTTCATTTTAAGGTTGCAACCCCTTTACAATTGCGTACAATTCAAATATACGTGTCGAATCAGCGAATGTCAAGAACACGGATGCACCGAACCTTTACTTGTTGAGGCGAATCTGCTCGACATCAAAGATCCTGTCTGTCCAACCGTCGTAAAACGATGCTTCGTGCGTAACCAGCAAAACGTTGCCGGGATAACTGATCAGAGCATCCCGCAAGGCGTTTTTCGTTTCGTCATCGAGGTGATTCGTCGGTTCATCCAAAATCAGAAAGTTGCTTGGCTTTAATTCCATGATGCAGAGCTTGACCTTCGTCTGCTCGCCGCCGCTCAAGAGATTCATCGGCTTCATCGTATTCGAGGCATTTATTCCGGCACGGGCAAGGCGCTGCCTGATTGTTTTCGGTTCAAGTCTCGGGTAAATGTCCTGCAGCGTTTGGAGCGGTGTTTTCGTCGGATCGTCCCATTCGAGATTCTGATCGAAATAATTGACGATGCAGGAATCGACAAAGTGAACGGATCCGGAAAAACTCGGAATGATTCCCAGAATCGACTTGATCAGAGTGGATTTGCCGACACCGTTAAAGCCTTTCAAAACAACTTTTTGACCGTGACTCATCGAAAACGTCACTGGAGAAAGCAACGGTGTCTCATATCCGACCGAAAGTCCGCTGACGGTCAAGGTCGATGCTGACAAAAGCTCAATATACGGGAATTTGAAATGTGCCTGCAGATTGTCGGACGGAGGGGTGATTCGTTCAAGCTTATCCAAACGTTTCTGGCGCGATTTGGCCATCGTCGACCGCGTTCCGGCCTTGTTCTTTCTGATATAGGCCTCGTCCTTTTCGATCTGGCGTCGCTGTTTCTCATAGGCTTTGAGCTGCACGGCCTTTTTTTCTTCTTTTTGCTTGATTGCTTTCCTGAAGCTGCCAGTGTATTTTGTGATCTTGCCAAATGCAACGTCGACGATCGTATTGGTGATTCTCTCTAAAAAATCATAGTCGTGCGAAATGACCATGAAACATCCTTCAAAACCATTCAGATAATCGATCAGCCACTCTATATGCTCCGTATCAAGGTAGTTCGTCGGTTCGTCAAGCAGCAGGACATCCGGCTTTTCAAGCAGGAGTTTGGCCAAAATGATTTTTGAACGCTGTCCGCCGGAACATTCGCTGACTTGCCGATTGCTTCCCAACGCATCGATTCCAAGTCCGCTCATGACCTGATCGATTTTCGTCTGAATCCCGTAAAAGTCATTTGCTTCAAGAATTTCCTGACAGCGTCCGGCCTTTTCAAGCAGAGAATCGTCTATTTTTTTGGCATATTCTTCATAATACCTCGTTTGTCTTTCCTGAACTTCAAACAGCTCTTTGAAAGCACTTTGCAAAAAAGCTCCGATCGTCAGGTCGTGCGCCGACTCGGCATACTGGTCGAGATAGCCGATTCTGACGCCCCTCTGCCATTTGATCCGGCCCTCGTCAGGCAGCCTGGAACCCGTCAGAATTTTGATCAAGGTGGATTTGCCGGCACCGTTTTGACCGATGATTCCCATGTGATCTTCCTTATTCAGTCTGAACGAGGCATCCTTATAAAGCTGCTTGTCGTCAAACGACATCGACAGTCCCTCAACTTCTAAAATACTCATCTCTCTAGCGTCCTCCCCTTTTCGTCAATTAGATTATATCATCAATGCTTGATTTTCTGAAAGCAAAGGCTTCATAATGTAATGTAAGGGAGTGTATTTCATATGACTTTCATAGTTTCCGCAAAACAAATCGTGATCATGTTCCTCTTGATGCTGCTTGGCTTTTTAACCGGCAGACTTGGCATGATTCATAAAGAAACGGCTAAGGATCTGACCAATTTCCTGTTGTACATAATTTCGCCGTGCCTGATCGTCAACGCGTATCTCGTCGGCTTTTCCATGAAACGGCTGATTGAATTCTTTCAGGCAATCATGGCAGTCACACTGGTCTATATCATCAGCATCATCGTTTCTCACCTGATAATCAACAAAAAATTTTTCAAAGACCAGGAAACGCGCTCAGTGCTGCTTTATGGTTCGGCCTATTCAAATGCAGGGTTTATGGGCATCCCGCTCGTTTCTGCCATTCTTGGCGAAAGCGCGGTCTTTTTTTCAGTGCCTTACCTTGTTGTTTGCAACTTTTTCATGTGGACGCACGGCGTTGCTTTGTTTTCAATCGAACGCAAGCGTTCCTTGCGTCTCAGATTCTTGGATGCTTTGAAAAATCCCAACGTCATTGCCGCATTTATCGGTTTTGTCATCTTCGTTTCAGGCATCAAACTGCCCGAACTCGTTTTGACGCCGATCAAGTCGCTTGTTTCGGTCAACACCCCGCTCAGCATGATCGTCGTCGGAACAAATCTCGGCGCAATTTCTTTTTCAAGCAAAAAAAATCTCAAGACGGTCGTGTTCGGAACTTTTGCCAGAAACATCCTGATTCCGCTGATCTGCCTGTTTATTTTGCTTAGCGTGCCGATTTCCGGTCAGGCTGCCTGGGCGATTCTTATCATGGCTTCCTGTCCGGTTCCTGCCGTTGTTGTTTTATTTTCATTGCTGAACAATTTTGATGCGGAAGTTCCGACAAGCTACCTTTGTCTTTCAACGCTTTGCACGATTTTCACGCTGCCGTTGATTGTTTTGGTCGCCCAAAGCCTTGGTTATGGCGGTTAAATTCAGAAAAACTTGCATTCTTCGTCATTTTCGGCTACAATGGATAAATGCATGAATGATGAAAGGAGTGAAAAACATGTCACAAAACGTACACGTAGGCGTTGCTAACGATCGCCGCCCCGTAAACCAAAAGAATATCAAAAAGCGTCGTGCACAACACCAAGCTGTTTTGTCATTCTTGAAGGAACGCGAAGAAGCTGACAAGGCTGCAAAATAATTGAGCGAAGCGCGCATGCGTGGAGCTCGACCGTTTCAATCATGCTGACTCGAGAGCACTGCAACGGGAAAGTTCAATTATAATTGGATAAAGATAGCTCCACATGAGCCGCTTTCAAGTGCGCACATGTGGATTTATTTTGCTCAAAATTTCAGCCAACGCTTAAAATTGCGTATCGTTTTTCACGAAATTGTTCACTTGATTTGTCCCAACGAAAAGACTGGGAAAAAAGTCCCGTTTCTTGCTCGAATTAAATGAAAAGTCGAACAGAGGCAGTCTGCTTTTGATTGACTTTCCAAGGCGTTTCTTTGATTTTTTGCATAAAAAAACTATCTTTCTTTAAAATGATGTTGTTCAACCATTCAGCTAAAATTTAATCCGGATTTACGGACAAAACCTCCATTTCTGATGATTTGTCCGTAAACAAAACGCATTTTACGGACAAAACGTCTGAAATTCTACGGACAAGCGGCCGTTTTTGCCCATTTTGTCCGTAATCGACATTTTTCGAGCAGGTCGCTCCACGGACAAAGACTCCATTTTTCTCGATATGTCCGTAAACGGCAGTGATTTTTCAAAATACAGTGCTCATTCAGTCAGCACGCAAAGCCATCAGTCAAAATTACCGATACGTTTTGCTTCGGGTTATTTCCATCATGGAAGGCGATTGTCATGCATACGCAAAAAAACAGGATGATTTGCAATTTGAGACATAGTTTTTTTCAGCATCTTCACCTATACCAATTACACATCAAGCCATCTTTCTTTTAAAATTACACTTTCATTTTAATTTTAAAAATATTTTTTGTACATTATTTTAATGAATATTCTTTTTAAAAATTAGTAAACTACATTCTACAAAAAAGTATTTATACATTCGATGCATATGCTGATAAAAAACAAAAAAGGCCTGCCAATCGCGACAGGTCAACTTTTTTAGCACTTAGCAATATTTGATGCTACATTCATTGCTTATTTTATTCATCATACCAAATTCAAAAGAAGCACGCATCCACCTAATATTAACCAAAATGGCGTAATCAATGCCATACCCCAGGCAAATTTTTTAAGCCCTTCCATTAAAAAGCCTCGCTTTCATATACCAATTAAAGTTACAAGTGATATTTTAGCATATTATCTCGAAAAGAAAACGGTTTACAGTCAAATTTCATAAATTTGTAACATTTTTTTTGGACATATTTTTGCAATTTCTTTTTTAGCTCTGCATTTTCAATGAATCAAGCAACAATTATAATGATTCCATCGCAACGTTTATCTTTTGAAATTATCCTTGTTTCCGTGATACAATGCTTTTGTTAAGTAAATCACAAATTTACAAAAAGGGGGCTTTTACATGGAAACAAAATTCTTTAGTTTGACGGTCGAAGAAACGCTCCGCAAGCTTCATTCGTCCACAAATGGTCTAAGCAGCAAGGAAGTTTTGACAAGACGAGAAAAAGATGGAGCAAACGTTTTGGAAGCGAAAAAGCATTCCACACTGCTTGAAAAATTTGTTGCACAGTTCAAAGACCTGATGATCATCATCTTGATGATTGCGGCGCTGATTTCCATGCTGGCAGGCGAGGTTTCAGATTCCATCATCATTTTTATCGTCGTGTTCCTGAACGCCGTTTTTGGCGTCTTTCAGGAAACAAAAGCCGAAAACGCAATCGATTCGCTCAAGGAAATGACCACGCCGTTTTCAAGGGTGAAAAGAGACGGCATCATTTCACAGATCAAAAGCACGGAACTCGTTTCCGGAGACATTATCTTGCTTGAAGCAGGCGATATCGTTCCTGCCGATGCCAGAATCATCTCACAAAATGCGCTCAGAGCAGAAGAAGCAGCCCTGACTGGCGAATCAGTTCCCGTTTCAAAGGACATTCGTCCCTTGACTGACGAAAATCCGCCGCTTGGAGAACGAAGCAACATGCTTTTCATGAATACTGTCATCGCCAACGGAACTGCAGAAGCGGTCGTGGTCGCAACCGGCATGAGAACTGAGGTCGGACACGTCGCCAAAATGCTTGATTCTGCGGAAGATTCAGTCACTCCGCTTCAAAAAAACATCACTCACCTGAGCAAGGTTTTAACCGTTTTGATCTTGATTATCGCAGTTGTCATCTTTGTTTTCGGTGCTTTGACGAAACGAGAATCAATCCTCGACATGCTTTTGACATCAATTTCTCTGGCCGTTGCCGCAATTCCCGAAGGTCTTCCAGCAATCGTCACCATTACGCTTGCGCTCGGAACGCAGGCAATGTCCAGGAAAAATGCCCTCGTCAGAAAGCTTCCGGCCGTTGAAACGCTTGGAACTTGTGAAATCATCTGCTCAGACAAAACGGGCACACTGACTCAAAACAAGATGAGAGTTGAACAATTCTATGCAGATCAGACGCTGCAAAAGGCTCTGGATTTTGACAAAAAAAATGCCCCCAACCTTCAGTTAGCCATGATTCTTGCAAACGATGCCAAAGAATCTGAAAACGGACCGATCGGTGATCCAACCGAAACGGCGCTCCTTGATTTCTTTGTTGAAAACGGAGCTTCAGCAAAAATCCAAACGGTTCAGCACGACTATCCGCGTCTTGCATCGCTTCCTTTTGACTCAAACCGAAAACTGATGTCGGCAGTTGTTGAACACAAAGGGCAAAAAATTCTTTTCACCAAAGGCGCTGTTGACGAATTGCTCAAACGCGTCACCAAAATTGAAGAAAACGGGGACGTTCGCCCGATTAACGCAAGCGACAAGCAGCAAATTCTTGAAATGAACAAACAACTGGCCTTTCAGGCACTGCGCGTCCTCGGATACGCCTACAGACCGCTTGACGAACTTGACGAACTGACGTCTGAGAACTATGAAAAAGACCTGATTTTTACCGGAATGACCGGAATGATCGATCCGCAGCGTCCCGAAGTCGAAAATGCAGTGTTTGAAGCCAAAAATGCCGGCATCAAAACAATCATGATTACCGGTGATCACAAGGAGACGGCAAGAGCAATCGCAATCAGGCTCGGAATTATCGCAGAAAGCGACTTGAACGGCGTGATTACCGGAAGCGAACTTGACGAATTGAGCGATTCAGAGTTGCAAAAAAACATTGAAAAGTACTCGGTTTACGCCCGCGTTGCCCCGGAACACAAAGTCCGAATCGTCAAAGCTTGGCAGGCACGTGGAAAAATCGTAGCCATGACGGGCGACGGCGTCAATGACGCACCAGCATTGAAACAGGCAGATATCGGCGTCGGCATGGGCATCACCGGAACAGAGGCTTCCAAAAATGCGGCAGACATCGTTCTTGCGGATGACAATTTTGCAACCATCATCGTCGCTGTCAAAGAAGGTCGCAAAGTTTTTGCCAACATTCAAAAAGCCGTTCAGTACCTTTTGTCTGCCAATCTGGGCGAAGTGCTGACGCTGTTTATGATGACGATGCTCAACTGGTCGATTTTTGCGCCGGTCCAAATTCTTTGGATCAATCTCGTGACCGATACTTTTCCGGCAATCGCCCTTGGCATTGAAAAGTCTGAAAAAAACGTCATGACTCAAAAACCACGCGGATCAAAATCAAACTTTTTGTCAAACGGCGTTGGATTCGCCATTATCTACCAGGGACTTCTTGAAGGCCTGCTGACGCTTGGCGTCTACCTTTGGGCCGTCACGTTCCCGGTCCATTCAGGTTCCGTCGCAATTCATGCCGATGCGTTGACGATGGCTTATGCGACGCTTGGGATGATTCAGCTGTTCCATGCGTTCAATTCAAAATCGATTCACGAAACGATTTTTACCAAGAAAACGTTCGAAAATAAATTTTTCAATCTCGCCGTCCTCGTTTCGGCAGTTTTGCTTGCTTCAACGATTTTTATTCCGGGATTGAACTCGATTTTCCACGTCTCTTCTCTTTCATGGATGCAGTGGAGCATCGTTTTGATGGCCGGAGTTTTGATGATTGTCATCGTCGAAACGGTTAAATTATTCACGCGACAAAAAATGTCGGTCAACTCTGATGAAGGAAGCAAATGATTTTTACGGGCATATTTTAAAAATCGAGGATTTGCCCGTAACCGAAGACTGCATTTTACGGGCAAATCTCAAAAAGCGCCGTTTTACCCGTAACCGGGATCTGCATTTTACGGGCAAATCTCAGAAATCACCATTTTGCCCGTAACAGCGGGCTAGCTTTTACGGGCAAATCTCAGAAATCATCATTTTGCCCGTAACGGATGACTGGATTTTACGGGCAAATCTCAGAAATCACCATTTTGCCCGTAACGGGGATCTGCATTTTACGGGCAAATTCCAAGAATCACCATTTTGCCCGTAACCCCCAAAAATTTTGCAATCTCAAAATGAACTGAAAACGACCAAGGATCCTAAAATCGGAAACCCTGGTCGTTTTTTTAAATCTTCTTATCCGCCATCAGCAATTCATGAAACTTGATTCGTTCAAGTCTTTTTGGCTCTTTCTTCAAAATCAGAATAAACATCGCCTCAATTGCGGAAACAAGCGCAAGCCGCGAATAATAGTACTCGGACATTAAAACTTTCGGCCGGGCAACGGTACGCCAGTGGAGATCTGACTTTTGCGCAATCGGCGAATTCTCATGGTTGGTGAGCGAAATCACCGTTATCCCCCTCTTTTTGGCCTCGTCAATCTGAACCAGCAGGCTTTTCGCTTCGCCGGAATTGCTGAAAACAAGCAGTACGTCTTCTTTTTGCAGGTTCATCGTCTGTGCCAATGCCGTCTCCCACGACGCTGAACTAAAAGCGAAGAGGCCGATCTGACTGAATTTATACACGGCATCTTCGGCGTTGGCATAGGTATTTCCCTCTGCAATCACCTGAATCGCCCGAGCATGCAGCAGTTTTCCACAAATTTTTTCACACGTTTCTTGTGAAATCTGTGAAAAAGTCTTTTCAAGCTCAATTTCCTTGTCTTTGACAAATTCACTCAACTGACCGCCAAAGTTTTCCTTTTCCACAGCCTGCGTCGTATTTTCCTCACTGACCCTCGCCAGCTCAATTTTCAGCTGGTGGAATCCCGCCAACCCAAGCGTCTTGCAAAAGCGCGAAATTGAGGCCAAACTGACACCCGCTTCTTCCGCCAATTCAGAAATCGTCTTATCCACAACCTCGATTGGATTCTTCAAAATCACGTGCGCAATTTTTTGATCACATGTGGACAACTCTGGCTGCTTATCGTAAATTTTATCGACAATCGTCATCACGACACCTTATTTCTCAAACGGAAATCTCATTCCCCATGAACTGCGAACCCCGTCCATAATATGGGCCACGTCTCGACTCCAGCCAAGACGTCCTTCATCGTTTCCCTGTTCAACGTAACGCTGCATGTCCAAAATCTCATATTCAAGCGCCTGCTTCGTATCTCCTGCAGCAATCGTTTCAGAAGTCTGCGTGTGCGCATCCTCCGTATAAGTGACGACTGCCTCTTCCGCACGCGGATAGTTCGAAATTTCAACATATCCTTTCGTTCCGGAAATCACGCCGCGCTTCGGCTGCTTGGCCCTAAACGACAGCGCCATGACGACCATCTGCTCAGACGGGGTTTTCAAAATAATGCCCGACTGCTCATCAACGCCCGTTTCATAAAATTTGACGGACGTCGTAATCGAATTCGGCTGTTCATCAAGGAACATTCTGGAAAATGCAGTTGCGTAACAACCAATGTCAAGCAACGCCCCACCGGCAAGCTCTTTTGAAAAATAGCGCTTGGTAGGATCGGGATCCTTCAGGCTTCCGAAGTTGACTTGAACGAGCTTGATCTCGCCAAGTTTTCCCGCACTGATCAATTCTTTGACTTTGTCATAAAGCGGCATGTGATAAAGCGTAAATCCTTCCGTCAGGATGACGCCTTTTTCTTTTGCCACTGATTCCAGTTCATCAAATTCTTTAGCGTTGACCGTCAGCGATTTTTCGCAAAAAACGTTCTTGCCCGCTTCAAGCGCTTTCTTGACGAATTCGTAATGCGTGTTGTTGGGCGATGCCACGTAGATGATGTCGATGTTTTCGTCTGCAATCATGTCGTAAGGATTGACGTAGGCATGCTTGACGTTTTTTTCTTTGACAAATTCCGTCAAATGCGCCTCATTCGGATTGGCAGCCGCATAAATTTCGCCATTTGTCTTATTCAAGGCATCTGCCATGTCGTGCGCAATCCAGCCGGTTCCGATAATTCCCCAATTATATTTTGTCATTTGAGCTCTTCCTTTCTTAAGTGAATCGTTTTGCCTTTTTCCTCATAAATCACGTCCGTGCACAGATCAAAAAAAGATGACGTGCCAACAACTCCCGGCCATGTTTCAACATCTTTGGCGTCTGCTTGAGTACATTTTTCATTATGCAGATCAAACAACAGATTGCCGCGACTCGTCTTGATTCCAGGACGGTTTTTAGCCTCAAAACCCGCTTGATCTGCCATTTTCAAAAAAAGATCCGCCTTGTCTTGTTCAACCTCTGCACAAATCGGCAGTTTGGCATTGTACGTTTTTCCGATACGCTCAGGCTTTGTCAGCAAGACGTACCGCAAGGCTTTTTTGGCCGCCTTCTTTTCATCAACGTGGATGCCGCCCATGCACTTTTGGGCATTCAAATTTTGCGTCGCATAGTCGCAACCGTCAAACGCCACGTCAATTTTTTCAACATCGTCCAACGCCACGATCTGGTAGTTCAGATTATTCAAAATTTCCATCGTTTCAAGCGAAGGAGTCGTTACCTTCAGCGTTTTCCTTAAAGTTTCATCTTCATCGCACAAGTATTTTGCAAGCCTGACAACCGTGCTGCCACCGCCAAAACTCACGGTCATCTCAGGCTTGATCATCTTCATTGCTTCCTGCAGCATGTCGAAACCTCGCTTCCGCTGCGAAAATTATTTTCTTTCATCCAATACTCATGAAAATAATTTTAGTATAAAGCATTTTCCAACAACCGTCAATCTGCTCTTTCGCCCTCTTCGCGGAATTTTCGAAAAATGCAGTTTTGACTGGCAGCAAAGATTTTGTTATATTCCGAAATATAAAGCAACGATGCTCCGGTCAGCGGTTTGGTCTGCTTTCAGGGCCGCACGCTCCCATTTTGGACCGGGATGTAGACTATTTTTCCAAATTTTGGAGATTTTGTTCTACTTTCGGAGCCGCGCGAGCCGGATTTGGAGTCGGCGGTAGAACATTTTTTCAAATTTTAGTGATTTTGTTCTGCTTCCGAGGCTGCGCGAGCTGAAATTTTACGGACAAACGGCCATTTTTATCCATTTTGTCCGTAATCGCCATTTTTCGAACAGGCCGTTCACGACAAAGGCTCAATTTTCATCGCTGTGTCCATATAAACGGCAGAGCTTTTGCCAAATGCAGCCCTGATAAATCAGCGCACCAGGCTCTCAGTCAAATTTACCTCCAAACTATTTTTGCTTGTTTCGATCATAAGCATGAGAATCGTCATGCATACGCAAAAAAACCGGATCAGATTTGCAATTGATGGCAAACCATCCGGTTTTTCAATTTGAGGAAGATTTTTTCCCAGCCTCCCCAAAAAATTCTATTTATTGAAAACTTTGAGATTTTTCTTGTTTGCCGACTTTTTGAAAAGCAGCTCGCCCTGAACGATGACGCGCCTGCTTTCACCGGTCATCCCGGAAGCACAGGTAATCAGCGTGACGAGTTTTTGCCCCTGAACGTCGTCAATATAATTGGTATCATGCTTGTCAACGACGGTCTTCAGCGTCGTTTCGTAAACGTAGACGTGATGCTTGTCGGCCAAATAAATCTTGTCGCCTTTCTTCACGTTTTCCAATGGCCCAAACAAAAGCGAACCGTCTTTCATGTGATGACCCGCCAAAGCATAATTACCGATTCCCATCCGCTCGGTTTCCTTCATGGTTCCGGCACCGCGAACAAGGTTATAGTTGTCTAATCCCTTGAAAATCGGGAGCTTGACCTTGATACTTGGAACTGACAACTTGCCGATCGCATCATGATTTTTTGAAAAAGCCGCCTTGGCAACCATTTTGCTGTCAACGGCCTTTACCTTTTCGAAATCAAAGTTTCCTTTTGAATCATCATCTTTTACAGGCTGTTTAAGCGACGAATTCGTCATCCAGTCAACGATTAAGCACTTGATCTGCTCATTAAAAATCATCACGAGACCTGCCAGAAGCAAGATGACTGCGCCCGTAATTTTAAGTTTTTTCATTTCTTCACCTCTTTACAAGTCCACTGCTTTGCCCAGTTGCGTCAAATACAGATATTTTTCATCAACAGGCTTGTTCAAGATGCTCTTTAGCGCCATTGAATAAAGCTCAATTTGTCCAGCATAGCGTTTTTTGACTTCGGGAACGTTTTCTTCAGCAGCATGATCCGTCTTGTAGTCAAACAAGATGACCTTCTTCCCGTCATCGACATAGCCGTCGATGATTCCGTGCACAAGCACCGGATCCGATTCGCTCAAGCCGACAAAAATCTCATTTGCAGGAATCAGCAAGGAAAACGGAACTTCTCTTTTGACGAATTCATGTTTTTCAAGAATCGTCTTGCCCAGATCGGTTTCAAAAAAGCGGCAGATATCGCTGATTCGGATTCTTTTTGCGACCTCATCATTCAAAATTCCGTCCTTGACCAATTCGGAAATTTCTTCTTTGACTGAAGATTCGCTCGGCTTTTTTGTCAGATCAAGTTTTTCCATCACCAAGTGAACGGCAGACCCGATTGCTGCGCCGCTGATTTTTTCTTCATGCACCATGAATTTTGGCAATTCCATCTTTGAAACGAATCGATTGGCATTTTCCTTTTCATTTTCGCTTGTGTCAAGGTTGCTCATCACCTTTTCGTCAGGATCCGCAAATGCCGATTTGATCTCAGAAACCGACTGGTATGCCGCAGTTTTGACAAGGCCTTCATGATCATAGCGATACGTCAGCACTTTGTTGATGAAGTCGGCATCATCCGCATCCAATTCTTCTTTAGCCTGATCTTTCAGCCATTTCTTTAAATCAAGCGGCTGATTGTCGGCATTTTTCGACAGCTCATCGAAGCTGATTTTTTCAAATTCATACTCGGCACTGAATTTGTCAAGATAATGACACGGTCTGACGTCATCAACACAATCGAACCTCTTGCAAAAATTCCGTTCGCGATAAAAGGCAGCACCGATCCAGTCCATAAAGCAAACGGCATTTTCGCGCACGTCAGCACTCAAAAGCAGATCCTCGCTTTTTTTCGCCTGTTTCCACTTGCTCAAGGCATCATCTTCGTTTTTGTATCCGGCCACGATGAAGAGTTTTTGTTCGGCACGCGTCAAAGCGACGTAAAGCAAGCGCATCTGCTCTGCGCAAAGCTTTCTTGCCACTTTTTCCTTTGCGTACGACTGCATCGGAGTGACGGTTTCGACACGCGTTTTGCGATTGAGGCACGTGATCGACACGCCGTCCTTTTCATTCAGCAGATACTTTCCTTTCAGACTGTCAGTGTTGAAACGCTTTGTCGCATCAACCAAAAAGACCACCGGAAACTCCAGGCCCTTGCTGCCGTGAATCGTCATGACGCTGACAACGTCATCACTTGCTTCGTTTAACGCGGACGCCAAATCTTCGTTTTGATCCTGCATCTTGTTGATGAAGCGAATGAACTGAAACAGTCCTTTGAAACTCGTCTTTTCGTATGCTGCAGCACGCTCGTACAATGCATGAAGATTGGCCGCGCGCTGGCTTCCCCCAGGCATTCCGGAAACGTATTCCAAAAAATGCGTTTCATCGTAAATTTTCCAGATCAAAGTCGACAGCTCGTTTTGACGAGCCAACGTTCGGAATCTTTCAAGCATTTCCATGAATTTTTTGACTTTATTATGCAATTCCTGGTTTTGACCGGGAGATTCTTCGTAAAATTTCAATAATGCCTGGTAATAGTCGCCTGAGCGGTCATTGATTCGAAGAAGCGCCAGCTCATTTTCATTCAGCCCGACGATTGGTGAGCGAAGCACGGCAACAAGCGGAATGTCCTGGCGCGGATTGTCGATCACGTTGAGCAACGCCAGCATGATTCGAAGCTCCGTCGTCTGAAAATAGTTTTCGGATTTTTGGACCTTGTAAGGGATTCCCAAACGCTTGAATTCTTCCGACAAAATCAAATGATTGCCGTGAGTTCCGGACAGCACGGCGATGTCGCCGTAGCTGATTTTTCTCATTTTCTTTTGCTTGCGATCATAGATTTCAAATCCGGAATCAACCAACTGCTTGATTTTTTCGGCCGTCGCCAGCATTTGTCCTTGCGCTGCGCTTTCGATCGTGAAGTCCGCATCCATCGACTCGTGATTTTCTGACGTCATGTCCCAGCGCATCTTTCCGGTTGTCTTTTCCGCGGTTTCGTTTCTTTTGTCAAAATACAGCAAAATTTCCGCCGTCGTTTGTTTTTCCGGATAATCGCTCGAACCGTACACAAGCTGCGCATTGTCGTCATAATCCATTTCGCCGACTTCTCGACTCATGATCTGACTGAAAATCAGGTTGGTAATTGAAGCCACGTTTTTGACGGAGCGGAAATTTTCCGCCAGAATAATGCGTTGCCCATCCGAATCGTCATTTGCGTAGCGCCTGTATTTTTCAAGGAACAATCCCGGATCGGCCAGACGGAAACCATAAATCGACTGTTTGACGTCGCCCACCATGAACATGTTGCCGGGAGATTTTCTTGCAATCGTCGTTAAAATCGTTTCCTGCAGCTGATTTGTATCCTGGTATTCGTCAACCATGATTTCTGCATAGCGCTCTTCCAGATCTTGCCTGATGTCATCGTTTTTTTGCAGAATCGAAAGCGTATAGTGCTCCAGATCACTGAATTCAAGCACCCGTCTGCTTCTTTTTTCCGTTTGATAGGCAGCGACAAACTTAAAAACAACTTCGCTGAGCTTTTTGACGAGCCTGTATGCTTGCTTCAAGGCCTGTTCCAAATCGGTGCTTGAAACGGCGAAATATTCCGGAACGATTTTTTCCGTAAAGATTTTTTTGGCTTCATCGCGAATCAGCTTGACGTTTGCTTTTGTTTCCGTAAGCAGTGAATCGTCGGTTCTTTTCGTGCTCGGAAAACGCGCATAGCTCATTTCAGCAAAAGTTTTCTGCAGCGTGGCATAGTCTGCGCCATCTTCCAGCATTTTCGCATAATTTTCGTACCGGTTGCCTTCATCTTCAAAAAGCGCGATCTGCTTTGCAAAAAAACTTTCATCTTGTTCCTGCATCGTGACGCGTGCTTTTTCCATGTTGATCGCAAGCATCCTCAATTTTTCAACGAGCATCGGCAAAAGCTTTTCCTTGAAAAATGCACTCTCGGTAAAGTCTTTCGTGCCAATCTGATACGTTTGAGGCAAGCTTTTGATCCAATTTTCCGGATCAGGATTGACGTTTGCGAAATCAAAAACCCTCATGATGAGTTCCGTTAAGCCGTCATCGCTGCGATCGTTTGAGAAGTTTTCTGCCAGTTCGATAAAGTCTGCGTCATCTTGACCGTATAATTTTTCAAGCAGATCGTTTAAGACGTCTTCTCTCAGCAATCTTTTTTCAGTCTGATCGGTCAAAAGTCGAAAAGACGGATCCAGGGATGCTTTGTAGTAGTAATTTTGAATGAATTTGAGACAAAAGGCATCGATCGTTCTGATGTCTGCCGTATTGAGCTTAACGAGCTGATTGATCAAAAAACCTTTTTGATGCTCATCTTCCGTTTGATTGCAAGCTTCCCTCAATGCCTTTTGAATTCGTTCCTTCATTTCCTTGGCGGCCGCTTCGGTGAAAGTCAAAATCAACAGACGATCAACGTCGATGCCGTGCTTGATCTTGTCAACCACCCGTTCAACCAAAACCCTGGTTTTCCCGGAACCGGCAGAAGCCGAAACCAAAATGTCATGTCCGCTTGCATGAATCGCCTGCGATTGCCCTTGAGTGAATTTAAAAGCCATCTTAATCCCCCTCTTTGATTGATTTCAAAATTTCCGTTGCGCCAACGGAAGGAATCACGAAATAACGATTTTCCGGAAGCATTGCGTCAAACTGCATGATCGATTTGAACGGAGAATACTGCAAGGCCGTAACGCTTGAAGACCATTTGGCAGGATAAAGATCAATTCTGCCGTCAAAAATCATGTCGCAGGCATTGGCGATCATCTTGCGATTATGCTTGAGCAAAAATTCCAGATTATCCGGCTCAATCAAAGTTTCCTGCGCATAATTGGTCGTTCGGTAGGTCCCGCCGGACAGACGCTTGAAAGGCAAGAACAGCGATGAGCTTTTTTCTTCGACCGTTTCGTCAAGCGTGCTCAACAAATCAGGATCAGACACCAACAGACCCTGATATCCGTGACTTGCAATGAGCGTTTTTTGCTCATCTGCTTTTACCTCGGAAGGCTTCAGCCGCGGATTTTGAAGGTGAAGGTACAAGGCCCCGGCCAATTTGGACTGTTCGTTTGGCAAAACCAGCTCAGCGTTTTGTTCCAACGCATCCAGATACGTCAAAAGCTGCAGCGCGATTCCATAATATGCCTGAGCATAATTGAATTTTCTTGCCCCCGATTTGTAATCGATGACGCCCAAATACTTATCTCCCGCACCGATCGTTTCGTCGATTCGGTCAATCTTGCCGCGAACGTTGACCTGATTACCTTTAGGCGTCTTGATCAAAAGCCCTTTGAGTCCTTCTTCGACGCCGACGTGGCCAAACAATGCCTCGGTTCTGAGCGTCCTGACGTGACCATAGTTTCTTTGATTGCGCACGGCCCAAAGCGTTTGTGACAGCGTGTCGTTCAAAAGCCGCTCGATAAATCCCATGCGATTGGAGCTTTTTAAAATCATGAACTGCGGATCCTTCGAAACCAGACTGGTCGTTTCTTCAAAAATCTCGTTAAACTGCTCTGATGACAAATTCTTTAGAGTCAGGTTGTTTTTAAAAAGAAGCCGGAAAAACGCGTCAAGCACGGCATGAAAGTAGCTCCCCGTACTGGCTGCGGACATCTCAAACACGTCGCGTTCCATCAGCCCCAACCCGTATCTCAAGAAGTATTCATACGGATTTTTGTAGAAAGTCTCAAGTTTTGAAATCGACGTGTTCAATTCTTTGCCATAAAGCTTGCGTGCATTTTGTGCGGTCAGCTGTTCCGGAATATTGCGATAGCGCAAGCTGCTCATGACTTTTTCAGTCATTTCGGCGTCAACCGTCTTCATTTTCGCATAAACCTGCTTCCAAAAAGCCGGCACGGAATTCTTTTCATCGGCATGACGTCTGATTTCGAAAATCAAATCTTCAATCGTGCCCTTCGGCGTGCTGAGTTTGTCAAATTCAGAGATTTCAAGCTCTTCGAGCAAAAAATGCTGCTTGATTCGCTCAACGTAAGGCGACATTTTTATTCCGCCGTCCGCATCGTTTCCGTGAGGATACGTGAAAATCAGTTTTTCAGTTGGAGAAAGGAATGCCAGATAATTCAGCAACGGTTCCGACAGCATGCTTTTTTCCGAAGTCTCATCAAGCACCTGATCCTCAGAAAGAAGCGCATTTTCAAGCATCAGACTGCGATCGCCGTCAGAAAGCAGCGACTTGTTTTGAATCCTGTCCGGCATAACCAGATCGGTTGATCCGATCATGAAAACGACTTTGCGGTCAGTCGGCTGAACCATCCCTGTTTCAGAAATCGCCACTTCATCAAGCGAGGCCGGAACCCTTCTGTATTCGCCAGCATCAAACCCGGTCTGAAGCAAGTTCAGGAAATCTTCTTCTTCAAACGGCAGATCACCGAGATTTTCGACAAATTCATCCATCATCTGACAAAAGAGATTCCAAACCTGCTCCGGACGTTCCGATTCCTGTAAAAGGCCTTGTTCCATCAGATTTTGCCGCCAATCTTCAAGTCTTTTTTTGACTCCGTTGTCAACCAGGAAATTTACCAGGCAAACTGCGGCTTTTCGCCCGTTTTCGGCTTCGTCAATCTGCTTGAAAAACGGCGGCAAAATTTCTTTGACATAGCGTCTGATAACGTTTACTTCTTTTGTAATGCGATCTTCGGCATCGGTTCTCGTTCCAAAGTCGCTTTCGCCAAAACGATAGTAGATCCAATCTTTTTCTTTCAGCCAGGCACTTCCTTCGTAGCCGAATTTCAAAATCAGATTTTCTGTTTGATCGAGCATCCTGCGATAGGTTTCAACCTTTAAATCTTTTGGAATCAACAATTCGGTCTTAAGCAGTCGCATCATGTCATTATAGCGATAATGACGTCGCTTGACCGCAAATAACGCATTCAGCAGTTCGACCAGGGGATGATCAGAAACCTTTTTTTGCAAATCAACGAAAATCGGCACTTCGGCTTTGGCAAAAATCGGTTCCAACACGTTTTTATACAAGTCCAAGTGTCTCGTTAAAATTAAAAAATCCTTGTATCGATAGCCTTCAACGGCAACCATTTGGCGAATTTTTGCCGCAGCAAACCTGATTTCTTCCGTCCGCGTTTTGGCACCATAGATTTTGACCGAATCATTTTCAAACGTTGCTCTTTCTTTTGCCGAGAATCCGGCAACGGAATCGATCCAGTAGTCTTCAAGCTTGCACAAATCTTGCGAAACCCTTGTTTTTTTGGCATAGGTATCAAGCATGACGGGGCTTTTGGACTTGTGAGCATGGGCATAAAGCTGATAATACAAATTTCCGGCACGATAAAACAAGTCGCCTGACTTTGGCGGTTCGTCAACGTAAGGATGATTCAAAACCAGATCGACGACGACGCTTTCTGCGTTTTTAATCAGCTTTTCAACCAACAGCATTTCTCTTGCGGTCATTTGGTTAAAGCCGCTGATCAAAAAACAGCTGTTTTGAAGGTCGATCTTCTCCAGATATTGCGTAAGTTCGGCCAAAATTTCCGTATTGGCCAGGTAGCGGCCGGAAGTCATTTTGATAAAACGTGTATAGACAAGCGCCAGATCATGCAGTTTGGACCTCAATAATGCTTTGGATCCCAAAGATTCTTTCGGAAGCTTTTCGACCATCCGCGTGACGTCTTCCGGCATGATGCATCCGTTTTGAAGCTCCGTCATCTGTTTGGCAAGCTGGGTAATAAATCCGGGTTGTGACTCTTCACCGGAAAAAACCTGCAATTCATCTTTCAAATCACGCAAAATTCTGTAAATAATCATGTTTGATCCCGCTGAAGAAATTCTTGGAATCTGATATGCAGGCATATCTTTCATAAAATACCAAGCCAGACGCGTAAACGAAAAGACCTGCAAATCATGCGCCGCAAATATTTTTTCATCTTGAGAAAAAATTTGCCGCATGTACTTTAACGCATTGACTTCAGATTCAAATTTGATGTGGTTCGGAACAATATAATAAACCATCCGGTTCGGGTTTTCTTTTCGCCACTTGGCAAGCTGTTCAAAATCTTTTTGCTGATGATCTTTTGAGGCATTGCCTAAAATAAATCCTAAACCCAACTTGATCCCCCCGATTCAATTTAATGGTAATTACATTATAGCCTAAACTGAGCCGACAATGAAATTCATCGGCTTAAAATTCACGCTGCCTTTGTTTGAGCGAGACAATGTTGAAATTTGCTTTCGATTATTCCGGACGCAGCTAAATCAAAAGTTTTAAAATTAAAAGGCATGCTGCTTTTTCTTGAAAGACACTGTTCAAATATCAAAAGAAGCTGATCGTTTTGCCAATCAATAATGCCTTGCCGTCAACGTTGCTCAGAATTCGTTTAAATTGGCAAAGTCGATTCAAGCTCTGCATTTTAAAGCAAAAAAAGCTTAAAATCAGCAAGAACGTTGCCAATTTTAAGCTAAGAGCATCTTTTAGCCCAACGAATCCCACGGCTTAAGCGGCTCTGGCTTCGTTTGAGCAATTTCTTTTTGCTTGTCGGTTGCAAATTGCTTTAAAACGACGGCTTGATAGACGTAAGCATCAAACCAGGCATCCGTCATGATGAAGTAGCCCTTGTTGCCGTTCTTTTCGCCCCATGAGTTTTCGACCTTCCACTTGACCGGCTTGTCGTCTACAAGGTCAACTCCGGTAATCGCCATCGCATGCGAGCATTCGCCGACGCGCGTGGCCAGACGACCGGCCTTGTCGAGGTTCAGATCGATATCGAACAACTCTCCCTTCTTGAACAAATCCGTGTCAAGCACGCCGTTTTCTCTGTCCATGTCTTTTGAGACGTCGCATCCGAACCACACAGCCTTGCCACTCTTGAGTTGGGCAATAACGGCAGCTTTGAGTTCTTCAATCGGAACGTTGACGTACGTGACGTGCTCGCCTTCAAAAAGATAATCCTGATTTGAAAGACTGTAATGCTTGTACATTTCGTGATCAGGCGCATTCGTCAAATCGATGTAATCGCTGAAATCGACGTGCACATACTTGTCGAAGAATTCTTTTGGAGTCAGATTTCTGTCAATGTGATACTGATTGTCGTCATCACGATATTCGAAGTCGAACTTAACCGGTGGCTTGCCGAATGCGTAAACCAGCATGCGGTAAACTTCCTTCATCTTCTCAAGCTTGAAAGCACGCATTTCTTCTTCAGTCTTGCCGGCTTTTTTCATCTTGCGGATCTCAAGCGCATCTTTTTTGATTTTAAGATTCAAAACATCGTTCAATTCGCTCGTATTTTCGCTGACGAACGTTTCGGGCATCACGCTCTTCGGCACAAGGCCGTACTTGTTGATCAAAGTCGCCGCATTGGCAAACTGGCCGCCGTCTTCATCGCCCCATTCAAGCTCAAACAAATATTCGCGATCATCGTCGTCTCTTTCAGCAAGTCTGATCATCTTTTCGTAGAACATATTGGCCTTTTCCAAACGATCATAAAAGGAATCGTAATTTTGCGAAAATTCAAAGTCTTTAACCTTCAAATCTTTTGCCACCTGCTGACGAAGCGTATTGAGCGTTGAAAACAGCCAGCAGCGTCCGCTCTTCTTTTGATTCGTAATTTTTCCGGTTTCGACTTCAACAGAAAAAACGTGATCGTGATTGGCTTTGGCAGAAAAATTCTTGCTTGCTGCCGTCACGCCGTTTTCCTGAACCGTCCGTGCGATTACGTCGGCACACGGAGTTTTTTCATAGGCACTTTGGAAATTTTCCAAATCTTCCTTTGTTAAATCTTTTGTCATCTTAAAATCATCCCTTTGTTACTATCAATTAATCTCAATCTTATCATTATTTTGATGCTTAAACAAGCGTTCTGATTGATGGATCGAGACTTTAGGAGAGGCTTTGAAAAAAGTCCCGTTTCTTACTTGAATTAGATGAAATGCCGAACAAAGGCGATCGGGTTGCGACTGACTTTGTCCGACACTTTTAAATGCAGTACTGCTCAACCAATCTATCCAAGATTTCACTCAAATTTACGGACAGAAGACCCGTTTTCATCGATGTGTCCGTAAACGGCAGTGATTTTAACAAATGCATCGCCTGATAAATCAGCGCGCCGATCTCTCAGTCAAATTTACCGCCAAACTATTTTGGGTTATTTCCATCATGGAAGGCGATTGTCACGTATACGCAAAAAAACGGATCAGATTTGCAATTGATTGCAAATCATCCGGTTTTTCAATTTGAGACAGAGTTTTTTCAGCCTCTTAAAAAAGGAGAGGTTGTTTTTCGTCCTAACTGCAGATTTTTTGATGCTGCGATGTTGTTCAAAAATTATGAAGATCACCAACTTACTGCCGCTTCACAATTTATTTCGTCACTGCTCTGAGCGATTATCGCATTTGATAATTGGCAATCCTACACTATTACGAACAACCATCTGCTTTTGATGCTTGCCTTGCTGATTACGTTAATCTCGTTAATCATGGTTTTTTTATAAATCGGCAAAGCGATGAAACATTAATTAATTTTAATTGACGTTGATTGTTATCGGTACCATTTTTTGTGTGCTTTTGGCGGAAGTAGTAGAACATTTTCTCAATTTTTGAGAATTTTGTTCTACTTTCAAAAACGCAAGTGACAGGAGCGAACGTGACGGCAACAAAAATTGTTAAAATAGCGTGACTTTTGTCTACAAGTCTTCATAAAGCATTTTTCTATGAGAAATCCAGTATCGTCAGCCACCTTCATATCCATTAGTCCATTTGTCTCAGCAAAATCCTGCTGTCATCCTTTCGATTACAGGCAGATCTTAAAAATCGCCGTTTTGCCCGTAATCCACTTTGAATCTCGAGGGACAGTATGATTTTTTCTACCTGCTGGTCCAAATTCAGGCGTGCGAAACCGAAAGTAGACAAAAAACGGGGGAAATGACTCTTTTTTGTCTACCACCGCCTCCAAAATTGGGGCATGCGGCTCCGAAAGTAGACAAAAACCGGTGGGAATGTCTGATTTTTGTCTACCGCCTGCTCCAAAAACGGGGTGCGCTGAACCGAAAGTAGACAAAAACCGGTGGGAATGTCTGATTTTTGTCTACCGGCTGATTCCAAATCGACTCGCGCGGCCTCGAAAGTAAAAAAAATCCTCCAAAATCGGAAAAATGTTCTACTCGGGTACCTTCGCCAAAGCAGTGTGATCTCAGATTACAAGCAAATTCCAAAAACAACGTTTTGCCCGTAACCGAGGTCAGGTGCAGCGATTGAGCAGATGCTGCGCAGCACTGCATTTGGCAAAATCACTGTCAATTACGGACAAATCAGTAAAAAAATGACGCTTTGTCCGTAAAATTTGAGTGAAATCTTGGCGGACTGCCCCAAAAATAAAAAATACGCGCCATCATGGCACGTATTTTAATCATTATTCAGTTGACCGTTCGGCTTCACATCTTGTCTTAATCGGGTTCAGACCAGCAACAAGGCTCATGATAAGTTCGTGCCGCGTCGTGACTGCGCTTGCGCTGATCACTCGCGCCCCTCCTTATCTACCGCCTTGTTAAGCGGCTGGTCTTCACACCTTGTCTTAATCGGGTTTCGCCTCACATTCCCCCTATCGCAAGCAAGGACTCCCTAGACGAGGCAAGCTCGCCTTCGGTCGTCCAAAGCTTGCGTACGGGGTCATGACCGTTCGGCTTCACACCTTGTCTAAATACTATCGCTCTTGTCAAACAACGCGTCCACCGATTGATTGTGATAGATGAGAGAAATTGCCTTTGCAAAAATCGGTGCGACAGAAAGGACGCGAAGCTTGTCAAACTGCTTTTCTTCAGAAATGGCAATCGTGTCCGTAACAATGACCTCGTCATAGGCTGAAGCTTCCAATTCTTTTACGACATTTCCGGAGAAAATCGGATGCGTTGCGCATGCATAAATTTTTGTAGCACCGGCAGCATAGAGAGCGGTTGCGGCATCGACCATCTTGCCGCCGGTATCGATCAAGTCGTCAAAAACGATGCACTTGTGTCCTTTGACGTCACCGATGATGTCTGCTTCATCAACACGCGCAGCATCACGTTTGTCAACGATCGCAATCGGTGCTTTCAAAAGTTCCGCCAAATTGCGCGCCAATTTAACGCTGTTATGATCCGGTGCAACGACAACCACGTCATCAGCAATGCCGCTTTCTTTAAAGTAATGAGCTTGCGTATAAATCGCTAAAAGATGGTCGACCGGAATATTGAAGAACCCTTGCAATTGGCCGGCATGAAGATCCAATGTCACGACTCGATCTGCACCTGCCAGGGAAATAAAGTTGGCAATGAGCTTGGCAGTAATCGGTTCACGACTTCTTGCTTTGCGATCGGCACGAGCATAGCCGTAATACGGAATAACGGCATTAATCGAACCCGCGCTGGCACGACGCAAAGCATCCATCATGACCATCAGTTCCATAAAGTTTTCGTTAACCGGATCAGAAATTGATTGGATGATGAATACGTCATCACCACGCACGCTTTCATTGATATTAATCTGAATCTCGCCGTCGCTAAAGTGCTTGACGGATGCATCGCAAAGTTCAACGCCCATTTCTTCAGCAATCTTTTCAGCCAATTCTTGATTTGAATTAAGCGCAAAAAGCTTGATTCCAGCATTTTCTTGCATGTCTTTCATACTTCCCCCATCTATTGGAATTTAAAATTGTCGGCACAAACATTCTCTTCGGATCGAATTTTCAGCTGCGCACTTACAAAGTTATTATACCATGCAAAAATGCGCATTTGTGTTTCAACTCTGAATTTTGTCAAAGAATTATCCGAAAATTACGAAGTATCTCCGCCGTCACTCTTGTAATCGTTCACAGTATTGAAAAAAGCAGCCAGAAAGACTGCTTTGATGTTATTTAACTGAAATTCTCTCATACAAAGTTTCCTTGATGGCATCACCAAGGCGCCGGCAACCTTCTTCGATTTCTTCATCGTTGACGCCTGTGAAATTCAGACGCATGCAGTTTCTGCGATGCGATACCGGGAACAAAGTCGAGCTTTCAATAAACGTCACGTCGCCGTAATTGTCAAGAATTTCTTGCGCAACGACGTCTTCTGGAAGTTCCAACCAAATGAAGAAACCTCCAAGAGGCTCAGTGAAATCGCACTCCTCAGGCAGATAGCGCTTGAGTCCTTCAATCATCGCATCGCGACGATCACGGTACAGGTCGTTGATTTCTTCGATGTGTTCGTTGATATCGTTGTCTTCAAGGTATTCGTCAATCATCTGACCGACAACGGAAGAAGGATTGCAGTCGCTTGCGAGTCGCAGATTTTTCAAGGCATTCATCAGCGTTTCATCGGCTATTAGCCACCCTGTCCGAAGCGCCGGCGACAAAATCTTTGAGCAGCTTCCGAGCGTCACGACGTTGCCCGACATGTCGAAGGCCTTGATCGACGGAAGCCCGACCCCTTCATAACGCAATTCGCGATAAGGATCGTCTTCAATTACCAAAAAGTCATATTGTGAAGCCATCTTAGCCAAACGCTTGCGTTTTGCAAGCGACATGCAGATACCCGTCGGATTTTGAAAATTCGGCACGGTATAGAGCATCTTCAATTGGTGATGCTTGCAGACTTCTTCCAACTGATCGAGGTTCAAACCGTCATCTTGCATTTCGATTTCGTAAAATTCAGGGCTTCTGGCCGCAAATGCTTCCAAAGCACCGATATACGTCGGTGCCTCAACTGCCATGCCGTCACCGACGTCAAGGAACAGATCGGCCAAAAAATTAATACCCTGCTGCGCTCCTTGAGTGATCATGATATTTTCAATTTCGCAGTCAATGCCGTTTCTTTTCGCATATGTTCTAATTTTTGCGCGCAACGGTTCATATCCCAAAGCAGACGAGTACTGATAAACGGAATTGTCGGTCAATTCGCTGCGCTTTAAGAAGGCCGCATCAAGTTCTTCCTTAGGGAAAAGTTCTTCTGCCGGATATCCGCCCGCAAACGAAATCGCATCTTTCTTTTCTGATAATGTAAACAAACTTTCAAGTCCGGACGAATCGCGTTCAAAACGCTTTGAAAAACGTGGAATCATATGCTCTGCCTCCTGTTATAATTATAATTCGATTCTTATAAGCTAATAATTCATTTTTCTTTACAATCACTATCTTACACTCTTTTATCAATTAAGTAAAATTCAACTTATTCATTTTTAAATGAAACAAATTCATCTAATTGAAAAAGGTTGACTTTCTTTCAAAAATAAGTTAAATTAGGTGCATGTTAAAAAAGTATTAAAAACGCGATGAAGAGGAGAGTAGCTCATTCAATCGTCTTTGCAGCGAGTCCCAGTTAGTGCGAGGGGACAAGACGCAAATGATGCGAAAGTAGCCTCCGAGCGGTCGATGCGACGTCACAGCGAAGTTTCGAATGGGAGCGCCCTTTACAGCGTCAACGTATTGCATTTGTCAAAAAATGCAGCACGGGGTGAGTTCAAGTCAGCAATGGCTTGTTGAAACAAAGGTGGTAACACGCTGAGGCGTCCTTTCAGATTTTTATCTGGAGGGATTTTTTTTTACTTCAAAAAACGACATCTTAGCTAAGATCTCAAAATAACGAATTTGAATTATTAAGGAGATCACATTATGAAAAAAATATCCAAACGCTACTACTTCTTGATCGGATCGCTGATTTTCGGCATGTTCTTCGGTGCGGGCAACCTGATTTTCCCGATTCATTTGGGCCAATTGGCCGGTGCAAACTGGGGAAAAGCCGCAATCGGCTTCCTTCTTTCGGGCGTTTTGCTTCCTTTGCTTTCTCTTTTGGCAATCAGCATCACGCGTTCAAACGGCATTTATGATCTTGCAAAACCGATCAGTCCAAAATATGCATTGATTTTTCTGATTTTGGTTCACGCAACGCTTGGACCGTTGTTTGCAACACCAAGAACGGCAACCGTTCCGTTTGCAATGGGTTTTGCGCCTCATATTCCGGCACGCTATCAGACAATCGGTCTTTTGATCTACTCAGCCATTTTCTTTGGCATCGTTTATTATTTCTCAGTTCATGAAAACGGCATCGTCAATACCATCGGCAAGCTGCTCAACCCTGCATTTCTAGTCATGCTCTTCATCATCTTCCTTCTCGCCTTCATCAGCCCGCTCGGAAGCACGTCCGGACAGCATGCAGCGGCAGGATACACGACACAGGCAATGACAAGCGGCTTCCTTGAAGGATACAACACCATGGACGCCCTCGCAGGACTGGCATTCGGCATCACCGTCATCACCGCCATCCATGCGCTCGGCATCAGAAAGCAGCGCGAGACATCCGTCTTTCTCGCCAAGTCCGGCATCATCGGAGTGGCCCTGATCGGCATCATCTACCTTGCATCCATCTATCTCGGTGCGATGAGTCTCAACAACTACAAGATCTCTGAAAACGGGGGCATTGCCCTGGCACAGCTGTCACACCACTATCTCGGCGCGGCCGGCGACGCCCTGCTTGCAACACTTGCAACGGTCACATGCCTGACGACCGCCATGGGACTCGTCGTTGCCTTCGCGCAGGACTTCCATCACCGTTTCCCGAAGATTTCCTACCGTACATTCCTGACGTTCAACTGCCTGATTTCATTCCTGATTGCAAATCTCGGCCTGACGACGATCATCACCTGGTCAACGCCTGTCCTGATGTTCCTCTATCCGCTTGCAATCTCGCTGATCATCCTCGGCATCACGTCGCCCCTGTTCGGTCATGACAACCGCGTTTACCGCATGACGACAATCTTCACGCTGATTCCAGCCGTCTTCGACATGATCAGAAACTTTCCGCCTGTCCTTGCCGAAACGGGATTCGCCAAGGCCGCAGTTACCTTCGCATCATCCTACTTTCCGTTCTTCTCAATCGGATTCGGCTGGATCTCATTTGCCCTCTGCGGCTTCATCATCGGTCTGATCTGTCACTTCATCGCCAGAAGAGAAACGGCCACGGCAGCCGAGGAAGCCTGACATCCGCATATCAATAAAGAGGCCGGGGAAACCCCGGCTTATTTTTCACTCCCGAATTAAATGAAATGCCGAACAAAAGTAAGCGGTCGTTAAAATAGCGTTCTTCATAAACCTCCGATATCTTGGTATGCTTTAGACATCAAGTATATCGGAGGTTTAATTATGAAATTGGATGACGTCGTGGAAGTCAACCTTGTTGACCTAAGCCCTAAAGAAACATATCGACCGGTCAGGGAAATGGCTGCGAAAATTATTACGGAAGATGTTGAAATCCGAATCTACAACGGAGCTTCGAGAGAGATTCTCAAAAATTTGAACAACTATCTTTGGTATCGTGATCAAAATGTTTCCAAATATAAATAATATGAAAATCTATCTCATTTGCGGTAAGACCGATCTTCGCAAAGGGATAGACGGATTGGCTGCTCTTGTTACCGAGGCGTTCAGTTTGGACGCCTATGATAATGCGATTTTTCTGTTTTGCGGTACACGTTCCGATCGTTTCAAGGCTCTTTACTGGGACAAAACAGGATTCGTGCTGTATTACAAGCGCATCGAAAACGGACGCTTTCAGTGGCCGAGAAATCAGAGCGAGGTCAAAAAGATAAACGCGCATCAATTGCGCAGACTCTTGGCCGGATTTTCCGTAGAGGAAAAGAAAACCATTCTTCCTTGTGAAAAAGGGCTGCTTTGTTAAATATTGATACTCCTGCCTTACATTTTTATATGGATTTGGCAGGAGTTTTCATGTATAATTCAATTCATGCATACGGAACGGAGGTGAACGAGATGGACGAAAAAGATAAGCGTATCAAAGAGCTGGAACAACAAGTCGCTGAACTGAATGAACGAATTGCTTTTCTGACAAGCAAACTTTTTGGAAAAAAAACTGAAAAAACGCGCCGTCTTCAAGAAGATGACAGACAATTAGACCTGTTTGATCTGGAAGAAGAACAAAGCGAAAAGACTGAAGATTCCAAAGAGGCTTCGGTAAAATCGTATACCAAAAAGATTCGCAAAAAAAACCGGAAGATTGATACTTCAAAAATTCCGGTCGAAATTGTGAATCATGTGATGCCTGATGAAAAATGTTCCTGCCCTAAGTGTTGTGCCCGTCTCGTTCAGGTCGCGAATCCTAAGATTCGTGAAGAGGTGAAGTTCATACCGGCAAAACTCAGGCTTCTCGAACATCATCAGGCAGTATACAAGTGCCCTGAATGTTCTTCGGACGATCATTCGAAAATTTCAAAAGCTCCGATGCCCCGTTCGCTCATCAGTCACAGTAAGACAGGATCTCCTTCGATCATTGCGCATATTGCCGCGATGAAGTACGTCTACAAAGTTCCTTGCTATCGCCAGGAGGCAATGTGGAAGCTTAGGGGATTGCCGTTGACTCGTCAACAAATGTCAAAATGGATGATCGACGTCTTCAACAATCAGCTTTCGCCGCTGTATGATCTTTTATTGAAAGAGCTGAAAAGGCAGCGATTTCTTCATGTGGATGAAACACCTTATAATACTTTGGCTTCAGAAAAAGCAAACACTTATTATTGGGTTGTCACAAGTGGAAAATTTGAAGAAAAAAATATTGCCGCATTTACTCACAGTGACGGAAGATCATCCGATACTGCCAAGAAATTGTTGAGCGATTTTAATGGTTATGTCCAAACTGACGGCTATGCCGGATATAATTTTCTCGACAGGACCAGACACCTGGGGTGCCTGGCTCATGTTCGTCGCTATTTTGTCGATTCTTTGAAAAACAGCAGCTACAAAGCCTCAAAATCTTTTAGCGGAGAAATAGTCAAAGACATCGATGAAGTCTTTGAATTGGAAAGAAAACTCTCAACCAAATTCAATGATGACGAACGCTTGAACTATCGAAGAAGAAAACTCCTTCCTGTAGTCAAGCGGGTATTTTCCAAGATAGCTTCAGTTACCGCATCTGCCAAGTCAGCATTGGGAAGAGCCAAAAACTACGCCCTGGGTCAAGAAAAGAATATTCTGAACATCTTTGAAAAAGGATATTTTGAATTGTCCAACAACAGCGCAGAACGTGCTGTCAAAGAGAGCGTGATGGGGAGAAAAAACTGGCTGTTTTCATCAACTTTTGAAGGCGCAAGGGCTAATGCCGCTGGGTTGTCGCTGATATATACGGCCAAACTTAATCAGTTGGATCCTGAAAAATACTTGAGAAAAGTATTAACGGAGATTACCAACATTGAGGTATTTGATCCTGAAAGGTTCCGCCAACTTCTCCCATGGAACATCGATCTTACCTCATAAATAAGAAAATAAAAACGATGCATACGCAATAACCTGAGATAATAATACTATCTCAGGCTATTTGTGTACACACCGCTGTTTTAACGACCGCTTACGAACAAAAGCTGTCGTAATTCGACTGATTTTGCCCGGCATTCTTTATTTTTTTAAAATACAGTGCTGCTCATTGCCTGCTCAATCAATGCGTCAGGACTGGCTTACGGGCAAATCGCTGATTTTTGAATTCTGCCCGTAAAATGCAGTCCGCGGTTACGGGCAAAATGCCGCTTCTTGAGATTTGCCCGTAAAACCCAGTCACCCGTTACGGGCAAATCGCTGATTCTTGGGATCTGCCCGTAAAATCTAGTCACCGATTACGGGCAAATCGCTGATTTTTGAATTCTGCCCGTAAAATCCAGTCACCCGTTACGGGCAAATCGCTGATTCTTGAGATTTGCCCGTAAAACCCAGTTCTTGATTACGGGCAAAACGGCGATTTTTGAATTTTGCCCGTAAAATCCAGTCCGCGGTTACGGGCAAAACACTGATTTTTGAATTCTGCCCGTAAAATCCAGTCCGCGGTTACGGGCAAATCGCTGATTCTTGAGATTTGCCCGTAAATGACAGCCCTCGGTTACGGGCAAAACACTGATTTTTGAATTCTGCCCGTAAATGACAGCCCGCGGTTACGGGCAAAACACTGATTTTTGAATTCTGCCCGTAAAATGCAGTCCGCGGTTACGGGCAAAATGCTGATTCTTGGGATCTGCCCGTAAAATGCAGTCCGCGGTTACGGGCAAAACACTGATTTTTGAATTCTGCCCGTAAAATGCAGTCCGCGGTTACGGGCAAATCGCTGATTCTTGGGATCTGCCCGTAAAATCCAGTCACCGATTACGGGCAAAATGCAGCGCCGACACGAAATTCAGCGTTTCATCAATATTTTTCAAGCAGACATTTCAAATACCACGCCGCATCGCAAAAATCGCTTAAACGGATATTTTCGTTTGGCGCATGCATCTTCTGCCCCGGATAACCGATGCCAAAACCGGCAATCGGAACTTTCAGATTTCTTCCGAACGCATAAGCCGGACCGGCAATCGGGCTGTTCAAAACGTAGGAAGTGCCTTCTGCTCCAAAAATTTCTTCTGCCTGCTTCAAAACCATTTTGATAAAAGGCGAGTGAACGTCAGAGCGATAGCCGGGCTGTCCCGTCAGATACGTCAGTCGGATGTCGGGGTAGCCGTTTTTTTCAAGCTGAGCTTGGATTTTTTCAAAAGATTCCTCAGGATCTTGACAAGGTGCCAGGCGACAATCAAGTTTTGCTTTGGCAAAGCCCGGAATGATGGTTTTGATTCCGTCTGCTTCATATCCGGCAGACAAGCCGTTGATCGAAAGCGACGGTTCACAGACAAGAGCTGAGGACACGTCGTCCGTTATCAGATCCTCAATGATGCCGTCATTTTCTTTGAGTTCTTTTTGATTGCACCGCATCTTTTTGACGAGTGCTCGTTCGGTTCGATCCAAAGAATCTTCGGTGAGGTTCAATCCTTCGACCAAAATCTTCCCCGAATCATCAAATAAAGACGCAAGCCCTTTTGTCAGACGGACTGCCGCATTTGGAGCATAACATGACTTTGAAGAATGCAGATCACCGTTTGAAGTTTTGACCTCGGCCTCAAAAGCAACGATTCCTTTCAAGCCGCCGACGATTTCAAAACGTTCGTTTGCATCTTTTTGCCCCCCTTCCCAAATGCAGGCGTCACACTTTAATTCATCAAGATGGGCTTGGATATATTTTTCAACGTTCGGACTTCCGACCTCTTCTTCGCCCTCAACGAAGAACTTGACGTTTACCGGCAATCCTCCGTGTTCGTTGAAATATTTGAGCAAGGCCAGGCGCATGACGAGTTCTCCCTTGTCGTCGCAAGCTCCGCGAACGATGAGTCTTTCGTCTTCAACCGTCGGTTCGAACGGATCAGAATTCCACTCTTCGACGGGTTCAGGCGGCTGAACGTCATAATGATTGTAAAACAGAATCGTTTCTTTGCTTTTTCCGGAAAATTCAGCAATGACGACCGGATTGGCTCCTTCTTCCCTGAACTGTTCAACCTTTTTGGCACCGAGTTTTTCAAATGTTTTTTCTAAAAAAGCGCTTGTTTCAGCAACTTTTTCATTTCTGACGGCGATGCATGCCAAGCGAAAATAGTCGAAAAAAGACTCTGCATTTTTTAAGATGATTTCGTCAAATTCTTGTCTTTCCATCCGTATCACCCTTTCAAAAAAATATCTTATCATAAAGTTGCAAAAAAATCGCTGCCATGTCGCATGAAGAAAACATGCAACGCGACGATGAGGTCTTGTTTTATTTAGTCAAAAGCACTTGGTATCTGATGAGGACATTAGCATAAAATTGTAAAAAAATTAAACTAAAGTGTTGACAAGATTTAAAAATGAGTTTAAACTTCAGTCAACAAATCAAATAACAAGAAACGTTGAAGAGAAGAGTAAGTGGCCTTCAATCCGACAGAGAGCCTTCAAGCGGTGAGAGAAGGCGGATTGGACAGACTGAAGATGAGCTCTGAGTTTAACCGAGGGTGCAAGCTCGAGGTTCGTGAGGATACGATACAATCCCAGGCATGATAGTGCCGGAAAAGGCTGCAGCTTGCAGTGAAGATGGGTGGTACCGCGAGGAATGCGTCCCTGTGAAAGATGTTCTTTCACGGGGGCGTTTTTGTTTTTGCTGCTTGTCCGATTCAACGTCTCTGAAAAAATACAGGAGGGTCTCTTTTATGAGCAATCAAGATTACAAATTTGAAACGCTGCAACTTCACGCAGGTCAGGTCATCGATGAAACGGGTGCCTGCACGACGCCGATTTATCAGGCAACTTCCTACGTCTTCAAGGACGCAAATGATGCAGCTGCCAAATTCGCTCTGCAGCGTCCGGGCAACATTTATTCGCGTTTGACCAATCCGACGACGGCAGTTCTCGATGAACGCATCGCAAAGCTGGAACATGGCACGGCCGGCATCACGCTTGCCACAGGACTCGCCGCAGTTACGGCGGCAATTACGAACATTGCGGAAGCAGGCGATGAAATCATTTCTTCATCAACGGTTTACGGCGGCACGTTCAACCTTTTCAACACGACGCTTGATGCGCTTGGCATCAAGACGCACTTCGTCGACCCTGACGATCTTTCCAATTTTGAAAAGGAAATCAACGACAAGACGAAGGCCATCTACGTTGAAACGATCGGCAATCCTGACATCAACCTCGTCGATATCGATGCCCTGGCAGAAATCGCTCACTCAAACGGTCTTTTACTGATTGTCGACAACACGTTTGCTTCTCCATATCTTTATCGTCCGCTCGAACACGGCGCAGACGTCGTCGTTGAATCGGCAACGAAATTCATCGGCGGTCACGGAACGACCCTGGGCGGCGTAGTTGTCGAAAAAGGCGACTTCGATTACGCAAAGAGCGGCCGCTACCCTGGATTCACGACACCGAACCCGCAATACAACGGTCTTGTCTATGCGGATCTCAAAGGCGCTGCATTTGTCACGAAGATTCGCTCCGGTGCTCTGCGCGACATGGGCGCTGCCATCTCTCCGTTTAACTCCTTCCTCCTGCTTCAAGGCCTTGAAACGCTGTCCCTTCGCGTTGAACGCCACGTTTCAAATGCCGAAAAAATCATTGATTACCTCTCCAAGCATCCAAAAGTCGCATGGATCAAATACCCCGGGCTTGAATCAAGCAAGTATCACGACTTGGCAGTGCGCGATTTTCCAAAAGGCGTCGGTTCCATCTTCACGTTGGGGCTTACGGGCGGCGAAGAAGCCGGCAAGAAACTGATTGAAAATCTCGAACTGTTTACGCTGCTCGCAAACGTCGGAGATGCAAAATCTTTGATCATTCACCCCGCTTCAACGACTCATGCGCAGCTTTCAGAAGAAGAATTGAAAGAATCAGGCATCACGCCTGATCTGATTCGCGTTTCCGTTGGCATCGAAAACGTTGACGATCTGATTGCGGATCTTGACCAGGCATTGGCCAGAATCTAACTTGGAACCGGGAAGTGACACGAATGGCAGAAATCAACAAAGACGGAACAAGACGAAAACTGAAGAATCTGAACGTTCAGATGATTGCCCTTGGAGGGAGCATCGGCACGGGACTGTTCCTTGGGTCCGGCAGTACGATTCACAGAACCGGTCCATCAATTCTGTTCGTATATCTGATCGTCGGAATCCTTTTCTTCTTCATGCTCCGGGCAATCGGCACGCGAATCTCACAGCCAAAAGATGAAGTTTTTGACGAAAGTTTCAAATCGAGGCATTCCCGTCAACAGCGTTTTGTTTTCTGCTTCATTCATGCTGTTTGCGCCAATGCTTAGCTGTTTTAAAGCTTTGAGCGATGCGTTTTCCTTCGTTGCTTCGGTTTCGTGCGATATTTATATTCTCGTTTGCATCCTGACCATGATTGCGCATTATCGCTACCGCAGATCGGATGCGTTTTTAGAGGAAGGCTTCAAGCTTCCTGCTTATAAATGCACGAATCCGGCCACCAACATATTCTTTATCTTTATTTTCCTGTTGCTTTTCTTGAACCGCTCTTCCTTTGGACCAGCACTCGGTGCAGTTTTGTGGTTCGTTTGTTTCAGGCTGATTCAAAAAATTCGCAATCAGCCCCAAGATGAAATCGCAATCAGCGAATAGTTAGTTTATAATAGAAGAAAAAAATCACTGGAGGAATTATTTTGGGAACACATCAAGAAAACGTCAGACTGGCACTGGAACTTGCCCAAAAAGCCATGAAATGCGCTGAAGAACAAAATGCAGGACTTGATCGCAAAATTCCGGAAGTCACGCGCATTGACGACCTGCAATATGGTCCTGATTCCAAGTGGAATCTTTTGGATATCTATCTGCCAGAAGAACACGCAAAAAAAGTCCCTGTCATCTTTTATTTTCATGGCGGAAGCTGGATTTCCGGAATCAAGGAAAATGCGCAGTTTTACGGAATGAGTCTTGCCAAGCACGGGTTTGCATTCGTCAACATCAGTTACCGTCTCCCGCCTGACGTTGTTTTCCCAGGAAGCCTCGATGACGTCGACCAGGCAATTCACTGGACATGCAACCACGCCAAGAAGTACGATCTGGATCTCAAAAACGCATTTCTCATCGGAGACAGTGCCGGAGGACAGATGGTCAGTCAGTACCTGACGATTCTGACAAATGACGTTTTCAGAGAAAAATTCGGATACAGCAAGCCACAAATGACGGTCAAGGCCGCCGCGTTGAACTGCGCCCCTGCATTTTTAGACACGCCGGGGATGCTTTACGATTCAAGCAAAGCCTACTTTACGGAGGATATCTTGAAAAATCATCTCGACATGCTTCAGACAGAAAGCTACATCACACCAGCATGGCCACCGATTTTTCTCATGACTTCCAATGAAGACTTCATCCGCGACTGCAGTCTCGCATTCGCCAGATATCTGAAGGCCAGAAATGTTCTCTATGAATTCCATGATTACGGTACGAAAGAAGCTCCTCAAAAGCATTGCTTCCATTGCGACGTACGCAATCCCGTCGGTGAACGGTGCAATCTTGACGAACTCTCCTTCTTCAGAAAATATCTTGACTAGCTCAAAAAGAGGATGAGAGAAACCATATGCCTCAAATTGAACCTCGGATGATTAGCAATCAATTGCAATCATCCGTTTTTTTGTATACATGTCAATCTGCTGATGTAATGGAAATAATCAAAAAGAGTCCGTCAAAAAATGGACGCTGCCCGTATGATCATCAATTCATACGGGCTTCATTTTTTCAGTGCGTGGCTCTGAAGGAGCGTGCACTGGATCTGGGTGACAAGGTAGACTATTTTCGACAAAATCCAGAATTCCGGTCTACTTTCCCCATTATATTCTGAGTTTGAGTTCCTGACAGATGTTTGTCCAAAACAAAAACACGTATGACCACAACTATGAATCATACGTGTTTCAAATTTAAGACAGAGTTTTTTCCCAGTCCCTCGTTATTTTAGTTCAAGCTCTTTAAAAAGTCCGTTTCGTGACGGAATGCGACCGTCTTCATGTTGAGCAGATCCGTTGCCGTAATGTTGTGAGAAACGGCATTGCCGCCGTATGTCCCGGTGCCAAGCGTCAACGATGGCGTCAAGTTGTTGTAAAGACCGCCAACGCCGCCAAGTGCTGACGGCGTGTTGACCAGGATGCGGCAAGCCGTCATTTCGATGGCAAATTTAACGATCAGGTTATGATCTTCGGAATGGATAGCAGCAGTATGACCGCGTCCGCCGTAATCAAGCAATTGCTGACAAATGAAGAAAGCTTCCTTGGCATCTTTTGCCTTGTACATGCTCAAAACAGGTGACAGCTTTTCAGCTGAAAGCGGGTATTCTCTGCCGACGCCGTCAAGTTCTGCAACGATGATGCGCGTGTCAGCCGGAACTTCAAGGCTGCACAACGTTGCGATTTCCTTGGCGCTCTTGCCGGCCAACATACCGCGAACAGTGCCGCGCTTTTCATCGATAAATGCCTTGCTGAATTCAGGCACTTGTTCATCATTCAAGAAGTATGCCCCATGACCCTTGAGCAATTTCTTGACCTCATCATAGATTGAAGCATCAACGACGATTGAGTTTTCGGAAGCACAAATCATGCCGTTGTCAAAGGTCTTTGACGTCACGATGTCATCGATTGCCTTTGTAACGTTTGCACTTTCGGCAACATAAGCCGGACCGTTGCCGGGGCCGACGCCCAAAGCAGGCTTGCCGGAAGAATATGCGGCACTGACCATGCTTGGACCGCCCGTTGCGAGAATCAAGCTGACGTTTGGATTATGCATCAAAGCCGTCGTTGCTTCAAGACTAGGTTCTTCAATCCATAAAACGCTGTCTTTTGGCGCACCTGCAGCCTCAGCAGCAGCTTCAACCAACTTGCCTGCCATTACGCAGCTCTTTTGAGCCTGCGGATGGAACCCAAAGACAATCGTATTGCGTGTCTTAAGAGCAATCATAGATTTGAAAATAACGGTTGAAGTCGGGTTCGTCACAGGAGTCACGCCGGCAATGACGCCCATTGGTTCAGCGATTGAAACAAGACCCTTGTCTTCGTCTTCGCTGACGACGCCGACTGTCTTTACATCCTTTAAGCTTTCCCAAATGCATTCGCTGGCAAAAATATTCTTCGTAACCTTGTCAGCCACGACGCCACGACGCGTTTCTTGAACGGCAGCCTGCGCAAGTTCTTGAGCGTGTTCTTTACCGGCTTTTGCGATTGCCTCACAAATTTTGTCAACTTGTTCCTGAGTAAACGTTGATAAAATTGCTTGAGCATGTTGTGAACGCTTGATTAATCCATTTACCATCTCTGCAACTTGTTGTATTTCTTCAGCCATAAACAAATCCATCTCTTTCTATCCACAAATTGATCTTTATAATTGAATACAACTCTAGTATAATATTTTTACTCTTCATAATAAATGCTTTTTATTAAAAAAATATTAAAGAAAGCGTTTTCTTCGATACTTTATCGTCATAAATTATCAAAATGTTTGATACATCAAACATTTTAACTATACAAAAAAATTCCATGACAGCCCCAAAACTGCAAAGAATTTAGTGCAAATATTGAAATTTTCTGATTCGTGCCCTCTTTTTTTGAACGTATACTGCAAAAACGATTCCGAAAATAAAGATCGCCGTAAAATCAACTTTGAATATGTTCAAAATTATCTCACCTAAAAGTTCGTCATAATATCCGGATTGATCCCTTGCGCTGATGATTCCGATTACATCGCCCTTAAGGCTGTACAACGGCTGATACAGCTTAAAAATATGCCGGTCATCTGCCAAGCTCGTTTTCCTGACAAATTTTCCGTCAAGAATTTTTTGCTTATCTTTTGCGTCGAACCCATCAAACAGCGTTTCATTATATTTTTCCCTTCGTTGCACTATCCCCAATGACACGCCGTTAGCTTCGCTTTGCATCATGTCAGCCTTGTTCTTATCGATCGAAATGATCGTCTTACCGTCCTTGACGTTATAGTCGATGCTTTTAATCTTGACATTCCAGGCATAATTTTCAAGTCGATTCCATTCGTTTTCAACAATTGCAACTCGATTAAGAGCAATCAGCAAAAGCTGCAGCAACGTTACGACGATAATTGCCAGCCCCATCAAACGAAAGCGTATTCTTTTAACATCTTCATGCATATTTATAACTCCATATCAATTAATTTGCTAAATAAAAGCACCTTTATTCAACACCTATCCTATATCGGTTTCGTGTTAATTGTTTTTAACCTTCTTGCAAAAAATAATTCACTTTTCATTCAAAAATATTCAAAACAAAACGGGAATATTATCTAAAATTAGTAATATATTTGCTAATAATTCTATGCATTAAATGCATATCACAAAACTATTTTGTCCGGTGCAGTTTCTTTAAATCAAAATAATTTTATCTATTTTAAACATTTTCCCCATTTACCCTGAAATTCAGAATTTCCTTTGCTGATTCATCAATAAATTTGACGTTCAATCTTCAAAAAGCAAAGAAAAAGAAGAGGTTTCGAGAAAAGATAATCTTCCCAACCTCTTCTATTTTTTTTCTTTTTTAAACAACAAAGTCATTATAAACAAATCGTCTCTTTCTTCTATTCGGCACTCTCCGCACATCTTGCCCATCATCTTTTTGATATTCGAAAGACCGATCTTCGTGCTTTCTTCGTTTTCGGTATGTTCCTTAACGACGTTTTCCAATACGATGCCGCAATCGTCTTCCACATACAAAGAACGAATTATGATTGGAAATTCAGGATCGGCATATTTGACGATGTTTGAAGTAACGTTGTCGATAATTCTTGAAATATAGGCATCATGAACTTTTATTTCCGTATCTTTAAATAAAAAAACCGGTTTGATCTGATAACCTTGCTGCTCTAAATAACCGCACATCTCAGACAACGGATCGAAGAAAATCTGCTCCAGCGTACCGCGCTTTTCAAGCTGAATTTCCTGATCAACGTTGATCAAGGAATAATTAAATAATCTGTCAGACATGACTTTGAGCTGTTTGGTCTTTTGGTCTATTTTTTCGAGATAGCCTTGAAACTGGTCTTCATCCCTGCATTTTCCAGAACGAATAATCTCTGAATAAAGCATGATTGACGTCAAAGGCGTCCTGATATCATGCGACATCTCCGTGACCATCTTCGAATTGGCCTTCATGACTTCATTTTTGACTTCAAACTGTTTTTTCAGCGATTTTCGCATGTCATCCAGTCCTAACGCCAGTTCATAAAGCTCATCTTTGCCTTTGGCTTGAATCTCGTAGTCGAGGTTCCCTGCTTCCAAAATTTTGATGTCATTGCTAAGCTGACGAATATATTTCATCCGGCGCCTGATTCCGATCATGACGATGCTGAAAAAAACGATGAACGTCAAAATAATCGAAAAGATTTCGGCATAATAATACAATTCGTAAGAATAAACACCTTGAATATATACCGAGGCCTTGCCATCGGCAAATTTCAGCTTATACGGCTTGGCCGACAAATTATCCTGGTCTTCAAGCGCAAAGGCACTGACGCCGCTGCAATTGTACACGATGCGGTTTTTCTTATAGATTGCAATCAACAGCACTCTTTTTTTCAGCACCCATTTGTCAAGTTTCTTTTTGTCGGTCGACTTCAAATCTTTTTTTTCAATATAATTCTGGAACTGCCGAGCATAGCGATTCGTTTCACGCTCCTCGTAATCAATGCTGTCATAATATTCGTCAACAAGATTGTCGGTTACTCTGTCAACAACGATTAAAAAAGCGAACGAAATGACAAATGAAAGAATCAACAGTTTAAGCAGTTCCATATAAATCGTCGTTTTTTTGTTTTTTCTGTTTTCCAGCTGCCTTCTAATCCACTGTCGCATCTTCAAAGCGATACCCCTTTCCCCAAACCGTCTTGATATACTGCGGTTTTTGAGGATCAGGCTCGATTTTTGTCCTCAGCTTTCTGATGTGAACCATTACCGTATTTCCGCAGGTATAAAAATAAGGTTCGCGCCAAACGCTTTCATAGATGTTTTGTGTCGAAAAAATCTTGCCCGGATGCTGCATCATCAAACGTAAAATCTTGTACTCCAAATCAGAAACTTCAACTTTATTTCCGTCCGCAAAGATTTCATTAAATGCAGTGTTGAGTTTGATCGAACCAATCTCGATAATTTTTTCCACTTCGTTTTCGTTCGTGCTCTTTCCTTGATAAACTTGGTAACGTCTGAGCAAGGCCTTGACTCTTCCGAGCAGTTCGGCATATGAAAAAGGCTTTGCAAGATAGTCGTCTCCTCCAACCATCAATCCAAGCAGCTTATCTGATTCTTGTGACTTTGCAGTTAAAAAAAGTACGGGCACGTTGGAAGTTTTGCGGATTTCTTCGCAGACTTTGAGACCATTCAATTTAGGCATCATGATATCCAAAATAACCAAATCAATCGTCTCATCGAGCAATTTTAGCCCGACAACGCCATTTTCGGCTTCGATGACTTCATACTCTTCGCTTTCAAGCAGAATCCTGACGCCTTCTCTGATGTCGCTGTCATCTTCAACAACCAAAATTTTTCCTTTGTGCATTTTTTCAAACCTCATATTTCTTTTACTGTATTTTATACACCATCATTCAATCTTGCAAGTTATAACGACTTTTATTTTGACAGTCAATCCTTAACAGATTCTGAAAGCATTTCTTAATCACAATAAAAAACGAACCGTTCTCCCTCAGAACCGTTCGTCTACCTAATTATTTGATTCCCTTTTCACGCGAAGCTGTTTTATAATGCTGAAAGCAATTACCCCCAAAGCACCAAGCGTTATGGCTCCCCAAACAATCATTTTAAAAACCGACTTGCCACTTGATATAGCTGCAGGTTTTGCAGCTGATTTCAAGACTTGTTTCTTGCCCGATTTAGATTTGCCCGCCCCTGTATGCGGCAAACTTTCGGGTTTTCCTCCCAAATTGTTCAGACAAGTATTGATTTGTTCCAATGCAACGTCAACATCTTGTTGCGATCCTTTGTTTTCAAGAACCTGCTTTCCATAGTCGATTGCATCTTGCAAAGCTTTCTTCTTTTCATCAGATGCTTTGCCATATGCATCCCTGTTATGATATTCCTGTTGCGCATCTTCAGAAACCGCATTTTCAAGCGCAGAATACACGACCGTGTTTGAAGAAGATGTCTCATCTGCTAAGGCGCTGCCATTTATCATTGCAAAAACAGCTGCAATCACAGCTAAAAGAATTCCCATTCTCTTAAAGCCGGCTTTAATCATCTCAAGCCCCCCAAAAAACAACTAATTGACATTAACAACAATCACTATTAGATTATAGTATAGTTACATATAATTAACAATTGTATATAAAAACAAAAAAAACAACTTTATTTCAAACATTTTTTTCATATTGAACAAGAAAGGATGATCTTATCTTGATAAAGCCTATCAACAAGGATGTTGGAATTCTCCGCAAAAAATCGACAACAGCTTCAAAAAAAGACCTTCAGACGGCATCAGATCTGATTGATACGCTCAAGGCCCACCAAAATGCCTGCGTCGGAATGGCCGCCAATATGATCGGTATCAACAAGCGCATCATTGCCTGTTTCTTCGGACCTTTTCCCGTTTTAATGATCAATCCCGAAATAACCAAGAAATTCGGGCCTTATACTGCTGAAGAAGGTTGCTTGAGCCTTGAAGGAAAACGCGTTGCTAAACGTTTCAAACATATCGAAGTAACTTATCTGGATAAGAATTTCGCCAAACAGCGACAAAAACTCGACGACTTCAATGCTCAAATCGTTCAGCATGAGATTGATCATTGTAATGGAATTTTGATTTGATTAACCATTGATTCAAGGCCTTTGAAAAATTCCCAGGTCCCTCTTGAATTAATTTAAATGCCTAACAAATACTGTCGACTTTTGGCAGGTTTGTCCGGCATTTTCTTAGTTTTGATGCATGAAACTCTTTTTGAAAAATGCAGTGCTTCGCATCGCTCAATCAATGCGCCAAAACGGAAGTACGGGCAAAACAACGATTTCTGGAATCTGCCCGTAAAATCCAGTCACCCGTTACGGGCAAAATGGCGATTTCTGGAATCTGCCCGTAAAATCCAGTCACCCGTTACGGGCAAAACGGCGATTTCTGGAATCTGCCCGTAAAATCCAGTCACCCGTTACGGGCAAATCGCTGATTCTTGGGATCTGCCCGTAAAATCCAGTCACCCGTTACGGGCAAAATGGCGATTTCTGGAATCTGCCCGTAAAATCCAGTCACCCGTTACGGGCAAAACGCTGATTCTTGGAATCTGCCCGTAAAATCCAGTCACCCGTTACGGGCAAAACGGCGATTTCTAGGATTTGCCCGTAAATGACAGCCCCCGATTAAAGGCAACATCCCTTTTTGCACGTAAAAAAACATCTTTTAAAAAATAGTGCTGCTCAACCAAGATCTCACTCAATTTTACGGACAAAATGCCATTTTTTGCTGATTTGTCCGTAAACGGCAGTGATTTTAACAAATGCAGTGCTCGCTAAATCAGCGCGCCACACTCTCAGTCAAATTTACTTCCAAACTATTTTCATGGAAGGCGATCGTCATATATACGAAAAAACCGGATTAGATTTGCACTTGATTGCAAATCATCCGGTTTTTCAATTGAGGCATATTTTTCCAAACCTCATCCGTTTTTTAAATTTTAAGCACAGTTTTTTGCCAATTTCACCAATCTGCAATCAGCCGCCCAAATATGCTTTTTGAACGCTTGGATCGTCAAGCAGATCTTTACCAGTTCCGGTCATCTTGACCTCGCCGGAAGCCAAAACATACCCACGATCGGCAATTGACAATGCCTGTTTGGCATTTTGTTCGATCAAAAGAACAGTTGTCCCCTGATCACGAATCGTTTCGATGATTTTAAAGACTTCCTGAATGTAAATCGGAGAAAGTCCCATTGAAGGTTCGTCCAACAAAATCAGCTTGGGACGTGCCATCAAAGCCCTGGCCATTACGAGCATCTGCTGTTCGCCCCCGGAAAGCGTAGCAGCGTCCTGTTTTTCACGTTCCTTTAGGACGGGAAAGCGCTGATACATCTTTTCAAAATCTTCTTGGATTCCGTCTCTGTCCTTGCGCAGGTAAGCCCCCATCAAAAGATTTTCGCGAACGGTCATTTCCTCAAACACGTGTCGTCCTTCCGGAACTTGAGAAATGCCCTTCGCCACGACTTTATTCGGCTTTAATTTTTCAAGATGAGTGCCCTCATAAACTAGTTCACCGCTCTTAGGCTTTAAAATTCCGGAAATCGTTTTGACAATCGTTGATTTTCCGGCACCGTTTGCACCGATCAAGGTCACTATTTCGCCTTTGTTGATTTGAAAGCTGACGTTTCTGACAGCTTGAATCGCTCCATAATTCACTGACAGATTTTTAACTTCAAGCATCGGCATCAGCGTCACCTCCCAAGTAAGCTTTGATAACTTCAGGATTATCCTGAATTTCCTTTGGCGTTCCTTCTGCCAAAAGATGACCATGATCAAGCACGTAGATTCGCTCTGCGATATTCATGACAAGCGACATGTCGTGTTCAATCAGCAAAACCGCGGTATGATATTCTGATTGGATCTTTTTGATCAAACGAGTCAGATCCGCCGTTTCTTCCGGATTCATTCCGGCAGCAGGCTCATCCAAGAAGATAACTTTCGGACGCGTTGCAAGCGCCCGAACGATTTCAACCCTGCGCTGAGCACCGTAAGGCAGATTGCCGGCACGATTTTCGGCCACAGAAGCCAACCCAAAATCGTTCAATAATTTCATTGCTTCTTCTTTCATTGCAGCTTCTGTTTTATAATAGCTCGGCAAACGAAGAACGGACGAAACAAAACTTTCCTTATAGTGATTCGTCAAAGCAGTCAATACGTTTTCCAAAACCGTCATGTCAGAAAACAGACGAATATTTTGAAACGTTCTGGAAATTCCCATTTGAGCCACGGCATAAGCCTTTTTGCCGGTAATTTTTTCTCCGGCAAGATAAACGTCTCCTTCAGTCGGCGCATTCACACCCGTCAGCATGTTGAAAAGCGTCGTCTTGCCGGCACCGTTCGGCCCGATCAAAGCAACCAATTCGTCAACGCCGACATGAAGACTGACGTTGTCAACGGCTGTCAGGCCACCAAATTTTTGCGTAAGTTCCTTTGCTTCCAAAATAGGTGTCGTCATGCCTTCGCCTCCCCTTTGTCAGCTTTTTTATGATTGAAGATTCTGGCAAACGATAATTCGTTCGTTCCCATCAGGCCGCTTGGCTTGAAGACCATCATCAAAATCAAAACAATGGCATAAATCACCATGCGCAATACGCCGAAACTTTGCAAAACGGTGTCCAAAATTCCCAAAACGACTGCGGCAACAAACGTCCCGGTCATGCTTCCCATTCCGCCTAAAACAACGATGATCAAAATCGAAACGGACTGCATGATGCCATAATTGGAAGGAGCAATCGTCTGAATATAGCTGGCACTTAGCGAGCCGGCAATGGCGGCCGTGACCGCACCCAAAACAAAGGCAGCCAGCTTCCAGCGAGTCGTGTTGATTCCCATTGCTTCTGCGGCAATTTCGTTGTCACGAACAGACATGACCGCACGTCCGCCGCGACTATGAATAAAGTTTACCGTTACGATCGTCGTCAGACAAGTCAACACGTAAACCAGCGGCCAGGTCGTATACTGAGGAATATTGAACAGGCCGGCAGGACCGTTCGTAATCTTCATGTTATTTAAAACAATTCGCACGATTTCAGCCGCACCCATCGTTGCAATCGCAAGGTAGTCTCCGCTGAGCCTAAAACAAGGAATTCCGACGATAATCGCAACAACGGCCGCAATCGCCATCCCGACGAGAACCGAAACGATCCAACCGCCGAAACTGTCAAAACCTCCAAGCGTCATGATTCCTGTCGCATATGCGCCGATTGCCATGAATCCAGCGTGTCCGAGCGAAAATTGACCTGAAAAACCGATGACAAGGTTCAAGCCTACTGCCAAAATGATGTTGATTCCGATCGTCACGAGCATATTCTCAGTAAAAGAATCGATTACTCCGATCACAACCAAAAAATTGATTAGAACAAAGCCGACTACCATGAGCAAAAGCCAGCTGAGATTTGATTTCAAATTTGCTTTCATGATAATCACCTACACTTTCTCAATCGTTCTCTTGCCGAACAACCCTGACGGCAAAACCAGCAAAATGATGATCAAAACGGCGTATACGGCCGCATCCTTATATGCTGAAAGACCGATGCTTTGGAACATCGTTTCCAAGAAACCAATGACGATGCCACCGATTGCGGCGCCGGGAATTGATCCAATGCCGCCCAAAACAGCCGCAACGAAGGCTTTGATGCCAGGAGTAAGTCCCATCATCGGATCAATCGAATTATAGTACATCCCAATCAAAACACCGGCAGCGCCCGCAAGCGCTGAACCGATTGCAAACGTAAATGCAATCGTTCCGCTGACATTGATTCCCATCAAAGCTGCCGCATCAGGATCAACGGCCATGGCTCTCATGGCACGACCCATCTTGGTTTTTTGAACGATCACCTGAAGCAAAATCAGCAAAATGATCGTCGTGATAAAAATTAAAAGCTGAACGTTTGAAACCTGAACCGGTCCCAAATCATACGAGACGCGCTTGATTACCTGCGGAAAGTTTCTCGTGTTCGCAGTAAAAAGATAAGTCATTCCGTTTTCAAGGAAATATGAAACGCCGATTGCGGTGATCAGCATCGTAATCCGCGGAGAATTCAACAGTGGCTTATAGGCGATGATTTCAACCAAAACACCGGCCAGTGCGCAAAAGACCATCGATGAGATAAGCGCGCCAAAGAAACCAAAGTGCAAGCACTTAATCGTATAATATCCGAAAAACGCCCCCAGCATGTATACGTCACCGTGAGCAAAATTCAACAGCTTGATAATCCCGTAAACCATCGTATAACCCAAAGCCAGCAGGGCATAAATGCTTCCGAGAGAAAGGCCGTTGATCAGCTGTTGCAAAAATGTCGACATCAGCTATTCCTCCCTAATTTCTGAATTATTGACAAAAGGCCGCAAGAAATTCACCTGCGGCCCTGCGTCTTTTACTTGACTACATAACCCTTAACTGACTTGCCGTTTTCCAACTTAACAATCGTAATCGATTTTTGAGGATTGTGCTTGGCATCCATTGTCGTGTTGCCCGTAACGCCCTTGAAGTTCTTGAGCTTTGCAAGACCTTCCCGAATCTTGACGGAATCAGCTGATTTTTCAGTCTCGATGGCTTTCTTGACCATGTAAACCGAATCATATGCCAAAGCGGCAAACGTCGGTGCATCTTCACCGAATTTTGCATTGTATGCCTTGTTGAACTTGGAAACAAGCGGATTAGTTGCGGCCGAAAGAGCCGTGAACGGTGTCGTGTAGTAAATGTCTGATGAATTTGCGTTTCCGGCAATCTTGATCATCTTGTCGTCGGACATGCCGTCAGCCCCCAGAATCGGCTGCTTGATGCCGGCTTCGCGAGCCTGCTTGATGATCGTGCCACATTCCGTATAGTATGCAGGAATGTAAAGCGCATCAAAATTCTTGCTCTTGATGGACGTCAAAATCGAATTGAAGTCCTTGTCGCCTGCTTGGAAGTACTGTGCAGCAACGACTTGGCCCTTGAATGCTTTCTTAAAGGCCTTTGTAATGCCAGTGCCGTAATCACTGGAATTGTCTGCCAAAATTGCCACTTTCTTTGCTTTCAGCGTATCGTAAGCAAACTTGGCAGCCGTAATCCCTTGGTAGTCGTCTTTAAAGCATGCACGGAAGACATAAGGCTGAACCTTGCCTTTCTTGTCAAGCGTAAAGTCTGGTGCCGTTGCCGATGCCGAAAGGAATGGCACGTTTGCTTTGTTTGCCGTTGGAATCGTTGCCGTGCCGGCATTTGTCGTTGCCGGTCCAATCAATGCGACAGCCTTGTCCTGAGAAGTCAATTGAGCCGCAACGGAAGCGCTGGTTGAAGTCGAACTCTTGTTATCGCGATAGATTGCTTTGATTTTCTTCTTTTTGCCGTTGACGTTGACGCCGCCTTTTGCATTGATTTCTTGAACGGCCAATTCAATCCCGTTCTTTTCTTGTTGGCCATAACCTGCCGCAGCACCGGAAAGTTCCATGTTGACGCCGATTTTAATCGTGTCGCCTGCTTGATTTCCTTTGGAAGCTGCTGATTTGACCGTACATCCTGCCATAAATGCGGAACACATCATTGCTGCAGCCGCAAAGCCTGCCATTTTCTTAATTTTCATAAAAAATCCCAATCCCTTCGTTTGATGATCCTGATATTGATTCTCGCCGATTAAGAAAAAAATTAAGCCTTCATCCTAAATGGATGAAGGCTTTTTAATCCCGGGAGCCCTCATCCAACTACACTCAAACAAGGACTCAGCAACATAAAAATCTTAATTTTTACGTTCCTGAATCCTTGATAATAATTAGACGGGCAAATAGCGAAGCGCACTGAAACGATTTATGTCTTTTATTCATGTCACAATTCATTTCAACCACTCCTTTGTACTTTATTCCCTTTGTCGGTTTGATTAATGCTATTATATTTATAAAAAAATTAATTGTCAACATTTTTTCTAATTTTTTTGCAATGCTTTTTTGAGATTATTCACTCTGTCCCCATTGTCTCAAAATTTTTTTAAGAAAGATTGTTCCTTTGAAACGTTGATATGCTATGATTATTACATAAATTAGAATGAAATGAGGTCTCGAAGTGAAAGTAAGCATTGCACAAATCGATATTGCTTATGGAAATGTTTCTAAAAACTATGAACGAACGGCAAATGCTCTGCAAAAAGCCCTGGCCAATCATCCGGACGTCATCGTTTTGCCAGAAATGTGGAATACAGGCTATGCGTTGGACAAACTTGACGAACTGGCAGACGAAAACGGCGAGCGGACAAAGAATTTCCTTTCTGCATTTGCCAAAAAACATGACGTCAATATCGTCGGAGGCTCTTGTGCCGTCAAACGCCAAGGCAAATTTTGGAACACCGCTTATGATTTTGACAGAAAAGGACAGCTGATCAACGAATACGACAAGGTTCATCTTTTTGGACTCATGCAGGAAGACCGGTTTATCGCTCAGGGAAATTCTGAGAGCAGTTTTGAAATCGATGGCATAAAATCGAGCTGCGTCATCTGCTACGACATTCGTTTTCCAGAATGGGAGCGCAAACTGATGTCTTCCGGTGCAAAAATCCTGTTCGTTTCCGCTCAGTGGCCTGACGTTCGCATCAAGCAATGGGAGATTCTGCTTCGTGCGCGCGCAATCGAAAATCAGTCCTTTGTTGTCGCAGCCAATCGAGTCGGTGATGCTCCAAACGACCATTTTAACGGACACAGCCTGATCATCGATCCGTTTGGAGAAATAATCGCAAACGGATGCAGCGGACAAGAAGAAATCGTTTCGGCAATCCTTGACCTTTCGCTCGTCGACAAGGCGAGAGGAAACATCCCGGTCTTTAAAGATCGGCGCCTGGACCTTTATTAGATACTAAAAAACAGGACCTTGTCGCACTTAACTGCTTCAATGGTCCTGTTTTTCGTTTCAAAATCAGTTGCTAAAAATGCTTTGAATCAGCTCCTGCAGCTTGTCGCCCGAAATGCTGCAGATAACTCTGAACGTGATCACGAGCACGACAATATTGGCAATCATGACCAGCGTCCCCGAATAAATTTTGTTCATCCTGTTTTCATTTTGGGCAGCATAAACGAGCGAAACGTTCCATTCAAGCCATGAAGCCGCAAGCAAAAGCATCGCAAGCAAAATGACTGACGACGAGCTTGCAACGACAAACCCGGACAGAATAAACAACGCATCTGCAATCAAAATAACGTTGCTGTAATGAGCAACCTTGTTTGAAAACGTCAAAAAATTCGTCTTTTCATCTCGTCCGCAAAAAAGATAGGCAATACCGACCATCGCCAAAGCTGCGCAGAAAAAGACGATGAACCCCGTCAGATAAAAACCAAAGCCCATGCCTGAGGATTCGTAGGACGAATCACCAAAGAAACTTGCAACCGAGCTTGAAGCAACCTCAACAATCGCATTGACATACTTGCCAATGCCGACGATCAAAAACAATGATTCCAAAGCAAGCGAAATCAAGCCCGCATACTTGTTCGTCTGCTTGACTTCAGTCGGGTTCTTCCACGAAGTAACCAGCCAATTCCAATAGCTTGCGGCATTTTTCTTAAGTTCATCGGTATCGATTTGAGAAACGGCTTCCGTCACCTTTGATGCCACGTCTTTTTTAGGCGTTTCAGCAGTCTGCTCATTTTTGACTTCTTTTGCTTCTTCCGTTTGCTTGTTTTCTTCCATTTTATATTTCCCCCTCTCATGCATAAAAAATGCATATCCAATCCGAAGCTCTGTATTTTAACCAACACTACTTGACTTTGATGCCATTTGCGGCAAGGTTGTGCTGAAGCACCTCAAGCGAACTGTCTTGCATCGACACCTTACCATCGTCTTCCGTATCGATGCTGTCAATGTTCGTATGATCTCCTTCAATCGAAACATTGCCGACGGTAACTTCAACCACCCTGGTGTTGCTGTCGTCTGCTTCATCGTCTTCATCATAATCATCTTTGACAGTGTAAAGAACCGCAATCGTGATCTTGTCCTTTCTTGATGCCTCAAGGCCTGACTTATCGTTCAATTCAACAGACATATCTTTTTCATCGCTGTAATCAGAATAGGCGGACGTCGGCACGAAATACATATTGATGAACGTGTTGACGTACTTTTCGATTTCGCCGTACGGGTATTCATCGTTAACCATTGAATCAGTGACCTTCTTGATTTCATCAAGATCTTTTGTTGCAGCAAGTTCCTTTAAACCTTGAACCGTGTACGTGAATTCTTTTTTGCCCCGGAAGTCGAACTTTTCATAATCGGTAAATTCGGAAGGAAGCTTGATTGTCACCTTGTCGCCGTTGCTTAACGAGCCGTTCTTCTTGATGTGGAACATGACTTCGCCCTTGTACTTCTTGCTTGTGATGGCAATCAGACCTTTGCCGTTATATCCGTATGCCTGAACGTTCAAATCCTTGGCAATATCTTTGGCGGTAACCTTTTTCGTCTTTTTGAGACCTTTTACGGTATACGTCTTAGATTCGCTCTTAATCGGGTTTTCCTTATCACCGGTCTTAATCGTTACGACATACTTATCGCCGTTTTTTAAGTTCTGTGCTTTGTTTACTCTGACACGCGTGTCTTTGACCCAACGCTCAACTTTGACAAGTTTATCTCTTTCATCAGACGTTGCTTCGCTTTCAAGTGCTTCAGCATTAAGTTCGTTCGACTTGAGCTTTTCCGTCAGATAATCATCAAGCTTGAGTTTTTTGGCAAAGACGTCAACCATGTTCGAATTGAGTTTTTTGCTGTCCAAATCAGCAATGCCGTGCCCACTGTAGCCTTCATACTTGACTTTGACGTCATCCAACACGCTCTTTTTTTGTGAACATGCGCTGATCATGACAACTGACAAAGCCATTACCGCAATTAGCAACAGCTTTCTTAGTTTCATACCCTTTCTCATGGAACAATTCCTCCAATTTTTATGTAATTACGCTAGATATTTACATGATAGCAATTTTAAACTCAAAAGTTTCCACCCTAATTTCCATTAGTCGAATGTAATCTTTCCATAATATTCAGATTTAAGAATTCTCTGTCGGACACGGTTATTTCGGAAAAGCATCCAGGTTTTCACTGTCGTAAGTAAGCTCTGCATTTATAAAAATCATCCTCTGCATTTAAATAAAAAAGACCCGCTGAACGTCACATTCAACGGGCAAAAGCCTACTTCAAATAAATTTTTCTCAAATCTTCTTGCTCATTTGCGCTAAGCTTCAGCTCTTTTTCCAAATATTCGCCAATGCTTCCGTATTCACGAGTCATCGTACCGAGCGCACAATCCAAATAATGCTCGGAAACAGAGCCCAAATTAAAAATATTCTTGGCAAAAATTTCGCCTTTTTGCAAGGCACGGACCTCTTCTTTTTTCTGCTGTCCTCTCAGATACTTGTTGGATGCCAGGTAATCAGCTCGAATCACCGTTTCATCAACGCCAAGCACCGTTAACAGATAGACGGCCCCCATCCCTGTTCTGTCCTTTCCGGCAGAACAATGAAACAAAACCGATTCGTCGTCTTTGTCGTTTGCAAGCAAAACATCGAAAAATTCGCGATACGCTTTTTTGGCGCAATCCTGCAAAACAATATCGTTGTATGCATCCAGCATATCTTTGAATGCCGCCTGCTCATCAACGTAGTAATTACGCCTTGATTCCCATTTGTCGTTTCCGCTCCTCGTTTCGTCAACGGGAAAAACCGGTGCGAAGTGATATCTTACGCTTGCCGGAATTCGATCGGGCTCATTTTTTCGTTCAGACATGGATCTGAAATCAACGTCATGTTTCAAACCGTATTTTTCAAGAAAAACAACATCATCATCGTTCAGATTGCTGAGTTTCCCGCTTCTGATGATTTTCTTCTCCTTTAAGACATGACCATCGTGCGTTTTGATTCCGCCCATGTCGCGGAAATTGTCACAATTCGTCAGCATCGCTTGTTCCTCGCTTTCGTCTTATTCTAAGAAATTATAAGCCAGTTTTGACGACATTGCAAAGAATTATGTTCTGATTTTGGCGGCGGCAGGATTTTACGGGCAGATCTCAAAAAGCGGCTTTTTGACCGTAATCCACTTTGAATCTCGAGGGACAGTATGATTTTTTCTACCTGCTGGTCCAAATTCAGGGCGCACGGAACCAAAAGTAGACAAAAAACGGGAGAAATGTTTGATTTTTGTATACAGGCTGATCCAAAATTGGGGTGCGCGGACCTGGAAGTAGACAAAAACCGGGGGAAATTTCTGATTTTTGTCTACCGGCTGATCCAAAATCGAGTCGCGCGGCCTCGAAAGTAGACAAAAACTGGGAGAAATGCCTGTTTTTTGTCTACCGGCTGATCCAAAATCGAGTCGCGCGGCCTCGAAAGTAGACAAAAAACGGGGGAAATGTGTGGTTTTTGTCTACCGCCGGCTCCAAAATCGACTCGCGTGGCCTCGAAAGTAGAACAAAATCCTCCAAAATCGGAAAAATGTTCTATTAGGGTACCTTCGCCAAAGCAGTGTGATCTCAGATTACAAGCAAATTCCAAAAAGAACGTTTTGCCCGTAATCGAAGTCAGGTACAGTGCTTGAGCAGTTGCCGCGCAGCACTGCATTTGGCAAAATCACTGTCAATTACGGACAAAATAGGAAAAAACAGCTATTTGTCCGTAAGATTTTGACCTCGGTTTTACGGACAAATGTTCCGAAAAGAGTATTTTGTCCGTAAATTTGAGTGAAATATTGGCGGACTTCCCCAAAAATAAAAAATACGTGCCATCACGGCACGTATTTTTATCATTATTTAGTTGCGTACGGGGTCATGACCGCTCGGCTTCACACCTTGTTCTTAGCTCATTCATTTTAACAAAATCATTCGTGAAAATGCCGGCAACATTTTTTTCCATCAATTCTTTTGCTTCTTTTTCATCATCAATCGTCCAAATGCGCTGAACGCCGTCAAAATCATGATATTCATTGGGATGGATTCCGGAAAGTCCGTTGTCCGAAACGACTTTTTCCGGGTCGGCAATTTTCCTGTACACAAGCCAGTTGCAATCAAGATCTTTATCAATCGCAAGGCATCTCAGCATTGTCTGCAGATTAAACGATGAATAGATGAGCGGATGTCTGAACTCGTATTCCCGGGCCATGTTGAGAACGATCTCCTCAATCCCCCGGTACTCGTATTTGTCCGTCTTGAATTCAAGGTTTGCCAAAGCATCATGTTTTTCAATCAACTCAAACACGTCCTTTAAATCCGGAATCGTTTCGCCGTTTTCCAGATGAAACTGCTGCAGCTCCTCATGCGTGTAATCCTTGATGTTTCCCTTGCCGTCGGTGGTGCGGTTGATTTTTTCATCGTGCATCACGACCGGAACCTGATCCCTTGTCAAGTGAACGTCAAATTCGATTCCGTCAGCACCGTTTTCCAAGGCGTATTCAAAACCTTCAAGCGAGTTTTCCGCAAATTTTGCGGGATAGCCGCGGTGTCCAAAAATTTTCGTTTCAATTTTCATAAAAACCCTTCTTACTTGTCAAAGCCGTTAGCCTTGTTATTTGATGCAACGTATTTGTTCATTGAAGTCTGCGCCTCAGTCAAGGCAGTTTTGGCATCTTTTCCGTCATAAATCTGTTCCATTGCGGTTTGAATCAACAGACGGTTCTGAACCAAATTCTGCATGAAAATGCCGGAGTTTGCCTTGTTTGGCATCGTACGGTTAAGCTGCTGACTCGGGATCTTTGCCTGCGACATCTTCTTGTAAAGCTTCTTCAAAACATCCTGATCTGCCGATTTCTTGTTCAAGGCAAGATATCCGGTTTGCGCCTGCCAGCTTGCCTGTGATTCTGGCGTCAAGAGATATTTGACGAGTTCCCAGGCGCCGCGTTGAACATCTTTGGACTTGTCATTTGAAATCCAGAGCGAAGCCCCGCCAATGGAGACTCCGTTGGCTTTTTTGCCGTCTTCATGCGGATAGTAGCAAACGCCGATTTCATCCTTCGTTCCCGTTGTCAGCTGCGTGATCGACCCGGACGATTGCAAAAACATACCTAAACGCCGTGACAAAAATGCCGCCGTTTCGTTCGTTCCGGCATTTGACCCGGCGCCGTAGTTCATGAAACTGCCCTGCTTGAGTCCTTTTTGAATCCACTTCATCGTGTTGACGGCAGTGCTTGACGTGAAATCAACCGCAGTCGGAACGCCGTTATGGCCATCAGCTTTGTTTGCCATGCACGCCCCTGCATTTGCCAAGAACTGTTCGAAGAACCAGCCGTAGATTTCGATGCTCATGCCCTTGATCTTATGATTTGATTTCTTATAGATTTTGTTTGCAACGCGCGTGACGTCAGAATATGACGGATCAAGCGGAGGCGGCGTGATGCCGAGCTTTTTAAGCAGCGTCTTGTTATAGTAGAGCACGGGCTGCGAAGAGTTGAACGGCATCGAAAGCTGCTTGCCGTCCTTTGAGTAAAAGGCACGTGCCACTGATGAAATCTGACTGACGTCATAACCGTCCTCGTCAATGAACTTTTGAACCGGCGTCGTATGCTTGCTGTAGTACATCTGCGCGCTCGAGATATCCATTGCCTGGAAAACCGCCGGCGAAGCATCCGTTCCGTGAGTGTTCAAAATTTTTTGCACAGCTTCATTATAGTCGCCTTCAAATTCCGCTTCAACTTCATATTTGTCCTGATGCTTGTTGAATTCGTTTACCAAGCGCTTGAGTTCGACCTGCGCCGGACCGGTCATTTCATGCCAAAACACGATTTTCGTGCGCTCGGAAGCAGAAACGTTCACCGGATTTGCCGCAAACGCCATGATGGAAAATGCAGCGCCCAATGCCACTGCGATCCTTTTGATCTTCATTATTTGACCGCCCCTTCATTAATGCCTGATTTAAACGACTTTTGACCAATAAACAAGACAATCAGCGTCGGAATCACGACAATTGCCGCACTTGCCTGAATCATTCCCCAGTCATTGAACGTTTCCTGGGATTGCAACTGACGCAAACCGTCCTGCACCGGTCTGTATTTGTCAGAAAAAGTCGTCAGCATTGGCCAAAGATACTGATTCCAACTGCTCAAAAAACTGTATGAGGCAAGGGTCAGCAGACTGATCTTGGCATACGGCAACGTGACTTTCGTGTAAAATTTCCAATGGGAAAGTCCGCAAACGTCGGAAGCTTCCTTCAGTTCAGCAGGGATCTGCTTGAAATTTTGCCGCAGCATGAACGTGCCGAAAGCAGACGTCAAAAACGGCACGACCATTACGGAATAAGTGTTAAGCAGATTCAGCTGGCGCATCGTCGCAAAGTTCGGAATGACTTCTGCTTCAAACGGCAGCATCATCGTGGCAAGGAACAGGCCGAACAGGAAATTGCGGCCTCTGAATTTCAAAAAGACAAACGCATAGGCACTCATTGAGCAGAAAATCAATTGAAATGCAGTGGTTAAAACCGAAATCACCAGACTGTTCAGCAAATAGCGGATAATTGCCGTGTTTTTCATGGCATTGACGTAGTTGTCAAGCGAAATATGAGTGCTGAACAAGCTGCCTGACGAAATGTCTGCCGTCGGCAAGAAACTCGTCCAAAGTCCCAGAACAAATGGCGTCAGGATAAAGACCGAAAGCAGGCATAAAACCACGTAGCGACTGATGCGCTCTTTTTTCGACATTACTTCTTCCATCAGTATGTCACCTTCTTTTCCAGGAATTTAAATTGAATCAGCGTAAAGACGGCGATGATGATTGCCAAAACAACCGATTCCGTGCTTGCAAGAGCATAGTTGCCGTTCAAGAACGCATCTTGATAAATGCGATAGACCAAAAGATTCGTAGTGTTGTTCGGTCCGCCGGCCGTCATCATGTCGATCAGTCCGAAACTTTTGAAAGCATCGATCAAAGTAATGATTGCCGCAAAAAACAGCGTTGGCGAAATCATCGGAATCGTAATCTTAAAGAACTGATAACGCTTGGAAACACCAGCAATTCGCGCTGCCTCATAAAGCGTCACCGGCACCGACTGCAATGCTCCGAACAAGATCAAAAACGTAAACCCGAGATTCATCCAAACGGTCGAAACAATGATGGCAAACATTGCCCAGCCAGGCTGAGTCAGCCAGTTGACCACCGGCAGATGGAGAAATTCGGCAATCTTGTTCACTAATCCGACCGAAGGATTGAAAATGAACAGCCAAAAAATGGCGGCAACGGAAACGGACACGCCCATCGTGGAAGAAAAGGCGGTTCTGAAAAAGCCGATGCCCTTCAGTTTGGAACTTGCGGTTTGTGCCAAAAGCAATCCCAAGACAATCGTCAGAATCGACACGAACAAAACGTAAATGAACGTGGCTTTCATGCTGTTAAGATAAGCACTTGACGTAAACAGATCTATATAATTCTGCAACCCGACGAATACGGTCGGCTTGCCCAAACTGTTCGTCAAAAAGAAGCTCATCCAAACCGTCTTGATCATCGGATAAAAAACAAAGACCGATAAAATCAAGAGGGAAGGTCCAAGAAAAAGCAGCGCATAATGCTTGTCATGTGCCTCGATATCGTACCCGATGCTGATTTTTGAAGCCTTATCGTGCAGCTGTTGCGACAAACTCTTCTTCTGATCGACTTGTTCCATTTGAAGAACCTCCCTTTGCGAATAATTTCCCTGTTTTGTCAAAGATGTAGAAAATCCCCTGCGGCTTGACGAGCATGCGCTGATTGATCATCCAGTCATGATTCATGTCGTCATCAACTGTCACTCTGATTTCGTCACCGCCGTCAAGTTCAAGCTCAACAATCGACATGTTGCCGAGATATTCAGCATTGACGACTCTGGCATTTGACCGGCCGGCTGCTTTTTCAACGGAAAATCCAGAAGGGCGAACGCCGACGATGTAATCATCGCGATCCATGCCGTCTTCGCAGTCAAATTCCAAACTTTCATCAACGACCAGCTTATTCAAACGAGCGTCATACGTCGCTTCAAGCAGATTCATGCGCGGCGTGCCGAAAAATTCGGCAACGAACGTATTTGCCGGATGATTATAGATTTCAAGCGGAGTGCCGATTTGCTGAATCTTGCTGTCGTGCAAAACCATGATGCGATCGGCCATCGTCATGGCTTCGACTTGATCATGCGTTACGTAAATCATGGTCAGGCCAAGTTTTTGCTGCAGCATGCGAATTTCGGAACGCATCTTGCCGCGAAGCTGCGCATCAAGGTTTGACAACGGCTCGTCCATCAGGCAAATTTCTGCATCGCTCGCAATCGCGCGCGCAACGGCCACGCGTTGGCGCTGACCGCCTGAAAGGTCGCGTGGCTTGCGGTCGCCGTACTCGGTCAGATTGACCATGTCCAATGCTTCGTCAACGCGGCGCTTGATTTCTTCCGCATCCATTTTGTGTTCCTTGAGTCCGAAAGCAACGTTGTCTCGCACGCTTAAAAACGGGAACAACGCATAATTTTGGAAAACCATTGTCAGGTTGCGATCTTGCGGAGGCAAATTCGTAACGTCTTTGCCGTCAATTTCAATTTCGCCTTCAGAAATCGAAATCAATCCTGCAATCATTCTCAAAAGCGTACTCTTGCCGCATCCGGACGGACCAACGATCGCAAAGAATTCACCGGATTCGATTTCCGTCGTGATACCGTTCAAAGTCCAAGAGTTGCCATCGTAACTCTTGCCGATGTTTTTCAGTTCAATTGTCATTTAAAGCTCACCCCTATGTGTTTATGGGTAAATCTTATCTGATGAATGTAAGGGAATAATCAGTTTAACGTAACGGTCATGTAACAGTTAAGTTAACATTTTGTGAAAGCGCTGCATTTTTCATTACAAACTTCAGCTCAAGGCACAAAAAAGAGGTCGGAAAAAACTCTGCCTCAAATCGAGAAACCGGATCAGATTTGCGATTGATTGCAAATTTGATCCGGTTTTTGCGTATACGTGACAACCGCCTTCCATGATGGAAATAACCCAAAATAGCTTGGCACGTTGATTTATCAGTCAAGTCCTAATTTGTGTGTAAAATATTTTTTCCCAGGCACAAGTTGTGCAGGGGATGCGAATGCATCCATGTCTGTCCACTATCACTCTTGAAGGAGCTGTCAAGGGTGCGCCATCTGCGCACCTCGAAAAGGTTCCCTTGACAGCTCCGGAAAGAGTGATACACCTTACGCAGCTCTTAGTTTTTGTTGTTCCTCTGCCAATTCTTTTAGTTCAGCAACCGTCTTAGACTTGATCATTTTTGCGTAGGTTGCCGGACTGAATATGGCTTTCTTGGAGCTAACGACATCGTTTCTTTCCAACAGAACGGAACCCATCAGCCGCATCAGCGAGTTCTCGTTTGGGAAGATTCCGATGACGGAAGAACGTCGCTTCAGCTCTTTGTTCAGTCGTTCTATATGGTTTGATGTTCTGAAATATCTCCGCAAATTCTTAGGAAGCGCCATGACGGTCATGGCACTTTCAAAGCCTTCATCGAGGCATGACATGGCAGATTCAGCAACATCTCTGTAATCAGCGATGATTTCATCACGTTTTTTACGTGCATCTTCTATAGTTTCGCAGTTCCACATTTCCTGAAGTTCGGCTCTGATGCCTGCCTGATATTTTTTTGGTGATTTTCCCGAAATGTTCCTGGCAAAATGAAACTGGCACCTTTGCCATGGAACCTCAGGAAATACCTTACTGACGGCATCCTGAATACCTTCATGAGCATCAGAAGTGATCATCAAAAGCCCTTGGAGGCCACGTTTTTTCAGTTTTTGGAGAAAGGAATTCCAAGTTTCTTTGGATTCGTTGTCATATACTTCAAATCCAAGGATTTCACGATGTCCTTCCTGATTCGTACCATAAGCGATCATAAACGCTTTGGAAACAATTCTGTGTTTGTCCCTGACCTTGAAGTAGGTTGCATCCACTATTAAAAAAGGGTAGTCTCCGGTCAAGGGTCTGTCCTTGAACTCATTGACCTTTTCAATCAGATCCTTGCATACTTCTGAAACTGAGGACTTAGAAAATGTCGTTCCGCACAAAGTTTCCATGATATTCGACACTTTACGCGTCGCTACTCCGCTGACAACCATCTCCGCCATACTGGCGATCAAGGCAGCTTCGCTTCGGGAATAGTTCTCGAAAACAAGAGTCTTAAAAGGAACATTGCGATGTCTCGGCACGGTTAAGGTGATTTTGCCTATCCGTGTCTTGAGCTCGCGTTCTCGAGTGCCGTTGCGGCTGTCCGTGCGTTCTTCTGACCGTTCGTAAGGCTCAGCCTTGAGTTGAGCAGTGGATTCCGCCATCAGAATACTATTGAGACTTTTACGCAGCAGTTCGCGAAATGCCTGATTGTGATCCTTTGAAAGAAGTTGTAGAATTTCCTCTTGATTTAAGGTAATATTTAATTGGGCCATTTGTTCATCCTCCTAGTATTATTGTTGTTTGTTGATTTAATTATACCTGGGAGCTGAGCACTTGGCTCTCTTTTTTTTATCAATTTACACCATTATACGGGCATAACCGATATATCAAGCGCTGCATTTGTCAAAATAATGCCGTTTACGGAAAAATCGATGGAAATGGGTCTTCTGTCCGTAAATGACCTGCTCGAAGAAAGGCGATTACGGACAAAATGGGCAAAAATGGCCGTTTGTCCGTAAATTTGAGTGAGATCTTGGCTAAGATTGGTTGAGCAGTGCCGCTGCTTGAAGAAAGTGGCTTTTATTCATCGGAAATTAAAAAAGCCGGACGAAGTCAGCTGCAACAAGACCGCCTTCGTTCGACTTTTCGTTTAATTCAAGAGAGAAAAGAGACTTTTCCAAGCCTCCATTCCATTTTCCTATTTTCTCTCAAATAAATTCAGCTTATCGATTCGTTCCACTGCCTCAACCAGTCTTTCGGGCGAAACGAGCAAGCCGATGCGAACGTACCCGTCGCCTGCCTCACCGAAGCCCTTGCCTGGCGCAACGGCCACATGTGCTTCGTTCAGCAGGACATCGGCGAACTGTTCACTGGTATATCCCTTCGGAACGGGCATCCAGGCGTAGAAGGTCCCTCCCGACTTAAACGCATGCCAGCCGATTTTTTCAGCTGCATTGACGAATGCGTCACGGCGGCTCTGGTAAAGAGCAACGAGCTTTACAATTTCAGGGTCGCGCTCCGAAGACTCCAGGGCCACGATACCGGCATCCTGGACTGCCGGATAGACGCTGACGAAAAGGTGGTCCTGAATGAGGTTCAAAGCTTCAATCATCTCCTGATTGCCGGCAGCAAAGGCCAGGCGCCAACCGGCCATGTTAAACGTCTTTGAGAACGTGTAAAGTTCGATCCCGACGTCCTTTGCACCAGGAGTTTCAAGGAAACTCGGATTTTTATAGCCGTCAAAGCCGAGCGCACCGTATGCAAAGTCGCTGACGACGCCGACATTGTATTTTTTAGCAAAAGCAACCGTCTTCTCCCAAAACTCGCGCGTCGCAACGGCACCGGTCGGATTATTCGGATAGTTGAGATAGATGAACTTGGCTTTTTTGGCAACATCTTCCGGAATATCGTCATAATCCGGCAAGAAGTCGTTTTCAGCCTTCAACGGCACCGTTTCAAGCTTGACCTGACCGAGCGCAACGCCTGAAAGGTAGTCAGGATAGCCTGGATCGGGCAAAATAATCGTGTCGCCCGGATTCATCAAAGCCCACGGCAGTTCGACCAGCCCGATTTTGGAACCGCCGAGAACGCAGATTTCCTTTTCGCTGTCGAGTTCGACGCCGTATTTCTCCTGATAAAACGCTGCACAGGCTTTCTTGAAAGTCGGCTGGCCGCGAAACTGCGAGTACTTGTTGTTGACTGGTCTTTCCGCCGCTTCTTTCAATCCTTCAATGATGTAGTCGAACGTCGGCTGGTCAGGATTGCCCTGGCCGAGATTGATGACGTCGTATCCTTCGGCAATTTTTTTGTTAACCTTGGCAACAAGTGCTGCAAAAAATTGCTTTGGCAATGTTTGCATTAAATCTGATTCTGGAAATTCCATTTAATGATCCTTCTTTCAAATACAGTAAAATTAGTCACGCTGCAATTTTTTGGCACAAATGTCGCCCACAGTCTGAACGATTTGAACCAAAACAATCAAAACAACGATCGTCGCATACATGACTGACGGTTGGTAGCGTTGGAATCCGTACTGATAGGCAATGTCGCCCAAGCCGCCGGCACCGACCAGACCTGCCATTGCGGTTGCGCCGACAAGCCCGATCGTCGTAATCGTCAACCCGCGAACAAGACCTGATCGCGCTTCTCTCAAGACGACGTTGACGATGATTTTTCCGTTGGAAATGCCCATTGACTGATATGCTTCAATAATCCCGGAATCGACTTCAAGAATTGAAGATTCGACCAAACGAGCCAGGTACGGAACACAATAGAAGACAAGCGGCAAAATCACCCCGCGGATTCCGATCGTCGTACCGGCAATGATTTTTGTAAGAGGCAAAATCAAAAACAGCAGGATAATGAAAGGCAACGAACGGAAAATATTCACCAACCAGTTGACGACCGTATAAAGCGACTTGTTCGGATGAAGTCCCTGATTGCTTGAGTTGACAAGCAAAACCCCAAGAGGGATGCCCAAAATTACTGAGATGACCAGAGTAATCGACGTCATCGTCAGCGTTTCTAAAAATCCGGTCCAAATCGTCGGACCCCATTCATTGATAAAAGACATTAAATCTCAACCCTTTCGTAATAAATATCCTGAGTCCGCAGACCTGCCATTGCATCGTCAAACTCTTTTTCGCTTTGAAAATCAAAATGAACCAGCAGACGTCCGTAGGCCTTCTTCTTGAGATAACCGATTCCGCCGCCGAGAATGTTGGGCGACACGCCGTATTTTGCCGAAAGATCGGCAATAATCGGTTCATTGGCCGTTTGACCGATAAACTTCAAGACAACAAGCTGTCCGTTTGTCGTATACGGTTTGAGAATTTCAAGCGGAACACCCATTGTGTCCGTGATGCCGATGAACTTCTTCGTAGCTTCCTTTTCTGGATTTGTAAAAACATCCAGTACATTGCCCTGTTCAATCAGCTTCCCCTTCGCCAAAACGGCCACGCGGTCACAGACGCGTTGAATGACGTCCAGTTCATGCGTAATCAAAAAGATCGTGATATGCAGTTCCTGATTGATTTTGAGCAGCAGTTTTAAAATCGATTCCGTCGTTTCAGGATCAAGCGCACTCGTTGCCTCATCGGACAATAAAATCTTCGGCTCATGTGCCAAAGCACGCGCGATTGCGACGCGCTGCCTTTGACCGCCTGAAAGTTCTGCCGGATAGCGATCTTTTTGTTCCCACAAATCCACGATTCTGAGATACTTTTCCGATCGCTGTTCGGCAAGTTCTTTTTCAAGTCCTTCAAGCTTTAACGGCAGCATCACGTTTTCAAGAACCGTCGCCGTTTTTAAAAGATTGTATCCTTGGAAAATCATTCCTATTCTTGACCGTTGCCGCTGCAGTTTCTTCTTGTCCGTCGGATCGATCTTTTCGCCGTCAACGATGACTTCTCCCGTCGTCGGAACTTCAAGTCCGTTGATCATGCGAATCAACGTGCTTTTCCCGGCACCCGAATAGCCAATGACGCCAAAGATTTCTCCTTCCTTGATGTTTAAAGAAACGTCGTCCACGGCCTTGACTTCCCGTTCCTTATCCTTGTAAATTTTAGTGACGTTCTTGATTTCAATCATTAAAATCGCTCCTTACTGCTGCCTGCTTCTTACTTGCTTGATGAAAGCACTACCGAACCCTTGAATTCCTTCTTGATGAATGCAGCGGTCTGCTTTGAGTGATAGTACTTGTCGATCTTCTTTATGACCGCATCGTTCTTGTGTCCTGATTGAACGACAAAAACGTTTGGGTACGGGTTGTTCTTCAACGGTTCATGGAAAATGGCATTTTCGTTGATTGAAAGTCCGGCACCCATTGCAAAGTTCGTATTGATTGCCGCCGCATTTACTTCACCGAGCTGCTTTGGAAGCTGCGAAGCCTCAAGTTCAACAATCTTCAAATGCTTGGGATTTGAGACTACATCCTTTTTAGTTGCCGTCTGCCCGGCGCCTTTCTTAAGCTTGATGATGCCTGCCTTTTCGAACAGCTGCAGTCCGCGCGTTTCGTTGCTTGCATCATTTGGAACAGCAATCGAATCGCCGTCCTTCAAATCCTTCAGATTCTTGATTTTCTTTGAGTAGACACCCATCGGATATGCCACCGTCTTGAACGCCTGATCGAACTTGTAGCCCTTGTTCTTGATCTGATCCTTCAGAAACGGAATCGTCTGATAGCTGTTTGCGTCAAGGTCACCTGAACTCAAGGCCGAATTCGGCGTATTGTAGTCCGTGAACGACTTTATCTTGATGTTTAAGCCGTCTTTTTTGGCTTGTTTTGCGACTTCTTCCATGATCTGTTGATGAGGTCCTGCAGTTACGCCAACCGTAATTTCCTTTTTGCTCAGTTCCTTTGAATCCTTTTTGCCGCAACCTGAAAGCACCGTACCGGCAAACAACAAAACGGCTGAAAAGCCTAAGATTGATTTAATTACGTTCTTTTTCATAAGACATCTTCTCCTCTTTCAATTAATACGGATAAACAAAAAGTACCCGTCCTCCAAAAAAGGACGGGTACCAAGACCGTGTTACCACCTTAATTCGCAACATCTTCTCAGATGCTGCCTCAAAAACTTCGACACACTGCGCACATGCGTAAAGTCTTGCGGTGGTAACGTCCGCAACCACGTTATCGGCTCACCTCGCTCACCGATACCATTCCAAGCCCATCTTCAGTCTGCTTCGTACTGCCTCTTCACACCAACCAGGGGCTCTCTTCAAGCGTCCGCAAACCTACTCTGCTCTTCATCATGTTTTCCGTTTGTTTTTATGTATGTTAGTTTAATACCGTTATCACCAATTGTCAATTGTTTTTTAATTTTTTTCATCAGATTTTCTGTATCCATTAAAACTTAGTAATCCACTTTCCAAATCAATCGTTTTGAAATATTGGGGGTACATAATCAAATTGCCAATGTCTTTTTTTGAAACAAGAAAAACAGGCGAAATTACTTCAAAATTTTCTGATGCAAATACTCTTATAGAGGTACTGGGGGAAACTTAAACTCATCGTCAGTTTTGATTCACAAAAAAGAAAGATTTTCTTTGAAAATGGCATTTCGGTCGACGTTTCACGCAGTAACGCAAAAATGTCAAGAAAACAATGGAGAAATATTGCAATGATATTCAGTAAAAAATACCCTTATATTCCACAAGTTGATGAAACGGACTGCGGCATTGCCTGCCAAGACCTACTTACGGGCAAAATGCCGTTTTTTGAGATCTGCCCGTAAATGGCAAGTCCTCGGTTACGGGCAAAACGACGATTTCTAGGATTTGCCCGTAAATGTCAAGTCCTAGGTTACGGGCAAAACGGCGATTTCTAGGATTTGCCCGTAAATGGCAATCCTAGGTTACGGGCAAAACGACGATTTCTAGGATTTGCCCGTAAATGTCAATCCTCGGTTACGGGCAAAACGGCGATTTCTAGGATTTGCCCGTAAATGGCAGTCCTCGGTTACGGGCAAAACGGCGATTTCTAGGATTTGCCCGTAAATGGCAGTCCTCGGTTACGGGCAAAACGACGATTTCTAGGATTTGCCCGTAAATGGCAGTCCTCGGTTACGGGCAAAACGGCGATTTCTAGGATTTGCCCGTAAATGGCAGTCCTCGGTTACATACAACGTCCGCTTTTGGGCCGTAGACTTTTTTACTTATTTCCATCATACCAGGAGATTGTCATTCATAATAAAAAAAACCGGATCAGATTTGTAATTAATTGCAAATCATCCGGTTTTTTATTTAAGGCATATTTTTCCAGCCTCATTTTTTTCACCAAACGTTCGTTGCGTTCAACGTGTTCAATCCGCCAAAAGCACCGTCAGATCCGGCAATCTTCTTGATTGTCGCAAGTGCTTCCTTAGCTTCGTCATCCAATTTGAGATGTTCCGCAAGCATCACCTGGTTCAGGCGCTGATATGCCCACTTTGCCTCCTGGGCGACATTTTCATTTTTCTTCAGATTGACTGCCGTCTTGTTGACGGCTTCGTTGACGTAATCATTTTGGCATGCTTTGGCAAAACGTTCCAAAGCAAGAGCAAGTTCCTGCTTCTCATTCATCAGAATTACTTCCTTTTCATTGATATCTGTACTTAGTAAGCGTCATGAGTCTTTCAAGCGTTGCATCCGGTCCGACGTACCGGTGCACGACCTTCCCGTGCTTGATCAGGACAACGGTCGGCGTGTACTGAAGTCCGATGACGTTGTTCATCATGTCAAGAAACTTCCCGTCAACATCCTGTGGCGAAACCTTCGAAGTGTCAAAATAGCCCACAGGAACTCCGGTCTCATCAAGAAACGTCCTCAGAGTTCTGGAAAACTCCCTGCAATACGGACAGCTTTCACGTCCGAAGAAGACCACGAAGGTCCTCCTGCTTTCGATTCCATTCTCAAGTTCCCTTACGCCCATTGGAATCGTTCCTGTAATGTTGGCACGATATTCACCCGCATCGACGTTCGTCATCACGTCTGCTGACACTCTTGTAAAATTCAGTGCTGAAAATGCAGCTAAGGCGCTAAACAGTACCAACAATATAATACGCTTTCTGACATGCATAATCAATAACCCCGCCCGGAACCTAGCAATGGCCGATTGTAGCCTTGCCGCCGGTTCCTACTGCGGCGCCCCATCTGTTGACACTGCATCCCCATGCCTGTCCCCAGTCCACGCGGCACTTGTGCTTGCCGCAGTAAACGCCGTTTCCATAATACTTGCCGCCCATAATCTTCTTGAGTTCTTTTTCGGAAAGTTGTCTCATAATTTCTGCCTCGCTTTGTTTAATTTGCTGACCATTTGATCAACAACATCATCATAGCATTCGCTGTGCATTTTTTGGCTTTTTAATCACAAATGGTCAATTTGAATTCGTAAACGGCAAAATTGGCCGTTCATTACACTAAAACAACCGCTGGCGACTTTTTCTACCATTCATGATTTTTTGGTGCTATATTTGAAAATGTAAAAACTTATCAAAGAGGCACATATCATGGAAAATGCAAAACATAATCTCAAAAAATTGTCCGAAGAGGAATTGAAAAAAATAAAGGGGGCAAGGTTCAACATAACAGGCTATATCATGCTAAGCCAAAAAACTCTCAAAGCTATTGACTATATAATCCTTTTAAAAAAATATGTTGGAGATAATCACTATGCACACTTTTGGCGCAGATTATTTTATTCTTAGCGATATCATATATTTGTTTCTTTCATCAATCTGCTTTTTCAAAATATCATCTAAAAAAAGCAAGACGTTCACCCTTTGCTATGTCGTATTGTCATCTATTGCATTTATTTCAAATACATATTTTTATGATATTGCAGATTACGTTATGATTTTAGGAATGCTATTTCTTTCGTTAATGATTGACCCCCAAAATTTATCAACTAATATTATGAATATCTTGATTTCTTTTTCAATCATTGACTTGTCAACCCTTATTGGTTCATCCGTTCTGACTAACATCCCTGTTAGTTATGATAACAAACCTTTATTTTTAATGATAATTATATGGATAATTGAAACGTTTAGTTCTTTAATTATATATAACATTTTAGGTAAAATAATAAAAAAATACAGCGCTATACTGTACAAAAGAGCCAGCTTAACTGTTGCATTATACGCTTATATTTCAGTTACCTTTCTTGATGTTATATCGCATAAAATTAATATATTCGGCCGTATTATCCCGCTCATAATCACTTTTCTAATCATTCAGTGCATCTTTGTCATCATTTTGTTCAACTTCGAGTTGTCGCGACATGACAAGCTAAATGAGCAAAAAATCAAACAAACTGAGATAGAAGGATTATTGAAATATACCGAAAAACTTGAAAAAGAGGAGCGAAAACTTCGAAAATTCAAACATGATTATCAAAACATGCTGCTCAGTCTAAAAGAATTGGCTGATTTTGAAAACAAAGAGAAATTTAAAGAAGGCGTCTTAAAGCTCGAAGAATACTTTAATATCAAGTTTGCGTCAAACCAAATCTGGGGTTTCAACGATTTTGAAAATCTGAAAAATCCCTATCTTAAAAGCATCTTCATCAGAAAGGTTCAAGATATGCGAGAACAGAAAATCATTGCTGAATTCTCCTGTCCTCAAATAATCGAAAACATCAATATCCCTATTTTTGACTTTGTACGAGTTATCGGGATAACGCTTGACAATTCAATCGAGGCGGTCTGCGGCCATGAAGACGGCCGAATTTTGATGAATATTTCGAAAAATGACGACGCTACAAAATTCGTCATTTCCAACACGATGTTTGCGACACAAAAACCTATCCAGCAATTAATAAGCGAAGGATATACCTCAAAGGACAACCATTCTGGATTGGGTCTTAAAAACATCAACGAGATTCAAACAAACAACAGCAACTTGTTTGTTTCCTACAAGTATGAAAAAAACTTGTTTGTTGCAACAATAATAGTTCAGGAGTGAAAAAATGTTTCATAGAATTTTTATATGCGAAGACAACCCTATCCAATTGTTATCTTTAAAACAGTATGTAGCCAACTATTCTGCATTTCACGAGCACGACTTTAGTATCAGCTTGGCAACACAGTTGCCTGAAGAAATAAAGCAGTTCATCGAGACGTTTGATGTAAGAGGCGGGATTTACTTTCTTGACATCGACCTTGGAAAAAAACATATTAACGGCATCGAATTAGCCAAATGGATCAGAGAACATGATGCCGAAGCAAAAATTTCGTTTATTACGACACACGATGAAATGGTTTCAAAAGTTATCAAAGAACACCTCGAATGCTTGTCATTTATTTATAAAGATGACGACATCACAAACATTCACAATGAAATCAATTATAGTTTGAGCGAAGCACAAAAACGCATCGATGCTATTGAGAAGACCAACCAAAAACAGTTATCTTTTAAAATCGGCAGAGAGGAACATTTTATCAATTTTAACAAATTGTTGTACATCAAAGTTTCTGACGTTATCCATCGTCTGGTCGTCGTAGCCAAGGATGAACAATCCGAATTTTATGGAACGATTTACGAAATTTCAAAACGATACCCCGAATTGCTTCAAGTTGACCGTTCCTGCATAGTTAATCCGCAAAACATCGTCAGTTTTGATTCAAAACAAAGAAAGATTTTCTTTGAAAACGGCATTTCGGTCGATGTTTCACGCAGAAACGCAAAAAATGTCAAGAAGACAATGGAGCAATATTGCAATGATATTCAGTAAAAAATACCCTTATATTCCACAAGTTGATGAAATGGACTGTGGCATTGCCTGCCTTTCAATGATAGCTAAATATTACGGTTCTGAATATCATCTTTCATACTTGCGAAATCTCGCCAAAATAACAAAAAACGGTGCAAGTGCTTGGGGGTTAATGAAGGCAGCAGAAAAAATAGGCTTAACGACAGATTCTTTTGAGCTTGATTATGATAATCTCTGCAACTTTCCAGAACTTCCTTTAATTGCCTTCGTAGTAAAAGAAGGAGGAATCAGTCATTTTTGCGTAATATATCAAGTCACTGAATCATATGTTCTAGTAGCTGACCCTGATCCAACGGTAAAGATGGTCAAAATTTCCAAACGTTCTTTTGAAAAAATATGGACCGGTGTCATCATTACATGCCATAAAGGTGATGATTTCAAAATAAACCATGTAAATTCTAAAAATTTATTATCATTTATTCCCGTTTTGATGGAAGAGCACCAAACAATTGTGAAAATTTTCGTTACCGCAATATTTATCGCGACGGTTAATATTATCAGCTCATATTTTCTACAAGAATTGATAGATTATTATATTCCAAAACAAAACATCAACCTTCTTGATATTGTTTCTGCAGGGTTGATAATATGCTACATATTTCAACAAATTACTCTGTTTTTTCAACAAAAACTTCTTTTAAAACTGAGTAATTCACTTTCCAAATCAATCGTTTTGAAATATTGGGGGTACATAATCAAATTGCCAATGTCTTTTTTTGAAACAAGAAAAACAGGCGAAATCACTTCAAGATTTTCTGATGCAAATACTCTTATAGAGGTATTGGGGGAAACTATCGTAACTATTTGCTTGGATTCAATAATCGTAATATCGATTCTTTTTTTCATATTTCATCAAAACGTCACTCTTTTTTGCATATCTTTGTGTATCATTCCGCTCTATATTTTGCTGATATATGCTTTCTCAACGTACTTCAAAAAAGAAAATTACAATCTCATGCAATCTTACTCAGAAGTAGACTCATCAATCATCGATAATATTACTGGAATAGAAACGATAAAATCGCTTTGCTTGGAAGATTTTTCCTATTCTCATGCAAAATTTAAATACACAAATTATATCCAAAAATATGTTAACTACACGAATCATGTCAACATGCAAAATTGCTTAAAAAATTTGATACAGCTGATTTTTAACGTCATCATACTATTGATTGGTGCAAGGATGATACATACCACTTCGCTGACAATCGGAAAACTGATGACTTTCAATGCTTTGCTAGGATACCTAGTGTCGCATCTCGAAGGAATAATATCATTGCAAACCAAAATACAGGCCGCCAATATAGCTAATATCCGTTTAAACGAAGTATATTCTGTCGAGCAAGAAGACAACTATGGAAACGAATATCTAGGAAATGTTGAATCAATAGAAGTCAACAATCTGTGCTACAGCTATGACTACGGCGATAATACGATAAATAACTTAACGATGATCATAAATAAAGGGGATAAAATTGCTATTTGCGGTGAAAGCGGGACTGGCAAATCTACTTTGGCCAAATTGCTTGCACGCGAAATACTTCCAGATTATGGTAATATTCTCGTAAACGGAATTTGTACAGAAGAGTACAACATAAAAAGTTACAGGCATAAGATAATTTATATTCCTCAAGAAACGACTCTATTTCCTGGAACCATTTCAGATAACATCACAATCGGGCTCAATGATTCTTTTTATTCTTCAAAGAAAATACAGCACCTTTGTGATTTAATCGACTTCTCCAAAGACATTAGGGAACTTCCAAATGGTATTAACACTCAAGTGAACTCAAACGGTTCAGGATTATCAGGAGGTCAAAAGCAAAAGCTTGCTTTAATTCGCGTAATGGTTAGAAACCCGCAAGTTATTATACTCGATGAATCATTATCAGCCATCGATTCAAAAAGTAGAAATAAAATACTGAAATTTCTGACTGAAAAACCTGATCTGACGATAATCTCAATTACTCACGATAAAGAAACCTTACCTTATTTTAAAAGAATATATAATATGTGAAATAGATGCTAAGGAACCCTATGTCTCAAACTAAAAGACAGGATGATTCACAATCAATCGCAAATTTCATCCCATTTTTTGGATATACAGAAACAAATCTGGATTTTGCCCGTAATCGGAGCCTGGCTTTTACAGGCAAATCACCAAAATCGCCGTTTTGCCCGTAATCCCGTCTTGGTTCATTGATTAAGCGGACACTGCATTTGACAAAAAGAACTTCACGCATCCAAATTAAGAAAATGCCGGACAAAACCAGTCGAAAATCGACCGAATTTGTTCGGCATTTCATTTGATTCAAGAAATAAAAGGGATTTTTTCACCAAACGTTCGTTGCGTTAAACGTATTTAATCCGCCCAAAGCACCATCAGATTCGGCAATCTTCTTGATCGTTGCGAGTGCTGTTTTAGCTTCGTCATCCAATTTTAGATGTTCCGCAAGCATCGTTTGATTCAAGCGCTGATATGCCCATTTTGCTTCTTGAGCCGCATTTTCATTTTTCTTCAGACTGACTGCCGTCTTGTTGACGGTATCGTTGACGTAATCATTTTGGCATGCTTTGTCAAAACGTTCCAAAGCAAGCACTAATTCTTGTTTATCGCTCATCTTGAGGACTTCCTTTTATATAATCTGGCTTTATTATACTACTAAAATCATAGACCGAATCACTAAATTCGCACACTGCATTTTACACAATTGCCAAACAAAAAGCCCTCGCATAAACGAGAGCTTTTTGCTACTTCAAATCGTCAATTCCGCTGCCTGACAAATTCTGCCAGCCTTTGCTGTAAAACATGTCATTCATCTTGTAATGAGGCGCCTCAAATTTGGAGGCCATAAACGGACTGATATAGGTATCGGCCGCAAGCCATCCGCGCCAGCCAAGGTGAATCGTATCCTGCATGAAGTACGGTTCTTCCTTGACGTTTGTCATGTCGCAGATGTTGTTGAAACCTTGAGAGTGCAACTGATAAATAATTTTCTTATCGAATCGATCAAGCATTTTTTGCGAAAGTCCGGTATATTCCATCCATTTTCTGTTGACAGGCGGAATAATGAACATGACGTCCATATTATTATCTTTAAACTGCTGCAAAACAAGCTGGAAGTCGGCAAATTCAGGCGACTGAGTATAGTCATAATCAGCCTGCTTGCCCTTGAGTTCCTTGTAACTGCCCTTTAAACGCTTGTTCCAAAATTTTTTTGAAACGTCAAACGGGTTATTGCCCGTTGCATTTTCGCCGAGTTTTGTCGCAACGGCATCAAGTTTTCCGACACTGTATCTTTCAGGAAGCTTCTTCATGGCCCTGTCGACTTTTTGAGTCCGGTCATTCAGCTTGAACATTGAAAACAAATGATCTTCATTTTCAAGCGCATTGCGACGATATTCAAGATACCAGCGCAACGTCTTGCCCAAAGGCTTGCCCTTTTCTTTTTTCTTCAATGCCATTTTCATCAGCTCGTCGCTTGACCCCGTCGGCATCGCAAGCAATCTGCTTGCAGCATAGCGCGTTGCACGCGAATCTTTTGAATTCAAGATCCAGTTCACGCCCTCAAGATTTGAATAATACAAACTGAACGCTTCAGCATTTGTGCCGTCTTTTACGAACCATTGCGGCGAAATGATGAACACGGCTTTTTTGCCGTGCAAAGCCGAATTGACCGGCTGCATCGAATAAAAATGCGCAAGCGATTGCGACCCTGCATTTCCAAGCAAAAACGGCTGATAATTTCGATGATACTTCTCAGCTAAAATCGAAGGATGGAGCGCATCGAGTCTTGAAAGTTCGGACGATCCGAAAAACGGGACGTACTTGCCCGAAAATGCCTGATTTTTGACGTATCTGCCCTTGAAAATATTTGTCGATTGCGAATATGAAATTTCGCGCATCTTTTCCTTTGAAATCTTGCCCCGGTTGAAAAGCGGAAGCCCAAGGAAAATCCCCAGCAGCAAAAATGCGCAGATCAACGGGCCAAAGATTTTAAACAACTCTTTTTTCATTTATTGCATACTCTCGACTTTGGCAATGATTTTGTTCGGCGTATCCCATTCGCTGCGTTCAAATTCAGAAACGGGAACGTCAATTCCGCACTGTGCCTGAAGTTCAAGCAGCAATTGAACCGTTGCCATCGAATCAAGCAGACCCGTTTCAAACAAATTTACGTCCAGATCTTTTGAAACTTCATCCGAACCCGTCAAATCTTCCAAAATACCCAAAACTGTATCTTTCATTTATAAAACCTCTTTCTTATTTAGCAAAAAACAACGTATCCAAAAAACCTGAGAATATCAAAAATGAGAAGCAAACGACGTTGAACGTCACGAAAATTGCCAAACATTCCGTAAATTTGTTATGCGGAAGCTTGTCTTTGTGTTTCTTCTTGAACCTGAGCCAGGCATCGCACAAAATAATCGCGCAGGCATGGTACAACCCGTACACGATGTAATACCAGGTCAGTCCGTGCCAGAAGCCCATGATCAAAAACAAGAGCAGATATCCGACTGATGCGATGTGAACTCGATTCTTCATCAGCTTGTTCTTCATGATGAAAAAGACGAAACGCATGTAGATATAATCTCTGAACCAAAATGAAAGCGACATGTGCCATCTGTTCCAAAATTCCTTGATGTTCTTTGAGATAAACGGCTTGTTGAAGTTCACCGGTGTTTCAACGCCCATGATGTAGCTGATGCCGACCGCAAACAGACTGTAGCCCGCAAAGTCAAAGAACAGGTCCATTGCGTAAACGTACATATAGGCGACAAGCCACCAGGAGATTCCGCCATGTCCAAGCGCATATTTGCTGACAACGGGCAGAATCAGCGTTCCGAAGGCATAAGCCAGGATGAACTTGTAGAAAAATCCCAAAAAGATGTTCCAGACGCCCTTGCCCAGAAGTTCCAGATATTTTTCTCTTGAAGGAACCTTTTCATAGTCCTTTCTGAATCGTCTGTACCTGTCAATCGGCCCTGACGAAATCGTCGGAAAGAACAACAGAAAATGTAGCACGTGATACCACTTTAATTCCTTGATCATTCCGTCACGCGTTTCCATCACCGTTCCAACGACCTTAAACGTCAAGTAGCTGATGCCCAAAAATCCCAAAATGGAAGGCTTGCCGGTAACAAAAGGCGTCAGTTTAAAAATCAAAAGCGGAGCAATTGCCAAAACAACTGCCAAAACAAAAACGTATCCTGAGTTTTGTTTCTTTCGATAGGCATGATATCCGCAGACCAACAGCGTTTCAAAAATAACGTATCCCAACAGGGCCAAGCCCTCATTCAGCTTGACGCCGCCAAACGTCAACAGCAAGAAAGCAAATGAAACAATCATTTCATATACTTTAAACCGCTTGCCATAGAGCAGCCCGATTGCAAGCGGCAAAAGTGCAACTGCCAACAGAACGAAGTAGGTTGGATTCTGATACGGCTGCAGATTGATCATCAGCGATTAACCTCCTTAATCAAGGATTTGCGATCGACCTTGCCGTTTTGGGTCAACGGCAGCGTCTCGACATAAACGAAACGTTGCGGCATCATGTAAGGCATCATCGTTTCTTTGAGCTCTTCCTTGATTGCCTGAGTCATCTTAAATTCATTTTCAAACTCTGCATTTTTCAAAACGACATATGCAATCAGCTGGCTCACCTTATGATTTCCGTCATAACGCGGAACGGTTGCGGCACGTTCAACCAGACTTACGTGCGACAGGCATTGATCGACGTCTTCAAGTTCGATGCGGTAGCCGTGAAGCTTGACTTGAAAATCCAAACGACCCATATACATCAATTGACCGTTTGAATCAAAACGTCCAAGATCACCCGTTCGATATGCACGTTTGCCTTCATATTCAAAGAATGCCTGATTAGTTTTTTCAGGATTGTTCAAATAGCCCTTTGAAACGCCGGCACCGACGATCGTGATTTCCCCGGCCTTTCCCGCTTCAGCTTCATTGCCGTTTTCATCCAGCAAAATGATTTTTGCGTCTTCCTTGCAGACACCAATCGGCAGACGCTGATAGTTTTCCAAAACTTCATCCGTAATTTCCGTTTGAGTAACGGCAACGGTTGCTTCAGTCGGACCATAAGTATTGAAAACTTGAGCGTTCGGGAAACGTTCCCTCAATCTCTGAGCCGTTTGATGCGTCAGCTCTTCACCGCAAAACATGAATCGTTTCAAGTCAGGAAGATGTTTTTCGTCAAATTCCTTTGACAAAAGACAGATATCGGCAAACGAAGGCGTTGAAACCCACGTATTGACTTTCATCTCCGGCAGGCGCGAAAACAGCTGCTTGAAATTATCAGTTGTTTCCTTAGGCAAGACTTCGAGCTTGCCGCCATTTGTCAAAGTCGGATAAAGATCCATCACTGACAGGTCAAACGAGTACGGTGCCTGCGATAAGGCCGTCTGCTCCTTTTCCAGCCCGAAATCCCTGTCCATCCAGTCAACGAAACTTGCCAGATCGTCATGCGCAATCCGGACGCCCTTTGGCTTGCCGGTCGTCCCTGAAGTGAAAATGACGTAAAAGTCATCGTCTCCCTTGACGTAATCTTCTTCGCTAACTGACTTGCCTTCTTCAGCCATGATTTCGTCCAGGCGTTCCCTGGAAATTACAGGAACTTCCCGCCCCGTTTCGGGAAGCTCGCTTAACGCGATGCAGGCTGCAGGCTTTGCGATTTCTTCAATGACTTTGACGCGATCTTCAGATGAATGAACGTCGACCGGAATATAGGCCCGACCGGATTTGACAATGCCTAAAAAGGTTGCGATCATTTGAAAATCCTGACCCCCAAAAACGATCAGCGGAGCCTTTTCTGGCAGATTCGAAGCTTTAAGATATGCTGCCAGGGCATCTGACTTTTCCTTCAATTCCCCGTAAGTATTCGTTCTCCCCAAATAATCATAGGCGATTCGATCGGGATTTTCCGTTGCGATCCGATCGATTCTGCTGATAATGTTTTCCATTGTTCTGCTCCTTAGAATTCGTTGTAAATAAAGTGCGACTGACTCATTCCGCTGTAGTTGTACAGGTAGACAAGCGCAAGCAGAATCAAAAAGTAAAAAATTGTTTTTGAAACGAAAACAACGTACGCATTGTTTCTGATTTTCCGAAATGCTTCTTTCATTGCAGTTCCTCCTACGCTTCTAACGTTTATAACAAAGATTCTAGAGTCAATTTCTTAATAGATTCTGAAACCAATTCTTAAATCAGCCGCCATAGCATAAAAAAACCTTAACATCACTAAGAACGTTAAGGATTTCTTAAGAAAATATTTAAAAGTAATCAGTCGACAACGATTTTTTCGTTTGCAAACTCGAACAACCCGATGTCGCTCATCTCCCTGCCAAATCCAGAGTTCTTAATGCCGCCAAACGGCAATTCCGGATGCGCGCTTGAAGGCTGATTGATGAAAATCTGCCCCGTTTCGATTGCAAGCGCCACTTTTTTGGCACGCTCCGCATCTTTTGAATAGACGGCACCGGCCAGGCCGTGTTCGGAATCATTGGCGATTCTGATTACGTCCGCATCGTCTTTTGCTGCGTAGATTTGAGCAACCGGACCGAAGAATTCGGCATCATAGGCGGGATTTCCTTTTTCGATTTCGCTTAAAATCATCGGCTTGAAGTAGCACCCGCCGGGAATCGCCCCGCCTTCAAGCTCGACTTTTGCTCCATGACTGATTGCTTCATTAACCTGATTTGTCAGCGTCAGCACTGCATCCCTTGAACTGAGCGGGCCAAGGTCTGCGGTTTCATCGAGCGGATTTTTCAATTCAAGCTTGGAAAATTCAGTTTTCAGACCGTCAACGAACTTGTCATAGATGCTTTCTTCGACGATGAACCGCTTTGCAGACGTGCAGACCTGCCCGCAATTTCTGAGTCTGGCCTGGACCGCGTCCTTGACGGCCTTTTCCAAATCGGCATCGTCCAGCACGGCGAAGACGTCGGTTCCTCCAAGTTCCATCGTTGCTTTGATCAGATTCTTACCGGCTTGTTCGGCAATTATCCTGCCGGCCTTTTCCGACCCGGTCAGCGCTACGCCGCAAATGCAAGGATCTTCCATAATATTTGCAGTCTGTTCATGAGTTAAAAAGAGATTCTTGAACGCGCCTTTCGGAAAACCGGCCTCGACCGTCAGTTTTTCGAGCAGATCGGCACATCCGCAAACAATGCCTGCGTGCTTTAAAATCACTGCATTTCCCAGCAAAAAACACGGCGCCAGCACTCTGATTGCCTGTGAATAGGGAAAATTCCACGGTTCAACGCTCAAAACGATTCCGAGCGCCTGATGATAAAGCCTGGCTTTTTTGCCGTTTCCGTATTCATAAGTCTTCGGCCGCATCAACTCGATGCCCTTTGTTCCGTAATATCGCAAAATACCGGTACAAAGTCCGACTTCTCCGCGACCTTCACGCAAAAGCTTGCCCATGTTTTCGGCAGCTTCGCGTGCCAGTTCTTCGACGTTTTCGTCCATGACGTCGGCAAGTTTCAATAAAAGCTTTGCCCGTTTTGCGACTGATACGCTTTTTTGGCTTTCGTAAAATGCAGATCCCGCTTCCAGCGCCTGCTTGACCTCTTGATCGGTTGCCGTCGGAAAATCGCGGACAATCTCTCCGGTCGCCGGATTGATTGCAGTATAGCTCATGTTTTCACCCCTCGATTTCTTTCAAACATTCATCAATAATCCCAATTGCCTGTTCAATCTCTTCTTTAGTTGCGGTCAAAGGCGGAATCAGCCGAATCACGTTGTGGAAAGTCCCGCAATTGAGCAGAATCAGTCCCTTGGAAAGCGCAATCTCTTGAACTTTTGAAACGATTTTTGGCAACGGCTTGCCGTCTTTTCTGAATTCAACGCCGTTCATCATGCCGATTCCGCGAATGCTTGAGATGACGTTTGAATGTGTTACCTTCAAATCTTCAAGCCTTTCTCTGATGAATGCGCCCTTTTTTCGAACGTCTTCCAAAAAATCTTCATCAATGACGTCAAGGACTGCACATCCCGCCGCACAAGCCAACGGATTGCCGCCAAAAGTTCCGCCATGCGATCCTGCAAGCCATTTATCCATGTATTCGGTTTTTCCGATGACGGCACTGAGCGGGATCCCGTTTGCAATTGCTTTGGCAGACGTGAAAATGTCCGGCTGAACGCCATAATAGTCTTTGGCAAAAAGATAACCCGTTCTGCCGTAGCCGGACTGAACCTCGTCAAAAATCAGCAAAATACCGTGCTCATCGCAGATTTTACGCAATTCTGCGATAAAACGCTTCGGTGCCGGCAAGTATCCGCCTTCGCCCTGAACCGGTTCGATCACCATGCAGGCGACTCTTTCAGGCAAAATCAGATTCGTAAAAATTTTATGTACGGAATTTAAACACCGCTCAATTTCTTCTTGTTCCGTCAAATCCGTATTCCAAACATCAGGAAAATCAGCGTGATAAACCTGCGGCAGCTCCGGTTCGTAATTTTCTCGATATAATGCGCTTGAAGCCGTCATCGAAGCACAAAGCAGCGTCCGCCCGTGAAACGAGCCGTTAAACGCGATTATCCCCGGTCGTCCCGTCGCTTTGAGCGCCAGTTTGACTGCGCCTTCGTTTGCTTCTGCACCGCTGTTTGAAAAATAGACTTTGTACTCGCCGGGTTTTCCGACTCTTGCAACGAGCTTTTCTGCAAGCTCCACGTATTTTGGATAATACACGACGTTGTGTCCGCCGTGAACCAGCTCATGCAGCTGCTTTTCGACTGCTTCGACGACTTTTGGATGATTATGTCCGCAATTGACGACTGCAACCCCTGACGCAAAGTCCAAATATTTTTTGCCGCTTTCGTCAATCAGCCATGATCCTTGTCCGGAAACTGCTCCGATTTTCGTCGCACGACCGGCGACCGGCGGAAAAACTTTGAGCGACCTTTCATATAAACTTTCCATTTTAATCCATCCTTTACTCGATACTTTTGCATTTTTACATGACCTTCGACAAAAATTCGCGCGTCCGCTTGTTTTCAGACTTGTAAAAGATATAGTCGGCATCTCCGACATCAGCAATTCTGCCTTGATCCATAAACAACACCTTGTCTGCCACATCCCTTGCAAACGACATTTCATGCGTGACGATGATCATCGTCATCCCGCTTTTGGCGAGTCTTCGCATGACGTCCAAAACGTCACCGACCATTTCGGGATCAAGAGCGCTCGTCGGTTCGTCAAACAGCATGACTTCAGGTTTCATCGCAAGCGCCCTTGCAATCGCAACGCGCTGCTGCTGCCCGCCAGAAAGCGACTGCGGGTAAGCATCGGCCTTATCGTCCAGCCCGACCTGTCTTAACAGCTCATGCGCATATCTTTCCGCTTCCTTTGGCTCTGAAACCTTCAGCTTGACGGGTGCAAACGTAATGTTTTCAAGCACCGTCATGTTCGGAAACAAATTGAACTGTTGGAAGACCATTCCCATCTTGCGCCGCAAAACCTGCAGTTCCTTTGAGCTGACGCTGACGATGTTTTTCCCTTCAAATTCGATTTCTCCTTCACACTCTTCCAACCGATTCAAACAGCGCAGCAAAGTGCTTTTGCCGCCGCCTGACGGTCCGATCAAAACGACTTTTTCTTTTGGGTAGACTTTGAATTCGATATTTTTTAAAACAGAATTTGACCCGTACGATTTCTTTAATCCGACAACATTGATCAAAGGTTCCATCTTATCCACACCTTTCCAAATCAAACGATTCCGTTGCTGTACTTCTTGCCCATTTTCTTTTCAAGAACGCTGACGCCTTGCGACAAAAGGAACGTCAAGATGAAGTAGATGATTGCGGCAACGATCAAAGGCGGCACGAAATCATAAAGCGTTCCGCCGATTCCGAGCGCTTGAGCCGTCAAATCCTGAACCCCGATGTAAAAAAGCACCGAGGATTCCTTGATCAGCGAAATGAATTCATTGCACAGAGCAGGCAAAACGTTTCTGACGGCTTGCGGCAAAACGATGCTCGTCATCGTCGTCAATTCATCCAAGCCCAAACTAAGTCCGGCCTCGGTTTGACCTTTTGGGACGGAAATGATTCCGGAACGAAAAATTTCGGCGGTATAGGCTCCGGAATTTATTCCCAAAGCAATCGATCCTGGAATAATGCGCGCAATGCTTGAGCCAAGAATCGAAACGTCCGGCAGTTCCAACAGTTTCGAAAGCGAATAGTAGATCAGCATCACCTGAATCATCGCGGGCGTCCCGCGCACGATCGACACGTAGCAGCGCGCGAGCCATGAGAGAACCTTAAAATCAGACATCCGCATCGAAACGACGATCAATCCGAGCAAAATTCCGATTGCAACGCCGATCAGCGATATTATTACCGTTTGTGCCGTTCCGCAGAAGAACAGCGGGTAGTACTTGCTTAAAAAATCAAACATAACCTTCACTCCAGACAGTCAAATCAACGTTTTTACTTATTTTCTGCTTGAATCTTCTGAGCTTTTTTGAACATCTTGTCAAGCTGACCCGACTTTTCAAGTTTAGTCAAAACTTTGTCTATGCGTTTTTTCAAGTCCTTGTCATCTTTGCGAATGCCAATGTCGATATTTTTGTTTTCTTCAGGAGTAACGAGCTTGACTTTGGCAACAGCATACTTGTCAGGATATGTCGCCAGATAGTTGTCGGCAATCGCCTTTTCGCAAACAACGCCTGAAAGCTTGCCTTCCTTGAGTTCCGTCGTCAGACTCGTTAATTGCGACTCTGTTACGAGCTTGCTTGACTTGAGTTGTTTTCTAGCAATAGCTTCTTGAGTCGTGCTTTGCTGAACGCCGATCTGCTTGCCGGCAAGACTTGCCTTTGTCGGAAAATTCTTGGCATCCTTTTTTTGAACCAAGACAACGTTATACACTTTGTAGTACGGCTTGGAAAATGCAATTACCTTGCGACGTTCCGGCGTCGAAACCATCCCGGCCATGATCAGGTCGATTTTCTTGTTTTTGAGTTCCGAAATCAGAGACGGAAATTCCGTATTGACGATTTTCAGCTTAACGCCCATGTCGTCTGCGATTTTTTGAGCAACCATCATGTCATAACCAACTATTTCCTTCTTGCCGTCTTTTACGATTGGAAATTCGAACGGTGCATAATCAGCACTTGTTCCGACAACCAAGGTTCCCTTGTCCTTGATCGTGTCAACTGCGCCCGTTTTCTTTGAACCGCAGCCGCTTATCAGAAAAATCGCTGCACCAACCGCTGCGAGCGAATAAAAGATTTTTGCTAATCTGTTCTTCATAATTCATCAACCTGCCCTTTCTTTGCGTAACCTTTTGTGACATTCAGGATATCCTTTATTTGCAAGCTTTCTGCTTGCCTATGTTTCAATTAGAAAATCAAAAGTTAATGTAAGTCTACTCTAGGTTGTTTTTAATGTCAAATTTTATAACACGATATTTATTCAAAATAAGCCTTTTATATTCGTTATTCAATGAATATCATTGCATTACTTTTCTTTTTCAAACAAATTGCAAAAATTTCTTTCTTTTATTAATCACAAAAACAACTCAAACAGATTTCAATTGTTACTTTTTGTGACACAACCAGTTCCACTTTGAATATTTTGCTCTGCATTTGACAAAAAAAGTATCTAAAAAAGCAAGAATTTCCAAAAATGAAAATCCTTGCTTTCTGATTCGAATCTCAGCTTCTAACCTTTTCTTCTTCCAAAACATTCCCCAAAACGCGTACCATTTCCGTATTTTCTGATGGTTTTCCGACCGTAATGCGCACGCAGTCTCGATATCCCCAGGCACTGCAGGAACGAATGATGACGCCTTTTGACATCATCTTCTCACAAACGACGTCAGAATCGTGCCCATCCGGCAGCTTAGCAAAAATAAAATTAGAATGCGACGGCACAAATTCCAGCGATAATCCGAGCAGCTCGTTTTCAACGCGATGGCGTTCTGCCGAAATGACTTCCTTGATTTCACGACAGTATTCAACGTCTTTCGTCAAAGCGGCAATTGCGGCAAACAGTCCCGTTCGATTGACACAAAACGGCTCGGTGATGGTGTCGTATCTTCTGATTGCTTCTTTACGCGCAATCACGTAGCCGACGCGAGCTCCGGCCAAGCCGTAAAATTTTGAGAATGTCCGGATGATCGCTACTTTTTTGTGTTTGATCCTCGAAACAAGGTCAGGACGCATCCCATCTTCGATAAAATCAGCATACGCTTCGTCAACCACGATCCAGACATTATCGCCGACTTTGTCAATAAATTCTTCAATCTCAGCAGGATCGTTGATTGCACCGGTCGGGTTGTTGGGGTTGCACAGCCAAATCATCTTGGTTTTTTCGGTAATCGCAGCTTTCATCGCATCAAAATCGTACGAAAAGTCATCTCTGACCGGAACTTCGATTACCTTTGCGCCCATCAGTCTGGAAACTTCGCGGTAAAGCCGATAGGTCGGTCTGGCAATCATCGCTTCATCGTCTTCGTCCAGAAAAAGGCGCGAGACCGTCTCAATGACGTTGCCTGCCCCGCTCCCCAGCGCAACGTTTTCCGGTTCGACCCCGTTTTGTTTTGCGATCGTTTTCGTCAGTTCAAGATAATCATCTTCAGGATAGCGATTCAAAAAAGTTCAAGCTTTCCTGCATCGCCTCTTTTTCATGTGGATATGGCGCAAACGGATTTTCGTTTGAACCCAGTTTGACGACTTTTTCCAAATCATAGCGGCGCAAAACGGACGCTTCCGATTCGCCCGCAACGTACGGCTGACAATCGTCTACCTGTCTGCGAAATCTCAAATCTTCCATTATCTTAATTCCTCCATCGTCTTTTTCAAATGCAGAGCTTTTCAGCCGCGCGCAAGCGGGAACGTCATGCAGTGCGGACCGCCGCCTGCTTTAAGTGTTTCAACGACGTCAAGCTCAATGACGTCCATTCCGTGTTCCCGCAATTTTTGATTGACCTCTTCATTTTGCTTGAGCGAAAGCACGCGGTGATCGCCCAAACTTTCAAGGTTGCAGCCATGATGAAAAATCGCATCCTCAGGAACTTCGATGACTTCAATTTCCAAACGCTTGAGCAAAGCCTTAAAATCATCAGGAAGACCGTCAAGATAAGCAACCGCCAGATTTTCGTCCACCAGATTGAAACACATGTCAAGGTGCAGATACCTTGGATCGGCCGGCACCGGATGAACCTCGTATCCAAGCGGTTCAAGCGCGTTTTTGATCGTCTCAAATCCTTTTTCATCGGTTCTGTCAAGCATGCCGACTGCAATCACGTTTTCTCTTAAGAAGGCAAAATCGCCGCCTTCGAAATAACCGTCTTCCACTTCCGCAATCTTCGGAATGCCCAGTTCCTTCATCTTGTCTTCATAAGCCTTTCGTTCCGGGAAGCGCAGTTCTTTTTTGAAACGTCCCAAAATATAGCCTTCCTTGACGCATCCTCCAAAATCGCGGGCAAAAATCGAATTCGTCATCGAAGCATCAGGCGTCAGCTTTTCGACTTTCACCCCTGCTTCTTCATAAGCATCAAGCACGCGTTGATATTCGGAAGCAAGCAGTTCCGAATTGAGCGGTTCCGGATGAAGCTTTGAAATTTCGTTGATCGGAGCCGCCTTTTTCAAAAAGGTCGGCGGGCACGTCAAAACGCGTTTCAAGGTTGAAGTTCCATCTTTTACATACATTTTCAATTCCTCCATTATTTCCACATCAGTTTGGTATATGTTCTGATTTTTTCAGGCAAAACCCCGTATGAATAAGGTTTATAGACCCGTTCCTTGAACGTATGAGCTCCCTTGCCAAAAACACCAAGATCAACGGCAGGAATCGACAGTTTTCTCATCGTCTCGTATGGCAAAGGATACAAAAAATCTTCCAAAGGGAAGTCGTCTTTCATCCGCTCAAGCTCTTCCGTCGTTTCATCGACCGCGATGTAGCTTGAATCCGACAAGTACGGGAAATATTTTTTCAAGACGTATTCCGGTTCAAAAAACGTTTTCTTTAAAGCACGGTACGCTTTTGAATCCTCAGAAATCGCATTGTGCGGGCAAAACGGCGGAGCAATGAACAAGACGATTTTGGCCCGCCCGTCACCGGCAAGTTCTTCAAGATGATCAAGAAGTTCAAACCCGGCGGTGCGCTTGTCAAATTCAGAGCGTTGCTCCGCAAAACGTTTACATTCTGCTTCAAAGTCCATCCGTTTTTTCATCATTTCGGCATATTCCGCAAAAGTGTAAACGTCGATCGCACGATCATCCTTGTCTTTCGGAAAGCCAAGTCCTGAAAGGTAAGCGGACCTTCTTCTTTTGGCAAGATCAGTCATTTTAAGGCATTCTGCCTTGATTTCTTTTTTAAACGAATCCAACAGTTCGCATGCAGGCTTTTGATAAGTAAACGTATTAAAGTACATGTGCGTCGTTTTGGGAGTCTGCACGTTGTAGAAATCTTTTTGATCTCTGATCATCAAACAGGTCGATGGCAAAATTTCTTCTCCCGGAAATTTTTCGACCAATTCCGGATTGTTGTCGAGCAGACAATTAAGCCGGCTGGCAATCACCGTCGAATTCAGTCCGTCATATGTATTTCCGACATGGGTCTCGATTCCGCGAACATAGACACAGGTCAAAATTTTGCCGGCAGCACCGTAATAGATGTATTTTTGTCTGTCTCCAGGATACTTCGGACTGATAAAATCGGTATTGATCGCAACCGTATATTCAAGTCCTTCTTCATCTTTCAGACGCTCCAGCTCATCAAGCGCGGCAATGACCCCCAGATGATCGTTTTCTTCAACGCAATTTCCCATAAACAAAAGGTTGCCCTCAAGCTCATCCTGATGCTCGGCAAAGTAACGAATATTTGCGATGTTGACCGCATCCCCGCTCTTCATGTCCAATGCTCCGCGTCCGAAAACCCAGTCGCCTGACTTTGCATCGTTTCTGACTCCTTCGTCATCTTCAAAAGATTTGAACCGCTCTGCCAGCACGTCCGGATGAGTCGCATCGCTTTCAAGCGGCCCGAAATCCTTGGTTCCGACGGTATCAAAATGAGAATGGTACAGCACTGTTTTTTGCGTGCCTTTCTTTTTCAAAAACGCAAAGACGTTTTTGCGTCCAAGAGGGTCGTTTGGCAGTTCTTTTGTCCAAACTGCATCCCGGTGTTTTTGAAAGTAAGGAATCCGTCGTAAAATCTCAACGATTTTTTCTGCTTCGTCAACTTCGCCCGACGTTCCGTTGACGCTTTTGGTTTCAACGAGTTCGATTGCAGTTTTTTCGATATATTTTGCTTCATCAAATTCACTCATGAACATCAGCTTCCTCTCTTGGCGAATCATTTGAAACTTTTAATCAAAGTTTACCTTCACTTTGAATTCATGTCAACATTTCTAACATGGACTATCAACCTTGTTACAGAGCGTTTTTTTGAGTGAATATTCAAAAATCGCATACCATCACGTCCAGCATCGTATCTTACAACAGAGATTATTCGCGAAATTTATGTTATATTTTATAACACACTTATTTAAAAGGAGCTGGATCTCATGAAAATCCTCTTTGCCGATTATGAAACGGGCTTGTTGGCCGGCCGCAAACATGAAGAAGAAGTCTTAAAAAAGAATCACCCGGACTGGGAGACCGTCTTTTTTGAATACGATGACAACCAAACGGAATTTTACCGAGTTTTGGAAGACGCCGATGCCTTGGTCACTGCATTTCTCAAAATCGATGATGAAGTCCTGAATCATGCGAAAAAACTTAAAATCATCTCCGTTGATGCCACGGGCTACAACGCAATCGATCTTGATGCCGCCAAGAACCACGGCGTCAGAGTCTGCGCCGTGCGTGATTATTGCTCTGACGATGTGGCAGAATTTGCGATTTCTTTGGCTTGTGCGCTCGTCAAAAACATCAAGACCTACAATTGCCAAATCGATGACCAAAAAATCTGGGACTACTCAAAAGCATCCCCGCAAAAACGCTTGTCGGAACACGTTTTGGGCATTTTCGGACTGGGCAGAATCGGGCAAAAAACGCTCAGGCTCGCACGCGGCTTAGGCATGAAAGTCGTCGCCTACGATCCTTATCTTCCAAAAGAAGTCGCCAAAAATCTTGACGTCAAGCTGCTTTCAAAAGAAGAGACGCTCAAAAAATGCGATCTTTTGATCAATCACATGCGCTTGACCGCTGAAACCAAGAACTTTTTTTCAAGCTCTGAATTTTTCATGATGAAAGAAAAAAAGCCTTATTTCATCAACGTTGCAAGGGGCGAATCAGTTGACGAAAAAGCACTGCTCGAAGCACTTGACAAAGGATTTATCAAAGGGTGCGCCCTGGACGTGCTCCAAAGCGAACATCCGGATCTTGAAAGCTGTCCTTTCGTCGGACGCAAAAACGTGCTTTTAAGCCCCCATGCCGCCTTTTATTCACAAACGTCCATGGTAATGCTTGAAGAAATCGCCTGCCAAAACATCGTCAGTTTCTTTGAAAAAAGACTCGATGACGTCGATTGGTTCGTTGATTAATTTTTTTCATGAAAAATTCAGTGCGAATCTTCGTATTTTCCTATATTACATTTGATTAAATATTCATTGAAAAAATTTTCAATTTGGGCTAATCTAGTATCTGTTGTATTGATTTATTTTTAGGAGGACTTTTTACCATGGATGATATGCAAACGCATGGCAAGTATATTACTTGGCCAATCTTGACATTAATGGCATTTGTTACGGTTATCGGATTCGATGACATCATGTACAATTTTCAAAACCAAGGGATGACGGTGATCACCTCTTGGATCCTGATGCTCTTTTTATATGTTATTCCCTATTCTTTGATGGTCGGCCACTTGGGCAGCGTCTTCAATCAGGAAGGCGGCGGACTCAGTTCCTGGATTCGCGGTACGAAGGGCGAATTCCTGGGATACTTCACCGCCTGGACCTACTGGGCCGCTTCAGTTCCCTATGTTGTCGATTCCGCTAACTCCGTTGTCGTTGGTTTCGGTTGGGCCTTTACCGGTTCAAATAAATTCCAAGACACGATGTCAAATGCCAGTTTCACTTTCTGGACATTCGTTACTTTCGTCATCTTCATTTTCATTCAGCATCATTTAAAGAATTCAATGGAAATCTTAAGCACGATCGGCGGCGGCATGATGTTCATCATGACCATCCTTTTCGTTATTCTGGCTTTCTTCGGTCTGGCCAAATCCGGCGGTCACATGGCAACGCAGCCAATGACGTGGCACACGATCATACCTAAATTTGATCTTAAGTATTGGTCAACGGTCGGAATGCTGATTTATGCCGTCAACGGCTGCGAGCTGATCGCACCGTACGTTACTCAAATGAAGAATCCGCGCCGTGAATTTCCTAAAGCAATGATTGCTTTGTCCGTCATGACTGCTTTCTTGACGATTTTTGGATCTTTTGCGCTCGGAATCTATTTCAATGCTTACCACTTGCCGAACGACTTGAAGATGAACGGTTCTTATTATGCCTTCAGCGCGCTTGGAAAGCAATTCGGCGTCGGCAACCTGTTCATGTACATTTACGCTTGGACGTCCGTCCTTTACATGTGTGCTTTGCTGGCAGTTTTGCTGGATGCGATGACGCGCATGCTGATTTCTGATACCGGTGAAAAATACATGCCGAAGTTTTTGCGCAAAACGAACAAAGACGGGCTTCCAATCAACGGTTACCTGCTGACTTGCGGACTTTCGGCATTCATCATGCTGCTTGGCGTCTTCTTGCCTGAGATGAATGACATCTTCAACTGGCTGCTCAACCTGAACGGCATCATCTCTCCAGGAGTTACCTGCTGGATCTTCTTTGCTTTCATGCAGATTCGTAAAAATTCGAAGAAGTATCCGTCAGAGTACGTCTTCATCAAAAACGACAAGCTTGCTTACCTTGCCGGGCTTTTGCTTTTGCTCGTCACGGCTCTTGCAACCATGCTCGGAATTGCTCCGCAAGACGTCAAAGAGTTCAGCCACACGTGGTGGTACGAATTAATCATCAACATCGTCGCCATTGTTGTCTTAATCGGACTTGGCACAATTTTGCCATCGATCAGGCGGCGTGAAGAAAAATACGGCATTGCCTTTGATAAAAAGCAATGGACCGCAATTTTCGCTCTCATCATCGGCTCAATCATTTTAAACGTCTGGCTCGGAGGAACAAAGATTGCATGGCGCGGACTCATGATCATCATCGAATCCGCCGTTGCGCTTTGCCTGGTCTTCTTGATCGGACGCAGGAAACCTGAATCGAATTAACTTTTGTCCAGTATCTGCAACGTGCGGATGCTGGTTTTTTGTGCAAAAAATATGTCTCGAACAAAAGCCCCAGATGATTTTTAACGAAGACTGGAATTTACGGGCAAAACGACGATTTTTGGGATTTGCCCGTAAATGGCAGCCCTCGGTTGCGGTCAAAGCACACATTTAGCGCCGCATACACAAACAAAGTCCCAGATGATTTGCAGTTAACTGCAAATTTCATCCGTGACTTTTGTTAGAGCCATAGTTTTTTCCCAGTCACATTTCATTTAATTCAAGCGGGAAAAGTACTTTTTCCGTTCTCGCCTGACTTCGGCAGATTTTTTACTTTCATCGTCACCCGATTTTTTCAAACACCTCACAGACGCATGGCGTATCATCGGTTAATTCGAGCCGATATTGTTTAAGCTGCTCACTCAGGAATTCAACATGCACCTTGCGCCAGCTTTCATACGAGCGGTCATCTTCGCCTTCATGCCATGCATGTTCGGCAGAAATCTGCGCAAACGGAATGACTTCGACGACCTTGGTCTGCGTGACGCAAACCGGATTGCCCCGTCCGTCCAGAATAATATTGTACTCACCCGGCCTGGGAATCTCTTCTCCGTCAAGACCGTAAGGCTCATATGCAGAAGTCGTGGCCGTCTTTTTTCCCCGATTGACCAGCTCAGCCAGGTAATTCGCCTGTTTTCCGCCGATGCCAAAAGCCCATGCCTCAACCGGGACATCCTTTTCAATTCCGTGTTCTGCACAAAAATCTTCCCAATATTCTCTGACCTCTTTATCCATTTCAAAATTCCCCTTCTCTGATTTTTACTTCTTCTGACAGAATATCATTTTCCACTGGCTTCTGCCATTAATCTGCTCAGTCAAAGAAAAGATCCGGAGAATTCACCATACCCCGGATCCTTGACTTCAATGACCTTCAGTTTTTCCAGTGACTGAAAATCAGCCCCAGACTTCTTCTGCGATTTTCTTGACCAAAGCAAGTTTTGCCCATTGTTCTTCTTCAGTGAGCTTATTGCCGATTTCGCATGAAGCAAAACCGCATTGAGGACTCAGGCACAGCTTGTCCAATGGATGGTATTGCGCAGCTTCATTGATTCTATTCTTGACTTCTTCTTCATCTTCAAGTTCAGGAGACTTGGTCGTAATCAGACCCAAAACGACTTTCTTGTCTTCTGGAACATACTTGAGCGGTTCGAAATTACCGGAACGTTCATCATCGAATTCCAAATAAAACGCATCAACGTTTTCCTTGGCAAAAAGATACGGTGCAACAGGCGCATAGCCGCCACGACTGGCCCATGTGGAATGATAATTTCCGCGACAAACGTGCGTCGTAATCGTCAGCCCTTCCGGTCGATTCTGAAGCGCAAGATTGTTTACGCGCAGATACTTTTCAGCTTCTGACTCAAACGTGACGCTTGCGTCTTTTTGACGAGCTTCCCAGTACTTCCTGTCACAAAACATGCCCCATGTACAGTCGTCAAATTGGATGTTGCGACATCCGGCATCATAAAGATCTTTGATGACCTGACGATATGCGGCAGCAATGTCTTCAATCAGCTTGTCTTCATCAGGGTAGACCGCAACGGTATCTTTGCCGTTGTCTTCGCGGAAAAGTTCTGCCAACAATTGCGCAGGTGCCGGGAAAGTCTGGCGCGCAACCGTTTTTTCGTCTTCAAACTGTTTTACGAACTTGTAGTGTTCGACGAACGGATGATTTTCGCCCGTAATTTTGCCCGTTACCTTGATTGAACCATGAGTAGTTTCTTCACCATGGAAGAAGTATCCGTGATCCAATTCGATATGCTCAATGCCGCCAAACCCCCACATAAAATCAAGATGCCAGTAGCTGCGACGGAATTCGCCGTCAGTCAGGCCATGAAAACCTGCTGCTTTTTGTTTTTCAACCAATTTTTTGATTTCTTCATTTTCAACTTCAGTCAGCTGTTCTTTCGTGATTTCGTTCTTTGCGAATTTGGCACGAGCTTCTTTAACAGCGGCCGGACGTAAAAAACTTCCCACATAGTCATAACGAAACGGTGATTTTAATTCTGTCATAATAATTTTCCTCCTGATATTTCGATAGCGTCAAAAAAACCCCTGAACAAAGCTTAGCTTCGTTCAGGGGCGAAAGTCATTCGCGGTACCACCCATTTTTTGCCAAAAAGGCCTCAATTCAGCACTGACATGCCTAGGATTATATCGTATCCAAACGGACTGTTGGCTTGCACCGCCAGTCTGACTCAGAGCTCATCTTCAGCTGACGCCGACAATCCCTTCTCACCATGCGGGACTCTCTTCGTGTCGCGTTTCGCCTACTCTTCTCTTCAACGTTATCATCATTTATTAATTGTCCTCATTTTATGCTCATGATTTGCATTTGTCAATAACAAATTACCAGGGCTTGAAAATAATTGCGCATGCCACGTATGAGACAGTCAATATTGAAACCAAAAGCCACTGCCAAACAGGCAGTTCATCTTTTTCATAGCGTGATCTGGAAAAACCTTCCGAAAATCCCTGCGACGTCATCGCTTGTGCCAGGTCACCGGAAAGATTCAGCGAAACGACGATGATCCGCAAATAAAGCGCCGGCTGAAAAAGACGGTATCGCTCCCCTCTGACCAAAGCAGAATACCTGATTCTTTTCCATTGAACTTTGATGGTATGAATCATATTGAACGATGACAGCATCCCATAAACGAACGTTTCTGAAAAATGCAGGTGATCCGCCAAATTAAACAAAATATTTTCGACCGAATTCGGCAAAGTCAGCGTTGCTCCAAGGGTCAGATAAGCAATGATTCTCGTAGCATAGATCCAGGCCATGTGAACCTGATCGTGCGATGCGTAAAAGCGTTGTGAAACGTAGCTGCCAAAAGCAAGCGGCAATGCCACCAGCAGCATGGTCAGCAAAGTTTTGGGCTTGACCTTGCAAAATAAAAGATAAGCCAGACAAACGCTGCTGACGACAACGTTTAAGATCACGCTTTTGATGAACGTCAACGGAATGCCGATGCCAAGCATCAAAATAAAAACTGCTGCCGGATTCATGCGCTCACCTCTTTCAAAATTCCGTTTTCCAAAGAAATTTCATAATCCATGAATGAAACGACTCTTACGCGCTGGTGCGAAATCAACAGCACGCTCAGCTGCAGATTTTTGACCGTTTCTTTCAGCAATGAGCACGAAACTTCAAGCGACTCCTGATCGAGTCCCGCAAAAGGCTCATCAATCAACAGAATCGGCTGAGCCATGATCAGCATGACCAACAGCTGCAGTTTCTTTTGCTGTCCGCCGGAAATCCGATAGACCGAATGTTTCATGATGCCTGTCAAATTCAGAGCTTTGATTGCCTTTTGTATTCTTTCTTCGCTCCAATAATCCTTATGCCGCGTATTTTTCCTTGAAGCCAAAATTTCTTCTTCAACGGTCAGTTTGATGAACTGATCAAGACTGTTTTGAAATGCGCAGCCGACGTTTTTCGCCCATTTTGAGATCTTGATTTTATCTGAATCTTTTTGATCAAACGTTATTTTGCCAGTTTTTTCATGCAGCTTACACAGACAGGCAAAAAGCGTTGATTTGCCGCAGCCGTTTTTTCCGGAGAGAAGTCCGATCTGACCAGTCGGCAGGCAAAAAGAAGAATTGCTGAGCAATTTTCTTTTGGAAACTTCAAAGCCAAGGTCATCCCAGAAAAGTCTTGCGTCATTCTTCGGCATTCCAATTACTTTTGGCTGTTGTTCTCTTGTTTTCAGCTCGTTGACGTCTTTTTCGACAAAGCCTTGTGAACTGAAACGATACCAATGATCGACTATTCCAAAATATCCGCTCGAATCATGATCGGAAATCAGGATCGTCTTTCGTTGTTCTTTTTGCAGTCTTTTCAAATCTTCAAGAAGTTTGCTCCTGTTTTCGGGATCAACGTTTGCAAACGGCTCGTCAAGCAAAATAACTGGGCTTTTAAGCGAATAGACCAATGCCAAAGCAATTCTTTGCTGTTCTCCGCCGGATAATTCCTGCAGATTTCGGTCTTTGAAATCTTCAAGCTCAAAACGCTTCAAAGCATCGTTGATTCGTTCTTCGATTTCCTGATGATCAAGCTGAAGATTTTCCAACGCAAAGACGAATTGTGAAAAGACGGTTTTCATCGCAAATTGACGATTCGGATTTTGAAACAGCATCGCAACTCGTTTGGCACGTTCAAACGGCACGACGGATTCGATCTCTGCATTTTCCAAAAGAACCTTGCCGGATAAGATCTTGCCGCCGTACTGCGGCAAAAGTCCGGCCATCAGCTTGAAAACCGTTGACTTGCCGCAGCCGGACGGTCCGCTGATCAGACTGATCGTGCCTTCGTCGAGCTCATATGAAAAATTTTCCACGATCGGGCCTTCGCAATCATCATACGAAAACGTCACGTCAGCAAGTCTGAGGCTCGTCATTTCTTCAAGACACCAGCCTTGTCAACCATTTTGGCAATCATTGCAACCAAAACGCCGGCAAAAAAGCCGATTGAAATGAAGCGGACGACAAACAGCACCGTCAAGAGCGGCAAATGATATTCCATGTATCCTGACTGGGCAAGATCCCATACAAAAGTGATGATCGTCGTAAACAGCGTCGAAAGGAACAGACTGCGCTTGCCCCAATCGCGATAGCCGGTTGCCGCAAAGCCAAGTTCGCTGCCGATGCCTTGAACAAATCCTGAAATCAAAGTCGAAGCGCCCCAGCTTGAGAACAGCAGCATCTCAACTGCGGCAGCAAGCATTTCGCCGATGACCGACGAGCCGATTTTTTGAATCAAAACACCGGCCAAAGGGCCAGCCATGATCCAGACGCCAAGCGTTGCGTCATTTGCGAACGGTTTGAGCGGAGTTGCGGCCATTGCGTAATATGCGTAGCTCCACACTTGGTAAATAATTCCGAAAAATATTCCGATGACTGCCAAAAAAATGACGTCCTTAAGCGCCCAAGTCTTCTTTTTCTTCTTTGCATCATAGGTTTGCATAAAAAAATCCCCCTTGTCTTTTAAAATAAAAGCAAGGGGGTTGACTTCGACTTTTTTCGACAAATCAGCAATTCAAATAAACGCCAATAAGCGCACCAATTCTTGATCGTCAAAGCTCCCTACGCTGGCACTGTCCAGATCAGGTCAATGGGTATCATCTCAGCCAAACGGCACCCCAGCTTTTATTATTCGGTCCAATTATAGCAAAATGAGAATGAAAAGAAAAGACTTGGTGAAAAAATAAGCCTCACGATAATCACCGGCGCCGGCATCCGACACCCGGAGCCACGCTGGATTCAATGCGTCGCAACTGCATTCCTGCCTGTCAGAAGGATGCCTAACGAAAGTCCGACTATGGCGCAGACTGAGAGACATGATATTTGGAAAAATGCCTGATGAACGGACTGCGTGTGTAAAATCAATGTTCTTCGCATTGCATCCGTTAAATTGTTCATCGGAAGATATTTGGCGGCAACACGTATGATTTTCGGCCAACCATCGGATGGGAAAAGAGTATTTCCGACAAAGAGCATTACCACCATAACTGCATTGCCTATAGTTGAAGCTGTCTTGGTGTTTTTAGCTATTCCTCCAATAATCACCCCTATGGACATCAACGAAATCATTCCCAGGACAATTTCTACTATCATAAGCGAAAAATACCTTGCATCAATGTCAAACTTAGCGTTATATCCCAACCTGGCCACTACCGTAATCAATATGAATTGAATGCTCATGAACAGAACCTGGGCCATACAATCCATAAGAATGAAGCTTCCTATCCGCTGATCAGTTACAATTATGCGCTTGAACACGCCCCGTTCCAAATATCCGGTAATCTGAGACGAAATGCCTACTAACCCCATGGTTCCAAATGCAATTGCCACTATCCCCGGATAAAAATAACCAACTTGAGCTTTATCGGTAGTTCCCATCAGTATCAAAAGAACAATCGGCAGCATCAGCGAGAATATCACTGCCTGCTTGTTGCGAAATTCATTTTTTAAAATATATACCACTATTTTCAATGTCTTCACTTGTCATCCCTCCTCGATGACTCCGCCGGTTATTTCACAATAAGCGTCTGCCAATCCGGGTTTCCTGGAATTGATATTATAAACATTACCACCATATTTACCGACCAAAGTCTCAATCAGGTCATCAACCCGTTCAGTACCTATGCGATAGGTATCGACGTCCAAACGGGAGATTTCCTCACTTTCAGACAATTCATCAATAACATCCCTATCCTTGCAGGAAAAAGTAACATATCCTTTGACATGACTCAGCTTAATCAGCTTCTTCGGGCTATCTACAGCAAAGAGTCTTCCCTTGTCAACAAAACAGACTCGATCACATAGATTCTCCACCTCATCCATATAATGAGAAGTTACAATTACCGTCCCGGTCACTTTCCGAATAAGATTCCACAACATCAATCGAGCATTGGGATCGAGCCCTGTAGTCGGTTCATCCAAAATGAGAATATCCGGCCGATTTAAAACACTCAGCGCCAAAAAAAATCTCTGGCGCTGACCACCAGACAATTCCGTTACCTTCTTGCCCTTTATATCCTCCAGATCAACAATCCTGTCAAGCTCTTCAAAATCATAAGCATTGTGATACATGGATTGAAACATATCAATATTTTCAAAAACAGACAAATTATCAAAATAACCATTGACTTGAAAGAGAATCCCTGTCCTTAAATTCGGAGCGGCAATTATCCGGCCGCTTTCAGGCTGATGTAATCCCTCCAACAAGGACAACAGTGTCGTTTTTCCAGCTCCGTTTGGACCTACAATCCCTAATATCTCTCCTTCACGAACGGAAAAGGTGATGTTTTGCAATGCATATTCTTCATCTCTCCCATACCTGAAGGAAACGTCTTCAACTTTTACTAAATCCGCCATCTTCATTTCCCTTTCCATAAATACCCGGCATTTCATTACCATTATCTCCACATAATCCTAATGCCACTTCACCTATCACGGATTCAGTCATGCCATCAATACCAAGCATTTCATTAATTTCGTCATACTCATATCCACCGATATCACACGTTCCCATTCCATATGAAGTTGACAACAGCGCAATATTTTGTAATAGATGTCCTGATTCAGTGAGTATGAAACGGTAACCACGATTTCCGTACTTATATATAGTTCTACGAAACATTGCTGTTAAGAGAATTGTAATAGGTGCACAATCAATTGACTGATCGCGAATATTAAATTTATTTGTCAAATCATTTTCACTTAAATTTAAAATATACTCTAAACAATTCTCTGTCACGTTATAGTGGTAAACCCCTTTTTTCAAATATTCAACATTATTTGCTACTACATAAACCTTGATAGGATATAGAGCACCCGCTGATGGATACGCCCTGACATCCAGCGTACCATTTTCGACTTTAATTTTATTAGTGACCCACACTATGTAGCATATACTAACTACTTTTCCTAATTAATTCAATTTGGACACTTTGTCTAAGCGCCAAAAGCATTTCCTTGCTAACATACTACATCCCGTTTGTATTCTATACTCTTGTGTCAAAAAAGAATGTATTAATTTAATGCTTTCTTAAATATTTTTCAATGATTTCTTAAATATTTTTCCAGATCACAAATCATAACGATCCATCATATGCAGTGTAAACATATTTTTCAATAGCAATTTGGCGAAATATAACTATTACTTTTAAGTTTTTTGTGTCAATTTCACAAATATATCATTTTTTCTGTATATGATGAATACGTTAAAAAATCATGATATAACTATTAACCAAGGGTGGCCCGAATCTATTAAAGTAAAAGTCAACTAATCTACCGTTTACGATAATAAAATCACCTTTGACGACACTTTTACCATCGGTGTCACAACTGGGTGTATAATGAACTAAAAAGTTTTCAGGAGAAGCACATGAACAAGTCAGTAAAGAAAATCATGGATTCATATTTATATCTTGTGGACCTGCACAACTCGCTTGAAATTTCCGTCAGTGACATAACCAATGTTGCCGGCGTATCAAGAGCCACCTTCTATAATCACTTCAATTCTGTCGGAGATGTTATTTCCTGCATAGAAGAAAGTGTCGATGCAAAGATATTGGAATGCATCAATAACCATCCCAATGGCGTTACCAAAGGGATTGGACTCATTGATGTCATTTCCAATGAGATACTTCCCTTAATCTACGAGAATCGTGAAATTCTGAAAATACTATATACCAGCCCCTTGCAGCCATACTGGATTGATTACTTGAAGGCAAACTACAGCAAATGGGTTTCATCCTTCAAGTCAGAATATGATTGTCGAACTGTTCCATCATACTACGCTGAGAACTTAACCTATCTGTTCTTTTTTTCAATAATCGAACTATGGGTTTCAAAGCCGGTTCCGGAAACACCAGCAGAATTCATGAAAATCTTTCATTCATTGTTTTCCGTTCCAATCAGTCAACTATTGTGACATTAAAGACAGTCACCTCCTGTGTAATTACTGATATGAATGCAAAAAGAGGCCGCCCATTACCGGACGGCCCCGTGATGACCTGCGCCTATTTGTCGATGACGATGTCGGATGCCTTGATTTCCTTGCCAAAGTAAGGCTTGAGCTCCTTATTGAAGTCATCCTTGAAGAAACCCTTCTTCGTGAGTTTCGTTATTTCCCTGTTCGTCCACTTCAGCAAAGACTTGTTGCCTTTCTTGATTTCTGGAGCGATAAACTGGTTCGGTCCAAGCGTCTTGATGCCGACCGTATACTTTGGATGGTTCTTGACCCATGCATAAAGGTATGAATTATCGTCTGCCAAGGCCACGCCGCGGTCATTCTTCAAAGCGTTGAACTGTTGTGTTTTGGAGTCAAATTTCAAAAGATCCACGCCTTTTTGTTTCGTCGTAAAATAGATTTCGGCAGTCGTCCCTTTATTGACGATCAGTTTCTTTCCCTTGAGCTGCGAAACTTTCGTAATCGGTGCAGATTTCTTGGAAACGACACCAATCGAAACCTTCATGTACGGCTTGGCAAAATCGATGACCTGTTTTCTTTCAGGCGTCACCGTGAAATTGGCAAGCACGATGTCTGCTTTGTCCGAATTCAAGGCATCGACGCGATTATTGGCATTTACCTGGATGAATTTGGCTTTGACGCCAAGATCTTTTGCAATTTTGCGGCCGAGTGCCACGTCATACCCCACGCGCTTTCCGTCCTTGTTGACCCATCCGTATGGCGGCAAATCGCCAAAGGTTGCGATTCTGACGGTTCCGCGTTTCTTAATGGTCGTGACCGAAGAATCCGCCTTGACCGTCGTGTTTTGTCCAAACGCTGCAAATGTCAATGCTACGCCTAAAACCGTCAATCCTTTAATAATTGTTTTTTCATGATAAATTTCCCCGTTAAAAGTCCATTGATTCCAAAAATTCTTTGGCACGATCAGTTTGCGGATTTCTGAAGAACGTTTTGCCGTCCGTTTGCTCTAAAATCTTGCCATCTTCTAAAAACAAGACCTTGTCGGCAATTTTTTCCGCAAAATTCATCTCGTGCGTCACGATAATCATCGTCATGTCGTCTTCTTCTGCTAATTCCCTGATAATTTCCAAAACTCCGCGAACCATTTCCGGATCAAGCGAGGCCGTGACTTCGTCAAAAAGCATCAGTTCCGGTTTCAAAGCCAGCGCCCTGACGATTGCGATGCGCTGCTTTTGACCACCGGGAAAGCTGTCTCGGATAGGCATCCGCATATTCTTTCAGCCCTACCCTTTCAAGCAGATCAAGCACTTCTTTTTTCACTTCTGATTCGGGCCTTTTTTGAACCTTTGTCGGTCCGAGCAAAATATTGCCCATTACCGTCAGATTCGGAAACAGATCATAGCTTTGAAACACCATCCCGATTTTTTGGCGAATCAGCGTGCTTTTGCCGGATCCGGACTGACCAAGAAGCGTCAAAACTTCACCGCATTCAATCGAAAAACTGATTTCGTGCAATGCCTGCCAGTCTCCGTAAAACTTGTCAAGAATATCAACTCGTAAAATTTCTTCTGCCATATTCTCCTCCTAAAGGTTCGCTGAAAATTTTTGCTGCAGCATCTTTGAGATTAAAGACAACGGATAGTCAACGATGAAATACAGCATGAAAATAAATCCGTAGATCCAAAAAACTCCGCTCGGATATTGCTGATTGTTTGCCTCGATGATCTGCTGACCAACGTTGATGACGTCCATCACGATGATGATCATCAGCAGGGACGTCGTTTTGACGACGCGCGTCGCAAGGTTGATGGCAGCGGGAAGTTCAAGCATGAATGCTTGCGGCATCAAGACATGAACGAACAGCTGGCCTTTGGTCAATCCAAGCGCGAGTCCGGCTTCTCTTTGGTGTTTCGGAACTGATTCCATCGCTCCGCGAACAATGTCCGAAAATTCTGCCGAAATCCAAAGCGAAAATGCCAAAACGGCCATCCACTCAGCCGAAGCTTCGACATGAAACTGCCGCGGCAAAATGTAATAAACCAAAAAGAGCAGCACGATCGTCGGAACGATTCTGAAAAATTCCAGATACAAGCGCAGGACGACTCGAAGCACTGCATTTTTCAAAGTCCGCCAAACGCCAAGAAAAGTCCCCAGCAAAAGTCCGAACCCAAGCGATACGCCGGCAATCCAAACGGACGTCCAAAGGCCTCCCATCAGTCTGAGAAAATTTTTCCCCTGAAACAAGACCTCAATTCCCGAATGTGCCATAACGAACCCTCCTTTCAAGCCAATCAAGCAGCAATATCAACGGAATCAGAATCAACGCATAAAAGACGACCAACATGAGCAAATACTCGTTTGATCTGTAATAGAGTCCGATGAGATCAAGCGCCGTATTCGTCAGTTCCGGAATGGCGATCACGGAAAAAATCGACGTTTCCTTGATCAAAAAAAAGATGTTTGCCGACAGTGCAGGAACGCTCAACGCAAGTCCCTGTGGAAAAACGACGTAAAATGCAAGTTGTGCTTTCGACATTCCGATTGCTTTTCCCGAATCGATCTGGCTTTTGGGAACCGCATCAAGCCCGCCGTTAAACCCTTCCGCCATATATGCTCCGCCAAGAAAAATCAAGCCGACGATACCGCAAGTTGAGGCACTCATTTTTAGCCCAATGACGGGAAAGGCGTAATAAAGAAAAAAACAGCTGAATCAAAAGCGGCGTATTGCGCGCAAGCTCGACGTACGCCGAAACGATCCGTTTCAAGACGGCAATTTTAAAATACTTCACCAGGCTGCATGCCAAACCGACGACGATTGAACCCGAAATTCCAAAAAACGAATACAGCAGCGTCAGTTTCAACCCGCTAAAAAACATCGGCAGGCTTGCTTTGACGACTTCAAAACTCATTTCAAACAACTCCCTCATGAAAATTTTCCAGGCGCCTTGGAAAATTCTTAAATCAATAAACAAAAAAACAGGCCCTTTGATTCGCACGAATCACAAGACCTGGTTTCCTTAAGGTTTCAAAAAAGAATCCTAGCTAGCAATAGTGATACGAATCTTATTTATGCGTATGTCAAAAAGGCCGCAGCATGGACATGCGCAGCAGCAAGCAATATTCATCATTTTGAAATTGCTGATTGACATATGATCGTATCTCCTTTTCCCGAAATTTGTTTATGTGCTATGACACACGCTTATCATTAGAGTTTGTCAAATGTTTTCCTAAAATCGTCGAAAAAGTTTTTAATGCTAAAATTCCTCGACTTCATCACTGTTGCTGTCAAGACACGCTTTCATAAAGGCCGCATCGCCATATTTCATAAAATAATAGCATTGATCGTCAAGATTGATAATTGCTTTATACTGCGTATAGTCTGAAAGTCCGTCCGACTTTTTTTGACGCCTTTCGGAATATCCACTGCATTTAAATACAACTCATAAAATTCCGAAAAATTCAAATCATAGTTTTCATTTTGGATATCTTTATTCATAATATAATCTCCTTATTTTTGTTATTAATGTAGAAAAGAGTGCTTATCAATGCAATAATTAAAAATATACTTCCAATACTTCCAATTATCCAGACAAGAGATATTTTTTCACCAACAAGACTGATTAAACCAGAACTAAGAGCTAGTAAACCTGAAATGAAAACATTTCCCGTCGAAATAACAGTTGCTCTAATGTCAGCATATGCTACTTCTTGGATTTTATTTTCAAAGATAATATTCCACATCTCAAAAATAACGTTCACTGTGATAAGGCTAAACAGTACAATTAACATATTATGGATGAATAGACTTAAGAGTAGTGTTAAACCAAATAACAACAAGATAATTAACAATATATTTTCAGATACCTTTTGAGTGAGCTTATAAGTTAGTAACCCCGCAACTGCGCCCAATAAGGATAGACTTCCAAAAACAGTTGATATCATTCCAGTATCAAAGGAAAATTTTTGCATTATTAATGGCCCATACTGATAGCTTAAGTCAACTGCAGCAGTAGAAAAACCTAGTCCAGCGACGAGGCAAATATAATTTTTTTGATGCTTGATAAAATTAAATAGCTCAATAATAATTGATTTTAGAGATAATGTATCAACTTGCTTTTTGATATCAGGTTCTTTAATTTTAAAGTCGATGATGAGTGCAGTAGTTCTAAAAAGAATTGCTAAAATAAATAGTAAATTCCAAGAAACTTGTGCAATCCAACCGCCAAGGATATTGCCAATCGCAACTGAAAAAGCTGCAATTGCATTAAAATAACCTGAATATTTTAAATAGCTATTTTTTTCTTCTTCGGAAATAGATTCATAAAGCAGGGAGATGTCCGTCCCTGAAATAAACGCCAAACCAAGCGCAAACATAATAAAACCCAAGTATACGATAATATGAGTATGAGGAAAAAAGTATGTTAGTAAGTAGAGTATGCAAAATATTTCACCTAGTAGCAAAGTTTTTTTGTGTCCCAATTTATCTGAGATCACACCTGAAGGAAACTCAAAAATAACTTGTGAAATAGTAAAAATACCTTCTAACATCGCAATTTCGGCCAGTGACCAACCTTGTTCTTTGAGATAAATCATCCAAACAACTAGTTCCAACATTATATTTGAAAAACTGTTATAGAAAAATATTCTTTTCATAGTACCTCCCTGTGCAAAAACTTACTACAAAATTCTATAGAGTAAGTAATAATTTAAACTTAGAGCAAATGCGATAATATAATCAAAATCATATCCCTTTAAATAAAAATGTTCATTTCTAGCCCAGTTATATCTATTTATTTCTAAATATTTAAACTGATTACAATCATGATAGTCATATATAAATTCATACCATATGTCGGATATTCGCACATTTGATAACTTTTCAAATTGACTTTCTAAAAACAATGTGTATTCTATATATGTGTAAGAATATGAGGATATAAACACATCTTTAATAAAATCAATAAATTTAGATCGATTATTTCTGGATGTTTTCTTAGATATTCATATAGAGACCATGTACCTAAATAAGAAACAAACTCGGTTTTTAAGATTGATAACTCTGAGTAAAAAAAGACTCAGTTAGGCCATTATAGTATTGATTAACGGCTCCTAATATTTCATGTGCTAAGTTAAACAGACTGTCTAAGGTTCCATCCCATGATATTTTTATATATGGATGGGTAGTGTAGCTGGAAAATGATCTTTGCCCATAATGTCCAGAATTTTCCCAATTAATCCAGTTATCGTCAAAAACTTGTTTAACAACTAAACTAATTTCTTTTCTCAGTAATTTACTTGATTCTGTTATTATATTTTGAGCCTCATCTTTACTGATTCTTTTGTTATATTCATTAAGAAGATAATAGGGGTATTGGGGAGTTTAGGGTATATATTTCAACTCATCTAACATTTGGCACAAGTCGTCATGTATTCGTCATGAATCGTCACGATATGTAAAAAAAAAGCGTGGTCCTCACTCAGGAGATCACGCTTTTATCGAAAGGCTTTATCGAAAGGCTTTATCTTAAAGCTTTTCCTTTGAAACGATGTTCAACTTGTCATCCAAGTCGTAAACAACTGGTTGACCAGTTGCCATTTCAACGTTCATGATGTCTTCGTCAGAGATTTGTTCGATGTACTTCGTCAAAGCACGCAATGAGTTGCCGTGTGCAGCAACGATAACGTTCTTGCCGGCCAACAAATCTGGAGCGATATGATCTTCCCAGAATGGGATAACGCGTTCCAACGTAACCTTCAAGTTTTCGCCACCAGGAATGATGCGTGGGTCAAGGTTTGCATAACGACGATCGTTTGCTGCAGAACCTTCATCGTCTGCGCTCAAGAGCGGAGGCAATACATCGTATGAACGACGCCAGATGTGAACTTGTTCTTCACCGAACTTTTCAGCTGCTTCAGCCTTGTTTTGGCCTTGCAATGCGCCGTAATGACGTTCGTTCAAACGCCATGTCTTTGTTTCAGGAACCCAAAGTTGGCCTGATTCTTCAAGTGCGAAGTGAAGCGTCTTGATAGCACGCGTCAAAACTGACGTGTAAGCTTGGTCAAATTCGATGCCAGCTTCTTTAAGCTTGCGACCTGCTTCTTTTGCTTCTTGTTCGCCTTTTTCGCTCAAATTAACGTCAACCCAGCCAGTGAACAAGTTCTTCAAGTTCCATTCACTTTGACCGTGACGGATAAATACTAATTTTGCCATTTAGTACAAACCTCTTTCTTAGAATATGATACAACCATATTTTACACTGAAAACGCGAAAATTGGTAGCTTTTTACAAAAATTATTGTTGCTTATAGCGTCTGATTGCAGAAATCATGGCTTCAGTCGCCTTTTTGACGTTTTCAGGCGTCGTTGCCAAATTGAATCTGATGTGTCCTGCCCCGCCTTTTCCGAACCAATCGCCAAAATCAACGGCAAGTTTTGCATCGCGCTTGATGACGTCCTCAACGTCTGCGCTTGAAACGACCGGTTCAAGATTGATCCACATGAGATATGTTCCCTCGAGTTCTGAACAGATGATTTCAGGAAATGCAGACCTTAATTGCTCCTTGACGTATGCATAGTTTGAGCGCACGACTTCGAGCAAGCCTTCAAGCCATTCTTCACCGTTCCGGTAAGCGGCCTCCCCGGCAACTTTTCCAAGCAGATTTCCATTCGGCGTTTTCTGCATTTCGACAAAACGATCGTACTTTCTCATGATCTGCGGATTCGGCACGATCACGTGACTGTTGTCAAAGGCCGCCATGTTGAATGTTTTTGAAGTCGAATCAAGCACGACGAGATTGTCGCGATAATAACCGTCTCTGATTGAAAGTCCGGACACGAACGGTTTTTTCCCGACAATCAGATCGTGATGAATCTCGTCAAAAATCACGCGGACCTGCTTGTTTCTGCAAAGCTCAAGCATTTCTTCGAGTTCTTCTGCGCTCCAGACTCTTCCGACAGGATTGTGAGGACTACAGAAAATCAATAATTTGACATTTTCTTCACCGATTTTTCGTTCCATGTCCGCCAAATCGAGCGAGTAAACCTCGTTTTCGTTTTTAAGCTCAGAAACAACGAGCCTGCGTCCGGTATTTTTGACAACTTCAGCAAACGGATTGTAGACCGGTTGCAGAATCATTACGGAATCCCCTGGCTGCGTCAAAATTTGCACAAATGTGCTGATTGACTGAACAACGCCCGAACCGAAGCGCATCCACTCTTGATGAAGTTCAGTGCCGTAACGTTTCTTTTGCCAATTCATGTATGCTTCATAATATTCCTTCGGTGTCAGCGAATAACCGAAAACACCATGCTTGACGCGTTCTTCCAACGCCTTTTGAGCCTGTTTCGGAATCTTGAATTCCGTATCAGCAATCCAAAAAGGCAATAAGCCATCTTCGCCGAAGCTTTCTTTTAAATCATCCCACTTGACGCAGCAAGTGTTGCGTCTGTCAACGGCATATTCGCTTAAAAACTCATCCTTGTTCATTTTGTTTTTCCTGCTTTCTTAATTTTTCAAGTTTATTGTGTTTCGTGTGAACGGGTTTAACTCCTAAAACATCAAGCATGAACGTGAAAATCGGGATGCCGACGATCAAGCCCCACGTTCCAAAAAGATGTTCCGAAATGAACAAAACGACGAACGTGTAAAAAATCGGCAATTCGGTTCGGCTGGACATCAGTTTCGGATTAAGCACGTAAGACTCGATTGCATGAACCACGATCAACAAAATAATGATGTAAAAAACATCTCTTAAACCGCCAACGGTATAGCCAATGAAGCAAAGCGGAACTGCAGAAACGATAACGCCGGCAACGGGAACCAGACTGAGCACGAAAATCATCAGGCTCAAACTGAAAAGCTGCGGCATCTTCATGAATCCGAGAAATGTGGTCGTAATCACTGTATTTATGATTGCTATCATGAACTGCGCTTCCATCACGACGCCGAACGTATTCACGAAAATCTTTGCAAAATAATAAATATCCTGGAAAATCCATGCAAACGGTCCGCTCGTCAAAAAGCTTTTCGAAAATTCCGCCATCTGACGTTCCTCAATCGTAAAGAAGAAACTCAAAAGAAGTGACATGAACAGCGTGAATCCCATCGAACCAATGCTCGTAACATACTTCATCACGATTCCAAAACTTCCTTTGACCTGATTCATGACGTCAAGCTTGCCAACGTATCCGCTGATGAAGTTGATGACCTCATTTGCCCCTTTTGGAGGATTTTGGTAAAACTGAAGCACTGAAGCAACCATCGCTTCCGACTGACTGATCAGTTTCGGCACGTAAACGGTCACTGCCAAATATATTAGTCCGATCAGCGCCAGATATACGGCAATCACAATCAGCTGTGACGGAATTTTGACGTGTCGATGAATCGACATTATCAGGCGCGTGATCAAAAACGTGAAGATGAACGTCAGCAAAATCACGCTGATGATGCTTCGTGAAACGTACAGGATTCCGATAATCCCAAGTAAGACGACGAAACGTCTCAAGCGGACGTTTTCCAAAAATTTATTCCATAAGTTCAAAGGAAATACCTCCCTAAATATTCCAGCAACAACAAGTCGATACGTCAATTTTACTATATTTAAGAATTTAGAGAAAGACAGAAATGAGGGCTGGTTTTGATGAGGCAGACTCTGATTTTGTGTGCGCGCGTCGAATCTGGTCACGCGAGTAGACAAAAACCGGGGTGAATGTCTGATTTTTGTCTACTGGCTGGGTCCAAATTCAGGGCGTGCGGAACCAAAAGTAGGCAAAAAACAGGACAAATGCCTCATTTTTGTCTACCGGACTCTCCAAATTCGGGGCGTGCGAAACCGAAAGTAGACAAAAAACGGGATAAATGTGTGATTTTTGTCTACCGGACACTCTGAAATTGGGGAGCACGGTTCCGAAAGTAGACAAAAACCGGTGAAACGTCTGATTTTTGTCTACCGGCTAGTCCAAATTCGGCCCGAGCTGCCCTGAAAGTAGAACAAAATCTCGAAAAATTGAAAAAATATTCTACTCGGTTACCTTCGCCAAAGCAGTTTGGACTCAGATTACGGGCAAATCTCAGAAATCAACGTTTTGCCCGTAACCGAGGTCAGGTGCAGCGATTGAGCAGGTGATGAGCAGCACTGCATTTGGCAAAATCATTGTCATTTACGGACACATCGATGAAAATGGGCCGTTTGTCCGTAAATGGCCTGCTCGAAAAATGGCGATTACGGACAAAATGGTCAAAAACGGCCGGTTATCCGTAAAAATTAAGGTGTTTCGGACCTTGTTTTACGGACAGATGTTCCAAAAAGCCGGCTTTGTCCGTAAATTTTGAGTGAAATCTCGGTGCACCACCCAGAACGAATAAAAAATCCGCGCCATCACTGGCACGGATTTAAAATCATCATTCAGTTGTGGCCTTCGGTTGTCCAAATCTTGCGTACGGTGTCATGAGCGCCCCTCCTTATCTACCGCCTTGTTAGGCGGCTGGTCTTCACACCCTTACTTTATCTTGTCATACGCATACTGAATCCGATACGTGCGCTTTCCTTGACGTGGCAAGATGATGTCACCGAAGTTTTCCTGATTGATTGCGTCCGGAAGAGTCTGAGCTTCAAGCGCAACGCCTTCCCCAGGCTTGGCAAGCGCACCCTTATCGCGGGTAAAGCGCATTTCGGCATCAAGTTCTGGCATCGTATACATTACAAGACCGTTTCTTTCAGAATTGATCGTAATCTGACGGCCGCTTTCCTCATCGCGCAAGACGGCAATCGGCAAAGCTGCGTGTCCCGGTTCGTTTACAACGAAAACATCGTCAAACCCGCCTTTTTCTTCATCAGCATCCTTAAGATTTCTGAAGTCTCTGAAATCACATGGCGTTCCTTCCACTTCGCGAATGCGTCCCGTCGGAATGTTGTTCTCGCCAAGATCAAGAAATTCGTGGCTGTTGATTTTTAGAGAAAGCGTGCTCAAATCGGGTCGATCGCTCGGATTGAAGTAAACGTGCATCGTTGGGTTAAAGAGCGTGTCGACTTCCCCGCCCAAAGCACTGTATGCAATCGTTACTTTGTTATTATTGTTCAACGTGTAAATAATAGTTGCCAAAATATCACCTGGGAAACCATCCATTTCTTCCGTGATTTTCTTTTGGAAAATGACGCTCACGCTGTTTTTATTCTGTGAAGTCGTGTAGTTCCAATTCCATTCAGTAAATCCATGGAAGCCGCCGTGAAGCGTATTTCCATGATCATTTGCAGGAAGAGAAACCTGCTTGCCGTTGATGACGCACTTAGCATTGGCAATTCGACCGCCGACGCGTCCGATCGATTTGCAGACGCATTGCTCATTCTTATAATACTCTTCAGTATGTTCAAACCCCAAGAGCATGTTCTTTTTGGAATTTCCAGCCGGAACAAGAAATTCTTGCCAGATTGCGCCCATCGTCAGGCACGAAATTTCAACGCCGTTATCGTTGATAAGCGTAATTTTCGTTACCTTATGACCATCGTAGCTATCGAGTTCTTTTTTTATGATATCCATGCTTTTTCCCTCCAGATGCTTTTTCCTACCTTTTTATTTTATCTCATCAAGTCCGAAAATAAAAGCGCTTGCAATCAAATAAATTAATATTTTTTTATCATAACAAATTGGTATATTCCGGTTTCAATCCTTATTTTTGCATATCCTTATGGGTTTTGTGCTTATATAAGCATTATAAACACCTATTTTTAATTATTTGCTTATTTTTTACAATTAAACGCTTGCAATTCTCTTTTTTCAAGAGTATGGTATATCCATAAGCAAATCAAGGAGGTCAATTTATTATGAATGATACGGTTATTGAAAAACGCGAATCGCGTTCAAGCAAAAGCAAAGAGTGGAGAATGTCAAACGGAAACGGCCATTTCCTCGACGTAATCTTCAGCATCGATCTCGAAAACAGATTACGCTCGCACAGAAACTTCTCATTTGCGCGTTTTGAATCAGAACAGCTTAACAAACTCAGCAGCATCATCCCTTCATTGCAAGACGACTACCGTCTGACGATTGACGAGGAAGCCGTCGGACTGGCCTTCCTGCCGATTGGGTCAGAAGAGGCGCAACCATTGATGAAATTGGTCTGATTATGTTTCTTTCCATGCACGGTTGCAGATCAAGATTCAGAAGTTTTTGCATGCTGAAAAATGCAGAGCTTCGTTTCACAGCATATGAAACAAAGCAGATTTTTCCCTGCGTTGCAGAGCAAAGTTCAAAAACAAAATGACATTAAAAAATGCAGGGCTTCGTTCCGCCACGTGACGATTCAAAGCACTGCATTTTTAATTATTATTTGTCATCGTAGCCGTTCGGATGCGTGGAATGCCATGCCCAGGCCGTTTCGATGATCTTGTGAATATCGTCAAATTGCGGTTTCCATCCCAAAACTTCGCGAGCCTTGTCGGAGCATGCGATCAACGAGTCCGGATCACCGCCGCGACGAGGTGCCATTTCGGCCGGAATCGGTTTGCCCGTAACGTCTCGTGCAGCTTCAACGATTTCAAGGTTGGAAAATCCAGTCGAAGAACCAAGGTTGAAGGCATTTGATTCATTGCCCTTGCGCAAATAGTCGACGGCCAAAATATGCGCATCCGCCAAATCGAACGGATGAACGTAATCGCGAACGTTCGTGCCATCAGGCGTGTTATAGTCGTTGCCGAAAATTTGAAGCTTTTCGCGCTTTCCTTGAGCAACTTGCAAAACAATCGGAAGCAAGTGCGTTTCAGGATGGTGATCTTCGCCGATCGAGCCGTCCGGCTTGGCACCGGCAACGTTGAAATAGCGCAAAGCAACGAATTTGACACCGTATGCCTGATCCGCCCAACGCATGATTTTTTCCATCATCAGCTTGCTTTCGCCGTATGGATTGATCGGATTTTGCGGATCGTCTTCTTTGATTGGCATCTTTTCGGGAATTCCGTACGTTGCAGCCGTTGATGAGAAGACAATGTAGTTGACGTTGAATTCATGCATGACTTCAAGCAGCTTGACCATTCCGGCAGTATTGTTGTCGAAATATTTCAACGGATCCTTCATTGATTCTGCAACCAATGAAAATGCAGCAAAATGAATCACCGCATCAATCTCTGGATTTTCAGAAAAGACTTTGCGCATGAACGGCTTGTCAGCCAAATCCCCTTGATAAAACTTTGCCTCCGGTCTAACGGCTGCCCTGTGCCCCGTTACCAGGCTGTCAACAACGACGACGTCTTGGCCTTGTTCGACCAGACGATCAACTGTGTGGGAACCGATGTAGCCGGCACCGCCTAATACTAAAACCTGCCATATTCTTTCCTCCTGTTCAGGAATTAAAATTTCTCCTTTTATATTTTACTATAGATTGACGGGAATGTAACTAAAATTTACTGAAAAATAGTAATATTTCCTAAACGTTTTTCCCCGTCCCTTTCATTTTAACCTTTTCTTGCTTAAAACGCTACAGTATGCTTAAATTGAGTAAGTATGATTCAAGCGAAAAGAGGTGTTCCCATGGCAGAACTCATCTATAAACAAATCATCGCCGATCTCAAGAAACGAATCTTCTCCGGCGAATTCAAGGAAATGCGTCTCCCTGACGAACGCACGCTGGCACTTGAATACGAAGTCAGCCGCAGTTCGATCAAACGCGCATTGACACGCATGGCAAGCGATGGCATCATCTTCAAGAAGCGAGGGTCAGGCACCTTCATCAATCCCCTGTATTTGAAAAACGAATCAGTTTTTAACTATGAAGAAGGAAAGAATCTCGGAGTCACCGACAACTTCAAAATGAACGGTCAAAAGCCTCAAATCAAAGTCCTCGAATTCGAAGTTGAAAAGCCGACTGAAGAACTTCAGCGCGACCTCTTCTTGAAACCCACAGATTTCGTTTACAAAATCGTCCGGTTGCGACTCTTCGAAAACGAGCCTTTCATGATCGAAACGGGGTACATACCCATCAAACTCGTGCCGGATCTCACGCCCAAGATTATTTCCGGCTCAATCTTCAACTATATGCAAAACGAACAAAACCTTTCCGTAACCAAATCATTTCTCTCCGTTTTTGCCGAGCCGTCCACAACCCGTGACCAGGAACTTCTTGGTCTGAAAGATACGGAGCCGGCCGGCATCATGGAAGGCATTTTCTTTCTTGACAACGGTACTCCGTTCGAATTCTCCAGCATGAGGTTCCACTACCGCTACTTGAAATTCAACACGTTCGTCAGCGTGGAAAATTAGATATTGTTTTAGCGACGCGTCCAAGTCCGAAACGGCAAGTGGCGGGTCGCTTTTCTATCGTTGATAATGCAATGCTTTGGATAAAGCGCGGACGGCAACGAAACGAGAAAGCTTCCGTGATAAGGATTCAAAAATTTTCAAAACGCATTAAAATGCAGAGCCGCTGTCATCAAACATCGTCTCAAAGTCTCCTGCTTTGTCGGAATCTCTGCAGTACGTCTGAATCGGCTCGTGCGGGCTCGAAAGTAGACAAAAACCGAGAAAAATATGTGATTTTTGTCTACCGGCTGGTCCAAATTCAGGGCGTGCGGGCTCGAAAGTAGAACAAAATTCACCAAAATTGAAAAAATGCTCTACCGCTGACTCCAAATTCGGCCCGCGCGGCTCAGAAAGTAGAACAAAATCTCCAAAATTTTGAGAAAATGTTCTACCACTGACTCCAAATTCGGCCCTCGCTGCCCTGAGAGTAGAACAAAATCATCCAAAATTGAGAAAATGTTCTACCACTGACTCCAAATTCGGCCCTCGTGGCTCAGAAAGTAGAACAGAATCTCCAAAATTTTGAAAAATGTTCTACCGCTGACTCCAAATTCGGCCCGCACTGCCCTGAGAGTAGAACAAAATCATCCAAAATTGAGAAAATGTTCTACTCAGTTACCTTTGCCAAAGCAGTGTGTCCTCAGATTACGAGCAAATCTCAGAAATCAACGTTTTGCCCGTAACTGAGATCAGGTGCAGTAATTGAGCAGATGATGCGCAGCACTGCATTTGTCAAAATCACTGCCGTTTACGGACAAATCGATGAAAATTGGGAGTTTGTCCGTAAAATGCGTTTTGATTACGGACAAATCGGGCCAAAATGGGCACTTTGTCCGTAAAATTTGAGTAAAATCTCGGTGCACCGCCCAGAATAAGAAAAATTCGCGCCATCACGGCAATGATTTTAATCATTATTCAGTTGCGTACGGGCTCATGACCGCTCGCTTCCACACCTTGCATAATCATGTTCCAGCTCGCATTCCCCCTATCGCAAGCAAGGACTCCCTAGACGAGGCAAGCTCGCCTTCGGTCGTCCAAAGCTTGCGTACGGGCTCATGACCGCTCGCTTCCACACCTTGTTTTGGACCGTTCCAATTATCAAATTAGTTGACTCCAAAGAAAAAATTGATAGAATATAACTATAAAGACAAATCGTAAAGGAGTCATCGTCAACATGGCCAAAGATTACTCATCAAAAGAATATTTCGCAAAACTTGATGCTTACTGGCGCGCTGCCAACTATATTTCGGTGGGGCAGCTTTATTTGAAAGACAATCCGCTGCTGAGACGTACGCTTGAATCATCCGACGTCAAGGCAAAGCCAATCGGACACTGGGGCACAATTGCCGGACAAAACTTCATCTATGCACACCTTAACCGCGTCATCAACAAATATGACCTGAACATGCTTTACATCGAAGGTCCTGGTCACGGCGGACAAGTAATGGTTTCAAATTCCTACCTTGACGGAAGCTATACTGAAATCTACCCTGAAATCACTGAAGATGAAGAAGGCATGAAGAAGCTCTTCAAGCGTTTCTCGTTCCCTGGCGGCGTTGCTTCTCACGCTGCTCCAGAGACGCCGGGATCCATTCATGAAGGCGGGGAACTCGGATATTCGCTTTCACACGCTACGGGCGCCATCCTTGACAACCCCGATTTGATTGCAGCAGCCGTCGTCGGCGACGGTGAAGCAGAAACTGGACCGTTGGCAACTTCCTGGCAGTCAAACAAGTTCATTAATCCGATTCATGACGGGGCCGTTTTGCCGATTCTTGACCTGAACGGCTTCAAGATTTCGAACCCGACGATCCTTTCGCGCGAATCAAACGAAACGCTGACGAAGTACTTCGAAGGTCTCGGATGGCATCCGATTATCGTTGAAGGAGAAGACCCTGAAAAACTCCATCCGGAACTTGCCCGGGCAATGGACGAAGCAATCGAAGAAATCAAGGCGATTCAAAAGCATGCAAGAGAAACCGGTGATGATTCGCTGCCGACATGGCCAATGATCATCTTCCGTGCGCCAAAGGGCTGGACGGGTCCGAAGGAATGGGACGGCAAGCCGATCGAAGGCTCATTCAGAGCTCACCAGATTCCAATCCCGGTTGACCAAAACGACATGGAGCATGCCGACAAACTGGTCGCTTGGCTCAAGAGCTACCGTCCGGAAGAACTATTTGACGAAAGCGGCAAGCTGAAGCCTGAATTTGCCGAAATCGCTCCAAAAGGCGACAAGCGCATGGCGGCAAACCCGCACACGAACCCCGGCAACCTGATTCGCGATCTTATCCTTCCTGACTTCAGAGAATTTGCTTTGGAAAATGCAGAGCACGGAAAGACTGTCGCTCAAGACATGACCGTTCTTGGCAAATACCTCGAACGCGTAATCGAGCTTAACGCCAAAAATCGCAACTTCAGAATTTTTGGACCTGACGAAACAATGTCTAACCGCTTGGCACCGATTTTTGACGAAACAAAACGTCAATGGATGCAAGATATCAAAGAACCAAATGACGAATTTTTGGCACATTCTGGTCGCGTCATTGATTCGCAGCTGTCCGAACACCAGGATGAAGGTTTCCTTGAAGGCTACGTCTTGACCGGTCGCCACGGTTTCTTCGCATCGTATGAAGCTTTTCTGCGCGTTGTCGATTCAATGCTGACGCAGCATTTCAAATGGCTCAGGAAAGCAAAGGGACAGCCTTGGCGCAGCGAAATTCCTTCACTCAACGTCGTTTCGACGTCAACCGTGTTCCAACAGGATCACAACGGCTATACGCACCAGGACCCTGGAATTTTGGGACACTTGGCAGATAAAAAGCCTGAATTTATCCGCGAATATTTGCCGGCCGATGCCAACACCTTGCTCGCTGTTTTTGACAAAGTCCTGAACGATCGCGAAAAAATCAATCTGATCGTTTCTTCCAAGCATCCGCGTCCGCAATTCTATACGGCCGCTGAAGCCAAAGAACTTGTTGACAAGGGTCTCAAAATCATCGATTGGGCTTCGACGGATCACAATGCTGAACCTGACGTCGTCATTGCTGCTTGCGGAACCGAACCGAACCTTGAATCATTGGCTGCCGTTTCGATTCTGCACGAAAAGCTGCCTGATTTGAAGATTCGTTTCATCAACATCGTCGATCTGCTCAAATTACGATCGCCAAAACATGATCCTCGCGGTTTGAGCGACGAAGAATTTGATGCCTTCTTCACGAAAGATAAGCCGATTCTCTTTGCCTTCCACGGCTATGAAGGTCTCGTTCGCGACCTGTTCTTCGATCGTCACAACCACAACGTCATGATTCACGGCTACCGCGAAAACGGTGACATCACGACACCGTTTGACATGCGCGTTTTAAATCAGATGGATCGTTTCGATCTTGTCAAAGACGTTGTCTTGAATCTGCCGGATGCTGACAAATATGGTCAGATCGCTGCTGAGATGGACAGCATCATTGCCAAACACAATCAATATATCAGAGACGAGGGCGCAGATCTTCCGGAAGTCGAAAACTGGACATGGAAACCCCTTGAATAATTGACGCGGAGCCCGAATTTTCGGGCTCTTTTTTGCTTGACTTTTGATATTCAAAATGATTAAGTTGAATTAACGAATTTAACGGAGGAACTATTTATGACTGTGATTTATCTTGTTCGCCATGGTCAAAGTCAGGCCAATGCCAAGGGAATCTGGCAAGGCGCGCAAATCGATACGCCGTTGACCGAACTCGGTCGAACTCAGGCTCAAAATACCAAAAAGCACCTTGAAGAAGAAGGCGCAGTATTTTCTGCAGTTTATTCAAGTCCCCTACTTCGTGCCGGAGAAACGGCCGGGATCATTGCTCCAAATCAAAACATTACGTTTGATTCGCGGCTTAAAGAATTCGATTACGGCATGTGGGACGGCATGTATTGGCAAGACATCCTTGAAAGATACAGTGAATTTTTCGATGCTTCAGAAAATCTTCTTCCGAATTCATGGGAAGTTACCGGCGGAGAAACCTATGACGAAGTCAAAGAAAGATTGCAGCAATTCTTCAATGAATTGACGGATAAACATCCTGATGAAAACGTCCTTGTCGTCAGCCACGGCTTTACGATCAAACTGATTCTCGATCTGTTCTTAAATATCGGAAATCTTGTTAATCTCAATGAACCGACAAATGCCGGCATTACGAAATTCATCCTTAAAAACGGTGCTCGCACGCTGGTTTATTTCAACAGATAGTCGAAAACAGGACTTTAGAAACCAACAACGTTTCAAGAGTCCTGTTTTTTTACGGATGACTTTTTTGCCAAATGCAGTGCTGCGCATCGCATTCACAATCAGCGCGCCAGGATTGGATTACGGCAAAATGACGTTTTTGAAATTTGCCCGTAAATGCCAGCCCTCGGTTACGGGTAGTCCCGCCCCTTTTTTCCGGGTCTATACTAAATGGTGTTGATGATGATTTTTCAACACCATTTTTTGTATTCACAAAATATCTTCGCAATGCTATAAAATGAAACTATACAAATGCAGCTGAATCTATCATTCCCACCTTCGTTTCCGTCTAACTTTGCGTGACATCCACCGTTGATTCGCAATAAATCGCAAAGCATCCGTTTTTTTATTGAGGAATATTTTTCCTAATCTCTTGTTCTAAGCTTTGAAGTGTTTTCCCCTTTCTTTTTGGGAAACGGGAATCTTCACGTTGACTCCAAAGACTGCCTTCATTACTCCTGACTTATTGAGAAGCAGCAGATACAACAGCATGAACATGCCGCCGAACAGTGCAGCATAAACAAATGCTGAAAGCTTTCCTTGGGGAACGTACGCCATTTTGATTACTGCATTTGAAATAAATGCAACTCCCAAGACCAAAACATTGATCACCAAAATCTTCTTGATGTTGCGCAAGCGAATGCCTTTCAGATAATTATGCTTGATGTGCGCGTAAACCATCAAAGAAATAATGCCGAATGCAAATGTTGTGGCAAGAATCGTTCCGTATGGCCCAAAAAGATAGGTCAAAGGCACTTGCAGCACAAGTTTTAAAATAATTCCCAAAGCAAGTTTTTTGACGGCATATTCGTGCTTGCCAAGCGACTGAATCACCGTAAAGAAGTCAGTAAAAATCGCAAGCGCCATGCAGCTGATCAAAGCAAAGCCCATCAAACCGGCAGCTTCCTTGTCAAACGGAAAGAAGACGCCGTTTACTTCCCAAGCAAGAATCGAGAGCAGACCTGCGCTTGGAATCAGCGCAAGCAGCATCAGTTCAATGTTTTGGGCAATCGTCGTTCCAATTTGTCGTCGATCGTTCTTTTTGGCAAGCGATGCCAACAATGGCAATGACGTTTCAGAAATCGCAATCGTCAAGGAAATCACGACCGTCGTAATTTTGTTTGGATTGGCCGAAAAATAAGTATACAGATTTTGTGCCTTGACGGTCGGCATCCCTGTCAAATCAACCATAATGTCCTTAAAAGTCAGCTGATCGATAAATTGAAAAATCGTCACGGCAGATCCAACGAAAATAAACGGCAAAGCTTCCTTGACGATATTTTTGAAAATCGTCACGATCTGCAGATTGTCGACAGGTTCGCTTTCCTGGTACAGTTCCCGGTATTGCGGAATCTTCTTTGACGCGTACCAGAACAAATACAGATAACTTGCAATCGCTCCGATAAACGTTGCAAACGTACTGTAGTTTACGGCCTTAACATAGTCACCGCCTTGCATGTACATAATGACGAAAGTTGAAACCAGGATAAAAATGACGCGGGCAAACTGTTCCCAAAGCTGAGAAATACCAAAAGGACGCATATCTGCATTTCCTTGGAAAAAGCCGCGCATCAGACTCATCGGCGGCAAAATCACCAACGTCGGCACCATGACGCGAATCGCTGCCGTCGCAACGTCAGTCGACACGACGGCGCTCTTTTGCGCAATGAGCGGCGCAAAAAAGTACAACAGACCACCGCACATGATCCCGGTAAACAGCATGAACAGTGAAGCAAACTTAAAAACTCTGACGCTGTTTTTAAACTTGTTTTGGCCGTTATACTCGGCGACCTGCCTGGCGATTGCGGTCGGAAATCCGGCGGTTCCAAGCGAAAGAAACAGCGCATATGGCGTGTAAGCCGTATTAAAGATTGCCTGTGCCGCATTTTGATGCTGAGGATTTCCCATCATTATCAGCCATGGTATCAAATAAACGATTCCGAGGATGCGGGAAAGGATACTCCCAAGCATCATCCAAAACGCTCCGGATAATAATTTGTTTTTCATCCATAATTTCTGCTATATAAAATATAGAATAATATAGAAACATAAAATATTTTTCCACATTATCAGAAAGAATATAGCTTTTCCTTTCCTAATTTTATTTGCTGCCGTCAGCACCAGTCTTCCCATATCCTAACGTGAGGGTAATGACAGTGACCGTCTCTTGCAGCTTAAGGACGTAGCCCGCCCCTTTTGATTTTCTTATATCAATGACAATAAATTCATGACCGCATTTTCATCTCTGTCCATGATGGCACCGCATTCATAACAAACGTATTCGTTATACTTGGTTTTATGTTTCATGTTGCCGTCAAGACTGATTTTATCGTCACCAGTCTTGACGAATCCGCATCGAGAACAACGTTGCGTGCTTGGATAGAATTTGTCGGCTAAAAATAATTCTCTGCCGTACCATTGGCATTTATAAGCTAAAACCTGTCTGAAACAGCCAAACAACGACCGCTTTCACTACCTATCAAAGGATTATCGACTTGCTTTTTGCTATATAATTCCATGCAATTCTGTCTTTTTCTACAAATTAATTAACAGTTAAGTTGCTCCAGTTATATATTTGACTTTCAATAAAAGACAACACAAATTAATTATATAACACTTTAAGCTTGTTTTTTTCAAATTTTGTCTAAAAAATGCAACAAAAAAAGGCTCGGAATCAAATTCCAAACCTTTTCGCATTTTATGAAACTACTTTGTAAGAGAAACGTTTTCCCAAAGCGTGTATCCCTTGGACGTCTGTTCCGTGAAGCCCTTGACATTGTTCTTGACAGGTACGGAATCATAGTAATCTTGCAAAGGAACAACGTAGGCTTGTTCGTTCATCCATGCTTGCCATTCCTTGAACTGCTTTACGCGCCACTTGTGGTCCGTAACTGCTTTTTGAGAATCGATGTTCTTCAAATATTGAGTATTCTTCTTGGAAACGAAGCGCGTCATGTTGAACGGAGCTGCTTCACTGTAAAGGTCTGCAGGAGAAGGTTCTGATGAAAGAGACCATGCGCCGAAGAAGACGTCGATATCCTTGGAATCGGCTTGAACCTTGTCATAGAAGTTGTTGAAGTCAAGCAGGCGACCGTTCGTAAGCTTGCAGCGAAGACCGACTTTCTTCCAGCATTGGATGTAATTCTTCATGATAGCTTCTTGGTTTGCGCTGCCAGACATTGCGGCAACGTTGATCGTAAGCTTCTTGCCGTCCGGAGTCTTGCGGTAGCCGTCCTTGCCCTTCTTGTAGCCGGCCTTGTCGAGCAGCTTATTTGCTTTGTCAACGTCTTGAGGGAAGCCTTTAAGTTCCGTATTCTTGTATTCCTTGAAGGCGCCAGGAATCAAGGAGGTTGCACGCGTCTTCAAACCATAACCGAACTTGTCTGAAACTTGTTGCACGTTCATTGCGTATGCCATTGCCTGACGCAATGATTTGTTGTTCATCTTGGCATTCTTGTTTTCGACGTTTACGCCCTTCTTGCTGTCGAACTTGCCGACCTTGAAGCCCATGTAGCTGTATGCAAGTTTAGGCTTGCCGACCATCGTGTAGCCCTTTGGCTTCTTGTTGTCACCGTAAACAGACGTTGGTTCATCAAACATGATGTCATACTTCTTTGACTTCAAAGCAGCCCCTGCAGTTGCTGAGGAAACCGTTTGAATCGTGATCTTATCCAATGATGGCTTCTTGCCCCAGTAATATGGATTAGGAACAAATTCTGCGGATTCACCGGAAACAATCTTGTTGAACTTGTATGGACCAAACGTTACAGGGTTCTTGCGCACTTGGTCACAGGATTCGATCTTGTCGAACGGAACGTCCTTCAAGTATTCGTATGGTTCAGCACTTTCCCAGATATAACCGGAACCTGACGTCCGCATGCCTGGCGTCATCTGCTTGAAGTGAAGCACAACGGTGTGTTCATCCTTCATTTCAATTCCGGAAATCGTGTCAGCTTTGCCTTTGTGGTATTCTTCCATGCCTTTGATGTTCTTCAAAGAATCAGTATAGCGAACGCCGCTGGCTTTTGGATTGGCGATGATTTCGTATGCGAATTCAACGTCTTTTGAAGTCAAAGGCTTGCCGTTTGACCACTTGACCTTCTTGTTGATCTTGATCGTAGCCGTCTTGGCCTTATCGTTAAAGGAAATATCTGCAGCACCGCCTTTAATGAACTTATAGTTGTCATCACATTTAAACAAAGACTGCAAAGCAAATTGGCCAACTTCAGAATCATAATTATCCTGTGAAAGCTCGGGTGCAAAAATCCCCTTGAAAGCAGAATCGGAAACCATTCCGATTTTTAAAGTGCCGCCCTTGACGCTAGCTTTCTTGTTGTTGTACGCAATCGGCAACGAAGCCTTTTGAGTGCTGCTGCTGTTGCTACCCTCTTTGCTGCTGTTATTTCCGCAACCAGCAAGTGTAAGTGCCGAAAGGGACAAACCTGCCGCTGCACCTACGAAAACTTTTTTGGTATTCATAAAGAAACCCCCTAGTATTGAATTGGTATGATATTTTAAAAAGTTTATACCCTAAATTAAAACAGAAAAATTAACCCAGACGCTGACGCGCATCGGCTGCGCGTCGCAAAACGTTGCCGACATAGCTGATGCCGACACAGATTACTAAAATCAATAATGCAGCCGGAAGCCAAACCCATGGCCTCAAGGTCAAAACGGACGGATCGTTAGCATATCCGACCAGCGTCCCAAGACTTGGAACACTGTCCGGGAACCCAAAACCAAGGTACGTCAGCGAAACTTCAATCCCGATATTGCCGGCAAGCATCAAAGTTGCGTCAACGATGATGATTGAACTCAGATTTGGCAACAGCTCTTTTAAAATAATCTTCAAATCGCTGCTGCCCGAAGTCTTTGAAGCACTGATATAGTCTTTTTTTGATTCTGACAATGCCTTGGACCGAATCAAACGTGCCGTTCCGACCCAGTAAAAAGCCGACATGATTAAAACGAACGACCACATCGTATATTTTGGAATAATCGTAACGATGACGATGATAATCATCAATGTCGGCAAAACCATCATAAAATCAAGAAAACGCATCATGATATTGTCAACTTTTCCGCCATAGTAACCGGCGACAAGTCCAAAAACAGTTCCGATTACTTCAATCAAGACCGTAATCGCAATCCCGATCAGAAGCGAGTTCCTCGCTCCGAGAATCAGCATCTTGAACACGTCGCGGCCGCCTTCGTCACCGCCGAGCAACATTCCGTCAGCGCCAGGATGGTTGTATTGCTTGAAGATGTCAACCGTCATAACCTTGTCCGTATTGAGGAACAAAGCTCCAATAAAAATCCCTAGAAACAAAATAATCAGTAAAATCAATGCGCCTAATGCACCACGGTCTTTGGCAAATTCACGGGCCAAAACTTTCAAACCGGATGCTTCTTCATTCTTTTTTTGAATATTTTCAACGACTTCTTGTCCGCTGTATGCTTTTTCCGTTGTCTTTTTCTTAAACATCGACCTTCGCTCCCTTCAATTACTCGATTCTGACACGCGGATCAACGATACTTAAAATAATATCCGAAAGGAGCGTTCCGATTAAGTTAAGTATCCCGAACAAAAGAACCAATGCGGTAATAACCGAGTAATCACGGTTCGTCAGCGAGTTAATGAACAACAATCCCATCCCAGGATAAGAGAAGACGGTTTCAATAAAAATCGATCCGCCAAGCAGGCCGGTAATCGAATATCCAGCAAATGCCGCAATCGGAAGCAGCGAATTGCGCAAGATATGTCGATTGAAGACGGTCTTTTCAGGAACACCCTTGGCACGGGCCGTTTTCACGTAATCCTGCGTCTTCGAATCGATGATTTCGCTTCGCAGATACTGACAGGTACTTGTAGTTGAGATGAGCGCCGCAAGCAAAGCTGGCAAAATCATGTGATATATTCGACTCATAACGTAGCCAAAGCCGCTGCCTGCTCCAATGGAAACGGAACCTGATGTCGGAAAAATACCCAAAACGTAGCCAAAAAGCCACAGGCCAAGCAAGTAAAATACGAAACCTGGAATTGCATACGAAATATAGTTATACAATTGAATCACGCGGTCAGACTTGCTGTTTTCAAAACGGCCAGCGATAATCCCTAAAGGAATCGCAAACAAATAGCTCAAAACAACAATGACAAGAGACAACCATAACGTATTGCCTGCACGAGATGCAATCAAGTCGGCAACCGGTGTCTTGAATTGGTAAGAAACGCCCAAGTCGCCATGGAACAGGTTCGTAATCCAGCGACCGTACTGAACGTACCACGGATCATAAAGTCCGGCTTGAACCTTCAATTCATGAATTCTGGCAGGAGATGTCTGAGGCGTGATGGAACCCGTAAACGGATCACCCGGCATCATTTTGGCTAAAACAAACACGAATACGCTCAAAATGATTATTTCGGGTATCATGATCAGAACACGACGCAAAACTGTTTTCCACATAATTACTTCTCCTCCCCTGCGTCCGGCAACGCAACCCAGTGCGTTTCGGATATTTGACGAAGGTCATAAACCTTACCGTCCTTGTCATACCACTTGTCCTGATTTTCGGTAAATTCTTTTTCGACTTGTTTGCGGTATGCGCGGTGCTCATCACGATGTTCAACGTCGACTTGCGGAATGGCTGCAAGCAAACGCTTGGTGTAGATATGCTGAGGATGATTATAAATATCATCTCTTGAACCGATTTCGACAAACTTGCCGCGATGCATGATTGCAAGATTGTCGCACATGTGATAAACGACCCCGAGGTCATGAGAAATAAACATATAACTGATGCCCAAATCTTTTTGAATCTTCTTCATATAGTTCAAAACCTGAGCCTGAACCGACAGATCCAACGCAGAAACGGGTTCATCGGCAATAATCAGCTTCGGGTTGGAAGCAACTGCTCGCGCAACACCGATGCGCTGCCGCTGACCGCCGGAAAATTGGTGCGGAAACTTGTACATTGCTTCTTCCTCCAAACCGACGATGTTAAGTAACTCTGCAACGCGAGCCTTGACCTGATCTTCGGTGAAATCTTCGAAATTTCTGATCGGCTCAGCGATGATGTCCAAAATCTTTTTTCTGGGATTCAAACTTGAAAGAGAATCTTGGAAAATCATTTGAACGTCTTTGTTATATTTATGTTTTTTGCGATTCTTTCGTTTAGTCACGTCATAGCCGTCATAAATAATCTGACCGTGCGTTGCTTTTTCCAAACCGACGATCGTTTTGCCGATCGTTGATTTGCCGGAACCGGATTCACCGATGATTCCGTAGCTTTGACCTGCCTTAATCGTAAAGTTTACGCCGTCAACGGCATAAACGTAATCCGTGATCCGATTAAAGAACCCTGAGCGAATTGGATAATGGACGCAGAGATCTTTAATCGTGATTAAATCTTTTGACTCACTCATTGTTCATCCACCTGCTCTTCGTCCGGAAATTTGAAATTCTTATAGCACGTGCAACGTACTTCATGTCCTGGTTCAACTTCATGCATGACAGGATCTTCTTCATGTTCTGATACCGGAATCCATGAAACGCGGGGTGCAAATCGGCATCCTTTTTGCGGCATGTTCTTCAAAGAAGGAACCATGCCGTCAATCACGTAAAGATCATCGTTTTCACTGTCAGCCTGAGGCATTGAACGAAGAAGCGAACGAGTATATGGATGTTTCGGATTTTCAAAAATCTGTTTTGTTGATCCGACTTCGACGATCTGTCCGGCATACATCACGGCAACGCGATCGGCCGTTTCGGCAACGACGCCCAAATCGTGCGTGATCAAGATTACGCCGGCATGCTTTTCTTCTTGAATGTCGCGAAGCAAATCAAGAATCTGCGCCTGAATCGTAACATCCAGCGCCGTAGTCGGTTCGTCAGCGATAATGACGTCCGGCTTGCAGGCAATGGCAATCGCGATGATCACGCGTTGGCGCATCCCTCCGGAAAGCTCATGCGGATACATCTTGGCAACGCGTTCCGGCTTCGGAATCCCGACCTGATCAAGCAGTTCGATTACGCGAGCCCGCTTTTCTTCTTCAGACATCGTCGTATGGAAATCCAGATTTTCTTTAATCTGGTCTCCAATCCGCATCAACGGATTCAAAGCTGCCAACGGATCCTGGAAAATCATGCCCATGTCGTTTCCACGAAGAGCATTCATCTCATCCGCGCTCATTCCGACAAGTTCATGATCTTTAATCGAAATCGAACCGTCTTCTTTGACGACTCTTTGGTGATAAACAATGCTTCCGCTGATCTCAGTCGAACTCATATTGTGCAGACCAATCACGCTAGTGGCAAGAGTACTCTTGCCGCAACCTGATTCGCCGACAATAGCGAGAATCTCATCAGGATAGAGATCAAGCGAGACATCTGTGATCGCATTATAGAACTGACCGTTTACTTTAAAGGCAGTATCTACATGCTGAATCGTTAACAAGGAATTTTCACTCACTATAACAAACCCCATTTATTAAATGATTATTAAAATTCTTATTGTCATTATATGCTATTTTTCAAAATTTTCAAATACTTTTTTTGAAAAAAGGCCGTCTGCAAACTTCAAGGCATTATTATTTATTCATAAATAGTCTTTGTGAGCGTTATTTTTGCATAAATATACCATTAAGAGATTTCAAACGTGCCCTAGCAATTGTCATGAATCAAGAAAACACGTTGTAACACAAACATTCCTTATTTACGATTGATTATACGTCATTTTTTAACGTATATTCAAAAATATTCATGAATTATTTTTTGTGTTTTGTTGCTGGCCAAAGCTTCTTCTTCAAAAAGATTGCAGCTATTTCAAAAATAGTATCATATTTTTCAGTGCTAGTATAAGTTGTTTTTCACTTATTACATTAAATGTTACTTTATCATTTTAATAAAATGGGCAATTTACATACTTTTCAGCAGCAAACGTTTTTTTCTTATAATTAAAACCGGTCGTGCTTCAGATCACCTTGACATCGCAAACCTGCAGTCCTGCGCTGGAAATGATTTTCATCAAAAGTCGTGCCATCTTTTCCGCAGACATGCTGCAATTCGTATCGATCCACCATTTCAAAGAACTCATAAAGGTCGTCACGATATAAAGGATGATAAAGTCCATCGGAATAACGTCCTCACCGTCTTTGACGCGCATCCTGCTGAAGATGTTCGAAAAATGTTCCGTCAAGAAATTTCTAAAACAATCAGCCATGACGAAATTATTCTGTCCCTCGAGTGCCATAACGTAAAAAGCCCGATTTTTGGCAACCATCTTAAAAATCTTGGTTAAAATCTTCACCAGACGCTCTTTCCTAATAATGCATCCCTCTTCTAAAATATCGCTTTCAATATTTTTAAACATCGGTGTCAGGGCATAAGAAAAAACCTGATCCAACACGTCCTGCTTATCCTTGAAGTGATTATAAAACGTCGATCGATTGATCATTGCTCTGTCAGAAATATCCTGAACCGTAATCGAATTATAGTCTTTTTCCTGAATCAGATTGATAAATGCAGTAAAAATCAGCTTCTTCGTTCTGATTACTCGCAAATCTTCTTTTTTTGTTTTTCTCATATTATATGTACCTCTTGTAGGATCAAAAAATCCGTAAAATCAGCAACATATTTTTACGATATGTTGTTTAAAATACAATGTCGCTGATTTTGAGCATTGAATTTCATTCGATTTGATATAAAATTAACTATGTTTAGTATAATCAACAAGTGTTGCATATTCAACACTGCTTGTTTATTTCGGAGTTTTATCAAGGAGATTTTTTATGGAGCCAAAATCATTAAGAGGCGGCATTGACGTCGGGTCAACAACCGTCAAAGTCGTTATCATGGATGAAAACAATGATTCTGTCTACCAAACCTATCAGCGCCATTTCTCTGACGTCAAAAAAGCCAGTGAAAAAGTTTTGCGCGAGGCAGCAGAAGCGGTTGGTTTGAATACGCCGATTTCATTTACGATTACCGGCTCAGGCGGCATGGGCTTGGCCGACGTCTTGAACCTCAAATTCATCCAGGAAGTTATCGCCTGCACCAAAACGGTCGAAGTCATTTGTCCGCAAACCGACGTTGCCATTGAACTTGGCGGCGAAGATGCCAAAATCACGTTTTTCGGCGCATCGCTTGAACAAAAAATGAACGGATCGTGTGCCGGCGGAACCGGTGCCTTCATTGATCAGATGGCAAGTCTGCTGAAAACCGATGCCAATGGTCTGAACGAACTGGCAAAAGGATATACGCACATTTATCCGATTGCCTCGCGCTGCGGCGTTTTTGCCAAAACTGACATTCAGCCGCTGATCAACGATGGCGCGCGTCAAGAAGACCTCGCTGCTTCGATTTTTCAGGCTGTCGTCAATCAGACGATTGCAGGTCTTGCATCCGGCCATAAGATTCAGGGCAACGTTGCTTTTTTGGGCGGTCCGCTTTACTTCATGAGCGAACTTCGTCAAAGATTCATCGAGACGCTGCATCTTAAAGAAGAAAACGTCGTCTTTCCTGAAAATCCGCAGCTCTTCGTGGCCAAGGGCGCTGCATTTTACGCAGGCGAAGAAGAACCGACGACCATCGCAAAACTGCTTGACTCGCTCGCCCACATCGGTTCTGCTCTTCAACCGACAAAATCTCTCGATCCTCTCTTTAACAACGAAGAAGAGCTGAAAGAATTTCGCGATCGCCATGCCAAAGCCAAAGTTGACTTTCGTCCGATTGAAACATATTGCGGCAACGCTTATCTGGGAATCGATGCCGGTTCGACGACGACCAAAATCGTTTTGATGAGCGAAGACAAGAAAATTCTTTATACGTGGTACGGCAACAATGACGGTGATCCTCTTCAAAAGACGATTGATATTTTGACGGAAATGTACAAGCATCTTCCGGAAAACGTCACGATTGCCAAAGCATGCACGACCGGATACGGTGAACATCTGATCAAAAGCGCTTTGAAAGCCGATCTCGGAGAAGTCGAAACGGTCGCTCACTATAAGGCAGCACACTACTTCCAGCCAAACGTCGATTTTATTTTGGACATCGGCGGACAAGACATGAAAGCCATGCACGTTAAAAACGGTGCGCTTTCAACGATTCAATTAAACGAAGCATGCTCATCCGGATGCGGTTCCTTCATTGAAACGTTCGCGCAGTCGCTTAAATACGACGTCAAGGACTTCGCCAAAGCAGCCTTGCTCGCTGAAAATCCGGCCGATCTCGGCTCTCGCTGCACCGTTTTCATGCAGTCGCGCGTCAAGCAGGCTCAAAAAGAGGGCGCCTCTGTCGGTGACATTTCTGCCGGACTTTCAATGTCCGTCATCAAAAACGCCTTGTTCAAAGTCATCAAGGCCCACTCCGCCGAAGACCTCGGTCAGCACATCGTTTGCCAAGGCGGAACTTTCTACAACGAAGCCGTTTTGCGCTCATTTGAAAAGCTTAGCGGTCAAAACGTCATCAGGCCAAACATTGCCGGCTTGATGGGGGCTTACGGCGCTGCTCTGATTGCCGAAGAACACTCAAAACCAGGCGACGTTTCAACGATCATGACGACGGAAGAAATGGCAGGTTTGACTTGCGACAAGACGTTTGAACACTGCGGTCGCTGCGAAAACAACTGTCTGTTGACCATCACGCACTTCAATGACGGTCGCAGCTTCATTACGGGCAACCGCTGCGAAAAAGGTCTGCGGATCAAACTTGCTCCAAAAGATCAGCGCGTCAACCTTGTTAAAGAAAAATATCATAAGCTCTTCTCGTACCGTCCGTTAAGAAAGAAGCTCGCAACGCGCGGCACGATCGGAATTCCGCGCGTGCTCAACATGTACGAAAACTATCCTCTTTGGGCAACGTTCTTTAAAGAACTCGGCATCAGAGCCGAAATTTCAACCCGTTCATCAGAAGAGATGTATGAATCAGGGATTGAAACGATTCCGTCGGATACGGCATGCTACCCTGCCAAAATGGTTCATGGACACATTCAATGGCTGATCGACAAGGGTTTTAAGACTATTTTCTATCCTTGCGTCGTTTACGAACGTCAAGAAGCAAAGGCTGCCAACAACCACTTCAACTGCCCGATCGTCCAATCTTATCCTGACGTCATTCGCATGAACGTCGATGAAATTCGCAACGGCCAGTTCGACTACAGGAATCCGTTCCTGAATCTGGCAGATTTTTCATCAACCGCAAAGAACCTCTACGAAACATTCAAAGATTTCGGCGTGACGCAAAAAGAAGTCGAAGATGCCTTGAGCGCTGGATTTAAAGAAATGGACAACTTTAAACGCTGGATCCAAAATCGTGGTGAAGACACGTTGATGATGATGCGTCAAAACGGTCAGCACGGGGTCGTTTTGGCCGGACGTCCGTACCACCTCGATCCGCAAATCAACCGCGGAATTTCGCAGATCATCTGTGCAGAAGGGTTCAACGTTTTGACAGAAGACAGTATTTCGCACATGGGCAACGTCGAAGGACTGCGCATCGTCAACCAATGGACTTATCACTCGCGCTTGTTTGCAGCCGCAAGAGTTGCCGCAAAGATTCCTGAACTGGAATTCGTTCAGCTTAATTCTTTTGGCTGCGGCATCGATGCCATTACGACCGATCAAGTCGAAGAAATTCTTTCACGCTACAATCGTTTGTACACCGTGCTCAAGATCGACGAAGGAACGAACATCGGCGCAATTCGCATCCGAATCCGTTCGCTCAAAGCGGCCGTTTTGGAACGCGACGAACGCCACATCATTCCGGAAAAGCTTTACGACCTTGAACGTCCGAAGCAGTTTACGAAGGACATGCGCAAAAAGCATACCTTGCTGATGCCGATGCTTTCGCCGATTCACCAATCAAATCTGGTTGACGTTGCGTTAAGAGCATCCGGCTACAACGTTGTCAACTTGCCGGTTGAAAGACGGCATTCGGTTGACGAAGGAATCAAGTACGTCAACAATGATGCGTGCTACCCTGCAATCATCACGATCGGACAAATGATCGAAGCACTGAAGAGCGGCAAATACGACCTCGACAACGTTTCCGTCATGATGACACAGACAGGCGGCGGATGTCGTGCGACAAACTACATTCCTTTGATCAGAAAAGCACTCAAGGATGCCGGTTTCCCGCAGGTTCCGGTCATCTCGATGTCGCTTAACGCCAAGGGCACCGAAAAGTCACCGGGCTTCAAACTGACGCTTCCGCTTGTCAAGCGCGTTGCTTTGGCCTTCCTTTACGGAGACCTGTTCGAGCGCGTCGTATATCGCACGAGGCCTTATGAAACGGAAGAAGGAGCAGTTGATGCCCTTCACAAAGAATGGCTTGACAGAATTCAGCCTAACGTCAAAAACGGCAGTTTCCACGAATTTAAGCGCAACGTTGCAAAAATCGTCGAAGATTTCGACAACATTCCGTTGACCGCTGAAAAGAAGCCGCGCGTTGCCATCGTCGGCGAAATTCTCGTCAAATATTCACCGATTGCAAACAACAATATCGTTCGCGTGCTTGAAAACGAAGGTGCAGAAGTCGTTTGTCCGGACATCGTCGGATTCATGAACTACTCTCTTTACAACCAGGTTTACAAATATAACCATCTTGGCGGCTCCAAGAAGAACAAGGTTTTGGCCGAGCTGGCCATCAAGTTGATCCGCCTTTGCGAAAAGCCGATGAACGAAGCACTGAAAAATTCCGAGCGTTTCGATGGCATCGAAGCCATCGAACAAATCGCAGACGGTGCCCAGGATATTTTAAGTCTGGGCAATCAGACCGGTGAAGGCTGGTTCCTTACCGGCGAAATGGTCGAAAGCCTGCAAAACGGCGTCAACAACATCGTCTGCATGCAGCCGTTCGGATGCTTGCCAAACCACGTTGTCGGCAAGGGCGTCGTCAAAGAGCTTCGTTCCAAGTACCCGATGGCAAACATTGCTTTGGTTGATTACGACCCGAGTCTGTCATTCGTCAACCAGCTCAACCGGATCCGGTTGATGTTGGCAACGGCCAAGAAAAACATGACTGAAATCGTTAAATAATCTGATTGTCGCTCGTCGTCGATCAGGCAAAAAATATCGCTGGATTTTTTCTTTAATGCCCCTTACCGTCGAAGTCTTAAATCAGGCTTTGACGGTAAGGGGCATTTTTTAAATTTCATTTTGACGAAAATGATTTCTGAATCTGCTACAAACCCTTCATTTTATATCACCTTTAGTTCAAAAAGTCACAAAAATATTCCCAATTTCTTCAAAAACGTGATAAAATGACAATATAATTATTTGGGGGTTTAAGAACGGATGAAATTTGCTGAGATTTGGTTAACAGGTTTAACATGGTTCTTGTGGATTCTTTTTGCAATGTTTCTGATCAGCAACATGTGGGGATGGGCTGCGTTTTATTTCGTAATCGCATCAGTTGCTTGCAACATTGATCCAAAGAGCGAAGACAAAGCTGAAACAACTGCCGAAGAGGCGATTGCCACAACGGAATTGCAATAAAGAAGAGGCGAAAAAATGTTTTCCTCTTGAATTGCATTAAATGTCGAACAAAGTCGGACGCAAGTCGGCTGCTTTTGTTCGGCATTTTTCGATTTTGATACATATTTTGCCAAATGCTGCGCCTGATGAATCATCGCACCAAGCTCTCAGCCAATTTGTCGCCAAATTATTTCGGGATATTTCCGTCACGGAAGGCAATCGTCCTGCATACGCAAAAAACCGGATCCAATTTGCAATTGAATGCAAAGCATCCGATTTTTTAATTTGAAACATAATTTTTTTCAATTTGAGACAATTTTTTCTCATCTTGCTAAGCAGAACGCCAAAAGCCTTGATTTCAGGCACCGATTTTTTGCAAAAGCTTGATAACGCGTTTTCCGTTTGCTTCCGGAATCGTATTGGCATAATCTTCATGATAAATAAAGCCCGATCCGCCGAACTTTTGAAAGGCAGCCGCAGTTTCAGCCAGATTTTCAAGCATCCGTCCGTCTTCCAACGTTTGGAACATGCAAACGTACTCGCCCGCTTCTTTTATGAATTCGCCGGCATCGTCGCGATAAAAAATCGCTGCAGGCTTAAGTTTTTCTTCATCAATTATGACTCCGTACTGCATCCCGAGCTCAATCGAGTTGACGACGAAGTGTTTTTTTAGTTTTTGATCAATGATTCCGTATCGCTTCGTTTGTTTCGAAAAAGACCGTCCCTGCGCCGATTTTTATAAATTCGTTAATGCGCTTGATAAAAAAATCAAGTTCGCATTTCCGTTTTTCCAACAGTTTCATTTTTTCATCCAAAGCCAGGCGTTTTTCTCGCATGAATTCAGCCTGTTCAACAAGCACGTCCTTTCTGAAAAAACTCTGGATCTCATCAAGCGATGCCCCCAATTCCTGAAGCATCTTAATCGTTGCCATCTTGTCGCACTGCATGACGTCATAGAAGCGATAGCCGTTTTTGGGGCGCAAACGAACTGGCCGCAGTCGGAAATGCCGCCAACGTCATCATGGTTTTTTGGCTATTTCCGGCGGTCTTGAGATGGCCGTTGAAATCATCATTTCGCAGCTTATCGGACAAAAAATCAGGACTCTTTGGCACAAACGACGCGAACGGTGCTGGCTTTTGACGGCATATGCGGCATCATCGTCGCCATTTTGGGCATCTTCTGTTTGCCCGCTGTATTTCGCCTGATCAGCGTCCCGGACAACCTGATGCGCTACGCTTTGATTTACGGCAGAATCTATTTTTCTGATTCACGTCTATGACGGAGGCCGTGCAATTCTGACCGCTGCAGAAGATACGAAAAAAAGCTTTTATCTGATGCTGACGACGACTGTTATAAATCTTATTTTTAATTTGCTTTTTATTGTCGGACTCAAGCTCGGCGTGGCCGGATCCGCCATGGGTACCATTTTGGCCCAGCTCATCGGTGCGCTTTTGACTCTCAAGCTTTTGGAAGACAAATTTCATTTTGCAAAATACAGCGGCAGAATTTTCAATGCAAAACAAATCAAAAACGTTCTTCATATCGCTTTGCCGGCGACTTTCCAGCAGTTCGTCGTAACGTTTGGCGGCGTATTCATTCAAAGTCTCGTCAATCCGTTCGGACGAGAAGTCATCATCGGCTACGTCGCAATTCTTCGCATCATGAACTTTTTCAGAATCGTTTGGGTGGGACTGGCACAAACCTTGACCGTTTACGGGGCCCAGCTCATTTCGGCCAGACAGTTTTCAGGCTTCAAAAAGTCAATCGCAAACTCGGCATCACGATCGTCCTGATTACCCACGAGATGCAGGTCGTCAAATCGATCTGCAAGAACGTGGCCGTGATGGACTCAGGCAAAATCATTGAAGCAGGTCCTGTTTCCGAAGTTTTCATTCAAAGACCGCTCTTTCTAAAGATTTCATTGAAAGCTCAACAAACGTTGGTATCGCCATTGAGCGAATCCTCAAGCGGTTTAACGATTGGAGCGAAATCAGACACCTGCTTTACCTGAAATTTGCCGGAGACAACATTTCTCGCATCTCAAAAGAAATTCATGAATACGTCGGCAAAAAGTTCGATCATACGAAAGTCGAGGTCAAAAAGCCGGTTTCTTATTTGAAATAAAAAACAGATATGAAAAAGAGCGTCTTTTCCGAATCATCAATTAGGAAAAAACGCTCTTTTTATTATTTAGAAATTCGTTAAGGCAAAGTATATTTTGAAAAAACGTTTTTACTCTACCGTCACGCTCTTTGCGAGGTTGCGAGGCTTGTCGACGTCATATCCGCGCTGTTTGCTCGTATAGTATGCGAGCAGCTGAGCCGGCACGATCGAAACCAGCGGCGTCAGCAACGGATGAACATCCGGCAACACGATTTGATCCCCTGCATTTGACAGAGATCGTGAAACGATCGTGATGACGTTTGCCCCGCGAGCAATCACTTCCTGAACGTTGCTTCTCGTGTGCGCTGCGGTTTTTTCGTCAGTAATGATTGCAATCACCGGAGTACCTTCTTCAATCAAAGCAATCGTACCGTGCTTAAGTTCACCGGACGCAAAACCTTCAGTTTGGACATAGGAAACTTCCTTGAGCTTGAGCGCCGCTTCAATTGCCGTATCATAGTCGATTGAACGTCCGATGTAAAATGCATTGCGCGTCGTCTTGAGATTTTTTTCAGCCAGTTCTTCGATCTCATGCTTTTCGTCAACCATCGTTTGCATCGCGTTTGCAACTTTGGCAAGTTCCAAATGAATGTCAAAATCTTTGGCAGCCTCAATTCCGCGCTCTTCACCCAGTTTCTTGGCCAAAATCGCTTCGACTGCAATTTGGGCCGTATATGCCTTTGTCGAAGCAACGGCAATCTCCGGACCGGCATGCAAAAGCAGCGTATAGCTTGCTTCGCGCGACAAGGTTGAGTTCGGAACGTTCGTAATCGTCAGGCTCGGGTAACCCATCTCATTCGTTTGAACAAGGACCTGACGGCTGTCGGCCGTTTCGCCGCTTTGCGTCAGATAGATGAAGAAGGGTTTTTCGGAAAGAAGAGGCATATTGTAGCCGAACTCTGACGAAACGTGTACTTCCGTCGGAATCTTAGCCAGCTTTTCGAACAATTCGTGACCAACAAGTCCCGCATGATAGCTCGTGCCTGCAGCAACGATGTAGATGCGGTCGCTTGCTTCGATTGCCTTCAGCAAGTCGGCTTCAATTTTGATATTGCCGTTTTCATCGAAATATTCCGTTGCAAGTTTGCGCATGACGGCTGGTTGCTCATCAATTTCTTTCAACATATAATGCTCATAAGCGCCTTTTTCAGAAGCACTTGCATCTTGATCGACGTAAAAAGGCTTTCGTTCAATCTTTTTGCCGTTCTTGTCTTCAATTTCGATGCTGTCCGGCTTGACGACGACAACGTCTCCGTCCGTCAACTCAATGAACTCGTGCGTTTCCTTAAGCATTGCCATCGAATCAGAGCAAACCGCATTGAAACCTTCGCCAACGCCGATCAACAACGGACTTTTTGATTTTGCGACATACAAGGTTTCGGGATCTTCTCGATCCATCAGCAAAAATGCGTACGAAGAAGACTCGTCAAGTACGCTGATCGTCTTTTTGAAAGCTTCCTTCGTTTCAAGTCCTTCGTTTGAAAAATGTTCAACCATCTGAACGATGACCTCAGTATCCGTTTCGCTTGCAAAATGCACGTCCGACAGATACTTCGCCCTTAATTCCTTAAAATTGCCGATGACGCCGTTGTGGACGAGATAAAAGCGTCCATTTTCCGAAATGTGCGGATGCGCATTCGTTTCACTCGGAACTCCATGCGTAGCCCAACGCGTGTGTCCGATGCCGGCAGTTCCCTTTACGTCAGCCGTTACTTTGTCCTTTAAATCAGCGATGCGTCCTTTGACCTTAACGAGAAAATCATTTCCGTTGCCGTTGTTTACATAGATGCCTGCCGAATCATAACCGCGATATTCAAGTTTTTCCAAGCCGTTGATCAAAATTTCAACCGCATTGTCCTTGCCTGTAATTCCAACAATTCCACACATTTTAAGTTTCCATCCTTTTGTCTTTTTCTTTAGATTGGTTGTTATCATTTAAAATTGGTATATTCCATTATTTTTCTCGGAAACCCAATCAGCATGTATAATATACCGCTTCTATAAAATGATGTCAACAAAAACATCAAAATTGGTACAGGTATAGACCAATAATTGTGATGAAACATATGCACCCTTTTGTTGCTGCATTATTTCCTTAAATATACTTATGATAAGTGTTATACGCACTAAATCTTTCGATGCAACGTGCTTTTGGTAAAATCCAGGGTGTCCGATGGCAATCGACTTCTTGAATTTGGAAAAATCGCTGCAGCATATTTACCGTTTAAGGGCAAATTCCGGGAATCGACATTTTGTCTCATAATCGACGACTGGCATTTACGGGCTAATCTTCAAAAACGACATTTTGCCCGTAATCACTCCTTGTTGCTCGGAGGGGTTGAAAAAATGTTCTACCGCCGCATTCAAATTTGAGGTGCGCGGAAACAAAAGTAGACAAAAAACGGGATGAATGCCTCATTTTTGTCTACCGGACTCTCCAAAATCGGGGGGCGCTGCTTCGAAAGTAGAACAAAATATCCAAAATTTTGAAAAATGTTCTACCGCTACCTCCAAATTCGGCCCGCGCGGTTCCGAAAGTAGAACAAAATCTCAAAAAATTGAAAAAATGTTCTACCGCCGACTCCAAATTCGGCCCGCGCGGCTCCGAAAGTAGAACAAAATATCAAAAAATTGAAAAAATGTTCTACCGCTGACTCCAAATTCAGCTCGCGCGGCTCCGAAAGTAGAACAAAATATCCAAAATTTTGAAAAATGTTCTACTCGGTTACCTTCGTCAAAGCAGTGTGGACTAAAATTACGGGCAAATCTCAGAAATCAACGTTTTGCCCATAATCGAAGTCAGATGCAGTGATTGAGCAGGTGATGCGCAGCACTGCATTTGGCAAAATCATTGTCATTTACGGACACATCGATGAAAATGGACGCTTTGTCCGTAAATGGACTGTCCCAAAAATGGCGATTACGGACAAAATGGTCAAAAATGGCCGTTTGTCCGTAAATCTTCAGACGTTTCGGACCCGGTTTTACGGACAAATGCTCCAAAAAGCCGGCTTTGTCCGTAAATCCGAGTGAAATCTTGGGGCGCTGCCCAAAAAAGAAAAAATTCGCGCCATCACGGCACGAATTTTAATCAATATTCAGTTGCGGCTGGTCTTCACACCTTGCATAATCGGGTTCCAGCTCGCATTCCCCCTATCGCAAGCAAGGACTCCTTGGACGAGACGAGCTCGCCTTCGGTCGTCCAAAGCTTGCGTACGGGCTCATGACCGCTCGCTTCCACACCTTGTTTTGGACCGGGTTCCAACTCGCATTCCCCCTATCGCAAGCAGGACTCCCTGGACGAGACGAGCTCGCCTTCGGTCGCCCAAAGCTTGCGTACGGGCTCATGACCGCTCGCTTCCACACCTTGTTCTAATCAGGTTCCAGCTCGCATTCCCCCTATCGCAAGCAAGGACTCCCTGGACGAGACGAGCTCGCCTTCGGTCGCCCAAAGCTTGCGTACGGGGTCATGACCGCTCGCTTCCACACCTTGTCCTAATCGGGTTCCAGCTCGCATTCCCCCTATCGCAAGCAAGGACTCCCTGGACGAGACGAGCTCGCCTTCGGTCGCCCAAAGCTTGCGTACGGGGTCATGACCGCTCGCTTCCACTCCCTGTCATAATCGGGTTCCAGCTCGCATTCCCCCTATCGCAAGCAAGGACTCCCTGGACGAGACGAGCTCGCCTTCGGTCGCCCAAAGCTTGCGTACGGGGTCATGACCGCTCGGCTCCACACCTTTTACCTTAACAAGCTCGCCGCATCCTCATCCACGATAACAATCGCATCATCATGAGTTTGCAGAACGCTTGCAGGAACTTCTTCGGTCGGTTCTCCTTCAACCATTTTCTTGATTGCATCCGCCTTATCCTTGCCGTATGCCTCAAGCAAAACGGTCTTTGCCTGCATGATTTCGCCGATTCCCATCGAATATGCATACTTCGGAACGTCATTTTCGTTTTCGAAGTAGCGCGCATTTGCTGCAATCGTCGATTCCGTCAAGCGAATCTTTTGCGTCCTGCCGTCAAAAGCAGACCCCGGCTCATTAAACCCGATGTGTCCGTTGCGACCGATTCCAAGCAGCTGCAAGTCAACCGGATTTTCTGCGATAATCCTGCTGTAGCGTTCACATTCGACTTTTGCATCATCATTTTGGCCGTCAGGAAGATATGAATGAGCGAACGGCTTCTTTTCAAACAGATGCTTTTTCATGTAATAATGGTAGCTTTGTGGATTATCAGCCGGTAAGCCGACATATTCGTCAAGGTTTATTGAAATGCAGTTCGAAAAATCGAGGTCACTATCGCATAATTCCTGATAGGTCGTTTCAGGCGTGCCACCAGTTGCCAGGCCAAAAACGGTTGCTCCTTCGTCAAGTTTTTTCTTAAAAATTTCAAACGCTTTCTTTCCGCCTTCTGCTGCATTTTTAACAATAATAACTTTCATTTTGAATTCCTCCTCGAAAAAACTGTCACGCCCATATTGGTATAGACCAATTATATACCATAACTTCGAAACTTGCAACAGCTTTCATAACATCTTCAAAAATTGCACTCTCATCGCGAAGAAAACGGGTTAATCACACTTTATTTTTTAATAACGCGGAACGTAAAAAAAGAACCGAGCAAAACTCGGTCCTTTCAAGGAAGTATTTATATGGAAATTATCTTTAGAATTGATCAATCAACAACTGGCGAATCTCTTCCAAGCTTGGTTGGCGAGGGTTTGCCGTCGTGCATTGATCGTTGTAAACCAAATCGCACAATTTGTCCAAAGCGCCGTCAAAGGCTTCTTTAGTAACCCCGTTTGCCGAAAGCTTAGGCTTTACGCCAACGGCTTTCATCAGTTCTTCAATCTTGTTGCACAATGATTCGACCAAATCAGCATCTGTTCTGCCCTTCAATCCAAGCGCACGCGCAATGTCTGCATAATCCTTTTGAGCACGATAAACTTCGTAGCGTGGGAACGGTGTTCTCTTGACTTTGCCAGATACACCGTTGAAACGAATCACGTGCTGCATCGCAATCGAAATCGCAAGACCGTGAGGAAGTCCGAATTCGCCGCCAGTCTTGTGAGCAAGCGAGTGATTGATGCCAAGGAAAGCATTTGCGAAGGCCATGCCGCCAAGAGTAGCCGCATAGTGCATGTTTTCGCGAGCAGTTTCGCCTTCAAGCGTAGGATTCTTAGGGTCATAATTGTAGGATTTTTCAAGGTTTTCAAATACGAGCTTGATTGCCTGAAGCGACCATGGGCGCGTGAAGTCTGAAGCCATTACGGAAACGTATGACTCAAGCGCATGTGACAGTGTATCGAGACCTGACCATGCAACTGTTCTCTTCGGAACCGTCATGACAAATTCAGGGTCGACGATTGCAACCTGAGGCGTCATTTCGTAGTCGGTCAACGGATACTTAACGTGCGTGTTGTCATCCGTAATAACCGCATACGGCGTAACTTCGGAACCGGTACCTGAAGTTGTCGGGATGCAGAAAAGTTTCGTGTGCGTGCCGTGATGGAACTTGACGATTCTCTTGCGGATATCAACGAATTTTTGCTGCAGACGAGTGAACAGTTCGCTGACTTTCTCGTAGCTTTCAAGGAAGCCAGGTTCTTGTTCAAGAGAGTATTCATAGATGTAGCGCGCAATCTTGGCAGCATCCATTGCGGAACCGCCACCGATGGCAATAACGGTATCCGGTTGGAATTCTTCCATCTGGCGTGCGATTTCCATCGTCTGTCCCAACGTCGGATCAGGATGAACAGTTCCGTAAAGGGATGTCTCTACCGGATTTTCGCGTGCTTCAAGCTCATCGTAAACCTTGTCAACGAAGCCGAATTTAACCATTCCAGGATCGGCAACGATCATTGCGCGATCAATGTGCTCCGTTTCGTCCGTCAAGTATGACAAGGCATTCTTTTCGTAGTAGATTTTTTCTGGCAAACGAACCCATTGAGGACGATTGCGACGTTTTGCGACCGTCTTGACATTCAACAGGTCTGAAGTTGATAAGTTGTGTGACAATGAATTCTTCCCCCATGAACCGGTTCCAAGCGTCAAAGATGGACGTAACGCATCCGTATAGATGTCGCCAATACCACCGATTGAATCCGGTTGATTTACCAAGATGCGAGCAGCCTTTGTCTTGTCGGCAAATTCGTTTAAGAACGGATCTGCCTGAGAACCAATCTGAATGGCCGCATTGTGACCAGCGCCTTGGTAGTCGAGCAGTGCGGCAACGATCTTGATGCCGTCTTCTCTGTCTTTTGCCTTATAAACCGAAAGGAGCGGAGAAAGCTTTTCTGATGAGAGCTTTTCGCCGATGTTCTTCGAATCGAGTTCAAACATGATGACGTCTTTTCCTTCAGGCAAATCAATGCCGGCATTTTCGGCAATCCAACGAGCGGGCTTGCCGGCAACCGGTCCGTTGACGCCGTGCTTGTCATTGAAGACGAAATCAGCCAGCTTCTCGTAGTCTTTTCTAGGCAGCAAGTATGCACCCTTTTCTTCCATCTTCTTCATCCAATCCTTGTAAACAGGTGCTTCGATGACGACCGAATTTTCGGTTGCACAAATCATCCCGTTGTCGAAACGCTTGGACAAAAGCAAGTCTTCAACCGCACGGTCAAGATGAGCCGTATGATCAACGAAAACTGCACCGTTGCCGGCGCCAACACCCATTGACGGGTTGCCCGACTTGAGTGCGGCATTGACCATTCCGGGACCGCCCGTTGCAAGAATCGATGCGATCTTTCTGTTTTGAATAAGCGCCGTCGTATTTTCAATTGACGGAGTCTCGACCCATTGAATGATGTTTTTCGGAGCTCCGGCTTCAACGGCTGCTTCATAAACGATTTGTGCAGCATGAACGGAACATTTTTGAGCCTGCGGATGGAAAGCAAAGACAATCGCATTTCTCGTCTTAAGCGCCATCAGAGATTTGAACATTGCCGTCGACGTCGGATTCGTCGTTGGGACGATGCCGGCTAAAACGCCAAGCGGTGCGGCAATTTGAACTTCTCCTTTGATTTTGTCTTCAGCGATGATTCCAACGGTTTTTTCATCCTTGATTGCGTTATAGATGTTTTCGGTTGCAAAACGATTCTTGGTATCCTTATCTTCAACGACGCCGCGATTTGTTTCCTCAACCGCTTCATGAGCAAGCATCAAAGCCGCCTCAGAACCAGCAAGCGCGGCTGCAGCAACGATTTTGTCAACTTGATCCTGCGTAAAATGCGCATATTCGCTTTCAGCAGCTGCTGCTTTATCAACGAGGGTATCGGTATACTTGCGAGCAGCTTCCATTCGTGCTGCTTTTTCTTCTTCAGTCAAAACTTTTTTCTTTGGCTTCGTAGCTTCTTTTTCCATTTATAATACCTCCCAAAAATCACTGGTTACACTTTCAGCATGTATGCAAGATTTTTGCAATGTGAAAAACTTCACTAATTATAATATATCTTTATGAGAGCGATTTCAAGCCTTTTTGGCAACTTTTTACAATTTTTTTATCGGCGCTTTTTGGCATAATCTCAACACCTTAGATTATATAAGCATTTTTAAATGTTATTTATATTGATTGTAATCGTAAAAAAACTTTGATCAATCACATTCCAATTGTGCAAAATTCACAAAAAAGCATGAAAAATGAATACTGTATTTGCCATAAAATTTATGCTAATATTAAACTACCAAAAAGAAAGGAGCGGAGAAAAAATGATTATCTCTGATTTTTTCAATGTGTTGTTGTCAAGCGGTCTGACCATCTTTATTATTATCATCATCCTTGCGATCCTGATTGCTTCATATAAGAAAGCCAGTCCAAATGAAGTCTTGATCATCACCGGTGGATGTCTCGGAAAAAAGGGACCTTACTTGATTGAAGATCCCGAAACGCATACGCGCGTCAAAGTCGTCAAGGGCGGGGGCGCCTTTGTCATTCCGTTCATTCAGCAAGCCGAATTTCAAACGCTCGACACGTTCAACGTCGACGTTTCGGTCGAAGACATCATGACGATCGATGCGGTTCCGGTCGATGCGTCTGCCAACGCTTTGCTTCGCGTCGGCTCAACGCCGGAACTGATCGCCAAAGCTGCTGAAAAAACGCTCGGTTTGAGCGAAGAAGAACGCCAAAGCCAAATGATCGAAGTCGTTCGCGGCGGCGTTCGCGAAGTTTTGTCAGGACTGACACCGAAACAGGCAAATGATCGGGCCGAATTCCAGAATCAGGTCAGACAGAGCATCGAAGAAACCTTTGCCAATCTCGGCCTTGAAATCACGGCGCTTCAAATTACAAAAATCAGCGACAAAAATGGCTATTACGAATCTTTGAGCGCCAAGGAAATTGCCGATAAGCGTTCTTATGCGCGCCAAGCCAAGGCTGAAGCCGAAAAAGAAGCACAGCTTGTCGAAGTCAAAAACAAGCAGGAAGCACAGGAAGCACAGCTGCAGTCAAAACGCTACATTTCAGACAAGACCAAGGAAACGGACGTGGCAATTGCCCAAAACGATGCCCAGGTTCAAACCGAAAAAGCCAAGGCAGAGCAGGCCTATGCGATTGAAAAGGCAATCCAGGAGCAGACGCTTAAGGAAAAGGAGATTGTCGTTCGCGAAAACGAGTTGAAATCAACCGTAATCGCGCAGCAAAATGCTGAAGCACAGGCAGTCCAGATCAAAGCAGAAGCAGATGCCAATGCTTTGCGCATCAAGGCTCAGGCTGACAAGGACGCGCAAAATCTCAGCACCGATGCCAACGCCTATTCGATTCGCGAACAAGGTCAGGCCAGCGCTGACAAGATCCAGGTCGAAGGTCAGGCAAATGCCAAAGCGCAGGAGGCCATCGCCAAAGCGCTTGAACAAAACGGGCAAGTCGCTCTTGCCATGGCAATCATCGATAAACTGCCGGAAATTTCCGCATCCTATGCGCAAGCAGTCGCAAGCATCGATCAGCTGACCGTTTTCGACGGTGCTGCCGGAGTTTCAGGCCAAACCAACGAAGGATTGGCCCAATCTTTGGCATTCATCAAGGACGCGACCGGCATCGACGTGGCCGAACTCGTCAACAAGCGAGCTGATGGCACGACGACTTTGAATCGTCCGGTTCCCATTGAAGAAGATAAATAACAAAAATCAGCGATCCGTGCTTGTTTTGCAGCACGGATTTTTTGTCGCGTCTTTTTTCTCGCAAAATGCATAGCTCGTCTTTACACTGTCTTTTCGACCCAAAAAGACATGAAGCTTTTTTCGTCCATCGGTTTAAACGCTCAATTTGTTCCGAACGAAAGCCGGGTAGTCATTTTTCACGTCAAACAAAACATATGCTAAACTGTATTTGCAAGGGGGACTTAACATGAGTTACGTAATTCAAAAAAAGATTGCGAATGTTTTCAAAAAGCAAGTGTCAAAAAACGGCTTCGATCATGTCTCCGTGAGCTCGATCATGCGCGCAACAAATATCAGGCGCCAAACGTTTTACGAATGCTTCTTGGATAAATACGATCTGCTGCGTTGGCAAGTCAACGATACGCTAGAAGAAGTCATCGACAACAACATTGACTATTTGCCGTGGCAAAGCATCATGAAACTTTTCATCTATGAAGTCGATGCTAATCGCAGATACTATTTTGAATGCCTGAGTCAGCATGAAATTGACGTCTCAGACCTCTTCGCCCTTCATCTGACGGTTTTGCTGGCTCATATCATGGACCGAAAAAAACTGAACAAAAACAAAAAAGCTCGTGCAAGTATGTGGATAACCTGCCTTGGGATCTCCAATTCGATTATCCACAACACGCTTTCCAACGAGCCCGTCGATTATGAACTTTTGGTTGTGCAAGCCATTTATGCGGTGGAGTTTTCCTTCAACGTTTCCTAGCATCAATGTCTGCAATCGGAACGCATGCCGCCTCAAAACGGTCTGACCTCCAAAAAACTACCATTCCGGTGCATCGACCTTTGTTTTCAATGCCTTCAACCAATTTTCGTCCTTAATTTTGAGAAGAGTCAGAGAAATGCCCTTTATACCGAACGAAGTCAAAAACGTCCCCACCTTGTCGAACCCGATGCCGATTTCTTCAGCCTCTAACAGTTCGCAAACGTCATTGTTGAAAACAATCTGCTCCATTTTCGTCACTTCTCCAAGAGAGTTGACAAGCACTGCATACGTGTCTTGAGACTTGAAGCCAAAACTCAGCTTGAGCTTTGAAATCAGCTCGCGTGCAAGCATTTCTGACGACTCAAAGCGCTCTTTGCGATAGCCTTCTTCGCCGTGAATCCCGATTCCGTAATAGATCTCGTTTTCTTTGAGCAAAAAATTGTCGCCTGAAAAAGCCACTCCAATCGTTTTGACGTTTTCTGAAAGTTTGTCCGCAACCTTTTGCAGTTCTTCGACAGAGGCGCCTTTTCTCGCATAATCTCCCAAAATTTTGTGGAAAAATACAGTGCCGGCAACGCCTCTGCGTCTTTTTTCAAATGATGCAGCGTCCACCGATATATCGTCTTTGACAATCGCCACCCCGACTTTCCACCCTGCATTTTCCAAAAAAAGACGTGCTTTGCAGAATTCATCCACATCTTTTTCAAAGTTTTTCACAATGTAGAAGACACGTTTTTTGCTTGTCAATTTCTGCGTGACTTCGACAATTTCTTTTGCGGTCGGCGGAACGAACAATTCGCCTGAAATTGCCCCTGCCAGCATTCCGTCGCCCACAAATCCCCAATGTGCCGGATCATGTCCGGACCCTCCGCCGGAAATCAACGGCACGATTTCGTCTTTAAAATTTCGATTGATGAACCCCCGCGTGCTTTCGACGTGCTTTAACATTGGATACGCCCGTTTGATACCTTCTTGAAGATCGTCAAGCATCGTTTTTTTCCCATTTGTTAATTTCATGACACTCACCTTCTCAGAAAATAGCATCTCTAACCCAATTATACATTTCCAACCGAGAAATTCACGGACAATTCTACAAAACCGTCCGCTTTATTTGTAAACGCGAACATTTTAGAATATAAGCGATAGATAAATCAGAACATTCATCGGAGGTAATTGACATGAAAAAAATTATCAACAACCCTGCTGACTGCGTCCCCGAAATGGTGGACGGCTTGGTCAGAACTTATCCACAGATCGTTGAACAAATTTCCGACACGGAAGCAGTCGTCAGAAGCGACAAGGCATCCATGAAAGGAAAAGTCGGCATCGTCAGCGGAGGCGGTTCCGGGCACGAGCCGACTCATGCCGGTTTCGTCGGAAAAGGGATGCTCAGCGCGGCCGTTTGCGGTCAAATCTTTACGTCCCCTACCCCTGATCAGATTTACGAAGCCATCAAAGCCTCAAATAGCGGAGCCGGAGTCTTCATGGTCGTCAAAAACTATTCCGGTGATGTGATGAACTTCGACATGGCAAAGGACATGGCCGAAATGGACGACATCAAAGTCAAGTCAATCGTTGTAGATGACGATATCGCTGTTGAAAACAGTTTGTATACGCAAGGAAGACGCGGCGTTGCCGGTACGATTTTTATGCACAAGATTCTCGGCTACTATGCACAAAACGGTGCCTCGCTGGATGAAATTGACAAGATCGCACACGTTGTCTTGCCAAACATCAAAACGATCGCAGTTGCACTATCCGCTGCAACCGTTCCGGAAGTCGGCCGGCCGGGGTTTGAACTTGCAGAAGACGAAATCGAATTCGGAGTCGGCATCCACAGCGAACCTGGCTATCGCAGAGAAAAGATTCAGCCGTCGCGCGCATTGGCAGCCGAACTTTTGGAAAAACTCGACGAAAAACTGTCGCTGAACAAAGAGAAAAAATATGCGATGCTAGTCAACGGCATGGGCGCAACTCCTTTGATGGAACAGTACATCTTCAGTCACGACGTGCTAGATTTGCTTAATGAAAAAGGCATCGTGCCGGTCTTTTCAAAGGTTGGAAACTTTATGACGTCGCTTGACATGGCGGGCATTTCATTGACGCTATTTGAACTTAAGGATGACAAGTGGCTTGAGGCATTGAATGCCCCGGCCGAAACAATCGCATGGCAGAAAGGATGATTTTGATGGAACTCACAAAAGAATTGCTTGCAGAATGGATCAGTCGATTTTCTGAAAAAATCCAAAACAACAAAGGATATCTGAGCGATCTGGATGCTGCAATCGGTGACGGCGACCACGGAAACAACATGGCTCGCGGCATGCAGGCCGTTACGGAAAGTCTTGAAAAAAACGAAACCGCTGATACGACTCAGAGTCTGAAACTGATTGCCATGTCTTTGATCAGCAAAGTCGGCGGTGCTTCCGGACCTCTTTACGGCACTGCATTTCTCGAAATGGCCAAGGCAAGCAACGATACCAAAGATCTCGGCGAACTCTTGCAAGAGGCGCTTTCGGGCATCAAAAAGCGCGGCGGAGCACAGCCAAACGACAAGACGATGGTTGACGTTTGGAATAAAGTCGTTTCAAAGGCTGATGATTCATCTTTGACAAATGCGGACATCGAAGCTGCCGTAGAATCGACCAAAGACATGGTGGCCAAAAAAGGACGCGCTTCTTATCTTGGTGAGCGCTCGGTCGGGCACCTCGATCCCGGTGCCGTTTCAAGCGGATACCTCTTCGAAGCGCTTCTTGAAGCGGAGGAATCATTATGAAATATGGGATAACGCTTGTTTCGCACGTTGAAGAAATCGCTTATGGATTGCCGAAATTGCTGAAGCAGGTCGCACAAGAAGTTCCGATCACGTTTGCCGGCGGGACCTCTGACGGAGACGTCGGCACGAGCATGGAAAAAATTCTTGCGGCTTTTGAAAACAATGAAGCTGATGAGATTTTGGCATTTTATGATTTAGGCAGTTCAAAAATGAATCTTGAATTGGCTAGCGAGATGACTGCAAAAAAGATTCATCTTTACGATACGGCTTTTATCGAAGGAGCATATACGGCCGCAACGCTGCTTCAGGCAAACGTTGCATTGCCGGAGATTGAAAAGCAGCTTGAAGAATTGAAAATAAAATAATTTGGGGGTGTCGATCATGTTAGGATTTACAGGTGAGTTTTTAGGAACAATGGTTTTAATCATTCTTGGCGTTGGATGTTGTGCAGGCGTCAACCTCAAAGGAAGCTATGCCAAGGGATCAGACTGGACGTTTGTCTGCTTGGCTTGGGGCATGGCCGTTACTTTCGGAGTTTACGTTGCCGGAAACTTCGGTTCTCAAGGTCATCTCAACCCCGCCGTTACTTTAGGATTTGCAGCATTTGGATTCTTTCCGATAAAATCGGTTCTTCCGTACCTTCTCGGTCAATTCCTCGGTGCATTTGTCGGTGCGGCAATCGTCATTATTCACTATGAACCACATTTTCAAGCCGCCAAATCCAGTGCTGAAGGCAACAGCGTCGGTATTTTTGCAACAGGTCCAGCAATCAAAAATCCGCTTTATAATTTCTTGAGCGAAATGATTGCAACGTTTACGTTCGTTTTCTGTCTGCTTAATCTTGGTGATTTTACAAAGGGGCTCCAGCCACTGATCGTCGGGTTGCTAATCATGGTCATCGGGCAGGCTTTAGGCGGAACCACTGGATTTGCCTTGAACCCTGCCCGCGATTTTGCGCCAAGGCTGGCATATGCGATTCTTCCCGTTCCAAACAAGGGGGATGCCAATTGGGAATATGCGTGGGTACCCGTTTTTGGCCCGATTTCGGGCGGAATTGCCGCAGCATTTTTGCAAATGCTTCTTTAAAGATGTTTTTCTGCTTAATCCGAAGATTGTGACAAAAAACTTGAACAAAGCATCTTTTTAAAAAGGCAACGCTGCTCAACCAATTCAGCAAAAATTTCATCCAGATTTACGGACAAAGCCGGCTTTTTAGAGCATTTGTCCGTAAAACTGGGTATGAAACATCTGAATTTTTACGGACAAACTGCCATTTTTGACCATTTTGTCCGTAAACTACAGTGTTTTTGTCGAATGCAGCGCTCGCTCAGTCAGAACGTCTATGCAAGATTAAGGACAATTCCCATTTTTGGTTTGAGCCACGGTTTTCCCATCCTCGAAACCTTTCGAATTCAATCGTATCAACGGGCACTTTAACGCGCCCGTTTCACTGGTTCAAAAATGTGCAATTCAAGACTCGCTTCGATATAATGGCAGAGAGTCTGTTGACCTTCATATGAAAAAGAAATTTCGTTCCGACTTTTCAGAACGTTTTAATTTATGATCTGATATTTGAAAGAACAAGCTGGTAACGATAGCAAGTCTCCAAGCCCGAATTATTGTACCCACTTTACAAATTAGTACCAATATATTAAAATGTCGTATAAAGAAAACGTTTACTCAAAATTAACGGAGGCATTTTATGAAAAAAACAGCAGATGACATTAAAAAGGAACAGAGCCTGAGCTTTATGTACTTCAATCGTTTCCTGATGCTGCGATATTTCACGGCATTCATGTTCTTTACAAATCTCTACTGGTTCGGAATGGCCCTGACATGCAGAAGCTGGTCAGCAGTCCTGCCGTTTTTGCTGATGATTGGCGGAATTGCCGTAACACTGGAACTGACTTCCAAGCTTCATACCAAAAAGAGTGCTGTTCCAGTCAGCAAAGGTTATTACATTGCACAGATTTCGGTCAACCTTGCAATCATCCTGATTTCGATGACGCCGGCATATTCTTTGTTTCTTCCGTTCTTGAACGGTAAGGGCCAGTTTTATGTCATCGGAATTGCCTTGCTTGGAATTCTGATGTCCGTCATGGTGCTCTTGAAGATCAAAAAAATCGCCAACGACCAGGACCGACAGTTCAAAGTCATCAAAATGTTTGAGAAAACAAATTAGACAAAATTTGAAAAAAGCAGGACAGAATGCGTTTTAAGCACTTCCGCCCTGCTTTTTATTTTCCCCGTTAAATTGTCAGCCAACACTGCATTTTACAAATTTATATTTTTCAAACTTTAAATTGATTCTAAAAAATCTAATGTATTTGCATATTTTTAGCCAAAATAATTGTATATACTTATCTTCGTGAAAATATTGGTACAATTTCTTGTTGGAAGCCCTTTACAAAATGATTCCAACCGATTATACTGGAAAATGTAATAAGGGAAGCGCTTACTATTTACAATCATCAATCATTCACTGCATCCGCAGTTAGTCTGTGCGTATCAAACTGCAATTATTCATTCGTACATTAAATGCGGATGCCGGTCCTAAGGAGATCTTTATTATGGCTGAAAAAGAAAGCAACTTCACAGGCTGGCTTAATGAGAAGATTCTTCCAAAAGTCGGCAAATTCGCCAATACACGTTTTGTCCGCGCCGTCATGGGTGCCGGCTACAGCATCATCGCCTTCACGATCGTCGGATCGATGTTCCTCGTCCTGAGCGTTCTCACTCAGGTCATCACGGTCCCGGCTTTCGTTGATTTTTACAACAGCACGCTTGGGCGCTTCAATAATCTCTTTACCGTTATCTATAATGCTACGCTAGGAATCACCGCCCTCTTCTTTACGGAATCTTTTGCTTACAGCTACACGAAAATCTATCAACAAGAAGAAAACCTTGATATTTCACCGTTGAGCGGTGCCTTTCTTTCATTGTTCGCATTGTTCGTCACCGTTCCGCAGCTTGTTTGGAAAAACGGCTCTGCACAATTTTTGACAGACACGAAAAATGCCGTTTTCTCCGGCTACGCGGTCAGTGGCTCCGGTCTTACGCGCATCGGTGCAACCGGTATTTTCACAGGACTCATCATCAGCATCTTGTCAGTTCAGATCTACCGTCTCTGCGTAAAAAAGGGCTGGTCGATCAAGATGCCAAACTCTGTTCCAAAGGGCGTTGCGGATTCGTTCACGTCGCTTATTCCAGGTTTCGTGATTGCATTCGTCGTTTTGATCATCGATGCCATTTTGATCATGTGCCATACTGACATCTTCAACTTGCTTTACATTCCGTTCTCATTCGTATCAGGATTGGTCGATACATGGTGGGGCGTTTTGATCATCGTCTTCTTGATTCATTTCCTTTGGTTCTTCGGTATCCACGGCGCAACGATCATTACGAGCTTCACGGGCTCATTCGCTTTGGCAAATATGGTCTCCAACGTTGACGGTGGTTTCCATGTCTTTGCCGGTGACTTCATCAACTCTTTCATCACGGTCGGTGGTTCAGGTGCTACGCTTGGTACAGCTTTGTACATGGCTTTCATGGCCAGGTCGCGCCAAATTCGTGAACTCGGCAAAGTGGCAGTCGTTCCTGGCATTTTCAACATCAACGAGCCTTTGCTCTTCGGTTTGCCGATCGTCTACAATATTAATTTGGTCATTCCGTTCGTTTTGGCACCAATGGCAAGTGCCATGGTCGGCTACCTTGCAATTGCAACGCACTTCGTTCCAAAAATTACTGCCCAACAACCATGGCCGACGCCCGTTGGTCTGAGCGGTTTCATCGCAACGCAAAGCTGGCAAGGTGCACTTGTATCGGTTCTTGCCACAGTTGTCGCCGCAGCAATCTGGTTCCCGTTCATCCGCAGCTATGACTTGAAACTTGCTAAAAAAGAGGCAGAAGGAGCAACGGAAGCTTAACGCCAAAATACCAAAAAAGCTTAGGATCTCAATTTTTGAGAACTTAGGCTTTTTTTTATAAAGTTTCAATCCATGCATCAATTTCCTCAAGCGGTGTAACCAGCCTGCTTGGTTCAACGAGCGGCGTAAATTCGATAATTTCGGAACTTTCAACATATGTATTGGGTGATATGCGCTTCATCTCATCATCGACGTTGAGCGGGATTCCTGAATCTGTCACAAAAACAGTTATCCTTTCAAGCGCTGCATTTTTCAAAAAGGACTCGACGCAAGGAGGAGCGTGATACCACCAAGTCGGCATCCCCAAAATCACCTTGTCATACTTTGACAAATCGACTTCAAGCTGTTTGATCGGCCGCATAGTCTCGTTGTCCGTCTCATTTTGTCCGATTTCCATCACTTCCTGGAGATTTTCCGGGTACGGTTCAATCGGCTCTATTTTGCAGATGTCCGCTCCCGTCTTTTCAGCAATACGCTTGGCTATCGACTCTGTATTCCCGAATTCAGAGAAATAAAGCACTAACTTTCCCAAAACGATCCCTCCATAGCTTAGATATTGATTATGATAGCATAATTTCTTTTTTAAATAAACTAAAAACAGCCTCGATGCGAGACTGTTCTTCAATACTGTCTTAATTGAATCCGTAGATTTTGCGGGCCATGCGGTAAACGTCAACAGCAGCTCTTCTGCCCAACTTGCCCGGAAGATGCAATCCCATGCCCAAAGCTCCGCGCATCAGTTTATGATACAGCTTAGGGTTCTTTTCTTTGATGTAGTGCCAAAGCTCCTTTTTCTTATTCAACGCTTCCCTTGATCCGTCTCTGATCAGCAAAATCGACGAAACGGAAGTAATTACTTCAACATACTTTTCCATATACTTGCCGATATGCGACTTCATCTCGACGTTATCCGTGTAATAATCAATCATTCGCTTGTTGACAAAAATCTGCTGATCGATTCTTCCAATCATGACTTTTTCGTTCACGGACTGGTCCTCGCGCCCGATGAAGTAGTGATAAAGCGTAACGTCCAAATAATACATGTTCTTTACGTATTGGAGCGGTTCGAACACGTATAGATTATCAACGTAGAAAGTATGTGCCGGCAATTTGAGCTTAGCCTCGTCACGAACAAGCGTCGTCCGATAGATTACGGAGTGCATCAATAAGTACTTTCCAAACGGAAAATGAGTATCTTCCCATGTGAAAATGCAGTTCGTCGGAACGCATTTGCGATATTGCATGATTTTCTTGTGCTTGACGTTTTGCTTGTCATACATATAATTCGTAATCAGCATGTCAAGCTGCATGTCTTCTTCAATTGATTTTCTGAGAAATTCCATCACCTTCGGAAATGCCTTTCCATCCAGCCAGTCATCGCTGTCAACTACGCGCACATAATGCCCGGTCGCATGTTCAATCCCCGTATTCACAGCCTGTCCGTGCCCCCCGTTTTCCTGATGCACGGCCTTGATGATTCCCGAATAGCGTGCTTGATAATTGTCAACTTTTTCAGGTGTCTTGTCCTTCGAACCGTCATCTACCAAAATGATTTCAACGTCAGATCCGCCCAACAGCAATGACTGAACGCAGCGATCCATGTAGGCGGCTGAATTGTAACAAGGCACTACGATGCTCAATGTTTTCAATGTAATACCTTCCCTTTTTCTAATTGTCCACTTAGTCAAATATAGCAAACATAAAACATCTCGGCAAGTTCTGAACGAATGTTTTCAGAAAATAACTTGACGTTTTATCAATTCTTAACTAAAATCAAGTTTATTCGTTAAAGATTTCTAAAGGATGTGTCTTCGTGATCTACTTACGCGGCATCCTGATTGGATTTGCCTTCGTAACACCAATCGGAATGCAAAATATCTATATGTTCAACAATGCGCTTTCAAACAAAATGAGCAAAGCGCTTTTATATAACTTCTTGGTTTGGTTTTGTGACGCACTGTTTTCGTTTGCTGCATTTTACGGCATCGGCGCGCTGATTTCAGCTAATGAAATCGTTAAAATTATCGTCATGCTCGTTGGCGGCGCACTGACGTCTTACATCGGCTTCAATATTATTCGTTCTGCCAAACAGACTGCCATTGGTTCAGATTCAAAAAAACAAACGCTTAAACAAGCTTTGATGACTGCTCTCATCGTCAGTTGGGGAAATCCTCAAGCCATGATCGACGGTACCATGATGCTTGGCGCAAGTCGTGCCACTTTGACGTTTGAACAAAGCATCCTCTTTATTACCGGTGTCATAACCGCTAGTTTCATTTGGGATCACGGAATTACGATCGGTTTTAATCTGCTTCGCGACAAACTTCCGAAAAAGTTTTTGTTGGCAATCAACCTAATCAGCGGAATCATCGTTGCCGTCTACGGTCTGTATCTGATTTTAACAGGCATCACAGAAATCCATCAGAACGTATAAATATACTTTAATTTTTCTAAACTAATTTTATTGACTTCAGCCGGAACCTATATTACAATAAAATAGTTTCCTATGGCTGGAAACTGAAGGATAACTTCCCTTCACCTTTTCTATTTTCTATCGCTTGTAATGATTGTATCCCCTAATGCAATCATTCACTTGGTCCGATTCTTCGTCAGATGCACTTTTTACACGTGCTCCCCTAGTTTGGCGAGAACGGGCTTTTTTTCAAGGCGTGGAAGCGAGCGCTCATGACTCCGTACAACTGAATATTGATTAAAATACGTGCCATGATGGCGCGAATTTTTTCTTATTCTGGGCGGCACGCCAAGATCTCATTCAAATTTACGGACAAAGCGTCCATTTTCAGCGATGCGTCCGTAAACGGCAGTGATTTTGCCAAATGCAGTGCTGCGCATCACCTGCTCAATCACTGCATCTGAGTCAGGTTGCGAGCAAAACGGTGATTTCTGAGATGTGCCCGTAATCTGAGTCCACACTGTTTTTGGCGAAGGTAACCGAGTAGAATATTTTTTCAATTTTGGATGATTTTGTTCTACTTTCGAGACTGCGCGACCCTAATTTTGGAGAGTCCGGTAGACAAAAATCAGACATTTACCCCGGTTTTTGTCTACTTTCGAGACCGCGCGCCCCGATTTTGGAGAGTCCGGTAGATAAAAATCAGACATTTCCCCTGGTTTTTGTCTACTTTCGAGACCGCGCGCCCTGATTTTGGAGAGTCCGGTAGACAAAAATCAGACATTTATCACGGTTTTTGTCTACTTTCAAATCCGCGCGCCCTGAATTTCGACCAGCCGGTAGATAAAAATCAGACATTTATCCNGTTTTTTGTCTACTTTCGAGACCGCGCGCCCTGATTTTGGAGAGTCCGGTAGACAAAAATCAGACATTTATCACGGTTTTTGTCTACTTTCAAATCCGCGCGCCCTGAATTTCGACCAGCCGGTAGACAAAAGCCGTACATTTCTCACGGTTTTTATCTACTTTTCCCTCTGCGCTCCAAAGCGTTTGTTTCAAGCTGCACTGGATTTTCACTAATAAAAGCACTTCATGGTCCCCTCGCTGCCAACGACGTGCATTTTCACATGGAAAGAGTTTTACCACAGATTCAACCTTGCATATAAAAAAGCTCGCTCCATCGCTGAAACGAGTCTTCGATAAAAATCTTATTCAAACAAATAATCAGGGATGAACAAATCGCCCAACGTTGCTGCCATGATGGCTTTGATGGAATGAAGCCGATTTTCGCCTTCTTGAAAGACAACGGAATGCTTGCCGTTGAAGACGTCATCCGTAATTTCGAGCGCCTCGACACCAAATTGATCACAAAGCTTTTTGCCCATTTTGGTTTGCTTATCATGGAATGCAGGCAGACAATGCATCACGACCGTCTCGGATTTGCCGGTCTTTTCAAGCAGAGAATCGTTGATTTGATACGGCAGGGGTTTTTCGACCCGGGCCTTGACGTCAATGTCTTCTCCCATGGAGATCCAAACATCGGTATACAAGACATCGGCATCCTTGACTGCCTGTTCGACATCATCCGTAATTTCGAGCGTGCTGCCGCTCTTTTCAGCCAATTTGTGCGCAATGTCTTGAACTTCTTTAGCCGGCTGCAAATCAGCAGGAGCACCGATTGAGCAGTCAATGCCAAGAATCGCGCTCGTGACAAGCAGACTGTTGGCCATATTGTTGCGCCCGTCTCCGACATATGTGAGTTTTTTGCCTTCGAGCGTTCCAAAAACTTCTTTGATCGTCATGAAATCGGCAATCATCTGGGTCGGATGCCAATCATCCGTCAAACCGTTCCAAACGGGAACACCGCTGTATTTGGCAAGGCCTTCAACGGTCGCTTGTTCAAAGCCGCGAAACTCGATGCCGTCAAACATGCTGCCTAAGATTTTAGCAGAATCGGCAACGGATTCCTTATAGCCGAATTGCGTATCCGAAATGCCCATAAATTCAGGGTGTGCACCCAGATCATTGGCTGCAACGGTAAAGGCAGAACGAGTTCTGGTCGATGTCTTTTCGAACAAAAGAGCAATATTCTTGTTTTCAAGATACTTGTGCGGAATGTTCTTTTTTTTCAGATCCTTTAGATGAAGCGCAAAATACACCAAGTACTCAAGTTCTTTTTTGTTAAAATCGATTTCTTTCAGATAAGATTTTCCGTAAAAATGATTCATGAATAATCCCCCTATGCTACCAAAATATTTTCAAGCGTTTCGGTAATGATTTCGATGCCGGCCATAAGTTCAGATGCAGGCATAATCAGCGGAGGAAGCAGTCTGAGCGTATTGTCGCGCGCACTGAGCGTCAAAAGTCCCTTGTCCTGCAGCATCGAAACGACTTTGCTGACATCGACCGTTTCTTTCAGATGGATTCCGATCATGAGTCCGAATCCGCTGATGCTTTCGATTGCATCAATGTTTTTGACTTTTTGTTCCAGCAAAAATTTGATAAAATCCGACTTTTCGCTGACGCCTTTTAAAAATTCAGTATTCAGCTCATCCAAAACGACGTCAGCCGCTGCCATTGCCAATGGATTGCCGGCAAACGTCGAACCGTGGGTGCCCGGACCAAAGAACTTAGCCAATTCCTTTTTGCCAAGCATTGCACCGACGGGAATCCCGTTGGCAAGTCCTTTGGCGACGGTCACGATATCAGGATTCAACTCGAAGTTTTCAAAAGCAAACAATTTTCCTGTTCGACCCATTCCTGTCTGGACTTCGTCGATAATCAGCAAAGCGCCTGCTTCATGCGCTTTTTCTTCAACGGCTTTAAGCCAGGAGGCATCCCCAACGACAACGCCGCCTTCTCCTTGAACGACTTCCAAAATAACGGCCGCCTTTTGATCGTTGATTTCATCAAGGGCTGCGAAATCATTGTATTTGGCAAAGGAAACTCCGGGCACGAGCGGACCAAAGCCTTCTTTGATTCCGTCGTTTCCTGTCAAGGAAAGCGAGCCGTAAGTCCTGCCGTGAAACGAATGATCAAAAGCCAAGACCTCGCTTTTGCCGGTTGCCCTGCGCGCCAGCTTGAAAGCCGCCTCGTTTGCTTCCGTGCCGGAATTGCAAAAGCTTGCAATCATGCCGTGAGCTTCGCCAAGTTTTTTAGCAACGCTTTCCTGCAAGCTGCTTTCATAAAGGTTTGACGTATGCCAGACCTTGCCAAGCTGCTTTTCGACTGCCTCATTAAGTTTGGAAACATTGTATCCGAGTCCGCAAACACCGATGCCGCTTGTGAAATCCAGATATGTCATTCCCTTATTGTCCGTCAGTTTGAATCCGTTGCCGGACACGATTTCAAACGGAAATCTGTTATACGTTGGAAACACATGTTGCATCATCATCTTCTTCCTCCTTTACGATCTCGGTTCCGTGATTATCCAAGTCATCCGTGATAATGACGTGCGACACGCCCATCGCCTGTGCCGTAAATGCCGCATTCAGCTTAGGCTGCATGCCGGCCGTGATGACCTTCCTGGCAAAAAGTTCGCTGCAATACGTGCGGTCAAGTTTTGGAATCACTTGTCCGTTTTCCATCACTCCCGCAACGTCCGTTAACAAATACAGTGCTTCGGCATGCAACAGACTGGCAATGCTGCAGGCGCACGAATCGGCATTGACGTTCAGCCATTTGCCGTCTTCAGTCACGCACATCGGAGCCATGACGCCGATTCTTTGCCACAAAGCCCCGGCAATCGCCATCTTGTTGACCTTAGTCACCATGCCGACCGAACCATACTTTGCTTCATCAAGATACTTTCCTTCAAGCAGATGCGAACAAGCGCATGACAACGGACTGACGGGCAACCCGTTGTCAGTCAATTTTTCGACCAGTTCAGGCTGGCTTTCGCCCAAAAGCACGAGCTTCGTAAGTTCAAGCACCTCTTTGCTCGTTACGCGAATCCCATGCTTTTTTTCTGTAGGAATTCCCATTTTTTCACAAAGCTTTGAAATATTCGGACCGCCTCCATGGACGATCAAAACTTTCTTGCCCAAATGTTTCCAATACTTCAATTTTTCAAAAAAAGCCGGTTTTAATTGAGAAATGGCGTTTCCGCCGATTTTAACCACAATCAAATCATCCATGTTTTGGTCTCCTTTCATCAGCTGCGATATGAAGCGTTGATCTGAACGTATTTGTACGTCAAATCGCATCCCCATGCCTGTCCTTTGAAATCACCGTTGTTAAGTTCAACGTCGATTATGATTTCATCAGATTTGAGTTTTTCTTTTAATGCCTCTTCATCAAAATCAAGTCCCAACGAGTGCTCGACGATTTTCGTCTTGTTAAGCGCAATGTCGACGGAATCGATTTTGAGCTTGGCGTTCGTCGAACCAATCGCATCGATGATTCGACCCCAATTGGCATCTTCTCCGAACAACGCCGCCTTAACGAGATTTGAACCAACGATGGCCTTGGCAACATGTTGCGCATCTTCTTTGGAATGAGCCCCGTTGACGTTTGCTTCGACAAGTTTCGTGGCACCTTCGCCGTCACGCGCGATCTCTTTGGCCAAAAAGCCTAAAACGTGCTTTAAAGCCGCTTTGAAAATTTCATATTCAGATCCTTCTGAAAGTTCAGGCTCATCTTGCATGGCCTGTCCGTTTGCCATGACGACGACCATGTCGTTTGTCGACGTATCACCGTCGACCGTAATCTGATTAAAGGTTTCGTTCGTCAGTTCGACAAGCGTTTCCTGAAGCTTTTGTCCTGCCACTTTGGCATCCGTCACGACAAACCCGAGCATCGTGGCCATGTTGGGTTTGATCATCCCTGATCCTTTGCAAAATCCAGAGATCGTACACGTTTTGCCAAAAACTTCAAACGAAACGCTGATTGTCTTCGAATGCGTATCCGTCGTCAAAACGGCCTCGGTTACTTTGAAATTTTTCGTTTTCTGAAGTTCGGCCAAACCTTGCTTGATTTTGTCCATCGGCAATTGAATCCCGATCACGCCGGTTGAGGCAACGCCGACCAGGTCTTTATCGATTCCAAGCTTTGAAGCGACGAGAGCCTGTTCCTCATGCGCATTTTCCGTTCCTTCGATTCCCGTGCAGGAATTGGCAACGGCACTGTTCATGATAATGGCTTGCAGTTCATGCTTCTTATTAATCGTTTCCTTTGTCAGTTTCGTCGGAGCCGCCTGAAACTGGTTGGTCGTATAGACTCCGGCGCTTTGTGCCGGGACCTCCGACACGACCCAGCCCATGTCAAGCCGTTTCTTACGAAGGCCCGCATGAATTCCGTCTGCAAAAAAACCATTTGGCCATTTAAAATCAATCTCTTCCATAACTCTCCTCGTCCTCCTTATGGCCAGGCTGGAACTTTTGGCAACCCGCAAAGCTCATCCAAGCCAAAATAATCATTCATGTTCTGCACCGCTTGTCCAGCTGCCCCTTTGACAAGGTTGTCGATTACTGAAACAACGGAAATCGTTTTGCTCAGCTCATCGTAAGCAACACCGATGTCGCAATAGTTTGAATATTGCACGTCCTTGATCTGCGGGAATCCTTCTTCCAAGACCCTGACGCATTTTTTGCCGTGATAAACTTCCGCATATGCTTTTTTCAATGCTTCGAGATTAAAACCGTCAGCATCCTTCGGCTTGGCATAAATCGTTGCCATGATTCCGCGCGTGATCGGAATCAGCGTCGTCGAAAACTGCAGCGATCCAATCCTGCTGTCGAATTTCTTCAGCTGCTGCAAAATTTCAGGAACGTGCTGATGAGAATTGATCTTATAAAGCAGCGCATTTTCGTTGATTACCGGATAGTGACTGTTTTCAGTCAGTTTCTTTCCTGATCCGGACACGCCCGATTTGGCATCGACAATCAAAGAATCGAGCTTGATCAACTGCTTAATCAAAAGCGGTGCGATGCCTAAAATCGTTGCCGTCGCATAGCACCCTGGATTTGCAATATAGCTCGTATCGGGCTTATAAAAATCAGCCAGTCCATAGCAGGATGCTTCCAGTTCTTCTTTAGGCGCAGCCTGCTTTTTATACCATTTTTCATATTCCTTCGGATCTTTTAATCTGAAATCGCCTGAAAGATCGATGACGGGAAAATCATTTTGGATAAAAGGAGCTGCAAGCTTGCTCGTAACCCCCGCCGGAACTGCAAAGAACACCACATCGTTTTGTTCCATGATTTTTTTTGCATCATATGGCAAAAGCTCGTTTTCAATATTGCGAAATGCAGACACCTCTTTATTCAGACAACGCTTCAAAACGCCCTCTTTTTCTCGCGCATACAAATTAATTTCTTCTATTTCAGGGTGATTGCTTAAAATTCGAAACAATTCCGTTCCGCTGTACCCAGTCACTCCCACGACCGCTGCACGCATACCCCCGCCTCCTCAAGCTCAGTAATTCATAACGTTGAACTAACTATATTCTAATTTTGGTATAATTTCAAGTGTTTTTTATAAATTTATGCTATTTTTTACGTGTTTTTTGGTTTTTTATGCATTTAACAGTGAGATATGCACTATTTTGCGCATAAAAAAAGCAGCTGCCACCAGCACTGCATTTCGTACCGGAAACAACCACCGACTGATTCACTTGAAACTAAGTCCCAACAGCGAAATTATGACATATGCCATCCCGCTTGCGATTACGGGACCGGCCGCAACTCCTTTCAAAAAAACCACCCCAAGAATCGTGCCTATGACAAGCATCACCGTTACCTGCGGAACGGCGGCCAGCTGTGAAATGCCGTACCTTGAAAGAACTGCTACCAAAATTCCGCATGCGACCGCAATCCAGCCCGCAGGCGTTCTGAAGGCCTTGAACATGTCCTGCAGCGTGATCTTGCCGGTCGCAATCGGAACGAGAATCGCGATCGAAATAATCGTCACGCCCCAATTGATTCCCTTTGCCTGCAAAACGGAAAACCACTTGTCAGCAAAAGGAAGCAATTTGATTACCGCTACCACGATGCATGCGATGATCAACGAATTATTTTTGCCAAAAAATGCTGCTAAAAAAACCAAAAAAAGAAACAACCATGCTTCCATTATTTCACCCGCTTTCAAATACAGACTATCAAAAATTTATTATAATTTCCATTCTATAAGTGCAACTTAGAAAATAGTTCCATCAAAATGTAATATGATCCATTTTTGTGGCGTAAAATACATATTATACGCACTTTGTTATATTTTGATAACATTAAGTTAATAATAAAGTTAAAGTAATGCAAAAAAGAAAGCCGTGATTTTAAAATGGACAATAACATTCATCTGGGGCAAAAATAAGGAAATACAGGCATCTTGCCGACATGGCGCAAGAAGAGCTCGCAGAATACAGCAACCTTTCCGTCAACTACATTTCAAAAATCGAAAGAGAAAAAAACAAAACGTCAGTATTGAAAAACTCGTCGACATCTGCAACGCCCTTAACATTTCCGTTGAAGAAATACTTGATAGTAAACATAACCTTTCAATTAAGAACCTTCCGCCAAATGCGATTGAGCTGATCACGTATCTCAGGGATTCCGACAATTCAAACATCGATGAGATTTGCGAACAATTATTGTTGATGAAGGAGATGGAAAAGTAAGGTGTGAAAGCGAGCGATCATGAGCCCGTACGCAAGCTTTGGACGACCGAAGGCGAGCTTGTCTCGTCCAGGGAGTCCTTGATTGCGATAGGGGGAATGCGAGCTGGAACATGATTAGGACAAGGTGTGGAGCCGAACGCCCAGCCCCCGTGTATCCAAGTTGCGCTTGCGACGGGTAAGCTCGTCTTGCCCGAGCAAGGGTGCTTGGGACAAGGGGGTTGTGAGGCGAAACCCGATTAACAAGGTGTGAAGACCAGCCGCTCAACAAGGCGGTAGATAAGGAGGGGCGCGAGTGATCAGCGCAAGCGCAGTCACAACGCGGCACGAACTTATCATGAGCCTTGTTGCTGGTCTGAACCCGATTTAGACAAGGTGCGGCAGCGAGCAATTATGACCCCGTACAACTGAATATTGATTAAAATACGTGCCATGATGGCGCGTATTTTTTCTTATTTCGGGCGGCACGCCAAGATTTCACTCGAATTTACGGACAAACGGCCGTTTTTGACCACTTTGTCCGTAATCGCCATTTTTCGGGCGGACCAATTACGGACAAAGGGTCCATTTTCATCGATGTGTCCGTAAACGACAGTGATTTTGTCAAATGCAGTGCTGCGCATCATCTGCTCAAGACTTCGGTTACGGACAAACGGCGATTTTTAAGATTTGCCCGTAATCTGAGACCACATGGCTCTGGCGAAGGTAACTGAGTAGAACATTTTTCCAAATTTTGGAGATTTTTGTCTACTTTCGAGTTCGCGCGCCCTGAATTTCGACCAGTCGGTAGACAAAAATCACACATTTTCTCCGGTTTTTGTCTACTCTCGGGTCCGCGCGCCCCATTTTTGGGGCAGCGACGTATCAAGCAGCAGGGTTCGTTGCCGGCAGCTCCGGATTTTTCAATCCATAAAAAAATCCCTGCTGAACAGCAAGGAAAAAAACCGTTATAGTTTCGTAAAATCCAGTCTCCGGTAACACAGCAGAAATGCCAACGAACTGAGCATCCACGTCAACGGATAAACCCAATAGGTCGTCTGAATCGTTTGATAAAACATCCCGACAACGTACAAAGTCAGGATTCTGACGGCACACCAGCAGATCATCATGATTATCATCGGAATCATTGCCTTCCCGGCTCCGCGCATGACGGCAGCCATCACGTGCGTAAAGGCCACGAGGAAAAAGAACGGACCGCAGACGTGTGCTCTTGCAACGCCGAAACTGACCACTGCAGGCGTGCTGTCGAACGCTCCAATCAGCTGAGGCGAGAACACGAACAGCAAAATCCCCAACCCTTCCGCCAAAACCAGCGTGCAAATCGTGCCGAATCGAACTCCGGCTCTGATTCTTTGATACTCTTTTGCTCCCAAATTTTGGGCAACAAAAGTCGTCAAGGCCATCGTAAAGCAAGTTACCGGCAAAAACGCAAAGCCTTCGACCTTGCAGTAAGATCCGATGCCGGCCACTGCATTTTTACCATAAAAATTTATGTATGATTGAATAATGACGTTCGACAGGCCGATAATCGAATTTTGCAATCCCGATGGCAGCCCGAATTTGATGATCATTTTCAAAATTTGCGGCTGAAATCTGATTTTGCGCAGATCGACGCGACACGATCCGCTTTGCGTCATCAGCTGATGCAGCGCAAGCAGTGCGCTGATCGTTTGCGAAATCGACGTTGCCACGCCTGCTGCTCCGACACCGAAACGAAAAACTCCGATAAACAACAGATCAAGCAAAATATTGATGATCGATGCGATTATCAGATAATAGACGGGATGCTTGCTGTCGCCTGATGCCTGTAAAATGCTGACAAGCGTATTGTACATGACAAATCCGGCAGATCCTAAAAAATACATCCTGAAAAATTCAACTGACTGATCCATGATTTCCTCTGGCGTACTCATCAGTCGCAAAATCTGTGGTGCCAGAAAAATTCCGACCAGCGTCAATACAAGACTCGAAACAAGTCCCAGTGCTACGGTCGTGTGAACTGCGAGCGATGTCATCTTGTGATCTCTTGCTCCGATAAAACGCGCAATCACGACGCTGCATCCAATCGTCAAACCCTGAATGAAACCAATCAGCAAAAAAATAAGATTCCCCGAAGAACTGACGGCAGCCAGTGCTGAACTCCCCAAAAAATTCCCCACAATCAGTGAATCAGCGGTGCTGTACATCTGTTGAAACAGACTTCCGAAAAAAATCGGTATCGCAAAATACACAATTTTCTTCTTGTACGAACCTTCCGTCATCACGGCATTATCATTTTTCAAAAAAATCCAGACCTCCAATCAAATTCAACAATCTTCATTATATCAGAGCTCATGAGATTTTAATGTTATTTTGCTCAAAAGGGCAAAAAAGACTTCTTGATGTCTGCGAAAATCAGATTGATTATTTTTGTCTTCCGTAATTACGGGCAAATTCCAAAAATCGACGTTTTGCCTGTAACCGAAGACTGACTTTTACGGGCAAATCCCAAGAATCGACGTTTTGCCCGTAACCGAGAAGCCGCCTTTTACGGGCACATCCCAAGAATCGGGGTTTTGCCCGTAACCGAAGACTGGGTTTTACGGGCATATTCCAAGAATCGACGTTTTGCCCGTAACCGAGAGCCGCCTTTTACGGGCAAATCTCAAAAAGCGACGTTTTGCCCGTAACCGAAGACTGACTTTTACGGGCAAATCCCAAGAATCGATGTTTTGTCCGCAACCCAGACCCGGAATACTGATTGAACGTGAATTGCACGACACTGCATTTTCAAACAAAAAAGAATCTTCTTTGCAGCATCTCGCCACAAAAAAGATTCTTTTTGTTTTTTTATCCTTTTCCTTTCAATTCGCATCCTGCCCCAACACATATTTCACAACTTCTTCCGTGCTTTTCGCAATTTGCGTTGCACCGGCCTGCCTGAGTTCCTCACACCTTCCAAAACCGTAAAGAACACCGATCGAATCAAGCCCGGAATCATTGGCTCCGCTGATATCATATTCACGATCGCCAATCATTATGACTTGTTGATGATCCTTGATTTTCAAATCTTTGAGCGCTTTTTTGATAATGTCTGATTTGCGCCCCAACTTTCCGTCAAGCGTTGCCCCGACGACGTGTTCAAAATACTTGTCCAACTCAAAATGCTCGAGAATCTGACGCGCAAACTTCTCTGGCTTGGACGTCGCCAAAACGAGTTCTATCCCTGCCCGTTTCAACTTTGCAAGCATTGATTCCGCACCGTCATAAACGCGGTTTTCGAATAATCCCTTAACCGCAAAATATTCCCGATACGTGTCAATCATGTCCTGGACCTGATCTTTTGGAAGATTGAGATAACCTGCAAAGGAATCTGCCAAGGGAGGGCCGATAAATTTCAACAGTTCCGTTTCATCCGGAATCGAATATCCGTTTTTTTCAAGCGCATATTTAATGGAGTTGATGATTCCTTCTGAAGAATCGGTCAGCGTGCCGTCAAGATCAAAAAAGGCGTAGCGATACATGAAAAAGCCTCCTGAATTTATTTACCTATTCATTATACCCTAAAATTCAGGCCTTGCGCTTCTTATAGACGCCGACCGTCAGGAACGGAACGACGATTGCGATTGCCAAACAGCCGCAGTAGCCATAGCCATATTTGATGATGTTCGTCAAACCGACCAAAGAAATCGTCATTGACAGGATGATGATAAATGCAGAGATTGCCATGCGACGCTTGAACGGATTTTCAACTTTGCTTTGATCCGTCAGTCCCGCAATTTCAGGGTTCAGTACGTCAATACCGTTCAACAGTATCCGATCGGCACCAAACGAGGCCGCAATCTTTGCATTTGTCATCTCGCCGACCGAATGGCGCAAACGCAATCACTGAAGTCTGCTTTTAAGTCTTTGCAACCCAAGCACAAGCGCCAATCCCATCAAACAAAAAACAATGCTGAAACTTTCAAAACGCAGCGGATCAAGCGGAACGGAAAGGGTTGTCGGCCCCATGACGATCGCATAAAACGAACCAAGCATCATTCCGATGATAAAGTACAGCGTCTGTGAACGATAACGTTTCAGGCATGTTCTGATGACTTTGACAACCGTTGCCGCACCAAACAGGATTCCTGCGGCAAAGCACAACAAGCTTGGCAGAGCTTGAAAGTTAAGCGTAATGACGCTCTTGATCGCAGAAATAACAGGGATATATGCTCCAAAAATCAGTAGCATCGTCGAACCGGAAACTCCTGGCAAAAACATTGCGGAAACAGCCAAAGCACCGATCAAAAACAGCTTGACGGAAGCAACCGCACTGAATCTTTCAAGATTCAGCACTGCAGAAGGAGCATTGCCGTTGACCACTCCGATCATGATTACCAGCAGCGTGCCGGCCGCGAGAAACAAAATCCCGCCTGGTCCCTTCTTGAAGTGATTTTTTTCTTCAATGACGATCAGCGGAATCGCACCGGCAATGAATCCGATGAACAACGAGCTCACCTTGTAGATGTGGTTCTCAAAAAGAGACGACAATATCAGCACTGCCAGCACCATGCCGATTGCCCAGCCGATTCCAAGCTTTGCCAGATACTTTGCGGCTGCCTTTTTTTGGCCACGATTTCCTCGCATCAGGTCATCAATCGCCCCGATGAAATTATCGTAAAATCCCATGATAAAAGCAATCGTCCCGCCGGAAACTCCCGGAACGCTATCGGCAAGAGCCATCAAAACCCCGTTCAGTCCTTGTCTGATCATTTAAATTCCTCCAGTTTATGATTGGTTTATTGTACTATAATAAGCTAAATTTTATCTAAACTGAAACTTAATTTTTTTATAACAAATCAGTCGGCGTTTTAGAAGAAACTTCCACAAACCAAAAGCGCAAAATGCTTAACGCTTCGCCGACAAAGCCAATATTTCCGATTGACGAACGAGTCCCGAGGCTGATTCAGACAGCTTATTTTATCTCATGAGCATGTTGCTCACAAGTATTTTTTGTTGTCATGAATATCAGGATCATATTCGGCAAAGCGGCAGCATGTATTTGGCAAAATCTCTGGATTTTACGGGCAAATCTCAAAAATCGACCATTTGCCCGTAACCGAAGACTGGGTTTTACGGGCATATTTCAAAAATCGAGGTTAGACCCGTAATCCCGCCCTGGCACGCTGATTGAGCAAATGATGCGCAGCGCCGCATTTATCGTTTATCATTTCCATATGCAAAATTGAAAAAATGCCGGGCAAAATCAGTCGCAGCTCGACCTTATTTGTTCGACATTTCATTTAAAGAATTTCTTAAATCAGAATTCTTCCATCATTTTTTCCGCATCCTCTGCGGCATTCACCTTATCGTTTGACTTGACAATTATTCCGTCCTCGTCAATCAGATAGGTCGTTCTAACGACCCCCATATACGTTTTTCCGAAACTTTTCTTTTCCTTCCACACGTCATACGCTTTGATCGTTTCAAGATTTTCATCCGACAATAACGTAAATTTCAAACCGTGCTTTTCTTCAAAACGTTTGTGTGATTCGACGGAATCCTTGCTGATGCCCAAAACAACGGCTCCTTTTTCTTCGAACTGCGGCAAATGTGCGGTATATCCGCAGGCCTGACTGGTGCATCCGGGCGTATTGTCTTTCGGATAAAAATACAGAATTACCTTCTTGCCGCGATATTCATCGAGACTGTGCATCTTGCCGTTTTGATCCGGCAACGTAAACAATGGTGCTTTAATTCCTGTTTCCAACATTTCAAAACACTTCCCTTCGCCATGATCATAACTCATTTACGCTTCAAAAGCACACAATAAGCTTGTGAATTTTTGCTTAAATAACCTGGCGAAGCACTGCATTTGACAAAAAGCAAAGAATTTTTTCAGCAATTCGTTTTAATTGTTCTGAGCTCGCAAAATGCCGGCAAAAATCCAGAGCGCAAGGCAACGTTTTGCGAAGCAAGATGCGATAATGCCGTCCCGTAATAAGGAACCCTGCCGAGTTTCCAGACTTCAAAAGCCAGCCTTGAAACTACCTTTGAAGCGTATCCTTTTCCTGTTTCAAACGAGTCGATGCCGATTTCCCACATCTTGTCGCTGTTGCTTGAGGCTCCTGCAACGGCCAAAATTTCTCCCGATTCGTTTCTGATGACCGTTCCGATTTCATCATCTTTGCACGCCTCATACTCAAATGCTTCCTCGATTCTTTTATCATTTTCATACGAAGGAATGTCTTCTTTTGGAATAATCTCAACCTGTCGTCCTTTTTCTGCATTTAACGCAAACGGCAAAAAGTAGACATGAGCTTCATCGATTTGATAGCCGAACTCACGCAATTTTTCGTTGATCATTATGAGCGTTTGTGCTTCGAAACCCCATTCGGCAGTCATTTTTTTCGCCAGGATTTCCCTGCACCATGATTCCAAAGCTTCGTTTGCCGTAATTACTAATTTGCCGTTATAAATCAGAATCGAAAAGAAGTTTTCGGTTTCTTCAAAGCGACGCTGTCCCAACTGCTTCTTCGCAATCGTTACCAGCGTTTCCTTATTTTCAAAATCGTTTTTTTGGCAATTATAATCCAAAGCGAATTGTTCTTCGACAATCGCCTGCATCCCATGATAAATTTTCATTTTTTCTTCCCCACAATAACTTTTGATGCGCAGCGTCATCCTTGCCGATCATACTTGGCAGACGTTTTTTTGAGCAGATCGATCATGTCTTCTTTGACCTCTTTTGGTCCGATTACTTCAACGTCGCCAAGACCGATGAGCCATCCCAGCAAGATGATTGAAGGAACGGCATAAAATTCGATCAGAAGTTCGTTGCTTTTGTCAGTCTTGTCGGGATTTGCGCAAACCTTGATGTTTTTTCCGAACTGATCGATGATCGGTCCGACCATTTCTTCGCTTGCCGCAACGGTAATCTTTCGTTCGTCTCCGGTAAACATGCCCATTCTTCTTGAAACGTAAGTATTGGGACAAATTTCTCGCACCTTGACCATGCCTTCGCGTGTTTGATCCTTCAACAGCTTGATATCAGTCATTTTGTCAACGCGGTAATGGCGTTCAACCAGTTTTCCGCATTTATTTTTAATCGCATAAAGGTAATAGCGATCATCCGTCCAGATCAGGCTCCACGGGTTGACGATTTCTGCTTTGTCGCTTTTAGGGACGAGCTCAAGATCTTTGTTCCACTTCATGTAGGTAAAACTGATCGGAACTTTTTTATCGCAAGCTTCTTGAATCTTGTCCACGTTGTCCAAGATTTTTTGGTTCTCGGTTTTATTGTTGACCATCCCCAAAACATTGCGGTCAAGATAGTCGCGCTGGTTTTCGCTCAATAATTCTTTCAGCTTCTGCACCATTTCGGCCGCAATTTCTCTGCCGATAAAATTTGAAGCATTGATCGCGTCAACAATCAATTTGAGTTCCTCTTTTTTCAGCAGTCGATTTCCAAGATAATATTTGGCATTTCTGCCCATGCTTCCTTCAACTTTGACGTCCCATTCTCTTAAAAGGCGCATGTGTCTGAGAATCGTGTCTTCGCTGCAATTATATCCCATATCGACCATTTTGTCCTGAATCTCGCGCATCGTCAACGGATGGTCCTCATCCGTGCATCTGTAAAGCACAGCATAAAGCGCAAGAATATTGCCGGTTTTTCCAGCCATTGCAATTTCTCCTTTCAAAATCATGCTTAATACAAAATTAAAAGCCTAAGCTCATCTGATCGAGTTCAGGCTTGACGTTTTCAACAATATTTTTCTTTAACGAACTGCTCATAATCTTCCTGATGCTGAATCACATATTGAATCAGTTCAGGATAGCAGCGATGTGCCGCCACCGTAACCAGCCTGTTCAAATCAAAAAGGCATCCGACAAGCAGATCCTCTTGACCCAATGAATCAATCTGTCTTTTGACCAGGTCCAAATCAAGTTCTTCTTCAAAAAGCCCCGGCGTATACGAATAGATGTCACCGGTATTGTGAATAACCAAAAATTCGCCAGAAAGACGTCTTGCGCGCAAACAATACAGATCACCGCACAGTTCCTCTTTGCATCTGGTCAAAATCGCCGCGGAGTCCTCCTTGTCGCTGGATGACCTGATAAACTCCTCGTATTTGCCTAACTCGCAATCCTTGTCCATCCAAGCGCAAAAAACGCGCATGTCAAGCATCTTGCATGCTTCTTCTTCGCTTGGAAACGGACGATCGATACGTTGCTCAACAAACTTGCCGACAGACACGTCATTATCGAATTCCCACTCATTGCACAAATCCTCCAGGACTTGATACTCAAGGCCTTCGTACATGTCGGTCAGCAAACCTTCCTTTTCACGATTTAACATAAGCACAACCCCCAATTAGAGTACTCTAATTTAATTCTAAGCGGTCGGCGTGCGATATGCAAGCACTTGTTCTCAATTTCGCCGAACCCGTCGATAAAGCGAAACAGCACTTAAAAATCAACGACAAATGCCAAATGCAGCACGAGATAAATCAACCCTTTGCCTTTTTCAAGCCTGCCGCTTTGTTCCAATCTGACAACGACGCTGATACCGTACATCGAAGAAGTTATCATCAGCAAATAGTCGATGATTGCCAGAATCATTATCATTAAGGGACTGGAAAAGATCAGTGCCGGAACGGCCATCGCAAACAGCAATAGCAGACCTGTTCCAAAAATCAGCAGGAAAAAGGGAATATGAACGAACTTGATCAGCATGTCGTAAAACGCAAGATCATTGACCTTGTCTTTCGGATAAGTCAGCGCATTGACGATATTCAAAACATAAACGACAATCGTCAGGATGACGTACAACGTGAAGAAATTGTAAGCATTCTTATATTCAAAATATTCATGAACGAAGAAAACATATGGCAAAATCATCAGGATGACCGGCAAAATTTTTCTAAACCTTGCCACCTGCTTCAACATCTTTCCAGTCTTTTCTTTCCAAAACGTTGACTTTGACTTGTTCAATTTTACCATAGCTCGTTTCATACACGGAATCTTTAACATACTTAAACCCGCATTTTTCCTGAACTCTTTTTGACTGCCTGTTCGTTACGAAGTGTTCGCAAGAAATGAAGTCCATCCCCTGTTCTTCAAACAGCCAGTCAATCACGCGAAGAACAGCCTCAGGCATAATCCCTTGTCCCCAATAATCCTTGGAGAGGACGAAGCCCAGTTCGCAGCCTTTCTTATTGGAAAATGCAGCAAGTTTGGCAGCACTGAATTTTTTAATCCCGACCGAACCGATCACCTTGTCATCCTTTACGATGGCAAAAGTATCTCTTCCGCCAATAAAAATGTCAAGAATCCGTTGCGTTTCATCTTTGTCTTGATGCGGAAGCCAGCCAGCCATCTGCCCCACGCCGTCAACTGACGCATATTCATGAAAGTCATCAAGATCCGTTTGTTCAAACTCTCTGAGCGTCAACCGAGACGTTTTCAAAATCGTTCCGGAAATATCGACGATGCGCTCAAGCTCTGCTTTCAAACGCTGTTTCAAATCAAACAGTTCTTCTTTTGACGGACAATTCTCATCAGCGTAAAACTCCTCCATCGGAAGCCACCACACCGGGCCTTTGCCGTGATTGCCATAATTTCCAAGATCGCCCTCATGTCTCGGAAAAAGATGCCAATGAAGATGGGCGTCACCTTGCCCTAAACACTCGTAATTTATCTTGTCCGCGCAAAAGGCATTTTTGACGGCTTTGGCCACAAAAATCATTTCCTTCATATATTTTGTCGCAAAATCTTCATCCAGATCAAAAAGTTCCGTTTCATGCTTTTTGCACAAAAAAAGCGTATAGCCTTCGATACGCTGCGTGTCCCCCAAAACAACGTAACCGGTCTCAAGTTCCTTGACAAAGAAAGGATTGGCCTCATCTTTGATCATCTGAATTCGATCACAAATCAGACACATGAAGATTCCCCCTTTTATTCAGTCATTATTGTAAAGCGAACTATCCGCTTATTATAGCATATATTTTTCAGGCAACCGAAATCTTTGGGATAAATCCACGGAAAAACAACAATTGCCGTAAAAAACCACGTTGACGCAAGGCGTTCACCGGTGTTCGGGAATTTTACGGGCAGAATTCAAAAATCGTCGTTTTGCCCGTAACCGGGAGCTGGCTTTTACGGGCAGATTTCAAAAATCGTCGTTTTGTCCGTAACCGAGAGCTGGCTTTTACGGGCAAATCCCAAGAATCGCCGTTTTGCCCGTAATGGAGAGCTGCTTTTTACGGGCAGATTCCAAAAATCGTCGTTTTGCCCGTAACCGAGGGCTTCCTTTTTACGGGCAGATTTCAAAAATTGACGTTTTGCCCGTAACCGAGAGCTGGCTTTTACGGGCAAATCCCAAGAATCGGCTTTTTGCCCGTAACCGGAAGCTAGGTTTTACGGGCAGATTCCAAAAATTGACGTTTTGCCCGTAACCGGAAGCTGGGTTTTACGGGCAGATTCCAAAAATTGACGTTTTGCCCGTAACCGAACATCAAATGGCAGCTGGTCAACCAACGCACTGTATTTTTCAGCAAAATAATTGACAGAACGGCTATCTTGTAATACATTATAGCTAGGTATTATGTAATGCAAAATAGTAAGAGAGGTGATTCGATGATACCTTCGCAAATGCTGAAGGGAATGCTCGAAGGCTGCGTCTTAAAAATCATCAGCGAACATGAAACGTACGGATACGAAATTTCGGAAACCTTGAAATTTTACGGTTTCGGAAATATTTCCGAGGGGACGATTTATCCGATGCTGCTCAGGATGCAAAAAAACGGGCTGATTTCCGCTGAGTACAAGTCATCACCGGTTGGGCCAAGACGCAAGTATTTTTCAATCACCGAACAAGGGATGACGGAGATTGAAATGTTTTATCAAAATTTTTCGGAGTTGGAGTCGGCAGTTTTGAGGCTGTTTGAAAGAAAGGAAGATCGACATGGAGAAAAGCACGCGCGAATTGAGGAAAGAGAATAATCGTTTGGACGGACTCATCAAAGAAGAAAATCAGGCAGTTTTCACTGACATCATCTGCTATTTGCGCGGATCAAAACTTTCAGAACACGATATTGAAGTCGTGAGGTTCGATTTGACGTCAATGGTGCTTGAAGCGCAGGAACGAGGGGAAAATATTGAAAGTCTTTTTGGAAAATGCAGAGACTACAAGGAATTTTGCGATGAAATCATCGATTCTTTGCCAAAGAAGACAAAGTTTCAAGCAGCGTGCGAATTTTTCAGCACGTTTTTCCTGGCCTGTTCCGCTTCGCTTTTGATCGGAATAATTTTTTCGGCCGGTTTTTCAGGGAAAATCATCAAAGGGAAATTGCCGGCTGCATCGATTAAAATTTCAGTCGGCGAAGGAATCGTCATCATTTTGATTGTCGTGATTGCTTATGCTTTAGTCAAATTGGTGATGCGCTCGGCATTTGAAAGCGAAACGATATTTTTCAAGATTTCGACGATAGCTGTCAGTACCGTGGCATCTGCCGTTTTGATTTTTTTGCCATTGCTTTTAAAAGACACGTTGCTTACGCTCGATTTGTTTGTCGGCATCGCAATCGTGGTTTTGATGTTTGGTGCAGGCAAGACATTGGAAAGATTCATTTGAATTAAAATGTAGTGACGATTTTCATGGAAAATGATTCTAAAGAACCATACGTAAAAAAGTGCTTATGTTTTGAAAAGACTTTCATGCGCTGACCGACCCCGGCGCAAAGAAATTTAAAAACGTCTTGTACGGTTCGTCAGGCGTTTTTGAGCGTATTTCACGGCAATTGTCAACCTAAAGTATAGTTAAGTTAACATTTTTAAAAATCAATGTTTATTGGTGATTTTTATTTTGATGAGTGTTTTTATTTGCAACAGAAAGCGTTTCCATATATAATGACAGTAGGTCCTAGGAACCTGGCGTTATATGGTGAGTCAAATAAAGCAAGGAGGAATTCACTATGCATTGGTTATGGGTTTTGATTGTCGGTGCGATTATCGGTGCCATCGCAGGTGCCATTACGAGCAAAGGTCAGTCAATGGGGTGGCTCAGCAACATCATTGCCGGATTGATTGGTTCTTCGCTTGGAGAAGCACTCCTTGGGTCATGGGGACCCCAGCTTGCTGGGATGGCCATAATTCCGTCAATTATTGGCGCGATTATATTGGTAGCACTTGTTTCATTTATTATGTCCCGCTTAAACATGGGCAGGTGATGCAAATGGCAAAAGGACTTTTACGTGTCGTTCTGATTTCAATGGCAATTGTCGGCGGTATTTTGATCGGGGGAACCGTTGTCGCCGTCAAGGGAGTTGACAGATTAGGGGATAAACTCCAGGATAAGCTTCATTGAAAAATTGTATGATAGAGGAGATATGGAGTATCCGATACGGGAAACTCTCGTTGCTGCGACGAGAGTTTTTTTGTGCTTTTTTGGAAATGGCGCTCGCGTTGATGGTGAACTACTCGGCCATAAATAACCGAGCTTCTGGGAACACGAAGTAGTATTCAGGATGTTGCGCTGGTATTCCAGCTACCTGACTTACAGAACTCCGTTATTTTACCAAGGCCAGTCCCTGGCCAATGGCTTTTAAACCTTTGTGCAGGATGTTAACTGCCGCATTAACATCCCGGTCGTGGTGAATGCCGCACTTCGGGCACGTCCATTCGCGGACTTCCAGCGGTTTTTTCCCGCTGTTAAAGCCACAGTTCGAACAGGTCTGACTGGTGTAGTCAGGCTTCACTACAACTAATTGTCTGCCGTACCAGGCGCACTTGTATTCCAGCATTGCGCGGAATTGATACCAGCTGGCATTGGCAATTGACCTGGCCAGGTGGTGATTCTTCTGCAGATTCTTGGTTTTCAAATCTTCGATTACAATCACGTCATAGTTCCTGATCTAAGTCAGTTGTCAGCTTATGAAGGTAGTCTCTGCGCTTATTGGCAATCCGTTTCTGGCAGCGGGCTTTATTGACCCTTGCACGCTGCCAGTTGGAATAACCATCAAGCTCTTCCAGATGGTCAAAGCGGTTATGATTCCACTTCCACACCTCGCATTGAGCAAGGTAACGACGTCTGGCATACTTACGTTGCCACCTAACGGCTTGTTTTTCCAGCCATTCTGCGTTAAAAGTGCCGTACTTGACACCGTCAGAACTAATCACCAGATCGGCGAGGCCCATGTCCAGACCGACCGACTGATGCATCTCAGGCAGCTGATTAACCTCAGTTTCAACCTGCAATGACAGATAGTAACGACCTGTCGGTTCATAGCTGACGGTGTAACGCTTGATTTTAGCATCACCGACAAGACCTGTCCTGCTTGTACGAATGCCGCCCAGTTTGGGCAATTGCATTCTTCGCCGGGCGAGCACCTTACAGGTCGAACGTCCTGTATAGGACTGGCGTAAGGAGTGCCGGTTCTTGAAATGCGGATAACCGCCCCGATGCCTGAACAGCATTTTGAACGCCTGAGCGAGATTGTGGTTCACCACCAGGAAACTGGTGGAATCACTTTCCCTGAGAAAAGCATACTCGCACTTGAGCTGTTTCAAGAGATAGTTCATGCCATACTCATTGACGAAAAGACTGTTTGGATTGTTCTGATAGCGTTCCTTAGCCATTCCCAGCATCTGATTCCAGACAAAACGGTCGTTGCCAAACATTTGCCATAACTGTTCCCGCTGGGATTGATTGGGGTACAATCGCAGCTTAATCCCCTTAATGACTTTGTTCATTTCAAGTTCACCACTTTTCGACGCTGGTCATCAATGTACTTGGCAACAGCCTGTTCATTAACTGTGCCGATGCTTTCAACATAGTAACTCGGTGACCACAGATGACGATCCTGCTTCTTCCAGTAACTGGTTTGCAATTCCGGACATTCTCTGAACAATTGCCATGCTGAAATTTCCTTCAGCCAGCGCATAATATTCGTTACCGACAATTCAGGCAGTGCGCTCACCAATAAGTGAATGTGGTCATCTTTTCCAATCTCCATGTGAGCAATCGTAAAGCCGTATTTTGAAGCAATTTCATATAAGGTTCGCTTCACTGTTTCGACGTGTCCTTTCAGCAATTTATTGCGATACTTAATTCCCCAAATGAGATGATAATTAAGATTGTAAACCGATGTTCTACCATACGTAAGTCTGTTTATATCTTTTATATCAATTATTATAACACATATGTTCGTATTCGTGTGTCATAAGGACAAAAAAACAGGCAATTCATCACGTCCTTAAAAGAACGTGTTTCCTTGCACACTTTCAAAAATCCTCCTTCAAATATCATCGCTTGAATTTTATCACTAATCAATTGGCAAAGGAATTATTTTGCTTGCAGCTTCAAATCTGAGGCATTTTCCAATATAAAATCGATTGTCGTCAATGACTCCATTCACGACACCGATCAGCTTTTCGCAATCATACTTGAAGTATGAAGCGTGATTTTTCCTGACCGAAACGTTTTGCATGTCAATTACCAAGAGCGCTTTTTTTCAATGTTTCATCCTCTCCAATCGTTTCCTCTGGCGAAATGCAGTGCGCATACCGCCCTTGCCAAATGAATCCGTTATAATACTCATATGTTTGCTTGCCCGTCATGTATTCGTTATCCGTCGTGGTGTTCGCATGCTTCGGAACTATGATGGAAAAACCATGTTCAAAGCCGCACTTGACGGTCGCATCGATGCAATAATCAGTCATGAGTCCCGCAATCGCAACTTCTTTTACTTGTTTTTCTCGCAAATATTCAAGCAGGCCGCTTTCTTTAAAGCAACTGTTGACGGTTTTGGTGAAGATTTTTTCACTAGGCTGCGGTTTAAAGCCGTCATAAATTTCAAAACCCGCCTTGCCCTTGGTCAATTCTTCTCCTTCGCCATCATCGTGGCGGACGTAAATGACTTCAGTGCCCGACTCTCGTGCTGCACAAATCAGTTTCCCGACTGTATTTTCAAAACGAGCAAAATCATACAAATCATCCGTCATAATCAGCTTTTGAACGTCTATAACTAAAAGTATCACCTAATCACCCCATATAAATTATTCGCCTATTATAGCATATGTTTTGACAATTGCCCGCAAGGTGGGCTATAATACACGAAGAAATCAAAAGAGGGGTGATCATAATGATCGTTACGACTACGACAAGCGTTGAAAACAGAACAATCACTTCGTACGAAGGCATCGTCTTCGGCGAAGTCATTACCGGAATCAACGTTCTCAAAGATATCGGTGCCGGCTTACGCAACGTTTTCGGCGGTCGTTCCAAAGGATACGAAGACGAACTTGTCGAAGCACGCGAAGAAGCCTTGAACGAAATGGCCGACCGTGCCAAAAAACGCGGCTGCGATGCGGTTGTCGGTGTGAAGATGGACTATGAAGTTCTAGGCTCCGACAACGGGATGCTGATGGTTACGTGCAGCGGAACCGCGGTAAAATTGGACTAAAAAATTCCGGAAGCGCATTGTTGTCATGTGCTTCTTCGTTTATGACGGTTTCTTTTGAACGGGGGTTACGGGCAAATCTCAAGAATCGCCATTTTGCCCGTAACCTCGCATTGTCGCATGCCCCTGAAAGTAGACAAAATCCGGGGAAAACGCCTCTTGGACAAGAACCCCTACATGTACGACATCTATCCGACTGAAGAAAAGCGCCGGTTTTTGACGGTTTTCCAACTCTATGACGGAATCGGCGAATGGTATGATTTCTCGATTCTTCCGGCAAAATCAGGCACGTTCAAGGTTGGCTGCAATTAAGCATGCAGAGCGTTGCGCAGCGTCTGCTTGAGCAGAGATTCAAGGCAATATTACGGACAAAGCGCCCGTTTTTGATGATTTGTCCGTAAGCAAAACGCATTTTACGGACAAACGACCATTTTTGGTCATTTTGTCCGTAATAGCCATTTTTCGAGCAGGCCATTTACGGACAGAAGGCCCATTTTCATCGATGTGTCCGTAAACGGCAGGGCTTTTGACAAATGCAGTGCTCGCTAAATCAGCGTGCCAATCTCTCATTCAATTCGCCGATAGACTCTTTTCGGCTGTTTACATCATAGAAGAAGATTGCCACGCATACAAAAAAAGCCAGGATTATTTGCAATTAATTGCAAATAATCCTGCTTTTTGTTTGAGGCAGATTTTTCCCTTTATTTTGTCCCTGCTTGGAGCTTCAAATTCTTCATCCTCGTCTTCATCATAGCCTCAACTGCTATCATCTTTTCCAGATCAGACTTACGAAGCACTTTTTCCCTATATTCTTCGTCCGTTCCTTCATGCATGTTCGATCAACCTGTAAGAATAAACCTTATTATAGTATTGGAGGTTTTTAGCAGCTCCCGAGTCAAAACGATCAATTAAATATTTTTATGATATTCATAAGATTTGCTTTCGAAAATAACTTCTTTTTCGTGTCTGATGCTTCTATCAAAGCAAGTTATCAATCTCTCTACAATAATTTTTTCTTCGTATCAGTCATTTTAAAAATCAGTTTTACAATCAACTTAATTCTTGTTAAGAAGATTGCGCAAACTCTGCGTTTCAACAATTCTGTAGTTTGACAGCCACAGTTGCTTGTCTTTTCCGGCCAATTGCGGGTTGTTGCTGCTCTCAAAAGTATTTTGAGCAATGGTTGTTCCCACCTCATCCCACATCTCTAACGGGTTGAACAGCCAGGAAACTTCCCCTGAATTTTCATCAAACTTCAGCAGCGAACGGAATGCCCCAAAAATAGGGTAAATATATCCGCTTGAAATTGAATAAGACGTCTCACTATTGAGAAAATTCGTTTTGGTTCCTTTTTCAATATTTTCAACGCCTTTTACGTTTCCGAATCTTGGCGTAGCAACCCCCGATTTCTTCTTGTAGTCATTGTACTTGAGGTACAACTCTCTTTCGATCAAGTCATACAAATCAACGAGAAGCGGCAATTGCTTGGTCAGCGACTTATAAAATGCAGTATCAAATGCATCTTTGTATCGCTTGAATACTTGGGCCTTTCCGGAATAGCTTTGAATCGGCGCAGCATTATCATCAGGATATTTAACAATGTCAAATGCGTACATTAATCTCAGAAGTTCTGAAATGTTGATCTGTTTTCTCTCATTGTCTTTATACGCAATTTTGTCAGCATATGGTTCATTTTTAATCGCATCTCTGATATCGTCAAAGCTGTCTTCAAGATTGAACAATGCGATATCCGAAACTTGAACGGACGTGTTTCTTGCATCGGACAACCTCGTAATATTAACAACGTTTGTGATCACTTCGACGCGCACATATTTAACGATGTCTTCCGGAATCTCATCCCTCTTTTCCATAATTGCCGTATATGTATGTCCGCCGTCAAGAATCCCGTAATTATATCTGTCGTCATTTTCATCATCGTCGTCCTGATTTCCGATATCGATCGTAACCTCTGAATTTGAGCTGTTGAAAACCAAGGATTTCGCTGAAATTACGATGCCGCGATTATTGATATAAAAATCAGTTTCCGGTTCAACTACGGCATTCAGCAGCCTTTTCGCTACGTTCGTTCCCATTTTGGGAACTCTTGGATTGACGTCCAACGGAATTTTTTCCGGAAGATCCTTCATATTGACCAACAGATAATGAATCGTTTCAAGCGATTCAGCATCTTTATTTTCCGCCTTATATGGCGAAGGAAGCGTCCTTAATGCATTTACCTTAAATTTGAGTTTTGTCATAATCTGTCCCTCCATTGTTTTATGTTAAAAGACTTTTTATCTCAGATCTTGATCTAAGTATATATCTCGTTGTAAAATACATCAATGAACCATGGTGCATATTTTGGAGGCGATAAAATGGTTGAAAGAAAACGATATGATCCCGGGCTAGTACGAGTCGGTGAACTGATCACCCAAAAAAGAAAAGCCTTAGGAGATCCCTACAATACAAGAGAAAAATTTATAGCTCAAACAAGCAAAGACATTTTTGGCGGCAAAGAATGGGTGTCCGTACGTCATCTAGCCAATTTGGAACTTGGAAAAAACTGGATAAGCATTGAAAAATTTATCATTCTTGCAGATGCGCTTCAACAAGAACCTGTTTCTCTTTTCAAAGAATTTATTGACACATACAGAAATGAGAACGGCTAGTCTTTATTTACATAATGAACATCGCCTTGCTTTCAAATAGGCAGCGAAGAAATAAACTGAATAAATAAAAAATATTATTCAAATTGAAAAACCGGATGACTTGCAATCAATTGCAAATCTAATCCGGTTTTTTTACGTATGCATGACAATCGCCTGCTGTGATGGAAATATCCGAAAAGATGCTTTTTCCCGTAACCGAACTCTGGCTTTTTACAGGCAAAACGGTGATTTCTGGGATTTACCCGTAAGCCTCCTTGGTCCATTGATCAAGTAGGAGATGCGCAGCACTGCATTTGGCAAATTATATATCAAAATTTAAAAATGCCGGACAAAATCAGTCGCAATTCGACCTCATTTGTTCGACATTTAATTTTTTAGTCTCTTAGTTTCAATTATTCCCACTCAATCGTTGCCGGCGGCTTGGACGTGATGTCATAAACTACGCGGTTAACGTGAGCGACTTCATTTACGATTCTAACCGAGATTTCCTGGAGAACATCCCAAGGAATTTGTGCAAAGTCTGCAGTCATGCCATCAATGGACGTTACGGCACGAATACCGATCGTGTAGTCATACGTGCGGCCGTCGCCCATGACGCCGACGGAGCGAATACCCGGCAAAACGGTGAAGTATTGCCAGATTTCCTTGTCAAGACCATGTTGTGCGATGACTTCGCGCAGGATGGCATCGGAATCGCGCACGATTTCGAGCTTGTCTTCCGTAATTTCGCCAATGACGCGGATGCCAAGGCCTGGTCCAGGGAATGGCTGACGCCAGACGAGTTCATGCGGAATGCCGAGCTTTTCGCCGAGTTCGCGCGTTTCGTCCTTGAAGAGCGTGCGCAACGGTTCGATCAGCTTGAAGTGCATGTCTTCCGGAAGTCCGCCAACGTTGTGGTGCGACTTGATCGTCTTGGCCGTGTCCGTGCCTGATTCGATGACGTCCGTGTAAAGCGTGCCTTGAGCAAGGAAGTCGACGTCCTTTAACTTCAAGGCTTCTTCGTTGAAGACTTCGATGAATTCGGCACCGATGATCTTGCGCTTCTTTTCAGGATCGGATACTCCTTCGAGCTTGCCTAAGAAGCGCTTTGCAGCATCAACTTTGATGATGTTGACGCCAAGACCCTTGCCTAAGGCATCCATCACTTGTTGCGCTTCGTTCTTTCTCAAAAGACCGTGATCAACGAAGATGCATGTCAGCTGATCGCCGATTGCCTTGTTGAGCAATGCGGCCGTGACGCTTGAGTCAACGCCGCCTGAAAGGCCAAGGATGACCTTCTTGTCGCCGACTTCTTCCTTGATTTTTTCAACCTGCATTTTAATGAAATCATCCATCGTCCAGTTGCTTTTCGCACCGCAGGCATCAAAGGCAAAGTGACGCAAAATATCGTTGCCGTATATCGTGTTGCGAACTTCAGGGTGGAATTGCAGACCGAAGAGCTTGCGATCGTAGTCAGCAATCGATGCAATCGGACAATTTTGACTCTTGGCCACGACTTCGAAGCCTTCAGGAGCTTTAGTCACGAGATCGCCATGACTCATCCATACGCTTTGATCTTGCGGCAATCCGTGGAACAACACTGCATTTTCATCGTTAACATGAATATCAGCCTTGCCGTATTCCTTATTTTCTGCACTTTCGACCTTTCCGCCGAGTTCGTTTGACATCAGCTGCATTCCGTAGCAGATGCCCAACACCGGGATTCCCAAATTGAAAATTTCGGGGTCTACCTTAAATGCGTCTTCATCGTACACGCTGTTCGGACCGCCGGACAAAATGATGCCCTTCGGATCCATCTCCTTGATTTGTGCAGCCGTCAGCTTGTGTGACAGAAGTTCTGAATAGATGCCGAATTCACGGATGCGGCGCGTAATCAATTGGTTATACTGGCTGCCAAAATCCAACACGATGATTTTGTCAAAAGCCTGCATATCAACATTAGCCAAGATGTTCACCTCATTAATTTTATAGTTGTCTCACTTACTTCATTGTACCGATTGAATTTGCGATGGTCAATTCTTTTACGTACATTTTAGTCAATTATAACCTAAATGCACGTTTTTTGAGTGCATTTTCCAATAGATACAAAAATTTTAATCGGAAATCAGTACTTTCTCAGGCGCAATTCTTCAATCAAATGATTGGCGCTCTTCACGATGATCAGGTCAGCGCGATTTCTCGTCGGTAAGATGTACTCGTGCAGGTTCGGGTGGTTGACGTCCTCCCAAACCTTTGACGCCATTTTAAATGCAGCGGTGCGATCGCCGATTGCGTATGGATAATAGTAATTCGTCGGATCTTTGAACGCAGTATCGAGCAGCATCCCGAAACGTTCAAGATACCAACGCTTGATGTACTCTTCCCTGGCATCGACGTAAAGCGAAAAATCGAAAAAGTCGCTTACGAAAATCGGTTCATGGCTTGGAAGCTGCAGCACGTTGATTCCTTCGACAATCAAAATATCAGGCTGATCGATCACGTCGAACTCGTCAGGAATGATGTCATAAACCTTGTGCGAATAAACGGGCGCTTTGGCAACGATGCCGTTTTTCACGTCGTTGACGAATTTGATCAGACGCGGCATGTCATAGCTTTCAGGAAAGCCTTTCCTGCTCATGATGCCCTTTTTTTTCAGGACAGCATTCGGGAAGATGAAACCGTCAGTCGTAATCAACTGAACCTTTTTGTCCGGATAGACCTCGGACAAAAGCGATTTGAGCAAACGCGCCGTCGTGCTCTTGCCAACGGCAACCGAGCCCGCAATCCCTAAAATAAACGGCACCTTGTGCGGTTTGATGCCAAGAAAGCTCGCCTGATCGTCCTGGAGCCGCTGATGATTTTTCATGAACATCTGCAAAAGATGCACCATCGGCATGTAAACCTCAGAAACGTCCTCCATTGAGATGCGGTCATTAAGCGACTTGATGCGATCAAGCTCTTCATTCGTCAGAGGAACGATGTGGTCCTTGTAAAAGTTGCGCCACTCCGCTCGATCGATGCGATAGTAGTTAATTTGATTTTCCATATTCCGTGTCCTTTTCCTTTTTGAATACATTGTTCATTTTATCACAATTAAGGAATAAGGTGGAAGTTTTGGACACTCTCTATTTAAGATTGGCGAAGTAATTTCCATGAAAAATGCAGTGCTTTAGGCAGCAAACATCTTGTTCAGCTTGTGACTCAACTTGAAAATCCGGGGCTGAATGCTGCGCTTGCGGGCAAATCCCAAAAATCAGCGTTTTACCCGTAACCAAGATTTGCATTTTACGGGCAAATCCCAAAAATCAGCATTTTGCCCGTAATCAAGAACTGGGTTTTACGGGCAAATCCCAAAAAGCGGCGTTTTGCCCGTAATCAAGAACTGGGTTTTACGGGCAAATCCCAAAAATCGCCATTTTGCCCGTAACCAAGAACTGGGTTTTACGGGCAAATCCCAAAAATCAGCGTTTTGCCCGTAATCAAGAACTGGGTTTTACGGGCAAATCTCAAGAAGCGGCATTTTGCCCGTAATCCGCATCGGAATTTAACCACTGCCATCCGACCTGCTGCCCCGCCACGATTGCCGCCATGCGCACTGCATCTGACAAAACAAAACCCCCGAGCCAAAATGCCCCGGGGGTTTATCAAAGTCAGATTCCCTTGAACCGATACATCTTTGATGTGTAGTCCTGGTGGACAATCGGATCATAGAATCCAAGTTCCATCAGCTCATCACCGCCAAAGATTTCATGCGTTTCAAGATTTTCGTATTCAAGCTCAGGATCAAGCCCGAATAATTTTGTCTTTGTCAAACAAGGCTGCGCAAATGCGAGAACCTGGAAAGTCATGACGCAGACGTCGCGCTTATCATCCGAAACAAACATCCAAGCTGATTGATTTGTTTCAACCGGCGACTTCAAGCGGTAAAAATTGCCGTATTGTATGAGTTTTCGGATCTCCTTGTAGCAAGCTACCTGTTCTTTGACATGATCCTTATCTTCTTGACTCATCTTGGTCAAATCAAGCTCGTATCCGAAGACTGCGCTCATTGCAGCATTGCCGCGCGTTTCAAATGACGTTTTGCGTCCAGTCTGGTGATTAGGAATTGCCGAAACGTGCGCGGTCGTCATGGAAATCGGATACACAAGACTCGTGCCGTATTGAATCGTCAGCCGGGAAACGGCATCCGTGTTGTCACTCGTCCAGATCTGCGGCATATAATAGGCAAAGCCGGCATCGAAGCGCCCGCCTCCACCTGAGCATCCTTCAAACAAAACATCAGGAAAGGTACTTGTAATTCGTTCCATCAGTTCGTATAACCCTAAAACATAGCGATGGTAAACCTCCCCCCTGCCTGTCTTTCGGAAGACTTGCCGAATAGACGTCTGACAGATGACGATTCATATCCCACTTGACGTAATCCACGCTGCCTTCTTTGAGAACCTTGCTGATCTGTCCGAAAAGATCATCAATGACTTCCTTTCGTGTCAAGTCAAGCACGTACTGGTTTCTCGAAGGGCTTGGCCTGCGTCCCGGAACCTGCATCAGATATTCGGGATGCTTTCTGTAAAGTTTTGAATCGTAGGAAATCATTTCCGGTTCAAACCAAAGACCGAACTTCAGCCCCTTTTCATGCACGTAATCTGCAAAATGCCCGAGTCCTGAAGGAAACTTCTTCTTGTAAACCGTCCAGTCACCAAGAGATGAATTGTCGTCATTGCGGTGTCCGAACCACCCGTCGTCTAAAACGAACATTTCAATGCCGAGATTTTCAGCCTCGTCAACGATCGTTTTAAGCTTTTCTTCGTTGAAATCAAAGTAAGTTGCCTCCCAGTTGTTGACAAGGATCGGACGATCAGCATGCTTGAATTTCGATCGAACGATACGCTCTCTGATGATTTCATGAAAGGCCTGGCTCATCTTGTTCAACCCCTGGTCTGAATAAGTCATGAGGACTTCCGGTGTTTGAAATTCAGAGCCGGCATCCAGTTTCCAGGAAAAATTATAATCGTTGATTCCGATTACCAGGTGCGTTTGATCAAGCTGATCCTTCTCGACTTCAAACGAGTGATTGCCGGAATATGCAAATGCAAATCCGTAAACGTCTCCGGAAAATTCGTCCGTTTTCCTGTCAGCCAGGGCCAAAAACGGGTTCATCTGATGACTTGACGTGCCGCGGATGCTGCCGAATTTCTGAATGCCGTATCCGACCGATGACCGCTCAAGATGGCGTTCGTTTGCATGAGCACCGGGCAGGCAGATTGAATCGAAATCCCTGTCGACAAAATCAAGCTGAAGCGAGGCGACCTTTTCCAGGAAAACAGTTTCCTTCCCTGTATTTCTCACCTTAACGGAACGGGTGATGATGGAAACGTCACGATAAACAGTATAAAGCAAATCGTACTCAAGTCCCGTCAACTCATCGTCAAGCGTAATCGTCAGCGTCTGTGCCTCTTTTTCATTTTCAACGTAGGCTGCCGGGAGTCCTTCCAACTTTGGCTTGCCGTCTTCAATTTTGTAATTTTTATATTTCAACATCAGGGAATTCGATCCGTTTTCCTGACGAACAATCGTTGCAGGTATATGATAATCCATCTCACCCGCTCCGCTGTACTCTTTCGGCAGTGTGTCACGCGAAAACGTCCGGTCAAGCGATCCGGGAAGATTGCCCGAAAAGCCGCGGTCAACCCTTGGATACTTCAATTCGCCGTGATATTTCTGCACGCGTCTGCCGAAGTAAAGATGACAGAGCGTTCCGCCTTCCTCCACCGAGAAGATGTACGAGATGTTCCTGTTGTGCAGGTGGAAGACCTGCCGTTTGCTGTCAAATTCAATTAAGTCATTCATTTTGCTTCACCTTTCTTCACTCTCAGTTCCATTGCATCATCCATTGCCTTGATTTCAGCTCCGCTCTTCTGCTTCAGCGTGAAGTCCTCAAAATTATCGGAGTTCGTCACCGTCACGATTACGGTATCGTCAAGACCGGCCTTTCTGATTGTATCATCCCAGAATTCCAGAATCTCATCGCCTTGACTTATCCTCTGTCCCTCTTCGACATAGGTTACGAATCCCGTGCCCTTGAGAGCAACGGTTCCAAGTCCGACGTGAATCAGAAGTGCCATGCCGTTATCGGCAACAATGCCGACTGCATGTCTTGTCGAAAATACCTGGCGGACCGTTGCATCAAACGGAGCATACACTCTGCCGTCATTCGGTCTGATGGCAAATCCCAGGCCTGCCTGACCCTTTGAGAATACATCGTCATTTACTTCGCTCAGCTCAATCAGATTACCTGAAACAGGTGCCTTGACGGAAAGCTTTTCATCCGACGAAGTGTTTTTGACACTGATGCCAAGATCCTTGCCCCACGTCTTTTCAAGTTCGGCAACGATTTGGGCATGACGCTCCTCCGTAAGAGTGATCTTCTTCATGAAGATGATGATGGAAACCGTCAGCATCACTGCCGGAACGGCAAACATCATCAGCTTGAAATTCATTCTTCCTGCTGCAGTAATCGATGAGGCAGTAGCTCCGGTCGTCATCCCGGCCAAAATTGCGATCTGACCGACAACGCCATTTGACACGGCACCGCCGAACTTATCAATCAGCGGACGAATGGAAAGCGATAATGATTCATCTCTGTGCCCTAATTTCCATTGACCATATTCAACAGAATCCGTGATGATCATCAAAACAACCAGGAAAACCATTTGCTGCGGGAATGCAAACATTACGGCAGCAAGCAGAACAAGTGCCAGGTTGTTTCCAGCAAGGGCGAACACTCCGATGCCGCAGAGCATGAAAACAAGACAACCACCGAATACGGTCTTTCTGCTGAATTTTTTAGACAGGACCGGGAACAATGCAGCTGAAACCATCCCCAGGAAGATGTTGATCGTTGACAAAATTGAAAACGACTTGGGCTGCCCCATGATATACGTGAAATAGTAGACTTCAAGCGCTCCCAGAATGTTGACTCCGATTCCATAGAAAAGATACGCAAATGCGACCCAAAGGAGCTGATCGTTTTTGGCAACTGCCTTGAAAACGCCGATGACGCCAACCGTATCTTCCTTGTTTTCGCGAATCTCGCTGTTCACTTCACGTGTGCAGCAGCCGACCACCCAGGCGGAAACGAGTGCAATCGTGCAGATGATGAGAGCAAACATGAACCAGCCGTGAGCATCACCGGTCGAAGTCGTCTTTTCTGAAAAATAGATGACGGCCGGCATGACGAGCACGCCAACGAGACCGCCGCCGATAGTTGAACCGAAACGCGCAAAAGTTGCCGTTTTTTCGCGCTCACGCGAATCAGTCGTAAGCGACGGGAGCATCGACCAGAAACCAACATCCTTGAACGAATAGAAGATGTCCATCGTAATGTACATTACGGCAAAGATGACCAGATAAAGCATTGCATTTTTCTGATACAAATTGCCAAGCGACGTAAACAGACACAGCAGCAACACTGCAGAAACCGTCCCGCCGGCGACGACCCAGGGACGGAAATGCCCCCAACGGGTCTTCGTGCGGTCAATTGCGTTTCCAATAAATGGATCAATAAAGAGTTCTACGATGCGCAAGACCATGATGATCAGCGTCACAAGACTGATCATCTTGTTATCAACGGTCTGATTGCCGGAATTGAACAAGTGCGATGTGATGAACATGATCAGATAACCTGACAACAGGCCGTAAAATGCATCATTGCCAAATGCGCCAAAGCTGTATGCAAGACGCTGTCCCATGCTCATTTTTGTTTTCCCTTCATTTGACATGAAAATAACTTCCTTTCGTGTATCCGCTTTCTTTACAGTCTTCAGTATACGTTAATGTAAGTCTTTTCAACATAGTCTTTTAATCATTTTAGATGTCATAATGTTCAGTGAACAAATTGACATCTTCTTTCAAAAAAAGTTATAATGGCAAGGAAAATTCAAATATAAAAAGCAATATTGACATTGAGTGACAGAAAATTTACACATTGGAGAAAAAATGAAAAAGGAATACCGCGATCTGCAGAGCAACAGCATCGAAAACGGAATCATCTTCTACGGTCTTGAATGCTGCGAACCAAACTACATCTTCAAGGGAAATAACATCCGCGAAAACTACGTTATTCATTATATCAGAAATGGATGCGGAACATTTTCGTCAGCCGGCAGGCCCTTGGTCAAACTGAAACAGGGAGACTGCTTCATTTTACCTAAAGGCGTCCCCTGCTTCTATCAGGCTGATGAAAAGAACCCGTGGGAATACAGCTGGATCGGACTTTCAGGTATCAGGACCGGCGAAATCTTCGCCGCTTCAAGCATTTCAGAAAAAAATTACCTGTGCCAGATTCAGGACACTGAATTTAAAAACAGCCTGTCCATGCTGTACGAATCGCTGCATTTGACGCATAACATGAAGAACAGCCTGCTGACCGAATCCCTGCTTTACAAAATGTTCCATGACCTGCTGGACGAGTTTCCGGCAGAAGTCACCAGAAAAACCAACTCACGAACCCAGTTCCGGCTTGCGGTGGAGTACATGAGGGACAACTATGACACAGGCTGCTCCATCCTTGACGTATGCCGCGGGCTGTCCGTTTCACGAAGCTACCTCTACAGCCTCTTCAAAAAATTTGCGGGATCATCCCCTCAGAAGTTTCTGACTGAAATCCGCATGGAGGAAGCAGAACACCTGCTCAAAGACACCGACAGAAGCATTCAGAACATCGCTGATTCAATCGGATACGGTGACAGCTTCACATTTTCGAAGGCATTCCGCAAGTCAAGAGGATGCAGCCCGACTGATTTCAGAAGGATGAGAAACTGACTTGTGATCCGGAAGCTTTTCACAGATGAAATGCAGGTCTTTTAACCTAATAATGAATAAAAAACAACCGCATTTTTCTGATGACATTCGGCTGTGACTGAACAAAAGAAGATTATCAAGTTCAAATTCGGCGTCAGCCTGACAAAAAAGAGGCTGGTGCCTTAAATTTAATTATGCTTAGCCTATCCATCCCGTGACTTTAGTCATGGGATGGATAGGCTAACTATCTAACAACTATTGATATATCATTCCTATGGCAACCTGGGAATGTAAAAGGCACTGGTAATTAGATAGTCACTGACCAGACAACTACGGCTGTTTGGATAAACCATCCGTATCTATGCAAATTGTGGTTCAGATACTCAATATAATGGGGTCTGCTCATAATCCATCAACTTTAGCCGATGGTGGTTGACAATGCGTACGATTCATAGTAGCTTTTATGAATCATACTTATTTTTGCTTTAGCCAGACATCCGTCAGGCACAGAATGAGAGACCGTACCCAGATAAGTCGATTATAGGGTATAATGAATCTATCTTAGAGGATTGTAGATCCGGAAAGCGAGATTCAGGGATGAAAGACAGAAAAACAACTTTTGATGAACGGTTGGAAATCATTGAACAGCTGATAAGACACGATGTTGACTACAAATGGGCGGCTGAACATTACAATGTCAGCTATAGTCAGGTCTACGGATGGTATCGGAAGTACACCGAAAGCGACAATAATCCGGAATCGCTGCGTGACCGCAGAGGAAAGGACAAACCGGAATCAGAACTCACTGAAATGGACCGGTTGAAGAGGGAAAACAAACTTCTCGAGGCCAGACTTCATCAGCAGGAAATGGAGATAGCCTTCGCAAAAAAAATTAGTCGAAATAAGCAACAGGGAGGCGAAAAAGGAATTAGGCAGAAGACTATCAGGGAACTGAACGAGGAATACGGCTGGTCAATCAGTGAACTGTGCAGAACAGTTGGGATAACCAGAGATGCACACTATAAGTGGCTCAAACGTGGAACAAGTAAGCATCAATTGGAAAAACATTGAGCAGGAAATAGATTTTACTGAAGGCAAAATAGAGCTAAAGTAATATTTTTCAATGAAACTTAAAAGGCATTATATGCCCGTAACCGAGGGCCGACTTTTACGGGCATATCCCAAAAATCGCCATTTTGACCGTAACCGAGGGCTGGCTTTTACGGGCATATCCCAAAAATCGCCATTTTGCCCGTAACCGTGGGCTGGCTTTTACGGGCACATCCCAAGAATCGACATTTTGACCGTAACCGTGGGCTAGCTTTTACGGGCATATCCCAAAAATCGCCGTTTTGCCCGTAACCGGGAGCTGCATTTTACGGGCATATCCCCAAAATCAACATTTTGCCCGTAACCGAGGGCTGCATTTTACGGGCAAATCCCCAAAAGCGCCATTTTGCCCGTAACCGAGGGCTGGCTTTTACGGGCATATCCCAAAAATCGCCATTTTGCCCGTAACCGAGAACTGGGTTTTACGGGCAAATCCCAAAAAGCGCCATTTTGCCCGTAACCGAGGGCTGGCTTTTACGGGCATATTCCAAAAATCGCCATTTTGCCCGTAACCGAGAGCTGGCTTTTACGGGCAAATCCCCAAAAGCGCCATTTTGCCCGTAACCGAGGGCTGGCTTTTACGGGCATATCCCAAAAATCAGCGTTTTGCCCGTAACCGGGAGCTGCATTTTACGGGCATATCCCCAAAAATCAACATTTTGCCCGTAACCGAGGGCCGACTTTTACGGGCATATTTCAAAAATCGACGTTTTGCCCGTAAGCCAGTCTTGAAGCATTGATTGAGCCAGAGCTGCACAGCACTGCATTTGGCAAAAAATTCACCTATAAAAAATGCCGGACAAAATCAGTCGACTTGCGACTTCCTTTGTTCGACATTTAATGTAATTCAAGAGGAAAACGGGACTTTTTTCCCAGCCTCCTTGCTATTTTTCAATCATTTCGTACAAATCTTTTGGAACCCGGTCAAACAGCGGCGACATCTCACCGTCAACGGTAATGTCCAATCGGTGCATGGCACGCGAGCAGATCGTGTAGACCAGCTGGCGTTCATCTTCTTCATGATAGTTTTCCTTGTTGGCGTTCCACATGATGACAGCATCGAATTCCAGACCCTTGGCCAGATATGAAGGGACAACAATCGTCCCGGGAACGAGGCGCTGATTTTCGGTTCTGATCAGCGTTGCCTTGACGCCTTTGACGTTAAGCTGTTCGGTCAGCCATTCGCATTCCGAAAGCGACTTGCAGATGATGGCAGTCGTCAGCTTCAAGGCATCGTTTTGAAGCAAACGTTCTTTGACGTCTTCAACGAGGCGTTCCCTGTCAGCATCGATCGTCATCGTCGGCAAGGATCCGTTGCGGTTAAATGCAGTGACTTTTTCGCCATCGACAAGCACTTCCTTGGTAAAATCGGTAATCTGCCTGGTTGAACGATACGATTTTGTCAGCTGAACCACGTTGGTCCTGTCCTTGTCAAACATCGTCGAAAGTTCAGACAGCAGGCTGTGGCTGTTTTCCTTCGTGAAAATCGCCTGATTCAGATCGCCGAGCATCGTGAAGTGGGCGCGCGGAAATTCCGTCTTGAGATATGCAAGCTGGTATGCCGTATAATCCTGGATCTCATCGATGAAGACGTATCGCATTCTGATGTCGCCCTTCTTGCCGGTGATGCGGTCGTACAGATACAAGAAGCAGGACACGTCCGTCATCGGCAGACTGCGCTTTTTGATTTGATCAATCGTGTTTTCGACCCCTTTTTGCCATTCGTCATCCGAAACGTCGAACTTTGAAAGATCGAGCAAAGAAGGAACGTGTCGCAAAAAATGAACGTACTGAGCATTGACGTTCAAAAAACGTTTCTTGACGATGGTGCGCTTGATTTTCATGAATTCCTTCGTCACGTATTGCTTGCACAAAAAGAGGAGTTCCTTGTCGCCATCGACAAAGTTTCTCGGATGATCACCGTACAAGGCATTAAGTTCCTGTGCCGGCAAATCCTGAACGGCTTTTTGAACACGATCGGTTCTGGCTTCCTGCCCAACCCTTGAACTCAAGCGTTTGAGCAGTTCTTCCTGCGTTGCTTCCAGGCGATTGCCAAGATGATAATTTTCATTAAAGCTATAGTAAATCGACTTGATTTCCTTGCGCGAGAAGAAAATTTCGCCGTTGTGCATGATATTTTTGAAACGCATCCCGTTTCTTTCCAAATAGTTTGAATATGCGGTCGTTGCGTCAAAAAACTTCAAACTGTCCTTGATGACCCTGATTTTCTTGTTTGTTCCGTGATTATCTTCTTCAAAACGTTCCTTGAGCGTTTCGACGTGCATCTTCGGAAGGCGGTGCTGCGTATACTGGTAGTAGGTCATCTGTACCATGTTGTGTTCGCCGAGTTCCGGCAAAACCTGATCGATGTAGTCGTTGAACAGCTGATTGGGCGAAAACAGGATGATCTGACCGGAATTCAAATTGCCGCGATAACGATAGAGCAGATAGGCCACGCGCTGCAGCACGGCCGACGTTTTTCCGGAACCGGCTGCCCCCTGAACGAACAGCAGATCAGACTTCGTATCGCGGATAATCTTGTTTTGTTCTTTTTGAATCGTCGTAACGATGCTCTTCATTTTGACGTCGGAAGATTCATCCAAAACCTCAAGCAGCATCTGATCGCCCACCGTTTCATCCGTGTCAAATACAGTCAGAATCTTGCCGTCATCGACCATGAACTGGCGTTTCAGGACCACGTCAACCTCGCGCTCCCCGTCAGGCGTCGCATAAGTGGTTTTGCCAAGGCCTCCATCGTAATAAACGCTTGAAATCGGCGCACGCCAATCGTATACGAGAAATTCGTCCGGACCGTTCGAAAAAGTCGCCAATCCGATGTAAATCGTTTCTTTTTTGTCTTCGCCCTGTTCGATCAGATCGACGCGCGCAAAATAAGGCTTCTTTTCCATCCGTTCAAGAATTTCCAAACGATGCGCCGCCTGATTGCGACTGTTTTCGCGTTCTTCAAGCTGCATCTGCTGCTGCCTGACGGTCAAAGCCGTTTCCATCATGCCGGAATACGTCCCCGTTTTGATGCGAACGTTGTTTTTGAAATCAGCCTGAATCGCCTTGGTATCGGCAGATGCCCTGGAAATTTTCTTTTTGGCGGTTTCTTCTTCATTTTTTATTTTTTCAACGACGTAATCCATGCGCTTTTGTTCTTGTTCTTTGATGATGTCGGCCATTTGAACGCTCCCTTTTCAGAAATTTTCAGTAATCTATTTTAGCATATTTCACCCTTCAAAGTGAAATTAAAGTCTTTTCAAAACGGTCATTCTTCAAGAAAAAATCGATATAAACTGATACAATAAAGAAAATAATCAGAAAGGATGATTTCATGGATATCTCATTAATGATCACAGTCATTGCAGCCTTTGCAACGCCTATGATTCTGTCACGTTTCAACATCAAACTTCTGCCGACGTCCGTTGCCGAAATCATCGTCGGCATCATTATCGGCAAAAGCTGTCTCAACCTGGTGCACATCGATTCGATTCTGAACAGCATGTCAACGTTCGGCGTAATCTTGCTGTTATTTTTGAGCGGCATGGAAATCGATTTTTCGCTCTTCAAGAAAAACAACGCTCCGTTGACGAAGCTCGAACAAAAGCAGGCAGACGACACGCCCAAAATCACGCCGGTCCAAGTCGCCGTCCTGTCATACGCTTTGAGCTTTGTCGCAGCTTTTGCGCTTGCATTTCTCTTTAAATTCACCGGCCTGTTCACGAACGTCCTGCTGGCAACGATTCTTTTTTCGACAATCGCGCTTGGCGTCGTCATTTCAGTTTTGAAGGAAAATGAGCTTCTGTCAAAGCCGTTCGGTCAGACGATTCTTCTGATTGCGGTTTTAGGCGAGGTCGTCCCGCTGCTTTCCTTGACGATCTACAGCTCCGTCGTTGCCGGAAGAGGAAGTCAGATTTGGCTCATCGGCCTGTTGTTCATTGCCGGCGCCATGATTTTCAGGCACTTTCGCTGGTTCTTCCCGGCTCTTTCCAAATTTAACAAATCAACCACGCAAATCGACATGCGTTTGTCGTTTGCAGTCATCATCACTCTGGTCGTCCTGGCTGAACACGTCGGTGCAGAAAACATCTTGGGCGCATTCGTTGCCGGCATCGTCATCAAGCTTCTTTCTCCGAGCGAATCCACGCAGCAAAAGCTGGATGCGATCGGATACGGCTTTTTGATTCCTTTCTTCTTCATCCTGACCGGAGTCAAGCTCGACATTCCGAGTCTTTTGGCGGATCCAAAGACGATCGTTCTGATTCCGTTGTTCTTTTTGGCGTTCGTCTTGGCCAAGCTTCCGGCCTTCTTCGGACTGCGGCTGCGTTTCAAACGCCAAAACGCCTTGGCCGGCTCGATTCTTTCCGGAACGACGATTACGCTCGTTTTGGCAGTTTTGACGGTTGCAGAAGACCTTAAAGTCATCACGAGCCAGCAATCAGGCGCGTTCCTCATTGCCGGCATCCTGACCTGTCTTTTCGGTCCGCTTTGCTTCAACCGCCTCCTTTCGTCCGAACCGGAAGACATGAAGAAAACAACGGTTCACATCATCGGCGCAAACCTTGTGACGATCAACGCCGCAGAACGGCTCAATTCGGACTGGTATGACGTTTCGATCTATACTCATAAACAAGAAAACTACGATACCTACCGCTACAAGGGCAACGTCAGCTTTCTGACAAGCATTGATCCGAAGGACTTGATTGACAGCTCTGTATTTGACACGGATATCCTGGTCCTTGGCTACACCGACCCGCAGATGAACGTCAACCTGGCTCTGAAAGCCAAGGAATACGGAGTCAAGCGCGTCATCTGCGAACTGGAAAATACAGATCCGCAAAGCATGTCCGAGATGGATCACAAGCTGGCTTCTGCCGACGTCGAAACGCTCAATATTTTCGACACGAACGTCGGTTTAATGAGCTCCGTCATCGAAACGCCGTCAACGCTCCAGATGATTACCGGCAATTCGCGCCTTTACGAAGTCGTCGTCAACAATGCCAGATTTGACGGCATTGAAGTCAGTCAGATTCCGTTCGTCGAAAACATCACCATCAGTCGAATTTTCAGAAACGGCAGGGCGATTTCTCCGCACGGATCGACTCAGATTCAGCTCGGAGACCACATTTTGTTCTCATGCGACAAGGACGTCATGCCAAGGCTGCGTGCCGTCTTGAGCAAAATGAACGAGTAGCGCGTTTTTGCTGATGATGATATACTTTTTTCGGAGGATTTTTAATGAGCTATAAAATATATCTGGTAAGACATGGACAAACGATTTTAAATCGCTATAATCGAATGCAGGGGTGGTGCGATTCGCCGCTCACCCATAAGGGCATTGAAGATGCGCATGAAGCAGGTCGGCGCCTCAAGAAAATCAAATTTACGTACGCGTTTCACAGCGATACGACGCGCGCAATGAGAACCTGCAACTATATTCTGTCCGAAAACGACAATGAAACGCCCGTTCCGATCACGCTTGAAAATTTCCGTGAACAAGGCTACGGCTATTACGAAGGATCCGATTCCAATCAGGCCTGGCTGATGATCGGTGCCTCGCACACCTGCCGCACTTTCAAAGAGCTGATCTCAACGTACTCGATTGAAGATGCGCGCGATTTCTGCAAGGAAGCAGACCCGTTCCACCAGGCCGAAAACAACCAGGAATTCTGGGAACGCGTCGGAAATGGTTTTGAATATCTTGCCAAGATTGCAGATGACGGCTGCAACATTTTGATCGTCAGCCACGGAACGACGATCAGAAGCATCGTCCACCATTTTGACCCCGAAGTCGATATCACCGTCAGTCCCAAAAACGGTTCGGTGACCCGCTTGACGGTTGACGGAACCCGCGTTTCAGTCGATTACTACTCGCACTATTTGAAAACGGACGAATACTGACTTGCTCGTTTGCATCAAAGCAGCAATCACGCTCTGCATTTTACATTAACGTGCCGACATGCACGCAAGGAGGAAAAATTATGATTGACAAAGGTCTTGCAAAAAGTCCGACGACAAAAATTTATCTTGCCACGCCATGGTTCAACGACGTTCAAAAAGAACGCGCCAAAAAAGCGCGCGAATATCTTAACCAAAACGAAACCGTCGGCGTTATTCACTTCCCGTTTGACTTCCAGTACAAGGACGCGACCGTGGACAACGATCCGGAAGGCGTCTTTGGAACGCCTGAATGGGTTGCTGCCACGTTCCAAAACGACTGCACTGCCGTTGCAACAAGCGACATCGGCGTTTTCCTGTACGATCTCGATAACATTGACGACGGCTGCGCATATGAGCTTGCTTTGTTCCGCAGCCAGCAAAAGCCATGCGTGGTCATTCCGTTCACGGAACGAGACCGAGAAGACGTCGAAATCAATCTCATGATTGCCGGTGCTGCTACAACATGGATCAAGCAAGAAGATTTTGAAAGTCTCAAAACTTTCAACTTCAATCATCCGCAGGCAAATCCCGTGCCTCCGTTCAAGGTTTTCTAAGACAGTGACCTTCCGGCAGAACGGGAAGAAAAACTGACTTAAATTCAAAACACGTACGATTTATAGAATCATACGTGTTTTTTGTTTTGATCAAACATCTGCCGGACACCAGGATTCAGGGGCTTTTGTGTATACAGGATAATTCTTCATCGAAGGAAGGCATTTACGGGCAAATCTCAGAAATCGACATTTTGCCCGTAATCCCGTCTCGACGCCCTGATTGAGCAGGAAATGCGCAGCACTGCATTTAAAAAAACAGGCTTTCATGTCTCAGAATTGAAAAATGCCGGACAAACTCAGTCGAATTACGACCTCATTTGTTCGGCATTTAATTCAATTCAAGCGGTAAAAAGGAGGTTTTCCCAGTCTCATTTCTCATGATCCCGCTGATATTTTTTCAGGCCTTCATTCAGCTTGTCAGCGGTCCTGCAGTCAGAACAGTAGCTCAAAAACGAAACAGTGACGTAGATGGCTGAAATAATGACTTCCATCGAGATCACCATTGGCCAGTTAAAGTAATACCATCCAAAGAAATATCCCAGAACCATCACTGAAACGTTGACGTATGCAAAATATGCGATGCTTTCTGCCCACGCTCTTCTTTTGGAAATATTGCCTTCATCGCTTAAGAAGACAGATCCCAGACTCGTAATGGCCGCTATGAGGATTACCTGCCAGAAGATCCACGGACTGAAGCTGACACCGGCCCCCCAGAAAACTGCCGTATAGACGGCAACGGCAAAGACGACACAGGTCGTCACCCGCTTGTAGACTTCAAAATATAATGCTAATTTCTTCTTGAACATCTCATCCACCTACAATCCTAATTTTTCCTTGAGCTTTCCGACGTATTGCCGGGAAATCATGACTTTTTCCTTGTTTTTCAACAAGGCCTGAAAGCGGCCGTTGATTATCGGTGAAAGGCTTTCAATCTTGTTTAAGTTAATGATCATCGACTTGCTTGAGCGCATGAAACTTGTCATGGACAGCTTTTCCTCCAGCTCGTACAGGCGGCTCTTCGTCTCATAGACCTCATCTTTGCAATAGGCAAAAACGACATTGTCGACTGATTCAAAGTAATAGATTTCAGAAACATCCATCAGCCTGATTTCATTTCCCTTATAAAGAGCCAGCTGATTGATGCCGCCCCGGAACTGTTCAAGTGCCTTGAGCATTTCCCTGGTAAGGGCATTGCATTTTATAATGATTTCCTCTTCCCCGTCATCTGCGGGCAGTATTGTAATTTTCATCTGTTCAAATGCTTCCTCCGCGAAATTGCAAAAACGGCTGCCAACACTGCAACGAGCCACAATGTCATGATTCCGACCTGTTCAGCCGTGCTCAAAACGTGTCCTCCGGATTTGACGGTAATGCCGACATATTCCTGATAATTTGTCGCAATTTCTGACGGACAACCGGCAAACGTCTTATCCAATGCGGCTTGGACGCAGCTTTTGCGCAAAATCGATGCGCCGTGCAAAAAAGGCAAAAACTTCAAAACACTCGCAACGCCTTTTGGAAGAAAGCCCATAGGCAAATAGACTCCTCCCAGAAATCCGACCAGCGTTCCGGAAATGCTTGCAAACGTCGACCAGCTCTTTGAACTTCTGAGCCCAAGCGAAATTCCGTACGCGCCGATCGAAAACAAAACGACGTTGAGCGCAATTCCCACGATGACCTTCAGCAGACTCGTCAGCGAAAGCATCTCTCTGCCGTCTAAAACAATAAATGCCAAAAAAACGCCGAGAGTTGCCAAACACATCATCATCGAAACCATCATTGCCGCTGCGATGTATGACAACGAGACAATGCTGCGCTTGATCGGTGCCGAATAAAAGCAATCAATCGCATGACTCTTGATGTCGTCGATGTATATTCCGATCACGCTGGTGGATACGGTCAGCGAATTCGTCATCAAAATTCCGGCCAAGATGCAGTAATAAACGAGTTCCGTCGCATTCTTCCTGTCCGTTGCCGTTGCTTTTGAATGACGAAATTGCTCCAAAAGGCTCAAAATGCTGTCAACGTTCATCTTGGACAAAAAGACGCCCATCAGCACGATGATGATGATCATCGCCAAAAACGAAAAGAACACGGCAGTCTTGTCGCGAAGGAACACCAAACAATGTCTCTTCACCAAATTCCAAAATTTATGCATTTTTATTTCCCCCTGTCACGTTGATGAACAAATCGTCCATCGTTCCCTGAACGACTTCAAAACCTTTGATTTCTCCTCTGATTTTCTCCAAAACGTCCAATGCGTCCTTCGTGCATTCAAGTTCTGCTTCGATCATGTCGCCTGTTTCCTTTGTCAAATGCAGAGCTTTGATTGCTGCAGACTCTTTGACTTCATCCTTTTTTTCCGGTTCAAAATAAAGTCGCAAAACGTCTTTGACATATGTATTCTTCAACTCAAATGGCGTTCCGGCCATCAGCACCTTGCCATGATCGATGATGCAGACGTGCTTTGCATTGGCAGCTTCTTCCATGTAATGCGTCGTCAAAAAGACGGTCATCCCAAGTTCTTTTTGCAAAGAAACGATTGCTTCCCAGACATTCTTTCTCGTTGCCGGATCAAGTCCCGTCGTCGGTTCGTCCAAAAACAGGATCTTGGGTTCGTGCATCAGTGCCGCCGCAATCTCTGCCCTGCGTTTTTGACCTCCGGAAAGTTTTCCGTACGGTCTGTTCAAAACATCTTTCAACCCAAGAAGTTTGACGACCTTGTCAAAATTTTTCCTGAGATTTTCTTTAGTCTCGCCATAAAGCCCCCCGCGAATCTGCAGATTTTCCTTGACCGTCAGCAGCTCATCAAGGGAATTTTCCTGATGAACCATCCCGATGTCCTGCCGAATTTTTTCATCGTCCTTTCCGACTTCGTTTCCCAAAACACGCACGCTTCCGCCGTCTTTTTTATATAAGGTGCACAAAATATTGATTACGGTAGATTTTCCGGCACCGTTGACGCCGAGAAAACCGAACAGTTCGCCTTGTTCGACCGAAAAGCTGATGTCGTCGACGGCTTTGACGTCTTTAAAATATTTTTTGAGGTTCGAAACTTCAATTGCCCTTTCTTTCATAGCTAAATTCCCCCTTTGTTTGCTTGATGGAACTATTATATTCTCAAACTTTGCTTGATTACAAGCATCTTGAACCAAGCGGTCAAAAAGAAACCGTAAGACGTCACATTTTCGATGCGAGCACATCCCCCAATTTTTCTGACAGATGCAGAGATGAAATCCTCATTTGTTTTTTGAAATCAGGTTGCGCCACTGCATTTTTCAAAAAATCCGCGTTCGTTTTCGGAATCAGGATGCCGCACTGAATTTAACAAAAAACCCCGTTTCAAACCGAAACGGGGCTCGTTCGCAGACAAATTAAAATGCAGATATAAATTGAGAAATGCCTGTGACAACCAAGTAGATTGAAACAATCCACACGATTGCGATGCTGGCAAGGAGCGGATTGAACAACAATGCGATGCCTAAAAGCAAGGCAATGACGTTCAATGCGATCATCCAGACGTAGTGTGCTTTGCCGGCGTTTTTAAACTTCTTTGAAGTAGCAAGCTGAATAATTGCGTCGAAGATGAACCACAAAGCAAAGATATACGCTACGACCTGGGCACCAGTTGCAGCTTTGAAAATGAACAGGAAGCCAAGCACGAGAGCAACGATTCCCATTGCAAAAAGACCAAGCGTCTTTTCTTCGGTCGTCGTATCAAGAACGTGTTTGAACCATAATTCATACAAGCCCTTAACAACTGCCGTTACACCTATGATAATAGAGATGAACTCAAGCGTTGTACCAAGATGAATGAATGTGACTATGCCTGCCACAAACAAAATAACACCTACAACCAAACTGACCAATTAAATTTGTGTTGAATTGTTTCCATAACAATCGCCATCCTTTATCAATTTACGATTATATCGCATCACATAATTGATAACTAATGGTAATGATAAGCTCACGTTTTTTATCTGCCGGATTTCGGTTCACAAAAAGCACCGACAAAATCAAAACGATTCCGACTGCAAATGCTGCTTTTCCTTCTTTTGTAACCAACAGCTTCATGTTTATTAACTATTTACCTAAGGATAGCACAGAAATAAATAATTGCGCTACCAATAACCTTTAAGACAGCCAAAAAATCATGATGCCTTGCGATTTATTGCGAATCATCCAGGTTTTATATACAACGTGGTTTTGCCCGTAACCGTGGACTGGCTTTTACGGGCATATCCCAAAAATCGGCGTTTTGCCCGTAACCGTGGACTGGCTTTTACGGGCATATCCCAAAAATCGACATTTTGCCCGTAACCGTGGACTGGCTTTTACGGGCATATCACCAAAATCGACATTTTGCCCGTAACCGTGGGATGGCTTTTACGGGCAGATTTCAAAAATCGAGGATTTACCCGTAACCGAGGAGCCGGATTTTTACGGGCATATTTCAAAAATCGGGGTTTTGCCCGTAATCAGTGGCCTGGCTTTTACGGGCATATCCCAAAAATCGACATTTTGCCCGTAACCGTGGGCTGGCTTTTACGGGCATATCCCAAAAATCGACGTTTTGCCCGTAACCGTGGGCTGCATTTTACGGGCATATCCCAAAAATCGACGTTTTGCCCGTAACCGAGGGCTGCATTTTACGGGCATATTTCAAAAATCGATATTTTGCCCGTAAACGGTCCTTGACGACAGATTCGCAGCACTGCATTTTGCAAAAGAAACTGATTTCACGTATCGAAATTGAGAAAATGCCGAACAAAACAAGTCACAAATCGACCCGCATCGTTCGGCATTTCATTTAATCAAGAGGAACCTTTTTAGAAAATCCAGTGCGGCATCATCTCCGCTTAAAATTATACGTAGTGAATCTTGACGTCGCCCAAGCGGACGCTTCCTTCGACTTTAAGGTTTTGGGTTCCTTCGCCGGACGGCATGCCGACAAACTTAACGTCTGCCAAAGAAGCATCGACGCTGTTGTTGACATCCCATGACCTCGGCACGTAAATGTTGACGTCGCCTAAAGAAACGTCAACTTTGATCGTTGCATGCCCGTCCTGAAGCATGGCGTTGTCCAAATACAGATTGACGTCCGAAAGATTGGCCTTGACGTTGATTCGTCTGAGATTTTGCGATTGAACATATCGCGACGTCGTATTCAAAAATGAATTGACTTTGATCGTCGATCCAACCTCATTTTCGGTAAATTCCTCATATTCTTTGCTTTCTTCCTCTTTTCCGTTATCCCCATTAATAATGTAATTTTTGCCTGATGAAACATTTTCATACCAAAACTGAAAATGCTGCTTAAAAATCATGTTCAACCCGATCGTAATCAGCAGTGCTGCCCCAAGAATCGTCCAGGATCCGACGCTTCGCAGATTGAGCTGGTCTTGATAAATAATCAGCAAAAAAGCAATCGAAAAAACGCTCGTTCCGATTTTCCTTTTGCTCAGCCCCTCAATCAGTCCAGCACCGAAGAACAACGTTCCGACAATCTGCCAAAAACCTAGCGGCACGCTGTATTTCAAACCCAGGCGACTGATAACCAAAGCAATCGCGGCTAAAATCAAAAGCACGCCCCAAAATTTTTTTCTCATCATATTTTTTCCCTCACTTCCTTCATGCGTTCACGCAGCAGCTTGTAATATCTTCTAGACACGTAAACCTGCTTGTGCGTATTCGCAAATTGAATCGAACATCCTGAAATAGACTGCGTCAAAGCGTATACGTGACTGAGATTGACGATGGTCGATTTGGAAATCCGCATGAATTTTCCGCTCAAAATACCCTCCAATTCGTAAAGCCTGTGCTTAACGACAAAAACATCATTTTTCGTATGAGCGTAAACTTGCCTTTCGCTTGTTTCAAAAAACAAAATTTTATCCGCGGAAAAGAAATATTCCGTGCTGTCCTTATAAAAAATCAGCTGCGGCGTCTTTTGAATCTTTTGCAGCAAAGAAAGCATCCGTTCAACCTCTTCATCGTACTCGTTCGTTCTCAAAACAATTTCTTTTTCCGAAACATCAGTGCCGATCTCAACTCGAACCCTCATCATCTCACCTCTTTACGTTTTTAATTTAACCATTTTTCAAATTTGCTGTAAACAAATTCGGTTCAAGCGGTCATTATTTGCGCTCAAGTGACACAAATCCTCGTCTGAGAGAACGCACTGCATTTTATAAAATACACAAAAAGAGGCTACGGAACATTCCGAAGCCTCTTTGAAATACTAGGGGTCTGATTTTAATATACGGACAATTCCGAGTCTTTGTCGAAGAAGTGCGCCTTGTTGATGTCAAAGCCCATTTGAACCTTCGATCCTGGCGCAAGGTAGTCGCGCGCGTCAACCTTTGAAACAAATTCCGTATTGCCGACGCGGCTGTAAAGCTGCGAGTCAGCTCCAAGAAGTTCTGAAACGACAACTTCAGCGTTGACGACAGACTCAGGGAACGTTTCGAGGAAGGCAGGTTCTGAATGAATGTCTTCCGGACGAATGCCGAAGATGATTTCTTTTCCGTCATAGCCCTTATCCTTCAAAACCTTCAAGCATCCTTCTGGAACCGACAACGTAAAGTTGTTGCCATCATCGGTAATTTTACCGTCCTTAAGCGTCACGTTGAAGAAGTTCATTGCCGGTGATCCGATGAACCCGCCAACGAACACGTTTGCCGGATGATCGTAGACTTCTTGCGGAGTTCCGACTTGCTGAATCTTGCCGTCGCGCATGACGACGATGCGATCGGCCATCGTCATGGCTTCAGTCTGATCGTGCGTAACGTAAATCGTCGTTGTCTTAAGTTGCTGATGCAGCTTGGCGATTTCTGCGCGCATGGAGACGCGAAGCTTGGCATCAAGGTTTGAGAGCGGTTCGTCCATCAAGAAAATCGGCGCGTCACGCACGATTGCGCGACCCAAGGCGACACGTTGACGCTGACCGCCGGAAAGAGCGGCCGGTTTGCGTTGGAGATATTCCTCCAGTCCCAAAATCTTTGCGGCATGATGAACGCGCTTGTCGATGTCTCCTTTGTCATACTTGCGCAGTTTCAAACCAAATGCCATGTTGTCATAAACAGTCATGTGAGGATACAAGGCGTAGTTTTGGAAAACCATGGCAATGTCGCGATCCTTTGGTGCTTCATCGTTAACAACGCGACCGTCAATCAAAAATTCGCCCTTGGAAATGTCTTCCAAGCCGGCAATCATGCGCAAGGTCGTTGATTTACCGCAGCCTGACGGTCCGACAAAAACGATGAATTCCCGATCCTTGATGTCCAAATTGAAGTCGGTTACGGAATATTGACCGTCTTCGGCATTATCATAATGCTTGTAAATATGTCTTAAATTCAATTCAACCATTTTTTTCACCTGTCTTTTATCATGTTTACGCTTACAATTATATTGAAAAGGCTTTCTTTAGACTAGCACAAGTTGCACAAAAAATTCAGCAACCTTTGTGCACTTTTACGAAAACGGTTGCATAGACGACGCAAGCTGCTAAAAGCGTTCCTTTTCAATTTCCGCACCACTCAAAAGCGTCCATGGTCACTGCAGCATCAGATAGCAAAAAACCAGGTCATCCATCCGGCGCAAATTGAGTCCGGTCTCCTGACGAAGTCTGTCTATTCTGTACTGAAGCGTGTTTCTGTGAAGATATAACTTTTTTGCCGCTGATGAAACGTTGCCTTTTTCATGATACAAGGCAACGACGATCTTTTTCAGCTGCGGGTCTTCAGAAATCAATTGATGGTATTTTTGGGCAAGCGGACTTTTTGAGGTCATTTCATGACAATAGTAATGAAGCGCTACTTCGGACAGATCAAAAACCTGTTCAGACGGATTTTCCGTCAAAAAAACCCGCCGTTCTGAGGAAAAAAGTTCGCGCAAATCATCCTTATGATTCCAGATATGTCCGACAAATACACGGCAGCTTGCACCAAGATCGGCATCAAGCGCCTGAATTATTCCCTTAAACTCCTCTTTGTCAAAACTTGCAGCATTGATTTTTTCAACCGCCACGCCGCTGTTCTTTGACAAAAAGAAAACAGCTTCCGGTTCTTTTGGAAACAGTGCGGAAAAAGCCTTTTTGAACATCTCCATGTCAAACTCAGCTTGGTTCAAGGAGTGTATCTCATATTGGATAAACCTGACCTTGCCGCGCTTGATTGGTTTAACATTGCTTTTTTTCGTCAGATAATCCTGCCATACTCCGCATTCGACTTCAAAATCATCTGTTTTCCCCAAGAAAATTTCCAAAATCTTTCGCTCTTTTTCCGACAGTTCAGCTGCGGGAATATTCAAAAAGGCATCCCCTTGCCTGAATGAAATCGCCCCGGCCTGTTTTTCGCCAAAATTTGCTTTCGGAAAAAGTGCAAGCAGTTTCTCAATATCCATGAACATCCCTCTAATCAATCGCTATATCACTTTTATTTTATGCAAAACCAGCCGATTGTGCAAGCGCTTTTATTTTCGGCGATTCTTCTTTGCGGTTCGTCATGCGGAAGCTCCAAATTTTTGTAAAAAAGAGTCTTTGAGAAAACTCTGCCTCAAATTGAAAAAACGGATCAGATTTGCAATCAATTGCAAATCTGATCCGTTTTTTTTTCGTATGCAAGATAAGCGCCTGTTATGATGGAAATAAGCAAAAATAATCGGTTTTTTTCCATGTATCAAAGCACTCAAAAGATATGCTCCGTCAGAACGTGAGGATTTTGCGCGCTGATTTAGCGAGCACTGTATTTAAAAATGCGGACAAAAGCAGTCGCAACCTGACCACCTTCATTCGGCATTTCATTTAATTCAAGTAAGAACCGGGACTTTTTCAAAGCCTCTTTCAACTAATCCGCTGCGGCAATTTTTTTAACGAGTTTTGAATAAATTCGTTCATTCATCCATTGTTCGGAAACGCGCTTTGAGAGATCTGCAATCCTGATCCAGGAAACCGCCTTGTTTTCGTCAGGTTTGCTTTGCAGGTCAAATGCAGGATCAGTTTCCAAAAGATACGTCACGTTCAGATGCAGATGGGAAGGCACGTATTCTCCGCGTTTCTCATGCCCGTTGACCGTCAAAATCTCGACGGAGAATATGCCGTCATCCAGAAAATGCAGCTTGTCCGGGGAAAGGCCGCACTCTTCGCCTATTTCCTTTACGACGACGTGCTTTAAATCAGCATCGCCGTCAGCATGTCCGCCCATCCACGACCAGGAGTTGTAAATGTTGTGAAAGCACATCAAGGTACTTTTTCGATCCGGTGATACGATCCATGCCGAAGCGGAAAAATGAGCCGTTTTGTTCTTTCTTGTCAAAACGTCCGCCCCGCACCTGGCCCAGTCAAGCATCACGGATAAATCGCGTTCTTCCTGTTCGTTGTAAGGAACAAATGCCTCTAATTGTTTAATGAGATTATCCATATTTTACACCATTCACATATCGTCAGTGTTCTGATTGTCTGACAGCTTTTACACACGCGCCACAAAATTTTCGTAGATTGCCCTGATTGCGGCTTCAAAATCGTTATTGGCAACGCCGACGATAATGTTCAATTCTGAAGATCCCTGGTCAATCATGCGAATGTTGACGTTTGCGTTGGCCAGTGCGGCAAAAAGTCTTGCCGCAGTCCCGCTTTGAGACTTCATTCCGCGACCAACGACCGCAATCAATGCCAGATCCGATTCGATTTCGATTGAATCCGGTTCGGTCATTCTGTGAAGACGGGCCATGACTTCCTGTTCTTTAAGCAGGAATTCGTCTTCATGTACGACGACTGAAAGAGTATCGATTCCGGAAGGCATATGTTCAAACGAAATATCGCTTTCTTCAAATGCTTGCAGCACTCTGCGTCCAAAGCCAATTTGAGAATTCATCAAGGCCTGCGTAATCGTAATCGAACAAAAGCCTTTTTTGCCGGCAACTCCGGTAATCGTATATGCAGGTTTTTTGGCCGTACTTTCAACGATCCATGTTCCCTCATCTTGAGGACGATTCGTATTTCTGATATTGATCGGAATCCCCTTTGAGCGAACCGGGAAAATTGCTTCTTCATGCAAAACGGATGCTCCCATGTATGAAAGCTCGCGCAGCTCACGATACGTGATCGTGCTGATTGTCTCTGGATCTTCCACGATACGCGGATCGGCAACAAGAAATCCTGAAACATCGGTCCAGTTTTCATAAACATCGACCCCGGCAGCAGCAGCCACGATTGACCCCGTCACGTCAGATCCGCCGCGCGAAAACGTCTTGACGCGTCCATCCTTTCCTTGTCCGTAAAAACCGGGAATCACCGCATGTTCAACCTCTTCAAGGCGCTTTTTCAAAACCTTGTTGGTCTTGTAATCATTCAGCTGCCCCTCTTCGTTGAAAAAAATCGTTTCATAAGGGTCGATGAACTCAAAACCGAGATAATTTGCAAGGACCTTTCCGTTCAGATACTCTCCGCGAGAAGAAGCATAGTCAAGGTAAGGATTTTTTTCAAGATTCTCCTTAATTGTCGCAAATTCATCGTCAAGCGTCATCTCAAGTCCAAGTCCGTCAATAATTTCATCATATCGTGCTTTGATTTTCTTCAGCTGTTCGCCCAAGTCGCCGCCTTCAACCGTAATTTCATAAGCCTTGATCAGCATGTCCGTGACTTTCGTGTCCTTTGAGAAACGTTTGCCAGGAGCGCTTGGAACAACGTATAATCTTGATTCGTCGGCACTGATGATGTTACCGACCTTTTCAAACTGCTTTGAATCGGCAAGAGAGCTTCCGCCGAATTTAACCACTTTCCTCATAATTACCCCAACTTCTATACTTTATTCTTAGTTCTCTGTAATTTACGAGAACTCCTCATCTTGAATTTTCTAACAAACATGCTATGTCCGTCAAGTGAAAAGTGAACTTTTTCGGATATTATTTCCTAAATCAAAAATCTGCGTCTTCTTTGCGATCGTTTGGCGTCTTTTTGGGGAAATACAGGATTTTGGGCTACTTTCGGGAGCACGAACACTGCACTTGGCTGAATGCAGATCCTATAATGAAAAATCCGCGCCATCACTGGCACGGATTTAAAATCATCATTCAGTTGCGTACGGGCTCATGACCGCTCGCTTCCACACCTTCATAATCAGGCTCAGACCAGCAACAAGGCTCATGATAAGTTCGTGCCGCGTCGCGACTGCGCTTTCGCTGATCGCTAGCGCCCCTCCTTATCTACCGCCTTGTTAAGCGGCTGGTCTTCACACCTTGTCCTAAAATGCCATATTTTGGAAATGCAATTTGCCCTTCAGATATCTTCTTACAAAGTAGCCTGCCACGCCCAAAATAGCGTAAACGATCGGACTCATCGTACGGTTGATGCTTGTAGGAATGAATGCGATAATTCCAAAAGCGATCATCCAAATTGCAATCAGTTCCAGTGTTACCAGAATCCCGCGAGTCAACTTCTTCTTTTTGCTCTTTGTCTTGGAATTGTCTGCCATCATTCGATAGAAGAAGGCCAGACCGCAACCGGCAATTGCCGATGTCGCAATCAGCGTGATCCAACCGCCGTTCATATCCGGCTGATTTTTGGAGAAGAAGCCCATCACGGCATACAGGATACAGAACATAATGAACATGATCAGGCCGTTGTCAAGCGCCATGACCCAGTAGCTTGGCATGCCATTTTTTTTCTTATCATCCAAAGACTCGCCGCTGACGATTTTCTCACAGCGTTCCGTCACGGTACCATAAAGTTTTGTTGCGACAATGCCTTGACGCTGCTTTTCTTTAAGTTCGAGGTACATTTCGGTAAGGACCTTTTCTTTTTTCTCTTGGTCATAATTTTTCTTATCCAAGGCCTTGCCTAAATGGTACATATAATCTTCGTTGCGCTTCGTCAAACCGGCATAGCGCCCGTCACGAACCGTAACTTCGACTTCTTCAACAGCTTTTTCAGCACGAACCTCAGCCTGCTTTTCTGCTGCTTTTGCATTTTTCTTTTCTTCTGCCAATGGAAAATCCTCCCACTTTCTGCTCGTAAGCCAGCTTTCATCGATATAGACAGGAAATACTATATCACAATTTCATTGTTTTGGGCGAATGCCAATGCTTTCAATCATTGGCAAATCTGCCTTTGACTCAAAGTCCAAGCATCGAATTCCCCATTAGACGTTAAATCTGAATTCGATGATGTCGCCGTCCTGAACGACGTAATCTTTGCCTTCGAGGCGCAATCTGCCGGCTTCTCTCACGCCCTGCATGCTGCCGTATTTGTCAAGATCTTCAAAGGAAACCGTTTCGGCTCTGATAAATCCACGTTCGAAGTCAGAGTGGATGACGCCGGCTACTTGAGGCGCCTTCATGCCTTGCTTGAAAGTCCAGGCGCGCGTTTCCTTGCCGCCGGCAGTGAAGAACGTTGCCAGGCCCAACAGCTTGTACGAAGCTTTGATCAAACGATCCAGGCCGGATTCTTCAACGCCTTCGGCTTCCAAAAACTCTTGCTTTTCGTCATCATCGAGTTCGGCAATTTCTTCTTCCGTTCGAGCGCAAACGGCCAAAGCTTGCGAGCCTTCTGATTCGGCAAAGTTTTTGATTTGTTGGTAATATTCGCAAGAATCGGGATCGGCCATGTCGTCTTCGCCAATGTTTGCAACGTAAAGCACGGGTTTTGACGTCAACAGGAACAATCCTTTGACGATTTTTTGCTCATCATCGTCGAATTCGAGACTGCGAACCGGCTTGCCTTCTTCCAAAACAGGCTTGATTTTTGACAAAACGTTGAATTCCGCAATCGAATCCTTGTCTTTTTGAGTGCGAGCAACCTTTTCAACGCGCACATAACGTTTGTTGACGGATTCAAGATCGGCCAAAACAAGTTCCATGTTGATCGTGTCGATATCGTCCAACGGATCGACCTTATTAGAAACGTGCGTGATATTTTCGTCATCAAATGCACGGACGACATGCACGATTGCATCAACCTGACGAATGTTTTCCAAGAACTTGTTGCCAAGACCTTCGCCTTTGCTTGCGCCTTTGACGATTCCCGCAATATCGGTAAATTCAAACGTCGTGTGCACGATTTTCTTTGCCGGAATGATTTCATCGATTCGAGCCAAACGCGCATCCGGAACTTCAACCATTCCGACGTTAGGATCGATCGTTGCGAAGGGATAGTTGGCCATTTCGGCACCAGCCTTCGTAATCGCGTTGAATAGTGTCGACTTGCCAACGTTTGGCAATCCGACGATACCTGCTGTTAATGCCATTTTGTTTTTCCACTCTTTCTTAATTTAATCTTCCCTTGGAGCTTTCTCCAAAACTTTTTTCATTTTTTTGTCGAACTCGCGTCTTGGCAGCATGATCAAGCGACCGCATTTTGTGCACTGGATCTTAATGTCCATTCCCATTCTGATAATTTCCCAACGGTTTTCTCCGCACGGGTGCGGCTTTTTCATCTCGACAATATCATGCAAATCGTACATAAAAGACACCCCTAATCCAATGTAATGTCCAAGATTTCAAGAATGCGATTCAAATCATCATTTGAAAGATAATCGATTTCGATCTTGCCTTTGCCTGTCTTTTGACTGCTCTTGATTGAAACCTTCGTACTGAATTTTTCACGCAAAAGCTCTTCGCTATGTTTCAAATAAGGCGAAAGCTTTTCCGGTTTCTTGACCTTCTTTTGCTTGTCCCTTTCACCGTTCAGTTCATTGACGATGCTTTCCAATTGGCGCACCGTTAAGCCTTCCTTAACGGTTTTTTCTGCCAAAGCAACCAATTTCTTCTTGTCTTTTACCGAAAGAAGCGTCCGGGCTTGTCCCATCGAGAGACTGCCCTTTTGCAGGAAGTCTTTGACGGCTTTCGGCAAACTCAGCAAGCGCAAATAGTTGGCGATGTACGGCCGAGATTTCCCGAGTTTTTCTGAAACCTGCGCTTGCGTAAGATTCAGATTTTCCATCAGCGTATTGTATGCCTGAGCTTCTTCAAGCGGTGTCAGATCTTCTCTTTGAAGGTTTTCCAACACGGCGATTTCCATCATTTCTTCTTCGTTCAGATCGCGCACGATTGCAGGAATCGTTGTTCTTTTGGCCATCTTGGAAGCACGATAGCGGCGTTCGCCGGCAATGATCTCATATCCGGAAACCTTTGACTGACGAACGATGATCGGTTGAAAAACGCCTTGTTTTCTGATTGAGTCAGAAAGTTCCGACAAACTTGTTTCATCAAATGTTTTACGCGGCTGATACGGATTTGATCTGATATCACTAAGATTCAATTCGACAACTGTTTCGTCAGCCGTTGCCGTTTCGTCAAATTCAGTGAATAATGCGTCAAGTCCGCGACCCAGTCCTTTATTTTTCCTTTGAGGCATGAGCAGCCAAAACCTCCTTTGCTAAAGCTTGATATTCAATTGCGCCTTTTGATTTTTCGTCATAATCGACGATTGGAAGTCCGTAGCTTGGAGCTTCCGACAAACGCACGTTTCTTGGAATGATCGTCTGATAAACGGTGTCTCCAAAGTATTTTTTGACTTCTTCAACGACTTGATTTCCGAGGTTCGTTCTCGAATCAAGCATCGTCATCAAGACGCCTTCAATTTTCAAATCAGGGTTGAAGTGACGCTGAACGAGCTTGACGGTATTCATCAGCTGATTTAACCCTTCCAAAGCGTAATATTCGCTTTGAACGGGAATCAGAATCGAATCGCAGGTCGTAAAAGCGTTGATCGTCAGCAGACCCAGCGAAGGCGGACAGTCGATCAAAACGTAGTCATATGCATCTTTTGCCAAAACGCACGCATCGGCCAGGCGTTTTTCGCGCGCCATCTGCGAAGTAAGCTCAATTTCGGCACCCGACAAGCGAATCGTTGCCGGAACAACGTCCAGATTTTGACGTTGCGTATGCATCACAACGTCTTCAAGCGGAACGTCATTGATCAAAACATCATATACATCTTGCTTGATGTCAGGCTTTTTGATTCCGATTCCGCTTGTGGCATTTCCCTGAGCATCCATGTCGATCAGAAGAACCCTTTGCCCCAAATCTGTCAAACATGCGGCCAGATTGACGCTGGTTGTCGTTTTGCCGACGCCGCCTTTTTGATTTGCAACTGCAATGATAGTACCCACTTTTAATCCCCCTTATTGTTTTTTGTTTGGAATATCAATAATTATCCTGTGAAATTCAGCGTTGTCCTCCTCATGCATTACAACGTCGACGCCGTTTTTCTGCACCATGTCGACCGCGCCCTTAACGGTATTGATTGCGATTCTGACGTCCTTGACGACGCCTCTGACGCGCTTTTTCTCAGGTTTTCTTTCCGCTTTTTCGCGCAGGCTTTTGACGAGTTTCTCCGTTTCTTTAACGGACAAGTGATTGGCCGCGACTTCATTCAAAACATAAATCTGCTGTCCTTTTTCAAGTCCGCTCATTGCCCTGCCGTGTCGTTCACTGATCGACTTGTTCATAATTGCTTCTTTTACTTTATCGCACAGCTTCAAAAGACGCAACTTATTGGCTATGAATGACTGGCTCTTGCCGATTTCCTTTGCGAGATCCTGCTGCGTCAGCTGATTGAGTTCCATCAGCCGACTATATGCCTGTGCTTCTTCAATTGCAGTCAGTCCCTCCCTTTGGAGATTTTCGATGATTGCAAATGAAGCGGATTCGCGATCGCCCATTTCCTTCACGATAGCAGGAACTTTTTCCCATTTAAGCGAGCAGACGGCCCTGAACCTGCGTTCTCCGGCAATAATTTCATACTTTCCGTCACTGCATTTTCTCAGAATAATCGGCTGCAAAAGGCCGTGATTCTGAATCGTTTCGGCAAGTTCTCCGATGCTTTCCCTGGAAAAAATCTTGCGAGGCTGATTGCGATTGGGAACGATCAAAGAAACGGCGATTTTTTCAACGCGGTCCCTGTCATCTTTTGGCGTTTCGATGCTTTCCTGATTCTTATTATTGCCCTTAAAAAAAGAAAATGGCATACAAATCGCTCCTTTACCTTATGCTCTAGGCTTTTCAAGCGGCATCTTGGCTGGCGTCCCGGCCTTTCTAGGATATTTTTTCGGAGTCTGCCTGATTTTTTCGATTGTAATGATATGACGCACGTCATCCGTTTCGGGAAGGTGAAAAACGGCATCGTCAACCAGCTTTCCTCCGAGACTTTCAATCGCATACTCCGCATCTTCAAGTTCTTGTTCCGACTTTTGCGCCTTGAGCGCGATGAAACGACCCCCGACTCTTGCAAGAGGCAGACAATACTCCGATAAAACCGACAGACGCGCAACGGCTCTTGCCGTCACGACGTCATAGCTTTCGCGATGCTTGCTCTTTTTGCCGGCAAACTCTTCAGCTCTGCCGTGATGAAATTCGACTTCTTCCAACCCCAGTCGTTCCGAAAGATCGTTCAAAAAACGAATTCGCTTATTAAGCGAGTCAACGATCGTTACTTTAAGATTCGGAAATGCGATTTTCATCGGAATCGACGGAAACCCGGCACCGGCTCCCACGTCGCAAAGCGTCAAAGCTTCTGTCTGAAGATCTTTGACGGTCAATGCCGGAATCAGAGAATCGTAAAAGTGCTTGAGATAGACTTCATCTTTTTGGGTAATCGCCGTCAGATTGACGTGCTCGTTCACGGCGACGAGATATTCATAATAATCCGCAAATTGCTGCATCTGATGGTCGCTTAGTTCAACACCTCGTGCAGCCAATGCTTGACGAAATTCTTCTGGTGTCATCATTTTCCTCTTGCATTTTCTCAAATTTTGTGAAACATGACGCAAGCGCCTTGTTTCACACGCTACCTACAATAGTAAGTTATTTTTTAATGAAAAACAAGCCTTTACGGCAACTCTTAATTATAAATTTGATGGCAAAAAATTACTTAAAAAGCTATGATTGAACTAAAGAATTTTTGAAAGGTCGTGATTCCTTGAAACAATACTCATTTGACGAATTTCCGTCCTCTCCTTTGGCGCCCGAAGGAATGAAAACTCTAAACGAACCGATGAGTCCTTTTTATCCGCAAGTGATTCAAAACGTCTGTTATGCCGTCAAAGATGGTCAGGCTCTGCATTTGACAATCATCGTACCCGCTCACGAAGAAACTGAAACGAAGCATTATCCTCTTATCATGTATACCCAGGGCTCTGCATTTAAACGACAAAACCTCACCAGACACCTGGTTCCGCTGATTGAGGTCGCAAAACATGGCTACGTTGTCGCAATCGTCGAATATCGTCCGACTCCGACGGGAATTTTTCCGGCGCAAATCAAGGATTTGAAGACTGCCACGCGCTATATGTTGAATCACGCTTTCGAGTACAGCGTCGATCCGTATCGCTACGCATGCTTCGGCGACTCATCCGGCGCATATGCCTCAGTCATGGCTTGCGTTACCGGCAACATGCAGGAATTTTCAGACGAAGACGTGCGCTTTTCCCCGCTGCACTACCGCGCCTGCGTCGATTTTTACGGGCCAATCGACTTCTCGCGCATGCAGGAATTTCCGACGAACCATGATCATGAAAGCGAAAAAAGTCCGACGGGCCTGCTGTTTGGCGGCGTCAATATCCGCACGGTGCCTGATCTTCTTGAAAAATCCAGTGCCTTGAACTATATCGATTCAAAAAAGCTGCCGCCGTTTTTGATCATGCACGGTAAAAAGGATCGCATGGTGCCGTTTTCTCAAAGCGTGATGCTGTATGAAAAACTCAGACAGACCGATCATTGTGCCGATTTTTACGCGCTTGAAAATTGCGACCACGGTTCCGATGCGTTCTTTACGCCATATTCCTTGACCATTGCTTTAAATTTTTTATCAAAGAACTTAAAAAAGGGCAACTAACTTCTAGCAAAGTTCACTTAAAGCTCTTGTTTAATTCACAAGTCATTCATAAGTTTAGTTTATCTTTAAAACATACCTAATAACAACAAACATATTTCACTTACTCCCCCCTAAAAAGTAAGTGATGATTCAAGCGGTCTCCCTAAGCCGCTTGGATAAATATTCCTTTTTCTCCGCGGTTCCCCAATCGTGGAGTTTTTTTCTGCAAATCATCCTCGTCTCTGCTTCTGCGCTGAAACGGGGATGATTTTGTTTTATGCGGTTGCCGGGGGCCGTGGACGACGGATTTGGGCTGGACGGTAGAAAATTTTTTCAATTTTGGGGAATTTTGTTCTGCTTTTGGAAACGCGAGTGACAAGAGCGGGCGTGACGACAAACAAAAATTGTTAAAATAGCGTGACTTTTGTCTACAAGTCTTCATAAAGCATTTTTCTATGAGAAATCCAGCGTCGTCAGCCACATTCAGAAATCATTCAGATACATTAGTCCATTTTTCTCAGCAAAATCCTGCTGTCATCCTTTCGATTACGGGCAGATCTTAAAAATCGCCGTTTTGCCCGTAACCAACATTGAATCTCGAGGGACAGTAGACAAAAAACGGAGTGAATGCCTCTTTTTTGTCTACCAGACTCTCCGAATATGGCCCGTGTGACCTCGAAAGTAGGCAAAAAACGGGGGAAATGTGTGATTTTTGTCTACCGGACACTCTGAAATTGGGGCGCGCAACCTCGAAAGTAGACAAAAAACGGAGTGAATGCCTCTTTTTTGTCTACCGGACTCTCCGAATATGGCCCGTGTGACCTCGAAAGTAGGCAAAAAATGGGGGAAATGTGTGATTTTTGTCTACCGGGCTCTCCGAATATGGCCCGCGCGGCCTCGAAAGTAGAACAAAATCATCCAAAATTGAGAAAATGTTCTACCGCCGACTCCAAATTCGGCCCGCGCTGCCCTGAGAGTAGAACAAAATCATCCAAAATTGAGAAAATGTTCTACTCAGTTACCTTTGCCAAAGTAGTGTGGCCTCAGATTACGAGCAAATCTCAGAAATCAACGTTTTGCCCGTAACCGAGGTCAGGTGCAGTAATTGAGCAGATTATGTGCAGCACTGCATTTGTCAAAATCACTGCCGTTTACGGACAAAATGGGCAAAAACGGCCGTTTGTCCGTAAAATACGTTTTGCTTACGGACAAATCAGCAAAAAATGGTGCTCTGTCCGTAAATACCATCCCTAGGTTACTGAAAGCGCCCTCTTTTGGCTGTTTTCATCGCAGCAGGAGCTTGTCATGCATACGCAAAAACCGGTTTAGATTTGCAATCAACTGCAAATCAACCGGTTTTTCACTTCGGGCCATATTTTCCTCATCATTCAAAAAAATATTCAGCATATTTCATTTTGCCGAGCTTGTACCACAGCACGGTCTTGACGCCTTTTTTGCCAAAGTCTTCCTTATTGATTTTTCCTTCAATGACGTTTCTGCCCGGCTTGAGCCTGAGTCCTTCCGAAGCCTTGCCGTTGACTTTGTACGAGTCAAAATAATCAACCGTTCCTTCAGGCGTATTGACCAGCTGCAGATTTTCCAGAGATTGCGCCTTTTGGCTGTTCACGATCAGTTTGAAACAAACCTTCTTCGGTTCGACCTTTTCAACGTAGCGTTCAATCTCAATCTGCCTGCCGAAAAGTTTCGTTCCAGCCTTTGCGCTGCAGCGAACGATTTTATACTGTCGGGCCAGCGCTGCATTTTCATGCCGAACTAACAAGAGACCTGCCGAAACCAAAGCCAACAAGACGAGTCCGATGCCGACAAAGCCTTTATTCGTCAATTTTTTCATCGCAATTAACCGCCTCTTTTTTGATCCTGCCTTCGCTCACGTAATAGATCTTATCCGCTACGTCAGTGATGAACGTCTTGTCGTGACTGGAAATCAGCAAGGTTTTGCCGCGTTTTCTTTGTTCAAGCACGAGTCGCTTCAAAAATTCCTGACCGTCTTCGTCCAAAGCATTGGTCGGCTCGTCAAAAATCAGAAGACTCGGATCGGACAGCATCGCCATCGCCAAAAGCAAGCGCTGCTTCATCCCAAGCGAGTATTCCTTGTACGTTCTCTGATTGTTCGGATCGAGCCCGACATATCTCAAAAGCTTGTCCAAATCGTGTTTTTCAGACGCCAAAATATCCATCAGTTCCAGATTCTGCCTGCCGGTCTTGTCGGCCAAGGCCGCATATTCGACCATTGAATACCCAGTATCTTCGGCAAACAGGATGTCTTTTCGAAGCTTCTTTCCGTGCACGAAAACCTGCCCCGAATCAGGTTTCAAAAAGCCAAGAATCGTCTTGAAGATCAAACTTTTACCGGACCCGTTCGGACCAACGAAGCCGTAAATGCCCGGTTCGGAAATTTCAAGCGAAATATCGTCCAAAGCCACAAGGCTCTTCATTTTTTTAGTTACGTGTTCAATTTTTACGATGCTGCTCATCAAAAATCACCTCAAATAAAATCCAACTGCTTGATTCTAAAACCGCACCAAGCGATGATGATCAGCATTAGCAATGCTGCCAAAACATCCCCTGGCAAAATCGCCGTTCCTCTGACAAACATCAACCGGTCAAAAAACGGCATCCCATCGGCAAAAATTGTCAAAACCGCAATGACGACGACTAGCCCTTCGCAGATTACGGGCGAAAAAATCAGAGTCAGGAAGGCAAAGCACGCTAAAAACAAGAGCAGGCAAAACACTGCGGTCCATGCAAAATGCAGAGAATGATGCCTCGTCATAACCAACAGCAGCAAAACATTTGCTCCTCCGACCGAAAACAGATTCAGAACCGAACAAAAAAGATACTTGCCAAGACTGATGCTTGCGACCAACGGATAGTCATGCAAAATCAATTTGCGAAAGGAATCACCGATGACGACCTGATTAAAAATCACGATCAAAAACCATGACATCGGAAAGTACGGATTGCCTCTGAAATCTGAAATACCCTGCATCACGTCGCTTAAAAGCGGCCTTTGTCCAATTTTGGAATACTGAAAAACGGCAATGGCGCACAAAACAAGCATGATCAGTTCGCGGCGCCAAACGTTTCCGAGCATCAGTTTCATGTTTCTTGAAAAAAGTTTTCCAAAAACTTTCAACTCAAGCGCTCCCTTCTAAAAAGAGTCTTCTTGAAAATTTCAGACGCCAAAACGGCATAGCCTGCATTGATCAAACAGTCCAATGCAAATTCAAAAAAGCCAAAGCTTGTTGCATCGGGAATCAGCAAACCGCGCATGATCCAAACGGAAATGCCAAAAAATTCGAACGTTTTGGCTTCAATCAAAAACACGATTTGAAACAACAGCCACGTTAAAGGTTTTGACAGCACGTTTTCCAAAGCAAACGTCATGCACCCGAAAGCAAACCAGGCTAAAAAAAACAAACTCAAATCTCCTGCCAGGCAGAAGAAGGTTGTTTTTTGCACCTGATATCTGCCGCCAAAAAAGATTGCAAAAACCAACAGGCCCAAAATGGCGCCAGAAGTCAGGATGAAACAGGCTAAAAAGACCTTCGACCTTGTCAAACGTCCGATCTTTTCAGGCTGTTTCAACACAAACATTTCCCTTTCAAATCCGCAATCAGTCAACAACAGCAAAAAAATGGCCGAAAAAACGGGAAACAGTCCCAATTCACAATACTGAAGATTCGAAAAACTCGCAACGAACATTCTGCCGAGCTCAGTGTCGCCTTTATTCCCTATTGCAATATTGGCCCTGCATTTTGAAAGAACGGACGCAAAAGTCAAAACCGAAACGGCCAATCCCAAAACAAGAGCCTTGATGCGCGATTTTTTCGACGTTTTTTTCAAGAGATACTTATATGCTTGCATGCTTTCTTACCCCGACAATCTGAAAGACAAAAAGCAGCGCGACGCAGACCAGATAAAAGGCCGCCAAGCATCCAAGCGACGGCAGGTACATCTGCGACATGACCGGAAGCACCAGCAAAAACGACGGCAGATTGACGATTTTCTGATTGGCCAGCACGAAGAAGATCAACCCGATGATAAAGCCGCTGAACATGACCGTGAACCTGTTTGAAAAATAAAGTCCGCAAACGGCCGTCAGCATTCCGAACAATCCTGCCGCACACCCTGACAGAATTATATAAAACAAAATCAATTTAAATGGTTTAGAGTACATCCATTCAACGTGATACGTGAACAAACGACTGTAGCCTTCGCCTGAATTCAGCACTTGATCCGGCAAAACGTTCGGCAGCAGCAAAAAAACAAACATGACGTCTGCCGCCAAAACAAGCACGGTCTCGATAAACGTGACCGCATAAACCGAAGTCAGCGAACCGAGCACATAGCCGATTTTGCCCTTTTTCTGCAGCACGTGCATGATAAAGCCGCTGTTTGCGTCATCATACGTCATCTGACTGTTTCCGAGCGCTGCCATGAACGGAATCATCAACGAAAAAATGAGGCTCCAAAACGTGTCTGCCATAATCCATTTATAGTACGGACAAAATGCTTCCGGACTGTTTTTGAATTCGCCGATTTGCATGCGGAGAAAGCCGACCGCAAAAACAACGTGCAATAAAACGACTATCAGTCCGAGCAAAAAACCCGAAAGGTACCTTCTGGAAAAGGAACGCTTTACAAAATACACGATTTCACTTCCTATCAATGAAAGAATGATGCTTTTTCCAAATCTATATTAATATTTTCCACAATCTGCATGCCAAGTTCCATAGGCACTTCCATTCCCCCAAGATGATGCTTCAAGCCAAACGTTGTTTCCTTTGCCGTATTTTTCAACCGCATAATTAGTTATATAATATGTGTGGTTTCCATATATTCTTCTAGAACTACCAATAGAAGTGTTTCCCTTTCCGCCAACTAAATAACTGTGAATGTATGGCGTAACTGTATACCAAGGACGGGTGCACTTAGTTGATTTAAAATAAATATAAGACTTAGTCCATTTCTGTTGCCTATATGTTGCATCATATGGACTATTCCACCTGAATTCAAAATGAACGTATGACGTATTAGCAGCAGATGCTACGGAACCAAAGTTAGCAAAAAGAAGCAATACTCCTAAGATAACAGCCACTAATAAATTTCTCTTCTTCATAAAAAACACTCCCTCATTTTTAATCTTTTTGTAACATTACTACATGTGTCATTATACTATAATTAACTCAATTGTTGATTTGATTATTCATATTTGCATATTATTTTTTTGGGGGGCAGATTTATGAATTATGGGAAAATATTTAAATTGCTTCGCAAAGAACAGGGCTTGTCGCAAAAGCAGGTTGCAGCAGGCATCGTCTCGCAATCAACCTTGTCTCGCTTTGAAGAATCCGGAAACATCGATTTTTTGTCATTTATTCTTCTGTTGAAACGACTCGGAATGACCCCTTTGGAATTTATACAGTATTGTGATGATTTTGAAATAGGCGATTCTGATTATTGCCTTAAATAATTCTTAAATAATTCGATATATTTTCTTTAAATCCATTGTGTACAATTAAATTACAGCTTGAAGTAGAACACCAAAATTTGAATACACCCGCATCTGATTCTCCCCTTTCAGATGCGTCGGAAAGCTGATAATGCTGCGGACTTTCCCCAGTCTGCAGCTACAACACATACTCCTTTTTTCCTCCGTATTTCCCCATACGGAGGTTTTTTGTGTCTTCAGCGCAATTCTTCGTGCCTGACGCGGACTGCCAAAAACCAGAAGACGCTTTCGGGGTCGAGACGTTTCCTCAATCACTGATTGCCGAATGTTTCATTCAAAAATTCAAAAAAATTTAAATCGTAATCTTACTCCTCTTATTACGCTTAACATCGTAATACCGTTTTTGGCTAAATCGTAATAAGGTTGATATATCAACGTTTCTTGCTTGACAGTCATATTTTGGGCGGTTATGATTTTAATCGTAACAATTACTAACTAAAACTCAGATACGCTGTTAAGGAAAGGAATTATGCATGAATAAAAGAACTCATCTGCTCTCATTATGTCTTTTGACGATCTGTACGCTGCTTATTCTCGGGGGATGCGCGAACCAAAGCAAAAAAAGCAGCTCTGACAAACTGAAAGTGGTTTCGACTCTGGATTTTTACGGAGAAACTGCCAAGGCGGTCCTTGGCAAAAACGGAACCGTCACGTCCCTTATCGACAACCCGAACATCGACCCGCACGACTTTGAAGCAACGACCAAAACGGCCAAACAAACCGCAAATGCCGACGTCATCATCAGAAACGGCGCCGGCTATGACGACTGGATCAAAAAACTTTCGGACAAAAAGAGCGTTTCCGCTGCCGAATTGATGAACGTCAAAGAGGGGCAAAACGAACACCTCTGGTACAATCCTGAAACGATGTCAAGGCTTGCGGATGAACTGGTCAATGTTTTTTCAAAAAAAATGCCGTCAAAAAAAGCTGAATTCAAGCAAAATGCCGCTGCCTACAAGAAAAAAGTCGCCAGACTGAACAGCGAACTCGAAAAAATCAGAGCTGAAAGAATTGAGAAGCCAGTGGCCGTTTCGGAGCCGGTTTTTGACTACTCACTTGAAAAAATGGGTTACAAAGTCGCAAACGCTCACTTTGCCAAGGCAGTCGAAGAAGAAAGCGATCCGTCATATACGGACATCAAGAATCTGCAAAATAGAATCAAGCGAAAAGAAATCGCCTTTTTCGTGTATAATGTTCAAAGCGACGGCACGACCGTCAAAAACATCGTAAATCTTTGCAGAAAACACGACATCCCGGTTGTCAAGGTAACGGAGACGCTGCCAGAAGGAAAGAACTATTTCAATTGGCTGCAATCGGAATATCGTCAAATTGCAGAAATCGAAAAATAATCGGAAAGAAGAACGACTATGGATTCTATTTTGAAAGTGACCAACCTGAATCTGAAAATCCCCGACCGAACGCTTTTTTCAAATCTGTCATTTGAAATTCCGCGCGGAAAACTGACCTGTATCACGGGTGAAAACGGCGTCGGCAAAACGACTTTGATCAAGCATCTCCTAGCGGATTTATCGCATGACTACGAGGAACACGCCAAGTTCATGGTTTCAAGAGATCAGGTTCAATACGTGCCGCAGCTTCGAAGCATTGATGACGAATATCCGCTTTGCATTCGTGATTTTGCGGCTTTCGGGCTCAAAACCAACAGCATTTTTTTGAACAAAGAAGCCAAAGAAAAACTGGCCGCCATCCTCTCTGAAACCAATTTGACAAAAATTGCCGACCGACCGCTCGGACGCGCTTCCGGCGGGGAAAAGCAACGTGCCTATCTCGCCCAGGCTCTTTGTGCCAATCCGAAGCTTTTGATTTTAGACGAAGCAACCGCGAGTCTTGATCAGACAAGCAAGCACGAACTCTTGAAAATGCTTCGCAACGTCATGAAGGAACATGGCCTGACCATCATGTTCATCACGCACGATCCTGAATTGATTGCCGCTTATGCCGACTACGAACTGCATTTGGCAGACAAATCGGGAAAACTTATCAACAAGGGGGACAAGAACTGATGCTCCAATATGATTTCATGCGCTATGCTTTTATTGCCGGGATTTTCATTGCACTGATCTGCGGCGTCATGGGCGTCTTCGTCGTGGCGCGCCAGACTTCGTTTTTCACGCACACGTTGTCCGAAATCGGTTTTTCCGGTGCTTCGTTCGGCGTCTTTGCCGGCATTTCACCGCTTGCAGGGATGCTTTTGTTCACCTGCTCGTCTGCCCTCCTGATCGGTTTTTCAGGCGAAAAGCTCGGCCGGCGCGAATCTTCAATCAGCGTCTTCTCCGGTCTTTTCCTCGGACTCGGAATTTTGTTTCTATCCCTTTCAAACAAGCAGGCCAATTATGCAACGAGCATTCTCTTCGGGAGCATCGTCGGAATCAATCGCTCAAGCATTGACATTCTGGTCGGATTAAGCATTTTTTTGCTTTTGGTCATTTTCCTGCTGTTCAAGCGCTTGGCCTACAACTCGTTTGATTCGCAAGGCGCCGAATATAATCAGCGTTTCAACAAGTCGATTTCAATCATCTTCTTGATCATGCTTGCGCTGACGATCAGCATCACGGCGCAGATCGTCGGTTCATTGCTGATTTTCGTTTTACTGACGATTCCTGCATCGGCAGCCAAGTATTTTGCGCACACGCTGAAAAAGATGATCGTGCTCAACTTCCTGTTCGCTCTGTTCGGAATCTGGTTCGGCCTTGTTCTGAGCTGGGTGACCGATCTTCCGGTCAGCTTCTTCATCACCGTCATTGAGGCACTGATTTACGGCAGCGCAATCTTGAAGGAACATTTTGAGACATATCAAAAATAATTTATGTCAGCGGATGATTCGCATCTTTTTTGTGAATCATCCGTTTTTTTGTGTCCGCACAGTCGGCATCTCATCCAAGCACATAATTGTATCGATACATTATCCGAAAATTAAATAGAACATCGTTTATTAATTGATTTTTAACCATCCGAAACCTATAATTCACTTAACGCTATTATGAAGAAGGTTTTATTATGAGAAATGAAAAGCTTTACGCAGTAATTCGGGCAGCATTCTTCGCTGCGCTTGACTATGTCTTCGCAATGTTCCAGATTCACGTCCCGTCACCCGTCGGTCACCCGTTCGTCGATCTTGGTTTTTCTTTTGTTGCTCTGGGCACGCTGTTCTTGGGATTCAAGTACGGTTTTATCTCAGGCGCGATCGGCCTTGGCCTTTTTGATCTTCTGAACGGTTACGCCAATCATGCATACCTGACCGTCATGGAAGTCCTTTTGCTGACGGCGGCCGTTGCGGTTTCCTACAGGCTGCTGAAAAGAAATGACGGTCTTTCCCGCTCGTCACTGATTACAATCGGCATTGTCTCCGGCCTCGTCAAGATGTTTTCTGGCTATCTCCGCTATCTCGCCGAAAGTCTCATCGATGCCGGTCTTCCGTTCGGCAAGGCTGCCGTGACCGCGCTCGCAGCGTTTCCGGCCGACTTCGCAACAGGTTTCGTGATGTTCTTTGCAGTTCCAGTATTCTTCGTCGTCATGTCCAGAGTGACAAGCCGGATGAATCTGTCCGTACAGAGACATTGAAACAGGAAATAAGCGACAACGTCATTTTCCTGCGTCCGTGACCACATCCGGCTACAAGTGAACGATAACCGTCAAGTTTTTAAGTAACATTCGTGTTTCATGGTGGATTTTGCACCCAATCTATGTTATATTATTCGTTGCAGGGGTAGGAAGTCCTGCGTCAAGGGCTGACGGAACGGAATGTGAACGTCAGCAGAAAGGTCCTGTCATTGGCCTGCGTGGTTCTTCCGCATTCACCATAATTACAATTTCATAATTTTTGGTGCTTGTCTCCCCCAATAAACTTTAGGGAGATGTTTATCTAATGACAAAACTTACATGGAGCAGTCCTAAACTGACGACTCGAACCTTGACCTTTGGCGCATTGCTGATTGCGATTCAGCTTTGCCTGTCAAAACTGTCGGTTGGTCCCGAAAACGTCGTCAAGGTCGGATTAGGCTTTATCGGTACCGCAATGATCGGGTATTTCCTTGGTCCATGGCTTGGTGGAGTTGCATTGGTTTTGAACGACCTGATCAGCAACACCGTTTTTTCAACCGGATCGTCATTCTTTATCGGATTTACCTTCTCTGCATTTGTCACAGGCGTTATCGCCGGATTATTTTTGCACCGTCAGGAAATTACCTGGCAGCGTCTGGCAACGTACACTTTCTTTCAGATCCTGATTTCAAACGTGTTCTTCAACACGATGTGGATCTTTTTGATGTACTTCCAGACCAAAACGGCAGGCGCCTTGTATGGCCTTTTGGCTCAGCGACTTCCAAAGGAAATCATCAGCTGGCCGATTGAAGTCATCGTTTTGCTGTTCCTCATGAACGCAATCGAACGCTTGCCAATCAAATCTTTGAACAATAATTAAAGATAATGGGATCGGATAATCCGGTCCCATTTTAATTTTCTTCAAAAAAGGCTTTTGACGCACGAACGCATCAAAAGCCTCCTATTCTCACTTATCCATTACGCCTACGACAGCCCGCTTGGGAACAAAGCCAAACATCCGGCTGTCTTCCGAAGTCGAACGATGATCCCCCAAAACGAAATAACTGTTTTCAGGAACTCTGTCGACAATCGTCTTCCAGTGATTGCGCACGCCAAGATCGTGCAGCGTCCAATCACCCGTTGAAGCCGACGTTTTTTGTTCTTCATTCAGATAGCTTTCATCAATTTTCCCTGCCGTTGACATAGATGATTCCGTTTTTTGATTCGATGGAATCACCTGGAAGTCCAATGACGCGTTTGATGTAATAGCCGCTTTCTTCCGGCTTGACGGACATCCTTTTGGTATCAAAGACGACGACGTCCGACCGCTTGATTTTTTTATGATATTCGATAAAAACCTTTTGCCCGGAATCAATCGTCGGGGCCATTGAGCTTCCGTAAACTTTGACTTCTGCACCGTTTTTCCTGAACATGAAAAAGGCCGTAAAACATAAAATACCCGTAACGAACCAGGCAGCAAGAACCTTTACTTTGCTCATAAATTCTCACCTCTGAGAAATTGTTATTCCCAATTCTAGCATCATCCGTCCAGAATGTATAGAACAAGTCACCGATGCTTTCCTTCATGAAAAATGCAGTGCTCATAGCGACGGTCTTCTTGGCGATAAACATCGGAACTTGTGTCTCCGAAATAACGTTTAATCAAAAAAGAAAGCCACCGTCACTAGAAAACGCATTCACCGCATCTTCTTAAAAAAGCGACGTCCAAATCGCATGCGCAACTCGGATGCCGCTAAGGAAACGGAAATGCTTTCCGTCTGCCCCTGCCAAGGAATTTAATTATACCATACCTTAGGCGTGATTGTGCAATGCCCTGACGCGAATGACCTCAGGAATCGTCATCAATTCCTTCTCAAGCTCTTCGACTTGTTCTTCGGAAAGAGCGGCCGCATCAATTACCGTATAGGCAATCTTATCGCGCGACCTGTTGATCATGTTGTCGATGTTGATTTCGCGATTTGCCAAGATTGTCGTGATGCGTCCAACCATGTTGGGGATGTTTTGGTGAATCAAAGTCAGGCGAAGCGGTGCCTCAAACGGCATTTCGACCGTCGGAAAATTGACCGAATTGACGATGTTTCCCGTTTCAAGATACTTGCGCAAAGTTCTTGCAGCCTGCTTGGCACCGTTGACCTCGGCTTCTTCCGTCGTTCCACCAAGGTGCGGCGTCACGACCGTTTTGTCATGATTAAGAACTTCAGGAGAACTGAAGTCAGTCATGAAAAGCCTCAGCTTGCCGGAATCAAGCGCTTCGCAGACGTCATGATCGTTGACGATTCCGCCGCGCGAATAATTCAGGAGGACTGCCCCGTCCTTCATTTTTGCAAGCTCCTCTGCAGAAATCAGATTGCGGTTCTGTTCAGTATACGGAATATGAATCGTGACATAGTCGCTGTCATTCAAAACGTCATCGAGGGATTCCGCGCGCGGAATGTCGTTGGAAAGCCTCCAGGCATGCTCAACGGAAATATAGGGATCGTATCCGACAACGTCCATCCCTAAATCATATGCTGCACGGGCAACTTTTGACCCGACGGAACCAAGTCCGATAACGCCGATGCGCTTACCCTGAAGTTCCGTTCCGTCAAAATGGTTCTTGCCCTTTTCAGTCTGCAGCGAAACATCCGCGCCGCCCATCTTCTTGGCCCATTGAATCGCAGGAATAACGGGACGGGCTGCCAAGATCAAAAGCGCAACGACAAGCTCCTTGACGGCATTGGCATTTGAGCCCGGGGTATTGAATACGACGGTGCCCTGATCCGTGCATTTTACAAGCGGGATATTATTGAATCCGGCCCCTGCCCGAGCGATCGCAAGCACGTTCGTTCCAAAAGCCGTTTTATGCATGTCCTGGCTTCTTATCAGCAAAGCATCCGGCTTTTCCGTCTGGTTGACCGTATATGAGTCCTTTGGAAAAACGTCAATCCCTTCCTGAGCAATTACGTTGTAAGTCTTAACATCGAATGTCATTAGTTTTCCCCCTTGATTTCCGTTTCAAATTTTTCCATGAATTCAACCAATGCCCTGACGCCCTTCAGCGGGAACGCATTATACAGGCTGGCCCGCATGCCACCGACCAGTCGATGGCCCTTGAGATTCTTGAACCCTGCCTCATCTGCCTCCTTGATGAAGCGCCGATCCAATTCTTCATCGCCCGTAACGAACGGAATATTCGTCGTTGACCGGTCGTCTGCAAAGACCGGCGACTTGAACAGCTTGGAATTGTCCAAGAATTCGTAAAGCAAGCGTGATTTTTCCTCATTGCGCTTTTGTGCGGCATCAACGCCGCCTTCTTCAAGCAGCTGCTTAAAGACGAGACCAGCCGCGTAAATCGCAAAGACCGGCGGCGTATTGAGCGTCGAATGTTTCTTTGAAAGCTTGACGTAATCAAGCATTGAAGGCAGGTTTTGACTTTCATCGAGCAGAGAATGCTTGACAATCACGACGGTCAGACCGGCCGGGCCGATGTTCTTCTGTGCTCCGGCCATAATAAGTCCAAAATCTTCAACGTTATATCTTTGGGCAAGAATGTTTGACGACATGTCAGCCACAACGACGTTTCCCTTTACGTCCGGCAGCTTGCGATACATCGTTCCTTCAATCGTGTTGTTGAGCGTGACGTGAACATAGTCGCAAGGTCTGTCCAAATTCAGAGAATACGGCAGCTTCGTGTAATTTTCGGCCTCTCCGGATGCTGCCGCATATGTCGAGATTCCTGGCAGCAAATCCGCTTCCTGCCTGGCACGGACTGCCCAATGTCCGGAATCGACAACGGCAACGGTCTTTTCCCTGCGTGCCAGATTCAGGGGAATCGTGTCAAACTGAAGCGTCCCGCCCCCCTGAAGAAACAGGACATCATAATCGTCCGGCACGTTCATCAGCTGACGCAGATCGCTTTCGGCCTCATTTTGCATGTCAACGTAAAGTGAGGATCGGTGACTGATCTCCATAATGCTCATACCGCTTCCCTTATATGAAGGAAGTTCCGCCTGAATCTTCTTGACGACTGACTTTGGCATCACCGCCGGTCCAGCTGAAAAGTTATAAATCTCTGTCACATTACCCACTTCTTTCTTGTTTTGAATTTAATTAATCTATTTCTAATAAACAGAAAAGTTTCTGCTATCCTTTAACTTTAGGCTATTATCATGCAAAATGCAATAAGTTTCAGCGATGAAAATTAAAGAAATGTTTGAATTCCAACTCTTATTTAATGTCTCAATTATCGGATTGACAAATTCAGATTTTAATAATTAACATAACTGTAACATTCACGAGCTTTCATTGACAATCTTTGACGTTCAAAACCCTGTATTTTACAAGGGTTTCCCCAGGCATCGGTTTCCTTAAGTCTTTTGTAACATTCACGTAACGTTAGAATGAAAGAGAACTTTGAAATCCATAACTTCAACAAACAAAATCCTTTATAAAAAGGAATTCTTCATTGCTTCATCAATATCTCACAAAAGCTTCACGTTTGCCTTTAAATCCCGTTATATCAGCAATAATGAGCTGTTTGTTACAAAAATAACTTATTTTGTAATATTTTTAGCTCATATTTGCAACATTTACCAGTTAGAATAGTACGTATAGGGTGTCAAGGGAAAGTTCACCCTGTTGACATAATCCGTGAAACATGATATGCATGTTTCTTTGTTTATCGTTGGTGTTATTTAGAACTTATTCCATAGTATTTGAATCGGGAGGATAGAGACTGTTAATAGAATTGAAGAACGTTGCGCAACAGCATTTACCAATCAGGGGCAAGGCTGTTTGCCCTGGTCAGTCGCTTTAGGAAGAGCCACTGGCCTTGATGCCGGTCTTTGAGCCGGCAAGCGCAACGGATGCAGTTTTTGCATCATCCTATGTTTTATATAGCAGTTGTAGTTATTTTGAATCATACAGCTAAAAATATTTTAATCGGTACAGCTGGTGCTGCAGGTTTGTTTTTGGCCTCAGCTGCAACAGCAAATGCCGATACAGCACATAAAGTTGTTAAAAACGACACTGTTTGGGATCTTTCCCAAAAATACGGCGTCTCCATCGAATCAATTGAAACGCTTAACAAGATTGATCAGAACAGTCATTTGATCGTTACTGGTCAAACATTGCAAATTCCTGCAAAAAACGATGCCAGACAACAAGAAGACAAGACAACGGAAGCAACGCATGAGGTTTCAGTAAAAGACGGTGATTCTCTCTGGACGATTGCACAGGCTGAAAACACGACGGTTGACAAGCTTCGTTCATTGAACAACCTTAAAGCAGACGAAAATTTGATCTACCCTGGTCAAACGCTCAAGGTTCCCGGTGCTGCCCAAGCAGCGGCTCAAACTCAAACGACGTCCACCGATACCCAACAAGCTTCAGCTCAAACGCAACAGCCTGCTCAACAAAACGCTTCAGCTGATCAGACTCAGCAAGCAGCTGCAACGAATGCTCAAACTCAACAAGAAGCTTCGACTGCTGCTAACTCTGAGGCTTCTCAACAGCAACAGGTTCAAGTTGTCGTTTCTGCAAACCATACGACTCATACGGTCGTTTCCGGAGAATCTCTTTGGTCGATCGCACAAGCTTACGGTGTGACCGTTGATTCATTGCGTCAGTCAAACAACCTTGGTGCAACGCTTGTCGCAGGCACGACTTTGACGATCAACGATCCGACAAAGAATCCTGCACAGCAGCAGACACAGGCTGCTCAACAACAAAAGCAAGCTGCTCAGGCGGAAGCTTCAACTCAAACACAGCAGGCAACCCAAAGCAGCAATAATGCTCAACAGCAACAAACACAGCAACAGGCTCAACCATCGAGCTCAAGCAGCCAGCAGCAGTTTGCACCTGCTCAGCAGCAAGCGACACCAACTCCTGCCGCTTCATCCTCAATCAGCGGCAGTGCGGTTGCAGCATATGCTCAACAATTCATCGGCGTGCCTTACGTTTCCGGTGGCAAGACGCCAAGCGGCTTTGACTGCTCAGGATTTACACATTACGTCTATGCACACTTCGGCAAGGAAATCGGAGGATGGACGGTTCCTCAGGAAAGCGCCGGAACACAGATCAGTGTCAGCCAGGCTCAAGTCGGCGATTTGCTCTTCTGGGGTGCACGCGGTAATACTTACCACGTTGCAATCTATCTTGGCGGCGGACAGTATATTACTGCTCCGGAACCCGGACAAAGCGTCAAAATCGGCAATATCCGTTACTTCCAACCTTCATTTGCCGTTCACGTAAATTAAACAATGATTCAAAGAGGCTGGGGAGAATGTGATCTCAATTGAAAACCCGGACGGAATTTGCATTAACTGCAAATTCCGTCCGGTTTTTTATGTATATGGGAACAAAATTCCTGTTATGACGGAAATAACCAAAGGAAGAGTAACAAGAGTCAGCTCCCAGACAACGACCGAATTCAGTCGCAAGCTGCCTTTTATCTCTCCCTTATATTGTGATTCATATCTGTTTATGTTTTTACATTTTACGTGTCCTCTGAAGCTGCCCGAAATTAAACGATTATTATTAATATTTATGCACAAATTTTATTTTTACTCAATTACCAACTTAATAGTGTAATTATAGTATTTTTTATCATAATAACTATTCAAGATATATTTTTTATAGAATAACAATCATCTTTGAGTAAAAGCGATTTTTAGTTATTCTCTTTATTTTTGTGCCTACAATAATCAGAATGTTTCCAAATAATGCCTTTTCCCTTAGAAACACAACTAAAAAACTCCCTAGCCGGGGAAAGGCCAGGGAGAAAAAAGGTTATATGGAGTATTCGATTATATCGCAGCACTGGGGAAGCGTGCAATACAATAGTTCCTTTGGAAAAAGGAACTAGCTTGAAATTTCCTTCAAGCTACAGGTTTATATTACAAGTTTGATGTGAACTTTTTATGAACTTGGGTTGAAAAATGATTATTTATTCACTAGCAAGATTTTGGCCTGAATCTCCGCTTGTGCTCACATCAAACGTTAGCCGGCGAATCTTTTTTACAACTAAAAAAACAAATTAAAACAGCGCCATGGGGCAACATGACGCCGTTTTGCAGTTGCGCCCGCCGACATCATGTGTGTTAGGGAGTTTTTCAGGCCAGGCGCGCATATTTGCGACTCATTTTCTTTTCAAAATATCCAATAATCCAGGATAACGTAAACGTCAATACGAAGTAGATGGCAGCAGCGACAATCAAAGGAGGAACAAAGTCATACAACGTTCCGCCAACGCCCAAAGCTTGTGCCGTAACTTCCTGAACGCCGATATAAAACAGAACGGAAGATTCCTTGATCAAAGAGATGAACTCGTTTCCCATTGCCGGAAGAGCATTTCTGACCGCTTGCGGCAAAACGATTTCAAACATTACCATATGACGCGTCATTCCTAATGACAGACCAGCCTCAGTTTGTCCTTTCGGAATCGAAATAATCCCTGAACGGAAAATCTCCGCCGTATAAGCCCCTGAATTTAACCCAAGAGCAATCGAACCTGGCAAAACGCGATCAAGACTGGCGCCAAGAATATGAATCGGCGGGATGCTCAAGATTTTTGACAACGAATAATAAATCAGCATGACCTGAATCATCGAAGGAGTTCCGCGAACAACCGAGATATAGACGCGAGAAATCGTCGCCAGAATCTTGTTGTCGGAAATTCTCATCAAAACCAGCAGCAAGCCAATCAAAATCCCGATAACGCTTGCGATGATCGAGATGATAATCGTTTGTGCGGTACCTTCAAGAAAGGCTGGGTAATAGCGCCCTAAAAAGTCAAACATCTTAGATCCTCCTCATTACTTGCCGTACTTGGCTTGCAAGTTCTGAGCATCTTGAAGCATTTGGCCCGAAGTGCCGCCTTTTTGAATCTTGTCGATAACCTCGTTAACGACCTTGATCAGCTTCTTATCGCCCTTCTTAGCAGCAACGCTGTACGATTCGATATCTTTGCCGGTTGTCAATTTTACCTTGGCAATCGCATACTTGCCAGGATTTTGTTTTACGTAATTATTGGCAATTGCATTTTCCAAAACAAGACCGTCAATCTTGCCGTTCTTAAGCTCTGTTGCAAGACTCGTCGTCACGGATTCCGTCACGAGGTTTGCGCCCTTCATTTGCTTTTTAACGATGTCTTCTTGCGTCGTTGATTGTTGAGCACCGATTTGCTTGCCCTTCGTATCGCTGATCTTGTTATACTTGTCAGCATCCTTCTTTTGAACAAGCATAACGTTCTCAACCGTGTAATAAGGCTTTGAAAAATCAACGACTTTTGCACGCTTGGCCGTCTTCGTCATGCCGCTCAAAACAAGATCGACTTTGTCGTTTTGAAGTTCAGAAATGAGCGACGGAAATTCCGTGTTGACGATCTTAAGCTTAACACCAAGCTTATCGGCAACTTTTTGCGCAAGCATGATGTCATAACCGGTAATTTCTTTTTTGCCGTTTTTAACGATCGGAAATTCGAACGGTGCAAAGTCTGCCGAAGTTCCGATGGTCAAAGTCTTGTTGTCCTTGACCTCTTGCACAGAATTATCTGATGATTTCTTTCCGCATCCGCAAAGAATCAGACCAAGAGCACAAACTGAAGCAATCCCAAGCGTAAACTTCTTAATCATATTCTTTTTCATATCAATTTCCTCCAATATTTAACGTTGTGCCTGATTTCATGCTGATAGATGCACAACTAATCATGATAAGTTACGAGACGTCATTTGCCCTTTTCGTCGTCGTTTTTTCATAGTAATTAACTCCTTAACTGTTTCGATATTGCATATGTTAAACTTATATACGGGATTTGTCAATATATTTATGCAATTTTTAGTGATTTTTTTGTTTTTTATGCATTTGTATGAATATTAGAAACGTAGTGACCCGCCATCTGCATTTTTCATGCATCCGATTTTTTTGTAAAATGCAGAGCTGACGGCAGCGAACAATGACTTGATGCCTCTTGAATCGACGTTCACGGCGTTTGCGGGCAAATCGAAAAAAATGGCATTTTTCCCGGAACCGCAGTCTGCCTTTGAGTAATTTTGTTGATTGCGGCTTTGCTCGGAATCCTGCTTTAGCGCGCGGATCCGAAAGTAGACAAAAAACGGAATAAATGCCTCATTTTTGTCTACCGGTTGGTCCAAATTCAGGGTGCGCGGAACCAAAAGTAAAACAAAATCTCCAAAATTCGGAAAAATGTTCTACTCGGTTACCTTCGCCAAAGCCGTGTGGTCTCAGATTACGGGCAAATTTCAAAAAGCAACGATTTGCCCGTAACCGAGGTCAGGTGCAGTGATTGAGCAAATGATGCGCAGCACTGCCCTTGGCAAAATCACTGCCGTTTACGGACAAATCGATGAAAATTGGGAGTTTGTCCGTAAATTTAAGTGAAATCTTGTCGTGCCTCCCAGAACAAGAGAAAATCCGCACCAATCATGGCACGGATTTAAATCATTATTCAGTTGAGCGTTCGGCTCCACACCTTGTCATAATCATGTTTCGCCTCACAACCCCCTTGTCCCAAGCACCCTTGCTCGGGCAAGACGAGCTTACCCGTCGCAAGTGCGACTTGGATACGCGGGGGCTGAGCGTTCGGCTCCACACCTTGTCTAAATCGGGTTCATGACCGCTCGTTTCCACACCTTTACATTTCCACAATCACAAACCCCTGCTTGCCTAAGCGCGAATCCTTTTCCATCAAATTTTGACTCAAAAGCAATTTGGCATTTTTCGGCGTCACGATTCGGATGCTGCCGTAACCCAAATTGAAGCAGCAAAACAGTTGCTGCTTGCCAAGTCTTCGCGTAAACGTAATGAAACCCGTCTTATTGCTGCACTGCCCCCATTCAAAGCTGCCCTTGGTCAAAATCTCGATGTATTTTCTTCTGATTGCGGTCAAGCGTGAAACAAAACGCGTCATCGTAGCGTTTTGTTTTTCTTTTTCCCACTTCATCGTCGGTTGCAAGGACGGACTTTGACTCGCATTTAAAAACGGCTGTTCACCAGAATTTTCATCTTTTTCTTCCGCTTTGACCGACAGCAAATCCTCGGTTCCGTACAAAAAACAAGGGGCCTGAATCTGCATGAACGAAAAAGCCAGCAATGATCTCAAAAGTTCTTCATTTCCGCCGCATGCGTCAATCAGCCGAATCGTATCCGGTGCATCGAACTCCAATATGTCGCAAGGAATAGACGAAGAGCGTCGCTTGGAAGCAGTCTGAACTTGCGAGTCGCTCAAATCAATGGGCGTCACGTCGCCCTTGGTGAACGCATCAACAATCTCGCATGAGTACGAATTCGAAAAGACAACATCAAGCACGTTTTCTGAACCGTCATTTGCTTTGAGGCGTCCCTTGGAAACAAGCATGACGCTCGGATCAAGTACACGCAGCTCATCTTTTAAACGTCGCTTGAACGAGTCAGGCAGCTCATCCGCATTGTTCAAACACCATGCATCGATTCCGAAATTTCTTGTCCAGTAACTGAAAACATTGCTGAACATGTCTTGAACCTCTGCATTTTCAAAATTGAGTCTTGGCTGATGAGGGTTGTCGTCAACAGCTTCATAAGTCAGCATTTTAGCGTAATCAGGAATGTCGCTTGGAATGTAGCGAACAGGATACTTGTCAATCAAGAACCACTTGGCGTAAGACGAGCGCTCGCTATAATGACGAACGTCCTGCCATTCGAGCGAAAAATCGCTCAAGTGGTCGCAACAAATATCCATCATCACGTGCATCCCGCGATTATGCACGGCTTCAACCAGTTTTTTCAAAGTTTCTTTCGTACCGAAATTTTTGTCAACCTGAAAAAAGTCGATTGTATCAAATTTATGTCCTGAATATGCGGAAAATACCGGTGTCAAATACAGTCCGTTGAACCCAAGCTTTTGCAGATGATCCAAATGATCAATGATTCCCTGAAGGTCACCACCGAAAAGACTGGCCTTCATTGGATCATTGTTCCAGTCATCTGCACCTTTAGGATCGCTTGTTTCGTCTCCGTTAGCGAAACGATCCGGCATCACGCGATACCACACGGTTTTTTGAGCCCAATCGTTTGAAATTTTTTGACTGCATTTATTCAGATAAGGGGTAATGAATCCTCGCATCTGAGCAACGTTTTGAAGGTTGAAGATCTTCAGCGCGTTTTCACCGTAAAGATATTCTCCATCCGTTGCATCAAGCAGTCTGAAAGCATACTTGATGCGATGCTTGGACGAAACCGGCAACAATGCCTCCCAGTAGTCAAACTCGCCATTCACCAAATATTTTGTCATTTCGAGCTGGTCAAAAGCCCAAGTATTGCCCTCGATATTCCTCAGTGCTTCTGCGCAAGGAGCACCATAAATTACTCTGATTCGCGCAAAGTCTCCATGCCTTGTTCTCAAGCGCACGCAATACTTGTTTTGTTTGGTCAAATAACCCATTTCGCTTTCTGGGTGATGAAAAATTGCCGCTTTGTCCATTTCTATTACCTCACCTGATTTTCTACTGTCTATATTATAACTTAAAAATCAAGTTATTTGCGTTTTTCAACATAGTAATCATTGAAGTGAGTTTTTGTATATACGACAAGCATCAAAATGATTGCAGAAGCCGATTGCACGGCCGTCATCAATGACAAGTCGAAATGCACAGTCCCGAAAACAAATGCCACCAACGATGCCGGCCCCAAAACGTTTAACATGACGTTGACCGCTTCTTTGAAGTTTCCGATCGTAATCATCGGACTCTTTCTTGCAAGCCATAAAAAGATGCTTCCGACAAGAATGATCAAAACATCCGTCATCAAAAACATGGATCCCACAAGAAACATCATTGAAAATGCAATTGCCGCCTTATTCCTAAGATACCAAGTTTTCACAAGCTGTTCTTTCAACTTGCCTTCATTCGGTGCATATTTTTCGTTATAAAAAATCTTGTAGGTTACCTTGCGATCTCTCAAATAGAAAAATTTGTCGCACATGACGACTGCCGATTTTGCTTTGTCTACCTGTTTTTTCGGCAAATTGATGCCCATCAAACGTCCTTTCTCGTTTTTGAGAACCTGCGAATTCTTAAATGAATATTCATCTTTGGAATATGAAGCATTCTTGGCAATTTGCTGCATTTCCTTATCATTTAGCATTTGCGAAACCTCAGGCATATATTCACCGATATCGACCGTCGTCTTTTGCTGATAATAAAGCGGAACCGGTGTTAAAACAAGCGCAAACAAGAAAACGAATACCAAAATCAGCTGCCACCACTTCATTGATTTGCGATTCGTAAACATTTTTACTGGTGACGTCCATGATGCGAAATAATTTGACGGAAATGCGTCTTTCATTATAAAAACCTCGTTTCAAGTACTTTATACAAATAATTTTACCACGTTTGCAATCGCTCGCAAAGGCGGTACGTCAACTTTCCCTAAATACGCGGCTCTGCATTTTTTCAAAACAAAAAGGAACCGGATTCCCGGTTCCCTAGCAATTAATTAAGCTAAAGGAGTTCATGGGAGAAAGTTAGCTCCCATGCCTCCAAAATTTCCGTTAGCCCTTGGCACCGCCGGCCGTCAAACCGGTTACGAAATATCTTTGCAGATAGAAGAACAATGCGCAGATCGGAAGGGCAATCAGAATAGCACCTGCGGCAAACAAGGCAACTTGTTGATTTTTCGGATCTGAGATGAATTCCTGCAGCCCAACGGCAACAGTCAGATTCTCCTCTTCGCGAAGCAGGTAGCGAGCCGTCATGTAATCGCCGAACGGTCCCATAAATGCCCACAGCGCTTGAACCGCAATCATCGGCTTGACAAGCGGCATGACGATCTTCCAGAAAATAGTGAAGTTGCCGGCACCGTCAAGTTTGGCCGATTCGTCAAAGTCATAAGGCACGGTGTCAAAATATCCTTTCATCAGCCAGGTATTCATCGGAATGCCTCCGCCGATATAGATCAAAATCAAGAACCAGTCATGATCAAGCCCATTAAGCAACATGCCCAAAACGTAGTAAGCAGTCAGAGCCGCCATCGTCGGTACCATTTGAACGACAAGGAAGAAAGTCAATGACCACTTTTTGCCGGCAAAGTTATAGCGCGAATATGTGTACCCTGCAAGGGTAATAACAGCAACTTGAACAAACATCGTAAAAATAGAGATGATGAGCGTATTTCCGTACCAAGTACCGTAAAGCGTATCCGTGAACAATTCCTTGAAGTTGTTCAACGTCCATGGCCCGCTGAAATCAAGCGTAAAGGCAACCACGTCGCTGCTCTTAAATGCAGTCATCGTCGTAATCAGCAACGGATAGATAATAATTATCGAAAGCAAAATCATGTACAGATACGTGAAGAAATGTTTTAAGAAACGGTTCCTCTTGATCGAGCTTTGCTTTTTGACTTTTATTTGTTCAGCCATCTTAATCATTCCCCTCTCTAATCCATGTCAAATGCATGCGACTTCTTGAATACGAACAACGAAACCGCAATGACGATTGCCGAAATAATCAGCGTGATTGCAGAAGCAAGTCCGTATTGCGGCGTAGTGCCGGTCGTCAGCTTATAGATCCATGAAATCAAGATATCAGAATTTCCGGCACCACCGCCAACGTCTCCTGGGCCACCATTATTGAACAGGTAGATGATGGAGAAGTTGTTGAAGTTGAACGTATATTGCGTCACGAACGTCGGTGCGGCAACGGCCAAAATTGCAGGCAGCGTAATGTGATTGAACTTTTGTACCGGCGTTGCGCCGTCAATCGTCGCAGCTTCATATAAATCTTCAGAAATTGATTGCAAAATACCGGTTACCAGCACGTAGATATACGGGAAACCAAGCCAACCTTGAATCATGATCAAAGCAACCTTTGTCCAAAACGGATCAGTCATCCAGCTGATCTGTGGAATATGAACCGGCAGGAAATGATTCAAAAACGGAATTACCTGGATATTAATCGCACCAGCTGAATCATTGAAAATATTTGAAAAACTCATAATCGTGACAAATGCAGGGACGGCCCATGGCAGCAAGAAAATAATCCCAAAGATTTTTTTGCCTTTGATGAAATCTTGGTGAGCAACGACAGCCGTGAAAATTCCGATCACGATTTGAAGCGTTGAGGCACACAATGTCCAAATTACCGTCCATCCAAAGACCGCACCGAACGTCGCACGATAGGAACTGAGCATAAACATATCGTGGAAGTTTTGAATACCAATCCATGAAATAAGAGATGCGGGCGGAATATGGTTAAAATCGTAATTCGTAAATGCCATAAGCAGCGTTACGAAGACGGGCAAAATAATCGTAAAAATCATTAAAATATATGCCGGAAACGTCAGCAAATAAGGAAAACCATCAGTCGCAAGCGAATCACACATTTCCTTCCAAGTCTTAGGAACGTCCTTGCCTCGATTGATTGCTTCCGCTGTTTTTCTTGCATCTCTAACATTGACAATATAAAACATCAAAAAGATAATTGTGACTAAAAATTGCAGCGTTCCTCGAACCATCAAGAACATCGAATGATCTCTTCCGGCAACCGTCCCGAGAGTAACAAGCCCGACCAAGGCATTGAAACCAAAAACGGCCATTTCAATGATGAAAAGAGCAAAGATGCCTAAAAAGATGATTCCTTTAGCCTTTTGACCATTTTTTAATTGACCAAGTCCAGGAATCAGAGAAAGCCACATTGTTTTCTTTGGATTCAACTTTTCCATTTAAATCCCACTCCTTTAAAACGACATAAATAATTGCTATTGGCGAAAGCAAAAGCCTTCATAATCAAAGAGTTTGGCTGATTGCCAAACTCTTCTGAAAAATATTTGAAAAGCATCAAAGATGAACGGGCAAGCCAAGCGGCTGAAACCAATGCTTGCGTACGGGCTCATGACCGCTCGCTTCCACACCTTGTCTTAATCAGGTTCCAGCTCGCATTCCCCCTATCGCAAGCAAGGACTCCCTGGACGAGACAAGACGAGCCTACCCGTCGCAAGTGCGACTTGGATACGCGGGGGCTAACCGTTCGGCTCCACACCTTGTCTAATCCTTATACTTTTGTTCAATCGATTGACTGATCTGTTTTACAGCAGCATCTGCCGCCTGCTTTGGCGTCTTCTTGCCAGAAGCCGCATTTATGACCAAGTTTTCAGCACCTGTCCAAACTTCGGCCATTTCCGGAATGTTAGGCATCGGATCTGCATAAGCAAATTGCTTGATAACGGCCTTGGACAATTCCGTACCATTCTTGATTGCATAGTTGCGAGCATTTTGATTGGCAGGAACTTCTTGAACGTCCTTGTAGAATTTCTCTTGATTCTTGTCGTTTGTCAGATAGTCGATGAACTTTTGGCAAACTGCTTTATTCTTCGTATACTTTGAAACGACCCATGCCTTGCCGCCACCGAATGCTTGATATTTTTTACCGTTGTCCAACGTCGGAATCGTTGCGACGCCATAGTTGACCTTGTCTTTCTTATATGTTGCGGCCATCCATGGACCATCGATGATTGCGGCAGTCTTGCCGGACGTAAATTGATCCGTAATGAAGTTTTCGTTTGAAGTCTTTGACTGCATGCCTTTTGGCCAAACGTTCTTGAACCAGTCAGTGATGTATGTCAAGCCTTCAACTGCACCGCTGTTGTTCAAACCAAGCTTCTTAGGATTTGTATTGCTGTCACCGAAGATATAGCCGCCATAACCTTTGATCAAGCCGTAAGCGTTATAGAAATTTGTCCATTGGCAAAGGAACCCGACGTTTTTGGTCTTGTCGTTTGCATATGCGTACTTTGAATCCTTGGAAAGAGCTTCAAGATCTTTGAACGTCTTAGGAGCCGTCTTGATAAGATTCTTGTTATAGTACATAACGAGCGTTTCTATTGCGGCCGGTTCGCCATATTGCTTGCCATTAAGCGTAACAAGTTTTTTGTCGCGTGAATCGTAGCGACCGGAGACAAGCTTAACGTCAGCCAATTGGCCTTGCTTGCCCAAAACGCCGACTCTGTCAAACGGAGCCATCATCACGTCAGCAGCTTTACCTGCAGGTCCGTCAAGTTTCAAAGCGTCCAAAGTTGCCAGAGCATCCTTCGTCTTTACGACAACCTTGACGTTGTTCTTCTTTTCAAAGTTGCCTTTGACTTCATTGATATAATCTTTGTAGCCTTTGTCAACTGAAATCGTAATCGTCTTCTTTGAGGAATCGGATCCGCTCTTACTGTTTCCGCAAGCAGCCAATGACGCGGTTGCACCCAACGCAATAGCTAAAACACTAGCTTTCTTGATATATTTGTTCATTTTAAATCCCCCTTTAGGTTAATTCGTTTTCTTACAAGTTTTATTATGCGTCATCATATTCCTTTATGCAACCGATTACAGGGTGTTACCGGTAACATATTGTAGCGCTTACATTATGGTTCCGATTGATTTTGTAAACATTCTTCTTTTTTCGTTAAATGCAGCACTCGCTAAATCATCACGCCAAGCTATTTGCTTATTTCCATCATGGAAGGCGATCGTCACTAATACAAAAAAACCGGATGATTTGCAAATAATTGCAAATCATCCGGATCCTTAATTTGAGGCATAGTTTGCCCCGCCCTTGAAAAATTTATTTCTTTACGATTATGAAGCCGTCTTTTTCAACCTTGTCATTCTTAAGGTTTTGCCCGAGCAAGACTTCACCAAAACAAGGCGCTTCAAGTGCTTTTTCACCCATGTTGAAGAAGCAATGCAACTCAACTCCGTCAAAACTTCTGACGACTTCAAGACTGTTCGTTTCGTCACAAACGTTCCTGTATTCGACTTTTCCCTTCGACCAAATATCTGCGTAATCTTTTCTGAGCTTAATCAGCTTTTGCATGAACGCAAACATTTCGTGATCCTGTTTTTCCTCATCCCAAATCATGCACTTGCGGCATCCTGGATCAAAGCCACCGTCGAGTCCAACTTCCGTGCCATAGTAAACGCAAGGGGCACCAGGCTGCGTGAACATGAACGCAAGCGTCTGACGCTGAAGCTTTTTGTTACCGTGACAAAGCGTCAAAAGTCGAGCCGTATCATGAGTATCCATGGCATTCAGCATGACTTCGTTCGTCTGATCGCGATATTTCATCAAATGTTCGGAAAGCATCGATACCATTTCTTTTGCCGTCGTTTCGTGCTTGACGAAATCAAGCGCAATCGACTCAGTAAACGGATAGTTCATCACAGCATCAAATTCTTCTTGTTCAACCCATTCCTGAGCACTGTGCCAGACTTCGCCGAGAACGTAAAAATCTGACTTCAATTCGTGCGTTGCGGCATAAAACCTCTTCCAAAAATGGTGATCGATTTCGTTTGCGACATCGAGCCGCCAGGCATCAATGTCAAATTCTTTGATCCAGTACTGCGCAATCTCAAGCAGATATTCTGCCGTTTCCTCATTAGCGGTATTGAGTTTTGGCATATGCGGAGTCGTTGCGAAGACTTCATAGGTCAAATTTTTTGCATGCTCTGCATTTTCCGTCTCATCATAAGAAACGGGGAATTTGTTGATGTGGAACCATTTGGCAAATCTGGAATTTTCGCCGTACTTTTGCACGTCTTTCCATTGAATCGAAAAATCGCCCATATGGTTGAAAACCGCATCAAGCATGACGTGCATCCCGCGTTCATGGGCAGCATCAACCAACTCTTTGAACGTCTCCTTGTCGCCAAATGCAGGGTCGATTCCAAAATAGTCGACCGTATCGTACTTGTGATTGGACGTTGCGGTAAAAATCGGGCACAGGTACAGTCCGTTTACACCCAAATCCTGCAAATAGTCGAGGTGATCAAGAATTCCCTTCAGATCACCGCCAAAAAAGTTCGTCGGTGTCGGATCGGCACTCCCCCAAGGAAGAGTTCCAGTCGGATCATTAGTCTTGTCGCCATTTGCGAACCTTTCCGGGAAAATCTGATACCAAACAGTTTTCTTGACCCATTCGGGCGTTTTGACGCGGTCGATTTCATGAAGATAAGGCATCCTGAAACAGGATAGCTTGTCTTCGTTTTCTTCCGTATAAGGCATTACGCGCCTGTCGTCATATAATATCTCTTCTCCGTCGTTGCCAACCAGATGAAACGCATACTGAAGCCTGTTCAAAGGCATCTTGACTTCCGTTTCCCAATAGTCGTGGTATTTGGTTTCAAACGTTTTCTCCATCAAAATGACGTCATGCTCCCAAGTGCTTTCGTCTTTTTCGTTGACCTTGTTTCCGTACGGATCTCCGTAAAGCAGCTTGACTTCTTTGACATCGCTGTGCTTTGTTCTCAAGCGAATCTGAAAAGCATCTTTTGTCTTAAGATATGCCATCTCGCTGTCCGGGCGATGATATAACGCTGAAATTTCCATTGCGTTCCCTCTCTTTCCTTATTCTGTCATAAAAACCAGGCTTCCGAACGGCGGAAGCGTTAAAACGTTTTCTTCATTAAGACTCAGGCTCCCGTTTTGTAAAACGATGTGCTTGTCGCTCAAGTTTCCGTGAACTCTGTATTTAGTAACGGCATCCGCCAAATTGCAGATTACCCAAGCTTCGCTGTCGCCAAGCGTCCGCTTATAGACGTACAAATCATCCGTCGTATCGGCCAAAACGAAATTGCCCTCAACAAACAAAGGCTTCTTCTTCAGTTTAAGCACAGACTTGTAAAAATTCAAGATGCTCGTGCCGTCGCTTTGTTCATTTGCAACGTTCACGTCGTTCGTTTGTCCGTACTTCCAAGGTTTCGTCGCCGAAAAACCGTAATACTCGCTTTCGTTCCACTGCATCACCGTTCTTGCAGCCATCTTGTGACTTCTTGAAAGCATCAAAAGGCATTTTTCATCCGTTGCACCGGCTTCTTTGAAAAATTCGTCTGCTTGCTGGTCTTCAAAATCGCTGATTTTTGGCAAGACAGCAGACTCCATGCCAATTTCTTCGCCATAATAAATGCAAGGTACGCCTCGCTGAAGATACATCAAAGTCGCAAGCATTTTGGCCGCTGCCTTCTTATGTTCGCTTTCGGCAGCAAAACGCGTCAAAACCCGCGGCATATCGTGGTTGTTCCAATAAAGCGTCGGATAGCTGATTTTTTGCAGACGCTTTTGCCACGTAACCATCGTATCCTTGAACGTTTCGATTTTAAACGGCAACGGCTGCCCGAATTCCGGAAGTTTAGGATCGAGCTTGCTCTTGTCGTCCTCAAAATATCGAAAGGTTACGACCGTGTCACACATTTCCCTCGAAGGGTCCGTATAATCAATAGCCAGATCAATGTCTGCGCTGGCGGCCTCGCCTAAAATGAAAATATCCGGCTTATATTCGCGCAGCGTCTTCACGAATTCGTGGAGATACGTTTGAACAAGCGGCATGTTTGCAAAAAATGGCTCGGCAACAATCGGACCCTTTTTTCCATGAGAAGGCATATTTTGCTCAAAATCGGCCTTGGCAATATGGATAAAAGCATCAAGCCTGAATCCGTCAACGCCATGATCGATCCAAAACTTGGCAATATCTGCCATCGAACGTCTCACTTCGGGATTTCTCCAATTCAAATCCGGCATCTTTTTGTCAAATAAGTGAAAGTAATAAACGTCGTCTGCTTGCGGATCTTTTTCCCAAACGCTGCCGCCAAAAAATGAGCCCCAGTTATTCGGCAATTTGCCGTCTTTTCCCTTTGCCCACAAATAATAGTCGCGATAAAGGCTGCGCTCGTTTGCGATTGCATCTTTGAACCACGGATGCTTGTCCGAAGTATGATTCATGACGAAATCCAAAATTACGTCTAAGCCCAAAGAGTGCGCAGTTTCGACGAATTCGTCAAAATCATGCAGAGTGCCCATCTTCTCATCGAGCGCATAATAATTCGACACATCGTAACCGTTATCAATTTGCGGTGACACAAAGATCGGATTCAACCAAATCGTATTAACCCCTAAATCTTTTAAATATTCCAGTTTTCCGATAATACCCCGCAGATCGCCTATTCCGTCTCCGTTAGAGTCCCTAAAGCTCTTCGGATATATCTGATAGATGATCCTGTCCTGATATTTTTTGATTCCCACTCAAAAAACCTTCCTTCTTCGCATAATACGTTCAATTATGAGTTTAAGGGCATAGCAAATTCTTCGCAAGCGGTTTCAAATTGTTAACGATAACATTTTTCGTCTTTCGCTAACTTTTTTCGCTACCTCCCTTTCGGCGTGTCGTTTCTCTTTTGACGAGCATCGGATCAAGCAGCTTGAATCCTTGTTTTTTACCCTTTTGTTCGATTTTGTTGAGCAGCATCTCACCGCAAATTTCGCCCAGTTTGGCAACGTCTTGTCTGATAGTTGTAAGCCTTGGCGACACAACCTGGTCCAAAAAGATGCCATCATAGCCAATGATCCCGTAATCATCGGGAATGTTTGCGCCCTTTTCTTGGATTGCTCGCTCGATTCCGACGGCAATCCGGTCGCTTGCACAGACAAATGCCGTATTTTTAGGATATTTTTCCCAATTTTTTTGAAGCATTTCCTGACTCTTATGAGAATGGTTTTCCACCCGCACGATTTCCGGTTCCTTCAAAGATTCCTGCATCACTTGGATATAGCCGCGTTCTCGCGAATATTCGAATGCCTCTTTCAAATCAATGCCGACAAAAACGACTTTGTCATACCCTAACGAAAGCGCATAGCGCGTTGAAAGCATCCCGCCTTTCTTATTGTTCGTATCGACAAAATCATATCCGTACAGATTTTCCCCGAACAAAATTACTGGTTTTTCGATTCGAGAAATCCACTCATAGTCGCTTTTTCGCATCCCCGTAATAATGTATCCGTCGCATACGCCAAGATCAAAGCTGTTATTTGCGACAAGCTGCAACGAATACTGATGTCGGCTGAGCGCAAGCGAAATGCCAAGCAAAAGATTCATGTAGTATGGTTCGACGGTTGAAATTTCTTCCAAAATGAAAAATTTGACAATCTGCGTTCTGTTTTTGGCAAGAGCCTTTGCAGCAACGTTTGGGCGATAATCCAGCTCATGCATTGCGGCAAAAACCAATTTTTTCAATTCATCCGTTACTTGCTCGGGATGGTTGATCACGCGTGAAACCGTCATTTTGGAAACATTTGCCCTTCTTGCCACGTCTGCCAGCGTCACCATTTTTAACCCCTCTTTTTCTAAATATAGTTTCTTCAGATATTATATCACTGTGTGCAATTTTCTTCGCAATTTCCAATCGAAACATTTCCCGGCGCCAACATTTCTTAGAAATCTCTAATACAATCACAAAAAAACAGCCATCGTCACTGACTCGTCCCAAAATCGAAAGGCCGATTTTTCGAGTACGCATCATGCGGATAGCTGTTTTTTTTTCTTTAAAAATTTTCTTTATGCTTCAAGCGCGATCAAATCGTCGCCATGCTTGACGCTGGAGTTATCGATTCTCACGACGGACTTGTAGTTTGGCGTATTCGTCACGATAACCATGACGGTCGGATCGTAGCCGGCATTCTTAACGGCAGCAAGATCGACTGTTCCCAAAACGTCGCCTTTCTTGACGCGTTGTCCTTGAACGACGTTTGACGTGAAATTCTCGCCTTTCAAATTAACGGTGTCGATTCCGATATGGAGCAAGACTTCCTCACCGTTGTCGCCTTTGATTCCATACGCATGCTTCGTTTCATAGGCAACCGTGATTTCACCGTCAATCGGTGCATAGATCGTCCCATCTTCAGGAATCACGGCAGCACCGTCGCCCATCATCTTTTGAGAAAAAACTTCGTCGTTTGTTTCGCTTAAATCAACTGACTTGCCGTCGACCGGTGAGCAGATTTCCGCATTTTCCACACCGGAAACGGCGGCTGCTTCAGCCTTGACTTCTTTGGCTTCTGCAGATTCAGCAGGAGCTTGCGGCGCAACCGGATTGAGTCGTGCTTCGTGACTCTTGCCGTATGCATACGTCAAAGCAAATGCGATTGCAAATGAGATGAGTTCGGCAACGACGTACATCGGAATCGATTTTGCATAAATCGAAAGGAAGCCGAGGAATCCTGCCGAGCCAAGGGATGCGGCGATAACTTTGACAAAACCGGCAAATGCCGAAGCGATGCCCGAACCAATCAATGCGCAGAAGAACGGGAAGCGATATTTCAGGTTGACACCGAACAAAGCAGGTTCAGTAATGCCCAAAAGAGCCGAAACGCCGGCAGAAGACGACAGACTCTTCATCTTCTTGTCTTTTGTCAGGAAGTAGATTGCAAAAGTTGCGGCACCTTGTGCAACATTGGCCATTGATGCAACGACGAAGATGAAGTCGCCGTAGCCATGGCCGTTGCTAAATGCAGAAAGCAGCTGCGTTTCGATTGCCGGAAAGCTTTGGTGAAGCCCAGTCAAAACGATTGCCGAATAGCAAAGACCGAACAGGCCCATGCCAATAAAACTCGTCGTATCATAAAGCCAAACGAAGCCGTTCGTAATCCAATCAGAAACAGTGCGCATTACGGGACCGACGATCGTAAATGTCAAAAACCCGGTAATCATTACCGAAAGCAACGGCGTAAACGTGAAGTCAACCGCTGACGGAAGATGCTTGTGGAAGAATTTTTCCAAAACTGACAATAAGTAAACGGCAGCCAAAACAGGAATTACCTGATAGTAGTAATTGTTTTGGGAAACCGCAAGTCCGAGAATATCCCATGATTTGCCGGGAAGGAGGTTCGGCGAAGTCATAATCATCCCGATTGCGGCTCCGAGAAACTGATTGGCACCAAAACGCTTGGCAGCCGAAATACCGACGAGAATCGGCATAAAGATAAACGGAGCGGCCGACATGAGCTGAATCATGTCTGAAAGTCCTTTAACGTTCGGATACATTTCAACCAAGGCCTTGGCACCAAATAAACCTTTGGACGTCAAGAAATTGTTTAATGCCATCAGCAGACCACCAGCAACCAAGGCAGGAATGATCGGAACGAAAACATCAGACAAAAGTTTGATGAAAGCCATGACCGGATTGAACTTTTTGCCTTGCTCAGCAACTTTTTTAAGCTCATCTGTCGAAGCTTCCTTGAGTCCCGTTTCCTTGATCAACTCATCGTAGACGTTGTTGACGTCTCCTGGTCCGATAATGATTTGGTATTGACCGTTCGTTTTGAAAGTCCCCTTAACGTCAGGATTTGCATCCAACGCCGCTTGATCAATTTTTGAGTCATCCTTTAAAACAAGGCGCAGACGCGTAGCACAGTGTGCAGCGCCAACCATATTGTCACGCCCGACGGCATCGATAACCTGTTGGGCAACTTTTTTGTGATCCATGAATAGTCACGCTCCTTTAATCAGTAACCTTTAAATTATGAATAATTGCTAAAAACAATGTTGTAAGCGTTTCAATATCGCTTACAAATACTATGATAACGTATTTTTAAAATATGTCAATCGTTTATCATATTTTTTCTGATTTTTTTATAAATGATTTCTAAAATTACAGTTATATCAACATTTTTAGAGTGTTAATCGATTGACATATTCAGACTTAGAGGTTACAATTAAAGCATAATAAGACAACGTTTTCAACCTTTATGTCAAGAAAGGAAATTTGCTATGGAATGGTCAAGAGAATTGCGCTACAAGCCTTATGCCGATTGGGGAGCAAAAACCTTGCTCGATCTTCAAGCGCAGGCTGCATGCTCAGATTACAAATTAGGCTATCATATCATGCCGACTTCCGGATTGCTTAATGACCCGAACGGTTTTTCATATTATAATGGATATTGGCACGTATTCTACCAATCATATCCTTTTGGACCGGTTCATGGTTTAAAATCATGGAATCACATGCGTTCAAAGAATCTGGTTCATTGGGAAAACTTGGGCATTGGCCTGAACCCCGATTTTGAATACGATAAAAACGGCGCCTACTCGGGCTCTGCTCTCCAAGTCGGAAACAAGCTTTTCATCATGTATAACGGTAATTCAAGAGATGAAAACTGGGTTCGGCACCCATACCAGCTCGGTGCCTGGATGGATGAGAACAATCGCATCGAAAAACTCCCTGAACCATTGATTACACAACCGGATCACATCACGGAGCATTTCCGCGATCCGCAAATCATCAAGCACAAAGATGAGTACTATGCAATCATCGGTGCACAGGATGCGACACAAAAAGACGGTCGCATCTCAATTTATCGCTCCAAAGACCTGAAGAACTTCGAAGACCTCGGATATCTTCATTTCACGGACGAAAACATGGGATACATGATTGAATGCCCAAGTTTGGTCTTCATCAACGACAAACCGGTGCTCATTTTCTGTCCGCAAGGCATGGACAAAAACATCTGCTCATATGACAACATCTATCCGAACAACTACATCATCGGAGATTCTGTCAACCTTGATGCAGGACGTTTTGAAGCAAGCGACAAAACGATCAAAAACCTCGACGAAGGTTTTGACGTCTACGCTTCGCAAGCCTTCAACGCACCTGACGGCAAAACATATCTCATCAGTTGGACAGGTCTTCCTGAAATTGAATACCCAACGGATAAAGAAAACTGGGCTCATTGCTTGAGCCAGGTCAAAGAGCTTTTATTAACGGACAAAGGCGAACTGATTCAGCGTCCTGTCAAAGCAATGGCCGACCTGCGCTATGACGGGCTTCCTTTGACTCAAGAACAAGGCATGGACCACATTCAAAACCTCGTTTCCGATACGGGCAGCCAATATGAATTAAAATTAACTTTAGATGCCAACCAGAAAGGAATTTTGCACCTCGAAAAAAACGGTTTGAACAACCAAAGTCTAAAACTTGTTTTTGACACTGAAGAAGGCAGTCTGACCCTTGATCGCGGAAACAGCGGCAAGGTTTTCGCCACTGAATTTGGCACGAAAAGAACAACTTTGGTTGCAAAAAATGCTCCGATTGAGCTTGACATTTTCGTTGACAACTCGATTTGCGAAATTTTCATCAACGGCGGCAAGAAAACGATGACGGCACGTTTCTTCCCTGAAAAAGGTCAAAAGTCAATCGTGATCGAATCGCAATCGGACGTCAAATATCGCGGAACTTTCTGGAAAATGCAGAGCATCTGAATCACCTAGCGAAAGGACGATTTTTATGCGACCAAAACTGACCGATGTCGCCAAAAAAGCCGGCGTTTCCAAAACGACCGTTTCGCGCGTCATTAACAACTACGGATATATCAGCGAAAAAACAAGACAACGGGTCTACCGTGCGATGAAAGAGCTCAACTATCAGCCAAATTCGCTTGCACGCTCGCTTCACGGTAAGAGCACGCACCTGATCGGCATTATTTTTCCTTCGATCATGAACCCGTTTTACGCCGAACTGGTGCAGCGCGTCGAAGAAAAACTTTTCGATGCCGGCTATAAGATTATCTTGTGCAACTCTGCCCAAAACAAGAAAAAAGAGCGCGACTATCTCAAAATGCTGATTGCAAATCAGGTTGACGGCATCATTGCCGGTACCCACAATCTTGGCATCGAGGAATACAAAAACGTTGGTTTGCCGATTGTTTCCTTTGACCGCTACCTGTCTGAAACTATCCCAACCGTCAGTTGCGACAATTATCAAGGCGGCATTACGGCCACGAAAGAACTTTACGAAGCTGGTGCGCGCCATATCTATTTTTTGGGCAACCCGCATCAAAGCGGCAATCCGACGGACAAGCGTCTCAAAGGATATTGCGATGAAATCGATCGGCTCAAACTGACGCGCCACACTCATACGGTCAGCTTTACCGAATCCGCCTCACTCAAAAGCTTTTCCATCAAAGAACTTTTGTCAAAAAGCGTCGCCGATGGCATCGTCTGCACCGACGACCTGACGGCTTTGCTTGTTTTACAGGCTGCCCGCGAACTCGGCATAAACGTCCCAAACGACTTGAAAGTCACCGGCTTTGACGGAACGGAACTCGTTTCAACTTATCATCCCGAACTTTCAACAGTCGTTCAACCGCTTGAAGACATCGCCTCGGTTTTGATCAATCTTTTGCTTGAACGCATCAAAAATCCGGATGAAAAACTCAAACAGATGGAATACGTCTTACCCGTCACGTTTAAGAGGTCCGCATCAATTGGGCAGATTTTTGGTCAGTAAAATCCAGTTCCCGGAATAAAAAAATTCGCATCCAAAAAGGACTTCCCGATATTCAACAGGAAGTCCTTTTTCTTCTTCGGTTTTCGCAGTCTTGTTTTAACTTATATGCTTTCATTACAGGCAAATTGCCGTTTTTTAAGATTTTCCCGTAATCTTAAAAAATCGTTAAAGCACAACTCAGCCCTGCATTTTCCAAACAAAAAGAGGCTGGGAAAAAGTCCCGTTTCTTACTTGAATTAAATGAAATGCCGAACGAAAGCGGTCGATTTGCGACTGATTTTGTCCGCATTTTTTAAAATACAGTTCTGCTCAACTAATCTAGTCAAAATCTATGCAGATTTACGGACAGAAGCTGCTTTTCGGAGCATTTGTCCGTAAACGGCAATTCTTTTGCCAAATGCAGCGACTGATAAATCAGCGCGCCAAACTATTTTGGGTTATTTAAATCATAACAGGCACTTGTCACGTATACGCAAAAAAACCGGATGATTCGCAATTGATTGCAAATCATCCGGTTTCTCAATTTGAGGCATCGTTTTTCCTAGTCTCTTTTATGTCTAGTTTACGGTTGCTTCGCATGAAACTCCGAAATGATCGCTGATTGCCGGCATTTTCTTGCCATCAAACACGACTCTGCTTGTTTGCGAAACAAAATTTTTCGTTGCAAAAATAAAATCGATTCTCAAAGCATCCTTGTTGCCTTCCCAACCATCGATGTCTGCTTCAATCGTATTTTCGCCTTCTTTAACGTCAGCTTCCACATACGTGTCACGCAATAAAAGCTTGCTGTCAAGAATTGCCTGATAGCCCTTCGTGTTTGCCGGATTGTTGAAATCACCCATAATCACCAGGCTTTCTCCTTGAGTAGCCAATGCTTCTACCGCATTTTTCCACTCATCCAGGAATCCGTCCTTGAGCCACGAAAAATGCGCGCTGGCAACGCAGGTTTTCTTTCCGTCAACAACGGTTTGGCAAAAAAGCATCTTCCGCGTATGATAGTCCGATGGATCATCTCCTTTTGAAACGAGTACGCTTGAAGCTTCAAGAGGCTCTTTTGAAAAAATCGCAACTCCTTCGTTGAAACGATCATACCCGACGTGGTTGTATGCATAGCTCCAGTAGTACTTTGTTCCTTTTTGGGCAAGGTATCTCGCAAGTTGCAGTCCGTAATTGTCCTCGTGGATTGCGATTTCGCCTGCAACAGGACAATACCCCGGCAAATCTTGCGTCGCATCGGAAGTCATCAATTGATTCACCTCTTGCAAACATACGACGTCATAATCGCCGCTAAAAATTTCATCGCCCAGAATTTTCAATTTTCTTTCAACGTTTTCGCCCAACAAACTGTGCGTATTCAAGGTTAAAAATTTAGCCATCTTTGCGTATTCCTTTCAAAAAAGCCAGGAAATAACGCGATTCCCCGGCCTAGTATGTCAACCACCATCGGCTAAAGTCGATGACTTGTGAACAAACACCCCTATATTGAGTGTCCGAACCACAATTTGCATAGATACAGATGATTTACTCAAACAGCCATAGTTGCTCGAACAGTGATTATCTAATTACCAATGCCTTTTATGTCTCCAGGTTGCCATAGAGACGATTTATTAAAGCTCAACCGACCCAACGACCGTCTTGGCAGAAGTTTGACCAAGCTTGTCAATTTTAACCTCTTTGACAGCATCCATATTTGTGAATGCGACCACGATCGTCGTGCCCTTGCCGGCTTGTTTGACTTTGTCCCAATCGCAAACCGCAAGCAGATCGCCGGCATTTACGGTTTGACCTTCTTTTACTTTGACATCGAAAGGTTCGCCTTTCAATTCAACCGTATCAAGTCCCATGTGAACAAGCACTTCAAGTCCGCTGTCTGTCAACAATCCGACTGCGTGTTTTGTCGGAAAGACGTTCGTGACTTTGCCTGAAACCGGTGCGTAAACTTCTGAGCCGGTCGGATTAACAGCAAAACCGTCGCCCATCATTTTCTTGGAAAATACAGGGTCTTTGACGTCAGTAATCTTGATCGCTTCACCGTCAGCCACGCTGACAACGTTTTCTGTCACGCCTTTGTATTCAACGTGCTTTTCTTTAGAAGAAGCATTTCCCGAAACGTCAACTTTTGGAATTTCGACGCCGGAATCAAGCAGATCCTGGACGTCAGACTTCAAAACGTCCGCTTTAGGTCCATAGACTGCCTGAATACCATTGTCTTTGACGACGAGTCCCAAAGCTCCGGCATGTTTCCACGCGTTTTCATCACCGACTTTGGCAGCATCCCTGACCGTAACACGAAGTCGCGTCATGCAAGCATCAACGTCGACGATATTTTCGCGACCACCGAGCAAGTTGACAATCTTGACGATTTGTGAATTAGGATCTACTTTGCCGTCAGAAGTCGTAGCAGCACCGGTCGATTCGGACGAATCACTATCATTGTAGTTGCCGTTTCGACCAGGAGTTGCATAGTTGAACTTCTTGATCATGAAGTTTGCAATGAAGTACATGATTACGCCAAAGAGAATCGATACCCAAACGAAGTTCAGAATGTCACCCAAAAGTCCGGCTTTAATAGCCATTGGCGTTCTCGTCAAAAATTCGATATTGCCAAATGAGTGAACGCGCAAATGAACGAGATCGGCCATTGCAAATGCGCAACCTTGAACTATGGCATATACGAGGTAAAGCGGCATTGCGATGAACATGAACATATATTCAAGCGGTTCCGTAACACCTGTCAAGAAAACAGCAAGTGCGGCAGAAACGTACATTGACTTGTATTGTTCTTTTTTATCTGGATCAACGTTGCGGTACATTGCGTAGCAAAGACCCATCAATGTACCTGTAGCACCGATCATTTGCCCAACCTTGAAACGAGCAGGAGTCCAGTGAGTCAATACGTACTGATACTTCGCAATATGTCCTGCGCCATGCAAGTTAACCAAGTCGGTTGCCCATGCAAGCCAAAGAGGATCTTGACCAAACACCTGGTGACCGGCTTGAGCGCCAGAAAGAACCGTATACGTGCCGCCAAGCGACGTGTAGTTCATTGGAATCGTCAGCATATGGTGCAAGCCAAACGGAAGCAAGAGACGTTCCAATGTCCCATAAAGGAACGGTGCAAGGAAGCGTGCACTTTCCTTAGAGTTGGCAATCCATGTGCCGAAACCGTTGATTCCTGATTGAATAACCGGCCAAAATGCTGCCAAAAGCAATGCAACGATTGCAGAGCGGAAAATAACCACCATCGGAACGAAGCGCTTACCATTGAAAAATGACAAAGCATCCGGAAGCTTGCGGAAGTTGTAGTACTTGTTGTAAGCCGTCGCACCAACGAATCCGGCAATGATGCCGACGAAGACGCCCATGTTCAATGCGGGCGCTTCCAAAACATTGATGAAATAATCAGCTACGGCAATCTTCGTTCCGAAGATTGTATGTACGTAAGCATGACCATTCGAAATCATGTCGGTTGTAATTCCGTATACCGCACCCGTGATCTTGTTGAGGAAAATAAACGACAACCCGGCAGCAAAGGCGCCGCCAGCACGATCCTTAGCCCAACTTCCGCCGATTGCCAACGCAAAAAGCAAGTGCAGGTTGGTGATAACGCCCCAACCGATTTGTTCAATCACGCCACCGACAGTGACGAGAATTGCCGCATTCGGATTAATCATCGGAATCGTCTTGCCGATACTGATCATCAATCCGGCTGCAGGCATAACAGCGATAACGACCATCAGACATTTGCCGAATTTTTGCCAAAATTCGAAGCTGAAGATCTTTTTAACTGAATCCTTCATCTGTATAAAACCCCTTTGATAAAATAATTGCAATGTTCCAAACCAGTTACACAAGCAATCATTCTTCCCTATGCAACCGATTTCATCAACAACTCTTATTATATCCCATTTGGCGGTTTTGTAAACCCTTTAATTATAATTTATTTAAAAAAATTACAAAAAATCAGTCTTTCTATGCATTCGTTTGCATCAAATCGGCATTTCCTTAAACTCCTTAAAAACGGGTTCAAAAAGTCTGAAATTTTACGGACAACCGACTGTTTTTGTCAATTTTGTCCGTAATCTCCATTTTCATCAATGTGTCCGTAAACGTCATTGATTTCGTCAAGTGCGCCCAAACCGTTTTCGACGATGAACAAAGGAACGCGATAACGATTCCAGTACTCGTTCAGAGTCATACGAAGACCGACAGGATAAATTTGCCAGCCCCAATCGCTTGCCTCAAGATAAGGGTTCAGTTCGCCCATGGCAAAATTGCCGCTGGCTTTTTCGACTTTTGAAACATCTGACGTCATGATCGACATATGGCAGCTGAAGCCTAAATAGTCGACCGTGCCTTTTTTGTTTTCGCCTCATCTTCAGGCTCCATGGAAAGTTCGATGCCATTTTCCTTGAAGTAGCGGTTCAGATATTCCGGATATTCTCCGCGAACATGAACGTCGGTAAAGAACGGGTTCGGCTCGTCCTGAAGCTGAGCGGTTCTGACGTCGCTCGGGTCAGAACATGGACAAAGCTATCTCCACCTTGAAGAAGAACATGACAGCCGTTCTTAACAGCGTCGAGTAATGATTTCTCCAACGGTCCGGTTGAAGGAATAAAACGCAGAATCAAGAGTCTGAAACGCAGTTGCTTTGGATTCGGGAATCTTGATAACTTCAGGAAACGCATTGCGCTGATCAGAAGCTGACGCTGGAAGTGTTTTTGAGACAGTCTCTCTCAATACACTTCCTCCAGCCGTAGTTTCCGGCGAGTAAGAATTGTGATGTCAACCGCAACCGGGAAAAGTCGTGGAGCGCGCGGCAGAGACAAGGTGTTGAACCGTGCACTTAGCCTGCAAGCACCAGGCCTGCTCGAACGCCAGCAGGCGAGCCTGCCAAGTGAGAGTACCTGGGCGGAACGGGCTGCGAGGTGAAACCCAGTTAGGTCGCAGCGCGTACGAGCTTTGTGAATCAACGACAGGAATTCATACATGAATCCACGCCAGCGGAAACGCAGGCGGTGTTGATACGTAACTGTACCAATTTGAAAAAACACAGGAGAATCCGACGGGAACAAAAAAACTCCACTCCATTTCTGAAGTGAAGTTTTCGAGGTCATCAACACCATTTGACAAAGACCCTAAAAAAAACGCCAGCCATAATGGCTGACGCAACAATTTGCATGGCAACGTCCTACCCTCACAGGGGGCGATCCCCCAACTACTCTCGGCTCTATGGAGCTTGACTTCTGTGTTCGGAATGGGAACAGGTATATCCTCCATGCCATCATCACCACACTATTTTCCTTGAGAAAACCTTGTTCTCTCAAAACTAGACAATATTCACTTCTCTTTTCAAGAACCTGCGTTTTTTGGTTAAGTCCTCGACCGATTAGTAATGGTCCGCTCCATGCGTCGCCGCACTTCCACTTCCATCCTATCTACCTGATCATCTCTCAGGGGTCTTAACTCCATAAAGGAGTGGGAAATCTTATCTCGAGGTGAGTTTCGCACTTAGATGCTTTCAGCGTTTATCTCATCCATACATAGCTACCCAGCGATGCCCTTGGCAGAACAACTGGTACACCAGCGGTATGTCCATCCCGGTCCTCTCGTACTAAGGACAGATCCTCTCAAATTTCCTGCGCCCGCGACGGATAGGGACCGAACTGTCTCACGACGTTCTGAACCCAGCTCGCGTACCGCTTTAATGGGCGAACAGCCCAACCCTTGGGACCGACTACAGCCCCAGGATGCGATGAGCCGACATCGAGGTGCCAAACCTCCCCGTCGATGTGGACTCTTGGGGGAGATAAGCCTGTTATCCCCAGGGTAGCTTTTATCCGTTGAGCGATGGCCCTTCCATGCGGAACCACCGGATCACTAAGCCCGACTTTCGTCCCTGCTCGACTTGTAGGTCTCGCAGTCAAGCTCCCTTATGCCTTTACACTCTGCGAATGATTTCCAACCATTCTGAGGGAACCTTTGGGCGCCTCCGTTACCTTTTAGGAGGCGACCGCCCCAGTCAAACTGCCCACCTGACACTGTCTCCCGCCGTGATTGCCGGCGTGGGTTAGAGTGTTCATACAACGAGGGTAGTATCCCACCGATGCCTCCGTCGAAACTAGCGTCCCGACTTCTACGGCTCCTACCTATCCTGTACAAGTTGTACAAACACCCAATATCAAGCTACAGTAAAGCTCCATGGGGTCTTTCCGTCCTGTCGCGGGTAACCCGCATCTTCACGGGTATTATAATTTCACCGAGTCTCTCGTTGAGACAGTGCCCAGATCGTTACGCCTTTCGTGCGGGTCGGAACTTACCCGACAAGGAATTTCGCTACCTTAGGACCGTTATAGTTACGGCCGCCGTTTACTGGGGCTTCAATTCTGAGCTTCGCTTGCGCTAACCCATCCTCTTAACCTTCCAGCACCGGGCAGGCGTCAGCCCCTATACTTCATCTTACGATTTTGCAGAAACCTGTGTTTTTGATAAACAGTCGCCTGGGCCTATTCACTGCGGCTGATCTTGCGATCAGCACCCCTTCTCCCGAAGTTACGGGGTCATTTTGCCGAGTTCCTTAACGAGAGTTCTCTCGCTCACCTTGGTCTTCTCGACCCGACTACCTGTGTCGGTTTGCGGTACGGGCGGTCTGATTCTAACTAGAAGCTTTTCTTGGCAGTGTGACGTCACTCACTTAGAACGATAAATCGTTCATGCCCGTCACAGCTTGTCCTTGAGCCGGCAAGCATTTGACTCGCCGACAGACTTGCTGCTTGGACGCACATCCGATAGTGCGCATCGTTAGCCTCCTGCGTCCCTCCGTTGTTCAAACAAATCAGACCGGTACGGGAATATCAACCCGTTGTCCATCGCCTACGCCTCTCGGCCTCAGCTTAGGTCCCGACTAACCCTGGGAGGACGAGCCTTCCCCAGGAAACCTTAGTCATTCGGTGGACAGGATTCTCACCTGTCTTTCGCTACTCATACCGGCATTCTCACTTCTAAGCGCTCCACCGGTCCTTACGGTCCGGCTTCACCGCCCTTAGAACGCTCTCCTACCATGCAGCAAAGCTGCATCCACGATTTCGGTAATGTGTTTAGCCCCGTTACATTTTCGGCGCAGGATCACTCGACTAGTGAGCTATTACGCACTCTTTAAATGGTGGCTGCTTCTGAGCCAACATCCTAGTTGTCTGTGCAATTCCACATCCTTTTCCACTTAACACATATTTAGGGACCTTAATCGGTGGTCTGGGCTGTTTCCCTTTCGACTACGGATCTTATCACTCGCAGTCTGACTCCCGGATATAAATCAGTGGCATTCGGAGTTTATCTGAATTCAGTAACCCAAGACGGGCCCCTAGTCCAAACAGTGCTCTACCTCCACGATTCTCAACTCCGAGGCTAGCCCTAAAGCTATTTCGGAGAGAACCAGCTATCTCCAAGTTCGATTGGAATTTCACCGCTACCCACACCTCATCCCAGCATTTTTCAACATACACGGGTTCGGTCCTCCAGTGCGTTTTACCGCACCTTCAACCTGGACATGGGTAGGTCACCTGGTTTCGGGTTTACACCAACGTACTCGTTCGCCCTGTTCAGACTCGCTTTCGCTGCGGCTCCGGCCTTTCCGCCTTAACCTCGCACGTTAGCATAACTCGCCGGTTCATTCTACAAAAGGCACGCCATCACCCGTTAACGGGCTCTGACTACTTGTAGGCACATGGTTTCAGGTACTCTTTCACTCCCCTCCCGGGGTGCTTTTCACCTTTCCCTCACGGTACTGGTTCACTATCGGTCACTAGGGAGTATTTAGCCTTGGGAGATGGTCCTCCCGGATTCCGACGGAGTTTCACGTGTTCCGCCGTACTCAGGATCCTGGACTGAGGAAACAACGTTTCGTTTACAGGGCTGTTACCTTCTCTGGCTGATCTTCCCATATCATTCGACTACGTTATTTCTTGGTAACTCAGATGTCCAGTCCTACAACCCCAGAGAGCAAGCTCTCTGGTTTGGGCTGTTCCCCGTTCGCTCGCCGCTACTTAGGGAATCGAATTTTCTTTCTCTTCCTGCGGGTACTTAGATGTTTCAGTTCCCCGCGTCTACCTTCAGCTCAACTATGAATTCATTGAGCGATAACAGGCAAAGCCTGCTGGGTTTCCCCATTCGGAAATCTCCGGATCACAGTCTACTTACGACTCCCCGAAGCATATCGCAGTTAGTCACGTCCTTCATCGGCTCCTAGTGCCAAGGCATCCACCATGCGCCCTTAATAACTTAACCTATAATATTTATCTTGCGATAAACGGTTATGAGTTTTGCGATTAAGAACTAATTTCTTGTTTTAAACTCTTTAAAACGCGGTGTTCTCGGTTATAAAAATTAACAAAGAAATAAAATATTATCTAGTTTTCAAAGAACAAGTTTTGAGGAAACAAATCCCTCAAAACTAAACAAAGTTTCGAATCATGTGCAGATTCCGTAATTCATTCCTTAGAAAGGAGGTGATCCAGCCGCAGGTTCTCCTACGGCTACCTTGTTACGACTTCACCCCAATCATCTGTCCCACCTTAGGCGGCTGGCTCCAAATGGTTACCCCACCGACTTTGGGTGTTACAAACTCTCATGGTGTGACGGGCGGTGTGTACAAGGCCCGGGAACGTATTCACCGCGACATGCTGATTCGCGATTACTAGCGATTCCGACTTCATGCAGGCGAGTTGCAGCCTGCAATCCGAACTGAGAACGGCTTTAAGAGATTAGCTTGCCCTCGCGAGTTAGCGACTCGTTGTACCGTCCATTGTAGCACGTGTGTAGCCCAGGTCATAAGGGGCATGATGATTTGACGTCATCCCCACCTTCCTCCGGTTTGTCACCGGCAGTCTCGCCAGAGTGCCCAACTTAATGATGGCAACTGACAATAAGGGTTGCGCTCGTTGCGGGACTTAACCCAACATCTCACGACACGAGCTGACGACAACCATGCACCACCTGTCATTCTGTCCCCGAAGGGAACGTTCCATCTCTGGAATTGTCAGAAGATGTCAAGACCTGGTAAGGTTCTTCGCGTTGCTTCGAATTAAACCACATGCTCCACCGCTTGTGCGGGCCCCCGTCAATTCCTTTGAGTTTCAGTCTTGCGACCGTACTCCCCAGGCGGAGTGCTTAATGCGTTAGCTGCAGCACTGAAGGGCGGAAACCCTCCAACACTTAGCACTCATCGTTTACGGCGTGGACTACCAGGGTATCTAATCCTGTTTGCTACCCACGCTTTCGAACCTCAGCGTCAGTTACAGACCAGAGAGCCGCTTTCGCCACTGGTGTTCTTCCATATATCTACGCATTTCACCGCTACACATGGAGTTCCACTCTCCTCTTCTGCACTCAAGTCTTCCAGTTTCCAATGCACTACTTCGGTTAAGCCGAAGGCTTTCACATCAGATTTAAAAGACCGCCTGCGTTCCCTTTACGCCCAATAAATCCGGACAACGCTTGCCACCTACGTATTACCGCGGCTGCTGGCACGTAGTTAGCCGTGGCTTTCTGGTCAGATACCGTCAATACGTGAACAGTTACTCTCACGCACGTTCTTCTCTGACAACAGAATTTTACGACCCGAAGGCCTTCTTCATTCACGCGGCGTTGCTCCATCAGACTTTCGTCCATTGTGGAAGATTCCCTACTGCTGCCTCCCGTAGGAGTTTGGGCCGTGTCTCAGTCCCAATGTGGCCGATCAACCTCTCAGTTCGGCTACGTATCATCACCTTGGTAGGCCATTACCCCACCAACAAGTTAATACGCCGCAGGCCCATCCAAAAGTGACAGCAAAAGCCGTCTTTTACATGAACATCATGCGGTGTTCATGGTTATGCGGTATTAGCACCTGTTTCCAAGTGTTATCCCCCTCTTTTGGGCAGGTTGCCTACGTGTTACTCACCCGTTCGCCACTAAGCTTCTTTCGGTGAATGCAAGCATTCGGTGAAAGAAAGCTTCGTTCGACTTGCATGTATTAGGCACGCCGCCAGCGTTCGTCCTGAGCCAGGATCAAACTCTCAATTTATAGTTTGTGACTCAAAATTTACTAGCGAATTGACTTCGCAAATATTGTTGCTCTCGTTTAAAACAAGAAGCCCTGCACATTTGCTTATCGAAACTTTGTTCAGTTTTCAAAGATCTGTTTCGCAGTCATCTAAGTGACAACTCTTAAATTATATCAATTATCAACATCTTTGTCAAGGCCTTTTTGAATTATTTTTTGAATAAAAATTCATCATCCTCAGCTCATTTGTCTCAACTGACAACTTTTTAAGTATATCGCATTCAACAAGTGATGTCAACAATTAATTAATTTTTCTAAGTCATCAATCTCACGACAAGAAGTCATTCGACTGACAACGTTACTAACTATACAAGCATTTTTCCTATTAGTCAAGGATATTTCGCAATTTATTTATAAAAAAAATTTGACTATAAACATTCCATGCTAATTCGCTTTTTTTGTTCGGAATGAAAATGTTTTTTTATGTATTAAAGAAATTTTTATTCATCTTATTTCCTTTTTGAATACAGTTTATTTCATTCTCAATCAATCTTTTCAAACATCAACTGACAAAACAAGCCAAAAAATATGCCTCAAATAAAAAATCAGGCGATTTGAAATTAATTTCAAATCGCCTGATTTTTTGAATATGCATGACAATCGTTCGCCATGACGGAAACAGCCAAAAAGATGCTGTCGATAAATTTGAATGATATCTCGACGCTGATTGAACAGAAACTATAACTGTATCTGACAAAAGCCCTTATTTACTGACACATTGATGAAATAGAGAACTTTGTCCGTAATCACGTCTTGACGAACTGATCAAGCAGAGCTGCTATGCACTGCATTTGATAAAACAAGCTATTTCTTATCAGAAGAAAACTTGTTCTTCAATGCCCGTTTAACGACTTGAAAGAACGTCAGCGAGCGAACCATGCGCTCAGGTTCAATATATTTCCTGACAGCACGCAAGACCTTTCTCGGCTGTTTGGACGAAAACGTAAACGTTCCGTTTTTCTTCGTCTGGAAGCCGTAACGCGGAATCCAGCGCCCTTTGAACATAACGGAGGCAATTACCAAATCAACCTCCGTCCAAGGAATCTGAATGTTTTTGCGAACGTCGCGATCATTAAAAAATTCGAAACCTTTGTCGCCAATCATGATTTTGCCGTAATCCGTCAAGCCCATGTGTGACGTTCCTTCGATTACGAGATCCACTTTAGTATTGATTGATTGAACCATTACGATACCCTCCGCCATATTGTCTGAATACTTATTATTATACAACAAAACGGTCTCATTCCCATGGAACAAGACCGCATTATCATCATTATCGATAAATTACATCAAGCCGATTAAGTGGAATACGACACCGACAACGAAGATTCCCAAGATGATAACGATTGGGGAAACCTTCTTCTTCAAAAGCCACATGCAAAGGAATGTCAAAAGCAATGCAGCCAAACCAGGAATCAACTGGTTCAGGTTGTCTTGAAGCGTCGTAACCTTCGTCGGATCAAGCGCCATGCCGCTTGCCTGCTGTGTCAAAGCTTCCTTGATGCCGGCAGCACCCTTTGGAAGCTTGTCCCATTCAATGTAGGCACCCTTTGAAAGAGTTGTCTTCGAAACGACCGGCGTGAATTTGATTGAAACCCAGCGTTCAATCAAAGCACCTAGCACGAACATGCCCATGATGGATGCAAGGCTCGTCACGTATTGCAAAAGTCCGCCAGACATATCGTCCGTAATCTTGGAACCTGCACGATAGCCGAATTCTTGCGTATACCACATGAATGCCCAACGAATAATGTTCCATGCAATGAAGAACAAGATTGGTCCGAGAATGTTTCCGCCAAGGGCAAGCGAAGCACCCAAAGCACCAAGCATAGGACGAATCGTGAACCAGAAGACAGGATCGCCGACACCGGCCAAAGGACCCATCATGCCGACCTTAACCCCTTGAATAGCCGTATCGTCAACGGCAGCTCCATTGGCACGGTCTTCTTCAAGAGCAAGCGTAACGCCCATTACGGGAGATGCAAGATACGGATGCGTATTGAAGAATTCCAAGTGACGCTTCAAAGCAGCCGTGCGTTCTTCTTTTGTCTTGTAGAGCTTTTTGATTGCCGGAATAATTGCGTAGCACCAGCCGCCATTTTGCATACGTTCATAGTTCCATGAACCTTGCAGGAACGTTGAACGCCAGCAAACGGCCAAGCGATCTTTTTTGCTTAATTGAATCTTGTTTTCAGCCATGTTCCTGATCCTCCTTATTCGTAGTCTTCGAGAATGTCACCGAGCGGGTCGCCAGTATTGCCGTTACCGCCGTTGCCATTGTTGCTTCCGCCGTTTTTCTTGAGTTCGAGGTAGATCAAGCCAAACGAAACACCAAGAGCACCCAAAGCAATCAGAGTCAAATCTGAAACGGCTGCGATAACGAAGCCGATTGCAAAGAACGGCCAAACTTCACGCGTAGCCATCATGTTGATAACCATTGCGTAACCTACGGCAACAACCATGCCGCCGCCGATGGACATGCCGTCTGACAACCATGCAGGCATTGCTTCCAAAGCACTCTTAACGGCGTCTGCAGGAATAATCAGCAAAGCTGCAGCCGGAATAGCGATACGAAGACCTTGCAGGCAGACAGCGATGATTTGCCAAACTTCAATCTTGCGATAGTTTCCTTCTTCAGCTGCCGTATCCATAATGTGAACGATAGGAACAGCAAGCGTACGAACGATCATCGTCAAGAACAAACCGGCAACGGCCAAAGGAACGGCAATTGCGATCGCCGTACCGACACCCTTAACGCCTTGGTCGCCTTGAACTAAAATAATTGCAGATGCGACAGATGCCAACGCAGCGTCAGGGGCAACGGCAGCACCGATATTTGCCCAACCTAAAGCGATCATTTGAAGCGAGCCGCCAAGAATGATACCTTCTGTAGGATGACCCGTCACCAAACCGATTAACGTACATGCCACCAGCGGTTGATGGAATTCGAATTCATCAAGAATACCTTCCATACCCGCTAGGAAGGCAACGATAACTACTAAAATCATTGATATAATAGACATATCTTAGTCCTCCTGTTCTATTGAGAATGAAACTTTACATTCCGAGCTCTTTGCGAGCCTTATCAACAATTTCATCCATATTGTCATGAGAGTCCGTCGGAACCTTGCGCACGTCGAACTTGACTCCGATTTTCTTCAGCTTGTCAAACGTTTCAACGTCTTCTTTGCCCAAGGAAAGCACCTTGTTTACGGCAACCTTGCCAACAGAGTGTGCCATTGAACCGATATTCAGTTCCTTGATGTCGACGCCGCCTTCGATTGCCTTAAGGGCATCTTCCGGCGTTTCAAAGAGAAGCAAGGCTTTCGTATTCCCGAAGCGAGGATCTTTTGCAACTTCAATCATCTTGTTAATCGGAATAACGTTTGCTTTAACTCCAGGAGGAGCTGCTTCCGTAATCAGATTCTTGCGAAGCTTGTCATGCGCAACGCCATCCGAAACAACAATGATTCTCGTTGGCTGCGTCGTCTTCGTCCAGGCCGTCGCAACTTGACCATGAAGCAAACGCGAATCAACGCGTGCAAGCACGTATTTGATGTGGCCGTCGCCAAGAACGGTTCCAGGAGGGATTGCCCCTGCTGGCTCAGTGCTTTTTGCCTCTGCTTTCGGTGCTTCTTTTGGAGCTAATGATTCAGGCTTGACCTTGACACCGTCCTTGCCGGCTTCAACAAGGTGTGCCGCAATGTCTTGCGCCTTTTCCATCGAAAAGCGTGATGCGTAAGCTTCGATTACCATTGGCAAATTCATGCCGGCAACGATTGCCCACTTGTCTTTATGTTGTTCAACCAGATTGTTTGCTTGGTTGAACGGTGTACCGCCCCAAAGATCGACTAAGAACAAGACTTCATCTTGATTTTCGAAAGATGCAACTGCTTTTTCCATCTTAGCTCTGATATCGTCCGGGCCTTCACTTGGCATCAAGGTAACGTGTGCGACGTTTTCTTGTTCACCAAAGATCATTTGACCTGATTGGAAAATTCCGTCTGCAAAGCTACCATGACTTGCTAGGATAATACCTACCATTTGTATTGCCTCCTATACATAATTTTTGAACTATTTCAGCTTTTGGCTCGTATCATGAACAAATTCCTTTTCACAAAGACATTTCCAAAAATCCTTCTTGGCATCGCTTGGAACCTTGCGATAATCAAGCACGATTCCGCGGCGATGCATCCAGACAAATATGTTCACGTCATCATGATTTACTGCGACTGTATCAGTTACCATCTTACGGGTGGTATCAAAACTGATTGATCCGATGTTGACCGAAGGAACTTTGATCCCACCGGAAATGAGTCTTATTGCATCTACTGGATTCTCAACTAAAATCATTGCATTAATAAAATCAAAGCGCGAATCATAATAAATACGAAGCATTTTTGAGATGGTCAAAACGTTTGCCTTGACCCCCGGCGGTGCGGCTTGCATAATCAACGTCCTGCGCAGATTGTCTTTGGCAACGTCATCGGAAACGACAAGAATGCGGTCAACCTTTGTCGCTTTGGTCCAGCTCGTTGCCACTTGACCATGCAACAGCCTGCTATCGATTCTTAACAACCTAACATCCATCGTCAATGTCATCACCGGCTTCATAGTGTCTGACTCCGTATCGACCGGTTTCTTCCAACATGGAAACAACCTCAGCCAACGGTTTGCCTGATTGCCTCAAAACATACGCCTCAATCAGCATTGCAAGGTTTACGCCGCCAATCAGACCGTAACGTTTTGAATTTTCATCGATAAAAGCTTTTGCCCCGTTAAACGGAGAACCGCCAAACAAATCGCATAAAAAAATCACTTGGTCATTTTCCGGCACTCCAGCCAAAACAGTTCTGTATTTTTCTTTGATATCGTTCAGATCTTCGTCAAGATTAAATTCCAAGGCGAAAACGCCATCCTGCCGACCAAATATCATATACGAAGATTCGACCAGCTCTTCGGCAAGCTTTCCGTGACTAGAAACAATCAATCTCAGCATCCGATCATCTCCTTATCAAAGATTTTCCTTACACGTAACATATAGCAATTACCGTGCCAACTTTGTGTATCAAATCCAGAATTTCGATTAATTATTTCTTTTTTCTTCATCATTTTTTCTTTCTCTCCCAGGTCAAAGCGTCTATTATTCCCGTTTTAACAGCATTTTAAAATATAATCAATTATTTTTGATTGATATTTGAAAAATAGATATTCACTAAAAATTCATATATTTTTCTTGCCTTTTTATGACAAAAAAACACTTGATACACTAACATTAGTGTATCAAACATATCTGTATCATTAGTCTTGATTTTCTGTATCAATCAGTTTGATGATGTAATACGTTTCCGAATCGGCAAACTTGACGTTAAGCCGCTCTTCCAGCATCTGATTGGCTTTTTGCACGCTCGAAAACATTTTGTTGGTTCTTATTTCGATCAATTCCGATTCAGTTGCAGAAATCGGTGTTTGCAGCAACGCGCGCTCGATTGCTCCTGCCAAATGCATGATCAGCCCCATTCGTTTCGACTGTCCCAATTCTTTTTTCGAATCTCGTTCGATCAAATCACAATAATTCTGCAAAATGCCGATAATCTTCTTGGGATTGATGAACGTATAGCATTGCTCCAAATACTGGCAGGCCGTCTGCTCGCTCATCGACAGCGATTCTTCAGCCGGTTGCCCGGGGTTTAATTCATAGTATCGATCAGAATCTTCCAACAGTTGGATAAACTCGCTGCCGCCCCCTTTAAACAATTCATCCAGGGAAATGAACGGAACGCCAATGTCAGGATTGACGACTCCCGTTGCGGCAATTATGCGATAATTTTGTTCGAGCTCCTCAATTCGACCATCCATTCCGACAACAGAGATCGGAACGACGACAACGTCATCAATCAATTGGTCAACTAAAATATTATCGATTATCTGCTTGATTTTTCGGGCAGTTCCTTCACCGGTCGAACAGATTGCGATGATTGCGCGCCGCTTATCAACATCATTTTGAATTGAAGAATGTTCTTCGTCCTTATGAGAATAATACCCGTTAAAATCTCGCAATTCCGAATAAACAGTCTTCAAATCACTGTCTATCAATGAAGTTTTGCGAGCCGCCTCTAAAACCATCGCCGTCGTTACCATGTCGATCGTTTTAACGGGAATGTCCGTCTCATTCGTAATCTGCTCGCTGAAGGTACTGAGCGATCCCATATCAACCAACAACAACACGCCGTTGCCCTGATCAACTTCCTTAACTTTTTCAATAATTCCCTTCAACGCAATCTTTGGACTCATTTCAAGCGACATGTCAAGGGAAGCCAGGTTTTCTGCCCCAAGCAATTTGTTTACCACTTGGACCATTGAAGCGGCAGTACTGTTCCCATGCGCCGCAACCACGACCCCGACGCTGCCGCTTTTCGGAACGGAATTCAGCGAAACGAGCAACACGGCAAGGTAGTAAACTTCCGACTCTGGTACGATGAACTTGTAATACTGTTCGATCATCTTTTTGACCTGTTCGGCGAGCCGCAAATCTTCAGGATAGTCCTTGACCATCGTCACGATATCTCCGGAAACAGTCCGCATCGGCTTGCCTGAGCGAATCCGCTTGATAAACGAGCTGATGTGCAAGCTCATCGCATAGATGAAGTTGTCTCCCGTATTATAGGCATAATCGTTTTGAAGGCGTTCCTTGATTTTTTTGGTCAGATCGATCGTGCTTTGATCAACAACTTCGTTTAAGTTCGTTTCTTTTTGATTAACCTTTGCTTCACGATAAAATGATTTCAAATGCAGGTTGATGTCCGTCAAAATAAAGTTGTTGATTGCAGGTTGATCCAACCCTTCTTCTTTCAGCAGGGAAGCCTTGGAACCGATGATTTCATACAAGTTGTAAGGCAATTCATAACTGTCGCTTTCCGATTGAATCTTCGAAGCGTCATTTGGATGAACGACCATCATCGGTTCCAACAAACGCGACAGTTTGCTTAATTCCGTTCTGTTGTTGGCAAGTCGCGGAATTCCGTCCTTGATGTTTTGAGGAAGCGAGTCAAACTCGATTTCCATTTCATTTTCATCCTGCATGCTGTTCAAAAATGCTTGTGCGCAAACAAGCTGAATATTTGATTTAAGCTGTCCGACGTTGCCGAACGTAACGCTTCCAAGAAGAGCTTTGACGACGTCCTCGCTCAATTTGATGTCCTTGTCGGTTCGATTGGCTTCAATCCCCAACAGCTGCCGTAAAAGCTGCAGCTGTTCTCTTGCGCTTCTTTGAGAGAAACTTGGCATCTTGATCATGATCGGTATTCTTCTGACAAACGTCTGAAGCAAAGAACTTTCCGGGTCTTCCGTCGTTGCGCAGACAAGGCGCACATCAGCATGATGTGTCTTGGCAGTTTCACCGAGACGATTATATGTCCCGTGATCCATAAAATAAAAGATCATTTCCTGACCTTCAGGCGGCAATCGATGAACCTCATCCAAAAAAAGCATCCCGCCGTCTGCTTCCTGAATCAGTCCGTCATGATCTTCCGTCGCACCCGTAAATGCCCCCTTGGCATACCCAAAAAGATGCGACATCAAAAGCTGCGGGTTATGCGCATAATCGGCACAATTGAACGTCGTGAACTTCTGTTTTTTGATGACTCCCGTATTCATCGCAAACCGATACATCGCATTGGCAAAATAGGTTTTGCCAGAACCGGTCGGACCGGTAATTAAAACGTTCAGCCCTTGCGGCGGATATAAAATAGCAGCTTTGGCCTGTTCTACCTGATTTTTTAAACTGTCATTCTTACCGATGAAATTTTCAAAAACATCTTGCGGAATATCTTTTTCATAATCGTCATTGCTTGATTCAGTCAGTCTTGCATTGGTGAATCCGGTTATTTGCGACTTGCGCTGCGAATATTCGCCAACTTTGTTTCTGCTCTGCATTTCACGTTCGGCCAATAAATACCTGACGGGTCTGCCGTCGATTTTTTGAAGCTTTCCTTCACGAACCAAGACGTTCAATTCTTTGCTGACGTTGTTTCTGATGATTCCGAGAGCTTCTGAAATCTCGGTCGTCGTATATCCTTCCGACTCGATGCTTGCGTTTTGTTTAACATACTCAAAAATCTTGTCCTTGCGCGTCATCAGCTTCACCTCTTCTATTGTGTATCGATACTCTTAGTGTATCACAGAACAAAAAAATATGCCGTGGCTATCCTGTCACCACGACATATCATAACTGATTAGACATTTCAAAAACTCCTCGTTAAAAGAGTCCCATGCATTCGCGGCGCATGAACCATACAGAAATGTCCTTAATCAAATTCAATTATTTAGCAATGTATGCTTCCTTCCAGTTGTATGCAACGCCCGCCGTATTATGAACGACACCCTTGACGTTCGTTCTGAGCAGCGATGGCGTATTCAATTGGAACAAAGGAACAATCGGTTGTTCTTCATTGATCAGCTTGGAAGCCTTGACCATGTCATCCCAACGCTTGTCCGCATTGCCGGCATCCGTCGTCTTGGAAGCCGTGATCAGCTTGTCGTATTCGGCATTTGACCACTTGCCGTTATTATAAGGGTTACCCGTCGTAAAGAGATCAAGGAAACTGATCGCATCGGAGAAATCGGCAGCCCAAGCATTTGCCAGAAGTTCAAACTGGCCTTTTTCTGCACGTGCCAGACGTGTCTTGAACGGAACGTTGGCAACTTCGACCTTGATTCCTGGCAGATTTGCTTCCAATTGGCTTTGGATAAATTCAGTAATCTTCTTGGCAGCATCCGTATCATCACCCAACAGGGTAATCGTCATACCGGATTCGCCGAGTTCCTGAAGTCCTTCTTTCCAAAGCTGTGCGGCTTTCTTCTTATTAAGAGTTACGCCGACCGTCGTTTTGGCAGCAGTTGCGAAGTCAGTTCCGTTGTTTTGAACGAGTCCTGATGAAACAACGCTCTTGGACGGAAGCGTGCCGCTTCCCATAACCTTCTTCGCTAATTGATCGCGGTCGATGGCATAGCCAATGGCCTGACGGATCTTCTTGTTCTGGAATTCCTTCTTCGTCTGGTTGAATTCAAGATAGTTAGTACGTGCTTCCTTTATGACCGTGTATCCCGGGTCGTTTGACAGCTGCTTAGCCTGTTCAGTCGACAGAATCGTCTGATCGAGTTTTTTGCTTTGATAAAGGTTGTATGAAGTCGTCGTACTCTTGTTGACTTTGAAATTGATCTTGTCAAGCTTAACGTGCGACTTATCCCAATAATTCTTGTTCCTGGAAAGCGTCCAGGAAAGGTTCGTCCCTGTCCATCCGGTCATCTTGAACGGTCCGTCATATACCATGTACTTGGATGACGTGCCGTACTTCTTGCCGTACTTCTCAACCGCGGTCTTGTTTTGCGGGAAGAAGCTCGGGAAGCCCATGAGCAGCTTGAAATAAGGAATCTTTTTCGTTAAAGTAACGACGACTTTGTATTGACCGACGGACTTGATGCCAAGCGTTGAAGGAGCTTTCTTGCCGGCCGTGATATCATCGATGTTTTTAACGCCTTCAAAGAGGTATGAGTACTGCGATTGCGTCTTCGGATCAACCGTCCGGCGCCAGGAATAAACGAAGTCGTCAGCCGTAACCTTGTCACCGTTTGACCATTTGGCATTCTTGCGAAGATTGAAAGTATATGTAAGTCCATCGGAAGAAACTTTGTAAGACTTGGCAATCCCTGGTTCAACCTTAGAATTCTTGCCGATTCTCAAAAGTCCTTCCATCGAGTTGTTCAGCATGTCGAAACTGATCGTATCGGTTGCTTTTGACAAATCCATCGTCGGAAGTTCGGAAGCCTCATTCCAATTCAAGACTTGCTTAGAAGAACTGGAACTTGATTTTGAGCCGCATCCGGTAAGGGCCAATCCCGCTGCTGCCAACGTCGCGCCAGCAGCAAGAAGTTTATTAAAGTTTTTCATACGCATAACCCCCTGTCCGAAAATTTAAAATTCTCTAAAACTTGATTAAATTATATTACATAAGTTTGAACTGCGCAAGAGTTTTCTAACTTTAAATTAATTTTACATTAATGCTATTTTCTTCTTTCTTACATCACAAGGATTTTCGCGTTCTGTGATACAATATTCCCATAAACGCATAAGGAAGGATCAAAAATGACCGACGAATATATCTCAAAAATCGAAGAAATAACCGGCAAGGATCAGCGCAACCGCATGCTTGAAATCGTCAGAATCATGCGCAGACACGATTTTGTTCGCAACTTCATGAAACAACAGAATCCGGAAGAAGTCAGACTTGCATTGGAAGAGCTCGGGCCAACGTTCATTAAAGGCGGACAGATTCTTTCCACCCGTCCTGACTTGATCTCCCCTGCATTTATCAGCGAATTTAAAAAACTGCAAGATGACGTCCAAATCGATTCGTTCGAAAGCGTCAGCAAAACTTTCCGAGAACAAACCGAAAAAAACATCAGCGACGTTTTCGACAAATTTGACGAAAAGCCCTTTGCTTCGGCCTCAATCGGTCAAACTCACCATGCCGTTTTAAAAAATGGCACGCAGGTCGTCGTCAAGGTTCAGCATCCTAAAATCAAAGAACTTGTCGAAACCGACCTCACACTGTTCCGTCAGGCCTTAAAAATTCTGAAACTTGCCCCGGAAATCACCGTCGTGGATCCGAAGGAAATCCTGAATCAGCTGCAAGCGTCTCTTTTGAATGAGATCAACACCGAAATCGAAATTAAAAACGGTCTGGAATTTTATCGCTTAAACAACCATGACGGAATCATCGAAGTTCCAGTCGTATATGAAGAATACTCGACTCAAAAAATTCTCGTCAATTCCAGAATGGATGGCGAAAGCATCAAAAAACTGGCCGCTCGTTCGCTTTCAAACGATCCGACCGAGCGCAAGCTTCAAAAAAAAGAGCGCACATACATCGCAAACGCATTGGTCAAAAACTTCATTAAACAGGTTTTCGTCGACAATTTCTTTCATGCTGATCCTCACCCGGGAAACATCCTTTTCTATCGCCTTAAACAAGACGATCCGCGCATCAATGAACTTGAACCGACGCATGAGTTCGAAAAAAAATCAGGCAGCATCAAGGCAAGCATCAAAACCGAACAAAAACTTCCGCCTTATCGCCTCGTTTACCTTGACTTCGGAATGATGGGCAGACTGTCGCCGCTGCTTGCAGAAGGAATTGCCAACGTAATCGTTGCTTTAAGCAAAAAGGACACCCAGGAAATCAGCCAGGCCGTTCTTTCCATCTGCAACCGCACGGGCGAAATCGACGAAGAAGACTTCACGGATCAGCTCGGAATCTTTTTGACGCCTTATCTCAAACAAGGATTGGGTCAGATTGATTTTCCGGTCATGCTTTACAACATCATCAAACTTTGCCGCAAAAACAATCTTCAGGTCAAACCTGAAGTTACGCTGCTGATCAAAGCATTCGGATCGCTTGAAGGCATCGTTGCTCAGCTTGATCCCGATCTTTCATTGATGGATGTCGCGCGTCCATTTGCCAAAGAATATTTCAAGCGCAAGTTCAACTGGAAAAATGAGCTTGATGAAGATTTGATGACTTTCGGACGTGCTATAAAATCCACTCCTCAAATTCCGATCAAAATTGAAAAGCTGCTTGACACCTTGAACCAAGGGCGCGGCAGATTCACTTTGCGTTTCAAAGGCCAAGACACATTCATCGACCGCATTGAAACGATCGTCAACCGGCTGATCATCACAATCATCCTCGCTTCGATCATTTTGAGCTCTTCTTTGCTCGTCCAAGGCAGCATGAAACATCCCGCCATCTACAACATCGGTGTTGCCGGATACATGATTTCCTTTGTCGTCATCATCTGGATGGTTGCTTCGGCAATCTGGCACCATTTTAAAAAGTGAATTTCACGTCATGAAAAAGAGAGAAAGATTAAGAAAATGCCGGACAAAGTCAGTCGCAAATCGACCGCCTCTGTTCGGCATTTCATTAATTTAAGAGGACATGTCCTCTCTTGTTTGTAAATTGATTAAACAGATTCAAACGTTACTTTGTAATGTAGACGTTCTTCCAGTTGTTGACTGAGCCGGCCGTATTTTGGATGACGCCCTTGACGTTAGAGCGAATCAATTGCGGCTGATTCAATTGGAACAAAGGCGCAATGCCTTGGTCTTCGTTGATGATCTTGGAAGCTTTGACCATGTCGTCCCAACGTGCGGAAGCATTTCCGGCATCCACCGTCTTGGACTTTGCAATCCACTCGTCATATTCAGCGTTCTTCCACTTGCCGAAGTTGTAGGAATTGTCAGTCGTGTACAGGTCAAGGAAGCTGATTGGATCTGAGAAATCGGCACCCCAGCTTGAAACGACGACTTCAAACTGCCCCTTTTGAGAACGCGTGACTCTCGTCTTAAATGGGATATTTTGAACCGAAACCTTTGTACCAGGCAAGTTTTCTTCGATTTGACTCTGCAAGAATTCGGTAATCTTCTTGGAGTTGTCGGTATCGTCGCCCAATAAAGCAAAGCTCAGGTTATCTTCGCCGACTTCCTTCAAGCCTTCCTTGAGAAGTTTCTTGGCCTTTGACTTGTCAAACTGAACGCCAGTGCTCGTCTTTGCGGCATCAGTGAAATCCTTGCCGTCACGCTTGGCCAGGCCCTGCGATACGGCTCCCTTGCATGGAAGCGTGCCGCTGCCAAGAACTTTTTCAGCCAGCTGCTTGCGGTCGATCGCATAGGAGATTGCTTGACGAATCTTCTTGTTTTGGAACTTCTTTTCCGTTTGATTGAATTCAAGATATGACGTGCGGGCCTGCTTCAAAACGCTGTAGTCGGAATTGCTGCTGAGCTGCTTTGCCTGTTCAGGGCTGAGAATCGTTTCGTCCAGCTTCTTGCTTTGATACAAGTTGTATGACGTTGTCGTGCTCTTGTTGACGCTGAAGTTGATTTCGCTGAGCTTGACGTTCTTCTTGTCCCAATAATTGTCGTTTCTGACAAGTTTCCACTTCAGGTTCGTGCCTGTCCATTCGGTCATCTTGAAAGGACCGTCATAGCACATGTACTTGGCTGCCGTACCATACTTGCTGCCGTATTGTTCAACTGCCCTTTGGTTTTGCGGAGCAAAGACGACAAAGCCCATCAGCAGTTTGAAGTATGGCAGCTGCTTTTCAAGGTTGACGACCAGCTTGTACTTCCCGACTGCTTTAACGCCTAAAGTGCTTGGAGCCTTCTTGCCGGCAACAATATCGTCCGCATTCTTGATGCCTGAGAACAGATACGAGTATGCTGCCGCCGTCTTAGGATCAACCGTGCGCTGCCATGAATAAACGAAGTCCTTGGCCGTGACGGGATCACCGTTTGACCACTTGGCATTCTTGCGCAACGTGAACGTATATGTAAGATTATCCTTTGAAACGGTCGTCTTTGTCGCAATTCCCGGTTCAACCTTCGAATCTTTGCCCAAACGATAAAGACCTTCCATCGTGTTGTTCAGCATGTCGCCACCGATCGTATCCATGACCTTGGACGGGTCCATTGTCGCAAGTTCGGATGCCTCATTCCAATTTAAAACTTGCTTATCGGCCAGCTTGCCGTTTCCGTTTGATTTGCTGCTATCAGATGAGCCGCAGGCAGTCAAGGCCATTGCCGCTGACGCTACGGCAACACCGGCCGTTAATGTCTTTTTCCAATTCATATGCCGTTTCTCCCTTTCATTTAAAACACATTTAGTTAAGATTGTTTTAAATTATATAACCAACTCATTAAGTTTGCAATACCATTTTGCAATTTTTTTCTAATTTTAGTTCGAGAAAGTTCCCAAATTAAGGAAAATGCAGAGCCTTTTTCTCTCATTTTAGAGCAATTCGCTGATTTTTTCCGTGATCTCAAGCGGGGTCATTTCATCCGTTTTGATGGCATAGTCAGCACATTCTTCATAAGCTTGACGACGCTGATTTTTCAGATTTCCCAGACTCGTTTCATCAAGTCCGGTAGCAAGCGGGCGCGTATCGTCTCCCTGCAGTCTTTCAAACGTTTCCTTTGAGCTTGCCTCAAGTAAAATCACCGGAACCCCTGCATTTTTCATGGCCATCCTGTTGTCTTCTCTTAGCGGAGTTCCTCCTCCCGTTGCCAAAACGGCATCTTCTTTTAAAATTTCAAGCAAAAGCTCATGCTCGCGCTTTCTGAAGTAGTCTTCGCCGTCTTCTTCAAAAATTTGCTTCACTGATCGCCGTTCGTTTTCAACGATGTATTCGTCAAGATCGAAGGCGCGGCAGCCTAATTTTTGGGCCAAAAGCCGGCTGACCGTCGTTTTGCCGCTTCCCATAAAGCCGATGATAATCGCTTTCATTTCTCTTACCTCTCAATAATCTTATACTTTGTCTTCAACAATCCCAAAGCCTTTTGACGATCTTTTTCGGATGAAAAGGTCAATTGTGCAATTCCGTCGATTTCTTCTCTGATTTCCAAAATATGAACGTTGACCAGATTGATGCGCGCTTCTGCCAAAATCTGCGTCACGTCGGCCAAGGATCCGACTTTGTCGGCAAGATTGATGAACAGGTCGTAAAAGCCGGGAATTGCGCCAATCTTTTCCGGGCCGAGCGAATCGCGTCCGATTTTGGCCGCTTTGAAGAAATCGAACAGGGCTTTTTGATCCTGTTTTTTGATTTTTTCATCAATCTCCTTCAAAGCATCGATATAGTCTTCAAGCTGCTCGCTGATCAGTTCGCCGTTATTCAGCAAAATCGAACTCCACATCGTCGGGTCGGCCGAAGCGATGCGCGTGATGGACTTGAATCCGCCGGCTGCGACCCTCATCCCCATCGGCTCGTCTGCAAACGTCTTTTCGGTCTGATTGACTAAAGCGGACGCCACAACGTGCGGAACGTGACTGATCTGAGCTACGATTTTGTCATGCCGAACCGGGGTCGTTTCCAGCCATTTGGCATGAACCCCCTTGAGCATTTCTTCAAGCTCAGAAAGTTTTTCTTCAGACGCATCGTTTGCCGGAATTAAAAAATAGAAGGCATTTTCAAACAAATCGGCTTTCCCCGCCCAAACGCCCGTTTTATGCGACCCTGCCATCGGATGACCGGCAATAAAAATCTTGCCTGCATCGATCAGCTTTCGGGCAGCTTTCATGACGGTTCTTTTCGTGCTGCCGACATCAGTGATGATTGCTCCAGGTTTCGTTTCAAGCTCGGAAAGTCGCAAAAGGTCTTTGGCAATCACGCTGACGGGCGTCGCCAAAATAATCAGATCGGCATCTTCTGCTTTGTCAAATGCAGTGCCGCATTCATCGGCAATCCCGTGTTCAAGCGCATAGCGTTCGGCGGCGTGATCTTGATCTTCTGCAATCAGCACGTAATCCGGGTGCTCTTTTTTGATTGCTCTTGCAAGCGAACTTCCGATCAGTCCCAATCCTTTCAAGTAAATCTTAGTCATTTTTTACGCCCCCTGTAATCTTTTCCAGGTCGGAAAAAAACGTCGGATATGAGATATCGATGGCAGCTTCATTTTCAAGTTCCATTTCGCAATCCGCTTTAAGCGCCGCAATCGCATCCATCATGCCGATGCGGTGATCGCCGTGGCTGTCAAGTTTTTGAGTTTGAACGTTCCAGTTTTCTCGTCCTTTGATGATCATCCCGTCCTCAAGCTCTTCAATTTCAACGCCGAACTTGCGAAGCTCCTGCACCGTCACTGCGATCCTGTCGGTTTCTTTGACGCGAAGTTCTGCGGCCCCGGTGATTTTGCTCGTTCCGTCAGCGCTTGCGGCAAGCATCGCAACGAGCGGCAATTCATCAATGATTGACGGGACGTCTTCTTCAGCCAGTTCGATTGCCCGCAACGGAGCATATTTCACTCTGATCGTTCCGCTTTGTTCTCCGCTTTCGTTTGGATCGGGCACGATGCTGACGTTCCCGCCCATCTTGCACAAAACGTGCAGAATTCCGGTTCTTGTCGGGTTAAGCGAAACGTTTTCAAACGTCGTTTCCGATCCGGGAATCAAGGCTGCTGCCGCGATGAAAAATGCCGCAGAGGAAATATCGCTCGGAACGACGACTTTTCTCCCCTTCAGCCGAGGTTTCCCTGAAACGGAAATCGTCACGCCGTCTTCAGCCGTCTTTACGTCAGCACCGAATGCTCTGAGCATGATTTCCGTATGATCGCGCGTTGGCAGTTTCTCAACGATGGTTGACGTTCCATCGGCATAAAGCGCCGCAAAAATCAGTGCACTTTTCACCTGTGCGCTTGCGACGTCCATCTTGATCGTTGCCTCATGCAGCTTTTTGCCGTGAACGACTGCAGGAAGCGTCCCTTGGTCCGAAAGCTCGACTTTTGCGCCGAACTTTTTCAAAGGTTCGCTGACGCGTTTCATGGGACGCTTCGAAAGCGAGGAGTCGCCTTCCATTTTTGCATCAAGGTTTTGCCCGGCCAAAAGTCCCATCATGAGCCTGGTCGTCGTTCCGGAATTTCCCATGTCAAGCGGCTTTTCCGGCTGCTTAAATCCGGTTTGACCCACGCCCTCGACTTCGACGTGGCTGCCGTTTCGCACGATTTTGACGCCAAGATCCTGCAAGGCTTTCATCGTGCTCAGGCAGTCTTCACCGCATAAAAAATGCTCAATCACGGTTTTGCCTTCGCTGATTGCTCCGATCATCAAAGCACGGTGCGAAATGCTTTTGTCCCCTGGCACCGTCAAATTGCCATGCAGTCCGTTTTTGGGCGCTTTTTGCAAAATTTTCATCATTTTTTCCTCCCTATTTGATCCGGTAGACGCACCAAACCATTTTTACTTGAAATTCCGCTAAAATTTCTGCCTCATCCGCTTCAACCATATTCTTTTTATTCGTCAAAACGTATTCTCCGTCCTTCAAATAACGTTCATAAGCCCTGTATTTGCTGGCAGCAGACACCAGCCTGGCATTTGGCGCATACTTTTTCAGCAAATCCTTTGTCGCCGCATGCGTATATCCGATTCCGGTATGGCGCTTCCTGCTTTTGATGCAGACCATTTCTGAAAGCGGATAGATAAAGCTTGCTTCGACGTCCAATCTGTCGAGGTAGCGATAGTGCATCGTTCCCCATGTCAAATGCAGAGTTTCCGAAGCAAATGCTGCGGGAACCACGAATAAATCACCGCGATATTCTTCAAGGTGCTCCAAAACGGATTCAAAACTTTGGTGCAGCATGATTTTTGCATCAGGAAAATTTTTGCTTCGATAATAGTCGCATGCCTCGCTGCTGTCGGTTTGCTTTGGTCCCAACGTATGAATCTTCACGTCTAATACCTCGCAAGCTCTTCTCGATATTCGGCAATCTGTTTTTTGAGTCGTTCCATGCTTGAACTTTGGAACTCATCACAGACAGCCTTCGCAAGTTCCAGACAAACGACGCTTTGCAAGACGATTGAACAGGCAGTAAGAGCAGTCGTGTCTGAACGCTCAACGCTGGCCTTTGATCTTTCCTTAGTCTCGATGTCCGCCGTTTCAAGCGGTTTGTACAGAGTCGGAATCGGCTTCATTGCCGCATTGACGATTACCGGCATGCCGTTTGTCATCCCGCCTTCAAACCCGCCGAGATGGTCGGTGCGCCGCGTCCATCCGGCATCTTCATGCAGGATTTCATCCATGACCATGCTGCCGGGACGCGTTGTCGCTTCAAATCCGTCGCCGATGCTGACGCCTTTGATGGCATTGACGCCCATGACGGCAAAAGCCAGTTTGGCATCAAGTTTCGTATCCCAGCTGATATAGCTGCCAAGTCCTGCCGGCATCCCTTCAGCCACGATTCTCACGATTCCGCCGAGCGTGTCGCCTTCTTTCTTCGTTTTTAAAATCTGCGCATGCGCTTCGTCAACTTTGTCCTGATCAAGCACGCGCATGTCGTTTGCTTCGACTTCTCGGCGAATCCGATCGACGTCAAGCAAGTCTTCAGAGCTCAAAACAAGCGGGCCAAGCTGCTTGACGTATCCGACGACTTTGATGCCGAGCTGCTCCAAAAATTGCTGACAAACGCTGCCCAAGGCCACTCTGATTGCAGTTTCACGCGCTGAAGAACGCTCCAAAACGTTGCGCAAATCGCGGTGCCCGTATTTCATCCCGCCGACCAGATCGGCATGTCCCGGTCTCGGATGTTTCAACTGGCGAAGCTGCGCATTTTCGCTGTCATTTTCGAGCGGATCCATGACTTCGCTCCAATGCGCGTGATCGCGATTTTTGACTACCAGCGCCAACGGTGAGCCAAGCGTATATCCATGTCTCATTCCGCCGACGACCTGAACCGTGTCATGTTCAATCTGCTGGCGGTTGCCGCGGCCGTACCCGCCTTGGCGCTTTGCCAGATTGTCATTGATTGCGCCAACGTCAATATGAAGTCCCGCCGGAAGTCCCTCGATAATACCCGTAAGCTGCGGACCATGCGATTCTCCTGCTGTCAGATAGATCATTTCCCTTCCCCCTTCTGTCTTTCCTGAAACCTGCATGCCTGGTTCATGACTTCCCTGTATATTTCCTGCACATATTCGGCATTTTCTTCTCCCGCCAGCTCCCCGACACGGTTCAGGACTTTCCGTTCACGTCCGACGTCCTTGACGCCAAGCCCTTCTCTCTGCTTGATCCGCCCGATTTCGGCAACTGCCTCCATTCTCTCCAGAAGCAGCGGCACTATCTTCTCGTCAGCCGCCGTCACCCTGTTTCTTTCCTTTTCAAGTTCCTCACTCATAATCTGATTCTGCCTCCGTCTTCTGAATGAAAAAACAGCCGGAATCCATCATCGATTCCGGCTGCAAATGAGATTCTCCATGAATGAGGTTACCACAACCGGAAATCGCCTTCTGGCTGCGGCACGAAAAACATGACCCTGCCAGATACGGGGAACGCCCGTACCTGTAAGTTACTACGGGCGCTTAGCAAAGTAGGCAAAGCCAAAATAATATGCAACTGCAACACGTTTCCTGGTCATGTTCTTCATCCTTTCATCCTTGTTGATACCATTAAATCACTATTAGAAACATTAGTCAAGGATTAAGTAAGAATAAGGCTAAAAATACAGAACGTCATTACATAAATGTTGCAAAACATCAGCTGTAATCGGAAACATCGATTACGGCATCATAGTTCTTCAGGTCTTCCTTTCTGTAATGGTGAATGATTTCAATGAAAGTCAGATTGGAATTCCAGAGATAATGATGGATGTCCATGTCGGTCCTGCTGTCAAGAGAGGCATTGATTTCATCCAGAAGCAGAATCGGCCTCTCGGAAAGAACGGCACGTGCCAGTTCTATCCGGGCAAGTTGACCACCGGAAAGACCGGTCCCGTCTGCTGAAAGGACATAGTCAAATCCCTTTTCCCTGACAATGTCATCCAGATCCAGCGATTTGCAGACATCCATTACCCTTTGTTTTCCAATTTTTCTTCCAAGTGTGAGGTTGAACCACAGAGTATCGGCCAGGACAACGGGGTACTGGCTCGAATATGCAAACAGGGATGAGATGTCTGCAGCATCAACCGGTTTTCCGTCCAGAATGATGTTATCAATCCTGCCGATTGATTCATCGTCGGAGACAAGAAGTTTCATAAGCGTCGACTTGCCGGAACCAGACGGGCCTGTAACCGCAATCTTTTTCCCCTTTATGATGTCGATTCTGATATTTTCAAGCAGATTATGACCGTTTCTTGAAACACTGATTCCATCCAGTGACAGTTCATCATGCATGACAAGCCCGTCTGGGTTCTTTTTTTCCGCATCCTTCAGGAACTGACTGACTTTTTCAACAATCGGTCTTGTCGTCGAGAAGTTGTTTCTTTCCTGAAGAAGGATCAGAATGGGATTTACGAATGCATTTGACAGCTGGACAATACTGAAGAGTGCACCAAGCGTCGTCTGGCCCCTTAAAACGAGATAGATGCCCAAGAGAAACGGAAGCACAAAGGTCCCGATGTTTGCGATGACATTGATGCAGGAGTTGGCATTGTTGTTAAGCAGATTCATTCTTCTGAGCGCTTCTTCAAGATGACTGATTCCGGGTTCGTTTTTACATGCGACCTGTTCAGCTCTGTCATAAAGTCTGACACAGTCAGAAGAATCAATGAAGTTCTTTACCTGTCCTACGTATGAGGCGTTGGCCTCCGTCCATTTTTCAGATGCTGACTGAATCGGTTTCTGGAAGAGATTCGATGCCAGAACAGGTATCATCGATCCGGCGAAGAAGACGACTGTCAATATCCAGTTGGAGTAAAGAGCATAGGATAGTGCCAATGTCAGCGTGGACACTGCAAGGATTGCATCAAATTCTGCGTCTATCCTGTTTGTTTCAAGCAGTTTGAAGTCATTGGTCAAAAAACCAAGTGATTCCCTGTTTTCATTTCCCGGCCTCTTCAGCATGCCCTGCAGAATTTTTCTTCGAAGAAAGACATTGATACTCCTGACTTCGCCGGCCCTCAGGCTATTGTAAATCAGCTCTGCCAAAAGCAGCAGGACAAAAGTACATATGACAAATGCAATGAACCCGGGCAATCGTCCAAGTTGATGATTCGTGGCAATGTTTGTCAGAGTTCCGACAATATATGCAAGAATGACATACTCTGAACTTTTGATTGTTCCGAGCAGGGCAATCAGCATGAATTTCAGCTTGGAAGAGTATTTGTATGTAATCACTATAAGTTCCCCCTGTATTTACCAATCAGCAGCTTAAGCTTGTCGATAAAAAATTATTATTGATATTCCCATCTATACGAACCACATTATAATTAACGTATGGTTAAAAATCAATTAAACCATGCGTATTTCATTTTAAAAGAAGGTGATTTCATGCTTATATTTGGAATCAGGAAACATCATATTTCTTCCTTCAGGCAAAATATCCCATAGATTTCCTGCTTTCCATAAGAAAAAAGGCCCCGGGACTTTCATCCCGGGGCCTTTCTTAGAGCTAATCAATCTGAATGTGGCTTGTCTGAGAAATTTCTTCTTCAGTCTTCGGCAAAACGATGGTCAGCACGCCGTTTTCGCACTTGGCCGTGATGCCGTCGCGATCAACGTTTTCAAAATTGTACTGACGAGCAAACCGGCCATAGCTGCGTTCACTTGCGACAATATTGCCTTCGCTGTCGCTTTCATCGCTAAAGGAGTCGCGTTTGGCCGAAACTGTCAAAATGCCGTCCTTATAGTCAATCGTCATATCTTTCTTGTCAACGCCGGGAACATCGATTACCAACGTATAATCTTTGTCAGTTTCCTTGATGTCGGACTTCATTTCCTTGAGCGAACCATCAAAATTGCTAAAGAACGAACGTCCGAAATTTGAGAAGAAATCATCTCCGTTGTTCATCAAATCATTGAAACGATTTGTCAATTCATGTGCCATAACTAAGACTTCCTTTCATATTTTTCAATTCTTATTCTAAACACTTTTGAACGGATTTCAAGTAATAAGCACTGGATTTATCAGAAAATTTAAAAACTTTAAAAAGTTGTTATATCAACAATTGCAAGTCCGTTTTTCACTATTGTTTCACATTTGTGATATTGACAATTCACATATTCGGAGTTATGCTTAAGTTTCTATTATACGGTTAGGCGTCTGTTGCGGAAAGGCAGGCGCCATTTTTATTTAAATCAAGCCGAGCTTATAAAATGCAGAGGCCAAACCGTCGTCGTCAACTGCCTGCGTCACCATATCGGCTGCCTGTTTCGCTTCATCGCCGCCGTTTCCAAGGCAAACGCTTTGTTCGCAGTATTCAAACATCGGAATATCGACTTTTGCATCCCCGAACGCAATCGTATCTGCTTTTTTCGCATTAAGATGCTCAAGCAAAACGTCTAAAAAATAACCTTGCTCATAATCTCGTCCTTTCAAGTTAACCGCTTTCATTTCCGCCTGTATCATATCTTATTGGCACAAATCAAGTCAAACATTCTAGTTGAAAAGTTTCTCTTTAAAAGCAATGTATGCGCTTGCATTTTCGGCGCGGATATGTTATAAAATAAGTGTAAGGAGTCAATGATCCCACCAAGAAATAATCGAAGCATTTGTCGCTTCGTGGACAGAGGGTGATGGAACCAACATGAGAAGTTTTTCATCAAGTTGTCATTGCAATAGTCGTGCCGATGTCGGCTATGATTGGCTCAAAAAGGTGATTGTGTTGAGTGCCACGAAGAGGGCGAACAGATCATAAAATTGAATAAAGGACGTGGGTATGATAGTTACTCCTTATCTTATAGGATTACGACCCGTGTACTCGATTAGTTTTTAGCTTTGGAGTCGACATGAGAACCTTCAAGCTGATATGTACGGATTTAAAATGAGTATGCGAGTCGTTTTTGTGTGCCGTCATTTTCAGAATCCATAATAAATGAGGCTGGGAAAAAACTCCTTTTTCACATTTGAATTAAACGAAATGCCGAACAAAAGCGGTCGTAATTCGATTTATTTTGTCCGGCATTCTTTAAGTTTTGGGACATGAAACCCTTATTTTTTTAAATTCAGTGCTGAGAATCGCCTGCTCAATCAGGGCTCCAAGGCGGGATTACGGGCAAAACGGAGATTTCTGGGATTTGCCCGTAAATTCCAGTTCCCGATTACGGGCAAAATGCCGATTTCTGGAATCTGCCCGTAAATTCCAGTTCCCGATTACGGGCAAAACGGCGATTTCTGGAATCTGCCCGTAAATTCCGGCTCCCGATTACGGGCAAAATGCCGATTTCTGGAATCTGCCCGTAAATTCCAGTTCCCGATTACGGGCAAAACGGCGGTTTCTGGAATCTGCCCGTAAATTCCAGTTCCCGATTACGGGCAAAATGCCGATTTCTGGAATCTGCCCGTAAATTCCGGCTCCCGATTACGGGCAAAATGCCGATTTCTGGAATCTGCCCGTAAATTCCAGTTCCCGATTACGGGCAAAACAGCGATTTCTGGAATCTGCCCGTAAATTCCAGTTCCCGATTACGGGCAAAATGCCGATTTCTGGAATCTGCCCGTAAATTCCAGCCCTTGGTTGCGGTCAAAGCACACATTTAACGTCGCATACACAAACAAAGTCCCGGATGAAATTTGCAATTAACTGCAAATTATCCGGGACTTTTGTTAGAGACATGGTTTTTTCCCAGCCTCCAGCACCTTTTCTACAGTCTTTGCCAAACACCCGTTAACATGATGGCCCGGAGCTTGTCAGGCAGCATGTTGAAGGAATTCAAATCCAAGCAAAGACCCGCATGATATCGGGAATCATGCGGGAATCTGAGTTGATATTATTGTATGATAGAGACGATGCGGGCATCCCTGCATCTATGCTTTAATTATAGGCGATGGATTGTGCACAATGCAAATTTTTATGATTATCAAAATGAACAAATTCATCATCATCTTTTGTCACTAATGACGATACATCTTCAATTCCAGATACAAATCATTGTATTTTTCAATATACCGTGAACCAAGATCCTCATAAACTTCCATCTTCTTCATCAAAGATTTACTTGGATAAAACTGCTTATCGTCAATGACGTCCTTTGGCAGATACTTCCTGGCCTTTTCGTTTGGCGTCGCATAGCCGATATATTCGGCGTTTTTGGCCGCATTTTTCGGTTCAAGCATGAAATTGATGAACGCATAGGTTCCCTTGGTGTTTTTCGAAGTTTTCGGGATGACGATGTTGTCAAACCACAAATTGGTTCCTTCCGAAGGCAAAACATAGTGCAAGTGCCTGTTTTCGGCGAGCATTTCCGAAGCTTCGCCGGAATAGGTCACGGCAACGCTGCTTTCTTCATTTTCCATATACATCTTGATTTCATCCGAAACAATCGCCTTCGCATTTCCGGTCAAAGACTTCAGCTTATTATAAGCCTGGTCAAGCTCTCGGTCATTTTTGCTGTTGAGCGAATATCCGAGGCTGGCCAACCCGATGCCCATAAATTCACGAGCACCGTCGACAAACATGATTTTGCCGCGAAACTTCTTGTTCCAAAGCTTGTTCCAGCTGTCAACGTCCGATTCCTTGAAATACTTGTCATTATAAACGACGCCCAAAGTTCCCCAAAAATAAGGAACCGAGTAGCGGTTGTTTCGATCAAAGGGCTGATTCAAAAACTGACTTGAAATATTGTTCAGGCCTTTGATTTTTGACTTGTCCAATGGCTTGAGCAGATGAGCTTTTTTCATCTTCTGAATCATATAGTCGCTCGGAACCGCAAGATCGTATGATGTCCCGCCTTGCTTGATCTTGGTCAGCATGGCCTCGTTTGAATCAAAAGTTTCATAGTTTACCTTGTAGCCTGTTTTCTTTTCAAATTCAGAGATCAGTTCCGGGTCAATATAATCACCCCAGTTGTATATGTTGATGACTTTTGCACCGGACATTCCTGAAGACTGGCTCAATATCTTGGAGCCGGCAATCAAAACGACGATGATCAAAACGATTCCGATCACCAATGCGCGCAGTTTTTTCATCGCATCACACCGCCCTTCTGACGTCTTTCGCTCTTCTTTTTAGACTTGTTGTCCTTGCTGATGTAGTAATATCCAACCACTAAGACAAGCGCAAACAGGAAAACAAGCGTACTGAGCGCATTTATCTCAAGACTCACGCCGCGCCGAGCTCTGGAGTAAATTTCAACGGCCAACGTCGTAAAACCGTTTCCCGTCACAAAAAACGTCACGGCAAAATCATCCAGCGAATACGTAAATGCCATGAAATACCCGGCAATGATTCCCGGCGTCAAAAAAGGCAAAATAATGTCTTTTAAAACCTGAAAATTATTTGCGCCAAGATCATATGCCGCAGAAACCATCGACTCGTTCATTTCCTGAAGCTTGGGCAAAACCATCAGAACAACGATCGGAATGCTGAATGCAACGTGCGATAAAAGCACCGTCCAAAATCCGAGCCCGATGCCTCCGACCAACGATCCGATCGTCGTAAACAGAATCAAAAAGCTGGCACCGATGATGACGTCCGGTGAAACCATCAAAATATTGTTCAAAGACAAAAGCGCCATCCTTTGTTGGCGTTTTTTGACGTAATAAATTGAAAGAGCCCCGAACGTACCGACGGCCGTTGCGATCAATGCCGACAAAAATGCCAGCATGAACGTCTCAAGCAAAATCACGATCAGACGCGTGTCCGAGAACAGCTCGGCAAAATGGCGCATGGAAAATCCAGTAAAGGAATTCATCGTGTCGCCTTTATTGAATGAGTATGCCAGCAAATAAACGATCGGAACATACAAAAAAACAAACACGACGGCAAGATACAGCTTGTCCCAACTGAAATTATGCTTTTTTTCCATCAGTTTCTGCCCCCTTTCTTCTTTTCGCCGGTAATAATCATCACGATAAACATTGCAACGATGAGGACGACGCCGATCGTTGCCCCCATCCCCCAGTCCTGCGTGACCAGGAAATGCTCTTCAATCGCAGTCCCGAGGGTGATTACGCGATTTCCTCCAATCAGACGAGTCAGCATGAAGAAGGACAAAGACGGAATGAAAACAGCCTGAATGCCGCTTTTTACTCCTGCAAGAGACAGCGGAAAAACCACCTTAGCAAATGTTTGGAATGCATTTGCCCCAAGATCGCGACTGGCTTTGATCAGCGACGGATTCAGCTCCTCCAGCCCCGTAAAAATCGGCATGATCATGAATGGAAGCTGGATATATGTCGCAACGATCATAAAACCGACGTCAGTAAACAGGATCTGATGTGGCGCAAGTCCGAAGAAAGTCATGAAACGGTTGATCCCGCCGTGCAGACTGAAGATTCCGATAAATGCATAGGCTTTGAGCAGCATATTGATCCACGTCGGCAAAATAATCAACAGCAGCCATAAATCGCGGTGCTTCAATTTCGTCAGAAAATATGCCGTCGGGTAGCTGATGACAAGCGTGAGCAAAGTAATCAAAAACGCATATAAGACTGAGTTGAACGTCATTGCCAGATACTTTCCCGATGCAAAATACGTTGCGTAGTTCTGCAGCGTAAAGTTCCCGTTCGAATCAAAGAAGGAATATCCGACAATCAAGATGACCGGAGCCAAAACAAAGAAAACGGAGCCATAAAAAATATGGAATCGCAAAAAAGGCATTGTACTTTTTCATCGAAATCACCCTCAGTCCTCATAGCTTTCAAGACGAGCGTCAAAATCTTCTTCAGATTCGTTAAAACGCATGACGTGAATGTCTTCCGGATCAAAGTAAAGCCCGATCGTTGTCCCTGGTACGGCCTTTTTGGTGGTATGAACCATCCACTCGTTGCCCTCGTCATCGTAGCAGATGATTTCGTAATGAACGCCGCGGAAGAGGATCGTATCGACCTTGACCTTTAGCTTGCCGTGCTCTTCATCCGTCAAATCCAGATCTTCCGGCCTCAAAACAACTTCGACCGGCTCGTTTTCTCTCATCCCCTCATCGACGCACTCAAACCGTTTGCCTGCAAACTCAACCAGACAGTCCTTGATCATCGTCCCGTTCAAAATATTGCTTTCTCCGATAAAATCAGCAACGTAGTGATTGATTGGCTCATCGTAGATATCAACGGGCGTTCCGGATTGAACAATGTTGCCGTTGTTCAAAACAAAGATCTCATCGCTCATAGCCAAAGCTTCTTCTTGGTCGTGAGTCACGAAAACAAACGTGATTCCTAAGCGCTGCTGAAGTTCGCGCAGCTCATACTGCATATCAAGCCTCAATTTGTGATCCAAAGCAGAAAGCGGCTCATCCAAAAGCAACACTTTGGGTTCGTTGACGATTGCCCTTGCGATTGCCACACGTTGTCTTTGACCGCCTGACATCTCATTGATCCCGCGTTTTTCATAACCGGCCAACTGAACCATCTTCAATGCTTCTTTGACCTTTTGATCAATCTGATTTTTCGGAAGTTTTTTAACTCTTAAGCCAAATGCAATATTGTCATACACGTCCATGTGCGGAAATAATGCATAGTCTTGAAAAACCGTATTAACCTGTCGTTTATTTGCAGGGACGTTGTTGATTCTTCTCCCTTCAAAATAAATGTCGCCTTCAGTCGGCTCTGAAAAGCCCGCAATCATTCTTAAAATCGTTGTTTTGCCGCATCCGGAAGGACCGAGCAGAGTATAGAATTTTCCCTCCTCAATCTCGAAACTGACATTCTTCAATACCGGCACGTCGTCATCGTAGCACTTGATGACGTTTTTAAATGAAATGATCGGTTGCTTCAAAATTACCACCCCTTAATTTTAACGATTGAGCAATGACGCTCAATTGCAATTATACAGTATCCAGCTCTGATTTAGGCAAAAAATGCACAATTGTTGCAAAGATGACCGCATCAGACGCCATACAAGATTATAAACTCATCATTATTGTCTCATATGTATATTGTGGGGTTTATTTTTTAAACATTCTTCCGATATTATTGTTAGCGAATCATATATTTTATTTAAAACATTTTGTATACAGGAGGATATGTCTTTGAAAAAAAATGCCAAATTTTCTATCAAAGCTAAACTTTTATCGGCAATTATACCAATTACCAGTGCGATGATCATCGTCTTGGTCGTAATTGCCTATAACGTTTCTGCTTCGATGATCAAAAGAAATGCCGAAGAACTTCTGGAAACGTCCGTTGACAAACAAAGTTCAAATATTGAAGCTTGGATGACGGAAAATCTTAATTCGTTCAATTCGGCCAAAAGAGCCATCGAATCCGACCACCAAAGCGAAAAGTCGCTCCAAAAAACGGTCGACAACTACTATGGCTTTAATACCAATTCTCAAAACGGAATTTACATCGCAGATCAAAATGGCAAGGTCATCAAAGCCAAAAAGTCGGACAAAACCATCAGCAATCCTCTGAACTCGCCTTGGTTCAAGGAAGGTCTGACTCACGTCAACATGGCATTTGGCGATCCGTACACGAGCGAAGACGGCAGCAAAGTCATCAGCGCAACCGGGATGCTTGACGACAACAGCAAGAATGTTCGCGTCATTGCCGCGGATTTCAGCCTTGATCGCATTTCGAACATTGTTAATTCAAGCATTTCGATGGATGGCGCCAGGGCTTTCCTCGTAGACAAAGATACAATGAAGATTATGGCAGACCGCAATTCAAGCTACGTTTCAGAAAAAATCGGTTCATCAGACCAGCCTGAAATTTACGCACAAGTCAAAAAGGAAATCAAAAAGAGCGACTATTCCACCCAAACGCTCGGAAAAAACTTTACTGCATTTTCTCAGATTGAAGGAACCGATTGGATTCTCGTTTCATATATTCCGTCAAGCATTGTTTTGGCCGACCTTTCAAACCTGAGAATCATCATGGCAATCGTCAGTCTCATTGCGCTTTTGATCATGTGCATCGTCGTTGAACGCGTAACGCACGTCGCAATCAAGCCCGTCAAGGAAATGACAAAGGTCATCACGGCAATGGCCGGCGGCGACTTTACCGTTTCCGTCAGGACGAATGGCAACGACGAAATTGCCGAAATGGGTCGCAGCGTTTCAAAATTCATCGCTTACATGCGGCAAATGATCAGCTCCATCACAACCATTTCGCACACCCTCGAAGAACAAGCCCTTGGCAGCGAACGTGTCGCAAACGAAATGAGTTCCGCATCGGATACTCAGTCAAAATCAATGAACGAACTTAACATGACCGTTGATCAGTTGGCAATTTCCGTCAACGACATCGCTGAAAATGCAAGTCAGCTGGCAGAAGTCGTCACCGACACCAAGGACAACAGCGATCATGCCAAAAACAAGATGAACGATACGGTCGAGGTTTCAAACAAAGGACGAGAGGATATGAAACAAGTCGTTACGGCGCTCGAAAATATCCAATCCTCAGTTACGACTCTTCAAGATTCCATCAATTCGGTCGGCAAAGCATCAGGCGAGATCGTCAATATCGTGAAAATCATCGGTGAAATTGCTCATCAGACAAACCTCCTTTCACTTAACGCATCGCTTGAAGCAGCCCGTGCCGGAGAGGCAGGCAAGGGCTTTGCTGTCGTGGCAACCGAGATCAACAACCTGGCCAAGAGCAGCGCTGAATCTGTTTCACAAATTTCAGAATTAATCGATCAAGTCAACGGACTTGTCGCCAATACGGTTCAACAAGCCAGCTCAAGCGTTAAAGACATCAACTCCAGCGCCGGTTTGATTAATACGGCCGTTGAAAGTTTCGACACGATCTACCATAACATTCAAGAAACAAGCGACGTCATTTCAAAGGTCGTCGAAGAAATCGACAGCGTTGATCAGGTTGCGACAAACGTTGCCGCCATTTCAGAAGAGCAGGCAGCAAGTTCGGACGAAATTCACGCTACTTCGGAAACGACGCTTTCACAAGCCAAAAATATTTCCGAAAACAGTACTGTTCTTGCCGAAGAATCACAGCATTTGGCTGCCACTTCAGAAGAGCTTGCCGATCAAGTCAAGCATTTCAAGGTCTGAGCAAACAGGAGGAAAAAAGCATGTTCAAAAAATTTATCAAAATGATGCTGGTTTTGACGTGTTTTATGCTTGCAGCAACGGGTTGCGGCATGACGACAAACGAAAGCCAGTCCGGAAACGGCAAGCGCATCGCTGTCTTGACGCAAACGAACAAAGATGTATTCGTCAGAAATCTGATTTCGTACATCAAAAATGCTGCATCTGAAAAAGGAGCAACGGTTGACGTTTATAGTTCTGAACAAAACAGCGAAAAACAGATCAAACAACTGAAAAAAGCCGTCAAAAAACGCTATGACGCCATCCTGATCAGACCGGTCGATCCCGATAATGCGCAGGAAATGACTGCCATTGCCGGAAAAATTCCCGTCGTCTTCTATAATTTTCAACCGTCAGAAAGCGCCTTAAAAGCAAATCAAGACGTCTATGTCGGACCGGAAGAAGAAATGGCCGGACGCCTTCAGGCAAATTACGTTTTGAAGCACACAAGCAAACAAGAACTGAACGTTGCAATTTTGAAAGGTCAAAGAGGGCTCGCTTCTGAAAAACGCACCAATACCTTCGAAGAAACGCTTGAAAAATCCGGAAGAAGCATCAATTACGTCTTCATCGACTCTGCCGATTGGCAAGAAGAATCAGCCGAACATCAGATGGAACTGTTCTTAAAAACCAGCCAGCCATGCGACGTTATCGCAGCAAACAACGACAATATGGCGCTCGGGGCCATCAAAGCCTTTAAGAAAGCTCACAAAAAATTGCCGATTGTCTGCGGGGTGGATGCATCGGCTGAGGGCAAGGCCAAAATCAGCACAGGCGAAATGGGAATGTCCGCCTCCCAGCTGTCAAAGATTCAAGGGGAAAAGTGTATCGAAACCGCGCTGAAACTGATTGAAGGCAAAAAAATCACCGATATTAAAGGTTCTACCGCAGACGGATTGTATGTTTATACGGATTTCAAAGCCATCACGAATTCTCAAGATTTAGACAATTAAATGCTTGAACGTTTCTTACCATTATAATCACAATTATAAAAACCAATCATCAAAAAGTCTTTGATTTGATGATTGGTTTTCTTTCTTTATTTCAAAAAAACATAAATTTCCATCATGTCATTTTTGTATAATTTTTCTATCAAACAGCACTGGAGGTTATGAATGTGAAAAACACAACTAAGAGACGGGGCAAGAGCATCAGCAAACCGATTATGATCATGCTCTTGATTCTCGGGTTCGTTCCGATCATCACTATGGCAATCACTTCATATACGAGCAACATTGACATGCTGCGAGAACGAAACGAGCTTGCCAAGCAAAGCGCAGTCGCAACGATTCAAAAATCACGAACCAATCTGAGAAAAACAACAAATGACAAGCTGACAGAGGTTTCTCGTCAGCCAGTATTTGAAAAAGATTTTGATTTCAAGCTCAAGCAGATCAGGCGCAAACTGCACCTTGCCGTTTCAGGAAACGACGAATATCCGAATGTTATTTTCATCAATCAAAACGGCAAGTTCACAAGTACTAAGAGCATCAAAGATACGGCCGATTTGAGGACGAAAGATTGGTATAAGGGCGCGATTCAAAAAGAGGGTCAGATCTACTGGACGACGCCGCATTACCTTGAAGCAACGGGCAAATGGCTGACGACCGCATCGACCGTCGTCAGAAACAAGAAAGGCGATTCAGGCGTAATATGTTTCGACATTTCATACGATGACATCATCAACGAATTTGCCGACATGAAAGTCGGAAGAACCGGCAGTCTTACGCTTGTTTCAAATACAGGGAACGTTATCAATTCAACGGGCAACAAAAACGCGGGCACGGTTTATAAGATCGGCAAAAATATCTCTCAGTCCCCTGAATTTAAAGCAATTGCGAATTCCAAGAAGCGCAAGGGAACAGTACATATCAAAGGCGAAAGCAAAACGCAGGACATCTATTTTGACAAAGGCAACAATTCAAGCGTGACATGGACGTTTGCCAAAGTCAGCAAAAACGATTTAACAATGGAGCAAGCCGTTTTGCTCAGAAATACGTTCTTTATCATCATCATTATCGGCATTTTAATCGTAATTACAACGATTGCTTCCGTTTATTGGATCAAAGGCGGAATCGATATTTTTAAAAATCGGATTCAGGAAGCCGCTTCTGGCAATCTGAAAAAACTTGATAAATACGATCCGTCAATCAAGCAGCATCCGCTCGATAAGCTGGTTAAAAAATTCGTCAGTCCAGATCCAAACGGACACGAGTTCAATCAGATTGCATATGAATACAATCTAATGATCGACGCAACTGCAGAACTGATCGGGCATGTTCAGACCAACTCTGCCAAAGTTGATGAAATGTCGACTTCATTGCTCGATCTTTCCAAGCAGACTGATCACGCAGTTGACGAAGTCGCACAAACGATTACGGGTATTGCCAATGTTACGAGTTCACAGGCTCAGGAAACTCAAGAAAGCGTAACTAAGCTTAAAGAGCTTTCCAAGGTTATCGACGAATTGAACGAAAGCGTTCAGCAAATGAATGCTGAATCTGACGAATCTGCCAAAATCAATCAGGACAACATGAACACGATGGACAGCGTCAACAGCAACTGGGTGGCTGAACTCGATGATATGAAAGCTTTGTCTCAAAGCGTGCAGAACATGAATGCGGATATTCAAGACATTACCAAGATCATCAACGTCATCAACGAAATTTCGCGTCAGACGAACCTGCTTGCTTTGAATGCCTCGATTGAAGCCGCCAGCGCCGGCGAAGCGGGCAAGGGCTTCTCAGTCGTTGCGGCAGAAATTCGCAAGCTTGCCGAACAAAGCGCGGCTTCGACGAAGGAAATCGAAGACATCATCGACAACATCAAGAATCAGTCAACTGAAATGGTCGACAAGACGAACAGTTCCGTTGAAGGCGGTCAAAAGCAGTCCAAGCTGATTCAAGAAGCCATCAAATCGACGATGGAAGTCTTCAAGCGCAATCAGGAAATGGCACAAAAAGTCGCAGGCGTTGCCAAAGCTTCAGATAAGATCGAAGAAGTTCAAGGCAAAGTGCTCGAAGGACTTGAAAGCATCTCTGCTTCAACGCAGGAAAACGCAGCTGGAACGGAAGAGGTTTCCGCAAATTCCGAAGAAGTTTTGGCAACGATGGACGAATTTACACAACACGTGGCTGATTTGCAACAGATTGCCAAAGAATTGGACGAACAGGCAAATCGATTCAAAGTCTGATAAATTTAATTTGAAAAAGCAAGACCGAATGCCGATTCGGTCTTGTTTTACCTTTTCTTAACCTGTTTTTAACCAATAGGAAACAAATTCTTGTTACAATCAAGGCATGAAAAGCTTCAGATTCCCGCTTCTTCTTTTGGGTTTGAGTTTTGCCATTCCTTTCATCGGCAACCTGTCCTCCTACGTCGATGAATACGGGATGCTTCACGAACCAGGTTTTTTCACGATTATCATTGGAGAAATTCTCTTCGTGATTGCCATCGTTTCTGGCGTCATCACTGCTTTAAAGCTTTTGAAGAAGCACTAACAAAAAGAGCTCGAGACCAAATCTCGAGCTCTTTTCGCGTTTCGGCTAATTGTTTTCAAGCAAGAAATCGTACAGCATCCCATGCTTGATTGCTTTTGTGTCGATTCCCAAAACCTCTGCAATCGCATATGCGTATGCCAATGCGGTTGCCGGTCCGCGACTCGTCACAAGATGCTTTTCTTCATCAATGACGACGACGTCTTCCTTGAATGACCCATTGTCAACTTCAGAGCTGATATCATCATTCATTCCTGGATACATCGTGTATTTTGCCCCGTCAAGCAGACCGTATCTGGCAAATGCCATCGGAGCAGCACACATTGCCGCATTCCACTTACCGTCTTTTTGCCTTTTAACCATCAGCTTTTCAAGCTTGCTTGAATCGCGCAGATTTTGAGCACCTTTAAGTCCGCCCGGAAAAGCCACGAGATCATAGTCAAGCAGACTTTCATCAACAGTCTTGTCGCAGGTCAGGAGAATGCCGTGATCGCCGTCAACTTTCGTTTCAAACAAACCAACCATGTCGCATTTGACATTCAGACGGCGCAAAACGTCAACCACTGACAAAGCCTCGATTTCTTCACAACCCGGTGCCAAAATTACCGCTGCTTTTTTTATCACTCTAATCACTCCAATCTGTTCATACCTGAATTATATCAAATTTTGCTTATGCAGAGCACGTTTCGGAATCATCTGAGACCTCAATCAAAACCCCTGCATGGTTCGAAATGCGCGGACCGATGTTTCCATCAAAACAAATACGACTGTAAGACACTTCATTTTGCGCATTCGTCAAAATATAGTCCAAACGCTCAGAAATTCCGCTGTCATCCCATCCGTCAAGTTTGCCGCGGACGGTCATGCCGTCGCCTTTTGAAATTGCGGAGCAGTATGTATCCTCAAATTCCTGACACATCAGCGTGTAGCTTCCCGTATCAACTTCTGCGTCAACATTGAAATTCCCGAGCAGATATACCGGACGCTTGCTCAGCCCCAATCCCGCAATCGTTTCCATCAAATTGCTCCACTCACGACGAAATTCAAATGAATTTTCACCGTTAAAATGTACGGCCGCCACCACTGTTTTCATTTCATCGGACAACTGAGCCAACAAAACGCACCTTTTTGTCAGATTACCCGTAAAATCGCTGCTTGAAATCAAAGTACTGTGAACGTTGGTCAAACAAAGACGCGAAAAAAGCGCAACTCCCCATTCAAGTCCGTTTGTTTCTCCATAGGCCGAATTCCACGACCATTTAAAATCAAGCTTCACTTTTTTCAACGCTCTTGATAATCGATAGGCAAAATTGTCCTTCTTGATAATTGCATTGCCTTCTGCTGGTTCTTTATACCCCAGTGATTCCAATTCGTCTTCAGCGATTGCCGATTCAAACTGTGATTGATTTGCTTCTTGCAGCGACAAGACGTCAATTTCTTCTCTGACAATCTGATCGACTATTTCTTGAATCTGCTTGTCAGAATCATAATCTAACAAAGAATGGCAATTCAATGTCAGCATCCTCATTGATCATGCCCCCTAAAAGTGAAATAACTACATAGTTTATTATAGTTTCTTGAAAGCGTTATCTCAAGCTGTTTTGACACTTTTTGCCTCCTTTTTCAATGCAAACGAATGTTTTTGACGTGTTTTTTAAATGCAGTGCCGCAAAGCAGCTGCTCAATCAATGCGTCAAGAATGGCTTACGGGCAAAATGCCGTTTTTTAAGATTTGTCCGTAAAATCCAACCTTCAATTACGGGCAAAACGGCGATTTTTGAATTCTGCCCGTAAACGGCAATGATTTTGCCAAATGCAGCATCTGATGCATCAGCGGGTGAAACTCTCAATCAAATTTACAGCCAGACTGTTTTAGGATATTTCCATCATGGAAAGTGATTGTCCCGCATATGCAAAAAACCGGATTAATTTGCAATTAATTGCAAATCATCCGGTTTTTCAATTTGAGGCATAGTTTTTTTCGAAGCCTCTAAAATTATTTTAGTTCCTTGATTTTTCCCACGTTTCTTCGAACAAGGCATAGCTGAAATCATCCGTCGTAGGAACAACGGCATCTGCTTTTCCGAGTTCTTCAGGGTCGCCAACAGCCACGGCCGTCATGTTTGCCGCCTTGATTGCGGCAACTCCGGCAACTGCGTCCTCAACGCCGACACAATCTTTCGGGTCTAGCGAAACAGCACGAGCACCAGCCAAGAAGATATCCGGCGCAGGCTTGCCATGTTCGACCTTCGAAGGATCTGCAATCGCGTCAAATTTGTCAAACAAGCCCAGTTTTTTCAAAATAACCGGAGCATTCTTTGATGCGGAAGCAACGGAAAGCTTGACGTCATGTTCTTTCAATTCTCCTATCAAACGCGTGATTCCCGGAAGAATGTCGTCTTTTGTCAATGTATCGATAGCTTTCAAGTAGTAGCCGTTCTTTTCTGCCGCCAGCTCTTCGACTTGTTCAGCCGTGTATTTGTCACGAAGACCGCCAAAGTCCAAAATTCGTTCCAAAGATTCGATTCGGCTAATGCCCTTGAGCTCCGTTTCAAATGAAGCCGGAAGTTTTAACCCCAGTTTTTCGGAAGCCAGCTGACTCCACGCTGCAAAGTGAAATTTGGCCGTATCGGTAATTACGCCGTCTAAATCAAAAATTGCGCCTTTCACGTTCTGATCCCCCTTATTTTGCCGTAAGTTTCAAATCTTTTCCATTCAGCTTGATCGTCAAATCATCGCCCTTGAGCAAGTCGATCTGCGTGCCTTCTTGGCTGACGCTGATGCTGAGCAAACGACCGCGGAAGTTGATTCTGAATTTGTAGCCCGTCCATTCCTTTGGCAAGAACGGAGCAAACTGCAGCTCATCATCAATGACACGCATGCCTGCAAAGCCTTGGACGATTGCAAGCCATGAACCAGTCATGGATGTGATGTGCAGGCCATCGTTCGTATCATTGTTATAGTTGTCAAGATCCAAGCGCGCAGTTCTTGAGTACATTTCAAACGCCTTGTCTTCTTTGTGAAGATCTGCAGCCAAAATGGCATGAATCGATGGCGAAAGGCTTGATTCGTGAACGGTCAGCGGTTCGTAGAAATCAAAGTTTCGTTCCTTTTGTTCTTGCGTGAAGCGATCCACGAAGTAGTAGATTCCTTGCAAAACGTCAGCTTGCTTGATGTATGGCGAACGCAAGATGCGATCCCATGACCAATGCTGATTGAGCGGCAATTGATCTTGTGGAAGATCCTTGACCGGTGTCAGGTCTTTGTCAAGGAACGTATCATGTTGGACGAAAATGCCCAATTCCTTGTCTTCCGGCAAGTACATATTGTCGGCAATTTCATGCCACTTGGCACGTTCTTCTGAAGTCAATCCGAGTTCAGCCGTCTTGTCAGCATCAACCTTGTCAGCGATTTCGTTTGCATAATTCAAGCACCACTTGGCAAGCATGTTCGTATACCAGTTGTTGTTGACGTTGTTTTCGTATTCGTTCGGGCCCGTCACGCCGTGAATCATGTACATGCCTTTGCGTTTTGAGAAATGAACGCGATCTGCCCAGAAGCGTGCGATGCCGACCAAAACGTCAAAGCCGTCATGTGTTACGTACTCCGTATCGCCCGTATAGCGCGTGTAGTTGTAAATCGCATATGCAATCGTTCCGTTGCGGTGAATCTCTTCAAACGTGATTTCCCATTCGTTGTGGCATTCGATTCCGTTGAACGTCACCATTGGGAACAATGCACCGTCCAATCCTTGCTGCTTGGCGTTGTGGTATGCGCCAGGAAGCTGTTCGTGACGATATTCAAGCAAGTTTCGCGTCACTGATTTATCTGCCAATGCCAAATACAAAGGAACGGCAAAGCCTTCAGTATCCCAATAAGTAGCACCGCCGTATTTTTCACCGGTAAAGCCTTTTGGTCCGATGTTCAAGCGTGCGTCGTTTCCATAATAGGTCGAGAATAACTGGAACAAGTTGAAACGAATGCCTTGTTGCGATTCATCGTTTCCTTCAACGACAACATCAGCTTTTTCCCAACGCTTTGCCCAACCGTTTGCCTGTGCTGCCTTCAATTCGTCAAAGCTTGATTCTGCTTGTTTTGCGGACAGCTTTTCTCCGGCCGCATCCAAATCTTCAAGCGTTTCGTAGTCACGCGAAGTCAAAACGACGACGCGCTTTTCAAAGACCGTCTTTTTGCCTGATTCAAGCGTTCCGGAAAAGACGTTTGCAACCTTGAGATCTGTTTCGACAGGTTCTTTTGCATCAAGATCCGAAACGTTTTCCATCAGCATTTCCGTCGTAAATTGCGGAGTACCAAAATTGTTTTCGATCGTTTCGGCAACCAGACGACCTGTTGTCTGATCCTTTTTCTTGCTTAAGACGTTCCAGAACTTTTCATCATAATTTGAGTCTTCATTGAAGACGTCCGCATCGATTGATGAATCAATTTCAACTTCAACGCTTTCTGAACTCAAGTTTTCAACCGTGATGCGATCTGCATAAAGCTCCTTCATGTCAACGCTGACAAAGCGTTCAAAGTTTAATCTGACCTTCTTTTCGCCGCGTTTGACAACATAGCTTCTTGTCAAAATGCCGCTCTTCATGTCAAGCGCAAGTTCAAAATCGCTGAATTCATCTTTGGCCAAATCAACCGATTCTCCGTCAAGCTTGACGTCAACGCTGACAAAATCGACCGCATTGATAACCTTGCCGAAGTATTCAGGATAGCCGTTTTTCCACCAGCCGACGCGCGTCTTGTCCGGGAACCAGACGCCGCCAAGATAGATGCCTTTATGCGTATCACCAGAATACTTTTCTTCAAACATTCCGCGCATGCCCATATACTCGTTGCCGGTGCTCGTCATGCTTTCCTGAAGACGCTTGTCTTCTTTATTGAACGTATGTGTAATTACTTTCCACGGGTTTATTTCAAAAATACGTTTCATTTACTTTGCCGCCCTTCATTCAAACGTTTTCATTTTCGCTTATTATTATATATGCAATCGGTTGCATTTGCAAGAACTTTCTTCAAAAATTTTTCCGAAGCACTGTATTTTTATAGACAAAAACCTCCAGAAACATTCAGATTTCAGAGGTTTTTCTGCTATATTCTCGTTGATTCGCGCTCGATGACCCTGTGCGGGACGATCACGCAGTTGCTTTCAATTTTAAGATTCGAATCAATCGCAAGCGCAGCGGCCTCCGATCCCAAAAAACGCGGGAAAATCTCGACCGAAGTCAGCGTCGGGTGCATGATCTTGTCATATGCGGAATTGTTGAATCCCATCATTGCAAGTTTTTTGCCGTCGATTCCTGCGGCTTCGCATGAGTACTTCGTTTTAAGCGCCAAAATATCGTCGCATGCAATGATTGCCTCAATCTCTGGATAGGCTTTGAAATAATCTTTCAAAGCTTTCGTGCGCTCATGTTCGTCTTCACTCCCGAGGCTCAGGCTCAACAATTGCCCACCGTGCTTTTTGACGGCATCCCGATACCCACAAAAGCGATCATTTTGCACGTTTTCATCAAGATCAGTATAAACATACAAAATGTTTTCCAACCCCTTGTCATATAAGAATTCCGTCGCGTCAAAGCCTGCCTTTCGGTTGTCATTGTCGACGTAAAGCGTCGTTTCCTGATCTTCATAGGGCGTTCCGATAATGACGAACCGCACGCCGTCTTGCTTCTTGACATACTCCAAAACCTTGTCGCGCGCTTTGGAATAGACGAAAACGAACTGTCTGATGTTGCCTCGCTTGATCATCGTCTCGATGTTTTTAATCAGCTCATCTTCGCTTTGACCCGTTGCTACGGAAACCATGTAGTCATGCGCATTGCAGATCGTTACCAATCCTTGAATAATCTGAATAAAGAACGGGTTGTCGCCAACGGAATCCTCTCTTGCAGGCAAAATAACCCCAATCATGTTTGACGACTTGTTCGCCAAATTTTGCGCTGCAAAGTTCGGTGAATAGTCGAGCTTTGCCATTGCTTTGCGCACCCTTTGTTTAGTTTCTTCACTAATAAGTGAACTGTCATGCATCGCACGTGAGGCAGTCGAAGGAGAAACTCCCGCTAGACGCGCAACGTCCTTAATTGTTGCCATAACGTAAGACCTCTCTGTCACATCGTAATAAAAGCGGTTGCACACTGTATATATTAAAAGTATATAACCATAATAAACGCAAAATCAAGCATATTTTGATTTCATCCAATTGAACTTTAATCAGCGTGCCGTTTCTGAGTGCAAATTCACGGTCTCGTCAGCTTTTGCAAAATGCTGCGTCTGTTGCGCTCAGATTGCGATGCGTCAGCTTAATCAGCCCGCAAAGATGGGCAAAACATCGCTTTTCAAGATTGGCTCGTAAAATCCAGACCTCGGTTACGGGCAAAAAGTTTCGACATATAGAAATGAAAACAGACTTATTTCCATCATGTCAAGTGATCGTCATGCATACGAAAAAAAACCGATTGATTTGCAATTGATTGCAAATCAACCGGTTTTTCAATTTGAAACAGAGTTTTTTTCAGTCTCTTTCAATTTGAGGCATGTTTTTTAAAGCCCCTTCCTGATTACTTGTTTTTGACGTAATTCGTCCCGTCAGCAGCCGGTGCAACCGCCTTGCCGAGGAAGATTACGAGCACGATAATCGTAATAACGTAAGGAGCAACTTGGAACCAGACCGAGTTGACGTGGCTGAGCAACGGAATGTAGGCTCCTGTGATTGGCAGACTTTGTGCCAGGCCAAAGAACAATGCCGCACCCATTGCGCCGATTGGATGCCACTTGCCAAAAATCATGGCTGCCAAAGCCATGAAGCCTTGACCGGAAATCGTATTCGACGAGAAGTTCATCGTGATCGACTGAGCCATCACGGCACCGCCCATGCCGCCTAAAAAGCCTGAAATCAAAACGCCCAAATAGCGATATTTGTAGACGTTGATTCCCAAGGTGTCTGCCGCCACTGGATTTTCACCAACGGAACGCAGACGCAGCCCAACGTTTGTGCGATACAAGAAGTACCAGCTGACGATTGCAATCAAAATCGCAAAGTATGCAACAAGAGACGTCCGCGTAAACAAAATTTTTCCTAGAACCGGAATTTTTGAAAGTCCAGGGAAAGTGTAGGTTCCAAGGCCTTGTTCGATAATCGGAGTTTGACCCTTGCCATTGTAGATGATTCGGGTCAAAAAGACGCAAAGTCCGGGAGCGAGCAAGTTCAAAACCGTCCCTGAAATAATATGATCTGCTCTGAAATTAACCGTTGCAACTGCATGCAAAATTGAAAACAAAAATCCGAAAAAGCCGCCGACAAGGATTGAAAGCCACGGAGTCGCAGTACCCAACGCGTTGCTGAAGGATAACGTAAAGACCGTGCTGCTGAAAGCTCCGACAATCATCATTCCTTCAAGTCCGACGTTGACGATGCCGCTTCGTTCAGAGAACGTTCCGCCTAAAGCCGTAAAAATCAACGGAGCCGCATAAATCAACGTTGACGAGAAAACCGTCATCAAAATTGTTTCTAAACTCATTGGTTGCCTGCCTCCTTTGCTTTAGCGCCCTTCTTGATTACGCCTTTTTTAATCAGCATTTCAAACGCATACTTGATTCCGACGAAGAAAATAATTGAAGCCATCACGACGTTGACGATTTCGGACGGTGTCGTTGAAAGCACTGAAATACTCAACCCGCCAATCTGAAGCGCTGAGAAGAGCAAGGCCGAAAACAGCATGCCGATCGGATTTTCACCGGCAAGCAAAGCCACGGCCATTCCGTCAAAGCCGACGCTTGGCGTAGAGTTTGAAACGGAAATGTTTTGATAGTTGCCGATGCCGTCGAGAGCTCCGGCCATTCCGGCTAAAATTCCCGAGATGATCATTGCAACGATGATCGTCTTCTTGACGTTCATGCCGGCATAACGCGAGGCAGAAGGATTCATTCCGACGCTGCGCACTTCAAAGCCGGAACAAGTCTTGTTGAAATAAAACCAAACCGCAAATGCGCACAGAATTGCCAGGAAAAAGCCCCAGTGAAACGTTGATCCATGCGTCAGATTTTGCAGGAAATCAGTGCAAAGGCTTGCCTTCTTCGGAATGTTCGGGGATGAGTCGGAACCTTTCGGAGCAAGCCAGGTTTTAATGGCATAGTTTACATAATATAAAGCAATGTAGTTCAGCATGATTGTTGAAATAACTTCGCTCGTCCCGAAAAATGCTCTCAAAACACCGGCAATTCCTGACCAGATTGCGCCGCACAATGCGCCGCACAAGATGGAGCCGATGATCAAGACGATGCCGGGCAAGGCATGAAAATGCAGTGCGAAAACGACTGCACTGAACCAGCCCATAAGATATTGACCAGGCCCGCCGATGTTAAAGAATCCGGCTTTGCTGGAAACGGCAAAACCAAGCCCCGTCAAAAGCAACGGCGTCATGTTGCGCAGCGTTTCGCTGACGGAATAAACGTCGCCGAATGCGCCGGCAAACAAGTTAACGTAGTTTTGAATCGGATTATAGCCAAAAACAAGCATCAGAACCGCTCCGACGATAAAGCCGGAAAGAACGGCCAAAAGCGGGATGATTAAGGCATTTTTATTCTTTCCCTTCAACATTTTTCCTCCTATTCGGCATCAGCAATCTTTTTGCCGGCCATCATTAAACCTAATTCTTCAGCAGACGTGTTCTTCGGGTCGATTTCGCCGACGATTTCGCCCGCATGCATCACGACGACGCGATCCGAAAGCTTGAGAATTTCGTCCAATTCAAAACTTACCAGCAAGACTGCACGACCATCGTTTCGTTCATCGTTGATTTTTTCATGAATGTATTCAATTGCGCCAACGTCAACGCCACGGGTAGGGTTGGCCGCAATCAGCAGATCGGGTTTGCTTGCGATTTCACGGGCAACGATGACTTTTTGCTGATTACCGCCTGAAAGAGACCCGACTGCTTCCTTTTCGCTTTGAGAACGAATATCGAATTTTTCAATCAGATCTTTGCCGTTTTGGTTGATGTCAGCATACTCCAAAATGCCATGGTTGTTGAACGGCTTTCGATAATAATTCTTCAATGCAAGGTTTTCAGAAATCGTCATCGGCAAAACAAGTCCGACGACTTGACGGTCTTCCGGAATGTACCCGACGCCTGCCTCAGTGATTTCTCTGACCGGATGGTTGGCATATTCTTTGCCATTGATCTTGACCGAACCGGATTTGATTTTGCGCATTCCGGTCAAAGCATCGATCAATTCGCTCTGACCGTTGCCGTCAACGCCCGCAACCCCAACGATTTCGCCGGTGTGAACCGTAAGATCGAGATTCTTGACTGCTTGAAGTCCATGTTTTTCAACATTCAGCCCTTTAACTTCGAGAACCGCCTTTGACTGATCGACCTCTGCTTTGTCGACCGTCGTTCTGATTTTTCTTCCGACCATCATTTCGGCCATCTTTTCTTCGGCAACGTCTGCGACCATCACGTCGTCAATGACGCGACCGGCACGAATCACGATGCAGCGATCGGCAGCCTCCTTGATTTCCTTGAGCTTGTGCGTGATGAAGATGATCGATTTTCCTTCATCAGCCAACGCGCGAAAAATTTTCATCAGTTGATCGATTTCTTGCGGCGTCAATGCGGCAGTCGGCTCATCAAAAATGAAAATGTTGGCTTTGCGATACAAAGCTTTCATAATTTCGACGCGTTGCTGCATCCCGACCGTAATATCAGCAACTTTGGCTTTCAAATCGATGTCAAGCTGATATTTTTCAGCTAATCGTTCAATTTCCTGTGAAGCTTTTTTGTAGTCGATTCTGCCGCCCTTGAGCGGTTCTTCACCCAAAATAATGTTTTCCAGCACGGTAAATGCAGGAATCAGCATGAAGTGTTGGTGAACCATGCCGATTCCGAGCTTCTTGGCATCGCGCGGGCTTTCCATTTCAACTTCTTTTCCTTCAACGAGAATCTGACCTTCAGTCGGTTTCAAAAGTCCGGAAAGCATTCCCATCAATGTTGACTTGCCGGCGCCATTTTCTCCCAAGAGAGCTAAAATTTCGCCTTTGTGCAATGTAAGAGATATATCGTCATTGGCTTTGAAATTGCCGAATTTCTTCGTGATATGCCTCATTTCAACGACGCTTGTACTCATATTTCCCTCCTAAATTTGATGCGTTCTTTAATAAAAAAGGTGAAGTACCGGCTGATCTTAAAAAACCAATACTCCACCCGATGCCCCTTAAAGGAGCCAGCGTTTTTAACGCAGCTTATTTTGCTTTAACCGTCAAGTCGCCCTTGATGATCTTTTGCTCGTATTGTTGAACAACCTTCCAAGCAGAGTCTGACATATTGTCGTTTACCAAATCAACGCCCTTGCTCTTAAGATCATAGGTAACGACCTTGCCACCAGGGAACTTGTCTTTCATAGCTTTGTTTGCAATATCTTTTGCGGCATTGCCGACTTCCTTAACGGCAGATGCAAGCGTAACGTTTCCGCCCTTGTATGCGCCGTCAGCTTTTTGATCCTGATCAACACCGATAACCCAAACTTTTTTGCCGTTCTTGGCAAGGTTCTTTGCAGCCGTAAATGCGCCTGCGCCAGTACCGCCGGCAGCATGGAAAATAACGTCTTCACCGTTGTTGTACATTGCAGTTGCCATTGACTGACCTAAATCGGCCTTCGTAAATGAGCCTGCATATTTGACGTCAACCGTAATCTTTGGATTTACGGCATGAACGCCTTGGATGAAACCTTTTTCGAAGGTTGTAATAACGTCGCTCTTAACACCGCCCAAAAAGCCGACTTTGTTCGTCTTCGTCGTTTCTGCAGCAGCAACGCCTGCCAAGAATGAAGATTGTTCTGACTTGAACGTTACGGAAGCAACGTTCTTTCCGGAAACGACATCATCAATAATAACGAAGTTCGTCTTAGGATTTTGCTTGGCCGTCTTCTTGATGGCCGGAGCAAGCTTGTAGCCGATTCCGAAAATCGTACTATACTTGGCCTTGATCAATTTATTGATGTTTGGAGTGAAATCTGCATCAGAGTTTGATTGTGCGTAGTTGTAGCCGTTTACGCCCTTTTCAAGCTTGTTTTCTTTACCCCATGCTTCAAGACCTTCCCAAGCTGATTGGTTGAAGGACTTGTCATCAATACTGCCACCGTCAGTTACCAAAGCAGCCGTGTGCTTTACCTTTTCGGAACCGGAATTACCGTTACCGCAGCCAACGAGAACAGTTCCGAGCATCAATGTTGCCGCAATGGCCGAAGCGATTTTTTTGTTAATGTGCATTATAGTACACCCTCCAAAACAGATTAATCAATTTACAAATTTTAGTATACATTGTTTTTTTGTAAAATCAATATAATTCTCGAAATTTTTTTCCTAACGTTCGTTTTTAATAGGTTTTAAAACGTATGTAATCCGTGGTATAATCGTAACGTTATGCTGATTGCGGACAGGTAAAAGGTTTTACCTAAATCCCATTTTTTCCCAATCAGCTCCAATAGTTCGTATTTTTACGCTATTTCATGGAGAAACATACATGTCTAAAAAAGTTTATTTCAGTCAAGACGGCGGTGTCGATGACATTATTTCGCTTTTCTTACTTCTTCAAATGGATGATGTTGATTTGATCGGAGTCGGCGTCATGGGAGCGGACAGCTACCTGCAACCAGCCGCAGAAGCAAGCCGAAAAGTCATCGACCGCTTCGGTCATGGCAAAAAACTCGAAGTCGCCTATTCGAATGCTCGTGCAGTCCATCCTTTCCCGACAAAATGGCGCCTCGATGCCTACTCTGAAAACTCTTTGCCTATTCTGAACGAATCTGGGGAAATCAAGACTCCTAAAGCTCCCCTTGCGGCCGATGATGATCTGATCGAAAAACTGATGAATTCAAACGAACCTGTTACGCTTTTGTTTACCGGCCCGCTCAGCGATCTTGCAAGCGCATTGAAAAAGAAACCGGAAATTGAAGACAAGATAGCAGAACTCATGTGGATGGGCGGAACCTTCCAGGAACGCGGCAACGTTGCCGAACCCGATTGCGACGGAACGCAGGAATGGAACGCCTTTTGGGATCCCGAAGCCGTTTCAACCGTTTTTTCAAGCGGCATCAAAATCACGATGGTCGCGCTCGAAAGCACGCACAATGTTCCTCTCACGCCGGCCGTGCGCATGTCATGGGCCAAAGATCGCCGTTACCCCGGCATCGATTTTATCGGTAACAGCTATGCCTTCGTTCCTGAACTCAGCATGTTTGAAACGAACTCAACCTACTTCCTGTGGGACGTTTTGACAACATGTGCTTTGGAAGACCCGACTCTGATTAAGCAAAAGACCGTTAAATGCAGCGTCTATACCGACTTTCCGCGTGACGGACGCACGTATCTTGATGACAACGGCAGAGAAGCTCAGCTTGTCTACGATGTCGACAACAAACGCTTCTTTGACATGATCAAGGAACTGGGCAAAAAAACCAAATAGCGAAATGGCAAAAAGAGACTGGTAAAAAAGTCCCGTTTCTTACTCGAATTAAATGAAATACCGAACAAAGGAAGTCGCAAGTCGACTGATTTTGTCCGATATTTTTCAATTTTGACAACTTTTTGTCAAATGCAGCACTGCTAATCGCCTGCTCAATCAATGCCAAAGACTGGCTTACGGCCAAAATGCCATTTTTTAAGATTTGTCCGTAAAAATCCAGACTCCAGTTACGGGCAAAACGTCAATTTTTGGAATTTGCTCGTAATGCCAGTCTTCGACTCCTTTTGCTATTAACATCATAACAGGGAAATTGTCTCGCATACGCAAAAACCCGGCTTAGATTTGCAATTGATCTCAAATCATCCGGGTTTTAAATTTGAGGCATAGTTCAACCTCTTCTTGAACGATTCTGTTGGTCTGATCAGAAATTTGCCAACGCAAAAATCAGCACCGCAAAAGAGACTGAATGCTCTGCATTTTTCAAAGAGATAAACAGCTGTTCACGCATGCGCCTTGACTTTATCTGAAATCTCCCTGCTTGAATCTTTTTGCCCGTACAAAATGCGCAGACTGTTCAAAACGGCGAGCACGGTCACGCCAACGTCCGCAAAGACGGCCTGCCACATTCCGGCAATTCCGAGGGCCCCAAGAACCAGGAAGATTGTTTTTACGCCCAACGCAAAGCTGATGTTTTCCCAAACTATTTTTCTGGTTCCGACCGCAATTTTCATGACGCGCACAATGGCAGAAGGCTCATCTGACATCAATACGACGTCTGCGGCTTCAACGGCAGCATCCGAACCAAGCGCGCCCATGGCGATTCCGACATCGCTTTGCGCCAGAACCGGCGTATCGTTCAAACCGTCGCCGACGAATGCCAGCTTGTCTTGGTCGTCAAGTTTTGACTTCAGCTTCTCGACTTCTTCAAGCTTGTCTTGCGGCAAAAGCTCCGTTTTAACGTCGTCTAACCCGAGTTCACGCGCCACTCCTTCACCGACCTTGCGCGCATCACCGGTCAGCATCACGATTTTTTGAACGCTGGCTGTGCGCAGGTCGCTTACTGCTTCTTTTGAATCTTCCTTGATGACGTCAGCTACTTCCAAGCTTCCGACGTACTTTCCGTCATACGCCACGTAAACTTGGGTTCCGATTTCAGATTCAGGCAGCTTTGTCTCCGGAAGAACTTTTCTCATCAGCTTGGCGTTGCCGCAATAAATCGTTTTTCCGTCATGATTTGCGCTGACGCCCAAACCGACCAGTTCCCGGCTGTCGGAAACGTCGCCTTTTTTCAGTTCTCCGTCATAGTAATCGACGATTGAACGAGCAATCGGGTGCGGCGAAAATTGTTCACAGCACGCTGCCAAAAATACCAGCTCCGTTTCCGAAACTCCTTCATTTGGCAAAACCTTCGTCACTGCAAACTTGCCTTTCGTCAACGTTCCGGTCTTGTCAAAAACAAATGTTTTGACGTGAGTGAGTGCTTCAAGATAGTTGCTGCCTTTAACGAGCACGCCTGCTCTTGAAGCAGCACCGATTCCGCCAAAAAAGCTCAAGGGAATTGAAATCACCAAAGCGCACGGACATGAAATTACCAAGAAAACCAAAGCGCGGTAAAGCCAGTTGGTAAAATCGCCGCCAAAAAACAACGGCGGAATCGTCGCAAGAAGAATCGACCCGAACACGACGAGAGGAGTATAAATCTTGGAAAATTGCGTAATGAAATTTTCGGTCGGTGCTTTCTTTTCGCTGGCATTTTCCACCATCTCAAGAATTTTTGCGACCGTTGATTCACCGTATTCTTTTTCGACTCTGACTTCTAACGTGCTGTTTTTGCAGATCGTGCCGCTCAGCACTTTGTCGCCTTCTTTGACAAATGAAGGCTTCGTTTCGCCCGTCAAAGCAGCCGTATCCAAATACGCGCTTCCATCAGTCACGATTCCGTCAAGCGGAACTTTTTCGCCTGGTTTAACCACGATCACGTCACCGACCTTGATTTTTTCAGGAGAAGTTTCTTTTACTGCATTTCCCAGCTTAAGCCAAGCATGGTCGGGCCTGATATCAAGCAGCGCCGTAATTGAGGAACGAGAATTTTTCACGGCGATGTCTTCGAACAATTCGCCGATTTTATAAAAGAACATTACAAAGACGGCTTCCGAATACTGCTTGATCGAAAAAGCACCGATCGTCGCAATCGCCATCAGCGTATTCTCGTTAAACACTTTGCCGCCCTTCAATCCTTCAACGGCTTCTTTCAAAACGTCAAAGCCGATTATCAGATACGCCATCCCGTACAGCATGACTGCGGCCACGCCCGTCAAAAAGTTTGCCAAAATCAGCAAAACCAGCGTAAGCCCCATCTTTTTCAGCATTTTGCGACCATCCTCGTCGCAATCGTCCCAAAGCTTCTTCATGTCAGAACCTTCTTTCTTGATCGGCTTATGAGCATATGTTCATATCTTCAAGTGAATTATAGCATTTGACAGGATCGATATCAATATGTTTCATTGATAAAATGCAGAGCATTGATTTTGGGGAAGCGGGGCGGATAGACTATTGAAGTTGAGGAGTTGATTTGGGGCAAGCAAGTAAACAAAAATTAAGGTTATTGGCGTGGGGCCTTCGGAGCCGCGTGGCCGATTGGGATGTGAGAGTCGACAGAAATTATGAGAATAACGGGATTTTTGTCGACAAGTCTTGATCTGAGAAATTCAATTCCGTCAATCTCATTAAAATCCTTAAGCCCCTTGATTTATCGAAGTCCTTACGGTGCCTCTGCTGCCGTTTGCCATTGCCTTTTACGGGCAGATTTCAAAAATCGCCATTTTGCCCGTAATCCGCTTTGAATCCAGAAGGACAGTAGACAAAAAACGAGAGTAATGACTCTTTTTTGTCTACTGGTTGGTCCAAATTCAGGGCGCGCGACATCGAAAGTAGACAAAAAACGGAGTGAATGGCTCATTTTTGTCTACCGGACACTCTGAAATTGGGGAGCACGGTTCCGAAAGTAGACAAAAAACGGGGAAACGTCTGATTTTTGTCTACCGGCTAGTCCAAATTCGGCCCGTGCGGTTCCGAAAGTAGAACAAAATCTCCAAAATTTGGAAAAATGTTCTACCGCTGCCTACAAATTCGGCCCGCGCTGCCCTGATAGTAGAACAAAATCTCCAAAATTTGGAAAAATGTTCTACCGCTGCCTACAAATTCGGCCCGCGCTGCCCTGAAAGTAGACCAAAATCATCCCAAATTGAGAAAATGTTCTACCATCGGCTCCAAATTCGGCCCGTGCGGTTCCGAAAGTAGAACAAAATCCCTAAAATTTGGAAAAATGTTCTACCGCTGCCTACAAATTCGGCCCGCACTGCCCTGAAAGTAGACCAAAATCATCCCAAATTGAGAAAATGTTCTACCGCCGACTCCAAATTCGGCCCGCGCGGTTCCGAAAGTAGAACAAAATCTCCAAAATTTGGAAAAATGTTCTACCGCTGCCTACAAATTCGGCCCGCGCTGCCCTGATAGTAGAACAAAATCTCGAAAAATTGAAAAAATATTCTAATCGGTTACCTTTGCCAAAGCATTTCGGTCTTAGATTACGGGCAAATCTCAGAAATCAACGTTTTGCCCGTAACCGAGGTCAGGTGCAGCGATTGAGCAGGTGATGCGCAGCACTGCATTTGGCAAAATCATTGTCATTTACGGACACATCGATGAAAATGGGCATGCTGTCCGTAAATGGTCTTCCTAAAAAATGGAGATTACGGACAAATGCTCCAAAAAGCCGGCTTTGTCCGTAAATTTGAGTGAAGTCTTGGCGTGCCGCCCAGAATAAGAAAAAATCCGCACCATGATGGCGCAGATTTTCACCATTATTCAGTTGCGTACGGGCTCATGAGCGCTCGCTTCCACACTTTGCCTAATCGGGTTCCAGCTCGCATTCCCCTATCGCAAGCAAGGACTCCCTGGACGAGACGAGCTCGCCTTCGGTCGCCCAAAGCTTGCGTACGGGCTCATGAGCGCTCGCTTCCACACCTTGCCTTAATCCAACACCATCTGATTTACATACAGATTATGGTAGAACCCGCCCTTTGCAAGCAGTTCTTCGTGGCTTCCCTGCTCAATGACGCTGCCGTCCTTTAAAACGGCGATTTCATCGGCATTGACGATAGTCTTTAAGCGGTGCGCAATCACGAAGCTTGTACGACCTTCCATCACGATGTCCATGGCTTTTTGGATCTTTTCTTCCGTCACGGTGTCAACGTTTGACGTGGCTTCATCCAAAACAAGAAATTCGGGATCGCTCAGCAACGTTCGAGCGATGCTCATCAATTGCTTTTGCCCTTTTGAAAACAAGGACTGCTCATCGCTGATCTTAGTTTCGTAACCGTCCGGCAAACTTTCGATAAAATCGGCAATCTGTGCTTTTTGAGCAGCAGATTTGACTTCTTCCATGGTTGCATCGGGCTTGCCAAACCGAATATTGTCGGCAATCGTTCCCGTAAACAGAATCGAATCTTGCAGCACGATTCCGACATGGTTTCTGACGGAATCAAGCGAGAACTTTCGCACGTCGGTTCCGTCAAATTCGACCGTGCCGCTGTCGACGTCATAAAAACGACTGAACAGATTCATCGTCGTCGTTTTGCCGGATCCGGTCGGGCCGACCAAAGCCAGCGTCTTGCCGCGAGGAATCGTTAAATTGATGCCGTGAAGGATTTCTTTTCCTTTTTCATAACTGAAATGAACGTCTTTCAAAGCCACGCTTTCGTTTATTCCCTGCATGTTGATGCCGGAAGAAACTTCGTCTTCTTCTTTTTCGGCTTCAACGTCGGACAGACGCCTGGCCCCCGTCAAAGCAAGCTGAATCATTGAGTAAAACGAAGTCAGGTTGATCAGCGGAATGAAATATGTTTGAGAGTATTGAACGAACGTGACGATCAAACCCATTCCGACGGCAAGCGACATGCCGCTTTCGACCACGATCAAGGTTCCGACTGAGATGACGATTGCCAAATTCAGCATCGACAGACCATACATCATCGGAAACATCAGTCCAGAATAGAATTGACCGCGAAACATGGTCTTTCGAAGCTTGTCGTTCCTTTTGACAAACCCTGCAATCGATGATTTTTGAAGACCGTTGGCCAAAATAATGCGTTCTCCGTTCAGCTGCTCGTTGATGTAGCCGTTCAAAACGGAGATGTCTTCTTGCTGCTCGTCAAGATACTTTCGCGCTTTCTTCATCACGCTGAATGCGATCAAAACAACGATCGGCGTTGAAGCCATCGTCACGAGCGCCAGTTTGACGTTGATTGCAAACATGACGACGATCGTCCCGACAAACAAAATCGTTTGAGAAACAAGATCAAAAATCGCACCGTTCAGCGCATTGAAGATGTTGTCGATATCCGAATTGAACAATGCCAGCAACTTTCCGTCCTGATGAGTATCAAAATACCTGATCGTCATCTTCTGCAGCTTTTTGAACAGACTGATTCTCATCGAATTCGTTGCTTCAGCGTTAAAAACGGACATGATGACCCAGGCGATAAGCTGCGCAAAAACCTGGAAGAAAAATGCCGCACACATCAAAAGCATGAAATGACGAAAATCTGCCATCGCATGCGCCTTGTGCGCCAAAAATCTCCCGAGCGAAGTCACGGCCTGTCCCATGTAATAAGGTGCAACGATCTGTGCGATCATTGCGATCAAAAGCAAAAAGACCATGATGAGCACTGAATTTTTAAAAGGTTTCATGTACTTGACGAAATACCCGATGCTTTGTTTTAAATTCTTCATCAAATTCCACCCTCTCTAGCCCTTTGCGTTTCATAAATTTCTTGATAAAGCGGCGATGTCAAAAGCAGCTCTTCATGCGTGCCCATCGCCTTGATCTTCCCGTCGTCCATCACGAGAATCTTATCGGCATGCATGACCGAAAATATTTTTTCGGCAATGATAAATACAGTGGCGTCACCCAGCTTTTGTTCAAGACCAGCTTGAACTTTCCTTTCGGACTCCGCATCAAGCGCTGAAGTCGAATCATCCAAAATCAGAACTTTCGGCTTGCCGATTATGCCTCGCGCAATCGACAGACGCTGCTGCTGCCCGCCGGAAAAATTGGCTGAACGCTCTTCAACAACGTGTTCGAACCGATCCGGATATTTGTCGATAAATTCTTTTGCCTGGGAAATTTCGATTGCTCGTTCCATGTCTTCTTCCGTGGCATTCTCATCGCCCTGTCTCAGATTATCGGCAATCGTTCCGCTGAACAGCAAAGTTTTTTGCTGAACCAATGCTGCCATTTTTCGCAATTTCCGTTCATTGACGTCTCTAAGATCGCATCCGCCAAGACGGATCGTTCCGGACGTCGGATCATACAATCTGACCAGTAAAGAGACCAATGTTGATTTACCGGAACCGGTCCTGCCGACGATTCCGACCGTTTCTCCGGAATTGACTTTAAAGCTGACGTGGCTCAAAGCTTCTTTGCTGCTTCCCGGATACTTGAAGCTGACGTCGTCAAATTCAACGGAACCTTTCAGATCAACGTTTGATTCTTCATGATTGAACTTTAAATCAGGCTCCGTTTCAATTACTTCATCAATTCGTTTCAAAGAAACGAGGCCACGTGAGTACTGCGCAAGCATCATCCCGCCAAACGCCAGGCTTGACAACATTTGGTTAAGGTAGCCGACATAAGAACTGATGGCGCTGATGTCTTTTGGATACAACTCGATGTTTTTGCCGACCAGATAAACGATTAAGGCCGTTCCAATACAGACGACGAGCGTGAAAGCCGGCATCAGAATCGAAAAAACGTAGCCGATTTTAATGTTAAGCCGATTGAGTTCGTTTGACGAAGCAGTGAATTTTTCAGTTTCCTGATCTTGCTGGTTGAACGATTTGACGACTCTGACACCCTGCATCGATTCTCTTGCGACCGTGTTGCATTCGTCAAACCAGACTTGATATTTAGAAAACAGCTTGTCAAGCGACGGGAAAACGAAAAAAAGCACCAATGAAACGATCAGAAGCAACAATATCTGAACCCACCAGTAACGTGGCAGCGTCACGATTCCCATGACAAATGAACCAATCAAAATAATCGGCATCCTCAAGACCTGCATCAAAGTCGTCATGATGATGTTCGTTACCTGATTCATGTCGTTGATCAAACGAACGATCAGCGTTCCGACCGAAAATTTTTCGATGTTTGAAAATGAAAAGCTCTGTATTTTCCGATAAAGCTGTTCGCGGACGTCGCTCGTAACGCCTTGGGCCGTTTTGGCCGCAAACCAAATGTTCAAAATTCCGCACACGACGCCGATGGCTGCCAGAAGCAACAAAAAGATGCCGTATTCTTTAATTCCTGCAGCATCGTTTTTCATCAAACAGTTTAAAGTATCCTGCAGCAGCCAAGGCTGAAGCAGCGAACAAAACGCCGCAATGATCAAAGAAATTACCGAACCCCAAACCGGAATGCGATAATTTCTGACGTGTGACATTAAATTTCGCATCATAATCCCCCTCTTTGCACAATTGGTTAGATTTTAACTTTTTATTAATCCAATTGCAATTTATTTGCTCACAGGTTTGCTTAGCATCCGTACATCAATCATGGTAGAATGTAAAGTAGGTGAAAGATATGTCAGAAGAAAAGAAACCAACATTACCAACATCAGAAGAAACCGAAAAATGCGTTCAGATTTTCAAGGCATTCGGCAACGATACTCGCTACCGCATCCTTTATCTCCTGTTTGAACAGGCTCTTTCGGTTAATGAAATCGTTGAGGCAGTCGGACTGACGCAGTCGGCTGTTTCGCACCAGCTCAAAATTTTGCGTCAGACCGGTCTCGTCATCAGTTTGCGGGACGGTCAGCGCGTCTTGTATCATTTGGCGGACCGCCATGTCATGACGATTTTCCAGGCGGTCAAGGAACATATTGCGGAAGATTAAGGTGCGAAGACCAGCCGCTTAACAAGGCGGGAGATAAGGAGGGGCGCGAGTGATCAGCGCAAGCGCAGTCGCGACGCGGCACGAACTTATCATGAGCCTTGTTGCTGGTCTGAACCCGATTATGAAGGTGTGGAAGCGAACGCAACTAATAAGGATTAAAATCTGTGCTGTGATGGCACGGATTTTTTCTTGTTCCGGGCGATGCGCCAAGATTTCACTCGAATTTTACGGACAAAGCGCCATTTTTGACCATTTTGTCCGTAATCGCCATTTTTCGGGAAGACCATTTACGGACAGCATGCCCATTTTCATCGGTGTGTACGTAAATGGCAGTGATTTTGCCAAATGCAGTGCTGCACGGCAACTGCTCAATCGCTGCATCTGACTTCGATTACTGGCAAAACGTTGATTTCTGAAATTTGTCCGTAATCTGAGATCGCAATGTTTTGGCAAAGATAACCGAGTAGAACATTTTTCCGATTTTTTGAGATTTTGTTCTACTATCAGGGCAGCGCGGGCCGAATTTGTAGGCAGCGGTAGAACATTTTTCCAAATTTTGGAGATTTTGTTCTACTTTCGGAACCGCGCGGGCCGAATTTGGAGAGTCAGGTAGACAAAAATTACATATTTTACCTGGTTTTTGTCTACTTTCGAGGCCGCGCGACTCGGTTTCGAAGTGTCAGGTAGACAAAAATCACACATTTATTCCGGTTTTTGTCTACTTTCAGGGCCGCGCGACTCGGTTTCGAAGTGTCAGGTAGACAAAAATCACACATTTATCCCGGTTTTTGTCTACTTTCAGGGCCGCGCGACTCGGTTTCGAAGTGTCAGATAGACAAAAATCACACATTTATCCCGGTTTTTGTCTACTTTCAGGGCCGCGCGACTCGGTTTCGAAGTGTCAGATAGACAAAAATCACACATTTATCCCGGTTTTTGTCTACTTTCGAGGCCGCGCGACTCGGTTTCGAAGTGTCAGGTAGACAAAAATCAGACGTTTCCCCGTTTTTTGTCTACTTTCGGAACCGCGCTCCCCAATTTCGGAGTGTCCGGTAGACAAAAATGAGCCATTCACTCCGTTTTTTGTCTACTTTCGAGGCCGCGAACCCTGAATTTGGACCAGCCGGTAGACAAAAAATGGATAAGATTTGCGATTAATCACAAAACTCATCCAAGTTTCAAATTTGAGACAAAATTTTTTCCAAGTCTCAGTTATCGTATCATCACCAATAAGCATTCCTAATATCCTACGCTTTGATATTGATTGACGACGGCAGCCTTATTGCCGGCATGACCAAATTGCGTCAACTGATTATCCGAAGAATTGTTCCATTGAAGAAAATCGTGCTCATCTTCCCAAGAGTTGATCAGCAAATATTCGTAATCTTGTTTGATCGAACGCAGCTCAACATAGGACTTGAGTCCGAGCGGACGCTTTTTTTCATCGTCCCATGAATCAAGAATCGACTGCATCACTTTCTGCTCATCGGAATCAAGTGTCATGTAGCGCAATTCGAGAATGGCATTTTCTGCAAGTTCGACTTCACCCAACGTTTGAATGACGCGATAGTTCAACCCCGATTGAAAAACGTTTTTTTCGCCGGAAACGTCAAGCAGCATGAACTTGCGATGATCGTCCGAAGATCTGTATTTCAAAAAATGACGTTCCGGATACTTCTCAATCAGCATGTTTATGGTTGCTTCAGGTCCAAGCGCAATATTGATTTCATGTAAAGCCATCTTAATTCCTCCTTATCGATACAGGTCCAGTATAACACTCAAATTCTTCATTTCATGTTACGAAGATTGACGTTTTTTTGACTAATTTTTTGGGTATACTGTAAGAAGATTAAACTAATGAGGTGTTCGTTATGAAAAAATTGCCTTTTTCCAAAAATAAAAAACAATCTTCCTGCCTGATCAGCCCAAAGGATTTTAAAAAATACAGAAAACTGCTCCTCACAGGCGTGGCCGTCATGCAGCTCGACAAGCTGATCGTTGCTTCCGCAAAAGCCTATGCAATCATCAAAAAAGCCAATCACGACTGCAAATGAAGAGACCGGGAATTTTCCCGGTCTCTTTTTTGTCAAATGCAGTGCTGCGCATCATCAAATGCGTTCTGCATATTTTTAAGCCGCTTATTTTTCTTTAAACTCACCTTCGATGACTTCATCATCATCGCGGTGACGATTATCATCATCTGCATCCGGCATTACGACGGCCGCAATCAAATATGCTAAAATACCTCCAAAAACATGTCCCGGGAAGACGCACAAGACAACCGCAACCAGACGGGTAATCGTCTTGTCCCAATCAAAATATTCGGCAATTCCGCCTAAAACGCCACTGATTACTTTATCATTTGACTTTGTAAGCTGTTTTTTCTTTTTGCTCATATCTCACACTTTCCTTTCTTTAATCAAATAAACCCAAATCTTCATTTAACGGAGTTGTCACCGTCTGAATTCATTAACACTAATATGTTCGCTGCATTCGGATTTTCTTCAAGCGTCGTTGCCTCACCATTCTTTGCGTGTAAAAGATTGTCTCCAGAGCTTGTCGTTGAAACGTACCCGTCCGCCTGGGCGTTTGTGACATTGATATCGCCGTCTTGCGAAATGAACTGGCATCTTCCCTTGATTGTTGCGTTGATCGCTGAAATGTCCCCGTCATTTGACTTGACCGAACTCTTCTCCATAACGGTATTGCTGGTGGAGAAATCCCCGTCGTTCAATTCGAATCCGATGCTGTTGACCTCGCTGTCGAACAGGTTGAGATCGCCTTCATCCACTTTGATCATACCATAACTGAGCTTTGATGAATTAACTTTAAGATCACTTGAAACGTCGATGTCGACTTTGTCTGCTTCAATGTTGTTGAGCATTATGTCCGAAACGTCGTACATGTGAAGCTTGAGATTTTCGGCCTTGAGTCCGCTGAGCGTCAAATCACCGTTCATCCCGTCATTTTCAACGCTGCTGAACTTGTAATCGCGAGGCACCGTAATGACCAAGCGGCTCGTCCAGTCGGTGCTACTGCGAAAACCATCGAAGTCAAAAACCACCCTGCGATAATTTCCGGACTTTTTGCCAGCATAAATTTTGAGCGCATCGCCTTCATTTTTGATTACGGGCGCCAGGTTTTTCGATCCGCTGTATTTGGCAGAAAAATCATTCCCTTGACGAACTTCGACGTTGACGATTGAACTGTAATCGCTGTTTGAACCGTCGGCCTTCTTATCTAAAGCCATGACCAGGTTCTTTGCTTCCTTGACGTCATATTTTTTGGTAATTTTCTTGTCTTCCTTAAGTTCGACCGGCTTGATCCCCATGAACTCGATCGATTTGGCACCGTCCTTGGCAACTCCGATCGCCGTCATCACGGCACCGATCAAAAGAACGATCCAACCTGCTTTAAAAAGTTTTTTCATTTCTCATTCCCCCCTTGGCGACGATTCTTGTAAATTTTTTTATATAAGAACTTTGCAAAATTTGCGATTCCTTGAATGATGGCGCGAAAGATCCAGTACAAAAGCGGAAAGCCGATCAAAACGGCGCCAAGTCCCATCAGACCGCACCCGAGATAGAAAAGACCCGTCGTGAAACTGCTGAACAGCATCACGATGCCGACATAAAGCGAAGCAATCATCAAAATGAAGAATGTGCACAAAACTGCCAGCGCGGCAACCATGCAGGCGCCAAAGACAGCAACTACGCAGGCAAGAATCGCAAACAACACGATTCCGAGCACGATGGCGGCAGGCGATGCCAGCAATGCCAGCAAAATCATCCAGATCATTTTGCCGTTTGAACGAACGGAAGCTTTGCTTTTCTTGCTTCGATGCGATTCAATGTCCGTTACCTTGATTGAATAGTCCGCCAAAACCTTGCGACTCAACTGACGCGGAGTCCCCAGACGCTTTTCGATCTCGTCCGTCGTTTCAAGTCCCGCATCATCAATATATTCATTGTAAAATTCAATTACGTCCGCTTTTTCATCCGCTGTCAGAGCATCCAAATACTCTTCGAGCTCCGTCAAATAGTTCTCCTTATCCATGTTCATTCCCCTTTGCATCGTTTAAATCACCGTGGCTTACGACAATATCCGCTTTGTAAAATACAGAGTCCAGACTTGTTTTGAAATCTCCCCACATCTTGCGAATCCTTTCCAAATGCGTCCGACCTTCAGGCGTAATCTGATAATAGCGCCGATTTCGTCCATGATACGGCTGATCATAAGTCGTCAGATAATTATTTTTCTGCAACCGACGCAATACCGGATACATCGTCGATTCAGAAATTGAAATCGCCGTTTGCATATCCTGCGTCAATGCGTATCCGTAGTAATCCTGCTTGTCAAGCAGCGCCAGCACCAGTCCGTCGAGCAAATCCGCCGTCACTTTGATTTCCATCACGCACCCTCCTTTTAAAACGCAATATCTTATCTACAACTATATTATATGGCGTATAATATAAAAAGACAAGCAATATTATTTAAAAATTAAAAAGGAATTTCCCAGCGCAAAAAATAAAAGACGCTGATTCCCTTGTCAAAAAGCAAGCGACTCAACATCCTTCTCACAAAGCTATTCTTTTTCAAGCTCAATTCGAGTGCCCTTTTCGTCCACGACCCCGTAGACGTGGTACGAATCGGCAGTCCCCAAATCAACGCGGCCTTTGATCTCGGTTTCATCCGTCAGTTCGATGCCCTTGATGAGCGTTCGAAAGACGCGATGCAGCAAAATTCCCTCTTTGCGATGCAGCTCGGCCTTTTCGACTGCTTTTGCCAAAGTATACCCCTCATCCAAAAAATGCTTGATTGCAAAAATCTTGTACATCGATCCAAGACCGTATTTTCTTGCGCCCCCTTCTTCTTCATTCATCGCCTTGATGTACCCCTTTTGTTCCCAGTAACGCAACTGACGCGAAGAAACGCCCGTCATTTTGCTCATGTCACCGATTCCGATACGAAGGTTGTCGCCCATTTTTAATTTATCCACTGTTGTCCTTTTTCCTTTCAAGTGTTGCTTACGTTAATTGTAACTTTTCTCGCTATTTTGTCAACTTTTTTGACAATTTTATAAAATGCAGAGCTTGAACCAAAACATGATCGCAGATATCCTTGCTTTTCAAAATGCCATGATGCCGCAAGATAGCCGACCTTCTGCTCCGTTGCGGGTTACGGGAAAAACGTCGATTATTGAGGTTTGCCCGTAGATGCCTGTCCCCCGTTACGGACAAATCCTCGGTTTTTTCGATTCTGTCAATAATTGCCTACAATAAATTTCGGATTGCTCAGCCATGTTTTTCATTTTCTGATTCAGCACTGTATTTCATTAAGGAAATAAGCTAAAATTAAGTTGAAAAATGCCTTAGACAAGGGGAAATAATCGTGGAAAAACATCTTATTTTATTTGATATTGACGGAACTTTGCTGAATGACGACATGCGCATCTCAAAAAAAACAATCGACATCGTTTCAAGCCTCCAAAAAAAGGGTCATCTTTTCTACATTGCTTCCGGCCGTTTGCTTTCTTCTGCCAGATCATATTCTGAAATGCTCGGCAAAAATATCGGAACAATCGCCGCCAACGGCAGCGTTTATACTCTCGGAAACGAGATCGTCAAAAACAGATTGAAAGATGAAGCCGTTTCGGCAATTTTTGAAGCCTGCAAGATTTATCCCAAACTTCAGCTGCGACTGTTTTCAACTGACACAGCCTATGGCATGGGCGGGATGTTGCAGGCTTTCATGAACCTTGCATCCAAGACGAAATTTAAAAAAATCAAATCGAAGGCTGACCTGGATCGCCTGAATACGTTCATCACAAACGGTATTTTGTGTGCGAACGACTTGTCGGTTCTGGCAGGCGCAAAAGAATTTTTAAAGGATGCGCCCTCTCTTTGCCTTTCATCATCAAACGAACACAACATCGAACTGATTCCTTCGGGGCGCTCAAAAGCAGCCGCATTAAAGGACGTGGCACAAAAATACGGCATCAAACCGCAAAATACGATCGCATTCGGCAACGGCGAAAACGATTTGCCGATGCTGATCGAAAGCGGACATGGAGTGGCAATGGCCAACAGTCCGAGACACGTCCTGGAACAGGCGGACGTCGTTACGAAGTCAAACAACGAAGACGGAATTTATGCTTTTCTTTCAAAATACTTTGCAGAAGATCTGGAATCTTAATTTAATTTTGAACTTTGCTTACGAGATTGTTTAGATTTCAAAGATACAATATGCATCGTAAGGTGTTTTGCGCCACGTTCCCGATACGAGGCGGCAAAAACGCCTTGAACCAGATCGTCTCTGAACTCAGCAGACGGTTTCGAGCAGGCGACTACCCTAAAAACAGAAATAACTTATCGAGATCGAGTTTCTTCCGGATTTTAAAACTGATTGCCTGCTCGTTAAAAAGAGGCTCGATCTTTTGCAAACCAGTTTTTTGATTCCAGGCAACGCTGCTCTTAAGAAGTTGCTGAAGTCCGGCCGGATTGAAATTTTCGGTTTGCAGGATTCATAACCAATCCCCTATAAAAAGAGGCCGGGAAAAACCATGCCTCAAATTGAAAAACCGGATGACTTGCATTCAATTGCAAATCTGATCCGGTTTTTTTGCGTATGCACGACAATCGCCTCCATGATGGAAATATCCCAAAAGAGGCTGGCGGTAAATTTGACCGAGAGCTTGTGCGCGCTGATTTGGCAGACTCTGCATTTGGCGAAAACACTTTCGTTTACGGACACATCGATGAAAATGGGAAATTTTTCCGTAAACGGCCTGCCCGAAAAATAGCGATTACGGACAAATGCTCCGAAAAGCAGCTTTTGTCCGTAAAATTTGCATGAGATTTTGCCTAGATCAGTTGTGCAGCATTGTATTTAAAAAATGCCGGACAAATTCAATCGAAAATCGACCTCCTTCGTTCGGTATTTCAAGTAAGAAACGGGACTTTTTTCCATCCTCTTTATTCTTCTTTTCCCAAAAGATACCCATTGATGAATTCCAGCTTATCGGAAATTTCATAAAGAACGTTGACGCATTCACGATACTCGCTTTCAGTCATCTCAATCGGAAGAACGCAATCCTGAATGTGATGCTTGACGTCATGTTCAAGACTTAGCGCTTTTGGCGTCAGTTCGACCATCACGCACCGTCCGTCTTCAAGATTTCTGTTTCGAACGACCCAGCCTTGCTTTTCCAGACGATTAAGCAGCGGCGTCAAGGTCCCGGAATCAAGCTTCAGCCTTTCACCAAGCTCCTTGACCATCATCAGACGCCGCTCTTCCCACAAAACAAGCATTGTCGCATATTGTACATATGTAAGTCCGTATCTTTTCAATACGATTGAATAAAAACGATTATACAGCTTCTGCGTCGAATAAACTGCAAAACACAACTCATCTTCCAAGTGTGACGGCTTATGCTTTAGCATCTTCCCCTCTTTTCCCCAAATCAACCTTATTTTGATTATCTTCTTGATCTTGCCGGCTCGATGACCACGTATCGTCTCGGTTCAGCACCCCTTGAATAGGTTTTGACCTTTGAATTGTCGGCAAGCGCCGAATGAATGACCTTTCTTTCGTATGCCGGCATCGGATCAAGCTGCATGCGTCGTCGCTGCGAAATGGCATCATAAGCGACCTTTTTGGCCAGATATTTCAACGTTTCAGTCCGACGTTCACGATAATCTGCCACGTCAAGAATAATGTTCAAACGCTTGAAACTCAGCTTGTCAAAATAGTTTTGCGCCAATAATTGCAATGAATTCAGCGTTTTGCCGTGCTTGCCAATCAAAAGTCCTTCCTGATTGGCGCTGAAATTATAAAAAACGTCGCGGCGCTCGACCGTAACTTCGATTTTAGTTTCAACGCCCATTTCTTTCGTAACTTCAGCCAGATATGAGCCCACCTCGCGCAATGCCTGTTCGACTTCTTGTTCCGATTCTGCCTCTTTTTTTTCATCGGACGGCTCTGGTTCAGCTACGGTCTCAGCTTTTTCTTCAACACGTTCCGTTTCCTTAGGCGTAATTTCGACCTCAGCCGGCTTTCCTCCAAAAATACCTAAAAATCCTTTTTTGCCTTCGCTGACAATGACGATTTCGACTTCTTCACGAGTCTTTCCAAGTTCCTTCAAGCCTTTTTCGATCGCTTGCTCAGCAGTTTGTGCGGAAAATTTCATTTAGAATCCCCCTGATTATGAAGTAATGATTAAATAGCGCTAATTTACGCTATCTATAGGTAAGTATACCATAGGTAAAAAACACCCGCATACTAATTTTCAAACTTTGGGAAAATCCACGGCTGAAACTTCTTTAAGAGATTCTGATGCCAAAATCGCAAGCAGAATTATGTACTTTAAACCAAAATTGTGCTTAAATTAAAACTGTATTTGATTAAATCTATCTAGGGGGTTTCTTATATGGGTGAAAAAAACAAGGTCAATGAAAGTCTCTTAAAAGACGATCTCTATCAAGCCGTCAACGGCGAATGGCTGAAAACAGCCGTTATCCCAGCCGATCGTCCAACAGCTGGAGGCTTTTCCGAACTGGATCTCAACATTGAAAAAATTTTAATGAATGACTTGGGCGAAATGCTTGAAGGAAAAAACGTTCCCGATGACAAGAATTTAAAAGAATTCCTCAAGTACTACAAGCTGGCATCAGACTTTGAAACTCGCAATGCCGAAGGATTTGAACCGGCAAAAAAATACCTCGATGCGGTTTTGGCCATCAAAGATTTACAAGACTGGCAAGACAAGTGGCTTGATTTTGCGCTGATCGACGCGGCAAATCCGTTCAGCTTCTTCGTTGACCCGGATATGAAGAATACGCAGGAATATGCTTTGTACGCAGACGTGACGCCATTGTTTTTGCCGGACAAGACATACTATGAAGAAGGCAACGAACAAGGTGCAGCCTTGCTTTCGGTCTTATCAGACATGCTTGAAAAGCTTTTTGAAAAAGCCGGATACGATGCTGAATTTGCCAAGAAAACAATCAGCGAAGCCATCGAGTACGATCGCTTGATCGCACCGTTCCAAAAAGACAGCACAGAACGTGCCGATTACGTCAAAGTTTACAATCCGTATTCGTTTGAAGACTTCTCCAAGCTTTCGACTACAATCGACTTTGGCGCCGTCGCAAAGAAAATCGTCAAGACGACGCCCGACAAGATCGTCGTTACAGAACCAAAATTCTATGAAGCAGCAGACAGGATCGTCAACGACGACACGTTTGAACAATTGAGAAGCTGGATCTTCGTACATACGCTGATGGATTCGACAGGTTTCTTGAGCGATGACGTTCGCGTCCTCGGCGGCACGTTCTCACGCGCGCTTTCCGGTGCAAAGGAAGCAATGAAACCTGAAAAAGCCGCATATCATCTTGCAACGGCACGCTACGACCAAGTCGTCGGTCTTTACTACGCACACAAATATTTCGGACCTGATGCCAAGGCAGACGTTCAGCATATGGTTGAAAAAATGGTTGCCGTTTATAAAAAACGTCTTGAAACAAACGACTGGCTCAGCAAGGAAACAGCCAAAAAAGCCGTGGCCAAACTCGATGCGCTCGGCATCAACGTCGGCTATCCGGATGAGCTTGATCCGCTCTACGAAAAGTATCTCGTTGACGAAACAAAGAATCTGCTCGACAATGCCATTGAATTCAGGCGCATTCAAATTGCGGACAACTTTGATCGTTACGGAAAGCCGGTCGATCGGACGCGTTGGGAAATGCCGGCTCATCAAGTAAACGCATACTATAATCCGTCGTTTAACATCATCGTCTTCCCTGCAGCCATCCTTCAGGCTCCGTTCTACAGTCTGAAACAGACCGCAAGCGAAAACTACGGCGGCATCGGTGCCGTAATCGCACATGAAATTTCGCACGCCTTTGACAACAACGGTTCTCAATTTGACGAATTCGGAAATCTTTCCAACTGGTGGACAGATGAAGATCTGAAACATTTTGAAGGCCTGGCACAAGAAATGATCGAAGAATTTGACGGTCTGGAAACGGAAGCAGGCAAATGCAACGGCAAGCTCGTCGTTTCCGAAAACATCGCTGATGCCGGCGGATTGAGTTGTGCACTCGAAGCAGCCAAGGGCGAAGAAAATCCTGATATCAAAGGATTCTTCCTCAACTGGGCTCGCATCTGGTGCATGAAGTCGTCGCTTGAGTGCCAAAAATTGCTTCTTGCAATCGACGTGCATGCTCCGAATGTTTTGCGCGCAAACGTTCAGCCTAAGAATCTTCAAGAATTCTATGATGTCTTTGACGTTCATGAAGGAGACGGCATGTGGCTTGAACCGGAAAAACGCATTCATATTTGGTAAAATATTTGCTGACAAGCAGACAAGAAGAGGCTGAAGAAAATGCCTCAATTTGAAAAACCGGATGATTTGCAATCATTTGGTTTTTTTATATGCATGACAATCGCTTTCCATGATGGAAACAAGTCTGTTTTCATTTCCATGTATCAAAGCTCCAAAAGGGACGTTGTACGTAATCGTGGACAGGCATTTACGGGCATATCTCAAGAATCGGCTTTTTGTCCGTAATCACGTCTTGGCATGCTGATTGAGCAGAATCTGCATTTTACAAAAAAACGGAATTCTGATATGGTTAAGGTAAATCTAGGAGAAAACAAATGACAGTAAAACTGATTGAAACAAAAAAAGATTCCAAAGACTGGAAGAAAATCAAAGCATTGTACCTGAGGGCTTTTCCAGCTGTCGAGCGCTTGCCTTTCTGGCTCTTGAAGAAAAAAACGCAGCGCAGGATCGCCGAATTTTGCAGCTTATATGATGACGACGAGTGGGTCGGCTTCATTTATACGCTGAAAAATGACTCCCTGGCGTACGTCTTCTTCCTTGCCATCGATGATACCAAACGCTCGCACGGATACGGCAGCAAACTGATCAGTCTTTTGACCGAGCGCTACGCCGGACTTGTCATCGGACTCAGTGCTGAACGCCCCGACGATCAGGCTGAAAACAACGAGCAGAGAATCAGGAGACAGAAGTTCTATCAACGCAACGATTTTCTTCATTCGGGATACTACAGCGTTGAAAAAGGCGGCGAAAAATTCGACTTTCTCACATATCAGGGACAAAAAATCGATCCAGACGAGTATCCGAAAATCATGCATGAGTGTCTCGGTTTGTTCCAGCGTTTTATCCTGCCAGTCAAAATGATTGCGGACGGAAACAAGTCAAATGGCCAGCATTCGTGATATTGCCAAAATTGCCGGCGTTTCTCCGGCACGCGCAAAATGCCGTTTTGCATCACTTGCAACAGTCGGCTGAATCTTCGAGGATCGGTCGGAAACCCGAGAAAATGGCCAAAATTTGATATTTGAAAAAAAACTGCACCTAAAACCAAGAGCCCGGATGAAAACATGATTCTGATTGAAAAGTCCAAGTTCGCGCGCACGACTTTCAAAGCAGCGCGCCAAGCTGTTTTGTTTTATTCTCATAATTGAAGGTGATTGTCATGCATATGCAAAAACCCGGATTATTTGCAATTGGTTATAATGTCCTTTAAGTATACAGGTAAAAAAGAAAATTTGCTGTATGCTTGGAGGGCATTTTCATATGGGAAAAAAATCGAAATATTCTGCTGCTTTTAAGCTGATGATCATTCATGAAGCAGAAACATTGGGAATCACCAGAACATCAAGGCTGTATTCCATATCAGACCATACCATCAGAACCTGGAAGCTCATCTATAAGTATCAGGGTATTCAGGGCCTGGAACCCACACATTCAAATAATACATATTCCAGAGAATCCAAGGCATCACTGGTTGAAGAATATCAGAAGTCAGATGAGAAGCTTGAAGAGTTCGCCATCAGCCACGGGCTGAGAGGCCGTACCCAGCTGAGTCAATGGATTATGGGGTATCAATGAATCTATCTTAGAGGATCACAGATCCGGAAAGCGAGATTCAGGAATGAAGGGCAGAAAGACAACTTTTGACGAACGGCTGGAAATCATTGAACAGCTGATAAGACACGATGTTGACTACAACTGGGCGGCTGAACATTACAATGTCAGCTATAATCAGGTCTACGGATGGTATCGGAAGTACACCGGAAGCGGCAACAATCCGGAATCGCTGCGTGACCGCAGGGGAAAGGCCAAACCGGAATCAGAACTCACTGAAATGGACCGGTTGAAGAGGGAAAACAAACTTCTCGAGGCCAGACTTCATCAGCATGAAATGGAGATAGCCGTCGCAAAAAAATTAGTCGAAATAAGCAACAGGGAGGCGAAAAAGGAATTAGGCAGAAGACCATCAGGGAACTGAACGAGGAATACGGCTGGTCAATCAGTGAACTGTGCAGAACAGTCGGTATAACCAGAGATGCATACTATAAGTGGCTCAAGCGTGGAACAAGTAATAAGCAACAGGAACAGTCAGACCTTCTTTCAGCAATTATGGATCTGGAGAAGGAACACAAGGGTACTCTGGGATATCTGGGAATGACCACGCAGCTTGCCTCGGAAAACAGGCTGTACTTCAAGGCCGGCATCAAGCGCGTCACCAACTGTATGAGAAGCAACGGAATCACATCCAACGTGAGAAGAAAGAAACGCAACCGTATCAAGAGACACGAAGAATACATCAATGACAACCTGTTGAAGGGACAGTTCGACAGGAAAGGAAAAAATGAAGTCTGGGTTACTGACACTACTGAAATCAAGTACGGCAACTCCGGTCACAAGGCAAGAGTGCATGTTGTTCTGGACTTATACGGCCGTTATGCATTAAGTTACAACATTTCGGAAACAGAGACATCGTCGGCTGTAATCGACACCTTTAAGCGGGCGTTTGAATATGAGCCGGACGCCCATCCGATGGTTCATACGGACCGCGGAGCAGCATACTGTTCAATGGATTTCAATAATTATCTGACAGAGAATAAATGTGTTCACAGTATGTCTCATCCCGGGCATCCATGGGAGAATTCACCTATGGAACGCTGGTGGAACGATTTCAAGCACATCTGGATGGATCATCATCCGCGGCCTGCCAACCTTGAAGAGCTTGAAACATTAGTTCAGGGAGCAATAGACTATTTCAACAGGAAACGTGCCTATGCGTCAAAAAACGGCCTGACCGCAGAACAGTTCCGCAATCAAGCCGTATCTTGTTAGTTAAAATTTTATATTTGAACTGTATACTTGACAGGACATAGTACAATTGATTGCAAGTAATCCGGGTTTTTAATTTGAGAAAGAGTTTTTTCAAAAACTTTTTAACTTCTATTTCGTATAATCGACGTCCTTCGTTTCCGGCGTCAATGCCCATGCAACAACGGAAACGAGCGCCAACACAAACATGTACAGGCCGGCAGAATGCAAACCGTATTGCGCGATCAGCCATGTCGTGATCGTCGGAGCAACGGCGGCACCGACAACGGCTGCCAGGTTGTACGTGATTCCTGCACCGGAATAGCGCACCTTTGTCGGGAACAGTTCAGGCAGGACCGCGCCGACCGGTCCGTACAAAGTTCCCATGATTACAAAGCCGACGCCGAGGAACAACAGCATGCCGACCATATTGTGCTTGCCTTCAAGGAAAAACGGAAAGACCAAAGAAAAGACTACGAGCAAAACGGAGGCCGTCATCAAAACTTTCTTTCTGCCGATCTTGTCGGCAAGAACCGACGTTGCCATGATCAAAACGGCAAATTCAACGATTGCGCCCATCAATAACAATAAAAATTCAGAATGGCTGAAGCCGAGCGCCATTGTTGCATATGACAAAGACCATGTCGTCAGAGTGAAGAACATTGCGTATGTCGCACCCATCAAGAACGTTCCTTTGATGATTTCCTTCCAGTTGGACTTGAAGACTTCTCGAAGCGGTGAACGCGTCGTGTTATCGCGTTCTTGTGCCAGCTTGAACAATGGCGTTTCCTGCAGGCGACGACGAACGTAAAGACCGATGAAGACGAGCACGGCTGATGCCCAGAACGGAATGCGCCAGCCAAAGCTCTGCATTTGAGCCGGAGTCAAAACGTTTTCCAAAACGAAGAACAAACCGTTGCAAATGAAGAATCCGATCGGTGCGCCGACTTCAGGAAAGGCTCCGTACAAAGCCCGCTTGTCTTCCGGAGCGTTTTCGGTTGCGACCAAAACAGCACCTGACCATTCGCCGCCAAGACCGATGCCTTGAACGAAGCGGCAAAGGCAAAGCAGCAGCGCGCCCCAAACGCCGATGCTGCCATACCCCGGAATGAATCCGATGGAAACTGTGGCAACCCCCATTACCAGCAGCGAAACGACCAACGTTTTCTTTCTTCCCAATCTATCGCCGAAGTGTCCGAATAAAAACGACCCGAACGGACGCGCGACAAAAGCGACGCCAAACGTCAAAAGACTCAGCAAGGTTGCCAATAACGGCGTTGTCTGCGGAAAGAAAACGGACGGAAAATATGCCGCTGAAGCAGTCCCGTATGCATAAAAATCAAAAAATTCAATTGCCGTGCCCATCATCGAAGCCAAGATTACCGTCTTGACCGGATCGCGTTCCAATTTTTCCTTTGGCAGTGATAAGTTTGTCGTATTTTCCATAATTCAATCTCCTCATGTTTTAACCTATGTGTCAATCACTTCAATTTCCGGTTTAATGCCGCTAATGTCGCTTTCCATAAAACCACCCCCTTAAACTCAAAAAAGCGACCGACCGTTCAATCGAACAGCCAGCCGCTTTCGTAAGAAAACATTTGCCATGCCGTCCGCATCTGCTGCTTAGGCGATGCGGACAATATCAAAACCATCCGCATCACCTAAATAATAATGCGAATAATGATAATATCTGCTGCGTTGTGGAACTGCATGACGTTTTTCATGTCTTCTTACCTCGTTTCGTATTTGATATTTCTAACTTTACCACTGTTTAAATTAAAAATCAATAATAAAATTTATTTTTCCGTAATTTTACAATGATTCTGAGTGTTTTCTCTCACATATATAATAATATCTGATCATTTATACATTAAATGTAGCGCAACGTTAAATATTGTATTCCTCAATTAGTATTCTTTATACCATTTCATTAGGAGACATGATATTAATTTTCATAATTACACATCCAATTCCGTTGAAATCTTATTCGCAATTATTAAAGATATTCCCAAAGAAATATATATAATGAAAACAGTTATAGAATATTTCTGAATACCACAAAAAGAAATAAACGTTGGAACTCCAAGCAAACCGATTGGCTGGCTCAAATTTATCAAAGCGTATAAACAATTAGATATTGCGCCAAAATCATCTTCAGGAATTTTATTTTGAAAAACGGTTTTCAAAGAAATATTGTATAAAGGAATTGACGCACCCAAGATTATTAGTCCAAACGCAGAAATCATCAACGATCTGGTGCTACCCATTAATAAAATAGCAAGAGGAACCTGCAGCAATGACAGCGAAATAAATTGATGTATCCTTATTCTGAATGACAAAAATCTATAGCCTATAGACGAAATCAAAAATCCGAATGAAAACAAAGAATCTAAAATACCTACAATCCCTCTATTATCAGCATTAATTGTCGCTATTTGAGTAAGATAGACATCTAACGGTGCTAAAATTATATTAAAGATAACAGCGCCTATCAAAGGCGAGATTAAATATTTATTTTCTCTTATAAAGAGATACGCCTTGTCAAACCCGGAGACCAACACATTTCTATTCTCTTTATTTTTACTTGAAAATTTGTCATTGTCAGGAACTTCCAAAAATAAAATAAGACTAGTGACGATAACATACGATAAAATATCAATCTCAAAAACTCCCTTAAAATTGATCAACCCCAATAATACGGTCACCAAAACCCCTGAAAAAAGATTAGCACTTGTCATAGCTGTTGAAATATCTGCGTTAATCTTCATATATTCTCTTTTATCAAAGATTATCATTGTAATTTTGCTAATAATTGGAGTATAAAAATCACATAATACGCTATATAAAATGGCCAACAACACCAACAAAGGAAAGCTTCGAAGATTGATGCAAAAAATAAAGAGTATTGCCAAAACAGATAATAATGAAAGTACAAGCGTTTCTACCAACAATCTTTTTAAATTTCGACAATTATCTACTAATGATCCAATCGGACTTGCAAAAACAATCCCTGGAACAAATAAAAAGAATGAGTATAATCCTATGTAAATGGGATTGCTGAACCACGTTGAAATCAAAATAACAAGAGATATTCTTGTCATCGCCGTGCCAAAATTGTTGATGAATTGTGAAGAACTGATAATTTTAGTATTTTTATCATTCATGTTCGATCACCATCTTTCGAAAAGACATAATCAAATTTATTGCCTGTATATTCATTCACTTTAATCACCCATGCCTTATCAAATACCTATTAAACTCAAAAAAGCGACCGACCGTTCAATCGAACAGCCAGCCGCTTTCGTAAGAAAACATTTGCCATGCTGTCCGCATCTGCTGCTTAGGCGATGCGGACAATATCAAAACTATCCGCATCACCTAAATAATAATGCGAATAATGATAATATCTGCTGCGTTGTGGAACTGCATGACGTTTTTCATGTCTTCTTACCTCGTTTCGTATTTGATGTCTCTAACTTTATCACCGCTTAAATTAAAAATCAATAATAAAGCTTAAAATAAAATGAAATCATCAACTTGGCTGCTGAATCGCAAACTGTATTTCCATATGAAACGAAAGCTGCAGAAAAGCCCTGCATTTAAAATGAACCTCAGCCTTTGCGAATCTTGCGGACCCCGACCGTCAGCAACGGGATGATAATCAAGAAGATAGCAAGATAACCCATGTAGCCGTAACCGTACTTGATGATGTTCGTCAATCCTCCCAAAGAGATGACCACCGACAAAATGATGATGAATGCCGACAAAACGCAGCGTTTTTCAAACAGCGTCGGCACCTTGTCGACAACCTTGCTGTTTTCAAAACGATCGACGAAGGCAAACGTCAAAGTGATGGCAGAAGAGACCAGACATAAGAGCAGGATCACGCCGTAAACGACCAAAAGCCAGTTGACCTTCATAGTCTGCAAAACCGTAAGCGTTGGCAGAGTCGATCCGTTCGGCGTCTTCGTGAACGTATTTTCCCAGCAAAGAAGCATGAAAACCCGCCATTCCCAAACCGAAAGTATTCATGAAAAACGACGCAAACATTGATTTGCCTTCAGCGTTATTGTTCTTGCCTTTAAAAATTGCCCCGCAGGCCAGCATCGTCGGAATCTGCACGCATTGGAAGCCGGCATAAACAAAAGCATTCCAGATTGCCTTTGGAAGTTCCGAAAAGCCTTCATTTTGGAAACGCACCGAGAAAAGATGACCGACGTTTCCGGCCTTCAAGATCCCGTAGCCGTATGCAACGAAAATGCAGAGCATGATTGCGGTTCCCATATAAGTACTGATTAATTGAACGGCTCGTTCGCCAAAAATCGTCGCAAAGAAGACCAGCAGACCGACCAAAACGATGCAGACATAGTAATTCCAACCAAAGTACTGCCCCAACGCGCTGGCTGCACCGGCAATCGCAACCGATACGGCCATGATAACCATGACGTAAAAGAAAAGTTCAAAAACAAGCTCCAATTTGTCAAACGGATGATACAGCTTCTCAAATAATTCCTTGTATGAATGCAGATCATATTTGTTGTATAACCTCATGGCAATCGCGATGATTCCGGTCAAGATGGCCATCGACAAAGCAAGCGACAACAGACCGGCCCAACCCGAACAGACAAAATACGTGTTCTCCTGATTGCCCGTCGCAAAGCCTCCGCCCGCATGGGATGCAAACAAAACCATCGCAACGGACAGAATCGATGCCGTTGAAGCCTTGGCCGCCGTGTGATTACCCTTTTTTTCCATAAAAATTCCTCCTCAATGTCTGATACCCTCATCAAATGCTCAAAAGCCATTTTTTCTTTATAAAACAGAAAAGCGGCCGACCGTTCAATCGAACAGCCAGCCGCTTTCGTAAGAAAACATTTGCCATGCCGTCCGCATCCATTGTTCAGGCGATGCGGACAATCACAAATATCCGCATCACCTAAATAATAATGACGCGAATAATGACGACGTTTAATTCTTTGTGAAGTCGCATGGCATTTTTCATTTTTTCTTACCTCGTTTCGTATTTGATGTCTTTTACTTTACCATGATCGTAATTAAAAATCAATAATAAAATTAGAAAAATCTTAAATTAAAATTCGCTTGCGCTTCTTGCGAGTCCAAAAAGCTTGATTTAACGGCTTTTATTTCTTGATTGATTTTCATCAAAAGGACATTTCCATGATTATAATAATAGGATAACCATTATATGCTTAAGTTTTTATCCAAATCGAAACATTTTCTTCATTTTTCCAGTATATATTGAACGTAACTGAAGATTGGAGGTATCGCATCGTGAAAAAAACAACTTCTCGATTGGTTTTGGCATTGTCATTCATATCATTCTTATTTTATCTGACTCCTGACGACTCAGCAGAAGCCAGCAGCGCTCCTCCGGTTTCCGACGTAACGATTCTCGGGCCGGGAACCTGGGACAGGGACGGTGTGGGAGAAGGCGACTCGTCACTTTGGCCGGGTTATCTCTACATGGCAGTTCAGGTCATGGGATACGGGCAGCCGACGGCATATCTTGACGGCAGAATAGTCAGAAGAGCCGTAAGTCAGCCTTATTTCTTCAATGGAAACATCGTCACCGGATTCAGGGACTTCTTTCACTTAAGCAACAAATCCGGTCTGACTCCGGGAAAGCATGTCTTTAAAGTGACATATACTTCGGATAACTTTCCATTCAATGAAACCAGCGCATCATATACATTTGACTATCCCTTGAAAGGAGGAAAATAACATGTCAGTCTCATCAGTAAACCCGACCTCTTCAAGCAGATATGTTACCTTCAACAAGACGCCGTCTGCATCAAAATTCCAGGTTCAGGAAACAAAAAGTGACAATCGACAGCCGGTGCTGCTTGACGAAGGCGTCTTCGGAACGGCCTTTGTCGGAGAACCACCCGTTCCGATAAAAATGGACAAATACGGAATTGATCTGTGGTATTCGGGAGGCTCGAAGAATGCCGGTAACGGCAGATACTATATCCAGCAGGGCGTTGCCAACTATACTGCTGACTCGACCGATGAAGATCCAACGGTGGCCATTTACGGAATCAACGATTACGGTGAAAAGTACAGCGAAATCGTCCATCTGAATGACATTGACCCGACAAACGCTACATACGGTGAGTTCAATGCTCTGTATCAGCATATTGCCGAAACGAGCAGTCCGCACATTTCGCCAAACGGAACATTCTTTGCCATTGATACTCTGGAGTCAATGCACTTTCAGTATGACAAGAAATACAACTTCCTTGCACAGCTTGACTTGATGTCAAAAAAATATCAGGGAATTCACGATTACAGGGATGTCTCTCAGATACAGGACATGAAGACGGCCTTGATCAACAACTTCAATGAAAAGAATTCGCAGGGCATAAAGGCCGGTGACAATCCGGCAGAGCCGATTTTCTATGCCAGCGACATAGAAAACTCCCAGAGTGGTGTAAGCCTTGAAACTGCAGGTGAATACAGCAAGATGATTCAGAAGATTGAGGAAAAAATTGACAAGGAGCAAAATGATGCCCTGCAGCGGATATTTGACAAGCTGCATGCACAGAGGGTGTACGGTGGAAATGACCGCAATGAACGGCTGATTCAGAAGAAGTAAAATGTCACGGCAGACGAGGTCTCCAAATAAAAAGAGGCTGGAAAAAAATCTGACTCAAACAAAAGCTCGGATGCTTTGCAACCAATTGCAAATTTCATCCGGGCTTTTTTATACAACGTTAAAATTCCCAAACGGCCTATTTTACTGCATTTTTCAAAAAATTCACACTGCACGCCCAAAATGATAACAAAGATATGGCAAAATACGACTAAGAAGGAGCGATTCTCATGAAACGAAAGAAACTAACCTGGCTTTTTTGCCTGTTTTTTGCAGCCTTTTTCTTCCTCGTGCCGGCCGTTGCTCATGCTTCAGCCAAAGATGACATTGGCAAATACGACGTCACCGTCAACATCTTGAAAAACGGCGATGCAAAAGTTACGCATGAAATTACATACAACCTCTCTAAAAAAGCCCATCAACTGACGCTTCCTCAAAGCATCAGCGGAATCGACGACGTTTATGCGGTCAGCGTTTCCGTCGTCTCCGGATCAAAAAAAATTCGGCTAAAGCAGGGAACTTCTCATAAGAAGAACACGTTTGAAACAAAGCAGACCAATAAAAACAGCGAAATCACCACCTACGGAAACTACGGTACCGATCCGCTAAAATTCACGTACGTATACAAGCTACGCGGTTTCGTCACGAATTACAAAGATTGTGCCGAAGTCAACTGGCGCGTGATCAGCAACAATTTGACAGTTCCGCAGCGAAACGTCGGCATTCACTTTGTTTTGCCACAAAAAAACGTCAGATTTTTGCGCATTTGGAATCACGGAAATCTTGACACGGCCAAAACAAACGTCAGCTTCAGCAAGGGCAAAGTCGATGTTTCGCTCAAACAAAACCCCGCACACCAAAGTTTAAGATGTCACCTGCTGTTTCCCGAAACAGTTACGTCAAAAAATAAAAAAATCGTCAAACAGCACTCAAAAGAACAAATTGAAGCAATTGAAGATAAAAAACTTGAAAGGTCGGTCCAACAACGCGAAAAGAAACAGAGTACCTATCGTCTGATTCGCTTTGTCTGGCTCGGAACGGTCATCTTCAGCATCTTCTTGTGGTTCATTTACTTGATCAAGCACCCGATCAAGCAAAAAATTGCCATGCCTGATCTTGAGTACTCGTATGATCTCCCTAAGTATCCTGCGGAATTTGCCGAAGTCATCCTGACAAACGACAAACCGACGCCACGCGCATTTGCTGCATACTTGCTTGAGCTTGCCTTCGAAAAGAAGGTGACGATCGAAACCGTCCCGAACTCTAAAAACGATTTCTACGTTAAGCTGGTCGATAAAAGCATCCTGCACGGAAATGAGCTGCTGAAAATGCTGTTCGGGCGCGTTGGCAAAAAAGGCCGATTCACGCTGAAAGATCTTGAATCTTTTTCTCAAAACGACAAGCAGCGTCTGCGGTTGTCCTCTGCATTTGACAAATGGGCGGAAAACATCCTCAAGCGTGCGAAAAATACAGGGTATTACGACCAACAAGGCGAAAAACGCACTCGCGTCGCAATCATCTGGTGCATCGCCAACATTCCGTTTGCGGTCGCTTGCATCTGTATGTTCCTGGATAAGCTTTCGATCGCAATTTTGCTGGTGATTCTGATCATCTTCTGCGGCTTTTTGCTTTCCAGGCTTTATCGCAACCGCGAAACCTACACCGCAAGCGGAATTGCCACGCGCTATCGCCTCCTGTGCCTGAAAAAGACGTTCGAAGACATTCGCCGCATGAATCTTGAGCCGGTCAAAGACAAAATTCTTCATGAGCAGCTCGTTCCGTATTCAATCGTTTTCGGATCTTCAAGAAATACGATCAAGGCGCTCAAAACCAACTTCCCTGCCAAAAGATTGCAAATCGTCTTTGAATCCTACTACTTCCCGGTCTTCATCTTCTCAGACGGCGATTATGCGGCTTCTCTTTCAGAGGGGCTGATGAACGCAATTGCGCCAAAGAAGATTGACAAGCTGAACACGAACGACGATCTGTCGATCAGGTTTAAGAAGAATCTGTTGGAAAAGCTTAAGAGGAAATAATAAAAAAAGAGGCTTCGGAAAAAAGTCCCGTTTCCCTCTTGAATTAAACGAAATGCCGAACGAAGGATGTCGCAAGTCGACTGACTTTGTCCGGCATTTCTTCAATTTTGGATACGTGAAACGAGCATTGACAAACACCTTTACCCTAAAGGGGCGAGAATGCCCCCACTTCTCTAAGTGGGGGATGAATCGCCTCTTTTGAAGCACTCAGCGCTTCTTTTTTCTTGATTCGTTTTAAATCAGATATTATAATTAGTGCATAAATTGTAACATGAAAAAAGAGAATAGCTTTCGCCATTCTCTTTTCTACAAACTGGAATTTATCTAATTCATCAATTCAAGAGTTTTTTCAAATGAAATACATTCTGCGTATCTTCCATTCCACATGAACTGATTATAATATCTATAAGATTTTTCCGCTGTCATATACGCATTATCAATGCGTACTGTTTGTATTTGCTGGAACAATCATTTTAAATCTATACTCAAAACCACATTTCACTGTTGCATCTATGCAGTAATCTGTTTGTAGCCCTACAATAATGATTGTATCTTCATCTTTTTCATGTAGGTAATCCAACAACCCCGTATCTTTGAAAGCACTGTTTATATTTTTATCAAAAACACGCTCATTTGACATTGGTTGAAATTCTTCGTATATTTCATAGCCTAATGCGCCTTTAGTTAATTTCTGTCCAACACCATCATCATGTCTAACATAAATAACTTCTATATTATTATTGCGCGCCTCTTTGATTAGTGTTTTAATACGATATACAAAAGTCTCAAATTCATATAAGTCATTATTCATAATTAAATTTTGAGTATCAACAATATCATTCTATTACCTCCCAAATTAGAATTTATCTTTTCTTATATGTCACCACAACTCCAACCACCGAAGTCAAAAAAACAATCGGTGCGAGTCTTACAAACAAGAATTCAAACCCATGCAGTATTGTTCCTGCCACTGCCAACTCAGGATCATTGTAATTCCAATTCAAATAAAAACTATTCATAGATGCAAGTGCGATAAATATTACCACTATAACCGCACACAATGAAATAAGAATCCATCGAATCGTTTTTACCTTTGTTATACTTCTTTTTGCAAGCTGCAAATTAATAACTTCTAATTTTTCAGAAAGAATCTTTAAATCATCGGTAGTAGGTTCTACTACAGGTTCTCCAAGTAATTCACTTACAGTAGTATCCAGTTCATTCGCCAAAATAATCAGCATACTGGAATCTGGAACTGACAAACCATTCTCCCATTTTGATACTGTCTGTCTTACTACGTTCAGTTTAATTGCCAGTTCTTCTTGCGACAGCCCTTTTGACTTTCTAATTCTTTTGATATTTTCATTTAGCATAATCTCTGCCTCCTTGTTTTTGATAGCTCAATTCTATATTCAATAGAGCCGTTGCCACAAGCAATACATATTAACATCCGCTTATTCACGGGCTTTTCACAGACAAATCTCGATTTGTTAAATTCGTATCCGCATTATAGCATAAAAATAAAGACACTATATATCACTTTCGTAACATACAATGTCGTTACTTTTATTTTCTTCGATACACCAAACAAAACATATTCCTGCATACGATAATATCATATACAGAGTTCGACTTGTTCAGCTTTAGTGGAAACAACGTTCAGGACGGAATGTTGCAAAAGGCCGGCTACATCAGCATCCACGATATGGAAGTCCAAAAAGACGAACACGGTGCAATGGTTAAAACCGGAAACCAGCCTGCAGCAAAATTGAATTCCCATTAATCAAAAAGGCCTCGCCCAACTGAAATCGGACGAGGCCTTAATTCACATTCTTTTGAAAAAATAAATCGAACCAAACAGCAATGCGCACATGATGATGAAAAGCTTGCCGAATCTTACGGGACCGATGCCGATGTGGCCTCGATGCGTCAGTCTGAAAATCAGCAGGATTCCGATTGCGAGTGCGGCACAGAACAAAAGAATTCCAAGCAATAGATTTTTAAAATCAATTTTTCTCATATTTTTTCCTTTCCTCTGAAGTGCGGAAGCAAAATCACCTCTGATGCAATCATCAGAATCGTCAAAATCAAAAAGATCCAAAAAGTTCTTAATCTGGTCGATTCATCAACCGAACCGCTGCTTTCTTGCGCAATCGCCATCAACGTCGAACCAAGCGCCGTTCCGCCTCCGTCAAAATTTCGGGCGAAATAATCGAACACAACGGTTTTGCGGTCTCTCAAATCAATCTTCCTTTCTCAAAGTTTGATCGCTCTTCCTGGCTGCGGCATACATGAAGATTCCGACTACGGCAGTCAAAAAGTCAGCAACGGGCTGTGCGCAAATGATTCCGTCATAACCAAAGCATGCGGCCGTAATCAAGATTACGACGGTAAAAATCACGCCCTGTCTGCTGATGGACAGCACAAACGAAGGAACAGCCTTGCCCATGGCAATGAAGCACGTGGTCAGGACAAGCACGATGCCGCAGAACGGCGTCGTCAAAGTAAACCAGCGCAGCATCCCCGTTCCATATGCGACAACGGCTGAATCATCCATGAAAGATCCGATCAGATGCGGTGCAAAAATGATGATAAAAACGGCGGCAAGCGCTGAAAAGCCGACTTCGACCAACAGATCGAAGCGAATGATCTTTTGAAGGCGTTTGTTGTCTTTGGCACCATACGAATACCCGATCAGAGGCTGCGCGCCAAAAGCAAAACCGACCATGATCATCATAATGATCATATTGACCTTGATCGCAATCCCCATTGCCGCTACGGCCTTTGAACCGTAATCAATCAAGTAGCGATTGATGATTGTCATGTTGTAGCTTTGCATCAGATTCGTCAGCGATGCCGGAATCCCGATCAAAAAGACGCTTGTCGCAAGCTGACGTTTGATTTTGACGTGCCTGACGGATACCGTCAGCTTCGTCGATTTTTTTTAAATATAATAAATCAGCAAAGCGTCGCTTAAGACGTAGCCCATCACCGTTGCAAGCGCTGCACCGCCAGCCCCCCCATTTTGAACGTAAAAATAAACAAGGGATCCAACGCAATATTGACGATGCTTCCGGCAACGCTTGCAATCATCGACTGCAGCGCCAGTCCTTCCGTTCGGATTATGTTGCTTGGCGTAAGCGACAAAATTATCAGCGGTGCGCCCCATGCGATGAAGAAATAGTACTGCGAGGCATATTTTACGGTCGAATCCGTTGCTCCGAGCATTTTCAAAATCGGAGTCTGAAACAAAAACATCAATCCGGTCACAATCAGACCGCTGATGACTGCCGCATAAAAGCAAAATCCGCTGACGTTTTTGGCAGTCGCATCATCTTTTTGACCAAAAAGGCGCGAAATAATCGAGCTTCCGCCAAGGCCGAAGATGTCGCCCAAAGCGAGCATCAGCGTAAAAAGCGGCGTGCATTGCGACACGCCCGCAACCAGGTCGGCATTTTGCGTCCCGGAAACAAAAAACGTATCGACCATATTGTAGATCAAAGTCACCAGCATGCTGAAGACAACCGGCAACGAAATAATAAAGTAGGCTTTCCAGACAGGTGCCTTTTCAAACAGTTCCTGCTTGTTTTCCATTGACAATTTCTCATCCCTTCTATGTTCAACATAGCTATTATAAGAAGTTTTTCAGCGTTTCTCTAGCACTAAGCGCAACTTCTTCAAAAAATATGCTCAAACAAATACTTTTTCAAAGCAGAACACGAAGCTTGTAAAGGAAAATTCAGAGCAGCCGGCACCTTCGCTTGTTTTTTTGTCAAATCAGTCGCTGAAAACACGCATCTCAATCCAAACTCTGCATTTAAAATCCTTATAGAATCTCGTTTTTTGAACTACCCCAACTTAACCTGAAACTTCGTTTTTTACCGGTTTGAAGTTGGGGATTCTGGGAACACGGCAAACTTGCCAGTCTAGTTCTTCACTAAGTTGGTAGAGGTCACCGCTATTTACCAAGGTACGTTCCATACCTGTTTATTATTAAGCCAGAGTTTCTAATCCTTTAGCCAAGATATTTTTAACTGCGTTTACATCTCTATCGAGATGCGCATGACAATTAGGACAGTCCCATTCACGAGCAGCTAGCCATTCTGACTGGGAAAGGCTGTCAAACTCGTGATTTTTTTGTTTGCATTCATGACAAATACGACTGGTATTTTTAGGGTCTATGATAATTAATTTTTTGCCATACCATGCACATTTATATTTAAGCTGACTGATTAAAGTTCCCCAGGAAGCATTGGCAATTGAGGCAGACAGATGATGATTTTTTATCATGTTCTTTACACTTAAATTTTCAACTACAATAGTGTCATAATCTTTAACCAATCTAGTTGTCAACTTGTGCAGATTGTCTCTTCTTCGTTCAGCAATATGTCTCTTAAGTTTGGCTACAGTTCTCACAGCCTGCTGATAGCGCGGAAATTGCTTTAAGTCCGTTCTGGGGAACAAGACTTTATCATGCTCATCAAAAGCCATCGCTTTTTTAGCATTTTCATAGCGTCTGGATTTTTTACGTTCCCAAATTCTTAATTGTTTATTCAGCCTGTCATCAACATTGAGAATGTCTTCTTTTTGACCGTCAGAAGTGACAGTGAGACTTTTTAACCCTAAATCAATCCCAACAGACTTCTTCGTCTTTTTGAAAGTTTGGTTTTCACTTTCAACTAAGATACTAGCCTGATATTGTTTTCTTGAATTAACACGAACTGTGACAGCTCTAATCTTGCCGTTTAATATTCTGCCGGCTTTAAAGTACACTAAGCCTAGTTTAGGCAGTTTAATGTGATGTTCATCCACAATTCGAATATTATTATTGACAAATTTAGAAGTATAGCTTTGGTTAGTGTTTTTCTTTGATTTAAACCTTGGAAAACCATTTTGAAGGCTATGATTGAAAAATCTTTGAAAAGCGTCGTCCAAATCTCGATTTACTCTTTGAAGAGACGTAGACTCTGCCTGTTTTAACCAAGGATATTCTATTTTTAAAGCTTTCAGCATGACATCCATTGAATATCTGCCTTGGAATTTAGCCTTTTTATTGTTTTTATAGCGTTCAATGTGCATATTAAGCATTTGATTCCACACAAAACGAGCACAACCAAAATTAACATGAATTTGATTGCGTTGCGTTTTATTAGGATATAATCTCAATTTGAACGCTTTTAAAACCATTATTTTTGACCTTGCCTTTCAATATATTGTTTAATTACGTCAATTGAAACTCCGCCAGTGGAAATCAAACAGTAGCTTTTAGTCCAAAAAGCTTCCTTCCACAAATATTGACGTATTTCAGGATAGTTCTTTTTAACCAGTCTTGAACTAACTGATTTATATGCATTAATGAATTTAGCAGGGGCGATTTGGGGAGTACATCTAAAAAGCACATGAACATGGTCTTTATCATGATTCCACTCTACTAATTCAACACCATAAGTGATGCCTATCAGTTCAAACGTAGCCCTTAAGTATCCCGATATTTCATCAGATATTACTTTTCTGCGGTACTTTATTACCATCACAAGATGATAATTAATTGAATATACCGAATGTTGATTTTTGTCCAATTCCATCGTGGTTATCACCTTTTACAATTTATGCACTAATTATAATATCCGATTTAAAATGAATCAGGAAAAAAGAAGCACTGAGTGCTTCAAAAGAGGCGATTCATCCCCCACTTAGAGAAGTGGGGGCATTCTCGCCCCTTTAGGGTAAAATGCTATAATTGACTAAACGAAAGGAAGGCGCATCTTATGATCGGAACAATCTTCAACACTGCCATGATTTTTTGCGGAAGCCTGCTTGGAACCCTGTTTAAAAAGGGCATGGCATCAAAATATCATGACATTTTGATGCAAGGGTTAGGGCTTGCGGTCGTCGCTTTGGGCTTAAATACGACGATTCAGCACATGCCAAACAGCAGGTACCCCGTGCTTTTCATTTTGAGTCTGGCGATTGGCGGCGTTGTCGGGACTTTTTTGGACCTTGAAGGCAGATTCTCAAGCCTTGTTGAAAAACACTCGAACGGACAAGCGGCCCAAGGAATTTCAACCGGAATTCTGCTTTTTTGCATCGGAACTTTGTCAATCCTGGGACCGGTCAATGCCTCATTGAATCACGATTATACGTATTTGTTTACGAACGGGATGCTTGACGGCGTCACTTCGACCGTTCTTGCTTCAGGATACGGCATCTGCATTGCTGCTTGCGCGCCCGTGCTTTTTTGCTGGCAAGGTTCTATTTATCTTTTGGCCAAACTTTGTGCCACAGCCATCAGCACGACGCTATTGACCGAACTTTCGATCGTCGGCGGCATCTTAATCCTTGCGTCCGGCATCAATATTTTGGGACTCAAAAAAATCAGCATTATGAATCTGTTGCCTTCATTGCTGATTCCGCCGATCGGATTGATGTTCCTTTAAAATGTTTCACGTGAAACAATGAAAGCTTTTAAAAGCGAACCAAAAGAAGTTGAAAAAAGTTCCTTTTCTGGACGTTTTGATCCATGGAAGGCAATTGTCATGCATACTTAAAAACCGGATGACTTGCAGTTGATTGCAAGTCATCCGGTTTTTTAATTTGAGACATATTCTGCTGAGATCTTTCATGATTCCATCATGTTTTTTCGCTTTGCACGACTCCGCAAGGACTGAGACGCTTGTTGACTTGCTAAAATGTGTCAAAAAGCAGTTCTTCCTTTGCAGAGATAGCGCTGTTTGTACAGCTTCATTTCAAAGCGTTCCTGGTGAAGCTCCGTAAGGCGCGTGTGCAGTATCTTAGATCCGTTCCTGACGATCTTTTCAGATTCGCAGTAGGGGCATCTGTTCACATTGTAGGTCAGCCGTGCCTCGATGACGTTGCGTTTCTCACCGTTGACGGATTCTGCGCTGAATCTGGTAATCTTGATGTTGGAGTCAGTGATGCCAAGGAGTTCAAGAGTGTTGTCCATGATCATTTCAAGGCCTTCTTTCGTAAATGAGCAGGTTGATTATTGGGAGTCAGCCTCTCTGAATCCACACCCTCCAGCCGTAGTTTCCGGCGGGTAAGCATTGTGATGTCAACCGCAACCAGGCAAAGTCGTGGAGCGCGAGGCAGAGACAAGGTGTTGAACCGAGCGCTTAGCCCGCGAGCACCAGGCCTGCTCGAACGCCAGCAGGCGAGCCTGCCAAGTGAGAGTACCTGGGCGGAACGGGCTGCGGGGTGAAACCCAGTTAGGTCGCAGCGCGTTCGAGCTTTGCGAATCAACGGTGGATGTCACGCAACGTTAGACGGAAACGAAGGTGGGAATGATAGATTCAGCTGCATTTGTATAGTTTCATTTTATAGCATTGTGAAGATATTTTGTGAATACAAAAAATGGTGTTGAAAAATCATCATCAACACCATTTAGTATAGACCCGGAAAAATGCCCGTTCAAAAATTCCGAAATCACCAAAAAACCGCAAGTCTAATCGACCTGCAGTTTTCCAAATATCGGCTTATCAGTCAACCTTGGCAATCTTTCCCTGTTCGATATACACTGCAAGAATTGCCAGATCGGCCGGATTGACGCCGCTGATTCGGCTTGCCTGAGCCAGCGTTTCCGGCTGAATCTTCGTCAGCTTCTGCATGGCTTCCGTGGCAAGGCCTTCAATTGCGCTGTAATCAATGCGCTCAGGAATCTTCTTTGCTTCCATGCGCTTGAGTTTTTCGATCTGTTCGTATTCTTTTTTGATGTAGCCTGAATACTTGTACTGAATCTCAATCTGCTCGATCACGTGGCGATCCAAAGTCTTTTCAGGTGCCGGTATGAAATGCAGCAAATCAGCATACGTGACGTATGGCCGGCGCAGGAAGTCGCTTGCCAAAACGCCGTCCTTTAAGGCGCGATCACCATGTTTTTCAAGGTATTCGTCAACTTCTTTGCACGGTTTGATGCGAATCGACTCGAGCCTTGCTTCTTCTTCTTTGATGGCTTTCTTTTTTTCAAGGAATTTTTCGTAGCGTTCGTCTGAAATCAGACCGATTTCGTGTCCGAGTTCGGTCAAACGAAGATCGGCATTGTCATGACGCAAAATCAGCCGGTATTCGGCACGACTCGTCAAGAGACGATACGGTTCATTCGTGCCCTTGGTTACAAGATCATCGACCATTACGCCGATATAGGCATCGCTTCTCTTCAAAACGATTTCTTCTTTTCCGAGCGCATGACGACCTGCATTGATGCCGGCCAGGATGCCTTGACCGGCTGCTTCTTCATAGCCTGAAGTTCCGTTCGTCTGACCGGCTGTATAAAGTCCGCGCACGAGCTTTGTTTCAAGCGTCGGTCGCAATTGATAAGGTTCCACCACGTCATATTCGATTGCATATCCGGGACGCATCATTTCAGCATGTTCCAAACCTTCAATCGAATGCACCATCTTGAGCTGAATCTCTTCAGGCATGGAAGTCGACAGCCCCTGAACGTAATATTCATCCGTGTTGCGGCCTTCAGGTTCAACAAACAGCTGATGGCGCTTCTTGTCTGCAAAACGCACGATTTTCGTTTCAATTGACGGACAGTAGCGCGGACCGACGCCCTCGATGGCTCCGGTATACATCGGCGCACGGTCAAGATTGTCCTGAATCAGCTTATGGGTCTTTTCGTTCGTATAGGTCAACCAGCATGAAAGCTGATTCTTGACATCGAGATAGTCTTCATCCTTGCTTTCGTAACTGAAAAGATGCGGCGTCGAATCACCGGGCTGTTCTTCCGTCTTGGCATAATCAATCGTATTCCCGTCAACTCGCGGCGGCGTTCCGGTCTTGAAACGCTTGAGCTTGAAGCCGAGACGTTCCAAGTTTTCTGAAAGCTTGATTGCCGGTTGCGTATTGTTGGGACCGGACGAATACATCAATTCGCCAATGATGATCTTGCCGCGTGCAGCCGTTCCGGTCGTCAAAACGACCGCTTTTGCTCCGTAGCAGGCCCCTGTATTTGTCACGACGCCCTTGATCTTTCCTTCTTCAACAATCAGGTCGTCAACGATGCCTTGGCGCAGCGTCAAATTAGGCTCTTTTTCAAGCGTGTGCTTCATTTCAATCGAATACTGGCGCTTGTCGGCCTGAGCTCGTAACGCTCTGACGGCCGGTCCTTTGCCCGTGTTCAGCATTCTCATTTGAATGTACGTTTTGTCAGTGTTGCGCCCCATTTCGCCGCCCAAAGCATCGACTTCACGAACAACAATACCTTTGGCAGGACCGCCAACGGCCGGGTTGCATGGCATGAATGCCACCATTTCAAGATTGATCGTGATCAAGAGAGTCTTGTTGCCCATCCGACTGGCAGCAAGAGCCGCCTCACATCCCGCATGACCCGCACCAACAACGATGACGTCATAATCGTCGGCTTGATACTTGTTTCCGAATTGCATTTTTTAACCTACTTTCCCAAACAGAATTGACTGAATAATTGATCCAACAGCTCGTCTTCGTAGCTTTCACCGGTAATTTCGCCCAAAAGATTCCAGGCTTCCGTCATGTCGATCTGCACCAGATCGACCGGCATCCCTGAACTGATTCCTTCAAGAACAGAATCAAGCGAATTTTGTGCTTTCTTAAGCAGTGCGATATGTCGAGCGTTCGTTACCATTACCGTTGACTGAGAATTTTCGATTCCGTTGAAAAACAGCTTGGAAATTGCCTCTTCCAAGGCCTCCACACCCTCATTTTTCAAGATCGACGTTGCGTAAACCGGTGCATTTCCCGAAATTTTTGCCAGTTCTTTGCGATCGAGCTTTTCTTCAAGGTCAGTTTTGTTCAAAATGATTATTCGCTTTTTGTCATTGGTCAGTCTGATCAGTTCAAAATCTTCTTTTGTCAGACTTTCCGCTGCATTTAACACCAGCAAAACCAAATCGGACTGCTCGATGGCTTTCTTCGAACGTTCGACCCCGATTTTTTCAACCTTGTCGTCCGTTTCTCTGATGCCGGCCGTATCGATCAGCTTCAACGGAACGCCTGACACGTTGACATATTCTTCGATCACGTCGCGCGTCGTGCCCGCAACGTCAGTCACGATAGCCTTGTCTTCATGCAAAAGATGGTTCAAAAGACTTGATTTGCCGACGTTCGGACGTCCGACAAGCGCCGTTGCCAACCCTTCGCGCATGATTTTTCCTTGCGAAGCAGTCTTGAGCAGCTGTTCGATGCGCTGCTTGATTTCAATTGCCTTTTCCTTGAGCAGCTTCGTCGTCATCTCTTCAACGTCGTCATATTCCGGATAATCGATGTTGACCTCGACTTGTGCCAAAACGTCCAAAATGTCTTTTCTCAAAGAATCGATCAGGTGAGACAAGTTGCCGTCAAGCTGGTTCAGAGCGATTTTCATTGAACGATCCGTTTTGGCCCTGATCAGATCCATCACCGATTCAGCCTGGGTGAGGTCGATTCTTCCATGAAGAAACGCGCGCTTCGTAAATTCGCCCGGCTCGGCCAGTCTGGCTCCGTTTACCAAAAGCAGCTGCAAGATCCGATTCGTCGCAACGATGCCGCCATGGCAATTGATTTCAACGACGTCTTCTCTGGTAAAAGTCTTTGGCGCAAGCATCAAAGAAACCATCACTTCGTCAATTTCCTCATGGGTTTTCGGATCGACAATATGCCCATAGTTTATCGTATGACTTTTCGCCTGCGTCAAGTCCTTGCCCGAAAAGACTTTTTGCGCAATTGAAACGGCTTCTTCACCGCTCATTCGCACGATCGAAATTGCCCCTTCGCCTGGAGGGGTCGAGATTGCTGCAATTGTATCAAATTCCGTCACCGTAGCCATTTTCTGTTCCTCCTTGAATTATATCACAAAAAAAAAGCGCCCCCACGCAGCCGGTTGTCCGAAACAAAACGTGGATAAAGCACTTTCACTACTTCATCGATTTAAGATAAGAATGATTACCTCTAATATAATGTTATTTTCAAGAATTGTCAATTCCCTATTGCAGCCTGAAACTGATCGCTTTGTCAAAAATCGTTGCCAGCGTGATGATTTCATTCATTTGCGGCAAAACTTCCCCTTTTTCGATTCGTTTCAGCCGCGAGACCTTCATCCCGACGGCTTCGGCAAACTGCTTTTGGCTCATCTGCTGATCTTTTCTGAGCTGATGAACCGCCAGCTGAAAGTCAATCTTCAGGTTGTTTTCCTTATAAAATGCAGTGCTTTTAACCTCGATTTTCTCAAATCGATACGCATCTTTTTTCCCGAATCTTCTTGCAAATCTGTCAGCCTGGTTGAGCTGAACAATGCGCCGTTCGCGCTCAAAAGCACGCTTCATCAATTTGTGCTCTGCTTGAGCCATTTCTTCGATGAATGCTTTTGTCTCAAGACATCCTTTTGCAGGAAGCATATCCTCTTCCAAGCCATTTCCCCCCAGTGTTTCCTGTCCTAGTCTTTAGCCTAACAGAATTGTGGCAAATAAGACAGATGGCAGGAGCGTTTGTAACAAAAATGTAACTTTTTACCAAAAGGAGCCGAGCGAATCAGCCATTTTTGTCCGTAATCGTAATCTATCCAGGATCTCACTCGAATTTACGGACAAAGGCTTCATTTTTGATGATTTGTCCGTAAGCAAAACGCATTTTACGGACAATCGGCTATTTTTGACCATTTTGTCCGTAATCGCCATTTTTCGAACAGTCCATTTACGGACAAAGCGTCCATTTTCATCGATGTGTCCGTAAACGGAAGTGACATTGCCAAATGCAGCGCGGACTGACAACACACATCTTTTGGGCTCTTTGATACATGGAAAAGAAGCCGACTCTTTCTGGATATTTCCATCATGGAAAGCGATTGTCATGCATACGCAAAAAACCGGATTGAATTGCAACCAATTGCAAATCATCCGGTTTTTCAGTTTGAGGCATGGTTTTCACGGTCTATTTTAGTTTGAGACACGGTTTTTCAGCCTCTTCTCTGCATTTTTACATCGAAAGGTCAGAACCCTTGCTTTCAATGACTTTCTTATACCAGTAGAACGAATCCTTCGGAATGCGTTTCAAAGAACCATTGCCGCGATCATCGCGATCAACGTACACGAAACCGTAGCGCTTCTTCATTTCGCCAGTTCCGTTTGAAACAAGGTCGATGCAGCCCCACATCGTGTAGCCCATCAGATCAACGCCATCAATGTTGACGGCGTCATCCATCGATTGAATGTTTGCCTGCAGATACTTGATGCGGTAATCATCGTGAATCTTGCCGTCTTCTGCGATTTGATCGTTCCATCCGATTCCGTTTTCAACGATCCAAAGCGGCTTGTGATATCTGTCCCAAAGCGTATTCAATGCCAGACGCAGACATTGCGGATCAGTTGCCCAGCCCCAGGCATTCGTTTCAAGGTACGGATTCTTGACGCCGTTCATACCAAGATTTCCGCTTGCCTTTGCCTCAGTTTCGTGCGTCGTCAAAACGCCTGAACCGTAGCAGGAGAAGCTGAGAAAATCAACGGTGTAGTTCTTGAGCAATTCGTAGTCTTCAGGCTCGTCATCAAGCTTGATGCCTTCACGTTCGTATTTCTTCCATTGATAGTCAGGATAACGTCCGCCGGATTGAACGTCCGTGTAGAACAGCATTTGCTGATCATGTTCAAGCACCAAAACCTGATCGGCGGGATCGCACGTATAGGCATATGCCGGTTGATAGGCCAACATTTGACCGACCATCATCTCAGGATCAATTTCGTGCGCTGCTCTGACTGCCTTGGCACTTGCAACAAATTGATTATAGGCGCCTTGAGCCCTGTTTTGAGCATTATCGTCCAAAAGACCGCCGCCCATGTACGGACACATTTCCATGGCATTGATTTCATTGAACGTCAGCCAATACTTGACCTTGCCCTTGTAGTATTTGAAGACGGTCTTGGCATAGTTTTCAAAAATATCGATCATCCTGCGATCATGCCAGCCACGGAAACGAATCATCAGGCTCAGCGGCGTTTCATAGTGTGAAAGCGTCACGAGCGGTTCCATGCCGTATTGATGGCAAAGATCAAAAACCTTGTCGTAAAATGCAAGACCTTCCTGATTAGGTTCAGGATCATCACCGTTCGGGAAAATGCGCGACCAATTGAGCGAAAGTCTGAAGCACTTGAAGCCCATCTCGGCCATCAATTTGAGGTCTTCTTCATAGTGATGATAGAAATCGGTTGCCGTATGACTCGGATAATAGAAACCGTCAACCAAGGCCGGTTCTGCATCCGCTGGAAAATCCAGATACTCTCCGCCCCAGGAAATCGGTGATTTGCCTGTCGTCCCGTCAGCTTTCTTCCAAGTAACGCAGCGCGGTTCCGTTGCAGAACCGTTCGTTACGACGTCAATGGCATTCAAGCCTTTGCCGCCTTCGTCAAATCCACCTTCGTATTGATTGGCAGCCGTTGCGCCGCCCCACAAGAAACTTTCTTTAAAAGCCATTTATTTTCCCTCTTTCTTATTATTTTTCCATATGCACGGGATCAATCACGTCCTCCAAGAAGAAACGTTGTAATTCGGTGTCAAAGTCATATTTGAAAATTCCGCAATTAGGAATGCGATGTTTCTTTAAAATCGGTTCCGGATCTTGCCAAGCAGACAAGAAATTGGCACAGGCACCAGCGTGAGAGACCGCCAGAACCGTGTTGTTTCCGTCTTTGTTCATGACTTCGAGCAAAGTTTTGACGACGCGCTCTCTGACCTCATTTTCATCTTCTCCGCCAAATTGCTTGTAATATCCGGCATGACGTTGTTCTCTTGAAGGATGAAGATATTCGTGTTCTCCTTCAAACATTCCAAAACCCACTTCTCTGATGCCCTTAAGTCTCGCATAAGGCAAGGAAGTGATTAATTCAAGCGTATCGCTTGCTCTTTCGGCCGTTGAACAGCATGCAGCATCAAACTTGATGCCTTCTCGTTCATAATAAGCAGCTGCCGCCTTGGCTTGTTTGATGCCATTTATCGTCAAAGGCGAATCGCACCATCCCTGAATCTTGCCTTGAACGTTGAACAATGTTTCACCATGTCGCATTAAATATAATATTTTCTTCATTTCGTTTGCCTAATATATATACAAATATTTTTACTGACTTTACATTTCACATTATAGCGCTTTCTTTTGGCTGAAGTCAACTATTTTCTTGTCACGAAAAAATTTACTTATATCAGTTTTTATTTCATAAATAAACTTTTACAAAAGGAGATGTCCGGAAACGGCATGCCTCAAATTGAAGACTCAAATGATGCAAATAAGCAAAAAGAGTCCGTCAAAAAAGGCCGTAACCGAGCTCCGACTTTTACGGGCATATTCCAAAAATAGGTATTTTATCCATAATCCACCGGACTGACGCGCAGCACAAATCATGCAGTTGGTGCGCGGCACTGCATTTGACAAAAAGGCAGTTTCCATGCATCAAAATTTAAAAATACCGGACAAAGTCAGTCGCAGGTCGACCGCCCTTGTTCGGCATTTCATTCAAGATAAAAAAACGCGACTTTTTCAAAGTCCTTCTTGCTTAATTTTGGAGTTCTGCGACTCTTTCGTAAACGTCGACCAAATCCTTGGCAAGATCAAGGAAAGTAATCGCATTCATCAAATGATCCTGCGAATGAACGGTCAAAAGCGTAACATTCACATGATTGCCTTGTGCTTCTTGCGTCAGCATCCCAGTTTGGGTATTGTGTGCTTCGACAAGGGCCTGATCGGCATCTTTCAATTTGGCCTTGGCACCTTCAAAGTCGCCGTTTTTGGCGCATGTGATTGCTTCAACTGCAAAGGCTTTGGCATTCCCGGCGTTGATGATCAGCCCCATCGTAATCTGCATCTGTTCTTCTTCAGTAATCTTGTTTTCTTCAGTCATCTGTCGAACCGTCCCTTATTTCATCAAATCAATTGCTTGTTGGAGAACCTTAGGACCGTTCATCATGCCATATGCCGTCATGTCAATTACGGCTAGAGGAATATTCGTTCCTTCAAGCTTGTTTTTGAAATCAGCTTCCAAGTAGCGAACTTGAGGTCCGAGCAAAACGACGTCAATCTTCTTCGTAGCAAGCTGTTGATCGGCATCAGAAGCCGCCGTTGCAAAAATTTCATAGTCCAGACCTTGTTCCTTTGCGGATGCTTGCATCTTTGACACCAAAAGACTCGTGCTCATCCCTGCAGCGCAGCATAACATGATTGTTTTTTCAGCCATAATAATTACCTCCAGAAAACACTGTTAAACGTTAACGGTAACATTGTTGATTTTAGTGATGTTAACCGCTTTCTTTTTACATCATCATTTATAACATATTGGTACAGGTTTGACAAGTACTTTTTTGGATTGTTTGATAGCTTCTTTGTTGACTTATATCCCCTCTATAAAATGCAGTCTTAAGTATGAAAAAGTGCTCTGGATCGACAAAGCAGTCCAGAGCACCGTATCTTATATTGCAATTTTAGAAAGCACCGCCGCCGGATCCACCGCCGACACCGCCGGAACTTCCGCTGGAAAAGCCGCCGGATCCGCCGCTGACCGAGGAACTGACGGATGACAGTGCCGAGGAAAACGATTCGGAAAATCCTCTTCCAAAATCAGATCCGGACATGACAAAGATATAGTTTGGCCCCCACGCATCTTCGATGGCCTTTTCGCCGAATTCAAATTTCAATGCGGCAATGACGCGATCGGCCAGATCAAATGCGACCGCATACGGCAAAATCCGTTCCCACAAAATAATGTCGCCGACTTCTTTGAGGTCAAATTTTCCGATGTCTTTCAGCATCTTCTTGAAGCACCGAATCTGATAGCGGAGTTTTCGTCCTTCTGTCGTATACTTGTCATGCGTTCTGCAATAGTAAACGTATGCTGCCCAAACGACCAGATCAAGCACCATCAACAACCCTGCCCCTTTCAAGGTCACGAACGACGTTTCAACAACGGCAGCCATAATCACTAAAAACGAGATTACGACGGCACAAATGCCAAATGTGATTCCATAGGCGGAATTCTTCTTGTCTTTATAATTCAGCTCATCGGCTTGGTCCTTGGTTGTCCTTGCCCAGCTTTCAAAATATTGATTCAAACGCTTTGAATCTTTGAATCGTCGGCATTTTTTCTTCATCTCCTTGACTGAAAATGAAGTTCCGTCACCTATTCTGGTAAAAAGATAGTCAAGAAACGTTGACTCATCAAGCAGTTTTTCATCCTTCAAAAAGATGCGATAATCTTTTTTGTCTTCATCAGACTTGACGATTTCAAGGCGTCGTTCTCCTGCAAGATGCATCAAATAAGCCGAAAACGCTTGAGTATTCGGGGTGACGTCCTTGTCGATCACATAAGCGACTTCCGGCGTAACGGAAGGAATCTCATATGAATGAACGTACTTTCCTTCCGGTTTGGTCTTATTGCCAGGCGAAACGAAAACCGCCACAATAACGTAAACGACTCCCAAAACAACAACGAATGCCGTAAACAAGCTCTTCAAGCGCCGCCTCTGCTCCCTTTTTCCGTTGGCTTCTTTTACAAGTTTGGCCTCTTGTTTTTGAATCCTCCTTTTTGCATCCTTGAAAACATGATTGTAACTGTAAGGAACAACATCTTTTGGAAAAATCATATGCGTTTCAACAAAAGTATTTGAAGGGTTGCGATCAAGCGTCATGATTACGCGGCCGGCCTTTTTGTCCACTTTCGTTTGTCCGTCGAGAGGTCCGTGAGTCCATGCCTGCAGCTTGTCGATGTTCTTTTTTGGAAGATTGATCGTAATTTTGACATTATGCAACGAATGATCCCATCCGGTTCCGATGACCTTCCAGTTCAATTCTGCCGTATCATTATAGCAGGTGACCATTTGTTTTAGCGTATAGCCATAAGTAAATACAGCCTTGTCATCCGAAATTTTGTGATACAATTTCAATTTGAAATTTTGAGCATTGTTCTCAACGATTCCGTATGTATTGTCTGCACCGGAATTACCTTCTTCCAATTCAATCGTCTTGCCGTTTTGAGTCACTTGTGCAGAAACGTCCCGAATGCCTTTGATTCCCCTCATGTCCTGGTTGTAGTAAACACCGTGGAAATCACCGTCAAAATCGTATGCAACGTCTTGTCTGACCCTGGCGTCACCATTATCCAAGATATCAACGTTGACTTCATACTTTGTAATTTCGTAATCATCATCTGCCTTGGCACTGGCAAATCCCAACATCCAAAAGCAAATCATGCTGAAAAAAATAAGCCGTAATTTTTTCATTAATGCTCCTCTTTTAAAATACCTATTTTCAATACCTATAATGGAATTATCTCATATTTTCATGAAGCTTTCTATCTTTTTGTCAGCAATAGGTGATTAACGCTCTGAATTTCCACAAAAACAACAAAAAAACCGGGAATATTTCCCGGGAAATAATTATTTTTGACAATCTTTAACTCAAACAATCACCTTAATCAAGGTCTGAACCGTTCGTCTTGATAACTTTTTGATACCAGTAGAATGAATCCTTGCGGGAACGTTCCATCGTCCCTTTGCCTTCGTCATCCTTGTCAACATAGATGAAACCGTAACGCTTGGACATTTGACCCGTTCCGGCTGAAACAAGGTCAATGCATCCCCATGGCGTATAACCCATCAGATCAACGCCATCAAGCACGACTGCCTTCCTGACTTCTTCAAGGTGCGAACGAAGATAGTCGATGCGGTACGGATCATGAATGCTGCCGTCTTTTTCAACCTTGTCAACGGCACCCAAGCCGTTTTCAACGATAAACAACGGCACGTGATAGCGATCCGTCAACAGGTTGAGCGAGTAGCGCAAGCCAACGGGATCGATTGGCCAATCCCAGTCGCTCTTCTTCAAGAAAGGATTGTCCGTTAGGGCCTTGAAAACATCGTCCAAGTCATCCGGAGCAACGTTCTTTGCCGAAACGGCCATTGATTGATAGTAGCTGAAGCCGACATAGTCAACGGTGCCTTCTTTAAGCACGATGCGATCTTCTTCGGTAATATCGGGCCGGAATCCTTCACGTTCAATGTAGGCCTCAACGTTCTTAGGATATTCGCCCCAGACTTGAACGTCTGAGAACCAGTTGCGACGCTGGTCAACTCGTTGTGCAAGCAAGACGTCTTCCGGAGCAGGAGTTGCCGGATAAACAGGCGTATAATTGATCATCGTCCCGATCTTGAAGTCTGGGTTGATCTTGTGTCCTTCTTTGACTGCAAGGGCGCTGGCAACAACTTCGTAATGAGCAGCCTGATACATGCGCGCTTCGTTGTCCTTTGAGTCTTTGCCAAGCAGCAGACCGGAGTTGGTGCACATCAGGAAGTCATTATTGAAAGCTGACTGGTTGTCGATTTCGTTAAACGTCATCCAATACTTGACCTTGTTCTTGTAACGCTTGAAGCATGTGACTGCAAATTTAACGAAGAAGTCGATCACTTTGCGATTTTCAAAGCCGCCGTATTCTTCGACGAGATGATACGGCATTTCAAAGTGAGACAGCGTAATGACTGGTTCAATTCCGTACTTGTGGCATTCGTCGAACAAGTCATCGTAAAACTTCAAACCTTCTTCGTTTGGTTCTGCATCATCGCCGTTTGGGAAAATGCGCGTCCATGCAATTGAAGTTCTGAAACACTTGAAGCCCATTTCGGCAAACAAGGCAATATCTTCTTTATAGTGGTCATAGAAATCGATGGCTTCATGGTTAGGATAGTTCTTGCCAGGAATAACTCCCTTTGTAATTTCGCGCGGAACCCCGTTTGCGCCAGCAGTCATGACGTCAGCAACGGAAACGCCCTTGCCGCCCTTGTTCCAACCGCCTTCTAACTGGTGAGCAGCAACGGCGCCGCCCCACAGAAAACCTTTAGGGAATTCATTTTTTGTCATGTCTCATTCCTCCGATTATTTTGATTAAGCGTTTTCTTTTTATCTACTCTCTTAGTATAATTCGTTGGTACAAATTTGTCAATTGCCACCTTATTATTTTTTTGAAGAAGCTGACATCCATTAATCATACAGACTATCCCTGCACCCTGGGCAATCTGACATTATCCGTCAGATAAATCGGAAGCTTTGCATAAAAAAAGACGCTGATCATTCAATCAACGTCAAATCTTATCTCATTGCTTTATTTTTTCATCTGAAGATAGCTGAAGACTTCCTGTCCCGCAATCCCGGCATCGCCGACAGCCGTCGTAATCTGTCGCAGAAACTTCTGACGAACGTCTCCAACGGCATAGATACCGGCAATTTTTGTTTCCATATGCTCGTCAGTAACGATCCAGCCGTTTTCATCAGTAATGCCGAGATCTTTAAATGGCTCGGTCATCGGTGTCGTCCCGACGTAGATGAAGACGCCGTTTGCTTCAAGAATACTGTCTTCTCCGGTTTTTTTATTGTGAACTTTTACGCCTGAAACCTTCATGTCGTCTCCGATGATTTCGGTTACGACGCTGTCCCACGTAAACGACATCTTTTCATTTGCGAAAGCGCGATCCTGCAAGATCTTTTGCGCACGAAGCTCATCGCGACGATGAATAACATTGACGTTTTCGCACAAATTGGCAAGATACAATCCTTCTTCGATTGCAGAATCGCCGCCGCCAACGACAACGACGCGCTTATTGCGGTAAAATGCCCCGTCGCAAACGGCACAGTATGAAACGCCGCGGCCGCTGTATTTTTCTTCACCTGGAACGCCAAGCTTTCTGCTCTCCGATCCGGTTGCGATAATAACGGCTTCTGCTTCATATTCATCGCTGTCCGTTTTGACGTGCTTCGTCCCGTTTTCGTCAACCGTGATGCCGGTCACGCTGCCATACAAAAGCTTCGCGCCAAACTGCGTCGAGCTTTCATACATTTTCTTGGCAAGTTCCGGTCCCATGATTGATTTAAATCCAGGGTAGTTTTCGACTTCGGCGGTATTGTTCATCTGACCGCCGTAAATGCCGCGATCAAGCATTGCTACCTTGAGATTGGCACGAGACGCGTACAATGCAGCAGTCATCCCGCCAGGACCTGCGCCAATCACGATCACATCATATTTTTCAGTCATTTGAAAATTCCTTTCTGAACAGGTGCTTTTCACTAGTCAATATATTTTCCCACCATGCCGATCAACTCTTCCTTGTTATGAAAACCGGTAAGCTGTTTGACCTTTTTGCCGTCCTTCAAAAGCATCAGGGTCGGAATCGACATGATTGAAAATTCTTTAGAAGTTTCAGGATTTTCATCGGTATCAAGCCTGCCTACCGTAATTAATTTGCCTACTTCCGAATCAAGCTCGTCGATGACGGGCGCTTGACGGTTGCATGGAGGGCACCACGAGGCGATAAAGGCTACCAAGGAAAATCCGTTGCTCGTTTCTTTCTTGAAATTGTCATCAGTCAATTTTTTTACCATTTGCATCCACCTCCGAAACACCTATTCAATTAATCACTTGAATGGTTAGAATATACCACCTGTCATCTTATTCGTCAATCTTTATGCCCATCGCTGATGTAGTCCAAAATTTTGTACATGATCTGCTTGTTTTCTTCAGGAATTCCGTGCAAAAGAATTTCTTCAGGCGTTTGTCCAAGGTCGCTCCCCTCAGTATAAGAACCGTCATTGACGACGATTTCGCGCAAATCGTTCGGAAGCGGCTCAAAGTGAAACTGCAGTCCGACAATGCGGTGATTCATGACAAATCCTTGATTTTTAAGCAGTCTGCTTGAAAAAAGAAGCTCCGCACCTTTTGGAATTTCAAAACAATCCTGATGCCAATGGAGCACGCTAACCTCTTCCGGAAGACCTTTGATCGCATGCGATTCCAAAAAAACCGGTGCAAAGCCGACTTCCTTGACGCCGCTGTTTTTGACGACTCCGCCAAGTGCCTTTGAAATCTGCTGCGCGCCAAGGCATGCTCCAAAAATCGGCAAATCTTGTTTAATTGCGGCTCTGATCAGGTCGCGTTCTTTTTTCAGCCATTCAAAATCATCGTTAGGACTCATCGGGCCGCCCAAAATGACCAGCATGTCCGTTTCTTCGACATCAGGAAGGATTCCATATCGATAAGGGTGATACACGTAAAGCTCATGTCCGTTTTCTTCTGCCCATGACCGAATGGCGCCCGGACCTTCGTTTGGGGTATGCTGCAACACGTTAATTCTCATTTTTTCCTGCACCTTCTTTTTCAATGTATCTGTTCCAATCATAGGTACTCTCATTCAGGCTGTGAGCGTTATAGCCTGATTCGCTCAAAATTCTGGCAGCTCGAGTTGCATACGTACACAGATTGCCGCGACAGTAAACCACGAGGTCTTTATCATCCGGAAGCGTATCAAGCTTTTCTTTGAGATCAGGCAGAGGGATGTTTTTGGCCTCCGCAATGTGAGCAGTCGCGTATTCGTCAGCCGGACGCACGTCAATCAGTTCGATTTCGCCGCTTTTGGCCTTGTTATAAGCCGCATCAAGCGACATCGCATAAACGTCGTTTTTTTCAAAGTCCTCTTTGATCTGACTGATTCTTTCAAGCTGATCTTCCCCAACGTCGCGCAACAGATAGAATAAATCAACGACCCTTGAAGAAGCCAGCCCGTAATAGATGTGATTTCCGTCACGCTTGCGTTCGACAAGGTTTCCGCTGCGCAAAACCTGCAGATGTCGCGACGTGTTTGCAACGCTCATCTTGGTGAGTTCGGCAATCTTTTCAACCGTTTTTGGTCCTTGAACCAACAGATCCATGATTTCCAAGCGTCGTTCGCTCGAAAGGCTTTTGCCGATTTTTGCCAGTTCAACGTACAGATCGTTTTGATAAGTCAATATTCTCACCCCTCTTGTCAAATGCAGAGTTCTTACTTACCGTCGTTTCCAAACAAAGATGCCAGCTTGGCAGCCATCTCGGGATCAAGCGAATCGCCCAGGCTTGAAGTCTCATCTTCATTTTGCGATGCAACTTCTTCATTTAATTTGGCGCGCTGCTTGACCGATTCGATGACGGCCTGTTCGGCTGCCTTGATTGGTTCGACTTCAAGCCGTCCGCCGGCAGAATCAGCATGTCCGCCGCCTCTGAAGTAGTCTTCAGCAAATTTTGCCACGTCAAGTCTGCCGTTTGAGCGCAACGACACGCTGTGGCTGTCAATTACGAGGGCTGCGTCAACATCGTATTTTTTAAGCAGCTCATGAGCAATTTCCGATTTATAATCGCTGGCATAGACCACGCCAAAGCCGTGTCCCTCGATTTCAAACGTTTCGACGTTTTTGAGGTGCTTGTCAAGATACCGCTGTCGTCGCCCTTCCAAAGTTGAAATCAAAAGCTCATGTTCAATTCTGTATTTTTCCCAACCGGAAGCAAAAACAGAATCGACAAAAGATTTTGACTTGCTCAAAGGGAAGAACCAAAACAGCTGATTCAATTCGTCGGCTGCTTTGCGCTCTTCATAAGACATGTTCTTGTCATTTTGAAAATCCCACGTATCGTATGCCCGAATCATCTCAACCAGCTCTGCCAGTTCTTTTTGCTTTTGCTTTGGAACAAGCGCAAAATTCGGCTGGCGAGTCATGAAATCCCAAACCAGACTGACCGCGCTCGGCGTGACGTTTTCATCCAACGGCAAAATGCAGTTCTTCGAGTATCCGGAGCGCAATTCTGCTTCGCTTTCATGATGATCGAAAATAAGCCAGTGATTGGCGAATTTTTGCTCCAACAGCTTGAAGGAATAATCACTGTCAGGAGTCATGTCCATAATGTAGACATCGGTATAGCGCAAAATATCCGGTTCCTTGAACCAATGCTCAAGCTCGCGGTCAAGGTTGCCGGCTGAACAGGTCGTCAAATCGAATTCAACACCTCTGAACATATAAGGAGCCAATGCGTAAAAAAGACAAGGGGCACCGAATCCGTCCAAGTCGTTATGCGAAAATAGTTTGATATGCTGAGTCTTTCTCAAGTCAAAATCCCCTTTACATGGTTTTGCTAATTCTAATTATACCTGTCTGCCTGCCAAAAGTTCCATACATTCATACGAAAAATTGTCGGAATGTGTTATTATGATTGTTGATAATAAAACAAACATTGGAGAAAACAAATGACATTCACGCTTTACATGGTCCGTCACGGACAAACGATTCTCAACAGCTATAATCGCCTCCAGGGTTGGTGTGACTCCCCGTTAACCGAAAAAGGCACAAATGATGCCCACAGTGCCGGCAAACATCTCAAAAACATCCATTTTGATGCTGCTTACAGTTCCGACACGACGCGTGCCATGAAAACGTGTCGCTGTATTCTGTTTGAAAACAAAGAGTATCCAAAAACGCCAAAACGCAAGACTTTAACGTATTTCCGCGAACAAAGCTTTGGCTACTTCGAGGGAAACGATGCGACCCAGACATGGCTCATGGTCGGGGCCGTTCACGGATGCCGCACCTACAATGACCTTTTGGACAAGTATTCTCTTGCTGCAACCAGAGACCTTTTGCATGAGGTCGATCCTTTCAAAGATGCTGAAAGAGATGAAGACTACTGGGCACGAATCGATGAGGGTTTCGACTGGCTGCGCAAGCATCATCACGACGGTGAAAACATTTTGCTTGTCAGCCACAGCATCACGATTCGCTCAATCGTTGATCGTTATGCCCCCGAGCTCAGGTCGGCCAAAAACGGTCCAAGAAATGGTTCCGTCACAAAACTTTCCGTTTCGGATGACGATGTTAAAGTCGAATACTACAATCATCATTTGGATAACGAAACATACTGATCGAATCAGACATGATTCTTGACATATTTTGCTTTTGCAGTCTATGGTCTTTTTTCTTCCTATTACAGATACTCGATTACGGACAATCGCGTTCTTTCGCTTTTGCCCGTAACTAAGCACCTCAATGACTCATGTTTCTCGGAAAAAACTGCCAAATCCAGTTCACGATGCTTATTTGACGAATCATCCGTAATTAGGTCGGCACTGCATTTCACAAAATATGCATGTGATTATATTCGTTATCCTTAGAATAAGTGATTTTTTTGCTTGTTTTTTCGCATAAACTGATTTAAACTAAGTTTATGTGCTCGAGTTGCAACTAGACCAGCTGCAACCGCAAGTTTCTTTACCTCGGGTTCTCCGCTCGAGAGTACCAATAAATTTTATCTATATCTCAAGTATTAGAGGTCGGAGCTGCTTGTTCGGGCCTTTTATTTTGCGCTTTTTTCAGCATATACCAATCATTTTTGCGTATTTCCGCTTTTATATAAGCATTTCATCATCTTAAGCAAGGGATGTTTCACGTGAAACACCCCTTACAGCGTTGACATTTGCATCATTTTTTAACTATAATTTAAACAGAACAAAAATCGGAGGGCCAAGCCATGAAATTCATCGCCATTGTCGGCACAAATGCCAGCAAATCGTACAATCGCAGACTGCTTCATTTTATGAAGAAACATTTCGCAGCCAAAGCTGAAATCGTCATTAAAGAAATCAAAGAATATCCTCTTTTTTGCGAGGACTTTGATGAAACGCCGCATTCAATCATGGAATTAGCAACCGAAATCGATCATTCTGACGGCGTCATTTTTGCTACGCCGGAATACGATCATGGAATTCCGGCAGCGCTCAAATCCATCATTGAATGGCTTTCCTATGACGTTCACCCGCTAACGAACCGTCCGGTCATGATTGTCGGCGCCTCGCTTGGAAACCTCGGCACGGTCTATGCCCAAGACGACTTGCGCAGAATCCTTGATTCACCGGGACTCGGGCCATACGTGCTCCCTGGTCATCAGTTTTTGCTTGGACATGCGCCCTCTGCATTTGACAAGAATGACAACTTAAACGACGATCGCACGATTTCATGGCTCGACACGTGCTTTGACGGTTTTATCAAATATGTGGTCTCGATCAACTCCATGGCAGGTCGAAACAACCAAGCCGATGCTACGACCGGTGCATCTTCCAAACCAAGAGAAACGCCGGTCATCGTCGATTTGAGAATAAACGAATCAACCGTCGATGCTTCAACGTCCGCTTCAAAAACTGACAAAACCAATGACTATGGAATTGATGAGAAAACTTTTGGCTTGGTAAAATCTTCCGTTGACGAAACGACCGGTGCATCTTCGTCAAATGCAGAGCAGGAAACATCCGAGCGGCCAGTGATCGTCAATCTCAGACAACCTAAGATGGCGGTTAAAGCCGATTCGGTTACAGGGGCATCGCAAGCGTGAAAGAAAATATCCAACAGACCGCGCTGACAAAACATTTCCGAGCATTGGGCACCAGCATTTCATTGACCGTCTTCGGAACACTTGACCAGACCGTACTTGAAAAAAGCGCAGACCTTGTCAATCATTACGAAGATGTTTTGACCGTCAACAGAGATCATTCCCAGCTCATGAGCGTCAAACAGGCTGCCGGAAAGTTTCCGGTTCAAGTTGAGGCCTCGGTCTATCAACTGACAAAGCTTGCGGTCGAAAAAAGTCGTGCAGACTTTGGTTTTAATGCTGCAATCGGTCCGCTCGTCAAACTGTGGCACATCGGATTTTCTGATGCGAAAGTCCCTTCTGAACAACAGATTTCAGAGCGTCTTTCTTTGATCGATCCTTGGCAGATCGAATTAAACGATGCCGATCAGTCGATTTTCTTAAAAAAAGCCGGCATGGAAATCGACCTCGGGGCCATTGCCAAAGGCTATATTGCTGACCGCATCCAAGATTTATGGCATGCATACGGAATCGCGTGCGGCATCATCAATCTCGGCGGAAACCTGTTAATGGTCGGAAAACCTCCGCACCATTGCGATGGATTGTGGCGCATCGGTCTCAGAAGTCCTTTTTCAGACAACGATGAACCGATTGCAGTCGTCACGATGCCGCCATGCTCGGCCGTCACAAGCGGTATCTACGAACGAAGACTGACTTCAGGTCAAAAGAGCTATCATCATATCCTTGATTCAAATACAGGGTATCCCAGGGAGAATAATCTGAACAGCGTCACTGTCTTCTCCAAAAAATCCGTCACTGCAGAAATCGAAACGACGCGTCTCTTTTTTGCGGGCGACCCTTTGCCGGACTATCCGTTTGAACAAGATGTTTTTGGAGCAGCATTCATTACGAAAGATTGTCAAATCAAACTTTCGGGTCTTGCTCCCGGACAAATTCGACTGCTTGACAGTCACTATCAAATCATATGTTGAACCAAAGATGCGACTGGAAAAAAATCCCGTTTTACTCTTGAATTAAACGAAAAGCCGGACGAAGGAGGTCGGTGCGCGTTCGAGCTTTGCGAATCAACGGCATAAATTCATACATGAATCCACGCTAGCGGAAACGCAGGCGGTGTTGATACGTAACTGTACCAATTTGAGAAAACACAGGAGAACCCGACGAGAACAAAAAACTCCACTCCATTTCTGAAGTGAAGTTTTCGAGGTCATCAACACCATTTGACAAAGCCCGGATGAAATCTCATCCGGGCTTTTTGGTTTGAGGCATGTTTTTTCCCGGCCTCTTCTTTATTATCATTTTTCTTTCAGATATCTGTCTAATTCGCGCTTGACCTCGGTTGCTTTCGGCAGCAGGACGCCGACTTCTTCAACCAGACTCGGTGATTCGAAAAATTCTGACGTCTTGCCTGAATAAACCAATTCGCCGTGAGCCATTGCATAAACGTCTTCATATTCTTCCAAAACCCAGTCCATGTCATGCGTAATCGTAATGACGACATGTCCTCGGTCGGCAAGATAGCGAAAAATATCGGTAATTTTCTTCCGGCTTGGCCAATCAAGCGACATCATCGGTTCATCGAACAGCAAAATCTTCGGTCGAACCGCCACTACCGTCGCAATGCTCAGCAGCTTGCGTTCGGAAAGAGATAAATCATAGGGATTTTCGTCCATTTTATCGGCCAAACCGACTTCTTGAAGAACTTCTTCTGTGATGCGCTCAACCTCAGTTTCCGGCTTGTCCATCTGACGGAGACCCCACTCGACTTCTTTTTTAACGGTTGCATTGAAAATCTGATCGTTTGGATCCTGAAAAGTCAAACCGATTTGCTCAAGGCGCTTGTCACCGATATAATCATTCAAATTCTGGCCTTCAACGGTGATTTCGCCGGAATCAGGCTGATTAAGGCCGCTCAAAAGCTTGAGCAAAGTAGATTTGCCGGCACCGTTTTGACCGATGATCGCAATCATCCCCTCGCTAAAGGTCAGATGTTTGATTTTAAGTCCGAAATTGTCGCCCGGATACGTGAATTTTAAATCGTTAATTTCAATTTTGGTCATCAAAGCACCCCTTAAGCTCGGAAAGTTTTACGGGAAAAAGTCCGCTCGGAAGCTTTTTTCCAAACTCTTTTGCCATTCGATAAACCACCGGCAGATACAAGTCATGGCCTTCTGCGACCTGATTGATCACGTCAAGCGGTTTCCCTGAAGCAATCAGCTCACCCTTTTCCAAAACCCACAATTGATCTGCAATCTCGCACAAATCATCGACTTCGTTCGAAACGATAAAAATCGTTTTTTCGGAGCAGCCCGCAAGCCATTCGAAAAATTCTCTTCGGCCAACAGGGTCCATTTGGCTCGTTGGATCGTCCATGATTAAAAATTCAGGATCAAATGCGATTTCGGAAGCAATTGCCAAGCGCTGAGTCTGACCACCGGAAAGCGTGTCTGGCGCTTGCTCCAAAAGATCTTCAAGACCCATCTGACAAGCTGCTCGGACAACTGATTTTGATGCCTCTTCTTCACTCATCCCTTGATTGATCAGTCCAAATGCGATTTCATCGAAAACAGTATCTGACAGACCGCTGAGCTGCCCCGCTGTATTTTGCAAAACGACTCCCGTATGAAAATTATATTCGTCAAACGCCTCAAACGGTGAAAACTCACCTAATCTGACAGTACCGGAAACGTGACCTGAAACAATATTTGGAATGATTCCCGAAAGAACGTCGCAAAGAGTAGTTTTTCCGGAACGACTGTTGCCGATGATTCCGATGATCTGACCCGTTTTTGCAGTCAAAGAGATTTCCTTTAACGCCGCTTCGTCTTCTCCGCGATATCTTACGCTCAAGTTGTCCAAAACTATTTGTTGATTAGCATCCATACTTTACATCCTATCAAAATTATGCTTGTCAAACCAAGTGCTCGATGAAACATCTTGTCCATCAGATACGTTCTCCTTAATGCTCGGACCGTGCGCTTTTTGCTTTCAAAATTTCGCAATTGAAGCGAAATCGAACGCGACATCGACTGATCGAGCGTCTTGATCACCAACGGGATCAAAATCGGCAGAATCATCTTAAATTTTTGAATCAGCGACTTTTGTTCACCTATTCCGCGAGCTCTTTGCGCAAGCTGAATCTTCTTAAGATTTTGCATCATTTGCGGCAGAATATAGCAAACGGACATCAATAAATACACGGTTTTGTATTTCATCCCTGCATTTTCCAAATACTTGGCATTCTCAGAAATCGTCGTCGTCCGCATGAAAAAATTCGTTGCAAGAACGATCACGATGATTCGACAACCAAGCAAAGTGGCATACGTCAAACCTTCCTGGTAAAACGCAATTGCGCCTAAAGAAAAAGCAAGCGTCTCGTTGTGAGGGTAAAACAACCCCTGAATCAGCAGCATCGTCAAAATCATGAATGCGCAAAAGCCAAGCGCCTTCATGCTGCTGCCTAATTTCCCCGAAAACAACAACAGAAAAATCGTTGCCAGGATGAGCGCTGCTTCGGCAAAGATATTTGTCAAAACAAAGCTCAGCAATGTCAAAACGGCAATCAGCAACAGTTTCGTGACGGGATCAATGCGTTCGTGCCACGGTCTTGTCAGGTTTTCCTGCATCATTTCTGGTTTTTCCATCTTATCAGTCCTTAAAATAACTAATCATTTTCTTTGGAATCTGCTTGTAGATGAGGCAGGCAACGTAAGCTACGACAACCTTGTCCAAGATATCCAAAACAAATTCGTCACCAAAAGAAGCAATAAACACCGGAACGTGATTTGCGACCAAAACGGCAAACAACGAATCTCCCCAGGCAATCCCGGTTTGTCCGCCCCAGAAAATAACGTTGAGCGGCGTTGAAATCACTGAAGAAACAAGCGCAATGATCAATGCGGACACGAAAATTTTCCTGGCTGACGAAAAGCCGCCCTTAGCATGCAACACGCCGACGGCAATCCCGATGCCGATGCTCGTCAAAGCATAAACGGTCGAAACAGGCGACAAGGTCAGACCATAGATCACGTTGTTGATGAAACCGCTGATAGCGCCAGGAATCGGACCGGCAAGCATGCTTGCAAGGAATGTTCCCAATGAACCGAGCCAGACCGGAAGCTTGAGACCTTCCGCAAAAGCCTTGGCTACGTAGTTGATGCCGACTGCGGCAGGAATCAGCCCGATTACCGCTGGCGTAAGATTGACTCTCCAAATACTTGGTGCTGACGATGTTTTCTTATCCATAAAAATTCTCCCTTATGCATTAAAAGTAAAATCAACCTTTATAAAGCTAAAAAAGTAAAAAAAACTTTTAATTTATAGTTGCCTTTATCTTACCATCAAAAAAATAATTGTCAAGCTTTTTGGGTAAAAATTACTTGAACAACTGCTGAAAAGCCCGGAAAATGCAGAGCTTGACATTGCCTGCTCAATCGGCACGCCAAGACTGGCTTACGGGCAAAACAGCGATTTCTAAGATTTGCCCGTAATCTGCGACCACACTGCTTTGGCGAAGGTAAACGAGTAGAATATTTTTTCAATTTTGGGTGATTTTGTCTACCTTCAGTGTCGCGCGCCTCGGTTTCGGAGGGTCACAGGTAGACAAAAAGCAGACTTCTGCCCTTGTCCTCCTTTTGGACGTTTTGATACACGAAAATGAAAACAGCCTCTTTTTTCTTGCTTCCATCATTGCGGTCTGGTTGCGACTGACTTTGTCCGGCACTTTTAAATGCAGTAATGCTCACCCAATCTATTCAAGATCTCACTCAAATTTACGGACAGACGACCCATTTTCATCGATGTGTCCGTAAACGGCAATGATTTTGCCAAATGCAGCACTCGCTAAATCAGCGCGCCAAGCTCTCAGTCAAATTTGCCGCCAAAATATTTTGGGTTATTTCCATCATGGAAGGCAATTGTCGCGCATACGCAAAAAAAACCGGATGATTTGCAATTGATTGCAAATCATCCGGTTTTTAAATTTGAGGACTGATTTTTTCCGACCTCTTTCAAACGCGGTCGAAATTTTTAGCTTCTTCTCAAGTCATAAGGTCTGTAGACATAGTAGTACATATAGTTGTGCGTGCCGTGATACCATTTGTACTTAAATTCCTGAACGGCCTGTCCTCTGGCGCCATAAATCGAATTCGGATTTTTATCCCAGTAATAACCGCAAGTCGAGATGCATTTTGCATCGGATCCGGCAGAAGACATGATCATGATATGTCCGCCGCTGCCGCCGCTATAGCCCTTCTTTCCCCAAATGACGATGTCGCCGTATTGCGGAACATAATTGACGTTCCTGCCTTCTCTTGCGAGATAGTATCCGTTTGACCTGAGATACGGATGAATCGACTCGGTATTGTAGATGTAGGCAGGTCTGGAAGCTCCGGCACCTCTTAAGGCCGCAACCATCGATCCGGAGCAGTCCGCAGTCCCGTCAGCCCCTGTTCTTGAACCGTACATCGAATAAGTCAGCTTGCCTCTGCGGTTGAAGAACCAGTTCAAAACGCGCGCGGTAAAACAATTGAGCGTGCCGTTGCCGTTAAAACTGTACCAGCGATTGCCGATTTTGCGTCTTCCGGCATAGCGCGCACCGCTTGAGGCATCGAAGTAATATTGGTCATGTCCGATCACCTGCCAGCGATACTGCATTTGACCGTTGTCAGCATAATAGACGACCTTGTTTTGACCATATGACTTCAAATCTTTGAAGCCCGTCTGCATTGCGCCGGTGCACCTGTCAAAAAGATACCAGTGTCCGCGATAGTTTTGTTGACCATACTGCATGCGACCGTTGCCGGCATACAAGCACTTCTTCTTTTGACCATAAGGTGTCAGATCCTGAATGCCGGTCAGCATTGCGCCGGTATTCATGTGGAACAGGTACCAGTATCCGCTCAAATGCTGCTGTCCATACTGCATTTGACCGTTCAAATCATAATAGACCGTTTTCTTTTGATTGGAAATCCACTGAAAACCGTATTTCATGTTGCCGTTTCCGTCAAACAGATACCAGCTGCCGTTAACGTTCCTTTGACCCGTAGCTCGTTTGGCAGTCGTCTGGTCAAAGTATTGCGTATTTCGACCGACTTTGAGGAATCCGACATGAATCTGGCCATTGTTATCGAAATAATAGTGGTTGCCGTTGAGCTCGACTACGCCCTTGTAGGCGAGCGCGCCGGTCGTTTTGTCAATGCTATATCCGTGGGCCGCATATTCGACGTGACCATGATTGTCGAACAGATAAAGTCTCTTCGTTCCTTTGTCGTATGCAATCTGGGAGGTCGTCATTGCACCCGTATTTTCGTCAAAATGATACAGATTTCCTTCAATTTTCTGCATGCCTTTCAACCGATGACCGGTCTGTTTGTCATAATAAGCCGTCTTCTTTTGACTTGAAATCCACTGAAAACCGGTTTTCATAAAACCGTTTTGATCGAACAGGTACCAATCGTTGCCGATCTTTCTTTCGCCGATCGTCATTTTGCCGGTCAACGTATCGAAATAGTATCTGTGACCGCTGATGTCTTTGAATCCGTACTGCATCTGACCGTTGCCGTCGTAATATACGATCTTTTTCTGGTCACCGATCCACTTGAGTCCCTTTGCCATTGCACCGGTATTTTTATCGAACAAATACCAGTGTCCAAACAGGTGCTGCTGACCGTATTGCATCTGGCCGTTGCCTGCATAGTAAACGATTTTGTCCTGGCCGTAGCTCTTTAAATTCTGAAAACCGGTTGCCATTTTGCCCGTTCCGTTTTGGAACAAATACCAGTGTCCCCTGATGTTTCTTTGACCATACTGCATCCTGCCGTTTCTTTCGTAATAGACGGTCTTGTTTTCTCCGTAATTTTTCAGATTCTGAAAGCCTGTCTGCATTGCGCCCGTTCCCCAAGAAAACAGGTACCATCCATTGCCGATGCGCTGCTGGCCGTACTGCATCTCGCCTTTGTTGTTATAATAAACGGTTTTCTTCTGATTTGCGATCCATTGAAATCCGGTTCTGGCAGTTCCGTTTTTGTTGAACAGATACCACTTGCCGCCGATGTTTTGCTGACCGCTGCCATGAGAAACGGCACCTGTCATGCGATTCATGTCATATGTTCTGCCGCTGATCTTTTGGCGACCATACTGCATTTGGCCAGCATTGTTGTAATAGACGACTTTGCGCTGATTTGCTATGTATTGGAATCCGGTCTGCATCGCCCCGGTAAAGTTGTCGAACAAATACCAGTACCTGTCGATATGCTGCTGACCGTACTGCATCTGACCGGCATTTGAGTAGTAGACTTTCTTCTTTTGGGATGAGATATATTGAAATCCCGTCTTCATTTCGCCTGTTTGTTCATCAAACAGGTACCACTTGCCATTGATGTTTTGCTGACCGTGCACCATGTTGCCGCTGCCATCGTAATAATATGTCTTTTTTTCATCCTGACTCTTTTGGAAACCGGTTTTTTTAGGCTGAGTCGTCACCGCAGGATTGTTTTTTTGAGATAGCGTTTGCTCCGTCGGCGTGGAGACGGTCGATTGCGAAGCTGCTTTGGGCGTCGATTGCGAAGCAGCCTTTTCAGTTTCTTCAGTCGTTGCCGCTTTTTCCTGCGTTTCCTCAGCTGCCGTGGACTGCTGATAATCGCTTTGGACCGGCTGTTTCGCTTCAGACGAATCTTTTTGATCTGCAGATTCCTGTTTGTCTTCCGTTTGAACCTGCAAAGAATTACCCGGTTCGCTTTGTACGCTCGTTTGGGCAACGGACTCATCGGCATTTGCCACCGTCTGATTCGTTTCGATGAAAAATGCAGTGCCTCCGAACAGCAAGGCCAAAGCAACCCATCTTTTGCCAGATTTGTACAATTTGAAACGTTTTTTTACATCCATTAAATTACCTTCTCTCACTAATGTAAAAATGCTCCCATATTAATGTCAATCGGCAACCTGCCCGTAAGAATGAAGTCAAAATTAAAAAATATCAAAAATAATGAAGTGCCCTATAATTGTTAGACAAAGTAGTCTAATGATTGTGGGGTATTTTTTATGGCAAAGTACAGTCCGGAACTGAAAGCGGAAATTATTAGTAAATATAATCAGGGAATGGCAACGAGTATCCAATTAGCTCGAGAATACAACCTCAATTCAAGGGTTGTTCGAAGCTGGATTCAAACATATCGACTTCAAGGTAAAATTCGTCATAGTAGAAATAAGAGAATATTTGACACTGATTTTAAACTGGCTGTGATAGACTATTATCAAACACATGAGGTAACCATAGCTGAAGTTGCTGCCAGGTTTGATCTGCTTCCAGGTCAAGTATCCCATTGGAGGACACTATTTAAAACGGGTGGTATAGAAGCTTTGCGTCCTCATCAAAAGGGAAGGAAGCCAAAACAAATGAAATCACCAAAACACCCGGAAAAGAAACCAACATCATCAGAATTGAGCGAAAATGAGCGGCTGAAGGCTGAAATTATCAAGCTAAAGAAAGAATTGTATGATGCACGTCTGGACGCAGCCATATTAAAAAAAGCGGCGGCCCTGTTCTGGAACTCAAAGCACGACGGAAAACGATGATTCTTGACCAGATCAGGGCCGAACAGTTACAAATGCCTAAAGCTGAACGTTTCAGGCTTAATGACTTACTGTCTAAATTAGAGTTGAAACGGGCAACTTACTATGATGAACGTAAGCGCATCAGTAATAAGTTTGACAAGTATCATGAAGTTAAAAGGCAGATGATGATTATTGCGCAGAAGTATTCCATGAGAAATCGTTTCACTGCCGGTTATCGACGAATTCAAGTTGAATTGGAACGTCTGGGAATTCATCTGGCTGGTGATACCGTTCGGAGGTTAATGCGTGACCTGGACATTCAGGTAACCATCTACAACCGTCATCAAAATCGAAAGTATTCGTCCTATCGAGGTACCGTAGGTCATCTTGCGCCTAACCGGTTACATCAGAACTTTTGCGCGACAAAACCCTATCAGGTGTGCCATACAGATGTCAGTCAGGTCCGTCTTGCTAATCAAACCTGGGCTTACCTTTCGGTGATGACTGATGAGGCCAGTAAGGAAGTTCTGGCATGTCAGGTCAGCCTTCACCCGAATTCAGATTTAATTACAAGGACTGTGGATGAATTAATCAGGAATCTTCCTGATCATGCCTGCCCCTTGATTCATTCGGATCAGGGATGGCAGTATCAGTTGCCTTACTATACTCAAAGATTGGCTAACCATCACTTTGTTCAAAGTATGTCTCGTAAGGAACATTGTCTGGATAACGCACCAGTGGAAAGCTTTTTCCACATACTGAAAACTGAGTTGCTGGATGGGCTACCATTATTTGAAGACATTACTGCATTTCAAATGATGGTTCAAGACTATATCCATTTCTTTAATTACGAACGGGTTTCTTTAAAAACAAAAGGCATGACTCCGGTAGAATACCGAAATCATGCCATGACAGCTTAATTGTTTAATTTTGTCTAACTTTTTTATTGCACTTCAATGAATCATGGCCTTTTTTAAAAATGAGATAAAAATGCCTTAAATTAAAACTCAATAAAAAATTAAAACGGACCGCTTTGAAAACTTTGCTTCAAAGGGTCCGTTTTAGAAATTCTCTAATCAAAAAAAGATTTTTCCCGCAAAAATCTGCAGAAAAAATCCCATTTTAAACTTTAAAAAATTGATCAGTCTTCCTCGCGCTTCTTCAATCCCATGAACGCAAGAACCCCGGAAAACGCGAGCGTGATCAGACCAAGAACGGTGTAATTCTTGACATCGTCGCCTGTTGCCGGACTTTCCTTGCCGTTTGATCCGGTTGAAGAATTCGACTTGCCGTTTGCTGAAACGTTCGAGCTGCCTGGCTTTGCGCCAACGTCAGGATTGCCTTCAGACTTGCCGCCGTTGTTTGAACCGTTGCCTGCGGTCTGTCCGCTGCCCAGCCGCTTGTTATCGTCCTCAGGACCTTTGCCTGTCTTTTGTTCAGACTTCTTCACGATGACGTTCGTCTTGAGCACTTGGCTTTCGTTGCCGGCATCGTCATATGACTGAAATTCCACGACTGCATCCTTGTCAACCGTAAACGGCCTGTCGTAGTTCTTCCATTCGGCCTCGCCTTCAAATCTGTAACGCAAGTGGTTAAACGTCTGATCCGTGTCTTCTTTGGCGAATCCGAGCGTAACCGTCACTGATTCCTGTGAACCGTCAGTCGAGCTCAACTTGACGGTCGGATCCGAGTAAATTGCGTTGACGACGTTGTTTACGCCGACTTTGGTCGTTTCAGATTCGTTGCCGTAAACGTCAGCATATTTGAATTGATATTCGCCGTTTGTCGCAACGCTGTATTTGCCATCGGAAACTTCGCTCCAAGTGCTGCCATCCGTTGAAACATAAAGCTTTGGAGCCTCATAATTCTTGTCAAAGTCGGCACCTGCTGCGGAAAGCACGACCGTTTGCGCTTTTTTCGACGTGTTCGGCGTTACGACCGGCGCCTTGAGCACGGCTGCGTGATGCGCAAGCGTAAACGAAGCATCCGTCGCATTGCCTGCCGAATCTTTCAAGGAAACGGCAACTTTCTTCGTGCCTTCGACGACCGGATCGATGCTGTATGAAACGTCAGCCGCAGCACGACCCTTGAAGAAGTCTTCATTAAACAGATAGTAGTCCTTGTCGGTAAATGCAGCATCACCGTCAACTTTCAGCAAGTAGCCGCTGAGGTTGTCGTTGATCTTTGCCTTGAGTTCATACGGATTCTTGTTCGTATAAGCGGTCAGGTTGCCTTTTGCATCGGACGTCATATTTTCAAGCTGAAGCGAAGGAGCCGTTCCGTCAACCCAAAGGATGAAAGCCGTAATCAACGACCGGTTTGCCTTCGTTTAGTTTAGAGGACTGGACGAAGACCGGCAGAGACTTTGAGCCGTTCGTGATTCCCGTTGCCGTATAGCTGAATGCCAACGTGTTCTTATCATATTGAACGTCTTTTCCTTGAATCTTAAAGACGTCGACCGGATACCTGAGCTTGCCGGTAATCGTCAGTTCGCCTTTTTCGGCATCGTAGCCCGTTGTCGTCTTGCCAACGACCGTCACGCCGCTTTCAAGGTTATCGAAATCAAGCACGCTGCCGTTGTACGTTGTCGAATTAGTCGTCCGCACGTTGAACGTCTTAGTTGAAACGTTGCCGTTTGCAGAAACTGCTGTCAGCGTATAGACGTTGTCGCCGTAGTTCAGATTCAGATCCTGACTGAATTTTCCGCCGACGATCTGAACATCCGTTGCGCCTTCTCCCGTCGACTCGTTCTTCAAGGTTAAAGATTTTGCACCTTCGACTGATCCTGTCAGCTTATACGTGCTTGCCGGAGCCGTCACGGTCTTCGTTGCTTCATCCAAGCCGTCAACCGAAATCTTGGCACAAGAAAGGTCTACCTTAAACTTGACCGAACTCAAAACGTTCTTTCCTTCCCTGTCTTTTGAAGCGGTCAGGACGTTGTCGCCTGTTCTGACTGAAACGCCGGCCTTAAAGTATCCTTCCCCATCGGTTTTGACTTCCTGTCCGTTGATGAAGAACGTTTCATTCGGTTCATACGTTCCCAAAACGTCAAACATCTTCTTTTCGCTGTCAAACCCTTCGGTGTTTTGCGTAATCGTCGTGCCGTTTCCGATGTTGAAATACAGTACGCCTTCAGCATCCTTGACCTGGCTCGTCGCAGAAAAGCCGATATTGCCTGCCTTGTCTTGAGCAGATGCATAAACGTAATTTCGACCGGAAACAAACTCAGACGCTACGCTGTCTTTTGTGACGTACTTATTGGTCTTCTTGTCAAGCATCAAGTCTGTTTTAACAACGTTGTCATTAACGAGCAGAGCCACGTTTTCAACACCGACGCCCTTGCCGTCAGTTGCGGAGAATTCGACTCGTCCGTCTTCTCTGATCTTGAGATCCTTGATTGAAGGCGCAGTATTGTCAATCTTGAACTTGATGTAGCTGACCTGCTTGTCGCCGTCGGTTACCGGAGTCGTCGTGATTTTATATTGATACGTCCCATCAGGAGCGTACTGTTTCTTGCCGTTCTTGTCCTTTAAGGTTCCGTCCCACTTGCCTTCATTATGAGTCGTCCATTTACCTGAAGATGGGTTGTAATAGTCCTTGACGCCGTCATAATCCGTTCCGAGATTATTAACGACTTTTCCGTCCTTGTCAACGATCTGATATTCGGACTTCTTGTAGTTTCTCAGATAATAAAGACTCGGTTCGACGTAATCGTTGATGCCGTCTTCGTTTTCAGGCGAAAATGCTACAGAACCAGTGTCAACGTTGTATTTGCCTTTCTCATCGTCATAGTAGAGCCCAGGAACGTTTCCGTCGTTCGTCGTCAAGAATCCGGCATAAGTCGGCAGGTTCCAATCGTCTTCATAAAGCATATTGCCGATAATCCGGCCCTTGCTGTATGTCCCATAAAAGCCCATGTACGGAACGACGAGATTCGGCGCATCTCCCTTTCCTTCAAAGCCAACGTACCCTTCGACGAACTGCTGCTTTTCAAATCCTTGCGGAAGCGACAAATTGAACGTGACTTGCTTTGACTCGCCGGCTTTGACCGTAATCGCATTCTTGTCCGTCGAAATCTTCGCCTTGTCAATCTTCGTATCGTAGATTTCACCGTTGTCATCCGTCTTTTGCCGGTAGACTCCGCCGTAGTCATTGAACGAATACTTCTCGTCTTTTGAACCGTAATTGTGAAGCGTTACGGTAAAACTTGCGGAAAGGCCGATTTCCTTGAGGGCAACCGTCCCTAAGCCGGTCTTGTCATAAGTTGCCGAAACGTTGTTTCTAACTGCTCGATCAACATTGATCTGACCTGCGCCCTGGCGTCTTGGGGAGATGATTTCTTTCGTATGCTCCTTGTCTTTCATAGGGGTCGCGGTATTCAAAACGGAATTCTTGGCAAAAGTCGTCAAAGCCTTGCCCGAAAGGCCAAGATTTCGATTCTTGATTCCTTGAAGAATCAGTGCTTCCGAACCTGCAACAAACGGTGAAGCCATTGATGTTCCGCTCATTTGCTGATACTTGTCGTTATTGGCAAGCGAATAGATTTTTCCGCCCGGAGCCGAGATTTCCGGTTTGAAATCAAGCGCAGGAGTTGGTCCCCATGAACTGAAGTCCGACATCTTTCCGCTTGAAACGTTCGTCACCAGCTGCCGTTCGAACTTCAAATTGATCGTCTTGCCGGCCGCAGCCGTTTCTTCAAGCTTTTCGCCATCGGCAAGAGATACTCCGACCGCTGGGAACGTCTTGTCATCAATCGCCATCGAAATCAGATCGGTTCCGACGTTGTTGTAGATGATGACGCCGACGGCACCATGTGCTTTGGCATTATTGACCTTTTCCGAGAAGGTGATTGCGCCACGCTTGACGAGCGCAATCTGTCCTTTGACGTCTTTTCCGTCATACTCGCCTTCTGAGCCGGTTCCGACCGAAACGACTTTATGTTCACCGGTCATCTGAGCATAGTCCGTTTCCTGCTGGCTGATCGCTGTCGATCCGTCCTTCAAATCAGCAACCGAATCGAACTTGACATGGCCCGACGCATCTCTCATCGTTGGCGAAACGACTTTTTCGTTTTCAGAAGAAGCGACCGTCAAGGCTTCGGGCGCAATTCCGGGTGCCCCGACCGTGCTCAATTCGTCAGAGTCAAACTGCTGGGCGGGATTTCCGCTCCCGGTTGACGTCGAAACGCCGCTGTTTCCGGCTGAGATTACGCAAAGAACGCCTTGTTCAGAAGCTTTTCTGACCGCAGACTGTTCAGGATCGTTTTCATCAACGTTTGAACTGACGGACCCAAGACTCATGTTGATCACGTTTGCTCCCAACTTGACCGAGTCTTCGATTGCAGCAATTAAATCATCGTCATAGCAGCCTTTGATCGAGCCATTGTTTGAAAAGACCTTCATTGCGAGCAACTGCGCATCCGGTGCGACGCCTTTGACGGAATCGGCCTCCGTCCCGTTGGCAGCCGCAATGCCGGCAACGTGCTGACCATGCATGTCGCCATTGCCGTTGTCGATGACGTTGTCGTTGCCGTCGGCGTAGTTTTAGCCATAAGGAACCTTGTCCGTATAAAATTTGCCGTGTCCGAACTCCTTTGCCTTAGCTTCAACGGAATTTTTTGAAAGCGCGGTCTTTGTTCCGGCATCAAGCTTCAAATCCTTGTGATTGTAATCGATTCCGGTATCAATAATCGAAACGACCATGCCTTCTCCTTTGAGCTTGTGATTTTGCCAGACTTTTTGAACGCCCGCCATTTCATTTGCGGAAGAATCGGCCGGATAATAAACACGAACCGGTTTGACAGAAGCAACGCCTTTCAGATCCTGAATCTTTTGCAAATCGGAAACTTTGACGTCAATCGAAAAACCGTTGACCAGATATCCGAACGAGCGCTTGACGCTGCTTCCCGAAATTTTTTCAACCTGCCTGCGAACGTCGGCCTGTGCTCCTTTGACCTTGTCGACTGCTTTTTCGATCTTTTTGACCGATTCCGTCGAACCGGTTGGTTTTGCCGTATGATCAACGGCCGCATCGGCATCAAGCGTCACAATCACGCGAACCTTGGAATTTTCGTCCGTCCGGCTCGTCTGTCCTTTTGCTTCCTGCTGCTCCTTGATTGATTCAAGAAATTTTTGCTTGTCGATTCTGGCCTTTTGCTTGTGTTTTTCTTGCAAATATTTGGTCAGGATCTGCTTGGACTTCGATGATTGCGAAACGACGTCGGCTGAAACGCTTGATTGCAGCGACAAAGCCTCGATTGGAGCATTCAAAACCGCACCGCACAAGACCGTTGCTGCTATCAAATGCAGAGCTTTGTCGGCCCTGCTTGAATTTGAAACGCTTTTATCGTTCTTCAAATTATGTAACCCCCTATTTAAAACCCTTGCAACAAACTACTCATATTCATAATAATATCAAAGCTTTTTAAAAATATCAATCATTTTTTAATTTTATTTTCACTTTTAGCCCATGAAGCGAGTTGATATCTTGATAATAATGTCAAAAAATGAATTGTACAAAACCTTTTTATGACATCGTTATGGATTTAAATTTATCATAATTTAATTTTTATTTACATTATTATATTAAGATTAAAAAGAATTAATCGAATGCAAAAGATTCCGTTTTCTTCTTGAATCTAATGAAATTCCGAACGAAGGCGATCGATTTGTGCTTGAATTCATATTTTAATTCTTTTTTGCACACGGAACTATCCTTTTTAAATACAGTGCTGCTCACCCAATTAAGCCAAAATTTCATCCAGACTTACGGACAAAGCAGACCCGTAAACGGCAGTGATTTTGCCAAATGCAACGTCCGCTAAATCAGCGCGCAAGCTCTTTTTGGTTATTTCCATCATGGAAGACGAAAAAAACCGGATGATTTGCAATTGGTTGCAAATCATCCGGTTCTTCAATTTGAGGCAAAGTTTTTTCCTAGCCTCTCTTCATCATATTATGCTTAATGCTTTTTGTTCTTCAAAGCCTTTTCGCGAGCTCTCTGCAGCTTGCGTGCTTTCTTCTTTTCAAGGCGTGCCTTTTCTTCGCGTTCGCGTTTAATCTTGAACGGATTGTTGATCAACAACGTTTGACCAACGGAAAATGCATTCGTGACCACCCAGTACAACGACAAGGCGGCAGGAACGCTGATGGCCGTGACAAGAATCATCAACGGCATGAACACCATCATCCCTGTTGTCATGGCATTTTTTTCGGGCTGTGCTTTAACGCTCAGCCATGAAGTAAGGAACGTGAAGATTGCGGCAAGAATCGGCAAGATATAATAAGGATCTTTATCCCCCAGCTGCATCCACAAAAATTTGCCCGTCTTCAATGTTTCGGAACGGAAAATTGCTTGATACAAAGCAATCAGAACCGGCATTTGAACTAAGAGCGGCAAACATCCGGCAACGGGATTTACTCCTGCTTCCGCATAGAGGCGCTTTTGTTCTTCGCTCATCATGCGCATTTGTTCAGGATCGCTTCTATCCGGATACTTCTTTTGAAGTGCCATCAGCTGAGGCTGAATCTCAGTCGTCTTGCGCATCGACTTCATTTGATAAATCATCAACGGCAAGATGATGATTCTGACGATAATCGTAAATACCACGATTCCCCAGCCATAGTTATAACCAAAAATTCTGCTGAGACCTTGGATGGCTCTGATGAAGTTCCAGATAATGTAGTGATCCCAAAAACCGGTGCTTGAAGCATCGACCGGACTCGTACCACACCCGCTGAGAACAAGCATCAAAGATAAAACCCCCAAGAGAGCTCCTGTGCGTTTAACTCTTCTCAAACTGGTCTACCTCACTTTTAATAACGTAGCTATTGTTCAGTCTAATCAACAAGCTTGAGGTGTGACCACTCGCTCCAATTTCCTGCTTAACGAAGGTCACTGTCGACTTGGTCATCATTCAAGACTTTAGCCAAATGCAGGACATGAATCAGATGCTGCTTGACTTCAGCAGTCGACATAAACGCCACGCCTGGACGAGCGATTACGATAAAATCACAATCTTGCTTCAGCTGCGGTTTCAACTCTGTCAAGCTTTGACGAATTCGACGCTTGACCCAGTTTCTCGCAACAGCATTGCCGATTTTTTTACCAACGGAAATTCCGACGCGAAAATGCGGCTGCTTCGGCTTTTCAATCATATAAACCACAAACTGCTTGTTGGCACATGACTTGCCTTGGGTGAAGACTTTCTGAAATTCCGCTTCCTTTTTGACGCGGTATGATTTTCTCATAAGACATCTCCAAATTCATGTTTGGCCGATAAATTTAAAAAAAAGACCACTGACGGTCCAGTGGCCTATGCAGACAATACCTTTCTGCCTTTACGGCGTCTACGTGCTAACACATTGCGGCCGTTAGCTGTGCTCATTCGCTTGCGGAAACCGTGTACGCGTTGGCGATGGCGTTTCTTTGGTTGAAATGTTCTCTTCATTGATGTAACACCTCCCGTTTGATTAATTTCATTTGCTGACAAATTCAGACTTACCTTGTAATACTAACACACTTTACATCATAATTAAAGTCATTTTTTTCAGAAAAATCATCAAGCACTGTCACCTGTGAATAAATCAGAACCTGTGAAACTTTTTGACTTATCCACAATATTGC